>DATMGL010000020.1:0-377677 GCA_035555575.1 Sphingobium sp.
CCTTGAACCAGGTGACAATATTCCAGAACATCGCCCCGATCAGCGCACCGAAGATGACGGCCGGCGTCACCAGTTCCTTGTTGATCAGCCCGGCGCCCACCGTCTCGGCCACCTTGTGCAGGCTGGGGATGGCGAGCGTGAGGAAATAGGCAGCAAAGTTGAAAAAGGCGGCAAAACCGACAGCGGCGACCGGCCCGAGCAGCCGGGTGGCGACCACGGTGGCAATCGAATTGGCGGCATCATGCACGCCGTTCAGAAAATCGAAGGCAAGCGCAACAACGATAAGCGCGATCAGCAGCGGCAGGGCTAGCTCATGCATGGCGGGCTGCTCAGCTGTGATCGATTACGATGCTGTCGATCTCGTTCGCAACATCTTCCAGCGCGTCGACAATGCGCTCGAGATGGTTGAAAACCTCGCGGCGCACCGCAAAAGCCATGGGATCGGTCGGCCCGTATTTCCGGTAGGCCGCCTTGAGCCCGGCCGAGTGGATATTATCGGCATGGCCCTCCATCCGCACCAGCCGCTCGGTCAACTCGTGCAGGCGCTTGGCGTTTTCGGAGACGTTGCGCAGCAGGGGAATAGCCTCCGCCAGCACCCGTGTGCCATCGACGATGATCGCCACGATATCGAGCATTTCCGGCTCGAAGCTGGACATTTCATACAGGTCGATCGCCTGCGCGGCGGCCTGCATATCGTCGATCGCATCATCCATCGAGCCGATGAGGCTGGTAATCGCGGTGCGGTCGAACGGGGTCAGGAAAGTCTGGCGGACAACGCGCAGCACTTCGCGGTTGATCTCGTCGGCGTCATGCTCACGCTCGATAATCTCGCGGACATGATCCTCGCGGTGGCTGCCGTCATGCAGCAGCCGCCCCAGCGCATCGGCGCCGGCCACGACCGTGCGGATATGCGCCTCGAACAGCTCGAAGAAATTGCCCTGCTTGGGCAGAAGCCGCTGAAACCAACCGAACATGCTGTTTATCCCTGATTTCTGGGCCATCGTCTCGAAGATTGTCGCGCGCTGGACGGCGGCCGCTATTTCCGACGCCACGAAGGAGCGGATGAGATCGCGCAGATCGCTCTCCTCCACCGCCTCGGCCGCTTCGGCGAGGCTGAACCAGCGCCGCTCCCGCTCACTGCGCTCTTTCCAGTCCGGCAGCTCGCGGCTCACCGCCAGCGGGAACACCTCCACATCGACCATCAGCGAGGCGCCATTGCGCCGCCGCTTGCGATAGCGATAGGAGCCGAGCGGCGTCGGGCAGACGACACCCAGTACGCCGGCCTCTTCCTCCGCCTCGTTCGCCGCCGCGCGATGCCGCACCGCGCCAGAGGGCACATTGCCCTTGGGAATCACCCAGCGCTTCGTCTCGCGCGAGGTGATGAGCATCACCTTGACCGGCGCGTCGAGCGCGTCGCCTTCGGTGCGATAAGGCAAGGCGGCAATCTGTCGGATCGGTTGAGTCCCCCGGGGCAATGAAATGCCCTTGGCCCATGTGACAGTTTCGGGACAGGATCAACCGCCAATCCCCCCATCGCCCGCACGCCAATGCTCGAACCGCGCAAAACAACGCGCGTGCCCATCGGCCTCACACGGCAAACGGCACCAGCTATCACGGGCATTTTCGTCCGCGCGCGCCGCTCCAGATTGGTAAGGTCGCTTTCCACCATCGGCCTCACCGAGCCGGACCGGCGCGTGGCGGTGCGTGGTTAATCCCTGCTGTCGATCTTGGACTGCTGCATCACCTTGTCCTGAAAGCGGACCGCCTCCGCCGCGCTGGCGGCGTCAAACGCCTCCCACTCGGCTTGCGTCGCACAGCGCACCTTGGCAACTCGCGTGCCAGTCAACTTGTCGCGGCGACACAGCTTTCTGGCTTTCTGGGGGGTATCGATCTGGCTTGATGCCGTTTCCGCCCGGGCGCGTTCCGGTTTCGCCTGAGCCAATGCAGCAGGGCCGACAGCGAACGCCGCCAGGATGACACACCCCAATGCCAGGATCGCGTCTCTCATCCCCTCCTCCGTGATCGAGCCAGCGGCGAAACTAGCCCATCCGCCATGGCGGGTAAATGGGAGCGCCTGCCGCTAGAGCGGCAGCCCCACATAATTCTCCGCAATGCTGGTCTGTGCGGCACGGCTGGAGGCGATATAGTCCAGCTCGGCAACCTGCATCGCCCGCTCGAAGGGGCCATCCTCGGGAAAACGGTGCATCAGCCGGGTGAGCGACCAGCTGAATCGCTCCGCCTTCCAGACGCGCTTCAGGGCCCGGTCCGAATAGGCTGCGATAGCCTCCGCATCGCCCCGCCGGCAAAATCCGGTCAGCGCCTGCGCCGCATAATAGACGTCGCTGGCGGCAAGATTCAGCCCCTTGGCGCCGGTCGGCGGCACGATATGGGCGGAGTCGCCACAAAGCAGCAGGCTGCCATGCCGCATCGGCGTAAAAACATGGGAGCGCAGCGGGGCGATGGATTTTTCGATCGCCGGGCCCCGCGTGATGTGCGGCGCGACTTGCGGGCCGAGACGCAGCGCCAGTTCGTCCCAGATGCGGTCATCGCTCCAGTCCTCGAGTTTCTCGGTCAGCGGCACATCCAGATAATAGCGGCTGCGCGTGGCGCTGCGCTGCGAAGCGAGCGCAAAGCCACGCGCGTGGTTGGCGTAGATCAGTTCATGATTGCAAGGCGGCACGTCCGCAAGAATGCCAAGCCACCCGAACGGATATTCCCGCCCATAATCGCGCGCGACATGCGCCGGAATAGCCTGCCGGCTCGGCCCGTGAAACCCGTCACACCCCACGATGATGCGCGCATCGACACGCTGCTGCGCGCCGTCCTTCACATAGGTGACGAAGGGCGCGTCACTTTCAATGTCGTGCAGCGCCACGTCCTGCGCCTCATAGACCACCTCCAGCCCGCGCTCCGCACTGGCGTCCATGAGGTCGCGCGTCAGCTCGGTCTGGCCATAGACGACGACATGGGCACCGATCAGCTCGGCCATGTCGATGCGGATCAACCGCTCGCCATCGGCCAGGTTGAAGCCGTCATGCACCAGCCCCTCGGCCTTCAGCCGGGCATCCAGCCCGAGTCGTTCCATGAGCGCGACCGTGCCCTGTTCCAGAACGCCCGCGCGGATGCGGCCCAGCACATAGTCGGGCGCACGCCGCTCCAGCACGATGCAGTCAATCCCCTCGGCTCGCAGCAAATGGCCGAGCAGCAAGCCGGCCGGGCCGGCTCCGATAATGCAAATACGGGTCATGTCGCCTCTCCGATCATGCCCATAATCTCCGTCTCCCCGGCCGCAAAATGAAGGGACGGTTCGGACAGATAATGGTATGATCGGGACATGCAGCCCCCGGTTCCCCACTATGCGCTTTATGGCGATCAGCAAGGCGCCTTGCTGGAAGAATTCTTCCATTGCGAAACCATCGCCATTCGTAGCCGGCGGCATGATTGGGAAATCGCGCCGCATCTCCACCCAGCGCTTTCGCAAATGCTGTTCGTGGCGCGCGGCGCCGTCGATGTGCGACTGGGCGATGTGCAGCGTCGGCTGGCGGGGCCCCTGCTCGTCAGCGTGCCCAGCGGCCTCGTCCACGGCTTCCGCTTCTCGCCCGCTGTCGTCGGTTTTGTCGTCACCGCCTCGCAGGACTTTCTCGACAGCCTCGCCCGGCAGGATGCACTGCGGGTGCAGATGCGCACCGCCGCAACACACCGGCCCGCCAACGCACTCACCCGCGGGCTGCTTCAGGTCGGCCGGCAGTTGCTGATCGCCGAGCAGGACCGCTTCGATCCGGACGCTCACCGCCTGCACCGCACATTAGCGGAAGCGTGGCTGCGCCTTGCCATCCAGCCGGGCCTCGCGCGCAATGCGATGCGTGGCACCATTCCCCAGCGTTTTCAGGCGCTGGTCGAAACCAGCTACCGCGAGCGCCGCCCGCTCGCGTTCTACGCGGCGCAGCTTGGCTGCACGGTGCGCACGCTCTCGCGCCAGACGGAGGCGGCGTTCGGGATGTCGCCGCTACACATCATCAATCGTCGCCTGCTGCTGGAAGCCCGCCGCCTGCTCCGCTTCACCAGCGCAAGCTGTAGCGAGGTGGCCGGTGAATTGGGCTTCGAGGACCCGGCCTATTTTTCCCGTGTCTATCGGCGGATGATCGGCCGCAGCCCGAGCGAGGATAGGAAGGCGCGGTAAAACAACGTAACCACGCATGTTCATCTGGCCGGTCAAGGCACCGCGCTTTGCCTCAGCCGAGCACCGCACGCCGGCCATCAACATCGCGCCTCGTCATCTCCAGCGCGTTGCAATCACCAGCCGCTGCATGACTGCATATGGCGCTCCCGAGCATCGAGCCTGACACCACGCGCCGCTCCGCGACGGCACAATCACGGCCCGGCTCACAGCGGCAGCAGCGCGCCCACGATCTGCCGGTCTTCCAGTCGCAGGACGCTCCAGGCGCGGGCGGCGGCGCGGCTGTCCATCGCCTCCACCCCGATGCCGCGCGCTTCCAGCGCCTGCACGAAGGCGCGCGGCGGCTGGACGAGCCCTGGTCCTGTGCCGAGCAGCAGGAACTCGGGGGCAGGGTCGATGTCCAGCAGGCTGCCGAGCATCGCCGGCTCCAGCAATGCCACCTGCGCGGGCGCATTCCATTCGGTCACGCCAGCAGGGTCGATCAGCAAGCCCGCCGCATAGACGTGCTCGCCGACCTTGAAGCCGCGCCCCGAGAAGCCGGTGATGACCGGGCCGCCGGCCATGTCTTCCCGCCGCAGTTCCATGCGCGCTCCTTCCGCGGCTCCGCCCGCCTCAGCCTTCGCCGCGCGGGCCCACCCGCTCGGCGTTGGCCGTGATGCCCTTCTCACCCTTGCGCTCGGCCGGATGTGGCTTGAGCCCCAGCGTGATGAGCAGCGACGAAGAGACATAGACCGAGGAATAGGTGCCCACGACAACGCCGAGCATCATGGCGGCGGTAAAGCCACGCAGCACATGCCCGCCAAAGAGCAGCAGGGCGCCCAGGGCCAGCATGATCGTCACCGAGGTCATGATCGTGCGCGGCAATGTCTCGTTGACGGAGAGGTCGATGAGCGACTTCATGTCCATCTTGCGATATTTGCGCATGTTCTCACGGATACGGTCGTCGATCACCATCTTGTCGTTGATGGAGTAGCCGACGATCGTGAGCACGGCCGCGACGATATTGAGATCGAACACCATCTGCGTGAAGGCGAAGAAGCCGACCGTCATCAACACGTCGTGGACGATGGCCACCGCAGTCGAAATACCGAACTGCCACTCATAGCGGAACCATGAGAAGATCGCGATGCCCACGATCGCCAGCACAACGGCCAAGATGCCATTGTGAATCAGCTCGCCGGAAACCTTGCCGGACACGGTCGAATAGTTGCTGAACGTCGCGCCTGGGAATTTCTCCGCCAGCGCGGTCTTCACCTTCTCCACCACCGCGTCCGTCGCGCCCTCGTCCGCCGAATCCGGCAAGGGCAGACGGATCGAGACGACATTCTTGTCCGCCAGCTGCTGCAGCCCGGCATCACCGAGGCCCAGAGCATTCACCGTCGAGCGCACTTCGTCGATCGGCGGCGGGGAGACGAAACGCTCCTCAATGGACACGCCGCCGACGAAATCCACGCCCAGATTGAGCCCGCGCGTGGCTGTCACGGCAACAGCGGCCAAGGTCAGCAAGGCCGTCGCGACGAAGCAGATATGGCGGATGCGGACGAAGCCGATATTGGTATCGTCCGGCACGATGCGCACCGGCCCCATATGGACCTCGGTCGGCTTGTTACGACGCAGCCACTGGACCGCGAGCATGCGCGTGAACGTCACCGCCGTGAACACGCTGGTCGCGATGCCGATCAGCAGCACGATCGCGAAGCCCTTGATCGGCCCCGAGCCGAGAACGAGCATGATCACGCCCGCGATGGCGTGGGTCACGTTCGCCTCGAAGATGGTCCGACGCGCTTCCTTATAGCCATATTCGATGGACTGGATGACGCTCCGCCCGCGATGACGCTCCTCACGGATGCGCTCATAGATCAGCACGTTGGCGTCCACCGCCGTGCCGATGGTCAGCACGAAGCCGGCAATACCGGGCAAGGTCAATGTCGCGTTGAGCAGCCCCATCACCCCGAGGATGACGAGCACGTTGATCGTGACGGCAAGGTTCGCATAGAAGCCCCAGCGGCCATAAGTCACGAACATGAACAGCGCGACCGCGACCACAGCGATGATCGAGGCGGTGATGCCGGCCTTGATCGAGTCCGCGCCCAGTTCCGGACTGACGGTCGATTCCTGCACCACCTTGAGCGACACGGGGAGCTTGCCCGAGCGCAGCGCGATGGCGAGCTGGTTGGCGCTCTCCACCGTGAAATTGCCGCTGATCTGGGCCGAGCCGCCCAATATCGGCTCATTGATATTGGGCGCCGAGAGCACCTTGCCATCAAGGATCATGGCAAAGCGCTTGTTCACATTCTGCTGCGTGATGCGCGCAAACTTATTCGCCCCGGAACCGTTGAAGCGGATGCTGACCACCGGCGCATTGGTTTGATGGTCATAGCTTTGCTGCGCGTCGATCAGTTCGTCACCGGAGACCATGACCTGCCGCTTGACGGCAAGGAACGCCCCATCGGCTGAATTATCGGTATTGGGCACGATCTCGCTGCCGATCGGCGCGACACCGCGCGCGAGGTCAGCCGGATTGGCGGTCATGTCGACCAGCTTGAACTCAAGCTTGGCGGTCTGCCCCAGCAGCGTCTTGAGCGCGCTCGGGTCCTGCAGGCCGGGCACCTGCACGACGATGCGGTTGGCGCCTTCGCGGATGACGGTCGGCTCGCGCGTGCCCATCTCGTCAATGCGCTTGCGGATCACCTCGGTCGCGACCTGCATCGCGCTTTCGACGGCGCTCTTGAGGCCCGCCTCGGTCGGCGTCACGACGATCGTCTTGCCGTCGCGCACTTCCACGGTGAAATCGCGCTGGCCGGTCATGCCGGCGCCCTGCGTCAGCGGGCGGATGCGCTCCACGGCGGCATCGACCTGCGCCGCATCGCGCACCATGAAGCTGAGCTGATGTTCCCGCGTCGACATGTCGCCGATCGCGATCCGCGTATCACCACGGCGCAGTTCCGTACGGATCTGCTCTTCCATGATGGCGATGCGCTGCTTGGCGACATCTTCGGTATTCGCTTCGAGCAGCAGATAGCTGCCACCCGCCAGATCGAGGCCAAGATTGACCCTGGCCTGCATGAACCGGGGCAACTGCGCCGTCACGCGCTCCGGAAGAAAACTGGGGACTGCATAGAAGCAACCGACCAGCAATGTCAGGATGATCGCCCAGATCTTCCAGCGGGGAAAGTCGAGCATCGGCCGCTCAGTCGTTCGCTGGCTTGGCGGTCATCGGATCAATGACATCGCTGAGCGTGCCCTTGACCGCCTTGACCTTGACGCCCTGCGCCAGTTCGACATCGACATAATTGTCCTCGACGCGCACGACCTTGCCGACCAGCCCACCGCCGGTGACCACCTGATCGCCCTTCTTGACGGCGTCGATCTTGGCGCGGTGACGCTTCGCCGCCTGCTGCTGGGGCCGAATCAGCAGAAAATAGAAAACGGCGAAAATCAGCAGCAACGGCAGGAACTGCATGACCATGGAAGCACCGGATGAACCGGCAGGAGCCGCCTGGGCGAGTGCGAGATTTGTGAACATTGCGGTCCTTGAGCAGCAAAAGCCGGGAAAGGGAAGGAACAAATAGGTGCCGACAAGCCCTATTCGCCCATGGAACTCAAGGCCGCGCGGCTAGCATATCGTCCGGGGTCAGGCAACTGGCATCGGGGCTGCCGCCATGGATCAGACAGGGCGCAGCGAGACCGGATCGCCCCTCATGCACGCGGCAAAATGCCGGCGGGCCCAACAACTGCACGATCACATGAACACGGCATCTTGCAACTCGCGCGCGATACGCCTAGGAGGCGCCCTCCGGTCGGGACGTAGCGCAGCCTGGTAGCGCATCACACTGGGGGTGTGGGGGTCGGAGGTTCGAATCCTCTCGTCCCGACCAAAGATTTTACAGTATAAAACAGCAAGTTGAACGGGCGGCCTGAGCCGCCCGTTTTGCTGTCAGGACGCCATCGGTCATGCCTGACGATACGGACATCCCGAGCCGCAGCGGCCCGCCGATTCACCGGAACCGACCCGTTTCGCCTCTACCAGCGTCACAGCCCTTCTTTCCTCCCACGAGAGAGAGGCCGATCGGACGGACGATCGACCTATCCGCACCTGAACCAGCCAGACTAATCCATCGAGCATTCGTCGATACAATGCGCCCCGGAAAAAATGCCGGACGGCAATCAATGGCGGCCGATTTCCAGCAAATAAGCGACGGCCGCGCCGACCAGATCAGCGCCCTCACCCATGATCATGCCATAATCGACCAGCGCCAACGTCGCGTCACGGCAGCGTGCGGTTGCCATGAGCCCACCAGCCTCCGCTCTCGCCGATCCCCATCAACCATATCGGACAGGCAAAGCCCGGCCATGTCAAAGAAACGGGCACATCCTTGATAACCGCGCGGTCCTCTACAGCATGATAATCGTGACGATGACGATGCCGACGATCGCGAGGCCAACCCCGATGAGCAACATGCCCAGCAACCCGTCGCTGCGCGTGCCTTCATCCGCCTCACGCGCCCGCTCCGAGGCAATGACGATCGGCTTGTGATCATGATCTTCACTCATGGAAGCCCTGCCGGTTGCACATGTCGGTCAAGCCCCTCCAGCCCGGCCAGTCCGTCGGAAGCCCGCCTCATGCTCTCGATACACCCACAGTGCCGCAGACGCTGCCGGAAGACGCTCTGTGCGGCGCGATTAGCGCGCACACAGCGTAGAAACAGCAGCTCGCCATGCATCAGGGTTGGAAAGTCGTTCATGGCTTGTGCTCGGGTCATCGCAAGCCACATTGTAGCGCTTTGGCACGCGCCAATGATTGCGCCCGAGCAACCATCCCCGCCGCCCATCGTTGCCGCCTGACCGGCCTTACGCCCCGCCAACCTCAAATTCGGCCCGGCCCGCCCGCCACCTCCGCGGCTTTTTCACTGACTGCGGCCATTGCTCAAAGCCCCTGGAGGCTGCTTCCGCTCAATCTCTGCAATCGCCGCGCCGCCAGCCGGCGCAACGGCCCGCGCTGTCGATCTTACGACGATCTTGTCAGTGACCGATGCTGCCGCCGCTCTCGGCTGCGGCTTGCTCGGACGCACCGCGCATCTGCACATCCCGGCGAGGCACCGGAATCTGGATGCCCTGCGCCCGTAATGCATCGTCGATCGCCCAATAATAGGCGGCCTTCATCGCACCGGGGCGTTTCACAGCCTCCAGGCTCGGCCAGACCGCCAGGTCGAAATCCAGCCCCGACTCGCCAAAGCCGACAAGCCAGACCTGCGTGCGATACACATCATCCTCCGGCAAGGTGAACGGCACCGTGCGCGCCGCAGCCAGCACGGCCGCGCGCACCTGCTCCTTGTCGGTGCCGAGCGGGACACGGAAGGGAATGCGCACGCGCCGGGTCGTCCGGTTGCGCGTCCAGTTGATCAACTGGCCGTTCATGACGGCCATATTGGGCACAAGGATGTGAACATTGTCGTTGGTGCGCAGCGTCATGGCGCGCGGGCCAATGCCGGACACCAGACCCTGCGTGCCCGTGTCCAGCTCGACATAATCCCCGACCTCGACCGTGCGGTCGAACAGCAGGACGACGCCGCACACGAAGTTGCGCACCACATCCTGCAAGCCAAGGCCGATACCGACGCCGAGGGCACCGGCAAAAAGCGAGAGAGCGGAGAGATCGACCCCGAGCGCGGAAATCGCCACGGCGAGGCCGACGAACACGACGAGGTAACGCAGCACCTGCCCGCCGATATAAATGGCCGGCGCCCGCTCTGCTCCCAGCCGGGTCTGCGCGCGTCGCACCAGCCGGCGCACCAGCCAGGCCGTAACCAGCGCAGCCATGAAGATGAAAATAGCCGTGATGATGGCGCCAAGAGTGATGCCGCTGCCGGCAATCTCCACCAACGGCGTCCCGAGGAGGCTGTTGGCCTGCTCCATCTCAACGGCTCCCTCTCATCGGCCGGCGCATCTTTATGGGCTCGACCCGTCGAGTCAAATCTGCTGCCCCGGCCGGCGATTATTTCCGATATATTTTCAGGATGATGAAGGCGGCCCGTCTCAGACGCGCGCCATCAACCCCTCGACCAGCCCTTCAAACAGACGGCGGCCATCCGTGCCGCCATGGGCCTTTTCGATCACCCGTTCGGGGTGCGGCATCATGCCAAGCACATTGCCCGCATCGTTGAGGATACCCGCGATATTGCGCGCCGATCCGTTGACTGCCTCGCCATAGCGAAATGCCACGCGCCCCTGCCCTTCGAGCCGGTCCAGCGTCTCGGCATCGGCAAAATAATTGCCGTCATGATGGGCGACGGGAACCGTGATCCGTTCGCCCGCCTCATAGTGGCTGGTGAAGGCGCTCTGGCTGTTCTCCACGGTAAGCGCGACATCGCGGCAGACGAAATGCGTGCCGGCATTGCGCATCAGCGCGCCGGGCAGCAGGCCCGACTCGGTCAGCACCTGAAAGCCATTGCACACGCCGAGCACGAAGGTGCCGCGTGCCGCCGCCTGCGCCACGGCCTGCATCACCGGCGAGCGGGCCGCCATGGCACCCGAGCGCAGATAATCGCCATAGGAAAAGCCACCGGGCACGCCGATGAGATCCAGCCCCTCGGGCAGTTCGGTCTCGCGGTGCCAGACCATCTCCGGCTTGCTCCCGCTCACCGCCTCGAAAGCCGTGGCGAGATCGCGATCGCAATTGGACCCGGGGAAAACGATGACGGCGCTTTTCATCGCGAACACTCCTTTACGATCAACCGACCGTCTCGATCCGGTAATTCTCGACCACCGTATTGGCGAGCAACTGCCGGCACATGGCGTCGATATCGGCCTGGCTGGTGCCATCGGCAAGGTCCAGCTCGATGAATTTCCCTGCGCGCACGTCGTTGACGCCGCCAAAGCCCAGGCCGGCCAGCGCATGCTGGATCGCCTTGCCCTGCGGATCGAGCACGCCGGGTTTCAAGGTGACGAATACACGGGCTTTCATAGGGCCGGACCTCTTTCAAACTGCGCAATGATCGGATGTCGCTGGCCCTAGCCCCGCCGCGCACGGGCCGCAAGGGGGCGAACGCGATCGATGCGCCGCATGGGCGGCAAGCGCCGCCGTTCCCGCTAGCGTATCCGGTAATAATCGGCCACGCGGTCCAGCGCGAAGCCGAGCACCAGCTTGCCCGCCCGCGTCGGCCAGCCCAGCGATTGCTCGGCCGCCGCCAGACTTTCGCAAGCGCAGGCAACACGCCATAAAATGTCGCAAAGCCCCGGCCCTGCGGCAGCGAGCGCATCATGCAGCCGCTCGCCCGCCGCCATCTGCCGCAGCGAACGATCCGCCCTCGCCGGCCCCGCCCGCCGGCCAGCGGAAGGCGCGGCCGCGACATCCCAGTTCATGGTGACGCGCGCGCCCATCGCCGCCTGCTCCCAATCACGCCGGATGGCTTCTGCCGCATCATATTGGCGGCGGCTGAGCAATTTGCGGGCGTGAAGCCAGCTTGCCGGCGATTCGCCCAGATTGATCATCACTGTGCAGGGTTTCCCGTCCGGCCCTTCAATCTGCCGGGCGACCAGCCCCGCCATCGCCCTGCTGCTGCTTTTTCCTGCCCGCCCCGCCGCCACCTGCTTCATCATGCCCAACTCCCGCAAATTGACCGGCAGGCCATTGCCACGGGGATAGGAATGTAGGACAGCGATAACCGATAAGGTTACATTGGGGAAACAGGCATGATTACGCGGATCAGGGAGGTGCGGAAAGCGCGGGGCCTCACGCTGGAAGATGTCGCCGCACGCTGCGAGCCGCCGACGACCGCACAGACGATCGGCCGGCTGGAAACCGGCACAAGAACCGTATCGGTGAAATGGCTCAACCGCATCGCCACCGCGCTGGGCGTTCATGCAAGCGATCTTGTGGACCTGCCGGAAAGCGCCACTGTGCCCGTGGCCGCGCTGGTCGGCCCGGATGGTGCCGGCGCGCCGAGCCGGCCGCTGACACTGGTGTCGCCGCCTGTCCCCAAGGGCGCGCTCGGTATTCGCATGACCGCATCGCTCGGTGATTATCGCGCGGGCGACGAATTGTGGTGCGAACCGCTCCCACCCGAGCGCTTCACGGAAGGGCTCAACCGCGACATTCTCGTTCCCCGCCCCGCCGGCCGCTTCCTGTTCGGCCGCATGATTGGCCGCGACGGCGCGATGCTGCACCTCCTGCCGCTCGGCATCCGTTCGCGCCAGCAAGTGGTGAGCGATCCGCCATGGATCGGCCTGCCAGTGCGGCTGATCCGGGGATTGTGACGCTGTCGGGATCGAACCGGACCGTAGGGACACCACGGCGCCCGGCCCGGGCGCCCCCTCGATCGGGCCCGACGCGAACCGGACGATCTACCCCGCCGGCACCGGCATCGGCAGGCTCATGATCGCGACATTGGTGAACAGCACCACCGCGGCAAGAATCATCAGCCAGCCGCGCTTATAATCATTCCGGCGAACGATCAGGTAGAGGCCGCCCACGCCCAGCGCGATGCCGGCCAGCATGAGGATGGAGAGGGTCATTGCGAGCATGGCCCATGCGGTAACGCGATTGGCGCGCCGGCGCAATCGGCGGTGGCATTCTGCGGATTGCAACACTACATAGCGCGGCAACGGCGACTCGTCACCCAACGCAGCGCCGCAACCGGGACATTGCGGGACGACCCATGCGCATCGCTATCGCCTCAGACCACGCCGCCGTGGCGCTCAAGACATCGCTCACCGACTGGCTGCGCGAACAGGGTCACACCGTGACCGACCTGGGCGCGGACGGCAGCGAAAGCGTCGACTATCCTGATTATGGCTACAAGCTGGCTGACGACGTCGCCACTGGCCGCGCCGATTATGGCGTGGTGCTGTGCGGCTCGGGCATCGGCATCTCCATCGCGGTGAATCGCAACCCGGCCTGCCGCTGCGCGCTCGTCTCCGAGCCACTCTCGGCCACGTTGGCGCGCGAGCATAATGACGCCAATGTGATCGCCATGGGGGCCCGGCTGACCGGCATCGATATGGCCAAGGCCTGCCTCACCGCATTTCTCACCACCTCGTTCGGCGGCGATCGCCACAGCCGCCGGATCGGCAAGCTGAGCCATCCGCCAGCTTTTGGCGACGCCCCCGCCAAGGCAGATTGACCATGAAAGGACCTGCTCTCGCCATGACCAGCTCGTCAGCTGTTGCTACCCCGGACACTGCCGATACTGCGAACGAGCCAGCCATCCGCGCGCCGGGCTTCTTCCAGACATCACTGGCCGATGCCGATCCCGAAATCTTCCGGGCGGTCGAGGGCGAGCTGGGCCGCCAGCGCGACAATATCGAGCTGATCGCATCCGAGAATATCGTCAGCCGCGCGGTGCTGGAGGCGACCGGTTCGGTCCTCACCAACAAATATGCCGAGGGTTATCCAGGCAAGCGCTATTATGGCGGCTGCGACTTCGCCGATGTGGTCGAGACGCTCGCCATCGAGCGCGCCAAGACGCTGTTCGGATGCGACTTCGCCAATGTGCAGCCCAATTCGGGCAGCCAGATGAATCAGGCGGTATTCCTCGCGCTGCTGGAGCCGGGCGATGCCTTCATGGGCCTCGACCTCTCCGCCGGCGGACATCTGACGCATGGCTCGCCGGTCAACATGTCCGGCAAATGGTTCAAGCCCATTCCCTATGGCGTGCGCGCCGAAGACCAGCAGCTCGACATGGACGCGATCGCGCAGATCGCCCGCGCCAACAAACCCCGGCTCATCATCGCGGGCGGCACGGCTTACTCGCGCATCTGGGATTTCGAAGCATTCCGCCGGATCGCGGACGAGGTCGGCGCCTATCTGCTCGTCGATATGTCGCACTTCTCGGGCCTCGTCGCGGGCGGCGCGCACCCCTCGCCATTTCCGCATGCGCATGTCGTCACCACCACCACGCACAAATCGCTGCGCGGCCCCCGCTCGGGCATCATCCTCACCAATGACGAGGTGATCGCCAAGAAGATCAACATGGCGGTGTTCCCCGGCATGCAGGGCGGCCCGCTGGTCCATGTCATCGCCGCCAAGGCCGTGGCCTTTGCCGAGGCGCTCCAGCCGGAGTTCAAGGCCTATGCGCACCAGATCGTCGCCAATGCGCGGGCGCTGGCCGCCGCGGTGGCCGATGCCGGGCTCGCCATCGTCTCGGGCGGCACGGATAATCACCTGATGCTCGTCGACCTGCGGCCCAAGAACGCTACCGGCCGGGCGGCCGAAAAGGCGCTCGACCGCGCGTCGATCACCTGCAACAAAAATTCGATCCCGTTTGATACGGCAAGCCCGTTCGTCACCTCGGGCATCCGCCTCGGCACGCCGGCGGGCACCACGCGCGGTTTCCGCGAGGCTGAATTCACCCAGATCGGCCATTGGGTCGCCGAGGTCGTGGACGGCCTGCGCCGCAATGGCGATGACGGCGACGGGCAGATCGAGGCGCATATCCGCGAGAAGGTGCGCGATCTGACTGCACGCTTTCCGATCTACTGAACAGGAGCCGGGCGATGAGCGACCCCAATGATCTTGCCGAAAAAGCCAAGGCCGAACTCTCCGGCATGGCAAAGCAGGGGCTCGCGCATCCGTCGACCAAACCGGTGCTGACCGGCGCTGCCATCGGCGCAGTCGCGGGCCTTCTGCTACCCGTCGTCACGCTGCCGGTCGGCCTTGTTGCCGGCGCCGGCGTCGCCTTCTGGAACAGGATCCGCCGCTAGCCATGCGTTGCCCTTATTGCGGACATGAAGACAGCCAGGTCAAGGACAGCCGCCCCACGGAGGATGGCGCTGCCATCCGCCGCCGCCGCCAGTGCGAAGGCTGCGCCGCGCGCTTCACCACGTTCGAGCGTATCCAGCTGCGCGAGATCGCCGTGGTGAAATCCGGCGGATCGAGCGAACCGTTCGACCGCGACAAGCTCGCCCGTTCGATCCAGATTGCCTGCCGCAAGCGCGCCATCGAACCGGTGCGGATCGAGCGCCTCGTCTCGGGCATCCAGCGCCAGCTTGAAACCAGCGGCGAGAGCGAAGTGCGCACAACGCGCATTGGCGAACTCGCCATGGAAGGGCTGAAGGGGCTGGACAGCGTCGCCTATATCCGTTTCGCCAGCGTTTATCGTGACTTTACCGAGGCCAAGGACTTCGAGGAATTTGCCGGTTCGGTTCGCGAGGTCGGCGGCGAGTGATGCGATAAGGCGGCTGGATCAAAGGCCGCCCATCTGGCACTCGTGCAGCAGTTCCACGCCACAGCCGCAGAAGACACCCTCAGCCGCGCTCCGGAAAGTCGCACCGCACGCCAGAGCGCGCGCCTGCCATCCGCCTTGCAAACCGCGCTCTTGACGCGCGCGCCCGAGGGGGCCAGCGCGGCCCTGTGCCGATCAACAGGAATATAGATGCCATGAACAGCGCGGTCGCTCCCCAGCCCGTCATCGTCCTCGTCCGCCCGCAGCTGGGCCAGAATATCGGCAAGACGGCGCGGGCGATGCTCAATTTCGGGTTGACCCGGCTGCGGCTGGTCGCCCCGCGTGATGGCTGGCCCAATCCGGATGCCGGCCCGGCCGCGGCTGGCGCCGATGCCCTGCTGGCCGAGGCGGAACTGTTCGACACGCTGGCGGAGGCGGTGGCCGACTGCACTCATGTCTTCGCCACGACGGTGCGCAAGCGCGGTGTCACCAAGCCGGTCATGGCGCCGGATGAGGCCGCCCGCGCCATCCATGCCGAGCAGGGCCTGTCCGCCCTCGTCTTCGGCCCCGAGCGATCCGGCCTGGATACGGACGATGTCGCCCTTGCCCGCACCATTCTGACGGTGCCGATCAATCCTGAGTTCGCGTCCCTCAATCTGGCGCAGGCCGTCATCATCACTGCATATGAATGGTCGAAACAGCAGACACTGGTTCAGCCACCACGCACTGACCTGCTGCCGCCCGCACCGCAGGCCGAACTGGAGGGGATGATCGCCCAGCTCGACGCGATGCTGGAAGAAACCGGCTATTTCTTCCCGCCCAGCCGCGTCCATGCCTCCAAGTTGACGCTGCGCACCTTGCTCACCAAGCCGGGCTGGAATCATCTGGAAGTGCGCACCCTGCGTGGCGTGCTATCCTCCCTCGCCGGTCGGCGGCGCTGACGGCCGGCCGTTCGCAACGCCAACGGCCCGCCCGGTCACGCGCCCCGCCTATCGCAAAGCCCGGAACACTGACTTGCCCGGCGCGCTTTCAAACGCAACGCGCTGAACATTCATGACAACCAACCTCCTCCCCCTTCGCGCCGCTGGCGAACGCGAGCATCATTGGGACGCGATCCGGGCCCTGCTGATGCTGCTCGGCATCCCCTATCATGTCGCCATGGCCTATCGCGCCGGGCAGGGCTGGATCATGAACAGTGGCGAAGGCGCGCTGACCCTCACCTGGCTCGCGCAGGCAATCCATGCCTTCCGCATGCCGGCCTTCTTCATCATTGCCGGTTATTTCGCGGCGCTGCTGCTCAGCCGGCGCGCGCCGGGACCATGGCTGCGCGGGCGCTTCACACGCCTTGCCGTGCCGTTCACCGCGGCGATCCTGACGCTCAATCCGCTGCTCAACCTACTGTGCGAGCTGTCCAATTTTCAGTGGGCGCCAGCGTTACGCTCATGGGGCCATGAGAGCGCGACGTCCGGCGGCTATTGGGTGCGCCATCTGTGGTTCCTCATTGTGCTGCTCTATTGCTCGACGGTAGCGGCGCTGCTGTGCCACCTGTTCCCGCGCCTGAGCAGCGCACGCATGCCTGCCCGTATCGACGCCCTGCTGGCGCGCCACCTGTTCTGGACGCTCCTTGGCGCTGCGGTGCTGTTGGGCCTCTGGGAAGCGGCCGCCATCGAGCTTTTCTATATGAAAGGACTGGCGACCAATCTCATCCAGCAAATCTTGCGCATCGACCAGACCATCGAATTCGCGCCCTATTTCCTGATCGGGGCGCTGATCGCCCGCGCCCCGGCATTCAAGGCCGCGCTGTATCGCTTCTCCCCCGCTACGGCTCTGTTCGCCATCGCGGCGCTGACGCTCGACATCATGGTCCGTGGCGATCTCTGGCCGCCCTATGGTCGCTTTCTCGATACGCTGGCAGCGGTGAGCATGACGCAATTGCTCGTCGCCACCATCAAGCAGATCAGCGACCGGCCCCGCCCGCTCGTGCAGGAAATGGTGCGGGCGTCCTTCGTCATCTACCTGTTCCATCTGCCGATCACCGCCGCGCTGGTGCTGATCGCCAAGCCCCTCGCCATACCGGTCATCGTCAAGGCGCTGCTGGTGATGGCGTTGACGCTGGCCCTGTCCTACGGCGTCTGGCTTCTCATCCGCCGCTCGCCCCTGCTGCTCTTCCTCTTCGACGGCACGCGGGCCCGGCCGCCAGTTCCCGTCCCGCCGCTTGCTACCCGCGACCTCGGTCGCCAGAGCCTCTAGACGCGGCAGCCGAAGCCTTGACTTTCGCGCCGGTGCTGGCCATAGGCGCGCCTTCGTGATTGGCCCCACAGCCCGGTGAAGTGGTGGCCCTGCCCCTGGAAATGGACCGCAGGCGATGACCGGGAAGACCGCCGCATTCCCTCCCGGAGAGCGGCATACGTTGTAGCAATTGGAAGGATGATATCATGACGAAGCGCACAAGCGCCAAGTATAAGCTCGATCGCCGCATGGGCGAGAATATCTGGGGTCGCCCCAAGAGCCCGGTCAACAAGCGCGAATATGGCCCCGGCCAGCACGGTCAGCGCCGCAAGGGCAAGATGTCCGACTATGGCATCCAGCTGCGCGCCAAGCAGAAGCTCAAGGGCTATTATGGCGACGTGACCGAGAAGCAGTTCAAGAAGAACTACTTCCTCGCCTCGCGCATGAAGGGCGACACCGGCCAGAACCTGATCGGCCTGCTCGAGCGCCGCCTCGACGCCGTCGTCTACCGCGCCAAGTTCGCGCCGACGGTCTTCTCCTCGCGTCAGCTCGTATCGCACGGTCACGTCTATGTGAACGGCGTGAAGTGCAACATCGCCAGCCGCCTCGTGAAGCCGGGTGACGAGATCACGCTGGGCAAGAAGGCGCAGGAAATGGCGCTGGTCATCGAGGCGCAGAGCCTGCCCGAGCGCGACATTCCCGACTATATCGCGCCCGATGGCGCCGCGAAGGTCACCTACACCCGCGTGCCGACGCTGGACGAAGTGCCCTATCCGGTGAAGATGGAGCCCAATCTGGTGGTCGAGTTCTACTCGCGCTGATCCAAAGCGACCCACCAGCCTCAAGAGAAACGGGCGGTCCGGCAACGGGCCGCCCTTCTCATATCCGCGCGGCACAAACGCGGTTCGCACACCAGCCGAATCCATCATGCGCGCAGGGTCTGGCAAAGGATCAACGCCGGAAACCGCGCGCCGATCTGGCAAGACGGATCCGTCCGGCCACAGCCTTGGCACAACAGCATCTTATCGACGCCCAGAACAGGCAAGTCGTGCCCCTGTCGCGGTGAACCGTTTTCGCTCAAAAAGCGCTTGATACCGTTGCCCCGTATGATTAGCCCATAGCAAAAATAGAGGGGATTGAAGGTTAGATGGCGACTATTCCACGGACTCCTCTTTTGTCGACTTCTGTCACGTCGGATGCCATTCTGCATGCTGGCCAGGCTGTCATTCTTCAGGAAGCGAGCGGTCTTGCCGAACTCGCCACGCAGCTCGATGAAAACTTCGTTAAGGCGGTCAATGCCATATTGACCGTGGAGAACCGCATCGTCGTCACCGGCGTCGGCAAATCCGGCCATGTCGGCCGCAAGATCGCCGCAACGCTGGCCGCCACCGGCACCATCTCCTTTTTCGTGCACGCCAGCGAGGCCGCGCATGGCGATCTGGGCATGGTGGCGCCCGGCGACCTGCTGCTTGTGCTGTCCAACAGTGGCCGCTCGCGTGAATTGCGACCGCTGCTCAACTATGCGCAGCGGATCGGCGTTGGCGTGGTCGCCATCGTCTCCAGCCCCCAGTCGCCCCTCGCCTGCGCGGCCGATATCGTGCTCCAGTTGCCCGACGCGCCGGAAGCCTGCCCGGTCCGCGTCGCGCCCACCACGTCGACGACGATGATGCTCGGACTGGGCGATGCGCTTGCGCTTGCCGTCATGCAGCAGCGCGGCCTCACCCGCGCCGATATCGCGCAATGGCATCCGGGCGGTGACATCGGCTCGCGCCTCTCCCCGATCGAGGACGTCGTCGATCTGGAGGAACCGATGCCACTGGTGCGCTGGGATGCCCCGATGCGCGACGTGGTGTTCGAGATGACATCGGGCGGCAAGGGCGTGACCGGGGTCGTGGATGAAGCCGGCGCCCTTGTCGGTATCATCACCGATGGCGACCTGCGCCGCGCCTTCGATCAGGTGCTCACCGCGCGGGCGGCCGATGTGATGACACGCGCGCCAATCACCGCGGCCAGGGGCTCCTCCGTCGAGGATGTGCTCGCACTGATGAACGAGACCAAGATCACCGTGCTGTTCGTCACGGAGACGGATGACCCGACACGGCCGGTCGCAGTTGCGCATATTCACGATCTGGTGGCATAGGCGGGGTTTCACCGAGGCCGATCAACAACATCATGCCGGACATTGCCGCATCCCGTCACCATGCCGTCGCGACGGCAGCCCGCACCGCCATCGTCATTCCCGCGCGCCACGCCTCCAGCCGCTTTCCCGGAAAACCGCTGGCCGCGATCCGCGACGGGGCCGGCGTCGCGCGGCCGCTGATCGCATGGAGCCATGCGGCCGCCAGCGCCGTGCAGGGAACGGACGGCGTCTTCGTCGCCACCGATGACCGATTGATTGCAGACCTCGTCAATGCGTTTGGCGGCGCGGCCCTGATGACGCCGGAAAGCTGCGCCAATGGCACCGAGCGCGTCGCAGCCTGCCTCGCCGCTCTGCCGCAAGCCGATCTGATCATCAACCTGCAAGGCGACGCACTCCTCACCCCGCCGGCGTTCGTGGAGGCGCTGATCGCCTATATGCGCGCCCACCCGCAGGCGCAGGTCGCGACGATCGCGGTGCGCTGCTCGCCGGCAACCTTCCGCCATCTGGCCGAGGATGCCGCGCAAGGCCGCGTCGGCGGCACCACCGTGGTGCTGAACGCGGCCGGCGAGGCACTCTATTTTTCCAAGCGCATCCTGCCCTATCTGCCCGATGGCGTGATGCCGGATGAGGAGACACCCATCCTCCTTCATCTGGGCCTTTACGCCTATCGCCGCGCTGCGCTCGACGATTATGTCGCGGCCGGGGTGACGACGCTGGAGCAGATCGAAGGCCTTGAGCAACTACGTTTCCTCGTCGCGGGCGTGCCCATTCATGTGCTGACGATGGCGGAAACGGGCTATCCCATCGTCGAAGTGAACAATCCGAGCGACATAGCCCTTGTCGAGGGGATATTAAGCGAGCGGGACACCGCCTAAGGTAGCGCCATGAGCGTTGGTGAGACGAGCGCAGTCCGGCCGGGCACCACGCCATTCAGAGATTTGCCGCTGGCCGGAAAGCCCGCGCCAGCCATAAGGTCGGCGCTACATGGAGTATCATTGTTCATGACCGCCCTGATGCTGGCAACGCCGAGCGGTTGCGCGCTGCCGCGTCACCTCCTTTATGCGCCAGACCGGCCATCCGTGGCTCTCGACACCACCGAACATCCCGCCCCCGAGCCAATCACCGTGTGCACGGCGGACGGGCTCGCCCTCTCAGGCTATTTTTGGCCGGGCGCGGCGAAAGACCGGCAGGTCATCCTCTTCTTCCATGGCCGCAACTGGAACCCGGAAATAGCCGCCAACTTCGCCGCACATCTGCTGGGCGCGCACCATGGCGTGATGGTCGCTTCCTATCGCGGCTTCGGGGACAATCCGGGCAGGCCTGACGAGGCTGGCATGCTGCGCGATGCCGCCGCCTTCATCGCCGAGGCGCGGCGACGCGGCGGCCCCGATGCGCGGATCTGGCTGGTCGGTCACTCCATCGGCGCCGCGGTCGCGCTGCAGGCGGCGGCGGCAGACACGCAGGTCAGCGGCGTGATCGCGATGAGCGCCTTCGCCCGGATCGCACAGGCCGCGCCGCCCCTCGCTCGCCCGTTCATTCCCGATCGATGGGACAATATCGCCGCGCTGGCAGCGCTCCATATCCCGGTGATCCTGCTGGAAGGCGGGCAGGACCGCTTCATCCCTGGTGGCAGCGGCGACCGGCTATTTTCCGCCTCGCGCGGGCCTGCGAGCCTGCTGCTGGGCGAGACATCGCGCCATAATCCCGACATGAGCCTGCTGGCACCGTGGATCAATCAGGCCATCACCGCGATGCAGACCGGTTCGCTGGCCACACTGCCCGCGGCACCGGCCGGCTGGATCGAGAAAGTGCGCCGGCCATGAGCGACATTGCACGCGCGATTTTCGCCGTCCCGCCTTTCCCCGGCGCCACCCCGGCCGACATGGTGCGGCCCGGCGAGCCCGAGGCCGCCCACCGCGTCTCCGCCACCCAGCTCATTGCCGCTTTCCGCACCTATCGGGTCGGCGGCGCTTTCTGGCAGTATACCGCCGGGCCGGGCCTCACCACCGATCCATGGGCCGATCATTCCGCCCGCCATCATGTCCGCGCCGGCGATGCCCATGCACTGCTCGCCGCCATCGCCGGCCAGGCGCTGCGGATCGATGGCGAGGGGCCATTTGCGATGCTGGCAGGAATCACGCCGGGCAGTCCCGAGATGGACGCCCTGCTGCGCGTTCTCGTCCAGCGCCATCTGCTGACCGGCATTCGCTATCATGATCCGTTTACCGGCCAGCCCACCAGCCCGATCGCCCTGCTGGAAATACTCATGGACTGGCGCGATCTGATCGAGGCCAACCGTCCGCTCGTCGCCGCCTTCGGCTTTGCGCACTGGAAGCGGGATACGGTCGATCCGCTGCTATGGGGCGGCCATGCCATCCCCTTCCTGCCCGCGCGGATGGGCGAACTGGACAAGCTGCCGCCGGATGCCGCCATCGCCGTCTGGAAAGCGCGGGTGTCGCCCACCTTTCTGGACCATCTGGAGCGTGGCCCATGGCGGATCGTCGAGGTGGAGGATGGCTTCATCCGCTCCGCCGGGCTGGGCGCGGATTGCGTGCCCCCGCTGTCCATCGTGGTGGACGATCTGGGGGTCCATTATGATCCGCTACGGCCCAGCCGGCTGGAGGCGATGCTCGTGGCCGGGCATGTCTCCGCGATCAATCTTGCCCGGGCCCGGCGGCTGCGCGAGTGGCTCGTGCGCGACGGCATCAGCAAATATGGCGTGGCGAGCGGCGCCGCACTGCCACGTCCGGGCGGCGGACGGCGGCATATTCTCGTCACCGGCCAGGTGGAGGATGATCGCTCCGTGCAGTTCGGCGCCGGCGGGGCGGTGCGGACGAACCTGGCATTGTTGCAGACCGTGCGCGAGCGCGAGCCGCGCGCGTGGATCATCTACCGCCCGCATCCCGATGTGGAGGCCGGCCATCGTCGCGGCGCCATCCCGCCACAAACCGCGCTGCAATATGCCGATAGTATCGATGCGGCGAGCCCGATCAGCGCACTTATCGCCATGGTGGACGAGGTGCATGTCATCACCTCGCTGGCCGGCTTTGAGGCACTTCTGCACGGCAAGGCCGTGACCACGCATGGCACGCCCTTCTTCGCCGGCTGGGGCCTGACGCAGGATCTCGCCCTTGCCTCGCCCCGGCGCGGTGTCACGCGGACGCTGGATGAACTCGTCGCCGCCGTGCTGTTGCGCTATCCGCGCTATCTTGATCCGGTGACGAACCTGCCGGCCACGGCGGAAATCCTTGTCATGCGTTTGCTCTCTGGCATTCATCGCCAAAATAGTGCACTGGTGCCGCTGCGGCGACTGGTGGGGCGGGCGAAGCGCACTGTGGCGCATCTTTTGGGCGTAAGATGAAATTTCAGCCGATCCCTCACCGCAACTTCCTGTTTTTGCAAGGTCCGCCGGGCGAGTTCTTCTGGCGTCTGGCCGAGCGCTTGCAGCAGCTCGAATGCGGGGTGTTCCGCATCAACCTGAATGGTGGCGACCAGGCGGACTGGCCGGGCGACGCCACCTGTTATCGGGGCAGTCGCAAGCGCTGGACGTTGTTCATCGATCGTTATCTCAGCGACAACGCCATCACCGATCTGATGCTGTTCGGCGACTGCCGGCCGCTGCACATCGCCGCACACCGCATGGCGCAACTGCGCAACATCAACATCCACGTCTTTGAGGAAGGCTATATCCGGCCCGACTGGCTGACGCTGGAGCCGCGCGGCGTCAACGGCAATTCGTCATTACCGCGGGATCCGCAATGGTATCTCGAGACGGCACGCAGGCTCCCGCCCTTGCCGGCCCGTCCGCCGATCACGGCCAGCTTCAAGCGCCGCGCGCGCGATGCCTTCCGCTATTATTCCCATGTGGCGCTAGGCATGCCGCTCTATCCTCACTATCGCTCGCACCGCCAAAGCACGCTGGCGGCGGAAGGCCTTGGCTGGTTGTGGAAGTTCGCGCATGAGCGGGGGGATCTGGCGCGCGCGGAACAGACGCTGGCGCAGCTGTCGGACGCACCATATTTCATCTTCCCCCTGCAGCTCTCGAATGACTATCAGATCCGCGAGCATTCCCCCTTCGAGGATATGGCCGAGGCGGTCGACTATGTGCTCTACAGCTTCGCCCGCTGCGCACCCAAAGATGTGCGCCTGCTCATCAAGGAGCATCCTCTCGATGCCGGCTTCATCAACTGGCGCCGGCATATCGCCGCGCGCGCGCGGCGGGCCGGCATGGCTGCCCGCATCCTGCATGTCGCGGGCGGTGATCTGACAGGCCTGACCCAGGGCGCACGCGGCATGGTCACCATCAACAGCACGTCGGCCACGCTGGCGCTGGCTGCCGGCGTGCCGAGCATCGCGCTCGGAAAGGCGATCTACAATATTCCGCGCCTGACCAGTCAGGGCAAGCTGGATGATTTCTGGTCACGCCCGCCAGCCCCCGATCCCAACGTCTTCGACGCTTTCCGCCGGGTCCTTTACGATCGCTGCCTGATCTATGGCGGCCTTGCCAGCGCTTCCGCCACCGAAATGCTGGTGCGATCGGCGATCGAACATCTGGTCGGCGATGAAGTGAGCCACTGGGCGCCAAAGCTCATCCCGGCCTATGGCTGAGCTCTTCCAGAAAAGCGTCGACCCGCGCAAAATGATCCGCCCATGTCGGCGCTGTCCAGCCTGACATCCGACCGATCTGGGCCGCGCGCATAGCGCTGTCCTCGCGCGCATAATTCTCGATGGCGTTCATCCAGCCAAGGCCATCGACCGGGCTGAGATAATCAGGAATATCGCCCGCCAGTTCCTGGAACACCGCCAGATCGCTGGCGATCACCGGCGTTCCACAGGCCAGCGCCTCAACGAGCGGCAAGCCATAGCCCTCGACGAAGGACGGAAAGAGCAACGCCCGCGCGCCACGCATATAGGCGCCGAGCATGGCATCATCGCAGCGCGGCAATTCGGTGACCTGGCCCTTGATCGCTGCGCAGCGCTCCAGCATATCCACCGCCTGCTCGCACTCCCAGCCGCGCTGGCCGATGATGATGAGGCGAGGACAGGCAGCGCCCAACCGTCGCGCCATCTCTGCCCAGATATTGAGGATGAGCAGGTGGTTCTTGCGCCCTTCCAGCGTGCCGAGCATGACAAAATAAGCACCAGTCAGTTCCAGTTCAGCAGCCTTGCGCCCTTGCCCCGCCTCAAGAGACGGAATGCCAAGCGGCGAGACCAGCGTGGGCATAAGCGCCGGCCGGTGCACCTGCTCGGCAAAGGCGGCGAGCATATCGAGCGTATCGCGGCTATTCCCGATGATCCCCCCCCCCAGCGCCAGCAGCGCGTCGATCCGCCGCCCATGTTTTTCCGGCTCGCCAGGCCGGCAATATTCGGGATGGGTCAGGGGAATAAGATCATGAATGAAATAACAGGCCTTCACGCCGGTGCGTCGGACCCAGGCGGCATGGCTGGGGCGGTCCAGCCCGGTGTGGCCGACATTGAGATAGATTGCGCCCACCGGCAACGGCTCGCGCGCCCCGAGCAAGGCCGGCGCAAGGCGGATCAGGTCGGCGCGCACACCCGGCCCACCGGCCAGCAAGAGGTCGAACAGGCGCGTCGACGCATCACGCGACAAGATCCGCGTAAAGCCGGAGCGCTGGAGGACTGCCCGCGCCCTTGGACCGAAATGCCGCACATAGGCCAGCACCGTGCGGTCGATCCCCGTCGGCAACAGGCCGACCCAAGCGCGCCAGACCAGCCGGCTGACATCCAGAAGAAGCGGTGGGACGGCCTCGATGGTCATGGCGTCATATAAGCGGATCAGGGATTGAGAACTCGCTGAACCGAGATGATCGGATAGACGATCTGCGACACAGCCTGGAGGAACTTCTGAAAATCCGCCAGGGGCGCGTTGGAGACATAGACAAGATCGCCGTCACGGATCGGAAAGGACTGGGCTGCGAACAATGTCGCGGGATCCCGCAGGTCCACGCGATATATGACCGGCACCTTGCCATTGTCGCTGGTCGGCGGCGGCGTGCGGCCATTTGCGCTGAACACAGCCGGGTCCTCGAACCGGAAAATGAAGACGCCGCGCGCATTGGCCCGCTGGTCGTTGATCCCGCCGATCCGGCCAAGCGCCTGCGACAGCTTGAGGCCCGTGCTCTCGAACGGAATCTCCTCATTGCGCCCGGCCGCACCGAGTACCGTGAAGCTGTAGGGCTGGAACAGCGCCGTGACGATGTCGCTCGCCCGCAGATGCACATTCTCGCGCGGGTTCTTGATGACATCGGCCAGCGGCATTGCGGCAACCATGTCCCCCCGCGTGATCTGGATAGTCATCTTGCCGACCGGCTGACGGACGCCGCCAGCATTGGCCAGTGCATCCAGCACGCGCTCGCCTTTGGTGGTCAGTTGCATCCGGCCGCTGGCCGCCACATCGCCTACCACCGTCACATCGGATGCCGCATTGCGCGCGATGCGCACGACCACCTGTGGATCATGCGCCTTGCCGGTCAGCCGGCGGCGGATCTCTGCCGCGATCGCCTCCGGCGTTCTCCCGGCGGCCTGAATCGAGCCGGCGAAAGGCACGCTAATCGCGCCATCCTGATTGACATACTGCTCAGGCAAAGCGGTATTGGCGCCAATGCCCACCGTTTCCGCGCCAACCCCGGGCATGCCCACATAGGAACCGAACAGCACGGCCGGCGGCGCTTCCCATATCCCGATAGACAGGACATCGCCGCGTCCCACGATGGAGCCATAGGGCGCGGCTTCACCCAGCAGATTGGCAAAGGATGACGGCGGTGCGACTTCGCGCAGCCGGCGCGTCACGATTTCCGTCACATCGAGCATTTGCACCGGTGCATTCTGGACCGCACCCTGCTGATGCCCGAATTGCTTGATCTCGGCATATCTGGGGCCGCTGCGAGGCAGGGTTGTGCACCCGGTCAGCAACAGTGCCGTCAAGCCGAGACTGATGCCCATCCCCGGTCCGAGCTTGCGCTGCACATGGCTCGACCTGGGATTGCTTCGACTTGCGGTCATTGATCACTCTACTGAATAGTTCGCGGAACAGACACGAGATTGACGGAGCCGAGCCCCCCGAGCCCTGGCGCGCCGACCGGCTGGGGTCTATCGCCCGGCTTGGCCGATGTCACCCAACAAAATCGCGCGGACGATCAGCCGCATGGCAACGCCGATGAACCGCCAGTCAGCTTACGCCGGCCATAACGCCACAGCGCCGGGTCGCGCCAGCGCCGGCGCATCAGATCTGACAGGATATGGCGGGCTTCCCTGCGCGCTGCGGGCGTGCCGGCGCGCAGCAGAACCTCACGCACGTCGCATAATTCACGCACGCCGATCTGCCGCCGGTCCAGGGTCGCGAAAAACGCCAGAAATGCCGCCTCCCCCATTTCACGCGGCATGTTGAACAGGCCATGAAAACCGAAGGCGCGCGCAGCGCTGCCCATCCGTTCGCAGGAAAATCGCTCCGCCAGCGCAACCGGCGCGAACCGCACGCCATGCGCCTGTTCGAGCAGCGCGCGGTTGGTGTGGCAAATGACGATATCCTCGGGATGACCAGGGCTGAATAAAGGATCATCGCATGCGTCGAGCAGGCGCCGGGATCGCAGGGAGAAGCCACCATTGCCAACCGCGATCGCGGACGGAAATTGCGGCCATGGCGCACCGACATAATCATAGTCGAGAAACGCATCGGTCCAGTTTTCCGGCCGCACTGGATAGCCGTCCCATTGGACAAGCATCACGAAGGGCGTGTGGATATGCTGCGTCAGCCCGGTTTGCACGACACGGGAATATTCCTCGCGGGACCGCAGGGATTCAACGGCGGCGATCCGCACCCCCGCCTGCCCGGCAACTTGCGCCGCGCGATCGGTCACCAACAGCATATCGCCGAACCGCGCACAGGCCCGCGCCCGGTCCATGGCGATCAGGGTCTGGGGCAGCATGGTCCCGGTGACCGCACACAGCGTCACATCCGATAAATTGAGCAGGTCGACCTCCCCGACAATATTCAGATCAGTTCCAGCCCCGCAAGCCGCTCGGTCATCAATTCACCGATCCGCTGTGCCGACAGATGTTCACGGACATGCGCCTGACCGCGCCGGGCGATCGCATCCGTCGCCGCCGGATTCGCGTAGACGGTGCGCATATGCTGCGCGGCATGCTCGATATCCGGCTCGGCCCAGACCTGCCCCTCGCCGAACACATATTGCCCCGGCTGCACCGGCACCAGCGTATAATCCACGAGAAAGCTGTTGTCCGGCAGCGTAAACTCCAGATTGCCGGAATAGCCCGTCACGATGACCGGCTTGCCGAGCAACATCGCTTCCGCCGGACCGCGACCGAACCCCTCGGAGCGGTGCAACGAGAGAAAGCAATCGCAACAATCCATCAACGCCAGCGAGTCCGCGCGGCTCATCACCTCATTGATCACGATGATCCGCCTGTCCTCGCCGATTGCGGCCAGCATGGCGTCCCAACGGGCGTCCTGCTCATCGCCGTTCATCACCTTGAGCACCAGCCCGGCACGCACGGCCGGATCAGGAAATGCCGCCTGGAAGGCCCGGATCGCCCCTACGGGATTCTTGCGATCAATATAGGACAGGAAATCAAACACGAAAATGAAGAGCCGCGCGTCATCCGGCAGTCCGAAATGCGCGCGCGTCCGCGGCGCGAAGACCGGCAGCTCGACACATTGCGGCATCAGCGTCACCGGCTTGTCCGTTACGCGCTCCACCGCCTGCTGCACGAAACGGGACGGTGCCCAAACCTCATCGAGCAGATCGACAACCGGTGCCCAGCCATCCGGAAAACCCTCCAACTCCCATGCCCAAAAGCCGATATTATAGCGCTGCTGAAAAAAGCCATGGCCGAAATGGCAATAGGCATTCAGCATCTGGTCGGCATTGATATGGTAGAGGTTGACTGCAAACCGGTTGCGCTCGGCAAGCGCGATCCGGTCGGTGCCGGTCCGCTGACGGTCTCTGGCGCCATTCCGATAATCGACGATGTCCACACCGCACCCCGTCGTCGCAAAGGCGCTCGCGGTCATGCGCAAATGCTCGCCAAGACTGAGCATGCCGTTGGCATAGCCCACGAGATTGACGCCCGGCTCCGGCCCGGTCCGCTGTGCTTCGGCTTTTTGCCCGACCCCGCGCGCGGACAACGCAATGCCCACCCGCGTCCAATGGCGCAACAACCGCCGCCGAACCGACAGCGGCAGCCACCGCCCGAAGCGCGTCGCGCGCTCCGCCACCGACTTCATGCCATAAAGGAGATTGGATGGTGCCGCCGGGGCCTGTCCGTTCACCGGTATCAAGGCCGGCATCCGGAACTCCCGAGGCGCCGCCCATTGATACCAGGCAATGAACCGCTCCCGCCCCCGGTCGTCCTCCAGATCGAACTTGGCCTGAAGATCCGGGCGGGACCGCCAGATCATGTGCATGAGATTGCTGATCGAGTGACCGGTCGCCGTGGGCGGCAGACCGGCCGGCTCATTAAGTTGATCCGCTGAAATCATGAGGGACGTTTCTGACCTATCCTGCTGAACAACAACATTGGCCGCCGACCGGCGACGCTACCTGACACCAAGACCAAGCAGACGCTTGCGGAATTTCCGCCAAAGCCGATAGGTCAGGCCGCGTCCCTCATTCGGCACCGGATCACGCGCTGCATCCACAAGCGGCTCGACACGGGCCGTGCCGATCAACGCCTGCCGGGTCAGGCGCGGGTCAAGCCCATATTCCTTGCCTGGTGTATGCTCGAACCAGCGCAGGAAGGCCAACACGCCATCGCGCGTGGCAAGGTTGAAGGCGGCCTGCAAATCCGGCCGGCTCTCATGCAGGTGCATCATCAACTGGGTCACCGCGACATGCCCCGGCGCCGCCGGCAACTTCACCCGCTGGTTACACATGCGGACGATGAACTCGCCATCCAGCTTGCCATCGGCCGGCGCATGCCGGGGATAGCGCTTGCGATACAGGCCCCGGATCGGCCCGGTCAGCCTGATGCCATCCACATCATCATAGGCGTAGGTCAGTTTGCGGCAATCCGCCCACCCATTGTCCATCAACGCTTGCCGATAATCCGCAAACAACCTCTGCGCGCCACCCAGGTCTGCCCATGTCAGACGATCCTGATGCTTGGACACCAGCTTGGACTCCTCGAAGCGCAGTCCGCTGAAATGGAAGAAAACAAGCGGCTCGCCATTCACATATGCATGGCCGTCTTCCCCGGTTTCCACGGTGCGCTGAGCCAGGTTCCAATAAGCGATATTATAGCCCGGATGCCGCAGCAGAGCGAGATTGGGCATGAAACTCGGCGCAAAATCGCACCAGCGCTGATCGGTAAACAGGTTGCTCGGCAGATCCGAATAGCATTGAAAGCTGAGCCGCCGCCCCCACCAGGCGAGAAAATCCAGCGCTTCCGGCGCGCGCGTCATCGCGGCAAAACCAAGATTATAGACGCCGGATTTGAGGATATCATGATCGTCGGGCTTGAGACCATCCTCCAGCGGACGCAGGATATGTGGTGTCAGAACCGCTGACGCCCCCCCATCAAGCAGCGCCTCAACCTCGGCCAGCGGCCGATAAACGAAGATATCTGGATCAAGATAGATCGCCCGATCATACCCTTGCTGCTCCAGCAACCAGCGAAACATGAACGGTTTGACGGCGGTGTTTAGCTCCATGACATCATAGCGGAACGCCATATCGGCGAAGTTTTCGATGGAGAGGTCGTGAACCGCGACCGCCTCGAACGCCGCTACGTCATCCAAAAGCGCCACAGATATGTCATCAACCACGCAAACGAAACGCCGGCATTCCGGGTGGGCCTTCGCAACGGACTGCATCAACGTACGAGCATATTGAAGATAGTTATTTGAAACGATGGTAAATATTGCTGTCGACATAATCTAGGCGTCCCGGCCTCATCCCTATCGTGGCGGCACAACCGACACATTCTGGCGATGCCATATCGGCGAATCGCTTCAGACGCCACCCAGCGGCAATCAACAGCGAAGCGAGAAGCTTCCGCTGGACGCCCCTGTCATGGCCGCGTAACCTCATTGATCAGTCATTTATCGGACATATCGGTTCAACACCGGGAGCGCCGTGAACCAGAGCACGGAAGATCGTGACGGACCAACAGACCAACGACGCTCGCCCCCACCCAGGCCAAAACCACGAGAGCAAATCACGGGTGGCACGTTTCGCCGCCCTCGCGAGATCAGTCATCCGAGGCAACAAGCAACTCGATCGGCGCACCCGAAGACTGGAGGCTCCCTCGGTCCCCTTTGACCAAAGCTGGTACAGAAGCCAACTCCCCCGATCATTTTTTCCCTGTGGAAACCTGCGTCGGCACTATATCCGCTCTGGTGCACGAGACGGATTAAGCCCCCATCCGCTCTTCGACCCCAACTGGTATCTGGCGCAACTCCCTGGGCCCCTCCCAGAAGGAGAGACGGCCTTTGAGCACTTCCTCCGCGAGGGTGGCCCTCAAGGCTATAGCCCCCACCCACTTTTCGACAGTCGCTGGTATCTCGACGTGAATCCCGACGTGGAAGAAACGGGCGCAAATCCGCTACTTCATTTCCTTGCCTCCGGAGCCGACGAAGGCCGCAAACCCAATCCTTCCTTCGACCCACTTTGGTATCGCAACCACCATCTCACAGCGATGCAGGGCGCCCCCAACCCTCTTATTCATTATGCCCTGATTGGCGTGTCGCAGAAGCTCGCGCCGAGCGAATTTTGCGATACTCGTAACCATCGCTCACATGATCATCATGTCGACGCGGCCGCCCATCAGCGCAGAACTCCACTGCCATTGCGAGGCCCGAGGAAACTGCCGGTCAAGCTGCTGATCATTTCCACGAATATCGACACGCGTTCATGGCACCGAGCTTCTATGCTTGCCAACGTTGCCAGTCGAGTGGTGCGCGATGTCACCTTGATCAACCTCCGGATTGATTTCCACCAATGCGCGCCTCCCACCGACAACGGGCTCAAACCCTCCTGGCCCGCTATCGATATCGACGTGAAGAGCCTTCCGGATATGCTTAACGTCATCCAGCATATTGCTTCGGTCGCCACGCCAGATATAGTGCTTACGGTCACCTCATCTCTGCCGGCCTTGCTACTCGGCATGCGCCTTCGCGAGCGGTCCGGTTGCCGCATGATTCTCGATATCGACGCCGATTCCGCCAGTCTCGACGGCGACGACGCCATAACGGCACAACTCGAGCGATTATTTCCAACCTGGCGGAGCGAACAGGCCGACGCTGATGCGTGCTCGCGCGATCAGTTGATTGACGTGCTGATCGCTGGCGCTGACGGTCTCATTACCTCCGACACAGCGCAACAGCGACGCTTCGGCGGGTTTCTCGTGCCGTCCATCCACAATGAGACCAGTTTCAGCCCTGCGCCCAACAGGTCACCGCAGGAGGCCATCAATGAAACTTTGCTCGCAGCATATAGCTCGCTGGAGACCGCGACATCATTGCATAACGCGCTCTCACGTGCGCTCGCTCAACCGGCAAGCAAGAACATGCTCACTACAACCAGCTTTCTTGCAACCCTGCCGCGCACCATCCTGACGCCAGAGAGCGCAAACCCCGGCCTCCTCCTTCCAGGCACCGACATCATCGTCTTCTGGAAGCAGAATGACACGACGCTCTATGGCCGTCGGCACGACATGGTGATCAAGTATCTTGCCTCCCGCCCAGACGTCAGAAAGGTCATCGTTTTCGACCTGCCAATCTCCGTTCATGATCTGAACAAGTTTCGCGACGCTGCGACCGAACAAGCAAACGAGTATCGGCATATCTATATCCGCACGCAAAAGAAGGCTCTCGAACTGCTGGATACCGCCAAGATATCCTACCGGTCCTTCATCCATCATCCCCAAGTCGGAAAGGTTGACGGAGCTCCCTCACCCGACGGACGATCCAATCAGCATGTCTTTTGCGATTTCGTCGCTTCAGTTTTCGATAAGGAGAACATTCAACCGGACGATGCTATTTTCTGGGTCTATCCTCGCAACAGTTTCATCGAACCTTTGGTTGAAGCCTTCCGACCAAGGCGTGTCGTGGTAGACGTGGTGGATGACCACCGCGCATGGCCAGACGTTACCGCCGAGCAAAAGACCGAACTGACAGAGCATTATCGTAGAGTATTGGCGCTAGCTGACTTCAGCTTCGCCAATTGCGAGCCGGTTGTCAGGGCGATGAAGCCCTTCTCACCCGCAATCCAGCTCATTCCCAATGGCTGCGAGATAGAACCGGAAATTATTGAACCAAAGGCGTCCGAGGCGTTCGATACTTTCAAGACCTGGCCCGGTGAGATCATCGGCTACGTTGGGAATCTAGAAGAAAAAATCGACATCCAACTACTTCATCAGCTGGCCCAAGCATTCCCCGACTGCCTGATCGCTCTCATCGGATCAACCCACGCCAACCCTTCAACGCACGAACTGGCACGGCATGTAAATATCCTGATGCCAGGGGTTGTTCCCTATGATGAAATTGGCGCCTGGATCTCCCGCTTTTCGGTCGGCATCATCCCGCATCGAAACATGGATTTGACCCAGACCATGAACCCGCTCAAACTGTTCGTCTACGCCGCCTATGGTGTACCGGTAGTAGCCACGGACATACCCAACCTCAGCCGCGAATGGGTCGGGCTGTCAGTTGCCTCCGATCATGCCGATTTTCTGCGTCAGACGGGTGATAGGTTGAGGACAGGCATCAAACTCGACAAACAAAGCAGCTTCGTCTTGGCTAACTCTTGGACAAATCGACTCGAGAAGGCCGTTTCGAAAATATTGTCAAATTAATATTTTAATCACGATGGTGTATAAACACATTACAACTCAGCCATCAGGAGAGCATTATGTGGAACAAACTGCGCAATTCTTTTGGCTCATCCGTTACGCCTGTTTGCAATGTTTGTGGAAGTCATAACTTTGAATCCTTCCGAACTAGAGAAAATGCCCGCTGCTCCGCTTGCAGTTCAATGGAGCGAACCCGGATTTTACAGCTGATCCTAGATCGCGAGAAAATTCTTAAGCATGGACAAAAGGTTTTTCATCTCGCACCGGAAGCTGGCATAGGCAGAAATATTAAGAAAATCGTTGGGGCAGGATATGAAGCCTTCGACCTTAACCCAAAAATCTATGCATCAGATCTGAATGTCCAGAAATTCGACCTGATAACTGATAGTCAGAAACTTCCGTCAGATAAATATGACCTCGTTGTGCACTGTCATGTGATGGAACACGTCCCGTGCGATATTGTCTCCGTCATGTGGCACCTTCACCGTTCACTGAAAAAGACTGGCAAGCACATATTTTGCGTTCCGATCATGAAAGGGAATTACGCGGCTGATTTCGGCAAGCTTTCACAAGAAGACAAAGCTGCACGCTTTGGCCAATTCGATCATGTCAGACGTTTCGGAAGGGAAGATTTTGACCTTATGCTAGGAATGGCGTTCAATCTAAAACCGTACTTTCTGACAGACGCCCTCGCCGAGAAGATGAAAATGCACCGCATACCAGAGGGAGCTGCTGCCAGCTTGGATAGCAACACCTTTTTCATTCTTGAAAAGAACGACCTAAAACTCCGCGGCGTTTGACGCGCCCGACTCGAGAACAAGGGTTTTAGAACGTCACCCACCCAAGCTAGGCTAAGGGCCTGCTAAAGTTCTTGCGTGGATGCGGATTACTTGATTCAACGGCAGCACAACGAGGCGCCACCATGAGAAATCTGATCTAGCTATCGGAAGCGCCGGTGTGCCGGATCGAGGCATATTTTCCATTGCCGCACGTGTGTGTGTGTGTCGACGATCGGCAGATCGTCAGCGGGACCATCTTCGTGATCCGCAATGGCCTGCGCTGGCGTGATGCGCCAGCCGAGGATGGACCGTGACGTGCCTCCCTGATTTTCCTCCACTCATAAGTAGAGTCCGGGGCTGTCTGACCCTCACCCCATCTCTGGTCCGGCCTTTGTGAGAAAAGCCGGCTTCCTTTTTGCGCGCTCCATCGGGGCCTGGTTGCCGAAAGAACTGTGCGGGCGGACCTGGTTGTAATCGATCTGCCACGCCTCACATTTTACCCGAGCGTCGTCCAAGCTCAAGAACCAGAACGCGTTGAGACACTCTGCCAGGACATGGCCGTTGAACGACTCCGCGAAGGCGTTGTGGGCTTGCCGGGCCGGCTGTAGTCGAGGACCACGCCGTGAGTCCAGACCCACAAATCCAGGTCCTTCGAGATGGAACTCCGGACCATTATTCAGACGAATGCCATAGTCGAACGCGATCCGCTCCAGGGTTTGGACGACGTCGCCACCACGGTAGCTCATCCGCACATCGGGCGCCGGCAACAGCCGGGAAAAGTTGTCGATGATCGAGAGCACGCGGATTTTGCGGCCATCGAAAAGCTGATCCGACAGAAAATCCATCGACCAGCATTCGTTGGGCACTGACGCCGCCCGCCGGTCGTCGCGCAGCTTGGCCCTCACCTTTCGCTTGGACGTCTTGTTCCGCAGCTGAAGGCCCATCTCGCGGTACAGCCGATGCGTCCGCTTGTGGCTGACCTCCCACCCTTCCCTCCGCAGCAGGACATGTATCCGTCGGAACCCATAGCGAACACGGATCGCGGCGAGCTCCTTGATTTTCACCTCGAGGCTGGCCTGATCGAGGCGACGGGACTGGTAGCGCTGGGTCGATCGATTGATCGGAAACGCACCGCCGGCCCGCCGTTCGCTCACCTGGTAGCTCGCCTGCAAATAGCCGACGATCTCCCGAGCTCGATCAGGCCTTACATTTTTCAGCGGGTGATATCTTGAAGCATCTCTTTGTCTAGGCTGAGGTTTGCCACGAGCCGCTTGAGCCGAACGTTCTCGTCCTCCAGCTGCTTCAAGCGTTTCATCTCCGACGGCATCAGTCCACCACATTTGCTGCGCCATCGGTAATATGTCTGGATCGAAATGCCGGCCTTCCGGCACACCTCCTCGACGGTCGTACCATCTTCCACCTGCTTGAGAATAAAGGCGATCTGCTGCTCGCTAAATCTAGACGTCTTCCCGGACCAGTTTACGGGGATCAGGTCAACGCTCAAAAAGGAACTGTTCCCAGACGTATCGGACGCAGTCAGAGGCGGCCTGTTCTCAAAGCTCCATACCGTGCGCGATGGCAAAGGCCGACCGTTGATCATAGTTAGAGTGGCGTAATTATCACCTGACTCAATCGCACAGTAAGGCTGCGATCATCCTGCCCGCCCTGATCAACTGGGGAAATAGCATCCGGAAAATGAAAATCAATCTGTGAGGACCCACCCACATTCTGCTCCACGTCTATAATTCCAGAAATACGGATCGGATATAGCGGCCGCTTTTTGTAATAATTAAGATAGACCCGCTTCATGAAAGCTAAAGCTCCGGATTTTTGACCAAGCCATCTATGAAACAATGACACAGATCTACCGTTAACACTTACACTCATTCCGCGAACAATATTTTTCGACATCGCACCGACAATATCGACATCAAGGCGATAACGCCCACTTCCAAGAAAAGGAACCTGAAGTGTACTGTGCGTTTCTGGCCCAGACCAGCGCCCATCCCCCTCTGGACCATACCAATTCTTTCCGCTGATGACATGACGCATATCAATAATGATCGAACCGGCGGCCCTCGTCGCCGCCAAGACATTTTTTCCGAGAGGTGAGGCGGACGCGACCAACAGACCGCTTGCCCCCCCCTCCTGTGCCGCGCGGAGATTGCGATACTCCCCGAAATAATATTCCAGATCCTCCTGCACTTGATGTAATTGCAGTAGCAGGAGTTCATTGTCCTTTTTCATCTCTGCCCTATCGGCAGCATTGAAAGATGTTTCACGGAGTTCCGCTGCCACGGCAGCCACTTCCTGCCGAAGAGAAGCATTGCCCTTTTCAAGCGCCTTCATGATTGACCATGCGTCCTGCGCTAGGTGGCGGGGCGAAACTGGCTCCCCTCGGCTCAGATCGGCAAGCCCCTGCAATTCATCGAAGAGTGCAGCAGCCTCCGGAAAACTGGGCATCATCAGGGAAGCCGACCACAGCGCCATTGCCGAAACTCTTCCCCCATCCCCCAAAGGCTCCTTAAGCCGCTGAAAATCGAGACCGAAACGCTCCTGGCAAGCAGCAATCAAATCCACAGGCGCCTTGATAATCCTTTCTGCATTGACCAGAATTGCTCGCCCGGGACTCGCCTTATAAAATCGCAGCAACTCTTCATTATAAGCCTGCCACTTAGACAACGCCGCCCTGTCTGCGCCCGGATCGATCGAACCACTATCCAGTAATTTCGCTAAAACCTGCTCCGGAGACGAATATACTAGAATATGATTACATTGACCGTCTAAATCACGCCAGTAATCTAGGACGTAAACACTATCCGTTTCGACCCAACCCCAGATTTCTAATTTGGAATTTTCTAAAACGATTTCCGCAGACAGTGAATCCCAAACTTTTCCAGGAGATATTTGAGAGTACCCACTGTGCTTTTTGCCGTTCACATTGTAGGCCTCGCACATCTTCTGCGTCAGCAAGTTTGCAGAAAGTTTTCCATCGTGGACATGCTTTGCCTCCGACAAGCCGGCAGCTTTAAGGGTGGAAAAAGCGAAGCAACTACTTCCTGCATCATATCCAGTTACAATAATGATTGCCATACCACCCTATTAAAACCTCTTTTTGATAACTTTTCTTAATATTTATATATTCTATAATTATTGCAACCAAAGAAAACAACCAAAGCTAGAAATCACCGTCGATTCCTGAAGCATTGTAAAAATTGATACTTGATTAAAACGACTCTACCAGATTGATCAAATGACCTCCACGGTAAAATTCCCGGATTATTTGGTGCATTCTATGAGCTGGAAGATATCGACGGGTCTGCCACTCATTTCCCCACAATCCGCTGACGCTTGACTCGGCAACCTTGCCGTAACATGGCCTTGCTTCTTGAAAACACTTTCAATCGGCGGATGGTCAGGCAGCAGGAATTTGCAGGATAGCGCCAAGCCTCCGCAAGCTCTCAGCGCAGCCGCACCCAGTAACCAGAAGTCCTGCAACATCGCCGATTTTAGAAGAGCTTTTCCCCCGGCCGGCACACCTCAAATGGAGGATCCCAGAACGCCTGCAGAATCGTGACGGCAGGACCAGGCGCGGATCAGCCAGCAGAGCAAGCTAGCCCGGCAAGCGGTGAACCCACTCACCATCGCCACTCCTCGCCTTGAATATTTCGCGCGGCCCGCCCTCCTGAAAGCCGCGTTGCCGGCCTCGCCTGCCCCAGTATAATAGCGAGGCGATGGAATTTCAGCTCGAGGAGACGCCTTTCACCTCTCGCCGCGCCCACACCGATGCCCCAAGCACACCTCATCCCATCAAGAGCCTGGGCAGTCCATGCTTGACAAGTCGCCCTCCAACCGGACCTTCAAAATCCTACGTCGAGATCGCCGACTACCGCCGCTGCTACGCTTGGGACAAGTCCGTCGATCAGCCATGGTGGAGCATATCCCTCGGCCCTGCGCCACTGACTCCATCGGCTCTGACCATCACGCTTTGGCATTACGTCCTTTTTGTGTGAACGCCCGCCTGCCGATGACGGAGGACATGCTGCCGAGGGAGCAACATCGCCATGAACCGCCAGATTGCCAACCAGCTCGAGAACGCAAAGCGTATTGACCTATTGCCAGCTTCCCGCCGCGACTCTCGGCTTGCCTCCATCGAACGTTCACTACTTTTTTTTCATCAACTCATCATAATATTGGTACGCACCTTCAACATCAGAAAAATGGCGTAAAACACCGTGGTTGAGTACAGCAGCCCTGTCACAATGTTTTCTGACGTATCCCGCGTTATGAGATACGATAATCATTGCCCGATCACCGCGCTTTTTGAACAACTCCTCTTCACACTTCTCACGAAACCTGGAATCGCCAACGGCGACGACTTCGTCGATTAGGAAACAGTCAAACTCAATGATCATGGATATTGCGAATGCAAGGCGCGCCCTCATACCGGATGAATACATCCGCACCGGCTCCCTCAGATAAGGTCCGAGTTCGGCAAACTCTTCGACCAGCCCGATCTTGTCTTCAGTTGACACTCCATAGATCCGGCAGATGAAGCGTAAATTATCGACGCCCGTCAGCGCCGTTTGGAAGCCTCCGGAAAACGCAAGCGGCCAGGACGTCGTCATCGTGCGCACAATGCGCCCGCTGGTGGGGTTTTCAGCACCCGATATAAGCCTGATAAGCGTCGACTTTCCTGAGCCGTTACTTCCAAGAATACCGATCTTTTCGCCGGGTTGCATGACCAGGTTTATGTCAGACAGAATCCGGGTCTTACCTTGGCGCGTTGTATAATCCTTGGTAACGCTTTCAAGCCTGATCATTCTTGGTTCAACTCTCTTCCGGCCATGCGAATAAAGAACAAAGCCAAAAAGCTCAAAGACAGGCAAACGACAAATAGATAGGTGATGCTATAATGCGCCTGATATTGCGAACCAAAATAGCCCTCTCGCAATAGCTCAACACCATTAACCATGGGAATCCACAAGGCCATTTCGCGCGTGGCCGGCGGAAGCGCATCCACAGAAAAAGCTGCGCCAGACAGCGGAAACATCAGATAGGCAAATGGATGCCAGAACTTATCGACGAGCTCGCTCTGCTCACTTAGAGCCCCCAGCAACAGCGCTAGCGATGCCCCGAACCAAGCAAGAAGTATCCATGCGATGGCGATCTTAAGCGCGTCTTCCGGCATATCGATCCAGCCGATAGCGATAAAAAAGAGTGAAAGAACCACGAACGAGATCGTAGCTCCCATGGCCTCCAGCAGCACGCGTGAAATGAAGATATCGATGATCTTGACGTAGCGATGATGCAGCAACGTGAAATTTGGTCGAATTGCGCCGATACATCGAGATGGCATATTACGCCACAAGAGCACGGCCGAATATCCGGTGAGGGCGAAGGCGGCGATCGGAAGAGAGGAGCCATGGTAAGACTTCAATGCTGTCCAAAGCGCTGTAATGCCCAACGTGAACAGCATAGGTTCTACGAATAGCCACAGAAAGCCGATATTGTTCCGGCCGTAACGTGTGATCACCTCCCGCAGAAACAGCGCACCGATCACGCGGCGCTGAATTCGCCAGCTTTGCAGCAGTGGAAAGTCCGTCGACTGTGCCCGCTCCTCAGTCACGATGCTCTCGTACGCCGGCAATCAACATCGAGATCACCCCCCAGGCGACCAGCCCCATCACCAGTGCCGTCATGATGCCGCGCAATCTGCGTGGTTCCAGTGCTTGATCAGGCCGGCTCGGCTCGACGATACGCTCGACATAGGCCTGCTTGCGCAGTGCTTCGGATCGCGCCTCCTCGAACGCAGCCATGGCGGCGGCCAACTGCTTCTCGGCAAATTGATTGTCGAGAAGCACACGCTGATATTCTACCGTAGAGCCAGCCAGCGATCGATTATCGCCGACGATCTTGTCCGTCTCTTCGTCGATTTCACGATGCAAGGTCTTGATGCCGGCTTCAAGGACGGGAATCTGCGGATTGCTCGGCGCCAGTTCCTGCAACTGGACGAGCCGCATCCGCGTCCCGATCAATTCATCCTGCAGCTTCGAGACCATCTGGAGTTGCACGGCGAACTGCTGCTGCGGGTCCACAACCCCGCTCTGGTTGCGAAACCGCGCCAGCGCTAGCGCCGTCTCGGTCACCTTCACCTGCGCCGCTTCAACCTCTGTTCGCCCGAGCTTGATAAGGTCGGCCTGCGCGCGCGTATTGAGACTATTCACGAGGGCTTCAGCCTTGCCCACCAGGAACTCGTTGAAGCGATGGGCATCTTCCGGGGTGTAGGCGCGGACTTCCAGCGTCGTGATCGACGACGTTGAATCGTAAACGATGCCGACCTTCTGCTGGTAATAATTGAAGAGATCCTCCCTGGAACCGGAAAGGCCGAATGGGTTGAAGCGGTCGAAAATGGACACATTCGACGCGCCATAGGCCTTTGCCACGGCGTCATCCCGATTAAGCTCGTTGAGCGCGTCGCGTGACAGGACATAATCGCGCGCGGCATAGACTTCGGTCCCGGCATTGCCCCAGCCGGTGGATCTGAGCAGTGCCCCAAGGCTTCCGCCAGCCGCGGACCGCTCGGATGCCCGCACCACGAAGCGCGATTCCGAGACATAGATGTCCGACGCGAAAAAGCCGTAATAGAGGATTGCGAGGATCGTGGGCGCCAGCACCGTAACCGCAAAGAGTGGTCCCAGCTTGCGTAGCCGTTCAACCAGCCGGTGGAAAAATGGGCCGCCCATGCCTGGCAAAAGGGCAGCCGCGTCAGTTTCAGCAGGGTTTGATGTGCGGTTCAGCATCTGGATGATTGGTTCTGTCTCGAAGGAGCGGTCACGCATGCTGCATGGCGTCGGAATGGCGGTTTTGCAATTCAAAAGCGGGTTATATCGCCCCACGCTCAGCCGGCCCCACCTCGTGCACGTTTGATCGCAATGCACTGCAGGCAGGGAAATCGCAGCATGCCGGCAACCCGCCCGTAAATCAATTCAGACGCAATCGGCCTTGCAGTCGCGGGCGATACACGGAAGGAGGATGCGTCGTTTCATTGAAGGGTTCCCATGCTCCACCTCACTCCTCCCGAATGGGCGCCGCAGGCGCATCTGTGGATCGGTTTTCCTGGCGATCCGGCCGAATGGCCCAGCGCTCGTGCCGACGCACAGCAGCAAGCGGCAGCTTTTGCCAGCGCCGTCGCCGCGCAGGGGCAGACCGTGACCTTGCTCGCTCGGACGGCCGCCGACCATGCCATCGCCGCCGGCCTCGCCTCCCCCGCAGTCGAGGTCCGCCACGAGCCCTTCGGCGACATCTGGCTGCGTGACACCGCGCCGATCGGTGTCATTTCGGGCTCCAGCGAACGGGCGCTCGTCGATTTCGATTTCAACGGCTGGGGGGGCAAGTTCCTGATGCCGGGCGATGAGGACATCGGCGCGCGCCTGGCCGCGACGACCGGCCTGCCCTGTCGCCAGGTGCCGATGGTGCTGGAGGGCGGCGCTATCGAAACGGACGGCACCGGCCTGTTTGCCAGCACCGAGCAATGTCTGCTCAACCCCAATCGCAATCCCGCGCTGGACCGGCGGCAGATCGAAACGCTGCTAGCTGGTGCGCTGGGCCTTTCCACCATGTTGTGGTTGGGCGACGGCCTCGTCAATGATCATACCGATGGCCATATCGACAATCTCGCGCGCTTCGTGGCGCCCGGTGTGATCGCCGTGCCCGAGGCCTCCACCGATGACGACCCCAACGCCACCATCTATGCCGACGCCGCAGCGCGCGCACGCGCCTTCGGCGTCGACGTCGCGCGCATTCCCTCGGTCGGACGCTATGAGATTGACGGCCAGATCGCACCGGCCAGCTATATGAACTTCACCATCACCAATGGAGCAGTCATCGTGCCTCAATATGATGCGCCCAATGATCAGGCCGCGCTCGATACGCTTGCCCCCTTCTTCCCTGGCCGCGCGATGGTCGGCCTGCCCGCCAATGCCCTGTTGCGGGGCGGCGGCAGCTTCCATTGCATGAGCCAGCATCTCCCGGCCGCCGCGGGATAGCGCATGGCCTGTCTGGCGCCCGGCGGCAGAGCATGCACCCTGTTCGCTGGCGAGTATGGCCCGGGAACGAGATGCCCATGTGGTCGTTGACCATCATGGGCCATGCTTGAACCACACCGGGACGCTCCGGCCGGAATACCCCCGGCCAATCCGCCGCACGCTGCTTGTCGCCAAGGATGGCACGCCGGACAAATCGGGATTACAGACGTTCCAATGATCTCTTCTTCCATCCGGACCCACGCATGACCCAAGTCACCGTCGCCGCACTCCAACTCGCTTTCTCCGATGACGAGGCGGCCAATATCGCGCTTGTGGAAGAACATGTGCGCAAGGCCGCCGCGCGCGGCGCCAAGATCATCCTGCCGCCCGAACTGTTCGAGGGCCCCTACTTCTGCGCCGTCGAGGATGAAGCGCTGTTTGTGCGCGCACGGGCTGTCAGCGAGCATCCGGCAGTGCTTGCCATGCAGCGGGTGGCGAAGGATCTGGGCGTCTACATCCCCACCAGCTTTTTCGAGCGCGATGGCCAGCATCATTATAACAGCCTCGCCATGATCGATGATGCGGGCGAGGTCATGGGCGTCTATCGCAAGAGCCACATTCCCGACGGGCCGGGCTATGAGGAGAAATATTATTTCCGCCCCGGCAATAGCGGCTTCAAGGTATGGAAAACGCCTTACGGCACCATCGGCGTCGGCATCTGCTGGGACCAATGGTATCCCGAATGCGCGCGCGCCATGGCGTTGATGGGCGCGGATCTGCTCTTCTACCCCACCGCCATCGGCTCGGAACCCTATGATGAGGGGCTCGACACCAGCCGCATGTGGCGCCGGGCGATGCAGGGCCATGCCGTCTCCAACTGCATGCCGGTGATCGCCGCCAACCGCATCGGCGCGGAAAGCACCGTCAATGGCACGCAGACCTTTTATGGCCACAGCTTCATCACCGATGAATGGGGCGATCTCGTCTCCGAGGTGGAGGCCACGCAATCCGGCGCGCTGGTGGCCACGCTGGACCTTGCCCGGGCGCGCATGCACCGCGCCGGCATGGGCTTTTTCCGCGATCGACGGCCGGAACTTTACGCCCGCCTCGTCCATGACATCTGACAGTTCACCGCAGGAGAATGAGCATGACCGTTGCCCGCATCTACATCATCCCCGCCGCCGTCGGGAAAAGCGCTGAAATGGAGACCGCGCTGACCGATGTCTCGAAGCTGGTCGCCGCACGCGATGGTTGCGAAGGCGTCGAGGTGCTGCGTGATCTCGGCAATGAGCATCGCTTCATCCTCATCGAGAAATGGGCAAGCGAGGATCATCACGGCAAGTCGCTCGCCTCCATGCCGGAAGGCGCGCTGGATGGCGTGAAGGATGCCGCCGGCGGCCCGCCCGATGGCGCCTATTATGATTATATCGTGCGCTGAACGATCAGCGCTGAAACGGCAGGAGGGGCCGAAAATCCAGCCCCTCCTCCAGCTAATCTGATGTCAATGCGACCTCAGGCCGGTCGCGTCACTGGCACTTGATATCGCCCTTGTCGATTTCGCGGCCGAGCAGGCCGCCGCCCACGGCGCCAAGGACCGCCCCGAGCGTGCGGTCTCCGCTACCGGCGATTTCATGGCCGGCCAGGCCACCCACAGCGGCCCCGATCACAAGACCCGTGGTGCCATTGTCACGCTTGCAGTGATAGCGCCCGTCATTGCCCCGCCAGACGCGGTCGGAGCGGCCGAGGCGGCGCGGCTCATTATAGCGCCCGCGCGAATCATACATGCGCTTCTGCTTGGCGCGCTTGCCATGCGCCTGCGCCCAGCGTGGAGAATCGGCGAGCGCCGGCGCGGCCGGCATGGCCAGCCCGACAAGTGCCGCCGCGATGATGAGGGTCCGCATGGAGTGTCTTCCTTCCGTATAATCTGTCTGGTCCAGCAACGGCTTTGCACCTTAACGCGGCCTGTCAGCTTCCGTTCCCGCGCGGCGAGCAGATGGCCCGTTGCGATGAACCGGGTTCACGCGCGCATGAGGTCAGGCGCTGCCCGCTATTCCAGCGCATCGGCATACCAGCTTCGTCCAGCCGCTCGATGCGCAGTCAGCCGCATGTCTCAGCCGCCCCGTCGCGCAGGGCGACCGCCCGCGCGAACACCGCCTCGAACATCTCTGCAGTCAACCGGCCGCTATTCTGGTTGTGGCGCGAGCAATGATAGCTGTCGATGAGGATGCGCCCGTCCGGCATCCGGTGCTCGGCCAGATGACCGAAGCGCGCCTTGGGCAGCCTTCCGCCCAGCACCTTCACCGCCGATTGATGCGCGATCTGCCCCAGCGCGATGAAGATCCGCGCCTGCGGCATCGCATCCACGCCGGCCTGGAGATATTGACGGCAGGTGCGGACTTCTTCCGGCAGCGGCTTGTTCTGCGGCGGCAGGCATTTGACGCTGGTGAGAATCGCGCAATCGACCAGTTCCACCCCGTCATCTACCCGCGCATCATAGGTGCCGCGGGACAGGCCATATTTGTCGAGCGTTGCAAACAGCAGATCGCCGGCATAATCGCCCGTAAATGGCCGGCCCGTGCGGTTCGCGCCATGCTTGCCGGGCGCAAGCCCGATGATGACGATCCGCGCGGCCGGGTCGCCATAACCGGATAGCGGGCCATTCCACCAATTGGGATATTCGGCGCGACATGCCTCGCGATAAGCCACGAGCCGCGGGCACAACGGGCAGTCGCGCGGCGCCTCGGCCTTTGGCACCGGACTGACGATCGGACTGATGGGCGGGCTGATCGGCGGATTGGCGGGCGGGTTGCTGGGGGGACTGGTCAGGCTCATGCCGAAGCGATAGGCCGCTGCGCACGGGCGATGCAAGGACAGGCGATGATGACGGGCGGATTGACGCGATGACGGGGCCCCGCGCGCCAGTCGGCCATGTCTATGCCATTGGTCTCGGGTCCAACCGGGCATTATCGGCCAGGCTCGGGCCCCGCAGGATCGTCGAGTCGGCTTGCGCGGCGCTCGATGAAGCACCCCTGCGCCTCCTCGCCTGCTCCCCGATCATCGCGACACGGCCTCTTGGTCCTTCGTTGCGGAGCTATGCTAATGCCGCCGCGCTGGTCGCAACGGATCTGGCGCCACTGGCGATGCTCGATTTGCTCCAGGCTATCGAGCATCGCTTCCACCGTCGCCGTTATCGCCGCTGGGGGCCGCGCACGCTCGATCTGGATCTGCTGCTCTGGTCCGGCGGCCGCGTCGCAAGCCCGCGCCTGACCGTCCCCCACCCCGCCTTGCCTACACGTCTTTTCGTGCTGGAACCACTGTGCCATATCGCCCCGGACTGGCACCATCCCGGCACGGGCCTGACCATCCGGCAGATGTTCAGCCGCCTCAACCGGGGCAGACCGGTTGCCCCGGGCCGCGATGGCCTTCCACGCACGGCCGGATAGCGCCGCGGGAAATTGCGATCCGCTGGATGATCTCATCGACCTGCCCAGTCCGCGCGCGCTGTGCTGTAGCAATATTGCCATGTATATCGGCGAGGAACGGGACACGTCACCTGCGGACCAGCCTACCCCCTTGCCGGTCCGCAGGTCCAACGTCGGCACCCTCTCCTGCCCCAATAGATAGTCCCATATGGCACCATGTCAAGCGCAGGCGAACAGGCAACAATGCGCATGATCCGGGGCAGGGGCAGTCCGACAAGGCCAGCCTCACCGGATAGGGGGACTGGTCTCAGCCATGCTTGGCGAACCAGTTTTCCAGCACCTTGGTCAGCGCCTTATCCAGACTTTGCTTCTCTTTCACGGTCAGGCATCCGAACACCTCCTGCTCCCGCTCCCGGAAAAGGGCGATCGTCTCCTCATACATCCGGCGGCCCTCCGCCGTGACGTTGAGAAAAGTGTAGCGACGGTCCTCCGTGCCGGCGCGCGCCTCGACCAGCTTGTTGCCCGTGAGTTTGATCACGCCACGACTGATGCTGTTCTTCGGGCGACCACTGAGTGCACAGATCAGATTGGCGGTCATCTCGCCAAAGTCGGAGAGATAGGCAAGAATGAGAAAGTCATCGCGAAGCATGCCATAATCCCTGGCCAGCGTCGCAAATAACTCGCCGGAATAATAATTGCCGATCAGGATCATGCGGAAGCTATACCAGTCGCCCTGCTCCGCCAGAACGCGCCGCCGTAACTCGTGTGGTATGCGCTCCGTTCCCTCAGCCTGCTCTTTACGCCGCACGACCTCGCCTTCACTGCTGACAGATGCCTTGTGAGGAAGCCGCACCCGCCCTTCCAGCACCATCTACTCGACGGTCCGATGAAGGGCAATGACCCGGCGCAGGCTCGTCGAAACCACGCAGGACTATATACAGTGCCGGGAGCTTGCTGGCGGTTTCGCCCGCGGCACGGATCATTCGGACGGAAGGGTTGCGGGTTGGCTCCTCGGGCGGAAGTCGAAGCCGACATGCTCCGCCGACACGCCCTGCGCGCCAGCTTCCCTAGCGGGCATAGGGGCCGCGTCTGGCTGTGGGAGGTTGAGTCACCCCTGACGCGATGCTGGCGGGTGAGACGGCCTGCCTCACCCGCCGGCCTGCTTTTACTTAACCGTCGGCAGCGGCGGGCGCGGCGCGACCGGCGTGTCCGGTGCGGGCGGCGCGGTGTCCTTGGGATCGGACCCCTTGTGCTTGTCCGTCGCCGCCAGTGGAGCGCCGTTGGCGACCCCGAACCCGACCGGCTCGCCCGAAAACTCGGTATAGGCGACGTTGACATTCATGTTCGCGCGCGCAAACGGCGTATTGCCATAGGGCAGCCCATCCTTGAGCCGCGTATCGAGCAGCGGTGCATAATCGGGATTTTTCTGGAGCTGGGCGACCGCTGCGCTGGGCGGATCGCCCCGGTCATAGGCAGCCTTGGCGAAGGTGACCAGATCGCGGTTGAAATGAGTGATGCGGACGAGGTCTTGCCAGGTATCCACATAACCATGGCCCTCGACCACGAATTTGACGTCCTTCACGGTCGCGATCAGCTTCTCCTGCACGCTCGGCAGCAGGCTTGCGCCGCCGCTCGGCAGGAACGGCGCCATGTTCCATGCCATCACATCCCCCATGAACAGCACATGCGTGGCGGGAAAGAGCACGAACGTGTCGCTCCCGGTATGCGCCTCACCAAATGTGTAGAGCTCGATCTGGTCGGCGCCCTTGCCGATGGTCATCCGGTCCTTGAACGTGACGTTCGGGAGGACACCGGCCTTGTACATCGGGTTGCCGGCGATCTCGGCCTTGGTCGCCTCGGATGAAATCACCCGCACATCGGGATAATGTTCGCGGATATAGTCGGTGCTGCCAATATGATCGGGGTGGCTGTGCGTATTGATGATCATCTTGATCGGCTTGTCGGTGATCTTCTTCACCTCGCCAAGGATGGCGGGACCGTTGCCGGGCATTTTCGTGTCGACGAGGACGACGCCATCCTTCTGCACGACGACCAGCGTGTTCCCGCCGCCGCCGAAGATCTTATAGACGTTGCCCGTGATGTGCTCGATCGGCTCGGGGCCCGGCATCGCGGCTCCCTGGGCCAGCACCGGCGCCGCGGCGCCCAGGCCGAAAGTCAGCGCAGTCAACAATATCAGCGGCTTCATGGCGATCCTCTCCCCAACTCTGGTATCCGGGCGACGTCTTAGTTGACTTTGCCCATTGCAACAATGTCTGTTGCGAGGGATGGCCCGATTTTTCGCCGTAAAGCCTGCATCATACCGCGCGCTTGCCCGCGCAGAGAAGCAGGCGCCATGGCCCCGCCGCCCTCAGAGCGCCGAGAACAGGCCTGCCAAGACAATATTGGGCGACGGCGCTATCGGGCATAGAAAAGCCCCGCCAAGTCACTGACCTGGCGGGGCTTTCCATGGTGGGCGTGGCAAGGATTGAACTTGCGACCCCTGCGATGTCAACACAGTGCTCTACCACTGAGCTACACGCCCACTCGAGAGGAGAGGCCCTTACGCAAGGCTGACTGGCGGCGCAAGGACAAATCGTCGTCTATCGTATGATCATGCCATCAGGATTGGCTGCTGGCACTGTCCCGGCCAAAAATCCGGTCCACTTCCAGGACCAGGTCACGCAGATGGAACGGCTTGGACAGCACCTTGGCTTCCGGCATGGCCCGGCCGGCGCGCAGCGTCACCGCCGCGAAACCGGTGATGAACATCACCCGCGTCGTCGGCGCGACCGCCGCGACATGCTGGGCCAGTTCGATCCCGTCCATTTCCGGCATGACGATATCGGTCAGCAGAAGATCGAACGGCTCCCCCGCAATGAGCGGGAGCGCCGCCGTCCCGCGATCGACCGCAACCACCTCATAACCCGAGCGCTCCAGCGCCCGGCTGAGATACTGCCGCATCGAATCATCATCTTCCGCAACAAGAATACGGATCATGCGCTGCTTTACCCCGGGCTTTCCTTGCATGTCGAACAAACGTCCAGCGCCCACTGGGGCTTGGCGTCACGGCCCTTCCTATGCGACAAGCCATTAAGAATTTCCATGGCGACCGGACAGAAACCGCCAAAAATCGAAGAAGGGTGCCGGATGAGCAACGCAGCACCATTGCTGGCTGTGCCCGCGCAGACACAGGACGCCTTTCTGCACTATGGCGCGCCGGGCGTCCTTGGCCCCCTCGTCATTGCAGTCCCGCATGCCGGGCGGAGCTACGCGCCCGCGCTGCTCGCCCGCGCACGCGTGCCGGAAGCCGTGCTGGCGCGCCTGGAAGACCGGCTTGTCGATCATCTCGTCCACCCGCTGGCCAATCAGGGCCATTGTGTTCTCGTCGCACGGCAGCCGCGCGCGCTCATCGACCTCAATCGCGATGAGCGGGAAATCGACCCTGCGTCAATCAGCGATGCACCATGGCGTTTTCGCGGCCAGACCAGCGCCAAGCTGCGCGGCGGGCTCGGCCTCATCCCCGAGCGGCTGGCGCAGGTGGGCCCGCTCTGGAACCGGCCCCTGCCCTATGCCCAGCTATGCGCCTGCGTTGAGGGGATTCATCGCCCCTATCACGCCATGCTTGCCGCGCTGCTGGACGCCACGCGGCGGCAGCACGGCATCGCCCTGCTCCTCGACGTGCACTCGATGCCCCCGCTCCGCCAGGCACCGGGTGGCGCGCCCCCGCCGCAAATCGTGATCGGCGACCGCTTCGGCCGCTCCGCCGCCGATCGCCTGACCGATCTGTGCGCCGATTTCATCCGGCGCCGGCAGCTGACGGTGGCCATGAACTCCCCTTATCCGGGCAACCATATACTCGATCGCCATGGCCGGCCGGAGCGCGGCGTGCATGCGATCCAGATCGAGATCGACCGGACGCTGTATCTCGACAGCACCCTGATGGAACCGGGTGAAGGGCTGCCCGCCATGCAGGCCCTGCTGGCCGACCTTGCCGGCGCATTGACGCAAGAGCTTGGGGAGCGCGGCCTGGCGCTGGCCGCCGAATAACAAGGCCCCATAAAAAACCACCCCATGCTCATGCACAGGGTGGCCCAGGTTCAGGGAGGAGACGTCCCGAAAGGGCGGGACGCCCGCGCAAAGGCTCGAAAGGGGGAACAAGCCTCTACGCAATCTCAAGGTAAGACGGCGGCAAAATATTTTCAAGTGTTACTATCGCCGATCCGGTACAAATCGTTGATTTAGTCCGCGTCTTCCAGGGCGGCGGCCGGTTCCCCCGGCACGCCGCCCCGTCACCTGAACCGGATTCAGGTCACCTGAAAGGCCGGCGCCGGGCCAAGGCCCATCTGACGCTGCGCAAAGAACACCTCGCGCATGCCCTGCAATGAGAAGAGATGGGCATAAAGAATTGGCAACATGCCATTCTGGTTGAATTTGCGCAGCTGATCGCCACGCAGTTCGCGCAGCTTTTCCTCATTCACCATGAGGAAGCCACGATAGATGAATGGCTGCTCCACATCGGGCACCTGAATGCTGAGTTCGCCGTCCATCAGCAGGTCGGCGGCCTTCAGTTCCTTCATGAACTCGGCGGTGCGGGCCGCAGCCTGCTCAAACTGTTCACAAAAGGCCAGCAGGTCCTTGGTGAGCTGGGTTGCCTCGCCATTCTCGATGAGCGGGCGGCCATCCTCATATTCGCCGATCGTTTCGCTCTTCGGATCGAAACACAGCGAAAGCTCCTCGCTATCGGGCTGGAGCCGCACGAGCATCCAGGGGTAGCGGCGGATATAGGCGGGCACATAGCCATCGTCGCGGCGCAGCTTGCCATCCGTATCGACGAGGGTGCTGACACCTTCGTTGAGGCCCATCAGCGCCAGCGGAACCGGCTCGGGGCCGCTGGAGAAGACGATGGGCAGGAAACGCTGGCACTGCGCGAATTCATCGGTCGTCAGCGGAACGGCATGCACCCCGACGAGGTGCGGCGCGGTCTCCTGATTACGCAGGGTGAAGGCGCCATGCTGTTCCACATTGAGCGGCACGAGGTCATTATAGAGCAACGGCAAGGACTGGGCTGGCGGCGCGCTGGCCATGGCATCTTTTCTCCTAATCATGGATGCGAAGCAGCAGCTCGCCCGGACGGGGAGGCTGATCGACCGCCGGGCATAAAGACGTCAATCGGCCGAGGCAAGAGGCACGAGCTTGCCCGGGTTGAAGAGATCCAGCGGATCGAAGGCCCGCTTGATCGCGCGCACGGCATCGAGCTGGGCGGGCGGCGTCAACCGGGCGAATTCGCCGATTTTCATCTGGCCGATCCCATGCTCGGCGGAAATCGAGCCGCCATAAGCGACAACCTGGTCATTGACGAATCGGGTCGCGGCCTCGCCCTGCGTCTCGATCCAGCGCTGGCCGGCGCCGCCCCCCTCGCCGCGCGGCGCGCGGACATGGAAGTGGACATTGCCGTCGCCCAGATGGCCGAAGGAGGACGCGGTCGAACCGGGGAAGCGCGCCTCGCTGGCCGCCGCGACCTCGCGCATGAAGCGCGGCATGGCCGCAATCGGCACGCTGATATCGAACTGGAGGGCCGGCCCTTGCGCCCGCTCTGCCTCGGAGGCGCTTTCCCGCAGCTTCCAGAATGCCTCGGCCTGACTTTCATTCGCGGCGATCGCCGCGTCGACCAGCAGGCCTTGTTCAAAACCGTCCGCCAGCGCCTGCTCCATCCGCGCCTGTGCGTCTGGCCCATCGGCCACGCTGGCAAGATCGATCTCGATCAGCGCATTCCACGGCGTCACCGTCGCGATCGGCCGGCGCGTGCCGGGAATGACCGAAAGAATGAAACCCAGCGTATCGGCCGCCATCACTTCAAACCCCTCGACGACAGGGCCGAGCGTCGCCTCCATGCGGCGCAGCAGGGCGAGCGCCTGCTCCGGGCTCTCGAGGCCGATCCACGCCACCGCCCGGTCGCCAATCGCCGGCGCGAGTCGCAGGCTGGCGGCCGTGACGATACCCAGCGTGCCTTCCGCGCCGATCAACAACTGCTTGAGGTCATAGCCGCGATTATCCTTCTTGAGCGCGGCGATGCCATCATGGATCGCGCCGTCCGGCAGCACCGCCTCAATACCCTCGACCAGCGCGCGCATCGTGCCATGGCGCAGCACCTGCGTGCCCCCGGCATTGGTGGAGACGAGGCCGCCGATCGTCGCGGAACCCTTGGCGCCGAGGCTGAGCGGGAAGCGCCGGCCGATCCCTTCCGCCGCCTCGTGCAAGGTGGAGAGGATGACCCCGGCCTCGCAAATGGCGAGATTGGCGTCGGCATCGAGCCGGCGAATCTGGTTCATCGCCCGGAGCGAGAGGATCAGCGCGCTGCCGTCCGCCGGCGGAGTCGCGCCGCCGACCATCGATGTATTGCCCCCTTGCGGCACCAGCGGCACCCGGCGCTCATGGGCGCAGCGCACCATGGCCGCCACCTCCTGGGTCGAGCGCGGGGTCAGGATCGCCGCCGCGTCGCCGTGGAACTTGCCGCGCCAGTCGGCCAGCCAAGGCATGATGAGATCGCGATCTTCGACCATCCCTCGCGGCCCGGCGATCGAACGAAAGGCATCCAGTGTATCGCGTGAAATCATGGCCGCCTTATGCCGCCGCCCCGCACCAAATGCCAGTGCGCCGGACGCGAGGCACTGGAGGGACCGCGCGTGTGGCCACCCTTATGGTCGCCCCGGCCCCATGGGTGGCGCATCGCGCCCGCTCCGGCCCCTGCCCCGCCCTGCCGCACGGAACGGAGGATGGGCCGCTCAATTAATCGGCTGTTCAAGGAGCGCGACCTAGGGCATGCTCACCCTCGGGGATCAATTCATTGCCTGCGTTCATGACGACATTGCTGCTGCCCTTGCTACTGGCGTCCGCATCGGATTCCATCGACAACCGGCGGCCGGACGCGCTCGAAGGCGCGACCCGACTGGCCCAGCTCACCATCGAACAGCGCGTCATCATCCGCATCCCCACCATGCGCAACGGCTTGCGCTCCAGCCTGATGCGCGAGCGCGACGAGACCCCGCCGCCCGCCCCCGCCCTGAAGGAAATGAAGGGGCCTAAATGCCTGCAGCTCAACCGGCTGCGCGGCGCGACCATCAGCGCGGAGGAGGGCGTCATCATGGTCGTGGTCCCGCGCGAGCAGTTCCGCCCCCATTTCAGCCGGGCATGCCGCCCGGCGGATTTCTACGCCGGCTTCTATATCGAGCCCAACAAGGATGGCGCGCTGTGCGCCGGTCGCGATACGCTCCACGCCCGTAACGGCTCGACATGCGAGATTGTCAAATTCTCCCGGCTCAGTCCCGCCGAGGGCGCCGACGGGGAAAAATAAGCCCGCCGGTCACGCCAGCCAGCGCATCTCGAAAAAGGTCTTGCCGCCGCGCGTAAAGCCTGCCTGCTCATAAAAGCGCAGCACGGCGGCATCCGTGCGCCCGGTCGCGAGCATGATCTTGTAGCACCGCGCCATCTGCGCCCGCTCCCGCGCCAGAGCGAGAAGCTGCGACCCAAGGCCCCGGCGGCGCCAGGCGGCATCGGTCACAACATTCTCGATCATCGCGAAAGGCCGCCCGCCGCGTGTCAGATTGGGAACGATCAGCAATAGACAAGTGGCTGCGACCACGCCATCCACCTGCGCCACCAGCACATCGGACAAGGGCGATGCCAGCAAGGCCTGCCAGTTCGGCTCCGCTTCCTCCATCGGCAACGGCGGATCTTCCGGGCTCAAATGACGGTAGAGCGCCAGCATGGCAGGCAGGTCGTCGGCAACGGCCGATCGCAGGATGATAGACATGCTCCCTTCCTGCCGGAAAAGCGCCACGCATGAAAGCGCGCCCACCGCGATATTTAAACCGTCCGAAAGCCCTTATATAGCGGAATTCCTTGACAGACGCGCCGGTTATGCTCATGGGGCCCCATTGCTGTTCAGGCACATGGCTGGCTATTATGCCGGGTAAATACGCCGTGCAGTCTTGTGGCGCTCTCCTATCATATGGAAACCTGATGCATTTTGCCGATCTCGGCCTGTCAGACGAATTACTGAAAGCCGTCGAAGAGGCAGGCTATTCCGAAGCCACGCCGATTCAGGCTCAGGCCATTCCCTCCGTCCTGATGATGCGTGACATCATTGGCGTTGCGCAAACCGGAACCGGCAAGACTGCCAGCTTCGTGCTGCCGATGATCGACATCCTCGCCCAGGGCCGCAGCCGCGCCCGCATGCCGCGCAGTCTCATTCTTGAGCCGACGCGCGAGCTGGCCGCGCAGGTCGCCGAGAATTTCGAGAAATACGGCAAATATCACAAGCTGAGCATGGCGCTGCTGATCGGCGGCGTATCCATGGGCGATCAGATCAAGGCGCTCGAAAAGGGCGTGGACGTGCTGATCGCCACGCCGGGCCGGCTCATGGACCTGTTCGAGCGCGGCAACATCCTGCTCACCGGCTGCTCGCTGCTCGTCATCGACGAGGCGGACCGGATGCTCGATATGGGCTTCATCCCGGATATCGAGAATATCTGCACCAAGCTGCCCGCCACGCGGCAGACCCTGCTCTTCTCGGCCACCATGCCGCCGCCGATCAAGAAGCTGGCGGACCGCTTCCTGTCCAACCCCAAATCCATCGAGGTGGCGCGGCCGGCTACGGCCGGCGCCAATATCGAGCAGATCCTGGTCCCGGTCGACGAGCGCAAGAAGCGCGAAGTGCTGCGCAGCCTGTTGCGCAGTGAAGAGGTCAATACCGGCATCATCTTCTGCAATCGCAAGACGATGGTGCGGGAACTCAACAAGAGCCTCAGGCGTCACGGCTTCAAGTCCGGTGAAATTCACGGCGACATCGATCAGGCGGCCCGCATCGCGGAGCTGGATCGCTTCAAGACGGGCGAGATCAACCTGCTCGTCGCCTCCGACGTGGCGGCGCGCGGGCTGGACATCAAGGGCGTCTCGCACGTCTTCAATTTCGATGCGCCCTGGCATCCGGACGATTATGTCCACCGGATCGGCCGCACCGGCCGTGCCGGCGCTTCGGGCAAGGCCTTCACCTTCGTCACCCGCGCCGATGCGGAAGCCATCGAGAATATCGAGAAGCTGATCGGCACGAAGATCCCCCGCCTCGATACCGGTGTGACGATCGACAGCGACGAGACGGACAGCGCGCCTGCCAGAGGCCGGGCGGCCAAGACTGCCCCTGCCCCCCGCCGCGGTGCCAGGGAGCGGAGCGAGGACAAGCCGGCCCGCGCCGCCCAGCCCCGGCAGGCCGCGCGCAGCAAGTCGGAAGAAGGCAGCGAGCGGCCGGTTCGCGCCGAGCGGAGCCCTCCTGCTGAACAGGCCGAGCGGCCAGTGCGCGCCGAACGCAACGCCCCTGCCGAAAAGGCCAAGCGGAGCGCACCGACGGAACGGACAGACAAGCCCGCGCCGCGCGCGCGCCATCAGGTCGACAATGAGCTTGATGACGGCGGCTGGAACGGCCCGCTGCCGGCCTTCCTGTCCTTCACCATCGGCGAATAGACGCACGTCCTCATCCGATGATGGTCATCGGATGAGCGGGAACCGCGCCGCTATCCCCGCCGCGACAATCGGGCTTGGCATCGCGACAGGTGGATGATCCCCGTCGTCGCGCGGCAGCCGCGCCGCTGGCTGGAACCTTGGCGGAATGAGGCCCGGATAAGGGCCGCTCGTCGAGTTCCACACGGCGCTCTTCACGACCCCGTGCCCTTGCCCATTCTCCGGTCCGGCCCTCCGCTGGTCCGGTCGTCTCGCCCCTGTCCCGGCACACTCTGCCCCGCCCGGCCGATTTCGTCGGCAGCGAGGGAATAAAAGCGGGCCGGCAACCGTAAGCCTCCATATGTCCTTCCTCCCGTTCCCGACGATCCAGTCTCGTTCCGCCTCGCGCCGCCCGCTCCGGGTCGCCTTGTTTTCCGGCAATTATGATTGTGTGCGCGATGGCGCCAATCAGGCGCTGAACCGCCTCGTCGCCCATCTGCTGGAGGTGCAGGGCGCGCAGGTCCGCATCTATTCGCCACGCGCGCCGCAGCCGGCATTCCCGTCCGTCGGCGACGTCCGTGCCGTGCGCTCGCTCAGCTTGCCCGGCCGGCCGGAATATCGCCTCGCGCTGGGCTTCACCCGCGCCACCCGCGCCGATTTCGATGCGTTCGAGCCCGATCTCGTTCATCTTTCCGCGCCCGATCTGCTCGGTCGACAAGCGCAGAAACACGCCAGGGCGTGCGGCATTCCCGTCATCGCCAGCCTGCACACGCGCTTCGAAACCTATGCGGATTATTATCGCATCGGCTTCCTGCGCCGCACGATCGAGGCCTATCTCGATCGCTTTTACGATGATTGCGACCATATCCTCGCGCCGACCCGGCCGATTGCGGATGATCTGGCGCGCAAGCATGGCGCCGGACGCGTGTCGGTGTGGGGGCGCGGCGTGGATCGCGCCCTGTTTCACCCTGGATTGCGGGACGAAACGTTGCGCGCGGCCAACGGCTATACGCCCGATACGCTGGTGCCGCTGTTCTTCGGACGGCTGGTGCTGGAGAAGGGACTGGATATTTTTGCGGACGCCATGGCGGCGCTGCGGGCCGGCGGCCATCCGGTCCGCCCGCTGATCGTGGGGGAAGGGCCCGCGCGCAACTGGCTTGAAAAGCGCTTGCCTGATGCGCTGTTTACCGGTCACCTGGAAGGGGCAGACCTCGGCCGCGCTATCGCCAGCGCGGACATTCTGATCAACCCCAGCGTCACGGAAGCGTTCGGCAACGTCAATCTGGAGGCGATGGCGAGCGGGCTGGCGGTCGTCTCCGCCGATGTCGCCAGTGCGTCGGCGTTGATCGACCACGGCCATAACGGCCTGCTGGTCACGCCGAAAGATGTCGACGCCTTTGCCGGCGCGGCCCATATGTTGATGGCGGACCCCGCACGGCGACGCACGCTGGGCCTGATGGCCAGCGCGACCGCCGCGCGCTATCGCTGGGACGACGTGCTCGCCGGCGTGTTCGAGACATATCGGCACTGCACGCAGCATGCCGCTGTCTCTCACGCGGCCTGAAGGACTGATGATGTGCGGTGGATGACGCCCGGACGGGATGACGCGATGGCGGGCGATCTGGCCGCCATGCGGCGCTACGCCCGCGCGCTGGCCCGCGACGCACAGGAAGCCGACGACGTCGTGCAGGATGCCCTCGTGCGCGCCATGGAGCGGCACGAAACATTTCGCCAGCAAGGCGGCCATGACGGGCAGGGGCCGCACAACCGGCGGCGCTGGCTGCTCGCCATCGTGCATAATGTCTTCATCTCCGGCTTGCGGCGCGCGGCGGCGGAAGCCCGGCGCAACGAGCGTTTCGCCGATACGCTGATGGCGCATGTCGACCCCGAGCAGGAGCAGCATGCCCGCCTCGCGCAGGTCGCCCGCGCCTTTTCCGCCCTGTCGGAGCATCATCGCGCCGTGCTGCACCTCATCGCCATCGAGGGGCTGAGCTATCAGGAAGCGGCCGATGTGCTGGATGTGCCGATCGGCACGGTGATGTCCCGCCTTGCCCGTGCGCGCGCCGCGCTCAAGGATGAGAATGTCGCGAAGGGACCGCCCCTCCGGCTTCGTGTGGTAGGAGAAGATGACGATGTCTGACGCACCTTCGCAACTGGACCTGCACGCCTATATGGACGACGCGCTCGACGCCGGGCGCCGTTTCGCCATTGAGGCCCATCTGGCCGATCATCCCGCGCTCGCCGCACAGATGATGGGCGAGTTGAGCGAGCGGACGGCCCTGCGCCTGCTCGCACAGGATATGGCCCCGCTGCCTGCCGGCATGCTGGAGCAGGCAACCGGCCTTTACGGGCGTGCCAGACAGACCTTCTGGCGACGGGCCGCAACGCTGGGCGGCGTCTCGCTGATCGTCGCGACATCCGCCTTTCTGTTCATCGCGAAGGGCCCGCCAGCCTATGTCGGTATGGCGGTGGCCTCGCATCGCGTCGCCATGATGCGGGCGGACATGCCCTCCCAGATCGAGGCGCCGGCCCTAGACGCACGGGAGATACTCGCCAGCACCCGGATCGATCTGCCCACCCTGCCCGCCGAGTGGCGTGTGACCGATGTGCAGATATTCCCCGCCGGCAATGGCGCTGCCTTGCTGGTGGCGGTGAAGACGGCGACCGGCCAGCAACTGTCCCTCTTCGCCCTGCGCGAACGCAGCAATGCGCCGGAGATCCCGGACGCCGTGCGCGAAGGCGCGCAATCGGTGGCCTTCTGGCGGCGCGGCGACATGTCCTATGCGCTGACGGGCGAGACCGACCCCAAGGCCCTCGACCAGACCGCCGAGAGCCTCAACCAGAGCTGGTCGTAACGGCCAGGCTCAGTCGTGCAGGGCCGCCAGAACAGCGCGGATCTTGTTGAGCAGGGGCGCAGCAAGCGCGGGGCTGTCCCCATGCAGCGCGTGGCCGCCCGGGAGCACCACCTGCTCGACATTAGGCTGGTGCAGCATCGGGCAAAGGCTGTTGGTTTCCTCTACCCCGCGCACGCAGATCGCCGGCACCCAGGTCAGCGCCCGCGCAGTCGGCAAGGCTTCGGCGTCGGGCGGCGGCCATTCGAGCCATTCGACCGGCGATATACGGAAATAGACACTGTCCGTCGGCACCACCAGCGCCACCAGTATGACCGGCTTGCGGGCTGCGGCGGGCAGCCCGGCAAGGCCGACATGGAGCATGTCCGCCCCATAGGACTGGCCGATGAGGATGATCTTGCGCGCGCCAGTGGTCTGCATCGCATGCCTGATAGCGGCGGCGATATAGGCCTCCACCTCGTCCGGCGTGCGTCGTTTGCGGAAATAGACGAGCGAATTCACCCCGATGACCGGAACACCGGCGGCCGTCAGCCGGGCAGCGATGCGCGGCCCCATGCCCAGCTTGAGCCCCATATCGCCCGAGAAGATCACGGCCGCCACGTCATGTTGCGCCGCAAGGGATGCGCCCTTGGCAGGAAACTCGACATAGAGCCGCCCGCCAAAGGCCCCGATATAGCCCAGCCAGAGCAGGATGGCGGCCACGAGGATGGCCAGCCCGCCGGCCAGATAGCGCAGCCATCGCCTGCCTCTGCGCCGCTCGCCCATTTTATCATGCCGCCTGACCATCATCGTCTCCCGATCCCGGCGCGACGCGGCCGCGCGCATTTCCAGCGGCGACCAGCGCTTTGCGCAACCACAGCCGGGCAAAGAACGCGCGAGACCGGAAGCCGGCTCCTGGCAGCGCATATCGTCTGCCTGTGGCACGACGGACAGCTGCGGGTCCGCCCGACCGCAACTGACGACATACCGCCTGGTCTCGGGATAATCATGGCCCGGGCATGAACAAAGCTTAACGTGACCTCATGCCGGTTTGCGCTCATCTTTGCTGCGGCGGAACGGACCACCCCCTTCATCCCACGTCCGTTCCGTCAGCCATGAAGGAGATGATCCATGAAGTATCTGTTCGTTTCCTTGCTTGCGCTCAGCGTCGGCACGGCGGCCGTCGCCCAGGGCGCCAGCAACAGCAGCGCGGCATCCCCGCCAGCGAAATACCCCCGTTGCTCAAAGACGGTGACGGACGAGTGCATCCAAGCCCAGCCCGCTTCGACTCATCATGCGGCCGCCAAAACCATGAAGCATCACCGGGCCCATCATCACATTCAACCGGCCCAAAAGACCAGTTGAGCGGCCCTGTCCGATGGCGCGGACGCCGTAAAGGGAGAGCCTTGGCGCTCTCCCTTTCCTTATAAGGCCACCTGGTTCACGCCCGTCGCACAGATCATGGGGACAGGCCCGCAGCTTGTGTGTATTCTCGGCCGGCAGCCAGCCGGCAGAGGAAAATCGTGGCAACAATTCTGTCCCTTGCCCGCCACCGGACCCTGATCACTCTTGTTCTCGTCCTGTTGCTGGCCGCGCTCGGTTTCTCGGCCCTCACGCATCTTCTGCGCGAAGTGCATCTGCATGATGTGCGGCACGCCTTCGCCCGGATCGATCGCTGGCATATGCTGCTCGCCCTTGCCTTCACGGCGGTGAGCTATCTTGCCCTCACCCTCTATGACGTGCTGGCCCTGCGCGCGATTGGCCGGCCCCTGCCCTATGGCACGGCGGCGCTGGCCTCGTTCACCAGTTACACGCTCAGCCATAATCTCGGCCTCGCGCTGCTCACCGGCGGCTCTGCCCGTTACCGCGTCTATAGCGCGGAGGGTCTCGCGATCGGCGATGTCGCGCGGGTGGTCGCGCTGGCCGGCATGACCTTCTGGGGCGGCATCTTCGTCCTCGCCGGCGGCATGCTGGCGATCGGCCCGGACCATATCGCCCTCGGCCCCCTGGCGTTCCCGCCATGGCTCTGGCGCCTGATCGGCCTTTGCCTGCTGGTCGGCATTGCCGGGCTGCTGGTCTGGGCCGGGCGAGACGGGCGGGAGTTGCGGTTGCTGCGCTGGCGCGTGCCCGTGCCCGGCTATCGCCTTGCCCTGGCGCAACTCGGCGTCGCCACCATCGATGTCGCCGTCGCCAGTGCAGCGCTGTTCGTGCTCGTTCCCGGCATGACGCTGTCAGCATGGCCCGCCTTCTTCATGGGCTACACGCTGGCGATCATCGCCGTGCTGATCTCCCATGTGCCCGGCGGCGTCGGCATTTTCGAGGCGGTGATGGTCGCTGCCTTGTCGACCACCACCCAATCCGTGGCCGCCCCCGAGCTGGTCGCCGCCCTCCTCGCCTATCGCCTCATCTATTATCTGCTGCCGCTGTTCATCGCCGGCACGATCGTCGCGGTGCAGGAAGGCCAGCGCTGGCGCCGGCCGCTGCGCACCACGTTGCGCGGCGTCCATGCCGTTGCGTCCGGCATTGCGCCGACCATGGTGTCCGCGCTCGTCTTTCTGGGCGGTGGCGTGCTGCTCGTCTCCGGCGCCTTGCCCGCCGTGCCGGATCGCATGAAGCTCCTCTATCACATCCTGCCCCTTCCCTTCATGGAGGCCTCCCACCTCGCCGCCAGCCTGGTCGGCGCCATGCTCCTCCTGCTCGCGCCCGGCCTCTATCACCGGCTTGACGGCGCTTTCTGGCTGACCCGCGCGCTGCTGCTTGCCGGTGCCGCGTTCTCGCTGCTCAAGGGCCTGGACTATGAGGAAGCGACGGTCATGCTGCTGCTGGCCGCGCTGCTCCAGTGGACACGCGCTGCTTTTTATCGCCGCACCCGGCTGACGCGAGACATCTTCTCGCCGGGCTGGCTGGCGACAGTGGCCGTGGTGCTCGGCCTTGCCATCTGGCTTGGGCTGTTCGCGTATAAGCGCGTCGATTATCAGAATGATCTGTGGTGGCATTTCGCCCGGCATGGCGATGCCTCCCGCTTTCTGCGCGCCAGCCTGTCCGTCGCCGTGCTGCTCGCCGGTCTGGCCATCGCCCGGTTGCTGCGGCCTGCCGCACCCTCCCACCTGCAACTGACCCGCGATGAGCTGCCGGGCGACGCCGCGCTGGCCCTCGCCCAGCGGACGGATGCCTTCCTCGCCTATACGGGGGACAAGCGCTTCCTCCACTCCGCCTCCGGGCGCAGCTTCGTCATGTATCAGATACGCGGGCGCAGCTGGATCGTGATGAGCGATCCGGTCGGCGATCCAGCCGAATGGAGCGATCTGCTCTGGACCCTGCGCGAGGAAGCCGACATTGCCCAGTGCCGGCTGCTGCTCTACCAGATCAGCGTGCAGACCCTGCCCATCGCGATCGATCTGGGCTTGCAGATCCTCAAATATGGCGAGGAGGCGCGCATCGCGCTGGCCAGCTTCTCGCTCGATGGCCCGGTCGCCAAGCCGCTGCGCCACGCCGTGCGCCGCGCCGAGCGGGATGGCGCCGTGTTCGAGATCATCCCGGCCGCGCAGGTGCCGGCCATCATCGACCAGTTGCGCGCCATCTCCGATGTCTGGCTCGGCGAAAAGGGCCACCGCGAGAAAGGCTTCAGCGTCGGCCAGTTCGATCCGGCCTATATCGTCCGCTTCGATTGCGCCGTCGTACGGCAAGCGGGGCGGATCGTCGCCTTCGCCAATATCTGGGCGACACCGGACAAGTCCGAGCTGTCGATCGACCTGATGCGGCATGATCGCGACATCCCCTATGGCACCATGGACTTCCTGTTCATCCGCCTCATCCAATGGGGCGCGGCGCAGGGCTATCGCTGGTTCACGCTTGGCCTCGCGCCGCTCTCCGGGCTGGAAGCGCGCCGGCTCGCGCCGCTGTGGATGCGCCTCGGCTCCCTGCTCTACCAGCATGGCGAAGCGCTTTACGGCTTTGAGGGCCTGCGCAGTTACAAGGAGAAATTTTCCCCGGTCTGGGAACCGCGCTTCATCGCCGGGCCGCAGGGGCTGGCGCTCGGCCGGGCCCTGGTGGACCTGCAGGCGCTCATCGCAGCGCGGCGATAGGCGGGAGGCCGCCCATGCCCATCCTTCCCCGCACCTTGCTCGCATATGCCGGCCTGCTCGCGGCCGGCCTGCTCGCCACCGCCGCCGTGGCACCGCCACCGTCCCCTGCCGAAACGCTCGCCATCAGCTATAATTTCGCGCCGTTCGGTCCCGTCGCCATCGTGCGGCCAGCGGGCGAACCGCGTGGCGTGGTGCTGTTCCTCTCCGATTCCAACGGCGTTTCCGGGGTCGAAACCGCCATCGGCCGGGAACTCGCCCGACGCGGCCTGCTGGTGGCCATGGTTTCCACGCCTCGGCTGATGGACAATGCCCAGAGCTGGGGCCGCCATTGCCTCAACGCCAATTATCCGCTCGTCGCCCTCTCCAACGATGTCCAGCATCGCATGGGTGTGAAAGCCTATATGAAGCCGGTGATCCTCGGCGCAGGCGAAGGCGGCGCACTTGCCTATGCCAGCCTGTCGCAATGGGCCAACGGGTCCTATCAGGGCGTCGTCTCGCTCGGCTTCGCCCCGCAGATTGCGAGCCGCAAGCCATGGTGCACCGCTCCCGGCTTCTCCGCCGAGCCTGTGGACGGCGGCAGCGGCTGGCAGTTCGGCCCCAACCTACAGATCAGGTTGCCGTGGATCGCAATGCACGCCGCCGCCTTGCCGCCCGCCGCCGCCGCGCTGACAGAGGCCGTGCCCCATGCTCGTGCGCTGCCCCTGCCCGGCGTAACCTCGCAGTGGCCCGAACCCGTCGCCAATGCCGTGACCAGCCTGCTGCCTGCGCCGATCACCCGTGCGCAAGCCGGTGGCTTGCCCCTGCCGGACATGCCGCTGACGCTCGTGCCTCCGCAGCCCGGACCGGCCAATCGGGACGTCATGGCGATCATCTATTCCGGCGATGGCGGCTGGGTCGGCATCGATCGCGACGTCGCCGGCAAGCTCGCCGCCGCCGGCATCCCCGTGGTCGGCGTGGATAGCCTCGCCTATTTCTGGACCGCGCGCACCCCTGCAGGGGCCGGCCGCGATCTTGGCCAGCTCATCAACGCCTTCAGCCGCCATTGGGCGCGGCCGCGCGTGCTGCTCATCGGCTATAGTTTCGGGGCGGATGTGCTGCCCGCCATGGTCGCGCAGCTCGATCCCGCCACACGGGCCCGGATCAGCCGGCTGTCCCTGCTGGGCCTCAGCGCCACCGCGGATTTCCAGTTCCACCTGAGCAGCTGGCTCGATATCGGTTCGGATACGGCCCAGCCGACCATTCCCGCCATTGTCCGGCTGCGCGGCGTCGCCATCCAGTGCGTGCAGGGGGAGAATGAGGCTGACAGCGCCTGCCCGGATATTCCAGCCGGTCTGGCCCAGCATTATGTCGTACCGGGCGGCCATCATTTCGATCGCAATGCCGGCCTTCTTGCGCAGATCGTCCTTGGTCAGCGGCGCGCCGGCACCCTGTCCGACTGATCCGGGCTCACTCCATCTGGTCAAGAATATCGGCGATATTCGCCAATGCGAAGGCAACGGAACTATCCGCCAGACCATAAGGGAGGAACAGCATGTCCCCCAGCCGCAACGCACCGCAGGTATAGACGACATTGGGCACATAGCCCTCCCGCTCATGGTCGGCGGCGGACAGCAGCGGCGCGGGCGTGCGCGCCAGCACCCTGGAGGGATCATTCTTGTCGAGAAGCGCAGCGCCCAGCGCATATTTGCGCATCGGCCCCACGCCATGGGTCAGCAGCAGCCAGCCCTCATCCAGCTCAATCGGCGCACCGCAATTGCCGATCTGGATAAACTCCCACGGATAGCGTGGTTCAAGCAGGCGAACCCCACCTGACCATTCGCAGAGCTGGTCGGACTCGAGCAGAAAGAGATTCTTGCCGTCCTGCCGGCCGATCATCCGATATTTGCCGCCGGTCCGGCGCGGGAAGAGCGCCATGCCCTTGTTGACCGCCGCCGCCCCGCCCATCGGCGTCAGCGAGAAGGAATGAAAGTCATGGGTGCGCAGCAGCTCCGAGCGGATCGCGCGGCCGCTATAGGCCGTGTAGGTGCCGATCCACTCCGCCCGGCCATCATCATGAATGAACGGCGTCAGGCGCAAATCTTCCAACCCGTTGGCCTGCGCCGGGGTGACCGGGAAGATCACCGTGCCCGACAAGGTGCTGTCGCGATCCCGCTCGACGATCACCATGCCATCCGGGTCGATATCACCCGGCCGCGCGATGGCGGATGTCGCGATGCGCGGCTCGGGGGAAAGCTCCAGCCGGCCGTCCGGGCTGATCAGCCCATCGCGAAAAGCGATCGAGCTGATATGCCCTTCCCCCACCGCGCGCAGCGACATGATGAAGCGCACCGTGCCGTCGCTCAAATGGCTCTGGTCGGGATGGGGCACGATGGACGGGTTCATCAGCGCTGCTGCCTGAAAACTATATTCATGGCAGAAATAGGCACCGATCAACTGGCATTGCGCATCGGTCAGCCGGGCACGGTCAATCTGCAAATCCCGCGCGACCTGCTCGAACCGCGTCTCGAAAACCCGGCTGATATGCCAGTGTCGCTGCTCGAAATCGTGGAAGACGCGCGTCAGCGCCTCGTCCACCGCCGCCGCATCCATGGCCAATATATCGTCGACGAGCTTCGCCCCACGACTGGAGGCGATGCCTGACGCCTGCCAGGACAGATGAAACGGCCGAACCACGACACGCGACGGGTCCGCATTGAGCCGTTGATCGAGGCGACGGAATATCGGCAATGGTCTCCCGGCACCTTGATGAACTTGCGCCATTGGTTTTTGACGGAGCATAGGCCCCCTCGTCAAGTCATCTGTCGTTCCCTCGTCAAATCTGTCGCTGCACGACCAGAAGCTGCGGTGTTCCGCCCAGTTCCCGGTCGAGCTGGGCCATTGCCTGACGCGCCATCTGCAAGGCGAGCACCGACTCGGCGCCAAGGTTCAGGTTGAGCCCGTGCGGCGTCAGCCCGTCATGGCAGAAGGCGCCATCATCGCTCGCGAGCGCAATGCCGAGGTCATTCTCGCCGTCGAACCAGCCCAGCGCCTGCTCCGCCGCCTCTCCCCAGTGGACATCGCCATCGGCACGGAAAGCGGAGAGGCAGGCGTCGATCGTCGCGGCGGCCTCCAGCGGCTGCTGATCGAAAGCGGCCGGCGGCGCAAACGGCTTGCCGAAGCTCTCCGTGCCCACCGGACGGAAATGCCCGGCCGGGGACTGCTGCTGGCCCAGCAGCCAGCGCAATGTCGCTAGGCCCATGGCCACCGCATCCTGATCATTCAGAATCTGCCCCGCCTCGATCATCGCTTGCGGCAGCCGGGCATTGTCATAGGCGAGCACGATCTCGAACCATGACCAGTCCGGCCGCTGCGAGACTGCGAGCAAATGCTTGAATGTCCCGGCGAAGCGGGTCAGCAGCAGCCGGCATTGCTCATGCCCCGGCTCGGCTTCCGTGGCGGCGGCCATGCCGAGCATCGCAAAGGCCATGGCGCGCGGCGCTGTCAACTCCGCGGCCAGCGGCAGCGCCCGATTGAACAGTCCGGTCGCCCAGCGGCGCAGGAAGTCCTGCGGCGCGCTGCGCATGATCCGGCCGAGCACCCAGATCGTGCGGCCATTGCTGTCCTGCGAGCCTTCTTCCTCCAGCCAGCGCCGGTCATAGCCCATGAAGTTGCGGAAGCGGCCAGTGTCCTCATTCCAGGCATGTTCGAGAAAGGCAGCATAAACGCGAATGAGATGCAGCCGCTCGACCGGATCGCCAGCGCCCGTCTCGCCCAGCAGCAACAGCGCGCGGGCATTGTCATCGATACAATAGCCATGGCGCCGGTCCGGCACGCCGTGGATGCTGTGCTGCACGATGCCGACATCGTCCGTCATCGCCGCGACACCATCAAGCTGCACCCGATAGGGCTCGCGCACCTTGCGTTGCCCCGGCAGCGCGACCGGCTTGCTCGCCTTCGCATCCTCCATGATCGTCATCACAGCCCTCCCATTGCAGTCCCATATCGTCGAGCGTGCCGCGTCCCACACCTTGCGGGCTCGCACGGCAAGCCGGGCCGGATCGCCAAGCAGGTCGATCAGCGCGGCTGAAATCGCATTCACATCATTGAATGGAACCAATGTTCCGATATCGCCCGCCAGCGCTTCGCGGGCATGGACATAGGGCGTGGAGACCACCGGACGGCCAAGCGCCAGCGCATAGGCCAGCGTGCCGGACGTCACCTGCTCCTCACCGCGATAGGGGGTGAGATAGATATCGCACGCCTGCAGATAATCCAGCAGATCGCCATCTTCGAGGAAGCAGTCGACAAACCGGACATGGCTTTCCATCCCCAGCCGCGCGGCCAGCGCGACGAGGCTCTCGCGATAGGCCTCGCCCTGATCGCGCAACAGCGTCGGGTGCGTGGCCCCCACGATATGATAGCGCAGATCGGGATGCCGCGCGACGACCGGCGGCAGCGCCTCGATGGCCGCCTCGATCCCCTTGCCCGGCGAGAGCAGCCCGAAGGTGAGCACGACCGGCCCGCGGCCAAGCCCCAGCCTGGCCTTGAACGGCGCGGTCTCGCTCAGTGCCCGGTCCGGCGCGCCATGCGGCACCACGCTGATGATCCGCCGATCGACCTGATAGCGCTCTTCCAGCAACCGGGCGGCTTCCCGCGCCATCACGATCATGCGGTCGGCTGCCGCGACCAGCCCCTTCATCACGTAGGCCTGCGCCGGATCGGGGTGGGAAAGCAGCGTGTGAAGCGTGACCACGACGGGCAGATCGAGATGGTTCAGCAGCGCCAGCAAATGGCTGCCGGCGGGCCCGCCGAAAATGCCGAACTCGTGATGAACCCATAACAGCTGCGCGCCTGACCGCTTGATCGCCGCGGCCGCGCGAATATAGGCCGAGACATCGTCCGCCGGGATGGTCATCGTCACGTCCGGCCCGTAGGCAATGCCGTGGCCGTCATCCATCGCATAATGGTCGAAGACCACCTCGGGAAAGGCGCGGCGCAGCGCCGCCACGCTATGGCTGGTATAGGTCGCAAGGCCGCAGCGGCGGGGAAGCGCATTGCCCAGCACCGCTATGTGAGAAAGCGACGCGTCAGGGTAGCGACGGGCCATGAGGTCTCCTCCGCGTGGTTAATATCAATGTGCTGCATGAGCGAAACCGCCCAGCGAGGCTTCTGGTTCCGGCCTGTGCGTTCGGTTCACCGCAGATCACACCGTGGCGGTAACAAAGCGCTTTTTCAGCGCGCCGCTGGCGCTTCAGACGTCAGGCAGTTGCTGCGTCGCAACGCCCCAATCGCGTAGCCATTTGGCCTCCGCCCGCTCGATCAGTCGGGCCGCATCGGTGATATGGTAGCATTGTGCCGTGGCGATGTCATCCAGCTCGTCCCACCCGATCGGCACCGCGACCGGCGCGCCTGCCCGCGCCCGCGCCGAATAGGGCAGCACCGCCGTGCTGCCCCGCTGATTGCGCAACCAGTCGATGAAGATCCGCCCCTTGCGCCTCGCCTTGCTCATCGTCGCCACGAACCGATCCGGCTCGGCAAGGCTCAGCGCCTCGGCAAACCGCTTCGAGAAATCCTTATGGGCCTCCCAGCCATGCCCCGGCGTGAGCGGCACCACCACATGAAGGCCCTTGCCGCCCGAAAGCATGGCGAAACTCACCAGCCCCAGATCTCCAAGCTGCCGGTTGATATGCCGCGCCGCGCGCTTCACCACATCGAAATCCAGCCCCTCATCGGGATCGAGGTCGAAGATCATGCGGTCCGGCTGCTCGACATCGTCGGTCCTGGCGCCCCAGCCGTGAAACTCGATCGTCCCCATCTGCACGCAGGCGAGCAGCCCGTCGGCATCCGTGACGAACAGATAATCCTCAGCCTCGCCATCCTTCTCCACGATCGGCACATGGTGGACCTGCGGCCCGAACGATCCGCTGTCATGCTTCTGGAAAAAGCATTTCGCCAGATCGCCCTGCGGGCAGCGCACCAGGCTCACCGGCCGATCGGCCGCGAAGGGCAGCATCAGCGGCGCGATCGCTTCATAATAGGCGGCCAGGTCGCCCTTGGTGCCGCCGGTCTCCGGGAAGATGACCCGGTCCGCACTGGTGATCTCGACCGCGCTTTTCCCGCGCGGCGCGGGTTCGGACTGTTCGGGTGTCACGTCGCTGGCCTCCTTGTCCTCTCGCAAGCCGATGAAACTGCCATGACGCACGCGTCCATCGGCCGTCATCTCGGCAAAGGCGACCTCGGCGACGAGCGCAGGTTCCACCCAGTGCGCGCCACGCGCCTGCGCCCGTGGCACCTCGACCGGCGGGGAAGACCGCGCCAGCGGCGCGAGCGTGGCAGCCAGATCGTCCATCGTCGCGACGTCGAAACCCGTGCCGACCTTGCCCTTGTAGGCCAGCTGGCCATGCTCCCGCTGGCCAAGCAACAGCGAACCAAAAGGACGCCCCCGCGCGCTGCTGGTTGTCCAGCCGACGATGACGAACTCCTGCCGCAAGGTGCATTTGATCTTCACCCAGTTGCGCGTGCGTCCGGCGCGATAGGGGGCGTCGGCGCGCTTGGCGATAATCCCTTCCTGCCCCGCGCCGCACATCGCCGCCAGCAGCGCCTCGCCCGCGCCGGTGATATGATCGGCGACATGGATCGGCCCGGAGGCCTCGGCCAGCAGCGCCGTCAGCCGCGTCTTGCGCGCGCTGTTGGGCAGCGGCTTCAGATCCTCCCCGGCGAGCGAGAGCAGATCGAACGCGAAACATATCAGCCGCGCCGCCCCGCCATCCTTCAGCGCCGCCTGCAGGGCGGAAAAATCAGGATTTCCCTGCGCATCCAGCGCGACCACCTCACCATCGATCAGCGCAGGCGGCAGATCCAGCGCCGCCAATGCCGCAGCGATCGGCGCGAACCGCTCGGTCCAGTCCAGCCCGCTGCGGGTAAAGATGCGGACATCGGCCCCCTTCACCGCCGCCAGCACGCGATAGCCATCATATTTGATCTCGTGCATCCAGCCGTCACCTGGCGGCACGGCATCGACCAGCGTGGCAAGCTGGACCGGCTCGAAGCCCGGCAGCCGCCCGGTTCTGGGCCTGGAACGCGGCCGGGCTTCGGGCGCCCCCTTGCGCCGCACCGCTTCCTGCACGCCACGGTCAGGCGCCCCATCGCCCGCCCGTGCATTATGCTGCGACGCAGCAGTCATCGCAGCGTCGAAGGCCTTGCCCTTCTTGCCCTGGAGAGATTGCGCACCGCCCTTGTCAGCCGCGATCTGCGCCATCGTCCGCCCGGTGAGCACACTGGTCAGCCCGCGCGCGACCAGCCCATCGCCCGTCCCGGCCTGCGCATCCGCAATCTTGCGCAGCAGCCAGTTTTCATGCTTTTCGCCGGGACGCGGATGCATCCGCACCAGCAGCCATTCCCCTTTCATCCGCTCGCCATCGAGCCGGAAATGGAGATGGCCATCCTCGATATCCTTCGCACTTTTGCCGGCCACCGGCTCCCAACTGCCCTGATCCCACAGCATCACCGTGCCGCCGCCATATTCCCCCTTGGGGATCGTCCCCTCAAAGCGGGCATAGGAAAGCGGATGATCCTCGGTGCGGACGGCCAGCCGCTTGTCGTCCGGGTCGAGGCTCGGCTCTTTCGTCACCGCCCAGCTTTTCAGCACGCCGTCCACTTCCAGCCGGAAGTCCCAGTGCAATCGGGTCGCGTCATGCTTCTGGACGATGAAGAGATTGCCGCCCGGACTCTCCGCCCGCGCACCGGCCGGCTCGGGCGTCTTGGCGAAATCGCGCTTGGCATTGTAGCGCGCAAGAGGATCGGGCCGGGCCATCCGTCAGCCCGTTGGCACGATGAGCCCGCACCGCTCCCGTTCGATCAGCCCCGGCCTGCCATCAGCAATGATGGCCCCGCTCAATCTTCGTTGCCATGGCGCGTGAGCCCGCGTGCCGCCGCTCGCACTGGCAAGTCCGCTCTGCGTCGCCCCGATGCGGCCATGCGCGCCACCGTTGCGGCTCGCAGCGCGGCGGCTGCCAAACGCCGCTGCTGCGTCTGACAGGCCGGCCCGCGCCCCCGGCCTGCTTCCGCCACCGGCCGGAAGATGAGACAGTGCGGGCGCGAGGGGAAAGCGAAGCAGACCATGCTTTCGCAAACCGGCCGGTTGGTCCGCCCATTGCCGGTCAAGCCGCGCCGTCCGGTCAGAGGGTGCAGCCACGCCGCGCCACGGCAGCACCGGCTCATCGAGCAGATGCAGCAGCGTCTCCGGATGGCAGGCCATGTCAGGCGCGTTTGCGGCTGGAGGCCGGCTTGCCCCGAGGTGTCGCCGCGGGCTTGCGCCCCGCGCCGCCCTCGCCGATCGATTTCTTGAGGGCCGCCATCAGGTCGATCACATTGCCGCCCGTCCTGTCCGGCGCCTCGATATCCTCCAGAACGCGCTGCCCGTGCGTCTTGCTCTTCTTCTCGATCAGCCGATGCAGGGCGTCGACATAGCGGTCGTGAAATTCGGCGGGCTTGAAGGGCGCGGTCTTCTTGTCGATCAGCGTCGTGGCGAGATCGAGCAGGTCCGCCGCCGGCGCCACATCATCGATATCGCGGAAATAGCCCTGCGCCTTGTGCACCTCATCGGCATAGCGCAGCACTTCCATGACGATCCCGCGCCCGCACGGCTTGACCGAGACAAGCTGCTCGCGCCCGCGCACGGAGAGCTGGCCGAGCCCCACTTTTTTCGAGCTGCGCAGCGCCTCGCGCAGCACGACATAGGCCTCCTCGGCCAGATCATCGGCCGGCACGACGAAATAGGGCTTCTCATAATAGAGCACGTCAATCTCGTCCGCCGCGACGAACTGGACCAGTTCCAGCGTCTTGCGGCTTTCGATCTTGACCGCCTCGATCTCCTCGTCATCGAGCAGGACATAATTGCCCTTGGAGATTTCAAAGCCCTTCATAATTTCATCGCGGTCGACCGGGCCGATGCCGGGCGCCACCTTCTCGTAACGGATGCGCTTGCCGCTGGGCTCGTGAATCTGGTGGAACTGGATCGCCGCGCCGGATTTGGTCGCCGGATAGACCTCGACCGGGATCGAGACCAGCGCCAGCCGGATCTGCCCTCGCCAATATGCGCGTATCGCCATGGGAACCTCCGCTGAAAGAAGGCCCCACAGCGCCAATTGGTTCCACAAGGCGGATGGTCAGGACAGAAAAGTCCGCCAGGCCGTCACCCGCCCCATGGATTTCCCGCCATCAGCGGAACAGCGTGTCCACATAAGCGGCGCCGATCCCGTTCGATTCATAATGGGTGCGCGCAGCCGCGATATAATCATGAACATCATAATGGCTGGTGCCGTTGCCATCCTCATCGAGCCAGATCAGCGGCCCCTGCACGACGAAGAAAACCCGCATCGGTTCATGATAATCATAGGCGACGAGCGTATGGCCTTCGCCGGGCGTTTCATAAACGAAATCGCCCTTCGTCGCGATCCAGTCATGCTCCAGATAGCCCCATTTGCCCGAAATCGTATAGGCGAAGATCTGGTGCGGGTGATAGTGGCGGTTCACCAACCCTGCTTCTTTCGAGAACAGGATGTCGGCCCACATATTCTGCTGGGGAGAAATCCAGATCGGCCGGGAGAACACGGTCTCGCTCATCGGCACGAAGTAGCGTTCGTCCGAATTGGCCGGGTCCTTCATATAGACTTCCGGCAGCGCATCGGGCTTGAAGCTGTTTGCTATCGGCTTGATGCCCTTCCAGAACTCCGTCGTCGCTTTCGTTGACATTGCACGAATCTCCAAAACCACCCTGTCTTCCGGCATTCTAGTCGTTAACCCGGCCTTTTCCAGCCTTGCCGGGCGTGCCGAGGGCTGCCGGACGAAACCGGCAGCCCTCCCCATTCTAGAATTGCACCGCCAGTCGCGCATACCATTCGGCCGGGCGCGAATAGGTGCCATAGGCCTGCCCGCCGGCGAACTGCGCCTGACCGGTCACCAGGTAGCGATCATTGGTCAGGTTGGTGCCGCCCACGGTCAGGTCCCAGCGCCCGTTCGGCTCGCGATAGGTCAGGCTCGCATTCACCACATCCGTGGCGTCCCGCATGAGCAGGAAATAGCCCTCCGTATCATTCTTCAGGCTGGTGCTGTGGGTATAGTCGCCCAGCGCGATCACCTTGCCGCCATTGCCCAGCGGAACTTCAAGTCTCGGCGAGATGTTGAACTTCCACTTCGGCGTTTTCGGCAGGGTCGCACCGGGGATGACGCCGTAATTGCCAAACACGCCGCTGGCCGGTGCCACCTGCGCGCCTGCATCGACGCGGGTATAATGGGCATCCAGATAGCCCACCGATCCATTGATGGTGAAGCCATCGGTCGGCGCTGCCACCATTTCCAGTTCAAAGCCCTTGATCCGCGCATCACCGGCATTCTGGATGACCGGCGAGACGCCCTGCTGGAAGTTGAGCTGGATGCCCTTATAGTCGGTCTGGAACAGCGCGCCGTTCAACTGGAGACGGCGGTCGAGCAGAGTGGACTTGGCGCCCAGTTCCCACGTTGTGGCCTTCTCCTCATCGAAGCCTGGCGCATAGTCCAGCGGGTTGGAGAGGCGAGTCGTCCAGCCGCCTGTCTTGTAGCCCTTCGACCAGCTTGCATAGAGCATGATGTCGTCATTAGGGTGATATTGGACACCGATCTTCGGCGAGAAGTTGTTGAACTTCTTGTGCTGCGTGCCCGCCACATAATAGCGCAGCGGCTGCCCCGGCACCGGGAAGCCCAGTGATACCCGGCACGCATCCGAAATCGGCACGATGATCGCGCAAGGGTCGCCCGGCTGGCTGAATTGCTGCGCAATCTTGTAGTTCAGCCCGTTGGCATCGCCTTGCCCGCCTTCGAACGACTTGTTCTCATGCGTATAGCGGCCACCGACGGTGATGCCGAACTGCTCGACCGGGCGGAAATCCACCTGACCGAACACGGCGTAATTTTCGGTCGCCAGCGTGTTCGGGCCGTCGACCTGCAGCAGCCCCTGCGCGAAGGTCACATAATCGTGCAGGTCGCCCGCTTCCTTGAAATAATAGGCGCCGAGCACATAATTCAGCCGCTTGTCAAGAGCCGAGCCCAGCAGCTGGAACTCCTGGCTGAACTGCCACTGGTTCATCTCGAAACTGGTATGCAGGAAATTGAGCGGCGAGCCGTCCAGATCCATGCCCGTGCGCCAGTGCAGCTCGCGATAGGCGCTGATCGACTTCAGCTCGATATCGTCGCTCAGGTCGAAGGACAGCGTGCCGGCAAGACCATAATTCTGCATTCTGGAGAGGTTGTTGCCATTCGCGTAGCTGGTGTCGATATCGTCGGTGAGGAAGCGATCATCATAGGGCAGCCGGTCGTTGTTCGGGTCCGCATCGACATTGACGCCGAACAGGCCGGGCAGGTCGACAATCGAGTGGAGACCGCCAATGCCGCCGGCAAACGCGACGGATGGCGGGCCGTCACCGCACCCGGTCGTCTCGCCGGCAATCGCGCAGTTATAGGTGCCGGCAAAGACAAACGGGAAGGTCTTGATGAGCTTGTTGGCAATTTGCGACTGGTCGCTCCGGCTATAGTCGCCGGAAAGCACGAAGCGAACCGAACTGCCCGGATCATAGACAAGCTTGACCCGCGTGCTCCAGTTATCGTCGCCGCCTTCCGAACCCGGCCCGATATTGCCATAGGCTGCCGCCTTATAGGCCGTGACCGGCTCGATATTCGTCGTATTGCCGCCCGTATAGGGAATGCGGTGCATATAGCCGTTGCGGTTCTTGATCGAGAAGCTGACCGATGACGACAGCCCTTGCGCCAGCGGGATATCCGCCGTGCCGCGCGCTTGCAGCAGATTGTAGCTGCCCGTCGTCACATCGCCCTTGAAGCGGAACTGGTCGCCCGGATCATGCGTCACGATCGAGATCGCGCCGCCGATCGTGTTACGGCCGAACAGCGTGCCTTGCGGGCCCTTGAGCACCTCGATCCGCTCGACGTCGCCCAGATCCTGGTTCGCGCCCACGGAGCGGGCGAGATAGACGCCATCGAGATAGACGCCCACGCCCGGATCGATATTGAAGGCGAAATCATTGGCGCCGATGCCGCGAATGAAGGCGGACAGCACAGCAGCCGAACCAGAAAAGGGCGTTCCGCCATCCAGCGTCACGTTTGGCGCGATGTTGGAAAGCGCCGCAACGCTGGTCACCGCGCGCTCCTCGAGCGCGGCACTGGTGAACGCCGAAATCGCGATCGGCACGTCCTGCACATTTTCAGTGCGCTTTTGCGCGGTGACGACAATCTCCTGAATACCGCCTGTATTGCCGGATTCTGCCGTATTCTGCGCGAGCGCCGGGCTGCCGGACAGTGCCACAAACGGCAATGTCGCAGCCGCGGAAAGCCAAAATCCCCTCATCCTCACCTCCATAATTTTTGTCGCGCCGGCTGTACCGGTCACCGGATCAATCTGCGCCTGACGCTTCCGCACTTGCAATCCCTGTTTTGACCGCAACCACTTTCCCCCGTTCACCGTGGTTCGCGCGCAACGCTCCCCCGGCCGCCAGATCCGTGGCCGCCGAGAGCATCCGTCGAGACCGCCATGCCAGGCACGCAAGCTCCCGTCAGGCCGTTCACCAGCGCGCGTGCGCCGCGCGCGGTCGGGTCGGGAGACATTGAAATCAGCATGTTGCGCCAGAGCCCCACTGGCGTGACCTGTTGAGCACATGCCCGACAGTCCGATCATGCCATGCCGTCAGCCCGTCGCGTCATTCAGCAAACCGGGCAGAAATCATCTTGGTTCTGGCGATAACGGCTCTTCATCACCGCCTTGCGGTTCCGGGCGCCCCGGCGGTCATCCGTGCCGGCAGGATCATCCGCCCACGGCAGACTGCGTTCCCGGAACCAGACTGGACACGGGGCTATCGATCGATGCGTCGGTGCGGATGCGGGAGATTGCCCCGCACCCGCTGATATCTGTGTCAGGAACCGACGGTCGGGTCGCGTGACACGCTGCCATCGTCATTGGCCTGCGGCGATGGCGTGGTGCCCATATTGACGCTCAACGTGTGGACCAGACGCATCTTGCCGTCGATGAAACGGAAGCTGTGCACATCGGGCATGCCGCCGGCGCCGAAGCGGCAGAAGATATTGACGACCCCCATCTCCTCGTCGATCAGATAATCGCGGTTGACGATGTAAAGCACGCCGGGCGGAATGCCGATCTCGCAGGATGCGTTGGGGTCATCATTACGGTTGGTGTAGGCGCCGCCCTCCAGCCGCGAGCATGGGATGCCCCAGGGGATATCCGTGAACTTGTCGCTGAAGGCATCCAGATAGGCATTGGCCCCTGCGATCATCACGCCGGGCGCCGTCCACTGATATTTGTGCAGCGGCGACCAGTCCTCCTTGCTGGCATATTTCTGATAGGCATTGGCGTTGAACAGCCAGTCGCCCTTGTCGGTGACGAGGCTGTCGACGCGGATGACCTTGCCCTGATGCATATAGAGCCGCGTGCCGATGACATAGGGGTGCCCGCCCTCCGTCACGACGATCTCCGTGAAGGTCTTGCAGCGCGTGCTGTCATGGAAGCTCAGGGAGTGCGCGACGGGTAGCCTGGTGTTCCACAGCCCCTTCCCGCGCTCCACCGTCTCCATATTCTCCAGATAATGGGCATTGCTGGCGAGCGGCAGGCCGGAGAGGTCGCCCTTGCGCTGGGCCTCCACATAAGCCGTCGTCGCCGCCACCAGTTCGGCGCGCGTGCAGGACGGCTTGTCCTGCAACGGCGCATAGTTGCCCGCATCCGCCTGGGCCAGCGCCGGCGCTGCCACGCCGAGCAACATCCCGGCCAGAAATATCTTCCCGATCATCATCTTCCCCTCTGCTGTTTTTGCGATCGCCTCGTTCTAGCGAATGTCCTGAATCTGGTCGGACATGCCCTGCTCATACGTGCTCCAGCCGGAGTTGATGCCAAACGGTCCCCGCAGGAAAGCAGCCTCGATCCGGCGGATCTTGCCATCCTCGATCCTGAACAGCTCGCCCAACTGCCAGGTCCAGTTGATGTTATAATGATCGAAGAAGCCAAACGCGAAGACGATGCCCCGCTCGCGGTCCACCGCGACGAAACGGCGATCACGGACGCGGGAGACCACGCCCTTCAGCGTCGTCTCGAACTGATATTTGCAGGTCATCCGGCCGCGCTTGCCGGTTGCCGGATCTTCCAGATTGGCCAGCACGTCGACACCATTCTCGAAGCGGATGCAATCGTCCGTGAAGGGATAATAGCCCTTGCCGTCATTGTCCTGAAGGCCGGTGAAATAATAGTTGGCGGTCCGGATCAGCTCTTCGCGCGTGGCGCGCTTGGCGACCGGAATGGCTTCCTTGAAGATCGGATGAGGCGCTTTCATCGCCTCGATCCCCGCGCCGGTGGCGGGGAACCTGTTCGTGCTGCTGGTGGTGCTTTCCGGTCGCATGGCCAGCTGCTCGATTTCCGTGATCCGGTTATCCCGGATCCGCAGCCGCAGCGCGATCGCGACGAGCTTGTCTTCGGCCGGGCCGGTCGCCGAGCTGCCGCTCTTCTCCAGCACCGTGCCGATGAAGGCGACCTGCTGCGTCTCGATATCCGGCACATAGAATTTATAGTTGCCGATACCGCTCGTCGCATACCACAGCCCTTCCTTGCCGAGGGGCAGGTGGACGCCGTTTTCGGTAAACTTCACTTCCCGCGCGAAGAGGGACGGGTCAACATTGCGGTCGCGCATCGCCGCCAGATATTTGTCCACCCACCCTTCGAGGCAGGCCCGCTGGCAGGTCTGCTCCGGCGGCGTCTGGCCAATGGCGGCCACCGCAAAACCGGCGAAAAAAAGCGCTATAACGGCGCGAACGAGACGGACCATGATCGTTCCCCCCTCTCCCTCAGGAGACGTGTCAAAACCGGCAAAAGCAAAAATCATTCGATCGCGATGCCGGTGTTGCTCGCGAACAATGGCGGCGTCCGGGGTTCATTCACCCCGGACGCCTTGCCTCCTCAGAACCGGATCTTGGCCCCGAGATAATAAGCGCGGCCAATCGTGTCATAGACGGACAAGGTCGAGCCGCTGTTGGCGTTGGTCGGCGTCGCCCCCACGATTTCCGGCTGGGCATTGAACAGATTGTCCACGCCGGCCCGCAGCTCGATGACGTCATTCACCACGAAGCGGCCGAACAGATCGAACTCGGTATGGGAGGCGGCCCCCTGCGTGCCCGCCGCGGAGAAGGGCGATGGCGCGATCGAGGGCAGATAACGCCCTCTCAGGCCGACGCTGCCCCCGCTCCAGAGATAGCTGAGCGTCCCGAACAACTTGTAATCGAACGCCATATTGTCGAGCGTGCCCTTGAGATCGACGAATGACGCCCCCTCGAACGAGGCTTCCTTGTAATCGAGCAGGATATTGGCCGAGCCGTTGAAGTTGAGCGCGCCGGGAATGCCGAGCCCGACATCCTGGAGATCGAAGGTCCAGTTGACGGTCACATCGACACCCGATGTCTTGGTGCCCCCCTTGTTGAGGAATGGCGCCTGATACGTCCGGTCGGTGCCGCTGCCCACGGCCCCGCGCACGCCCGCCTCGTCGAACGGATAGCGGTTGATGAGGGCGCAGAAGGGGTTGCCTTCCAGCAGGCCCGTGCCGTCAAACGTGCCGGCCGCGGAGGACATGCGGCTATTATATTCCGGGCTGAGGCACTGGGTGTAGATTTCCACGCCGTTCGGTGCGCCGATGGTGCCCTTCAGGTTGATCGAATAATAATCGACCGTCAGCGTGAGCCTCCGCAGCAGTGGGCTCTCGAACGGCGCGTTGATGACCGCGCCGATGGTGATTGTATCCGCCTTCTCCGACTTGAGCTCGGTGTTGCCCTGCGTCAGACCGATCGAGAAGGGGAACGGCAGATTATAGCCGAGCGTCCAGCGATGGTTGCTCATCCGCGTGCGATCAAGCCCGTTGGGGTAGAGAGACGGATTCTGATCGACCGCCGTGGGATCTTCCGCCAGCGTCGTGTAGTCAAAGCCGCCATCGCGCACGATCAGGGCTTCGCAGGCAGTTTGCAGGTTCACACGGTTGGGGTTGGAAGCGACGTTGCCGAACTCCGGCGTGAAACCGGCAATGTTGACGCACGGGTCCTGTGATGTGCCCAGGCCGCCCGCGATCGGTGCGAACAATTCATAGATGTTCGGCGCCCGGTTGGCCTTCTGGTAGCCGCCGCGCAGACGCAGCCAGTCGGTCACGCGCCAGTCGGCGAGCGCCTTGAACGTGCCGATGCTGCCCGAGAGACTATATTTGGAGTAGCGCCCGCCCAGTTCCAGATCGAACTGCTTGATGAGCGGCAGGTCACGCAGCAGCGGGACGAGAAGCTCCCCGTAAACTTCCTTCACCGAAATATCACCGCGCGTCGGATTGGGCAGCGCGATCTGGTTGACCACGCCCGTCCCCGGCTGCTCGCCGCTATTGCCCGTATCCGGTGCATAGCTGAAATCGGCCGTGCGGTAGGTCGCGCCGACCGCGAAGCGGACCTCGCCCGCCCAATTGTTGAGCAGCGCCCCCTGCATCGTGCCTTCCACGATATTCTGCTGGAGCTTGGTGATGTTGTTCAGTTCGAGCGTCGCATAATTTTTGCAGTCATCCGAGACGATCACGCCATCGGGCGAGCCTGCTGCCGGAACCGGCACGCTGCCATCGGCGTTGAAGATCGGAATGCCGCTCGTGCAGCTGGTCGGGTTGAAGGTGGCGCCGCTCGTCCACCCCGCATTCCACGGCCCGTTGATGGTCGGTGAGCGGCCGCCGGCCGACGCGTTGCCGGTGATGAGTTGCTGGAGATTGGCATAGGAGATGGCGCCCTGCGGCTGCCGTGCCACCACCGTGGTCTGGCCGTGCGAGCCATACAGCTCCCAGGTCCAGTCCTTGACACCAACCTCGCCGCGCAATCCGGCCGTGAGCTGATGGATGTCGCTCGATGTCTCGGTATAGAGGCGGCCGAGGAAATTGAGCCCCCGGCTCATCGTCCAGTTGGCCGACGGATCGGCGCGATTATTGAGCAGTGCGGCAAGCTGGCGGCTCACCGGATGGAAATTGCTCTGGTCCGCGCCGAATGTCGGGGAAGCCGGATCGTCATTGCCCGGATCATAGGGCATGCTCAGCGCCCAGATATTCCCTGCCTGTCCGGCGAAGCTCTGCGCATAGGCCTCGCTATGGGTGTAATTGCCCTCGAAGAACGCCTCGATATTGTCCGTGACGTCATAATGCGCCGCGCCGAACAGCGTATAGCGCTTGAGCGGGATCGAGTTGTAATTTTCCGGATCGTTATAGCCCACGGATCGCGCGCCGGAGCCGGGTGACGGTGGATTGAGCTTGAGCCCCGCGCCGCCGGTCAGATTGTTGAGCGGGCCGGTATAGGGTGCGGCAGGATTGAGCGCGTCGGCCGTGTTGAACAGCGAGCCATCCGGATTCACACCATAGTTGATGCCGTCCAGCACGGCCACCGTCACCGGAATGGCGCCGCCGCCGCCAGAGGTGGCCGGGTCGTTCCACGCATTGGTATAGAATTTGCGGTTGCGCTGATAGGCGGGCTTGCGATCCGACCATGAGAGGCCGATCATCGCATTGCCCCGGCCATTGGCGAAATTGCCGCCGATGAGTCCGCTGACCTGGAATTGCCCGGCGTCCCCATGCTCGGAAAGTCCCGCCTGACCGTTCAGCTCGAACCCCTCGAAATCGTCACGCAGGATGAAGTTGACCACACCGGCGATCGCGTCCGCGCCATAAACGGCAGCGGCGCCACCCGTGATCACTTCGACATTCTTGACCGCGGAGGAGGGGATGGTGTTCACGTCCACCACGAGCTGGGCGTTGACCGGCTGGGCCCGTCGGCCGTTCACCAGCACCAGCGTGCGGTTTGCGCCCAGACCGCGCAGATCCAGCGTGGCTGCGCCCGGGGCCTGGTCCGCGCCGGTAAAGGCCGTGCCCGCGCTGCTGGACAGCGAGGCCGAACCACCGGGGGTGAATTGCGGGAGGTCATTCAACGTATCTTCGACGCTGCTCGACGAGCGGGATTCAAACGAATCCTGCCCGACCGTGACAAGCGGGCTGTTCGCTTCAAAGTCGCGGCGTGCGATGCGCGACCCTGTGACGATGATATCCTGTGCCGGAGCCTCCGCGCTCGCTTGCGCGTTCGCCGGAGCAGCGCCGATCACCAGGGACACCCCCAGCGCCGTCGCGCCTGCTCCGGCCATCAACATATGCCTCACGATAAAGCTGCGCATCCAACATCCCCCCTGTTTTTTTGACGTAACCACCGGCTTAATTCTGGCCATTAAAGTCACAACCTATTGAATTAACTAAATATTATTGACTACCTTCATTCCATTCTTTTGACGACAATCTGCCTGCCAAGTCCCGTGAAGCGCATCCGGTATCCACCGAAGCCGGAGCGCGCGATTTCCACAGGATATTGGCGGTTGCGGGCGAGAGTGAGCGGGACGGACGGACGCTCCGTCTGCCGCCACAACTGGCCATTATCGAGCCGCAGTGTCAGCTCATCACGTGGCCCGGTTTCGGTGGCGATGACGACAGCGCGCACATCGTCCGCCTCAGCCGCGCGGGCGGCCGCCTTGACTGCCGGCCTGGCAAGCTGCTCGGCCCCAAGGTCCGCGCGCCGCTGCTCCGCCCCCGGAGCAGGGGCGGTCACGGGCGCAGGCGTTGCCGCCTGCGCCCCCCGTATGGCGTCCTCCCCCCCGGTGTCCGACGCCTGCCGGGCCGGCAGCGCCTCATCGTCATGCCCCCGCGACGCTGCCTGACTTTGCTGGAGTGCCTGGCGCAGGCACGCAATCTCGTCGGTCGGTGTCGGCATCCGCGCGCATTCTTCCACCGTCGCGATCTCGGCCTGAGCGGGAGCCCGGCCCCCGGCCGCCGCCAGCAGCGCCACCACCCCGCACGTCATTGGCCGGACGAGCCTCGCCCGTTTCACCAGCCCGACTCCATTTTATAGGGCACCGTCGTCAGCACCGCCTCGATCTGGTTGATCCTGGCATTCTCGATCTGGAACACCTCGGCGATCATGAAGGAGAAGGGCTGACGCAGCCCGCGCGCGGCATCGCTATTGTCGCTGTTGCTGGATGCCGGGTTGATGACCGCCCCGTCATGGTCGAAGAAGCCCAGCGCATAGACCAGCCCCTTCTCGACATCGACCACCGGGTAGCGCCGCGAGCGAATATCCGTGACGATGACCGAGAAGCCGGTATCGAACTGCGCGGCACAGCCTTGCCCCGCCATCGCCATGCCGGCGGGCGGCGTCGGATTATTGGCGGTGATGCTGCCGTTCTCGATGCGGCGGCACGTGTCGGCAAATGGCACATGCTGCGCCGATTCATCCGTGTCCAGGCCGGTAAAATAGGCATTGGCGAGCCGGATCATCTGCTCGCGCGCGGTGCGGCGGCTGGCAGGCTGCATCTGGGTGAACTGCACGCGGGGCGCATCCATCGCCGCTGGACGTCCACCAGTCACATTGCGCACGACCAGATTCTCGATCTCGGTAATCTGGAGGCCCCGCCCCATCTTCTCATTTTCCTCCACCGCGATCCGGGTCGAGAAGAAGTTGCGATTGCCATTCTCGTCGAGAATGCCGAGCATGGCGATCTGCCCGTTCTCGACATCGACAATGTCGAAGCGATAATGCGGACCGGTGGTGAAGGTCTGCCACAGGCCATCGCCCACGTTCAGCCGCTGCCCGTTCTCGGTATATTTGACACTGCGATCGAGCTTGAGCGTGCCGGCATCATGCCGGGCCAGCGCGTGGAGATAATCATCGAGGACCTTGGTCAGACAAGCCCGGTCGCAATTGCGGGCCTGCGCCAGCGCCGCCTGCGGGAGTGAGATCAGGGCAAGCGCTGTTGCGCCTGCCGCCATTCGCCAGAACATGTTCGTCACGACCTCCCCCTTTTCCCAGATTCGGTGCGATCCAGATGTCTTGTGCTGCGAGCGGCCCCGGTCTGGCCGTGCGGGCGGTTTGCGAACCCGCACGGCCCTCCGAAGAGCTGGATTACTCCCAGCCGGTGGGAGAATTATAGGGCGCCTTGAAACCGAGCGCCTCGATCTCGTGCACAGCCCCTTCCGAGTCGATCTTGAAGATATGCGCAGCCGGCATATCGAACGGCTCGTAAGGCATGTTCGTCTTGTTGCGCTCCGAGGTGGAGCCATCGACATGGATCACCTTGTAAGGCAGGTTGTCCATCGGATGACGGAAGTGCGACAGGCCCATGGACAGCCCCGTCACCGGATCGGCCGCAATCATGCGCCGGTTTTCGATCCGGTCGATATAGACGAAGGACTGGCTGTCGAGCTGGCCCTTGCAGTCCCTGGCGACAGCGGCCGCGGTCGCGCCGACATTGGGCGCACGCATCGCGCCTTCGCCAGCCGTGGTGATGCCATTCTCGCGCCGCTGGCAATCCGCCGCGAACGTCATTTTCGAGCCGTCATTATCATCGAGCGCATCATAATAGGTGGCGCCGATGGCGATCAGCTTGTCATGCGGCAGGCGCTCGGCCTCGGGCACCGTCGCCAGCAGGCCGGGGCGCGGCGTCCCGAGATGCTCCATCTGGCCGCGCGCGGGCTCGGTCAGGAGATGCTCGGCCTCGGTAATCTTGCCGTCCTCGAACTTGAGGCGCATTGCGAGCATGGTCGGCTTGCTGTCACGCTGGATGACGCCGAGCCAGCCAACTTGCTGTTGATCGACATCAGGCACCGCGATCTTGAAGTCGGTCGGGCCGGCGCTGATGCTCTTCCACAGGCCTTCGCCGGGCTGGATGCGCTTCACATTTTCCACAAACGCGACATTCTCGGCCATGGGAGCGGCCTTGGGGTCATGCGCGACAAGCGCGGCCAGATACTGGTCCGTCGCCTTTAGCAGGCAATCGCGGTCGCACGCGGCCGCCTCGGCAGCGGACTGCGACGCTTCGGCTCCCTGATCGTCCGCGGTCTTGGTCTGGTTGCAGCCCGCGAGCAGGAGCGAAAGCGTCATCGCCGCCGTTGCCGTGATCCTCAGCATCAAATGATCTCCCCTATTGCGTCCTTGACGATTGCCACGGCCGGCTCATTCCCAGCCGGTTGGCGCATTATATTTGGTCATGAAGCCCATGGCCTCGATCTCGTGGACACGACCATCCGCACCGATTTTGAAAATATGGGCGGCAGGCAGGTCGAACGGCGCGAAGTCGAAGCGCTTCTTGTCATACATGATGGTGGAACCATCGAGCGCCTTCACCGGATAGGGCTCGAAATCCATCGGGTGGCGAAAATGGGACAGCCCCATGACCAGCCCCGTCACCGGATCGGCGGCAAAGACCCGTCGATCATCGATCGTGGTGATATAGGCCATAACATTGCTGGTCAGCTGACCTTCGCAATCCCGCGCGATCGGCGCTGTGCCCGCATTATTAGGGCCTGCGCCGGCATTCGCACCAGCCGTCACCATGCCGTTTTCATGCCGTTTTCATGCCGTTCGCAATCCGGTGCAAAAGGCATTTTGGTGCCGTCATTATCGTCCAGCGCGTCATAATAGCTGGCGCCGATGCGAATAAGCTCATCATGCGGCAGGCGCCGATCTTGCGGCACCGGCGTCACGAGCCCGGCGCGCGGCGTCTGCACACGCTCCATCATTTCCTTGCGGATCCCCGTGGTCAGATGCTCAGCCTCGACGATCCGGCCATCCTTGAGCCGCAGGCGGATGGCCACCATCGTGGGCTCGCCCTTGCTCTCCATCATGCCCAGCCAGCCCACCGTCTGGTTCTGCGCGTCGGGCACATGGATGGAGAAGCGCGTGGCGCCGCCGGTGGCAGTCTTCCACAGCCCCTCGCCCACCTTCATGCGCGTGACATCCTCGACGAAAGCGACCGATTTATCCATCGGCAGGCCATTCGGGCTATGGGCCACCAGCGCATTTATATATTGGTCGCTCAGGGCGATCAGGCACTGCCGGTCGCAGTCCCTGGCACTGGCCGGGGCCGCCATGCCCCCCACTGTCAGCGCCGCCAGCGACAGGACGAAAGCAGCCGCCCGCTTTCCGCGTCGCCGGAGGACGGAACGGCCAAACGCCGTTCCGTCGCATTGAAGATGATTTTTTGCAGGACTGGCAAGCAACTTCATGGCAACGCCCCCAAGCAGTGGACGCACAGAAGTTCAGTCACGCAAAATCTGCGTGGTCTGATCCCCCCCTTCGTCCTGCCGACGGTTTTCCCGCCTCGCTCTCTGGATAGGGATGCGCCCATGAAAAGCCCATGGGCAATCAATGAACCAAGCATGACTGCCGGATTAAAATCAGATGAACTGAATTGAATCTTTGGCACTGCGGTTCGTTCCGATTAGCCTGCGCCTCTGACAAGCCGGCACGACCGGCCAATGGAACCGACAATATTGGGGGAGGAGTTATGCGGGGCGTCAGCCGCTTCCGATTGTCTAGCTTGCGCGGCAAGTTGGGCATTGCCGCCTTGGCCGGGCTCATCACCACCGTGTTGTTGACCGGCCTGCTACTGCTCACGGCCGGAACCGCCAGCGACATGGTGAACACCGCCCGGCTGATGCACGAGCGGGTGCGCATCTATTCGCAGCTTCACACCGCCTCGCGCGATTATCAGGGGATGAGCTACAGTTCCGTCCGCGATCCCGGCGCGGATATGCAAATCGCGCTTGCCGCCGCCCGCACCCGGCTCGAACAGGTGCTGGAGGCGGCCGCGCAACTGCCCGCCGAAACGCCGCGTGACCGCGCGCTGAACCAGCGCATCCAAGCGCAGGGCCATGTCGTGCTGGAACGCTTCCGCAATGCGCCGGCGCTTGTCAGCCGCGTCGATATGGTCTGGCGTGAGCAGGGGTCGCGCGCCGCCCTCAAGGAAGTGAGCCGGATCTCGGCCCCTGTCTATGCGCTGGAGGCCACCCTGCAAAAGGAGATCCATCGCGGCGACGTCGTGGTCGCGGACGGGACCGAACGCGCGCTCGATCTCATTCAGATCGCCGTGATCGGGTCCTTTGTCGGCCTGTTGCTCGGCGTCAGCTTCTCGATCCTCGTGCAGATGTTGCTGCATCTGCGCCTGCGGCCCGGCCTGCGTCGTCTGGAAACCGGCGCCCAGGCCTTTGGCGCCGGCAATCTCGATCACCGCATCGGCCTGACCGGCAAGGACGAGCTGTCACAGCTCTCGACCGCCTTCGACACCATGGCCGAAACCATCGCGGAAAAGCAGGCTGCCCTGCACGAGGTCCAGCTCGCTCTGGAGCGCACGGTTGCCGCCCGCACGGAGGAATTGCAGCGCGCCAACGGCGAATTGTCCGCCGTGGACGAGCGCCGGCGCGCTTTCCTTGCCGATGTCAGTCACGAGTTGCGCACGCCGTTGACGGTCATTCGCGGCGAAACCCAGGTCGCCCTGCGCACCGCCGATCAGCCCGGCTTCGATCCCCATGATGTTTTCGAGCGCATCCTCCAGCAGACGCATGATCTGAGCCGGATGGTCGACGATCTCTTCCTGATCGCGCGCGCCGAAGTGGGCGGCCTGCCGCTCCACCGCGAAATGCTCGACCTGCGCGACATCGTTGCGCGCGTCGCCTGTGATTTCGAGACGCTGGCAAGCGAAACCGGCGGTTCGATCCGCGCCTCGGGCATGGCGGATGTCGTCGCTTTCGTCGACCCGGACCGGCTCCGGCGCGCGCTCGCCGCGCTTATCGAGAATGCGCTGCGGCATTGCCAGCCGGGCGTGAATGTGGAGCTGGATGTGCAGATGTCCGAGAGTGCCGTCATCGTCGCGGTGTGTGACGATGGCCCCGGCATCGCGCCGGCGCTTGCCCAGCAATTGTTCGAGCGCTTCCGCCGGGGGGAAACGCGCGGCGAAGGCTCCGGCCTGGGTCTCAGCCTGGTCAGCGCGCTGGTGGAGGCGCATGGGGGTCACGCCTGTCTTGAACCGCGGCCCGGCGGCGGCACCCGCGCCGTCATGCAATTTCCCGTCCCCGCGCCTGCACAGGCGGCCGCCTGATGGACCTGCTGCTGGTCGAGGACGACGAACGGGTCCGCCGCTTCGTGCTGCGCGGGCTGGAGGCCGAGGGCTATGTGGTCACGGTCGCGCCTGATGGCCTCGAAGGGCTGGCGCTGGCCACTGCCGAAAATTACGATGTGCTGATCCTCGATGTGATGCTGCCGGGCATGGACGGGCGCGAATTGTGCAAGCAGTTGCGGCAGGCCAATGTCGCCACCCCCATCCTGATGCTCACGGCGCTCGACCATACGGACGACAAGGTGTGCGCGTTGCGCGGCGGCGCCGATGATTATCTCACCAAACCGTTCGATTTCGAGGAGCTTCTCGCCCGTATCGAGGCGCTGGCCCGCCGCGGCCGGGGCTTCTCCACCGAGCCGCCCACCATCGTCGAGATCGGCAATGTGCGGCTGGAGCGGGATGCCATGCGCGTTTTTCTCAACCATGCGCCGGTGGAACTCACCGCCAAGGAATATCAGTTGCTCGACCTGCTGCTGGGCTCGCCGGGCAAGGTGTTCAGCCGCACGCGCATTCTCAACAAGGTCTGGGGCTATGATTCCGACCCGCTGACCAATGTCGTCGATGTCTATATCCGCCGGCTCCGCGCCAAGATGCACTGGGATTCCGATACGGGCTGGATTCGGACGATCCGCAATTATGGCTATCGTCTGGACCCGGACGCCTGAACCGGGCGCTTCATTTTCCTGTCCGCCCACGCCCAAACAGTCTTGGCCTCGCCGCCGCCCGCACCTATGCAGACCGTCAACAGGGAGGGGATCGGCATGAGGCATGCAACCAGAATTATGACGTGGCGCAAGACGGTGGCCTGCGGCTCCGCGCTGGCCACCGCCGCCGCCTTGTTCGGCATCGGCCTCATCCCGCTGGCCTCGGCGCAGCAGCAACCGGGCGCAGGCGGCGATGGCGCGCAGCTCGCGGCCGGCAAGGCCGCCTATCAGCAGCAATGCGCCGTCTGCCACGGGCAGGATCTGACGGACGGACAATTCGCGCCCGCGCTCAAGGGCGGCGACTTCCTCGCGCAATGGACCGGCGCAACGGCGGAGAAGCTGGATCATTATATCCGCACCTCCATGCCACCGGCCAATGCAGGTACGTTATCGGCGGAGGCCTATGCCGCCATTCTTGCCCTCATCCTCACGGAAAATGGCGTGGACACCGGCAATGCGCCGCTGATCCCCGGCTCGCCCCGCCTGGCGCAGCTCACCCTGCCCGCGCCGCCGTCCGCGGATCTGGCCGATCTCGGCGTCGGCGGCGTCACCACCCGCCATCCCGTTCCACCATGGCCGATGCCGTCGGCGCGTTTCACCAACTACACGCCGGTCACCGAGCAGATGCTGGACGATCCGGCGCCGGAGGACTGGCCCGCCTGGCGCCGCAGTCATCGCGGGCAGGGCTTCTCGCCCCTCGCGCAGATCACCACCGCCAATGTGAAGGATCTGCGCCTCGTCTGGTCGCAGCCGCTTCCGGCTGGCGACACGATGAACGAACCGCTGGTGCGCGACGGCGTGCTCTATGTCTTCGGCTATGGCGATGCCGTCATGGCGTTCGACGCCGCCAATGGCCGCCTGCTCTGGCGCTATCAGCGCAATCTGCCGAAGGATGTGCCGGCATCCTCCAAGAAGACAATCGCGCTCTATGGCGACAAGGTCTACGCCGCCACGTCCGATCTGCACCTGATCGCGCTCGATGCGCGGACCGGACGCCCGGTGTGGGACAGGCAGATCACCGACAAGGCCGGCTTCCGCAATCCCGGCGGGCCGCTGGCGGCCAAGGGCGTCATCATGCAGGGCCTCACCAGCCAGGCGCCGGGCGGCGGGCTGATCGCCGGCTTCGATGCCGAGACGGGCGAGCCGCTATGGACCTTCCACACGGTCGCCGCGCCGGGCACGCCGGGTGGCGACACATGGAACGGCCTGCCTGCCGATGAGCGCAGCGGCGGATCGGTGTGGACCTCCGGCAGCTATGACGCGGAAACCGGCCTTGCCCTGTGGGGCACGGCGCAAACCTATGACACCGGGCCATTGCGGGATCGCAAGCCGGGCCTCAATAATGACGGGCTCTACACCGATTCCACCCTCGCCTTCGAACCGCGCACCGGCAAGCTGGTCTGGTATTTCCAGCATATGAAGAACGACCAGTTCGACCTCGACTGGGTGTTCGACCGGGTGATCGGCACGCTCGACGTGAAAGGGAAGCCACGCCGCGTCATCATGACCGCCGGCAAGGAAGGGCTATTCGATACGCTCGACGCCGCGACCGGCAAATATGTGAAGACCGTCGACATGGGCATCCAGAACTTCATTACGAAGATCGACCCGGTCACCGGCGACAAGACCGTCGACCCGGCGCTGGTTCCGGACCGCACCAAGGTCCGCTTCGTCTGCCCGCATGGCGGCGGCGGCCGCAACTGGTCGCCCACCGCATTCAACCAGAGCAGCGGCCTGCTGTTCGTCACCGCGCGCGACGTCTGCATGGATGTCGTGCCGGCGCAGGGGAAGGGCTTCCTCACCACCGGCGTCAATATCGACTACGCCCCGCCACCGAACAGCGACGGCCGCTATGGCCTGCTGCAGGCGCTCGACATGCAGGCGGGCAAGATCCGCTGGAGCCAGCATCAGCGCGCGCCCTACACGATGGGCGTGCTCGCCACGGCAGGCGGGCTGCTCTTCACCGGATCGGTCGACCGCCGCTTTACCGCGCATGATCAGGCGACGGGCAAGCTGCTGTGGGAGCAAGTGACGACCGGCGTGCCCAATGCCTCGGCCATCACCTATTCCGTGGACGGCAAGCAATATGTCGCGATGGTGACGGGGCATGGCAATCCGCTCTCCTTCGGCCTCGGCAAGCTCACGCCGGAAATCGAGCTTCCCCCGGTGAACAGCGCGGCGGTGCAGGTCTTCGCGCTGCCGGACTGAGGCGAGCCGCCTGGCAGGAGGCCGGCTGGCATCGCTGCCAGCCCCGGCCTCTCTGCACCCGGTTTCCACGGCGCCGGCGCGGCAACATCAGCAGCGCCCGGCGCGGACGGCTGCGACGTCCTGCCCACTGGCGCCAACCTGATAAACCGCCCCTCTGCCGTCACAGGTCGGCGGGCGCGCGAGGCGTTGATCACCCCATGGCTGGCGCATTTCCGCTGGCCTCGCCGCCACGCGCTCGGCCTGCTCCTGCAAACCGGGGGATCAGGCCTGATCGCCGATTCTGGCGCGACCTCCTCCTCCCCGACCCGCTCACATGTCCAAAAATTCATCCGCCCGTCACGCTCCCGATGGCCCGGATGCGGCAAAAGGACCGGGCGATCCGTCATGGAGCGCAAGCTTGAGGAGAACCCCATGAAGCGTCATCTGCTTACCGCCGGCCTTGCATCGCTGGCCGTCCTCGTCACGCCGATCATCGCCACCGGCGCGATGGCCAAGCCGGAGAAGGCGGCCACGCACCATATGAAGAAAGTCGTGAAAAAGACGACCCCCAGCAATCTCTCGCCCACCAGCACCAGCTCGTCGGCGACGCCTGCCACCACACCGGCGACCCCGGCCAAGAAGTAATGCGCTGACCCGGAACCGGCGCGCGCTCCCCCCGCGCCCGGTTCCGATCCGCCTCAAGTCCGCGTCCCTGCCGGTGCGCAGAGCGGCAAGGCCAGCCGCTCAATCGCCGGATGCGATCAATATTTCGACCGCGAAGCGATCGCCGCGCCGGACGAACCGGAGCATCCCCCCATGCATCCGGGCCACCGCCGCGACGAGCGAGAGGCCGAGGCCCGCTCCCGCAATCCCCCGCGCGGAGTCGAGGCGCCCGAACCGGCGCAGCGCTTCGGCCTCTCGCGCCGGCGCTATGCCCGGCCCCTCGTCGCTCAGACTGATCACCGCCACGCCCGCATCCGTCCCCAACGAAAGCGTCATCACGCCCGCCCCGTATTTGAGCGCATTGTCGATCAGGTTGGAAAGCGCCTGCCCCAGCAATTCGCGGTGGACGGGCGCGCTCACCGGCGCTGTGATGGAAACAGTGAGCGCCCGTCCCTGCTCCTCCACCAGCGGCTCGTAAAGCTCGCCAAGATCGACCAGCATCGCGCCAAGGTCGGTCCGGGTGAGGCGATCATGGCCGATACCCGCCTCCATGCGGCTGATTTCCAGGGCGGATGTCAGCATCGCCAGCAGCGCCTCGGCCTCGCGGCTGACCCCTTCGATAGCGGCGCGCAGGGCGGCCGGGTCGTCCGTCTCCTTCGCCCGGTCGATGCGCGCGCGCATGCGGGTGAGCGGCGAGCGCAAATCATGCGCCATGCTGTCCGTCACCGCGCGCAATTCCGCCAGCAGGCCGCCAATCCGGTCCAGCATGGCGTTGATCGCGCGCCCGAGGGTGTCGAAACTGTCACCCGAGCCATCGAGCGGCACGCGCCGGCCGATATCCCCCGCGCCCACGCCGGCCGCCGTCGCGGCAATTTTGGCGATCCGCCGGTCGATGATATTCACCGCCAGCCACGCGCCGACGATCGCCAGCGGCAGCGCCAGCAACAACGCGGTCAGCAGCGCGCCTTCCACTGTCTCGCGGATCTGGTCGCTTGCGTCGGTCTGGTCGCCGACCAGCAGGCGCCGTCCGCCCGGCAACCGCGCCGCGGCAATGCCGAATTGCACCGGCGCGGCATCGCCGATCCGGTAGAGCGAGGCTTTCATCCATGGTCCCGTCGCCGCGATATTGGGCGGCCAGGCGGCGAGATTGCCGGCAATCCGTTGCCCCTGCGCCGTGACGAGAAGCACCACGCCGTCCTCGTCATCGTCCATCCGCGCGGTCACCGCGCTCAGCAAAGCGGCGTCCCCCTCCTCGCGGGCGATGGAGAGCAATGTATCGCGCGCCTCGGTCGCAATGGCGCGATCCGCCGCGTCGAGGTCCGCGCGCACGAGCTGGGTGATGGAGAGCATCAGCGCCCCGCCGAACAGCAGCTCCAGCGCCAGGATGAGGCCGATGAAGCGGACATGGGAGGAGCGGAGCCAGCGCGCCCCGGCTCCGCGCGTGGCCGGGCTGTCACTCATTCCCCCAGCCGATAGCCGGCGCCGCGCACCGTCTGGATGAGCGGCACGTCGATATCCGTGTCGATCTTGCGGCGCAGGCGGCTGATATGGACATCAATCACATTGGTGCCAGGGTCGAAATGATAGTCCCACACGCCTTCGAGCAGCATCGTGCGGGTGACCACCTGTCCGGCATGGCGCAGCAGATATTCGAGCAGCCGGAACTCGCGCGGCTGCAGGTCGATCGTCCGCTCGTCGCGCCGCACCTCGCGGCGGAGCAGGTCCATCCGCAGGGAACCGCACGCCAGCACGGTTTCCACCACCGTGCCATGGCCCCGGCGGCGCATCAGCAGTTCGAGCCGGGCGAGCAGCTCGGCAAAGGCGAAGGGCTTGACGAGATAATCGTCCGAACCGGCGGTCAGCCCCGTCACCCGATCATCCACCGAGCCCAGCGCGGAGAGCAGGATCACCGGCGTTTCGACCCCCGCCGCCCGCAGCGCCCCCAGAATGGCAAGACCGTCCATGCCGGGCAGCATCCGGTCGAGGATGATCGCGTCATAGCCGCCGTCAATGGCGAGAAAGAGGCCGTCACGGCCATTGCCGCTATGGTCGCCGACATGGCCATGCTCGGCAAGGCCCTTGAGAATGAAGTCGGCGGTGGTGCGGTCATCCTCCACGAGCAGTATCTTGCGGCCCATTGCGACTCCCTGCGGCATCCCCATGCTCCCGGCATCGCCGCAACCTTGCCATGTGTGATCGCCCACCGCGACGATAATCGACGAGGGTGGCGCAGCCATGCGCATCATCGATCAGATGCCGCGCCATCACCGCGCCGGTCACGCGCTCGCCACCCACCGCACGCAGCGTATCGCCCACGGCCAGCCCGCCGCGATCGGCCAAGCCGCCGCCCTGCACGCTGGTCACCACCACCTGCCGGTCCGCCCGGGTGCCGAGCGTGAGGCCGGCCCGGTCGGGCAGCGCCGGCACCTGCGGCAACGGCCGGGCCAGCCATGAGGAGAGCAGCGGCGGAGTCGCCGCCGCCAGCAGGACGATCGCGTAAAACAGGCGGGCAGGCCAGCGCATGAGCCATGCTCTACCCCCCGCGCCTTGTCCCGACGCTGACGGGGGCATGACAGAAAGTTCATGCACGGCCCGCCCCCCGCGCGCGCGGGGCGGGCCACAGGGCAGTTGTCTTGCGCGCGTGGCTGTTGCAAGGGTAGCCGCCATATCGAGCAGGCAGACAGGGTGACGATAAGGGACATGGCAATGAACGGAGCGGACAAGCCGGTTGTGGTGTTTGGCGGCGGCGGTTTTCTGGGCCGCCGGCTCGCGCAGGAGCTGCTTTCCAACGGCTATCGCGTGCGGATCGCCCAGCGCAATCCGGGCACCGCCGTGGCGATCCGCTCGCTCGGCGATATGGGCCAGACCCAGTTCGTCGCGGTCGACATCACCAACCCCGCACAGGTGCGCGCCGCCCTGGCCGGCGCCGGCGCGGCCATCAATCTCGTCGGGCTGCTGCGCGGCAAGATGCAGGCCGCCCATGTCACCGGCGCGCGCAACATTGCCGAGGCAGCCACTGCCGCCGGGCTCGACGCGCTGGTCCATATTTCCGCCATCGGGGCGGATAGCGCCAGCCTCTCCACTTACGGCCGCACCAAGGGCGAGGGCGAGGCCGCCGTGCGCGCCGCCTTCCCCAAGGCCACGATCCTGCGCCCCTCCATCATCTTCGGGCCGGACGACCAGTTCACCAACCGGTTCGCGCAGTTGATCGTTTCGGGCTCGGCGCTGCCGCTCCGCTTCGTCCCCGTCATTCGCGGCGCCACGCAGTTCCAGCCTGTGGACGTGAGCGACGTCGCCTGCGCGATCACCCTCGCCATGGCCGAACCGCAGCGCTTTGGCGGTCATGTCTATGAGCTGGGTGGTCCGGACATTCTCTCGCTCGCGCAGATCAATAGATGGATCGCCGACGAGATCGGCCGCAAGGCCCGCTTCCTGCCGGTGCCGGACGGCGTCGCCGGCGCGCTGGCCAGCCTGACCGGCTGGGCCCCATGCGCGCCGATCACGCGGGATCAGTTTCAGATGCTGCTCACGGACAATATCGTCGCGCCCGATGCGCAGGGCCTTGCCGCCTTCGCCATCCGCCCCGCCCCGCTCGCCGCGCTCGCGCCCGGCTGGCTCGCCCGTTACCGGCGGCCGGGGCAGTTCGGGCATAGCGCCAGCCTCTGAGCGCCCTCCACCTCGTTCCCTTCCCGATTTCGCACAGGGTGATGCGCCATGGATAGCCATCTCTTGACCGTCATCCTGCTCGGCATTGTCGAGGGGATGACCGAATTTCTGCCGGTCTCGTCCACCGGCCACCTCATCCTTGCCAGCGAGCTGCTCGGCTATAGCTCATCGGAGTGGGCGACCTTCAACGTCGTCATCCAGCTCGGTGCCATTCTTGCCGTGGTCGTGCTCTACTGGCGCACCTTCTGGACCGTGGCGACCGGGCTGCTGGGCCGCGATGCGTCCAGCTGGCGCTTCGCCACCAACATCCTGCTCGCCTTCATGCCCGCCGCCGTGCTCGGGCTCATCCTGCACAGCCAGATCGAAAGACTGCTCGGCGCGCCCAGGGTGGTTGCCGTCGCGCTCATTCTGGGCGGCATCGCGATCCTGCTGATCGAGCGGCTGATCGGCACCTTCCGCTATTCCGGCGTCGCCAAAATCCCCGCGGCGCGCGCGCTCGGCATCGGCCTTATCCAGTGCCTCGCGATGATCCCCGGCGTCAGCCGCTCGGGCGCGACGATCATGGGCGCCCTCGCGCTCGGCGTCGATCGCAAGACGGCGGCCGAATTCTCCTTCTTCCTCGCCGTGCCGACCATGATCGGCGCCACGGTGCTGGAAACCTACAAGTCCCGCGAAGCGCTGATGAGCGGCACGACGGACTGGAGCGATATCAGCATCGGCTTCATCGTCTCCTTCATCGTCGCGATCATCGTCATAAAATTATTCGTCGGCTTCGTCTCGCGCCGCGGATTTGCGCCCTTTGCCTGGTATCGGATCCTTGCCGGCACAGCCGCGCTGATCTGGCTCATGTCACGATAGGTCCGAACCGGACTCAACTTGCCCGGAGAAGCTCAAAATATAGGGCGTCCTGTTCATTTCCCAAAAATATAAGGCATAATTGCTGCCCTATATGCGGGAAAATGCGTGACTTGCCCCCTGTGGAAACGTACGGCGCTCCCTGCTGACAAGGGAGTCTGCCATGGCCAAGAATCCGATGCTCAAGTTCGTCACCGAGCCGCAATCCTATCCGGAAAAGCGCGCCGCGGACGCGCGCGCGCAGGATTTCGGCGAGATCGCGGCCAATTTCGCCGCCGAGCGCGCGCGCGAACAGGCGGCGCGCTGCTCGCAATGCGGCGTGCCCTATTGCTCGGTGCATTGCCCGGTCCACAATCACATCCCGGACTGGCTGAAGCTCACGGCCGAGGGCCGGCTGCGCGAGGCCTATGAGCTGAGCAACATGACCTCCACCATGCCGGAAATCTGCGGCCGCATCTGCCCGCAGGACCGGCTGTGCGAGGGCAATTGCGTGATCGAATTTTCCGGCCATGGCGCCGTCACCATCGGCGCGGTCGAGAAATATATCACCGACACCGCCTGGGAGCAGGGCTGGGTCGAGCCGGTGCAGGTGGGCGCGGCGACCGGCCTGTCCGTGGGCGTCATCGGCGCTGGCCCCGCCGGCCTCACCGCGGCGGAATATCTGCGCCGCGCGGGCCATGACGTTCATGTCTATGACCGCTATGACCGCCTCGGCGGCCTGCTCACCTATGGCATCCCCGGCTTCAAGCTGGAGAAGGATGTCGTCACCCGCCGCGTCGATCGCCTGATCGCGGCCGGCATCGTCTTCCACCGCAATTTCGAGGTCGGCCGCGACGCCACCCTCGCCGCCCTGCGCGAGAAGCACACGGCGATCCTGATCGCCACCGGCGTCTACAAGGCGCGCGATATCCGCGTGCCGGGCGTCGGCGCGCCGGGCGTCGTCAAGGCGCTCGATTATCTCACTGCCTCCAACCGCGCCGGCTTCGGCGACATTGTGCCCGAGCATGAGGATGGCTCGCTGCTGGCGACCGGCAAGGACGTCATCGTCATCGGCGGCGGCGATACCGCCATGGACTGCGTGCGCACCGCGCTGCGCCAAGGCGCCAAAAGCATCCGCTGCCTCTACCGCCGCGACCGGGAGAATATGCCCGGCTCCCAGCGCGAGGTGCAGAATGCCGAGGATGAGGGCGTGGAGTTCGTCTGGCTCTCCGGCCCGGTCGCCTTCGAGGGCACCGAGCATGTCTCCGGCGTCGTCTACAACCGCATGCGCCTGGGCCATCCCGACGCGTCGGGCCGCCGCTCGCCCGAGCCCGAGCCGGACAGTGAGACCCACGCCCCGGCCACGCTCGTCATCAAGGCGCTGGGTTTCGATGCGGAGGATCTGCCGGTCATGTTCCGGGAGCCCTCGCTGGCGGTCACCCGCTGGGGCACGCTGCGGGTCGATCATCGCACGATGATGACCAGCATCGACGGCGTGTTCGCCGCCGGCGACATCGTGCGCGGCGCCAGCCTCGTCGTCTGGGCGATCCGCGACGGCACAGATGTCGCCGGGCATATGCAGACCTATCTCAAGGCGAAAGCCCCGGTTCGCGAGGCGATTGAGGCATGAGACAACCATTTTATTGCATACTGGCATTGGCGATAGTGCCGTTGTCACTGGCAAGCGCGGCCTCAGGCCAGACACCGGACGCTTCGCTTTCAAAGCAAGCGGCGAGCACTTTGGCCGCGCTTCAACCGGCGAATATGCTGAGTCAGTCCAGCGACAATCTCTGGCAGGTCTATGCACTCAAATTGAAAGCAGCCAATCCGGACAAGCATGCACAGGTCGATCAGTTCGTGTCGCAAACACGACAGGCTGTTTCTACAAATCTGTCGCAGGCCGTCGAAGCTATTGCCGCGCGCAAGCTGGCTTCGACATTCTCTGCCAGTGAGCTTGACCGGATCAGGGCAATCGCGACCTCGCCTGATGGTGTTCTCCTGCTGAAAGCGGCGAGCATATCCGGGGCGACCTTGCATCCATTGACCGCCAAAATGCCGCAGTCGTCCGATGGAGCGATAGCCCTCCCCGGCCTCGATGAAGCCGCACGCAAGGAAGGATTGAATCCGCCGAGCAACTTGCCGCTCGCCCCACCAGCCCCTCCCGCGCCTGGAGCACAAAGAAGATGACGACCGAAGCCGAACGCATCCGTCTCGCCCGCAAGGGCATGTACCGGCCGGAATTTGAGAGCGATGCCTGCGGCGTCGGCCTCGTCGCGGCGACGGACGGCAAGCCCTCGCGCCGGGTAGTCACGAGCGCGATCGATGCACTCAAGGCCGTGTGGCATCGCGGCGCGGTCGATGCGGATGGCAAGACCGGCGATGGCGCGGGCCTCCATGTCGATCTCCCCGCGCGCTTCTTCGATGATGCGATTTCGGCCTCCGGCCACAAGCCGCTGCCCAACCGGCTCGCGGTCGGCATGATCTTCCTGCCGCGCATGGACCTCTCCGCGCAGGAGCATTGCCGCACCATCGTCGAGACCGAGATCATCGGCGCCGGCTACAAGATCTACGGCTGGCGGCAGGTGCCGGTCGACGTCTCGGTGATCGGCGACAAGGCCCAGCGCACCCGGCCGGAAGTCGAGCAGATCCTCATCGCCGGGCCGCTGCCCGAGGAGCAGGCCGTCGCCGAGTTCGAGCGCGATCTCTATCTGGTGCGCCGCCGCATCGAGAAGGAAGTCGTCGCCGCCCAACTGAACGACTTCTACATCTGCTCGCTCTCCTGCCAGTCGATCGTCTATAAGGGCCTGTTCCTGGCGGAGAGCCTCTCCGTCTTCTATCCGGACCTGACCGACGAGCGCTTCGAGAGCCGCGTCGCCATCTTCCACCAGCGTTATTCGACCAACACCTTCCCGCAATGGTGGCTGGCCCAGCCGTTCCGCTCGCTCGCCCATAATGGCGAGATCAACACGATCCGCGGCAACAAGAACTGGATGCGCAGCCACGAGATCAAGATGGCCGCGCTGGCCTTCGGCGAGCAGAGCGGCGACATCAAGCCGGTGATCCCCGCTGGTGCTTCGGATACCGCCGCGCTCGACGCCGTGTTCGAGACGCTGTGCCGGGCCGGCCGCGACGCGCCGACCGCCAAGCTGATGCTGGTGCCCGAGGCATGGCGCGGCGATGATCCGGATCTGCCCCCCGCGCATCGCAACATGTATGAATATCTGGCCTCGGTGATGGAGCCATGGGACGGCCCCGCCGCGCTCGCCATGACCGATGGCCGCTGGGCCGTGGCCGGCATGGATCGCAACGCCCTGCGCCCGCTGCGCTACACGCTGACCACGGACAACCTGCTGATCGTCGGATCGGAAACGGGCATGGTGGTGGTGCCGGAAACCATCGTGCTCAGGAAGGGCCGGCTTGGCCCCGGCGAGATGATCGCCGTCGATCTTGATGCCGGCAAGGTGTTCAATGATCGCGAGATCAAGGACCGCATCGCCAATGACCGGCCCTATGCCGATTATGTGAAGGGCTTCCTCACCGGCCGCGATCTCCCCCCCGCGCCGGACGATGTCCGCCCCCGCTGGGACCGCGCGGAACTCACCCGCCGGCAGGTCGCCGCCAACCTCACCATCGAGGATATGGAAGTCATCCTCTCGCCCATGATCGAGGATGGCAAGGAAGCCGTCGGCTCGATGGGGGACGATACGCCGCTCGCGGTCATCACGGAGAAGCCGCGCACCATCAGTCATTTCTTCCGGCAGAATTTCAGCCAGGTCACCAATCCGCCGATCGACTCCTTGCGTGAACGCCATGTGATGAGTCTCAAGACGCGCTTCTCCAACCTCGCCAATATTCTGGAGGAAAAGTCCCAGAACAGCCATGTGCTGGTGCTGGATTCCCCGGTGCTGCTTTGCGAGGACTGGGCGCGACTCAAGCACTGGTTCGGCAAGGCCGTCGCGGAGATTGACTGCACCTTCCCGGCGGATGCCTCGCCCGACGCGCTGCGCGCCGCCATCCGCCGCATCCGCGATCAGGCGGAAATCGCGGTGCGCGCCGGCCAGACGGAGCTGTTCCTCTCGGACGAGAATATCGGGCCGGAGCGGGTCGGCATGGCCATGGTGCTTGCCGCCGCCGCCGTGCACACCCATCTCGTGCGCAAGGGCCTGCGCTCCTATTCCTCGATCAACATACGCACCGCCGAGTGCCTCGATCCGCATTATTTCGCGGTGCTGATCGGCGTCGGCGCCACCACGGTGAACGCCTATCTGGCCGAAGCCTGCATCGTCGATCGCCATGATCGCGGCCTCGCCGGCGACCTCGCTCTGGCAACCTGCCTCGAAAATTACCGCACGGCGATCAATGAAGGCCTGCTCAAGATCATCAGCAAGATGGGCATTGCGGTCATCTCCAGCTATCGCGGTGGCTATAATTTCGAGGCGGTCGGCCTCTCGCGCGCGATGGTGAATGATCTCTTCCCGGGCATGCCGTCCAAAATCTCGGGCGAAGGCTATGCCTCACTCCAGCTCAACGCGTTGCAGCGCCACCAGAACGCCTATGACAAGGCGGTCGTCCACCTACCGATCGGCGGCTTCTACCGCCAGCGCGCGGGCGCCGATGCCCATGCCTATTCCGCACAGCTCATGCACCTGCTGCAATCCGCCGTGGCGACGGACAGCTACTCGACCTATCTGCAATTTGCGCGCGGCACGCAGGAACTGCCGCCCGTCTATCTGCGCGATCTGCTGGAGCTGGTCTATGCCGATCAGGCCGTGCCGATCGATGAGGTCGAAGCGATCACCGAGATCCGCAAGCGCTTCGTCACGCCGGGCATGTCGCTGGGCGCGCTCTCCCCGGAAGCACATGAGACGCTCGCCATCGCGATGAACCGCATCGGCGCGCGCGCGGTCTCGGGCGAAGGTGGCGAGGACCCTGCCCGCTACAAGCCGCGCGAGAATGGCGACAATGCCAATTCGAGCATCAAGCAGATCGCCTCGGCCCGCTTCGGCGTCACCGCCGAATATCTCGGTGCCTGCGAGGAGATCGAGATCAAGGTCGCGCAGGGTGCCAAGCCCGGCGAGGGCGGGCAGCTGCCCGGCTTCAAGGTGACCGACATGATCGCCAAGCTGCGCCACGCGACGCCCGGCGTCACGCTCATCTCGCCGCCGCCGCATCATGATATCTACTCGATCGAGGATCTCGCCCAGCTCATCTATGACCTGAAGCAGATCAACCCGCGCGCCCGCGTCTGCGTCAAGCTGGTCAGCCAGGCCGGCATCGGCACCGTCGCGGCGGGCGTGGCCAAGGCGCATGCCGACGTCATTCTCATCTCCGGCCATGTCGGCGGCACCGGCGCCTCGCCGCTCACCAGCATCAAATTCGCCGGCCTGCCGTGGGAAATGGGGCTGGCAGAAGCCAATCAGGTGCTGACCCTCAATGGCCTGCGCCACCGCGTCACGCTGCGCACCGATGGCGGCCTCAAGACCGGACGGGACATCGTCATCGCCGCGATCCTCGGCGCGGAGGAGTTCGGCATCGGCACCTTGAGCCTCGTCGCGATGGGCTGCATCATGGTGCGCCAGTGCCATAGCAACACCTGCCCTGTCGGCATCTGCGTGCAGGATGAACGGCTGCGCGCCAAATTCGCCGGCACGCCGGAGAAGGTCATCAACCTGATGACCTTCATCGCCGAGGAAGTCCGCGAAATTCTCGCGCGACTGGGCTTCCGCAGCCTCAATGAGGTGATCGGCCGCACCGAATTGCTCAAGCAGGTCAATCGCGGCGCCGACCATCTCGACGATCTCGATCTCAACCCCATCCTCGCCAAGGTGGACGCGGATGACGAACATCGCCGCTTCAACCTGCCGACCTGGCGCAACGAGGTGCCCGACAGCCTCGACGCGCAGATGATCAACGATGCCAGGGCGGTGTTCGAGCGCGGCGAGAAGATGCAGCTCACCTACACGGTGCGCAACACCCACCGCGCCGTGGGCACGCGCTTCTCGGCCATGGTGACGCAGAAATTCGGCATGTCGACGCTGTCGGACGGCCATGTCCATGTCCGCCTGCGCGGTTCGGCGGGCCAGTCGCTCGGCGCGTTCCTGTGCAAGGGCATCACGCTGGAGGTCTTCGGCGATTCCAACGATTATGTCGGCAAGGGCCTCTCGGGCGGCATCATCGCGGTGCGGCCGATGGTCTCCAGCCCGCTCGCCAGTCAGGACAATACGATCATCGGCAATACGGTGCTCTATGGTGCCACGGCCGGCAAGCTGTTCGCGGCCGGACAGGCGGGCGAGCGGTTCGCCGTGCGCAATTCCGGCGCACAGGTGGTGGTGGAAGGCTGCGGCGCCAACGGGCTGGAATATATGACCGGCGGCGTCGCGGTCGTGCTCGGCCTGCCCGGCGCCAATTTCGGCGCCGGCATGACCGGCGGCATGGCCTTCGTCTATGATGAGGCTGGCGCCTTCCCCGGCCGGGTCAATCCGGAGAGCATCGTCTGGCAGCGCCTCGCCAGCGCGCATTGGGAAGCCGTGCTCAAGGGACTGATCACAGAGCATGTCGCCCGCACGGACAGCAGCTGGGCCAGCGCGATCCTGCAGGACTGGGACCGCACCCGGGCGCATTTCTGGCAGGTCTGCCCCACCGAGATGCTCACCCGCCTTGCCAACCCCCTCTCGGACGACGCGCTGGAGGCCGTCGCGGCGGAATAGCCTGCATCACCAATCCGAGCGATCGGGCGGGATCTCCACGAGAGGAGCGCGCGGCGGGCCGGACTACCGCCAGCTCTCCGGCCTTGGCGCATCCACGGTCACCGGCGCTGCCTTTTGCGCGGCGGCGGGGCCATTGCCTGCATCGATCCCCGGCAGCGTGATACCGGGCACCTGCACGCGCGGGGTCACGGCCGCCTGTCGCACGGGGGGCCGTTCAGGCACGACATCCTCCTGCGGCCGATAGGCCGGGAGCGGCTCGACATCGGCGAAGGCAGCTTCGCCGGCCACCTCATCCTCATGCAGGCGAGCGTCGCATCCTTCGCAGCTATAGGATGATGGCCCGACCGACGCCGCCCTGACGGGTGCCGCGGCGACCACCGGATCGAGCGGATCATCAAATCTGGCGGCAGGCGCCGGCGCCGCTGCCACGTCCGGCGGGCGGCCAGGCCCCGGCCGCGCGACGAAATCGCCCAGAGCGACTCCCGCCGCCGCCCCGCTCATGACGACGGCGCCAATCACGATCAGGCGACGGACGATATGTTGCATCGCCATCATTTAGCATATTTTACCGGTCGGCACAGCCATGCTCATGGCCCCGCCACGCCAGCCGGTCGCATATCCGGGCAGAAGTCGCTTTGCCGCGCGCCCATCCCGTCCTATTGCGCAGCCATGTGGCTTCTCCATCAATTCCCTCTCTGCCCCTTCTCCCGCAAGATCCGTTTCCTGATGGCGGAAAAGGGGATCACCTATGAAGTGGTGCGCGAATCGCCATGGGAAGCGCGCGACGAATTTCTGGATCTCAACCCCGCCGGGATGACCCCGGTGCTGGTCGCGGATGATGGCAGCGCGACGCTGGCGGACAGTCAGGCGATCTGCGAATATTTCGAGGAGACGATCGAGCAGTTTCCGCTCATTGCCGGCTCTGCCCTGGCCCGCGCCGAAGTGCGCCGGCTCGTCGCCTGGCTGGACCAGATCGTCTATCGCGACGTGGTGGCGCCCCTGCTCAACGAGCGGATGATCAAGCGCATCGTCTCACGCACCTCGCCTGATGCCGGCGCGCTGCGCGAAGCGATGCGGCGGGCCAACACCCATATGGATTATCTGGACTATCTGCTGGATCATCGCAGCTGGCTGGCCGGCGGCACGATGAGCCTGGCCGACATCACGGCGGCCGCGCAGCTCTCCGTCGCGGATTATCTAGGCGGGATTGACTGGGAAGGGCACAAGCCGACCAAGCGCTGGTATGCCGGCATCAAGTCGCGCCCCTCGTTCCGCCCGCTGCTGGCCGAGCGCATGGAAATCGTGACGCCGCCCAAATATTACGACCAGCCGGATTTCTGATGCCGACCGGTTACGCGCCGGTCATTCGATCTCGCCCGCGATATAGACGCGGTTGCGGCCATGTTCCTTGGCGAGATACAGCGCGCGGTCGGCGGCCTTGAGCGCGTCGCTCGGCTCGGCATAGGCGCACAGGTCCGCCACTCCGCCGGAAAAGGTCACTTGCCGCATCCGCTCCCCGGTCTGGCGATCGACCAGATTGCGCTGCGCCATATCCATGCGCGCTTCATCGACGATGCGGGCGGCCTGCGCCACGCTGAGGCCGCGGAACAGCATCACGAACTCCTCGCCGCCATGGCGCGCGACATGGCATTTGTCGCCGGAAATGCGGGCCAGCAGCCCGGCGACGAATTTGAGCACCCGGTCGCCGGCATCATGACCGTGGGAGTCATTGATGACCTTGAAATTGTCGATGTCGCAAAATGCGACGCTCAGCGGCTCGCCATTGGCCAGCGCCAGCTTATGCTCTTCGCGCAAGGTCGCCTCGAAACAGCGGCGATTGGGCAGGCCCGTCAGATGGTCCTGCTCGGCCGCGCGGCGCGCGCTTTCCAGGTTCTTCTGGAGCAGGCGCGTCTGGCGCTGCCCCTCGCGCATCCGCTGCTCGGCCTCGCGGGTCTTCTCGACCATGGAGCGGGTGAGCAGGATCAGGTTGGTGATGGCGTTGTTGCCCGTGCTCTCCCGATCCAGCTCGGCAGCTTCCTTCTGTAACGCAACGCCGAAATCCTTGGCCGAATTGCTGGACTGATCGGCAAGACCGGTGAGCTGGTCAAGGTTGCTTTCCACCTTGGTCAGCATGTCGTTGAGCGCATCGGGCGTCAGTTCGTCCGCGCGCAGCTCGGCGATGATCTGCTCGGCCAGGCCGTTGCTGAGCCGGCCCTTCTCGGCCAGAATCGCGTGCACCGCCTTCTCGACCGTCAGGTCGTTGCCGGTGAGATAGTCGACCGCAAGGCCGAAGTTGAGCGGCGTCAGGTCGAGATCATGGACGAACAGGAAGCGCCCCACATCCTCGTAGAGATCGCGGCGACGCTCCACTTCCCGGCTGGCGCGCCCCCCAGCCGTCTCGCGCTGTGGGCCCCCTGAATCCCGGTGCGGCTCCAACGCATCGCTGAGCCGCAGAATCCGGCCGAGCCTGCCCAGCTTTCCACCCAGACCTTGCGATGCAACTTCCGCCGACATTCCTCGCTCCTCCGAGCGCCCTCTTTAGCGAAATGTGGTAAATAAACCCTTGGGCAAATAACATTTTACAATGTGCGCGGGTCATCCGGCGCCCGTTTGGCCAGTTGCAGGGGGAAATATCGTCTTCTCAAGATATTAGCGACCGCGCTTCACATCTCGCCCTCCTCCACCGGCCGGGAGCGGCCAAAACCACCGCCTTTTCCGGACCGGCCGGCGCGCTCATGCCGGGTTCAGTTTTCATCCGCCATGGTCCGGCCAGCCCACCCCGCACCGGAACAGCTGCCATGCCTCGTCCCCCTGCCTACCGTCCTCGCGCCGCGACAATGCGCGACAAGTTTCCATGTGACGGCCGCCCGGTTCGGACCTAAGACGGCTTCCATGATCATCGCCCTGGCCGTTCGTCGGTTCATCGCAGCCGCACTGGCAACCTCGCTCCTCTCGCCGCTGCCGCTCGCAGCCCAGACACAGTCCGCGCAGCCCGCAGCGGCAGCGACAGCCCCCGCGACCACCACCACCCCGTCCAAACGACCATGGCTATATGAGCATAGCGACGTGCCGATGGACATGGCCTGGCATTTCGGGGTGCTCGACAACGGTCTGCGCTATGCGATCCGCCGCAATGACGTGCCGGCCGGCCAGGTCTCGATCCGCGCGCGGGTGGATGTCGGGTCGCTGATGGAGGAGCCCGACGAAGCCGGCTTCGCCCATTTCATCGAGCATCTGTCCTTCCGCGGATCGCGCGAGGTGCCGGATGGCGAATCCAAGCGCATATGGCAGCGGCTCGGCGCCAGCTTCGGCAGTGACAGCAATGCCCAGACCACGCCCACCGGCACCACTTTCGCGCTGGATCTGCCCCGCGCCACCGATGCCGGCATCGACGAGAGCTTCAAGATCCTCGCCGGCATGCTGGCCGAACCGAATATCGTGCCGGAGGCGATCAATGCCGAGCGCGCCGTCGTCCTTGCCGAGCGGCGCGAAGCCCTGAGCCCCGCCGCCCGGCTGTCGGATGATATCCGCGCCTTCTATTTCGCGGGCCAGCGCCTCGCCAACCATAGCCCGATCGGCACTGAAGCGACGCTGATGGGCGCCACGGCACAGGCGCTGCAAGCCTTCCACACCCGCTGGTATCGGCCGGACCGCACCGTGATCGCCATTTCCGGCGCCATGGACCCAGCGGTGCTGGAGGCCAAGCTCAAGGCGCGTTTCTCGGGCTGGAAAGCCACCGGCCCGGCCACGCCCTTCCCCGATTTCGGCAAGCCGGACCCCAAGGCGCCCGCCGTCAAGCTGGTGATCGAGCCCAGCGCGCCGTTCAGCGTCGGTCTTGCCTATCTGCGCCCCTGGACCTTCAATGAGGATACGGTCGCCTTCAACGAGGCGCGCCTTGCCGACCAGCTCGCGCTGGACCTCATCAACCGGCGGCTGGAGGATGCCGCCAGTCAGGGCGCGGACTTCCTGCAGGCCGGCGTGGCGCTCGATGACAGCGCGCGCTCGGCCAATGCGACCTATGTCACCATCGTGCCGATCGGCAATGAATGGGAAAAGGCGCTGAAGGAAGTGCGCGCGATCATCGAGGATGCCCGCCGCGCGCCACCCAGCCAGGCAGATATCGACCGCGAATTCGCCAATATGGAGACGGCCTATAACGCGCTGCTCGCCAGCGCGGCCATCGAGTCCAGCGCGCGGCAGGCCGAGACGCTCGTCTCCGCCGTCGATATTCGCGAAACCGTGGTCTCGCCGGCGGTGCAGCTGGAGATTTACCGTTCGTCACGGCGGCTCATGACGCCGGAGAATCTGCTCGCCTCCACCCGGCGCCTGTTCACCGGCGATGCGGTCCGCGCGCTGCTCAGCCTGCGCGCGGCGCAGCCCGATGCGCTTGCGCGGCTCAACACCGCGCTGCGCACGCCGGTCCAGCCGTCTGCCCATGCCCGCCTGAACCTGACCGGCGTCACCATGGCCTCGCTGCCCGCGCTGCCGCAGCCCGGCAAGATCGCCTCGCAAAAGGCGCTGGGCGTGCTCGGCATCCAGACCATCACCTTCGAGAATGGCGTCAAGCTGCTGCTGCTCGCCAACAAGGCCGAGCCGGGCAAGGTCCGCATCAATGTGCGGTTCGGCCATGGCCGGCAGAGCTTCTCGCCGCGGGAAGATGACGCGCTGTGGGCGACCCCGTTTGCGCTCATGGCCAGCGGCATTGGCGACCTGGGGCAACGCGAACTGGCCGAGCTGATGAATGGCCGCCGCCTCTCCCTCAACTTCGGCATCGGGGATGATGCCTTCACGCTCTCGGCTGTCACCAGCGCCGATGACGTCAAAGATCAGCTCCAGCTGTTCGCCTCCAAGCTGGCCTTCCCGCGCTGGGACGAGGCGCCGCTCAAGCGCACCATCGCCGCGCTGGAGGCGAGCTATGATCCCGTCGCCAGCTCCGCGTCCGAAGCGCTGGATCGCAACCTGGAATGGCTGCTGCGCGATCGCGACGAGCGCTTCGCTCCGGCCACGCCCTCGGACCGCGACGCCCTGACGCTCGATCGGTTCAAGGCGCTGTGGATGCCTCGCCTCGCCGCCGGGCCGGTCGAGGTGCAGGTGTTCGGCGAGCTGGACCCGCAAGCGGCGATCGCGGCCGTCGCCGCCACGTTCGGCGCGCTCCCGCCGCGGCTGGACATGGCGCCACCGGCCGAAAATCTGTCGCTGCGCTTTCCCGCGCCCATCGCCTCCCCCATCGTCCTGCCCCATAGCGGCGATCCCGAGCAGGCGGCGGCCGTGATCGCCTGGCCGACCAGCGGCGGCATGGCGAATGTTCAGGAAAGCCGCCAGCTGGAGATGCTCGCGCGCATCATCAGCGACCGGCTGTTCGAGAAGCTGCGTTCCATCGACGGCGCCGCCTATACGCCATCGGCCTCCAGCATATGGCCCGACACGTCGGAGACCGGCGGCTATGTGGTGGTGCAGACCCAGCTCAAGCCGGATCGCATCCCCTATTTCTTCCAGCTTATCGACGAGATTACCGCCGATCTGGCCGCCAATCCCGTCTCGCAGGACGAGCTGGACCGGCAAATCGAGCCGGTTCGCCAGTTGCTCAACCGGGCCGGTTCCAGCAACGCCTTCTGGATGAACCAGCTGGAAGGCTATACTGCCGATCATCGCCGCCTCGCCATGGCCGCCACGCTGGCCAGCGATCTGCTGAGCGTCACACCGGCGCAATTGCAGGGCCTCGCCGCGCGCTATCTGGTGCCACAGACGAGCTGGTCCGCCATCGCGCTGGCACGCGGCTGGCCGGTGCCGGTGATCACGAAAGCCGCATCGCGATTCCCGGACGCGATCGGCCCGCAGGCAGCCATTACGCACTGAGGCCTTGCGTCCGGCCAACCGACGGACCAAATGGAAGGCAGCGAGGAGCCCCGCAACCAACGCTGCGGAGCCCTCCTGAAAGCGAGAAGACCCATGTTCATCGAAACCGAGCCGACCCCCAACCCCGCCACGTTCAAGTTCCTGCCTGGCCGCGCCGTAATGGCCGCCGGCACGCGCGACTTCAGCAATGCGGATGAAGCGGAGGCCTCGCCGCTGGCGGAAGCGCTGTTCGATCTGGGCGATGTGACCGGCGTGTTTTTCGGGCGCGATTTCATTTCCGTCACCGCCGCACCCGGCGTCGCCTGGACCGAGCTGCGCACCGATGTCATCTCGATCCTGCTCGATCATTTCGCCGCGGACATGCCGCTGTTCCGCGGCCCCTCCGCCCACGGCATCACGGTGCCGGCTGACGATACGCAGAGCGATCCGGCCGTCAATGACGACCCGGCCGATGCCGACATCATCGCCCAGATCCGCGAGCTGATCGATACGCGGGTGCGCCCCGCCGTTGCCAATGATGGCGGTGACATCATCTATCGCGGCTTCGATCAGGGCGTCGTCTATCTGCGCATGCAGGGCGCCTGCGCCGGCTGCCCCTCCTCGACCGCCACGCTCAAGAACGGCATCGAGCAGCTCCTCAAACATTATGTGCCGGAAGTGACGGACGTCCGCGCGATCTGACGGAGCGACGGGGCATGACGACGGGGGACAATGTGCAGGCATGTGCATGAGTGAGCGCGTGCTGGTGATCGACTGTGCGACGCCGGCGCTGTCCCTGGCGCTGTTTGACGGGCCGGCCGACGCCCCCACCTGTGTCGCGTCCTTCCATCAGGAGATCGGGCGCGGCCATGCCGAGGCGTTGCTGCCGGCCATTGCCGACCTGCCGGATGGTGGACGGTGCGACCGCATCCTGGTCGATCTCGGCCCCGGCAGTTTCACCGGCGTGCGCGTCGGCCTTGCCGCAGCCACCGGCCTCGGCTTCGCATGGGGTGTTCCCGTGCAGGGCTATGGCTGCCTCGATCTGGTCGCGGCCATGGCGCGCCATCGCCTCGGCGCGGCCGAGCCCTTCGCCGTGGTCATGGTCGGCGGGCATGGCGAGCTGTTCTGGACCGCGCCGTCCGGCGCGGAGGATGGCGGCACGGAGCCGGGCATCATCCGCTCCACCCCCATTGCCCAACTCGCCGCGACGCTGGACGTTCACCGCCTGGTCGGCTCGGGCGCGCAAATATTGGTGGACGCCCGTGGCGGCCAGGGCGAGGCGATCGCCATGCTGCCGGATGCGTGCGATGTTTTCCGCCTTGCCCCGGCGCAGCGCAGCCGGGCGCCCCGGCCGGATTATGGCCGCGGCGCTGATGCGCAGCCCATGGCGACGCCGGCCTCCGGCGGCCAGCCAGTGCCGGGCCGCTGATGGCGGACACGCACGCCATCCGGGTCTCGGCCGCGCCATCGGACGCGGATTTCGCCGCGGCGATGGCCGTCATGACTCCGGCCTTCCCGCCCGAACATGGCGAGGCCTGGTCGCACCAGCAGCTCTGCTCGATGATGCACCTGCCCGGCGCGTTGCTGCTCATCGGCCGCTCTGGCGAGGCCCCTGTCGGTTTTGCGCTGCTGCGCTGCATCGCCGGCGAGGCGGAATTGCTGCTGCTCGCCGTCCACCCGGCCCATCGCGGGCTTGGTTATGGCAAGCGGCTGCTTGATCGCTGCATGACGGAAGCCGAGTCCAGCGGCGCGCAAACCATGTTTCTGGAAGTGCGGGAGGGTAACCCGGCGCTGCGCCTCTACAGCAAGGCAGGCTTCATCCAATATAATATCAGGCGTGATTACTATATGGGCAGCAATGGCCAGCGAGCCAACGCTTTAAGTCTCAAGATCAATTTGGGACAGGATTGATACCGGCCCTGAACGGTCCTTGCGCTTCGCAAGATGAAGGCTTAAAAGGAAGCCAATGTTCCGAACCCGGAATCAAGCGGTTCGTGCAACAAAACAGCGAATGAAGGAATCGACCATGTCCGATGCAAGCGCACGAGAGGAAATTCTCGTCACACTGACCTCAGATATCGTGGCAGCGCACGTGTCCAATAATAGTGTCGCGGTTTCGGATATGCCGTTGCTCATCGCCAATGTTTATGGCGCGCTGGCCGGGCTTCAACAGGAAGCCGCGCCCGTTCAGGCCAAGCAGGAGCCGGCCGTGTCCGTCCGTTCGTCAATCAAGCCGGACTTCATTGTCTGCCTGGAAGATGGCAAGAAGCTCAAGATGCTCAAGCGCCATCTGATGACCCATTATCAGATGACGCCGGACGACTATCGCGCCAAGTGGGGCCTGCCGGCGGATTACCCGATGGTGGCGCCCAACTATGCGCAACAGCGGCGCGAACTGGCGAAGAAGATCGGCCTTGGCACCACACGCCGGCGCGCGAACGGCTAGATCAGGCCTTTCACCGCTCATCAGGAGCGTCGCCGGCGTCAAGCCGACGGCGCTTTTTTTGTGTATATGCTGCAAATTGGGCCATGTGCCAATTTTGCAACTTTCCGTCTCAGTAATTTAGGATAGGGTATATCGCATGTCCCGGACCATCGACATCGAGGCGCTCTGCGCAGAGCGCGGCCTGCGGATCACCGATCAGCGCCGCATCATTGCACGCGTATTGTCGGAAAGTGACGACCACCCGGACGTCGAGAAGCTCCATCAGCGCGCCTCGGCTATTGATACCAATATCTCGATCGCGACGGTTTACCGCACGGTTCGCCTGTTTGAAGAAGCCGGCATATTGGAGCGCCATGATTTCGGCGATGGCCGCGCACGCTACGAGCCGGCGCCGGAAGCCCATCACGATCATCTGATCGATGTGGAGACCGGCAAGGTTCTCGAATTCGTCGACCCGGAACTGGAGCAACTCCAGCGCCAGATCGCCGAGAAGCTGGGGTATCGTCTCGTCGATCACCGCATGGAACTTTACGGCGTCGCCATTGATCGCAAGGACTGATCCGGGGACTGTCTTGCGCCCGATCTGTCAGGCGCAAGACGGACCCTGCGGGGCCTGATCGGCGCTCCCGCATCGCCAGCAACACATAGGGCGTCAGGACATCATGGCCCATTTACGCCTGCTCTGGCGGCTTGCCCTGCTTCTTGGCCTGATGGCGTGGCATATCCCGCTTCACCTCATCGCGCGGCGCGGCGGCCGCCACTCGCCATGGCCCCGGCGGTTCCTGCGGCGCGCCGCCCGCGCCATCGGCATCGATGTGCAGGCCACCGGCGCGCCGGCGTTGCGGCAGGATGTCTTCTTCATCGCCAACCATCTGAGCTGGGTCGATATTCTGGTGATGGGCGGCACCACCGGCTGCGCCTTCATCGCCAGGGATCATGTGCGCACGGCCCCGGTCATCGGATGGCTGGCGGCCCAGAATGGCACCATCTACGTCACCCCCGAGCGCGGCGCGGTCTCGCAGCAGGTCGAGGCGGTGCGCACGGCCGTCGCGACTCACCAGCCTGTTGCCTTGTTCCCGGAGGGCAGGACGGGTGACGGCCACGCACTGCTGCCGTTCAAATCGGCGCTGTTCGCCGTGCTGCTCCCGCCGCCACGGGCGATCCGCATTCAGCCGGTGGTGCTGGATTATGGCCCGGCCACCGCGCTGGTGGTATGGCCCGATGGCGAGTCCGGGCTCACCAATGCCCGCCGCATCCTGAGCGCGCCGGGCCGGCGCACGGTCACACTGCGCCTGCTCGCCCCGTTCGATCCCGGTGCCCAGCCGGATCGCAAGACCCTGGCCGCAACGGTGCGCGACCGGATCTCGCAGGCGCTGTCCCCTCACGCACAAGACCCCGCGCGTTAAGGAAAGCGCCGGGCCACGTCGCCCGCCCCAGGGTCGATCGACGGACTTTCGTGACCCGGCGCGCAGCGTGCGAACGGCCCGTGAGCACCGGACGTGTGGAAATACGCCATCTTGCAGGCCGCCAGAGCTGAATGTCGATCCGCCCTAGGGATGGCCGCCTTGTTGCGCCTTGAGGCGCCGCGCCATGCGCTCATGCTTGATCGCCGCCTCACGCAGCCGCCGCGCGATATCGGCATCATCCGTGGCATCGGCCTTCTGCCGCGCCACGCGCGCGAGTTGCAGATGATAGATCTCGTCGCGCAAGTCCTGCATCGCCACTCTCTTAGCACAGGTGGTCGCTGCCCCGCGAATCCTGCTTTGGGACAGTCGGACGGAACGATCATCCGCGCCCGTCGCGTCGGAAAATCCACCACCGCGCCGCCGCCGGCTTCCTTGTCCGGGCCAACGGCGGTATAGGGCCGCTCATGAGCCAGCCGCCGACCAAAACGCCCGCCGAAGCGCCCCGGACCTTCCACGTCAAATCCTTCGGATGCCAGATGAACGTCTATGATGGCGAACGCATGGCGGAACTGCTGAGCGAGCGCGGCATGAGCCCGGCCGCCGACGGGCTCGATGCCGATCTCGTCGTGCTCAACACCTGCCACATTCGCGAGCGCGCGGTGGACAAGGTCTATTCCGACATTGGCCGCCTTGCGCGCGAGGATGGCACGCGCCCGATGATCGCCGTCGCGGGCTGCATCGCCCAGGCCGAAGGCGCGGAAATCGGCCGCCGCGCGAGCAGCGTGGATATTGTCGTCGGCCCGCAGGCCTATCATCGCCTGCCCGGCCTGATCGACGATGCGCTGGCCGGTCGCCCGGCCGTCGATACCGACATGCCGGCCCGCTCGAAGTTCGACGTGCTGCCCGGCCGCGCCCGTCACGTCGGCCCGGCCGCCTTCCTCACCGTGCAGGAGGGCTGCGACAAATTTTGCACCTATTGCGTGGTGCCCTATACGCGCGGCGCGGAAGTGAGCCGGCCATGGCGCGACATCGTCGATGAAGCGCGCGCCCTCATCGATGCCGGCGCGTGCGAGATCACCCTGCTCGGCCAGAATGTGAACGCCTGGGCGGGCGAGGATGAAGCCGGCCGCGCGCATGGGCTGGACGGCCTCATCCGCGCGCTCGATCGGCTGCCCGGCCTCGCGCGCATCCGCTACACCACCAGCCACCCCAATGACATGACGCAGGGGCTGATCGACGCGCATGTCGATGTGCCCAGCCTCATGCCGTTCCTCCATCTCCCCGTACAGTCCGGCAGCGACCGGGTGCTCAAGGCGATGAACCGCAGCCACAGCCGCGACTCCTATCTGCGCATCATCGAGCGCGTGCGCGCCGCGCGGCCGGACATCGCGCTCTCGGGCGATTTCATCGTCGGCTTCCCCGGCGAGACGGATGCCGAGTTCGAGGAGACGCTCGATCTCATCCGCGCCACCCGTTACGCGCAGGCCTACAGCTTCAAATACTCCCCGCGCCCCGGCACGCCCGCGGCCGGGATGGATGGCCAGGTCGCGCCCGCCATCATGGATGACCGCCTGCAACGCCTGCAGGCCGCGATCGACGCCGATCAGCACGCCTTCAATCAGGCCTCCGTGGGCCAGCGCACGCAGATCCTGCTGGAACGGCGCGGCCGCCACCCCGGCCAGCTCATCGGCAAATCGCCATGGCTGCAATCCGTCCATATCGACGCGCCGGGCGCGCGCATCGGTGACATGGTCACGGTCGATCTCGTCAGTGCCGGCCCCCGCAGCCTCGCCGGCACGCTGGTCCCCCCGCAAGCCGGATAAGCCCCCCGCGATCATCGTTCCGGCCCATCCTGCCTGGCCGACAGCCCGTCCGTTCGTGTCGAGCGAAGTCGGCATATTGCCGCACCGCTGGCATGGCCCGCGCCCGACGCGAAGGCGCGGCTATCCCAATCGACCTGCCGGCCGCTAGGGCCGATCGACATTCAGCCCTGACGGCCTGCAAATGGTGCATTTTCGTGTCCCGGCGCGCAGCGTGCGAACGGCACGGGAGCACCGGAAGCGCGGAAAGACGCCATTTGCAGGCCGTCAGGGCTGAATGTCGATCCGCCCTAGGACGCCGGCGGCGCGCCGGTGCTCATGAACAGCGCCTGCACCACGATCTTGCCGTCCCGCACGAGAAATTCTTCGGTGGTTCTGGTCGCGCCCATTTCCCATGTGAGGAAGCCGACATCGCCCTCCTCCCACACGCGCGTGACCTTCATCGCCGGACGCGCCGCCGCCGGAGCGCCGCTCGCGGAGGGGGCGGCCGCCCCCTCCGGGCGCCTGGGGAACATCTTCTCGAACAGCGCCCGGATCGCCGCCTTGCCCTCGATCGCACGGCCGGGCTGGAGCACCACGGCATCCTCCGCATAATCCGCCATGATCTTGTCGATATCGCCCTTGGCGCCAATATGGCGGTTGACGATCTCGGTCGGGTTCAGCGGCGCAGCCTGCACCGCACCGGTCAGCAGGATGGCGCTCATGGCTCCGGCGATCATTTTCAGCATCTCACGCTCCAATAGTTGCTCGACTCAACTGTAATAGAAAGAAGTATGTGCCTGGCAGAGTCAATCATGGCGCCATCATCGCCGCGCGGACCGGATGGCGATCGCCCGCGCGACTTCCCGCTTGTCCTGCCCGCGCCTCATCTGGCATGAGGCGAGCGATGACAGCCTATACCATCGTCCCGCGCCGCGCGGAGTCACCCGATGCCTAAACGGCATGGACAGATCGAGCCGGGCGACAAGGGCCGGCTTGAGCTGGTGTTCGAGAAGCCCGACCTGCTCGGTGCCCTGTTTGGGGAATATGACCAGAATCTGGTGGCCATCGAGAATCGACTGGGCGTCTATATTTCCGCGCGGGGCAACAAGCTCCAGATCGAGGGCAGCGCGGACGCCGCCGCGCGCGCGCGCGATGTGCTGAGCGGCCTCTACAACCGGCTCGACGTGGGGCAGAGCATCGACACCGGCGCGGTCGAGGCCGTCATCGCCATGTCGGCCGAGCCCACGCTGGATGGCATCATCCGCCGCAATGTCGCCACGCCGCCCACTGTGATGATCCGCACGCGCAAGAAGACCATCGTGCCGCGTTCGGCCAATCAGGCGGTCTATATGGAAGCGCTGGGCAGCAACGAGCTGATCTTCGCGCTCGGCCCGGCCGGCACCGGCAAGACCTATCTCGCCGTCGCGCAGGCGGTGTCGCAGCTCATCACCGGCTCGGTGGACCGGCTGATCCTCTCGCGCCCGGCGGTCGAGGCCGGCGAGCGCCTCGGCTTCCTGCCCGGCGACATGAAGGAGAAGGTCGACCCCTATCTGCGCCCGCTTTACGACGCGCTCTATGACACACTCCCCGCCGAGCAGGTTGAGCGCCGCATCGCCTCCGGCGAGATCGAGATCGCGCCCATCGCCTTCATGCGCGGCCGCACCCTCGCCAACGCCTTCATCATCCTGGATGAAGCGCAGAACACCACGCAGGCGCAGATGAAGATGTTCCTCACCCGCTTTGGCGAGGGCAGCCGCATGGTCGTCTGCGGTGACCCCAAGCAGGTCGATCTGCCGGGGCCGGGCGTCTCGGGCCTCGCCGATGCGGTCGGCCGGCTGGAGGGCATCCCCGGCATCGCCACCATCCGTTTCACCCGGGCGGACGTCGTGCGTCACCCCATCGTCGGCCGCATCGTCGAAGCCTATGAAGGCCCCGATGCTTGAGGTGATCACCGATACCGGCCCGGACTGGCCGGCCAGCACCGACTGGGATGCGCTGGCGCAGCGGGCCGTGCAGGCCGCCATGTGCCAGACCCCCAATGGCGAGCTGATCGGCAAGCCGGTCTGTGTCGAGGTCTCGATCAAGCTCTCGAACGATGCCGAGATCCAGCAGCTCAATGCCGCCTATCGCGGCAAAGACCGGCCGACCAACGTCCTCTCCTTCCCGATGATCCAGGCCGATCTGCTGCCCGGTATCGAGAATACGGACGATGGCGAGGTGCTGCTGGGCGACATCATCCTGGCGCATGAAACCTGCGCGCGCGAGGCGGGCGAGCGCGGCATCGCGCTGGCCGATCACGCGACCCACCTCATCGTCCATGGCACGCTTCACCTGCTCGGTCACGACCATGAGCATGACAGCGAGGCCGATGCCATGGAAGCGCTCGAAATACGCGCGCTTGAAACGCTGGGCCTGCCTGATCCATATGGGGACCGCGAGCATGGCCATGCCCGCCCGATCGACGAACAAGGGACCTGACTGAGACCATGCCCGACACAGCCGAGCCATCCCCCGCCAAAGAGGGCGAGAGTAGCAGCGAAGGCGGCCGAATATGGCGGGGCCTGCGCGCCCTGCTGTTCGGTGAGGAAGCGGAACCCAGCCTCCGGCGTGAGCTGGAGACGGTCATCCAGCAATATGACGAGCAGGAAGGCGCCCGCCCCGCCAAGGGCGATCTGGCGCCGATCGAGCGCCAGATGCTGCGTAACATGCTGCATTTCAGCGAGCATAGCGTGGATGACGTCGCCGTGCCGCGCGCGGACATCATCGCCATTTCGCAGGACGCCAGCTTCGCCGAGCTGATGGCGCTCATCGCGCAGGCCGGCCACAGCCGCATCCCGGTGTTCGACGAGACGCTCGACCGGATCACCGGCATGATCCACATTCGCGATGCCTTCGCCATTCTCGCCAATGGCGCGCCCCATCCCGAGACGCTGCGCGGCTTGATCCGCCAGCCGCTCTATGTGCCGCAGAGCATGGGCGTGCTCGATCTGCTGGCCGAGATGCGCGCCAAGCGCACCCATCTGGCCATCGTGGTCGATGAATATTCCGGCACGGATGGCCTCGTGACGATCGAGGACCTGGTCGAGGAAATCGTCGGCGATATCGAGGATGAGCATGACGAGGAGCCCGAGGCCATGCTCGTCCCGCTCGAGGGCGGCATGTGGGACGCGGACGCGCGCGCGGAGCTGGACGATGTCGCCGAGACGATCGACCCCAAGCTCGCCGAGATCGATTCCGATGTCGATACGCTGGGCGGCCTCACCTTCGTCATCGCCGGCAAGGTTCCCGAGGTCGGCCAGTGCGTGACCCATGAGGAAAGCGGCTGGCGCATCGAGATCGTCGAGGGTGACAACCGCCATGTCACGCGCCTGCGCCTTCATCCGCCCACGCCAGACGTGGCGGATGCGGACGGCTGAGCCGCGGTCAGCCTGCTGTCACCCGAACCGGTCACAGCGGGCGGATAATCGCCCGGCAAGGGGGCAGGCCCTGTCCATCTCCCTGGGGTCGATCCTTGGGATCGGTCTCCGTGGGGGCCAAACCTCCTGCTTGGGCAAACCGGGGGTCAGAGCGAGCTGATAACGGCCCAGATGGTGTAGATGCTGAGCACGCCAAGCGGAATGATCATGGCGAGCGCGGGCAGATCGTCATTCTCGTCCCACATGTCGAACACTCCGCGCCCGGCCTTGGTCAGCGCAACGCTGACAGCGACGGGTGCCTTGAGCGCCGTATTGAGATGGGACGGCCGGGCAGTCACGGCCGGGCCTGAACGGGCGAAGACAGTTTCAGAGGTCATTTTTTGTTTTTCCTTTGCAGTGCTGGCGCCCCGGCAAAAGGCCGGCGCGCCGTGGGGTACCTGGTTTTCGAGACGGGCGAGCGGGCCGCCCGTCATCTGGCTGGATCAGGCAAGGATCCACCAGAGCATGCCCGCCGCCATGATCAGCGGAAAGGCGATGAGGCCGATCAGCGCGGCTTCCGGCGCTTTCATCTTGCCGCCATGATCACGGTGAAAAGCGGCGAGCTTTTCGGACAGGCGGGCATCAGCGGACATCAACCCGCGGTCGAGCATCGACACATAGGGAAAGATGTCGATCAGGCTCGCCAGTTCCTGGTCGTTGATCCGGGGGTAGCGCACGAGCAGCGCCTCGGCTCTGATTGCCAGTTGCGAGGGCCGCCTCGAGGTCGGGAAATAGTCGGTCGTCATGTCGGACCCTCCATGGACATGGCAGAATGCACCGGCGCGGCGCAAATTGCCTTGGTTGAAGAGCTGTTCGCCCGGCATCGAAGAGGCTGGCGGCGCGCGGCACGGCGCGGGTCGCAGTGGCCGTCTCGGATGGTCACACCGGACATGAACGCTGGCGAGGCGCACATCCGGCTAGATGCGGATCGTCAAGCGCCCCGCATCCGGACAAGAAGCTTTGTAAAGTGCCATGGCCCATAGATGGGACCCCGCCCGGCATTTACAAGGGATTTGGTAGAATATTTTTCTGCCGGCGAAAAATCTACGGAAATGTTAGTTTTTTCAGCCCGCCAGATGGCCCCCTGCTCGTCGATCGGCACAAAACCGGTCAGCCGATTCAGCGCTACCCTCGCTCGCGCCTTGCCGCTATCCTCCAGCCAAACACGCATGATATCCGATGGAGAACTGACGCCATGAACGCCCGCACGCTCGGCTTTGCCTGCACCGTCTCCCTCGCCTTGCTGGCCTGCTCCGGCGCCGCCAGCCCCGGTGACGCGCAGACCGGCCAGGCCGGTGCAGCCCCGGCCGCCGGCAAACAGGGCGATGTGGCGGCCCACCCCTTCCAGATCACGCCGGTCGGCAGTTTCGATGCGCCATGGGCCATGGCGTTCCTGCCCGGCGGCAAGATGCTCGTCACCCAGAAGAAGGGCGAGATGGTCCTCTTCGATCCCGCCACCGGGGCCAAACAGACCGTCACCGGCACCCCCGCCGTGGTCAGCACCGGTCAAGGCTCGCTGATGGACGTGGTGCCGGCCCCGGATTTCGCAACAAGCCGCAAAATCTATTTCAGCTATGCCGAACCCGGCGAGGGCAAGACCAATGGCGTCGCGCTGGCCACCGCCACGCTCGATCAGGCGGCCCCGGCCCTTCGGGATATGCAGGTCATCTTCCGCGCCACACCCTATCTTGAGAGCATGGCGCACTGGTCCGGCCGCATCGCTTTCTCGCCGGACAATGCATATCTCTTCTTCACCAATGGCGAGCGCGCCAAGGCCGATCCGGCGCAGGACCCCAAATCGACGCTCGGCAAGGTGCTGCGCCTCAATCTGGATGGCACGCCGGCCGCCGGCAATCCGCTCGCTGCCCAAGGCTACCACCCCGCCATCTGGTCCTATGGCCACCGCAACCTGACCGGCATCGCCTTCGATCGGGATGGCCGCCTGTGGGAGGTGGAGATGGGCCCGCTCGGCGGGGACGAGATCAATCTCGTCAAACCGGGCCTCAACTATGGCTGGCCCAACGCGTCCAATGGCAGCAATTACGACAAGAGCGACATTCCGGATCACAAGGCGGGCGACGGCTATGAGCCGCCCAAGGTCTTCTGGAACCCGTCACTGGCGCCGGCCGCGCTGGCTTATTATGATGCGCCGCTCTTCCCGGCATGGCGCAACTCGCTGTTCATCCCCGGTCTGTCCGGCATGGCGCTGGAGCGTGTCGCGCTCAACGGCGAGTCCGCGACCAAGGCGGATCGCTGGGACATGGGCGCCCGCATCCGCTCCGTCCGCACCGGCCCCGACGGCGCGCTCTGGCTGCTGGAAGATGGCCCCGCCGCCCGCATGCTCAAGCTGACGCCCAAGGGCTGATCCGCGCGGGAGCGGCTGGCCGGGCATCATGGCCGCCGCTCCCCGCTCCGATATTGCGCTGAGCACCGGAACCAGCGAACCGATAGCTGGAACGCCGGCCCTCGCCACCCCATGCACAAGCGACCACGGCGCCTCGCAAACCCGGCGCCATACTTGTCCGTCCAGATGAGCTCGGCCGACCATCGCCACTCGCTCCACCGCGCAGGGTCCGCAGTGCGCTTGCACGCGCTCAACATCCCGCATGCTTCCTGCACACAGCGGCCTCATCCCGCTTCAGCCCGCGTCGCTGAACCGCCCGCCACGGCGCGCGCATCGCCCCGACCCCCATCGCCTGCACATGGCCCCGGCTACCCGCCAGAGCATCCGCACTCTGCCCTGAGCCGCCAGGCGGCTAGTCCCCCACGCCGATAAATTCGACCTCGCCTTCCGCATTGATGGGGTTGCGATCATTCTCCGCGCAGACGAATTCGATCTGGTCGAAGCCGCGTTCACGCCGGAACTGATAAACCGAATGCCATGGCGCCAGCAGCGCTTCGGGGTCCTCGAAGGTGTTTTCGATGGTCAGCACATCCTTGTCCGCCGGATCGAGGCGGATGCGTTCGGTCAGCTTTACCTTGTCGCTATGGGTGATCCCCCAGCGCCCCATCGTCCCGCCGTCTCGCAGGCCAACCGTGGTGACGACCAGCGTGTCGCCCTCCCAATGGCCGATCGAACTGCCATTATAGGTGGGGTCCGCGTCTTCTGGCAGCGGCCGCCCGTCGGTGAAGATCCGGCGCACCTGCATATAGGCTTCCTGAATCACGGTGACACGGCCCGGCGTGAAGAGAAACTCCAGATTATAGGGCTGCGTCATGATGCCCGGCACACCGGGCGGCTCGCAGGCGGATGAGCGGCGCTCCACCTTCAGTTGTGCTTCGGGGTCCCCGCTTTTTATCAGCGTTTGAATGTCGTCATAATGCGTCTTGTACCGCCCCTTGAGCTGCGGCAGTTCGGGTTTGGGGTTGGCGGCCAGCAGCGGGCTCCAGATGCCCCGCCAGTCCGGCAATTTTTGCAGCGCGGCAAAATCCACCTGCGGCGCCGAGGCGGGCCAGACCTTGTCCGGGACCACATTCTGCGGCATCGCCGCTGCGGCCTGTGCGGCGGATTGCTGCGCCCCGCCCGGCGCGGCGAGACAGGCCGCCACGAGCGCTCCCAATGGCGCGACCCAAAATTTCATCGCTTTCCTTCTCCCCGCCTGCTCACATATCTGTCATTTATTTTCGAGCGTCTTGCCATCCGGCAGGACGACCCGGACGAGAGAGCCACCTGCCTTGCCGTTCACCAGTGGATGATAGGTCACGGTCACCTTGTCACCCGGTTTCAGCGAAGAGCGCCGCCAGCCCACGCTCACCAGATTATTGGGGCTGGTCATCTCGATCGCCCAATTGCCACTGGTTCCCCTGGCCTCGGCCACATCGACATGCATCCAGGCATGGGGATTGGTCCACCGGAAGTCGGTGACCGTTCCCTGCACGGTGACATCCTTCTTCATGTCGAACATCGAGAAGCTGTGATGCGCGGCTGCTGTAGCCGCGCAGGATGCCATTGCGAGCCCCGCCAGCCACGTCATCTGCATGATCGCTCTCCCTGGTTGCGGTCTTCAGTCTGCGGTCGGCACGTTGATGGCTTTGCCGTCCACCGCTCGCTCACCGCCCAGCACCTTGCCGTCCGGCAGCACGATGGTGTTGAATAAGCCACCTTTCTTGCCGTTACGCAACGGACTGATGGTGATCGTCACCTTGTCGCCCGCCTTCAGGGTCGATCGCCGCCATCCTTGCCGGGTGAGGTTGTTGGGGCTGTTGAGTTCGACGCCCCAGCGCTCCTTGACGCCCTTGGCGTTGGGCACGTCCAGCTCGATCCAGGCATGGGGGTTGGTCCACTGGAACTCCACCACCTCGCCCTTCAGCGCCACCGTTTTGGTCTGGTCGAACATGGCGAAGCTATGATGAGCCCCGGCGGATGCCGCCACCAGTCCCAGCGCCAGCGCACCACCGCGCAGCATGGCCTTGCAATTCATCCCGTCCGTTCCTTTCACATCACTTTTATTGCTAGTCGGCGTCGTCAAGCGCATCCTGCCCCCGGTCGGTGCCGGGCAGATTGGCGTTGCGCGCCTCAGTGCATTCCACTTCGCCAATGTCGCTTTCCAGCACACGGTCCCAGCGCTTCGTGTTGCGCCACTCGCCTTTCCATATCTTGGGATCGGTCATGATATATTCGATTTCCAGCGTGTTCCCGCCGTTGATCATCCTGATCCGTTCGATGATCTGCAGATCCTCGCTGACCGGAATGCCCACATCGATCCAGTGATGGTCGGTCTCGAACCCCTTACTCGTGACGACGAGCGTATCGCCCTCCCACTGACCGATGGACTCGCCATTATAGGTCGGCACATAAATGTCAGGATCGGTATGGGTGCGTCCATCCAGATAGATGGCGCGAAAACTGTTGGTGAAGCCGGCGACCATATAGACGACCGTCGGCAGTTGCACAAACATGACCGGCCAGACCCGCGTCATGATCATGGGCAAGCCGGCCGGATAGCATTGGCCGATGCTGTCCCGATAATTCTCGCCGCGCTCCCGGGCCGCCGTCCCCTCGACGAGCGCCTTTTGCCCCTCCTCATAAAATTCCGGATAGGGCGGGCCGAACATGAATTTGTTGAAGCCCTCGCTCAGGTCGACAAACCAGGTGCCGGTCATGTCGAAGGGCGCCTTGGGGCGTGGCTTGGCGAGGTTGGCCGGGTCGAGCGCGCCGGCCTGCCCCGGATGCTTGTGCTGGAGCTGGTCCAGCTCATCGGCCGTCAGCCGGCGATCCCGGTCGCGCGTTTGTGCCTGCACGGTGGAAAAGGCGAACGCCGCGCATGTCACGGCTGCGGCAATGCGCCACCTTGTTCGTCCGCCGCCAGGCCGCGCTGTTCCGCATGCCGCCGTCATACCAGTCTCCTCTCCCGTGGATCCGCCACCCCCTTTTGCAAAAGACAAAGAGCTTTGTCGAATCAACAACTCATGGATCAACCAGCTATTTGATTTTGTCAACATTGTCTGGTAGCGACTCGGCTTGTCGCGGCCATGGGCACGGCATCCAGAAACGCCACAATGATGGCGGGAACCGGGGAGAGAGAAACTTGGCCAGCCAGATTTATCCGTCGGCTGTGCGCGCTCGCACGCTGAAGGCGACAGTCCTTGCCGGCGCGGCGTTGGTCGGCGTGCAAGGCTCGCATCTTCACGCCCAGACCGACAGCGAGAGCGACGGCATCACGGACATCATCGTCACGGCGGAGCGCCGCGCGACCAATCTTCAGGACACGCCGCTGTCCATCGTGGCGATGACGCCGGAAACGGTGGCGGCCAAGGGCATTGAGGATCTGGAGGATCTCTCCCACTTCACGCCAAATCTGAGCATCACGCCGTCCCGCGGCGGCGGCAACAACAGCGCGCAATTCGTCATTCGCGGCATTGGCGGCGGCGGCGGCACCACCGGCGAACGCGGCGTTGGCCTGTACATCGATGGCATCTACATGCCGCGCACCAGCGGCGCGGTTCTCCGCGTGCTGGATATCGACCGCATCGAGATCTTGCGCGGCCCGCAGGGCACGCTCTTCGGCCGCAATTCGACCGGCGGCGCGATCCGCATCTTCAGCAAGCAGCCGACCGACCATGCGGAGGGCTATATTCGCGGCACGCTCGGCAATCTGGAGCGCCATGATCTTGTCGGCATGGTCAATCTGCCGATCAGCGAGGGTCTCGCGATCCACGCGCAGGGCGCCTATCTCGATCAGGATGGTTTCGTCAGTCGCGGCACAGAGATGCTCGGCGCCCAGCGAGACGTGATCGGCCGCCTGCAAGCGCGCTATGAAGGGGGCTCGGGCTTCCACGCCACACTGGGCTTCCTCTACAGCAATTCGCGATCCAACGGCACGCCGAACGTCATGACGGAATTCGACATGCGCCCCGGCATCGAAGGCTGGATCCAGGGCAATTATGGCGATTGGATCAACGACTCCTTCAAAGCAGCCGGACAGGCCCCACTCGCACCCTATAATGATCCGCGCATCGTCAAAAATGCCTTCAACACCACCGACATCTGCCTGATGGATGATTTTGATCCGGATTATGACCCGGCCTGCAACCAGAAGCTCACCAGCGACTATTGGCAGGTCGATCTCAATTTCGGCATTGACCTCAGTGACACCGTCCGCCTCGGTTCGGTATCCGGTTATGCCCAGCTGCGGCACAGCGGCACGTCGGATTATCAAGGTCTCGGCATGGAAAGCCGCGGCGAGAACGTCTCGTCCAACGTCTTCTATCAGGAGCTTCAACTCAACGCCGCGCTGTTCGGCGATGCGCTGGACGTCGTGACCGGCGCCAATTATTTTCACGAGAAGTCATTTGCGCCCAACCATATCGTGACGCGGCGCGGAACGAGCGTCTATCCCGCCGACCCCGGCACGCCGCCCGATGCCGATGCCGGCCTGTTCCGCATCGCCGACACGTTCACCGAGCAGCGTTCGGACTCCTACGGACTGTTCCTCAGCGCCACCTGGCACGCAACGGACCGGCTGAACATCACCGGCGGCGTGCGTCAGGCATGGGATAAAAAAGATTATCTCCAGACCCGTTTCCCGGCGAGCGACTTCACCCCCGCACCGGGCACGACGTCAACCACTGTCAATGCCGGCGACACCTTCACCGCGCTCGATTACCGCGGCACGATCGATTATCATTTCGATGACGACATCATGGCCTACGCCACGATATCCAAAGCCTATAAGGCCGGCCAGTACAGCTATACCATCGCAAGCTGGACGGCCGCCAATCAGGCGACCGGCGCTGCCCAGAGCGCGGGCATCCGGCCAATCCCCAACGAGAAGGTCGTGAACTATGAGGCCGGCCTGCGCCTCAGCCTGTTCGATCGCCGCCTGCGCCTCAATCCCACCGCCTTCATCATGGATTATACCAACCGGCAGGCCGCCGTGCAGGTCACCTGCGGCACCGGCTCGCTCAGCCATATCGCCGCCGGCAGCGCGCAATGCCCGCTCGGCTTTCTCATTCTCGTCCAGAATCAGGGCGATGTGCGGATCAAGGGCATCGAGGTCGATGCGCAGCTTGCCCTCGCGCATAATTTCACCATCGATGCGAGCGGCGGCATCACCGATCCTACACTCAAAAACCCGCCCGCCGGCACCGTGCACCTCTACCCCGATGCCCCCTCACCCAGCTTCAACGTCGGCGCGACCTATGTGATGGAGCGCCCTTTCGGGAAAACGACGCTGAACCTGAACTATGCCTATGTCGGCAAGCAGGCGACCCACCCTTCGGAAGGAACGGATTCGTCGTACATGCTGCCTGCCTATGGGCTGGTCAACGCCCGCATCCAGTTTGCGCTGGAGCGGGTGCCGGTCACCATCTCCGCCTTCGCCAATAACCTGCTGGACACGACCTATGCCGTCTTCGCGCAGCGCTTTGGCGGCGGCTATTGGGATTCCGCCTCCGGCGCAGGTCCAGCCGCCCCGCCGCGCAGCGCCCTGAGCGAAGTGCGCGGCCGCCCGCGTGAAATCGGCCTGACGCTTCAATATGATTTCTGACCCGGCGCCCCGGCCTAAGCCCACAGCCCGGACCTGACCGGCCTTGTTCTCCAGCAGCACGCTGCCGAGCAAGGCCCGCCGCCCTTCACCTTGTCGTCAGTCTTCCGCGCCGGTTTCCGCTGCGCCTGCCGCCCGCTCCCGGTCGAGCAATATCTGCGCCTTGCACTTGACCTGATCAAGGACCGCCGACACTCGCTCAATCTCGTCATCGGGAATATCGCCAACCAGAAACTGGTTCCGCTCGATGGCAAGGGCGACCATCCGCTCATACAGCCCCTTGCCCTCGGCCGAGAGGGTGATGTCGAGCGCCGGACCGCCCGGGCGGCGCTCGCTGTCCAGCAGGCCGCGCGCTTTCATCGCCTTGACCGCACGGCTGACCTGCCCGCGATCGAGGTTGAGCAACTCCGCCAGATCATTGAGCGATAGCGGCGCATGATCCCCCACCTGCGACATGATCCGCCACTCAATACCCGCAAGGTCGAAACTGCGTCGATGGACCAATGTGCCACTGCGCCGCAACAGGTCGAGCAGGCTGATGATACGGTGGGTGAACACGCCGCGCATCGGCGATGCAAGGCCCTCATTCTCTGACAAGCCCGGTGTCGATGTGGAGTGGCTCAACATATATCCTTTCTGCAGGACCGCCAACCTTTTTGACATAGTCAAAATATAGGATTAATCAACGCACAAGCGGCTTATAATGACAATCCGCCAGATTGTCGCCACCTGCCGACAAAAGCGTCGGCAAGGCGACGGGAGAGAATGGATGAAGGTCTTCGAGGGGCGAACCGCGTTCGTGACCGGCGGTGCCAGCGGCATTGGCCTTGGCATGGGCCGCATCTTCGCCCGCGCCGGCATGAATGTGGTGATCGCAGATCTGCGTCGCGATCATCTCGACGAAGCCCAGGCCACGCTGACGGCGGATGGCGTCGCCGCGCGCGTCCATCTGATGCAACTCGACGTCACCGACCGCGCCGCCTATGCCGCCGCCGCCGATGAGGCCGAGAGCGCCTTCGGCAAGATCCATATCCTCTGCAACAATGCCGGTATCGGCCTTGGCCACAGCATTGGGCAGGCGAGCTATGCGGACTGGGACTGGGCGGTCGACATCAACCTCAACGCCATCTTCGCCGGCGTCCACCTCTTCCTGCCCCGCATCCGCCGCCATGGCGAGGGCGGCCATATCGTCAACACCGCCTCCATGGCCGGCATCCTGCAATATAGCGGCGCAGGCATCTACGTTGCGACCAAGTTCGCCGTCGTCGGCCTGTCCGAAGCGCTGCGTGCCGAGTTGGCGCCGGAGGGAATCGGCGTCTCCGCCTTCTGCCCCGGCGGCGTGCGCAGCAACATCCGCGATTATGAGGCGACGCGCCCCGAGCGTTTCACCGTCCCGCCGGAGCGTGTTGCCACAGTCCCCCGCCCCGGTTTCTCCTTCAGCGAGGAGGATCGCGCTCGCCTCGCCACCCTCACCGCTTCACCCGAGGAAGCCGGCGAACTGGTGCTGCAAGGCATAAGGGACAATGCGCTCTACATCTTCACCGCGCCGGAATTCCGCGCAGGCGTCGAGCAGCGTTTCGACGCCATCCGCCGCGCCCTCGGGCAGGATGACGCGCGCGAACAGACCGCGCTGGAGCTCATCCCCAATCTCGTCGGCAGCCCCATCTATCGGGAAGCGTGAGAACCGCCTCCTATGAACGGAACGGGCTCTAGGCATCATCCTTATAGATCGGATTGCTGGTAAACATCGCCAGATCCTTCACCAGTTCCGGGTCGTCCTGCGCCGTCGGCAGCGAGCGAAGCATCTTGTCGAACTTCTCCCGCATGCCCTGGCGCACGAACGCCTTGGCCATGCCGAGGCCAATGCCGCTCGCCCCGCCGGTGATGAAGGCGTTGCGGTCCGCCAGCTGCGTCAACGCCATGGGCTTATCGCTCTCCCCAGCCGGCATACATATGATAGGGCACGCTCGCGCCGACCGCCTCGACCCGCTGGATGCGCCTGCCCGTAATCTTGAATCCCTCGGTAATCAGGATGCTCGATGGCTTGTTGAACGTGCCGGTAGAGACTGTCTGCCCCGCTGGCGTCGTCAGCTCATGGATCGTCCCGGCATGGTCGAACACGCCAAGCGCGAAGACGATCTGGCGCTCCTCATCCACCACCGGGAAGCGCCGCTGGTGGATGCGCGTGACGACGGCATAAAGTCCGGTCTCGAACTGCTGCCGGCACCCCATGCCGCCAATGTCGATATCGCCCATGCGGACCATTCCCGGATTATTCGTCGTGTGGACGCCGTTTTCCAGTCGATCGCAATCGTCGGTGAAGGGATATTGTTTTTTCCCGTCATTGGCTTGCAGGCTTTCGAAATAGGAGTCGGCAATCGCCACCAGTTCCTGCCGGCTCAGTCGCTGGGCCGGCGGCGTTGCGGCGGTCCAGAGCGGCTCGGGGCGGGCCATCTGGTCCAGCTCCAGCACGCCATTATCGTTCCAGGCCGGGCCCGTGCCGCTGCGATAGACCACCACTTCCATCTCGCTGATGCGGCCCAGTTCCACCTTCAGCCGTGCGCCCATCACCAGCGGCCGGCCATTTTCCTTCATCGTGGCGAACAGGCCGATCTGGCCGCTTTGCGGATCGGCAAACACATGGCGATAAGTGCCGACATCGCTCGCCGTGCCCCACAGGCCGTCACCCAGCGCCAGCGCCTGCCCCATTTCCGTATAGCGGATGTGACCGGCGAGCGGCAGCGCCTGCGGATTGCGCGCCGCCAGCGCCTTGAGGAAGCGGTCCGCCAGATCCTCCATGCAGGCCCGCGTGCAGGGCAGCGAGACGGCCGGCACCGTATTGGCCGGCAGCGCGCGGATCGCTGATGCCGGCTGCGGCATCCCCATCTGGACCAGCTGGGCAGACACCGGCCCGGCGGAGAGGAACGTCATGGCGCACAGCGACGCCAAAGTGGTCGGCGCGAGCAGTTTCCTCATCGGTTTTCCCTCTTCATCAAACGGTTTGCGGATCGATCTGGTTCAGGCGGTGGACCTCATTGCGATAAGGCCTCCAACCAAGACAGGTGACCGCCAGCGCAGCCGGCAGGAAGATGATGTGCAGCAGCAAAATGGACCAGCGCAGATCGTCCGGCGATGTGAACACATAGTCCGTCACCATCCCGGTCACGAGCGGCGAGAGCCCCGAACCGACGACAAAGAAGATGAACAGATAAAGCGCAGTCACCTGCCCGCGTATCTGGTTAGGCGTCACGATCTGGAGCACGGCGTTGAGCGACGGTCCGCTCATCCCCAGCGTCAGCATACCCACGCCCGAACAGGCCAGCGCCAGCCACGGATCGGGCATCAACGGCATGGCAACCGCCGCGGGCAACGCCGCCGCGCGGCAATAGATGACCAGCCGGAACGGCGCATCCTCCAGCCCCCGCTTGAGCATGGCCTCCACCAGCTTCGTGCCGACATAGAGGCCGATCAGCATCAGGCAGATTTGCAACAGGCCGGACGTAAGGCCGAATTGCGAGGGCGACCAGCCATAGGTCCGCTCGAAAAAGGCCGCGCTCCAGATGCGGTTGCCATTGTCCAGCGAGCCGAGCGTGAGGCCGATGAACATCGGCCCGAAAATGGCGAAATGCGTGCCCAGATAGCCCATGGCTTTCCAGAAGCCCACCTTGGGTTGGTCCATCCGCAAGCCATGGCGCGGCGGCTCCTTCACCGTCAGCATGAGGAGCGAGACGAGCACGCCGGGCAGGCCCACCGCGATGAACACCACCTGCCAGGGCCGCAACACGCCGACCAGGGGCAGATCGGGACTGCCCACGGTGGCGATGATCCAGATCATCCCGCCGCCGATCAGCATGGAGAGCCCGCCACCCGCCACCGAGCCGATCTGCATGGCCGCAATGGCGCGCGGCAACTTGTCGCGCGGAAAATAGTCCGCGACGATGGAGTAGCTCGCCGGTCCGTTGATCGACTCTCCCGCGCCCACCATGATGCGGCCGAGGAACAGATGCATGAAGCTGGAGGCCAGGCCGCACAGCGCTGTGGCAACACTCCACACGAAAATGCCGATCGAAACGATCACGGTGCGGTTGGACCGATCAACGAAGCGTGAGAGCGGCAGACCCAGAAACGCATAGAAAATGACGAAAGCCGGCCCAAGCAACAGCCCGGCTTCCGTATCCGTCAGCGTGAAGTCCTGTTTGATCTGCTGGATCAGCAGGCCGATAACGCCCTGATCGAGCAGCGCGAACGTGGTGGTTAGCGCCAGGATCGAGACCGCATACCAGCCCTGCCGCGCAGGCGGGAAGCCGCTATGCTCAGCCGCTCTGCCCTCGGCCACCGCCACGGCAAGCGCGTGGCCCTCCCTCGTGCTGACGCTTGTCATCCCCGCCCCCCTTGCTCGCCCTTTTGTCGGGCTTTTTTTCTCTTACGGCCCGCGCCCGCCCTGGCAGGCGCGCGCATGACCGTTAGAATTCATGCCGGATCGTTGCGAATATCTCGCGCGGCCGGGCGATCGTTCCACTCAGGAAACCAAAGCTTTCCCGCTGATCAGTCAAGGTCGTATAGTAGAATTTATCAAATAGATTTGTCGCCGCGACGGAGAGCGACCAGCCATCGCCCGGCATGGCATAGGTCAGCCGCGCATTGACGATCGCAAAGGGCTCCTGCTGCGCCGAGACATTGGCGCGCGATGTGGAATAATAGATGCGCGAGCGATAGCTCACATCCACACGGGGCGTCAGCTTGCTCCCGTTTGCGAGGCTCCAGTCATATTGGATGCTGCCGCTCGCATTCCAGTCCGGCACCCGCATATTGGGGCTGTCCAGCGTCAGCCCCTGCACGTTGGCGACCAGCTTCTTGTAGCGGAAATGCGTGTAGCCGACATTGGCGGAGAGCAGGAGGTCGCCCACCGGACGGGCCTGCAACTCGGCCTCGAAGCCCTTGATGCGGGCATCGCCGATATTGGCGTTGCAAAATGGCGCGCCGGGGCAGCGCGAGGTATCGTCGCCGCGCGTGGTGCCGACGATATTCTCGAACTCGGTTTGATAGACGGCGGCATTCAGCCGCACGCGCCGATCGAGGAACAGGCTCTTGAAGCCAAGTTCAAACGACTGGACATTCTCCGGGTCCAGCGCGAACACCGAGGTCGGCCCGAACGGCCGCGCATTGAAGCCGGCGGCGGTAAAGCCCGTCGACCAGGATGCGTAGAGATTGAGATCGGGATTGACCTCATAGCCCAGCGCCACGCGCGGATTGAGCCGCGTATCATGATTGCGGCCGACAAAGACGAAGTTGATGACGCTCAGGTTGGAGGGCGAATAGTCCCGGTCGAACAAATAGGTCTTGCGCTCATCCGAGTAACGCAGCCCGGCGGAGATTGTGAGTTTCTCCATCGGGTGCAGATCGACCGCGCCGAACAGCGCATAGGCTTTCAGCGTGTTGCGATCATTCCCGTAGAAATCCAGCGCATTGGTGAAGCCTTCGGTCTGCACGCGGGATGGATTGGTGCCCTTGGTGTCAATGTAGAAGCCGCCCAGCGTGAAATCGAGCATCCCGTCCAGCACATTGCCGAGCAGGCGAATCTCCTGACTGATCTGCCGGCTGGAAACGGATTGACGCACCTCCTCCACCGGCACGGCCAGCAGGCTCTGGCCGAACGTGCCCTCGGACTTGCGATAGGCGGTGATCGCGGTGAGTTGCAGTGCCTCGGAGATATTCCAGTCGAGATTGAGCGAGGCGCCATAGGCCTCGAACTGGCCCTCGGGCGGATTTTGATACCCCACCCGCGCATTGCCGTAAGAGGCATAGCTACTGTTCGGATAGGGCGAGACGAAGCTGTCGGCGACCTGCTGCATCAGCGCCGGCGACGAGACGTCGAACTCATAATAGCTGGTGCCCAGGCCCTCAAGCCAGCGCGCCAGCCCGTTATTCTGCGCGCGCTGCTTGCCCACCTGCGCATTGCCGCCGGATACGCCCGTCTCCGGATTGTCGAGGCTGAGGCTGGTCTTGATGATCGCCTCGGGCGGGCTTTCGCTATGCTCCTTGAGATAATCGCCCTGGAGCAGGATATCGACATCCGCCGATGGCTGCCAGCGCAGCGAGCCGCGCAGATTATAGTTGCGGCTTCCCCCCAGCGTGCCGCGCTTGCAGCTCTGATTGACCGGCCCCTGCCCGAGCCCGCCGACATGCTGGTTGCCCAACCCGGGATTGTCGCATTTATAATCAAGCAGATCGACCCAGCCATCCTGCCCCCGCGCGCTGGCGGTCAGGCGCAGGGCGAGAATATCCTCGACCAGCCCCAGGTCGACCGCGCCGCGCACCTGATAGCGGTTGAGGTTGCCATAGCTCGCCTCCAGATAGCCGCTGCCGTCGCCCCGCGGCTTGCGCGAGATGATGCGGATCGCCCCGCCTACCGAGTTGCGGCCGAACAGCGTCCCCTGCGGCCCGCGCAGCACCTCGACCCGCTCCAGATCCAGCACGTCGAACACCGCGCCAAAGGTCGTCGCGAAATAGACATCGTCGATGTAGAAACCCACGCGTGGCTCGAAGGTCGCGAGGAAATCCGCCTGCCCCAGGCCGCGAATATAGGCCTGGTTGGTATTGCTGCCAAAGCCGCTATTGCCTTGCTGCATCTCCACATTGGGCACCGATCGCGCCACGTCCGTCAGATTGGCGACGCTGCGCTGCTGCAACTGCTCGGCATTCACGGCCGAGATGGAAATCGGCACATCCTGCAAATTCTGCTCGCGAAACTGCGCGGTCACGACGATCTCGCCGATCCCCCGACCACTATCCGCATCGGCCTGCGCCGCTGGCGTCGTTTGAGCCTGAAGTGCCGCAACGGGCAGCAGCATCGCGGCGATTGCCGTCAGACTGCATGCGGAGACGGCACGCGCGGGCGCGCAAAGCGCAACGCTCTTGATCATTGCATCCCTCCTCAGTGGCCCCGCGCTTCTTATGCAACGGGTTTTTTTGTTTTAGTTCAGTCAGTTATCTATTCAATTAGTCAGTCAGTTAATCAGTCAGTCAGCTACTTACTTAAACACCTGCATATATCATCCCCATCGCCCGCGCTCCGGCCCCATGGTGGCCACACCGGGCACGCTTCCTGCGCTCCCGAGCGCCTGCCGCACAGCCGGGCGCCGCCCCGCGCGCGCCAGCCAGTCGGCAAGCACGGCAGGCACAGCGATCCCCAGCGACGCAAAGCGCGCGGCATGCGGAAAGACGATGGCGTCGACGAGGCTCCAGTCGGCCCCCGCCAGCCAGTCCTGCCCCGCAAGCTCCTCGGCGATGCGGTCGGCCGCCTTGGCGAGCGCCGCACGGGCCGCCTCCACCTCATCGGCGGCAAATCCCGCCAGCGCCTGCGCCCACAGCGCCTGTCGCTCGGGCGCAAGAGTTGCCAGACGCACCCGCTCGGCCTCGCCGGGCGCCCGGCCGCGCATGGCCCAGTCGACAAGGGCGAGGTTGGGCGCGATGTGGGTCTCCACATATTTGCCCCACTTCTGGACCACATAGCGCCCCTGCGGGTCGGCCCCGCCCAGCGGCAGCTCGGGATAGCGCGCGTCGAGATAGAGCAGGATGAAGAAGCTCTCGGTCAACGTCCGCCCGCCATCCCGCAGCACCGGCACCTGCCCGCTAGCATTGATCGCCAGAAACCCCGGCTCATGCTGCGCGAACGCCGCCAGATCCAGCTCCTGACTCTCAAACGCAAGTCCCTTTTCGGCCAGCGTTATGAGGACCGCGGCCGAATAACCATCCGGCCCGCCATGAAACAGTTCGATCATGCCGCGGCCTCGGCCACGCCGAGCAGGCTGCGCGCTTCCGCGGCGCGCTGGCCGATATAGCCCTTGCCCAGCTTAAACGCCTGCTGCAGCCCCGCGCGCGCATGGCAGCGCCGCAGCCAGTCCCACAGATGCGGCGTCGTCTGCGCATTCACCTGGTCCGGCTGGCTGGTCGGGAGACCGTAAAAGGTCGCAAACACATTGATATCCGCCAGCGAAAACTCCGGCCCCGCCAGCCATGCCGTCTCGTCCAGCCGTGCATCGAAATATCGGATCGCCGCGCCCACCCGGCGCACCGACTCTGCAAGATCGGCTGGCGGCGTGCTGTTGAACATCAGCTTTTCCCATGCCGCCCGCCGCTCGGGCAGCGGGATTTTATCCAGCTCCCGCTTCAACTCGGCAGGGTCTGCCCCCTGAAATTGCGGCGCGGCCAGTCGGTTGGAGGCCATCATCGCCAGCGAGGGCGCCACCTGATTGTCCATGTAGCGCATCACCTGCCGCATGCGCCAACGCCAGTAAGGATCGGTCGGCCGCAGCGCCGGGCCGTCAAAGGCGTCGTCAATATATTCCATGATCGGCGTGGATTCGGTCATGACGAAATCGTCATGGACGACAGCGGGAATCGTGCCGTCCCGATTGATGCGCAGAAAAGCCGGCGAAAGATGCTCGCGCTTGCCCATGTCGATATAATGAAGGACGAAAGGGACCCGTTTTTCCTTAAGGAAAAACAGCGGCTTACCTGAATTGGCATTTGGCTCCCAGGTGTAAACCTCCAGCATAGCCCGCCCCTCCCCGCGCAATGCTACGCATCGCTTGCCACGAACGCTACTTATATTTATTGACTTAGTCAATAAGGTCAAATAACAAAATCTGCCTCGGCCCGGCCCTCGCAGGACGGGCGCCGGATCGCCTCTATCCAGGCCGGCTCTCCCGGCTACCGCACCCAATTTAGACAGATCGGGAGAGAGAGTCGTGGCCATGGCTGCCGACCGCAAATATCGCGGCATGTCCTTCGCCTCCCGCCGCGCCGTCGCGCTCATCGCGGTGGTGTCGCTGCTCAACTCCATGGCCTCGATGATCATCGTGCCGGTGCTGCCGATGCTGGTGAAGGAGTTCACCGGCGATACCGAGCATGCCGCCGCCTATGTCGGTGAATTCGCGGCCATCTTCGCCATTGCGCAATTTCTCGCCGCGCCCGTGCTGGGCGCCCTGTCCGATGCGTTCGGGCGGCGCCGGGTGATCCTCATCTCCGCCTTCGGGCTCGCGGCGGATTACCTCCTCATGGGGTTCGCACCGAGCGTGGGCTGGCTGCTGATCGGCCGGGTCATCGCCGGCGTCACCTCCGCGTCCGCGCTCGCCGTCAACGCCTATATCGCCGATTCCATCGCGCCGGAGGAGCGCGCCGGGGCCTATGGCTGGATCGGCGCGGCCTTTGCCATCGGCTTTCTGGCCGGTCCCGCCATTAGGGGATTGCTCGGCAATATCGATCCGCGCCTGCCCTTCTGGGTCTCCGCCGGCCTGTGTTTCGCCATGGCGCTCTACGGCACTGTCCTTCTGCCTGAATCGCTCCCGGTCGAGCGACGCGTGCGCTTCACCCTCGCGCGCGCCAATATCTGGAGCAGCTTCCGCCTTCTTGCTGACAACCCGCGCGCGCAGCCTGCTGCCCGTCCTCATGATGATGATGATGGCCGCCACCTGCCTGCCCGCCACGCTCGTTCTCTATACGGATTATCGCTTCGGCTGGTCCTCGGCCACGGTCGGCATCTATCTCACCTTTGCCGGCACCGCGCATCTGCTCGTGCAGTCGCTACTCGTGCGCCGTTTCGTCGGTCGTTTCGGCGAGCGGGCAGCAGCGGTGACCGGCTATGCCAGCGTGGCGCTCGGCTTCCTGATTTTCGCCAGCGCCCCGCGCGGCGCGCTGTTCCCCGTCGCACGCCATTCTATGCACTGGCCGGGCTCGTCACACCCGCGATCCAGTCGCGCCTCACCCAGTCCGTCGCGCATGATGAGCAAGGCCGGCTTCAGGGCACGGTCGCCGGCGCTCAGGCTCTCGCCGGGCTATTGGCACCGATCATGTTCACGCAGATTTTCGCATTCGCCATCGGCCCGGGTCATGGCTCGGCCCCCGCCGGCCTGCATCTCTACGCCGCCGCCGCCGTGCTCATCTGCGGGGCCATGCTCGCGTGGCGCAGGATGTAGCAAACCGGCGGCGCGGCGATGGGGCAGCCGTCCCGCCCCGGATCATCACCCTCAGCGCGGATAAACGCGGGCCAACATTGCCTTCACGGCCGGACGAGCCTCCACCCGCCGCAGCCAGCCATGGACATGGGGGGAGGCCGTCTTGTTGCACAGGTCCGGCGCCACACGCTCGATCCCCGGCGCCATCGAGAACATCTTGATATCGGCGAGCGAATAATCATCGCCCGCGAACCAGTCGCCATTCTGCGCGAGCTGCGCTTCCATCTGCGAAACGGCGTGACCGAGCCGCGCCCGCGCATCCTCCAGCTGCTCCGGCGTAAAGCCGCCACTGGATATAATCGCCCATTTCTTCTGGATTTCCGGGTCTGGAATGCGCTCCAATATCGTGCGCATTTCGCCCTTGTCGATGCTGCTCGCGAAAGAAGACGCATTATGCGCGCCGATCACGGTCAGCGCCGGGCACAGATATTCGTCCACGAATTTGGTCCAGATACGGACCTGTGCGCGGCCCCATGCATCCGCCGGACGCAGCGATACCTCAGGGAAGACCTCTTCCAGATACTCATTGATGACCGTGGATTCCGCCACGACCTTCCCGTCATGGAGGAGAATGGGCACCTTTCCGTCCGGGTTGATCGCCAGAAAGGCCGGCGCATGGTGCTCCCAGCGTCGCGAGCTGAGAAACCGGTCGTCAAACGCCAGCGATTTCTCGATCATGCACAAAAGCGGCGTGAGGGAGTTTGCGATTGGACCGAAATGATAGAGTGCCAGCAATCGAACCTCTCCACGCCTGATCGCAAGCCAGCCCCCGTCTGATGACAGGTCGTCTGGCCCTCTGCTTCATCCTGTTTTTTTCGACAAGCCAGCAAACTTGCCCGTCTCTCCACAATGCCCCTCCCTGCTTCGCGAACCGGGCGATCCAGCAAGGCCGACCATGTGTGGAAAACAGCCATGAGCGATATATTTGACTTAGTCAATAACATAGTTTTCAGCGAAAAATCGCGGCTATGATGAGACAGTGGACGAGTTTACCGCCACGACGCCCGGTCCTGTCGCGCACAGCAAGGACGGTCCCCCTGCGACGATGGATCGTCAGGGGCGTCGCCCCTCCATCGCGCCGGCCGACCTCACCCTGACAGGCCATCCCGGCCCAGCCTTTGAGCCGTCGCAACCACCCAAGGGACCAGACCTCCGGCACCATCGCGCACGGACCGCCCAACCGAGGATGAGCTCTCTCGCGCGACAGTGCCCCGTTCCTCCGTCCGACAGCAGCACTGCAACCCGGTTGCCGCTTATCGCTCTGCCTGTGCCGCCGCCTGCCAGCCCCCGCCGAGCGCCTTGAACAGATCCACCCGCGCCGAGGAGAGGCTCTGGAGCGCGGCGGCATAGGCCGCGCGCGCAGTCAGCAGGTCCGCCTGCGTCGCCAGCAGGTCGAGCTGCCCGATCGACCCGGCGCGATAGCGCAGTTCCGCCAGTCGATAGGCCGCCTCCGAGCGCGCCTGCGCCTCGTGCAGGGCATCGAGCCGCGCCTGTTCGGTGGCGACGATCGTCAGCGCCTGCTCGACCTCCTTGAGCGCCGTCACCACCTGCCCGTCAAAGCGCGCGAGCGAGGCCGCGCCTTGCGCCTGCGCCTCCCGCAGCCGCGCCCGCGCCACGGCGACATTGGGGAAACTCCAGGAGATAAGCGGCCCGAGCGAGAAGGAGAAGGAATCGCTCCCCCTCACCTGATCGTTGCGGAAAAAATTGCCCGATCCGCCAAGGCTGATCCTCGGATACAACTCTGCCGTCGCCACGCCGATCCGCGCCGTATCGGCCGCCAGCTGGCGCTCCGCCTGCCGCAGATCGGGCCGCCGCCGCAGCAAGGCCGCGCCATCGCCCACCGGCAGCGCCATCACCGGCTCGGGCGCAGCCGTGCAAGCGCGCGCCGCGTCCGGCACGTCGGCCGGCGTGCCGCCCAGCAGCGCTGCCAGCTCGAACAGGGCCACGCGCCGCTGCCCGTCCAGCGCCGGGATCGCCGCGCGCGCCGTGGCCGCCGCCGCGCGCGCCCGCTCGACATCCAGCAGCGCCGCCGATCCCGCCCGTTCCTGCGCGCTGACGAGCTGCTCGGTCTCGCTGCTCGTCGCATAGGATCGCCGCGCGACATCGAGTGCAAACGCCCCCGCGCAGGCATTGAGATAAGCCCGCGTCACCTCGGCCGCGACGGTCACCCGCACGCCGTCGCGCGCGGCCGCCACCGCCTCGGCATCCGCTCGCGCCACCGTGATCGCGCGGCCGACCCGCCCGAACAGATCGACCTCCCACGCCAGCGACAACCCCGCATTGCTCGACCATTCCGCCGGGCCCGCGCTGCCCCCGCCCGGAATGGCATCGCCATAGCTGACCCCGCCCTCCAGGTCGGTCGATGGCAACCGCCCCGCGCGCGATTCCTGCAGCACCGCCTGCGCGCGGGCGAGATTGGCCGCCGCCACGCGCAGATCGGCATTGGCCGCAAAGGCCTGCGCGATCAGCCCGTCCAGCACCGGATCGCGATAGAGGCGCCACCAGTCGTCCGGCAATGGATTGGCAGCATCGAACGCTGCCTCACGCGTGACAAAGGCCTCCCCCGCCAGCGACGGCGGCTGCGGCGGCACATAGTCCGGTCCCGCCGCGCAGGCCGAGGCCAGCAAGGTCAGCACCAGCGGCAAGCGCTGCATCCTACGCATGGGCCAGTCCTCCCTCGGCGGCAGACTGCGGTGTCTTCACGCGGTGATCCCCCGCGATCAGGCTGTAGACGGTCGGCAGCACGAACAATGTGAACAATGTGCCGATCAGCATGCCCATCACCACCACGATGCCGATGGCAAAGCGGCTCGCCGCCCCCGCCCCGCCGGCGAACAGCAGCGGCACCAGCCCGGCCACCATCGCGGCGGTGGTCATCAGCACCGGCCGCATCCGCACGGCGGCGGCATGGCGGATCGCGTCGATCCGGCTCACGCCCTCGTGGCGCTGCATGTCATTGGCGAAGGACACCATCAAAATGCCATGTTTGGAGATGAGCCCGATCAGCGTCACCAGCCCGATCTGGGTATAGATATTGAGCGTGGTGAAGCCGAGATACAGCGGCACCAGCGCCCCGCAGACCGCCAGCGGCACCGTCACCAGGATCACCAGCGGATCACGGAAGCTCTCGAACTGCGCGGCCAGCACCAGAAAAATCACCACCAGCGCAAAGCCGAAGGAGACCGTCAGCCGGTTGCCCTCATGCACATATTGCCGGCTGTTGGAGAGCCAGTCGACCGTCATCCCCGCCGGCAGCTCTTGGCTCTGCAGAAAATCCACTGCCTGGCCCATCGTCACGCCGGGCGCCATCACGGCGGAGAGCGTCGCGGCGTTCATCTGGTTGAACTGCGGCAGCTTGTTGGGCTGCGGCCGCATCTCGACATGGGCGACCGTCGCCAGCGGCACCAGCGCGCCCGAGGCGGCCCGCACGTAGAACTGCCCCAGATTGTCCGGCGTCAGCCGCTTGTCCTGCGGCACCTGCGCGATCACATCATAGGAACGGTCGTGCCAGTTGAAGCGATTGACGTAATTCTCGCCCACCAGCACTGCCAGCGTGTCGGCGATCTCGGCCATGGTCACGCCCAGCTCGCCGGCCTTGGCGCGGTCGATGACGATATGCGCCTCCGGGCTGTCAAAGGCCAGATCGCTGTCGACAAAGGCGAACAGCCCGCTGCCCCACGCCGCGCCCTTGATGCCTTCCAGCGTCTGGTAGATTTGCGGAAAGTCATCGGCCGAGCGGATCACCATCTGCACCGGCAGCCCCCCGCTCCCGGCGGGCAGCGGACTATCCTGAAAGGCGGTGGCATAAACCCCGGTCACCGCGCCCGCGCGCGCGCCCAGCTCGGCCTGAATCTCATCGGCACTGCGCGTGCGCTGCGACCATTCGGAGAGCACCACGCCGCCAAAGCCGCTATTGGCGCCCCGCCCACCCCCGGTCGAAAACCAGCTCGACTGGAACTCCGGCAGCGAGGCAAAAATCTGGCCCACCTCGGCATTGAACCGCGCCGTATAGTCGACATTGGCATATTGCGGCGCCTTGGTCTGGACGAAAACATAGCCCATATCCTCCTGCGGCGCGAGTTCGCGCTTGGCCCCGGTAAACAGCACGACGATCGCGCACAGGATCACCCCGCCTACGATCAGCACGGCCGGCCGCGCGGCCAGCGTCTTGTCGAGCAGCCGGGAATAGCGCCCGGTCAGTCCGTGCATATTATGCTCGACCATGCGCGAGAGCCTGCCCGCGCCCTGCTTGCTCTGCAGCAATGCGCCGCTCATCATCGGCGAGAGCGTGAGCGCGATCAGCCCGGAGACCATCACCGCACCCGCCAGCGTGAAGGCGAACTCGCGGAACAGCGCGCCGGTCAGCCCGCCCATCAGGCCGATCGGCGCATAGACCGCCGCCAGCGTAATCGTCATCGCGATGACCGGGCCGATAATTTCCCGCGCCCCGACCAGCGCCGCCTCGAAGGGGGCCAGCCCCTCCTCGATATGCCGGTGGATATTCTCCACGACCACGATCGCATCGTCCACCACCAGCCCGATCGCCAGCACCATCGCGAGCAGGGTCAGCAGGTTGAACGAGAAGCCGAAGGCCAGCATCAGCGCCGCCGTGCCCAGCAGCGAGAGCGGAATGGTCACCACCGGAATGATCACGGCGCGGAACGTGCCGAGAAACAGGAAGATGACGATGACGACAATGATCGTCGCCTCGATCAGCGTGTTGCGCACTTCCTCGATCGAGGCGTTGACGAAATGCGCAACATCGAAATCATTGACCACCGTCACGCCCGGCGGCGCCACGCGCTGGATTTCCGGCAGCAGGTCGGTCACGCCCTTCACGATGTCGAGCGGGTTGCCATCGGGCGTCGGTGAAATCGAGATGGAGATGCCGCGCTTGCCCGAGGCGAGCGATTGCGCATCATAATTCTGCCCGCCCATCTCGACCGTGGCGATGTCGCCCAGCCGCACCAGGCCGGTCGCGCCAGTCTTGAGCACCATCTGGCGGAAGGCGTCGACATCGCGCAGGTCGGTCCCCGCGGTGATGTTGATCGCCGTATTGGCGCCCTTGAGCTGGCCGGGTGAGGCCTGCACATTGTTCGCCCGCAGCGCGCTGGCGACATCGCTCGCGGTCAGTCCCCGTGCGGCCAGCTTGCCCGGATCGACCCAGATGCGCATGGCGATCGGCGCCCCGCCGCCAATATCGGCCGACGCCACGCCCGAGACCCCGGTGATGAGCGGCAGCGCCACGCGATTGACGAAATCCACCAGTTGCGGCGGCGTCTGCGCATCGCTGACAAAGGAGACATATTGAATCGCCGAGGCGCCATCAGTGATCTTGCTGATCACCGGATCGGTCACGCCGGGTGGCAGCAGATATTTGACCTGCTGCGTCTTGGCGAGAATCTCGGTCATTGCGCGGTCGGCATTGGCGTTGAGCACCAGCTTGGCCGAAACCTGGCTCGTCCCCTGGCTCGATGTCGAGGTGAGATATTCGATGCCGTTGGCCGTCGCGATCGCCTGCGCGATCGGCGTGGTGACGAAGCCCTGCATCACATCCTGCGTGGCGCCGGGAAAGGCCGTGTCGATGGTGATCGTGGCGCTTTCCATCTTGGGATATTGGCGGATCGGCAGGCCGAAGACCGCGCTCAGCCCCACCAGCAGGATGAGCAGGCTGACCACGATGGCGAGGATCGGCCGGCGGATGAAAATATCGGTAAAGGCCATCTCAGCGGTTCTCCGCCGGGATCGGGGCCGCGGTCGGGGCCTGTCCGGATGCCGGCGCAAGCTTCGTCACCTTCACCTGTGCGCCCGGCTGCACGCGCAGCTGGCCTTCGGTAATCACCACATCGCCTGCCTTCAGCCCGCTGGTGACGATCACCTCATTGCCCACGCGCCGCCCGCTAAGGATGGCGATCACCTCGGCCTTGCCGCCCTTGCGCGTATCCTCGCCGCGAATGACGACCAGATTGTCGCCCTGCGCCGTGGTCTGGATCGCCGTCACCGGCACCACCAGCGCGTCTCGTTGCGGCGCCAGCACCAGGGATGCGGTGACATACATGCCCGGCCGGAGGATTTCGTCCGGGTTCCGCAGGATCGCCTGCACCGTCACGTTGCGCGTATCCTCGCCAATTTTCGGTTCGATCGCGTTGACCCGCGCGGCAAAGCTGCGCCCCGGAAACGCGTCGCTCGTCACATTCACGGTCGCGCCCGGCTTGAGCAGCCCCAGCTCCTGCTGCGGCACGGTAAACTCGACATAGAGCGTATCCAGCGCCGTCAGCGTCGCAATGGCATCACCCGGATTGAGATATTGCCCCAGATTGACCCGGCGAAGGCCCATCACCCCCACAAAGGGCGCGCGCACCTGCTTCTGGACCAGCCGCGCATCGTTCTGGCCGACCGCGGCCAGCGTCTGATCGCGTTCGGACCGGCGCTGCTGCAGCAACTCGCGGGATTCAGCCCCGCTCGGCGCCAGCTGCTCGGAGCGCTCCAGCTGCGTCTGCGCAAAGCTCGCCTGTGCGATCGCGGCGCGGCGGTCGGCGCGCTCGGGCTCGTCATAAAGCTGGACGAGCAGCCGGCCCATCGGCACCCGCGCGCCGGCCTCGAAGTGGATGCCGGTCACGCGCCCGGCCACTTCCGGCGCGAGCGTCACGGCGCGCACCGCCGTCAGCGTGCCAACGGCATCGAGCGAGGCGGGCATATCGCGCGGCTCGACCTGCATCGCCGCCACCGGCACGGCCTGTTGCGGCCATGGCTGCGCGGAGCCCGCGCGCACATAGCGCCACAGGAACAGACCGCCCAGCAGGATCGCCAGCACAGCGAGGGTGAGGATGATCGTGCGCCGCTGCGCCCGGCCGGCTCCGTCCTGCGTCGCGCGTTCATCGGGCGCGGCATCATAGGGCGTGCTCATGCGGCTCTCTCCGCATGGACCGGCATCATCATCGGGCTGAACAACATCACCACGTCTTCCTCATTCGCGGAAGAACACACAGGTGAGCCAAGCCGGCTTGCCACGTGCGTCCTCCCGAACCTTCGTTCAGGTTGACGCCGCGGACGGGCAGAACCGACCCTGAGGTCAGCGCAGGAGACACCACCCTGCAACTCTGTTTTCGGCGCCGCTTCCTTATCCACAGCCTGCCGCGCTGGCAAGACCGCCCGGTTCGCGCGCCCCCCGGTCGGCGCATCGCCGCCACAGGGAGACCAGAACAACTCACTGAAAAATATCACAAACATGCCGCCCCCTTCACGCACGCCCCCGGCCCCGGCGCGCTTGCCGGAGCGAACCGACTCGCCTAATAGGACCTCAACCTTAGTTGAGGTCAAGGGGAACGCATGACGATCGACAGCGGGCAGCCACTCTCCGTGGGCGAGGTCGCGAAACGCAGCGGCCTGCCCGTTTCCACGCTGCATTTCTACGAACGCAAGGGACTGATCACCGGCTGGCGCTCGTCCGGCAACCAGCGGCGTTATCCGCGCGGCATCCTGCGCCGCATCGCCATCATCCGCATTGCCCACCGCGCGGGGATACCGCTTTCAATAGTCCGGAAGTTTCTTGATCGGCTCCCCGCCGGCCCCGTCACCGCCGATGACTGGCGCGACCTGAGCCAGGCCTGGCAACGGATGCTGGAAGAGCGCATCGCCAGCCTTGTGCAACTGCGCGACGAGCTCGAAGGCTGCATCGGCTGCGGCTGCCTCTCGCTGCAGGACTGCCCACTGCGCAACCCGCAGGATGCGCTCGCGCAGGATGGCCCCGGCGCGCACCTCCTGACGGCCCTGCCGGAACGTTTCATCGCCCCGTGAATTCCCTCTCTAACAGCCGGGAGCGGCATCCACGAAGGAAGGGGCGTGCGATGAACAGAGTGAGGCAGATTTTCCCGGCCGGCTATCCGGCCCTGATCATCGGATTCATCGTCGCGTTCATCGGCCTGGTCCTGCTCATCGGCGGCATCTGGCTCGCAGCGCTTGGCGGCTCGCTCTATTATCTCATCACCGGCGCGGCCATGCTGGTCTCCGGCCTGCTGCTGATGCGCGGCCTGCTGCTCGGCGGCTGGCTCTACATCGCCATCTTCTTCTTCACCTTATTATGGGCCTTGTGGGAGGCCGGCACCAATGGCTGGGCGCTGGTGCCGCGCGTGATTGCGCCGCTCGTCCTGCTGGTCGCCGTGCTGATGGCGATGGCCTCGCTCTCCCGCCATGCCCATCGCTGGCGGCTCGCGCTCGGCGCCAGCGGCCTGATCGCGGCGCTGTTTCTCGTGAGCGGCCTCACGCTCGGCTGGCTCAACAGCCCCACCCCGTCCATGCACCTGCCCGGCGACCGCATGGCGATGACCGACCCCGCGCTGATGCAGGCGGGGCAGGACTGGCCAGCCTATGGCGGCTCTTACGCGGCCCGACGCTATTCCCCGCTTGCCCAGATCACGCCGGCCAATGTCGGCAAACTGGAGCGGGCCTGGCTGATCCACACCGGCGACCTGCCGTCCTCCCCGATGATCGGCAAAACCTATGGCGCCGAGAGCACCCCGCTCAAGGTCGGTGACAGCCTCTATGTCTGCACGCCCAAAAATATGGTGCTGTCGCTCGATCCGGCCTCGGGCAAGCAGCGCTGGCGGTTCGACCCCAAAGTGTCGGATGATGCCATCCCCTATACCGCCGCCTGTCGGGGCGTGAGCTATTATGCCGTGCCCGACGCGCCGGCAGATCAGGCCTGCGCCACCCGCATCATCTTCGGCACGCTGGATGCCCGCCTGTTCGCGCTCGATGCCCGCACCGGCCGGCCCTGTCAGGATTTCGGCACCAATGGGCAAGTCGACACCAAGATCGGCATGGGCGACACCCCGCCGGGCTATGTCTCGATCAACTCGCCGCCCACCATCGTGCGCGGCGTGGTCGTGACCGGTCACCAAGTGCTGGACGGGCAGGATCGCTGGGCCCCTTCGGGCGTGATCCGTGGCTTCGATGCCGTCACCGGCAAGCTGAGCTGGGCTTGGGACATGATGAACCCGGACTGGACCGGCTATCCCCCGCCCGGCAAGACTTGGGCCCGCGGCACGCCGAATATGTGGACGATCGCGTCTGGCGACGAGCAGCTCGGCCTCGTCTACCTGCCGATGGGCAACAGCGCAGCGGATTATTATTCCGCGCTGCGCCGCCCGCCCGAAAATGACTATTCCTCCTCGCTGGTCGCGCTCGATGTCACCACGGGCAAGCCACGCTGGCATTTTCAGACGGTCAAGAAGGATGTCTGGGATTATGATCTGGGTGCGCAGGCCACGCTGATCGATTATCCCACCGCCGGCGGCCCGGTGCCAGCCCTGGTGCTGCCATCCAAGCAGGGAGATATCTATGTGCTTGATCGGCGGACCGGGCGGCCCTTGACCCCCATCGCCACGATCAAGGCACCGGTGACCGGCGTCGAGCCAGAGCAACGCTCGCCCACGCAGATCATCTCGCAATGGCATAGTCTGCGCAAACCCGACCTTACCGAACGGGACATGTGGGGCATGTCCCCCATCGACCAGATGATCTGCCGCATCCAGTTCCGCAAGGCCATCTACAAGGGCTTCTTCACCCCGCCGGAAGACGATAAATATACCATCGAATATCCGGGCTATAATGGCGGCACGGACTGGGGCGGCATCGCCGTCGATCCGCGCCGCGGCGTCATCGTCGCCAATTATAACGACATGCCCAACCATCTGCGCCTCGTCCCGCGCGCCGAAGCCAACAAGCTCGGCTGGTTCCCCCGCGATCAGGCGCGCGGCAAGATTGGCGGCGCCGAGGGGGCCGGCGATCCGCAGGCCAACACACCCTATGCGATCGACGTCAATGCCGGCTGGCGCAACAAATTCTGGCCGCTCGGTGCGAATGGCACCGGCATGCTCTGCAAACAGCCGCCCTATGGCGGCATTCGCGCCATCGATCTGGCGACCGGCAAGACGATCTGGGACCGCCCGTTTGGCTCGGCGCGCACCAATGGTCCGTTCGGCATTCCCTCAATGCTGCCAATCGCCATCGGCACGCCCAATAATGGTGGCGCGGTCGTCACCGCGAGCGGCCTCATCTTCATCGCCGCGGCTACCGACAATCTGATCCGCGCGATCGATCTGCGTACCGGCAAGACCGTCTGGGAAGACGTGCTGCCGGCCGGCGGTCAGGCGACACCGATGACGTATGAAATGAACGGCAAGCAATATGTCGTCATCTATGCCGGCGGCCACCATTTCATGGAAACACCGATCGGCGACGAGGTCGTCGCCTATGCGCTGCCCTGACAGGCCCTGACGAGAACCGCCCGCAGGCGCACGCCGGCGCGGCCGCGTCAGCGGTTGGCGGTCGCGCCAGACATTGACCGCACAGCCCGCTCCCTCAGTCTGTCCCGGGGAACTCCTGCCCATATCTTTGGCCCGGTCGATCGCTGCCGGCATGATCTGCGCTGACATGGTCGCCCGGAGAAACGACGGACGATGATCCCAAATGCGCGAGCCGGCCGGCCCACCCCTTCGCGGCCCCAAAAGTCATGTGAAAACGCCCCGTTTGAACCGAGAAACGCCATGAACGTGCCCGGCCGGAAGTCCCCGTTTCCCAAGGATGGCAGAGTGGGAGATCCGGCGGTGCCAGCGTCACGTCGCTGTCTCAGAACGGGATAATATTTAACATTTCGTTAATTGCGTTTACCCGCATTCTCCTGTTACCTTCCAGTGGGAATTGTGGGAGAAGAATCATGAGAAAGCTATTGAAACACATTGCAATCGCGTCCGTGTTGGTCGCTGGTTCCGCGACCAGCGCGTCAGCCGCGATTGTGCTTAACGGCAGCTTTGAGGACGGACTGAACCATTGGACCGTCCTTGATGGGGTCGGCACCACGCCCGGCCAGGGCATCACAACCGTGATCACCAATGGTGTTGCCGACAGCACGGGTTATGGCGACATTGTGCCATCTTATGATGGTGGCCATGCCGCTTATTTCGTCGATGACAGGGCAATCCAGAATCTGTCGCAATTCGTCACGCTTCAAGGTGGAACGGAATATACGCTGAGCTTTGCGCTCTTTGCGACTGAATCGGGCGCGAACAATCCGAACTTCTTTGCTTTCACGAATACGTTCGGCCTGCTCCTGGGCGACACCAGGATCAATAGCAGCAGCCAGACGGATGTTCCGGTCGGCGTGTGGACACCCTACACCTATACGTTCACTGCCCCGGTCACGAGCAGCCTCTACCTGCTGAACTTCAACTTCATCGCTGGCCAGACGCCTGCGAAGGATCTTTTGCTGGATGGTGTGAGCATCACCGCAGCAGCCGTTCCTGAGCCTGCGACATGGGCAATGATGATCGGCGGCCTCGCGCTCGTCGGCTTCTCGATGCGTCGCCGGAAAGTGGCCGTCAGCTTCGCCTGACCATTCTGATCGAATAAAGAGGGGGGCAGGAAACTGCCTCCCTTTTTTCATCGGCCAGACGCGCGGCACCTTGAAACGCCCCAACGCTGGCGCCCCCTCCCCCTTCAAATCAATTGCGCGCTCACGCAGGGGCGAGGCAATAGCCCCAATCATGTGCAGAACGACGCATAGCCGCGACGGGAATGGCGATGCGTGCCAGCTCCGCCATAGCCCACCGCTCGCATCCTCACTCCCTATGTCCTGCTGTGGACAATGGGCCACCCGAACCACAGGACGAGCCATGAGCTGCTGGGACAGGCGCTCGACCGCCTCGTTTCCACCATGGCCCTGATACCAAGCTGGCCCATCAAGACGCGCTGACTGATCTGGCCGCCGACGAGCCGCTCCCACACACGCCCAGACCCGATCATGGTTCCGCGCACGGCGCCTCACCTCTGACAATGCGGGACAGGTGCCAAGCCGTCATCCACCGCCCTGCTGCGAACAGCACCACATGCCATATGATGGCGGCTCGGATAATCTGTCGGGGCAATTCGCGCTCGCCGGTCACCCTGCGTCGTTGGGCGCCAGCTAGCCACGAACCTCGTGGCGGACAGGGTGGGATTCGAACCCACGGTGAGCTTGCACCCACGGCGGTTTTCAAGACCGCTGCCTTAAACCACTCGGCCACCTGTCCACGCCGGAACAATACCGACCATCTTGTGCGCCTATCCAAAGCTTGGCGGGAGAGCAAGCGCTCTCGGCAGCGCATGACATCATACTGGAAGGCAACTTGGGCTCTCCAGCAAATTGATCTGCCACTGCCCCCGCAGCCTTCAGCGATCTGCCATGCGGTTGACGTGTTCGGTTCTTTCGGTGGCGCCGTGTTGCCCCCTCCGGCGTTGTTTGATGCATTCTGCCACGCCGTCAATCACTCGCCCCAGACAGCCCAATAGTGCCTCACAAAATCAAGGAAGCACCACCGTCGTCCGGTCGGTTCAGCGCTTCAGCGCAAAAGCGGGTTACGACCATTCTGGATCATTTCGCTTAGATGAGCGGCAGCTCCCACAATCACCCTGCGCCAAAAAAACCACGATTCAACGTTATTCTCTGTTTCCGCCCATCCACCGGACTCCGTCATAATCTATTGTTTTATAATTGATCTATTACAAACTCGCTCAAACCCAACCTCCCGCTGTCATCCTATGTTCATGCAAGATCAGAGAATGCGTCATTTTAGCCACAGTTCTCCACCGCTGAATCGCAATCCAACCGCTATGGCTGGACAAGCCTTTCCGAGACGTTCTAGGGGGCTTCCCCAATAGCTCTATACTGATTAGCGGTGAAATGAGTGCTGCGCTCATTTTTCCTTTGCTAAGAATATTCGGAGGATTGGACACCATTGCTCACGACGCCCGGCGCTAGACGTCCGCGCGCTTCAAGCAAGTAGTAACAGCACTCCCTCCCTCGACTTCCTCTTCTCGCTGACCTTCGCCAGCTCATTCTGGCGGCGCAGCCCTTTTGCGCCCTCCCCCCGATGGTGCCTCGGCTGCGGCAGGCAAGGTCCTTCCGGCTCACCCTGGATTGGGTGGCGGCGTGACGGAGGCACAACCCGGTCCTGAATGGACCCAAGAACAAAACAGTTTGGACAGCATCGGCCCTCAACCGCCTGTCCGTTGGAACATCAGGACTGGAGATTATTTCCATATGAATACCTCTCTCAAGACCGGCCGCACATTTGGCCAGTCCCTAAAGACGGCGCTTTTCGCCAGCAGCGTCGGTGTCGGCCTTGTGCTGGTTGCCCCCGCTTATGCACAGGACGTGCAGCAGGACGACCAGGCTGCAGCTGAACCGGAAGCCATCGTCATCACCGGTTCGCGCATTGTGCGCCGCGACTATCAGGCCAACAGCCCGATTCAGACCGTGGGCACCGACCTGCTCCAGAACTCGACGAGTTCCGCGCTTGAAACCAACCTGAACAAGCTGCCACAGTTCTCGTCGACCACGAAGCTGCCGACCGCTGGCGGCGACATTCAGCCGACCGCAACCAACACCCCGGGTGCTGCAACGATCTCGCTGCGCGGTATCGGTGCCAACCGCAACCTCGTTTTGATTGACGGCCGTCGCGCGACGCCGGCCAACGCCTCGATGGCGGTGGACATCAACACGATCCCGTCGGCTGCTATCGAACGCGTCGAGATCATCTCGGGCGGCGCTTCGTCTACCTATGGTGCAGATGCCGTCGCCGGCGTCACCAACTTCATCATGAAGAAGAACTTCCAGGGCTTTAACCTGGACGCCCAGCTCGGCACGTCGCAGTACGGTGACAATACCGAGTGGACCGTTTCCGGTATCCTCGGTACCAACTTTGCAGACGGCCGCGGCAACATCAGCATCGCCCTCTCGAGCAACACCCGCAACGCCGCCTACCAGCGCGACCGCAAATGGTATCGCGATATGTGGTCGAATCCGGACATTGGCGGCTCGGGCTTCTTCCCCCAGCTTCCCGGTGTAAGCCTCGGCTTCGACAACCTGCCGTCCTCCGCCGCCCTTAACAACGCCATGGGCGTGACAACTTGGGCGAACGGCGGCGCCGGCGCCACCGTGTTCGTCAACCCCGACGGTTCGGTCTTCTCCGGCTTTGATGCAGCGAGCAAGAATGGCACGGCGGCCAACAAGGTCGTGGACGGCTATAACTACAAGCTGCTCTCCAATGGCCAGCTCGGTGCCAACTTCACCGACAATCTTCTGGTCCTGCCCCTCGAGCGTTACAATGTGTACGCACGCGGCAATTACGAGATCAACGACTGGGTGAGCGTCTTCGCTGACGCGACGTTCAGCAAGGTCAGCACCTCGACCATCCAGGAGCCCGGCCCGATCACGAACGGCTGGAACGTCATCACCCCCAATGACGGGCGTGACATTCCTGCCAGCCTCCAGACCATCCTCGACTCGCGCACGCGTTTCGCTAGGCCGGGTGAGGCGGGCTACATTGAGCCCACACTCGCGAATCCGGATCCGACGCAACCGATCGTTTCCGGCGCGGCAGACCCCTATGCATTGCGCGCGATGCTGCCGTTCAACCGCGAATCGCACACCGACGTGTTCACCTACAACCTGACCGTCGGCCTCGACGGCAAGGTGCCGGGCACGGACTGGACCTGGTCGCTGTTCGGCCAGCAGGGCGAGTCGGAAACCAACGTCATGCAGACCGGTTTCGTTTCCTTGCAGCGTCTGCGCACGGTGATGCAGGCTCCCAACTGGGGCGCTGGTTTCTCGGCCAAGGGCAATGATGGCGCGCCGGACTTCGGCTTTGCCGGTGCGACTGCAAGCTGCACGAGCGGCATCAATCCGTTCGACTACCTCAACGGTGGCAAGATCAGCCAGGATTGCCTCGACGCGGTCTCGACCAACCTGAAGACCCGTGCGGTCATGCAGCAGTCGGTCTGGGAATTCGATGCGCAGGGTTCGCTCTTCGCTCTGCCCGCTGGCAACGTCAGCGCGGCGATCGGCGCCAGCTATCGCCACAACAATTATCACTTCGACAACGACGCCTATGTGACCCAGGGTTCGATGTTTAACGACCAGGTTCTCGGTCTTTATCCGTCGGGCAACTCGAAGGGCCGCATCACGGCGAAGGAAGTCTATGGCGAGTTGCTGATCCCGGTCCTCAAGGACATTCCGGGCATCCGCAGCCTTGAGCTTGAGCTGGGTGGTCGTATCTCCGACTACAACACGACCGGCACGAGCTACACCTACAAGGCGCTCGGCACCTGGGAAGTGACCAACTGGCTGCGTTTCCGTGGTGGCTACAACCGCGCTGAGCGGGCGCCGAACATTGCGGAGCTGTTCCTCGCGGCGCAGCAGACCTTCGCATCGGCATCCGGTGGCGACGTCTGCTCGGAGCTGAACGGTCTGGCATGGTCGGCCAACCCGACCGCTGTGGGTAACAACGCGGCCAATGCTGCGAATGTCAAGACGCTCTGCACCACCCTGATGGATCGTGCAGGCCCTGATGCAACCAACACCTACTATACTGGCACGCAGGGCCAGGGCGCAGCCTTCGTGTTCCCGACGCTGACGGGTAATGCGAACCTGAAGCCGGAAGTTGCCGACACCTGGACGCTCGGTGCAGTGATCAGCTCGCCGTTTGACTCGGCTTGGCTCAATCGTCTGCGTCTCGCAGTCGACTTCTACAGCATCAAGGTGAAGGATGCGATCGGCGCGCAGACGGCTGACATTGTGCAGCGTCAGTGCTTCGACACACTCTTCAATCCGACGCTGGATGCCAACTCCAACGCATGTCAGGCTGTTGCCCGCAACGCGAGCGGCGCACTGGGCAATCTGTCACTGACCTATCTGAACAGCGGCCGTTTCCAGACGTCCGGCCTCGACTTCCAGCTCGACTGGGCGAAGGATATCGGTCCGGGTCAGTTCACGGTGAACAGTGTCCTCAACTACGTCCTCTCGATGAAGTCGGTTGAGCTGAGCGCATTGCCGCTGGTGGAATATGTCGGCACGACCGGCCCGACGCAAAATGGCCTCGACGGCGGTGCATTCCGCTGGAAGCTGTTCACCACGTTCGGTTACTCGGTTGGCCCGGTCAATCTGGCCCTCCAGTGGCGTCACCTGCCCAAGGTGCGCACAGAAACGGCGGCGATCATCCCCACGACCGCTATTGCAGGCGCGGGCGCGTATGATCTGTTCAACCTGAACGCCAGCGTCAAGGCTACCCGCGATGTGTCGTTCCGCTTCGGTGTGGACAATCTGTTCAACAAGGCTCCGCCCCTGTTCGGCGTGAACACCGCCCCATCGGCTGGCAACCTTGCTGGCGGCAGCTACAACGCGTCTTATTATGACGTGATGGGCCGTCGCTTCTATCTGGGCGCCAACTTCAAGTTCTGAAGCTGAAGCTCAATTAAATTCAGGGTCCCTCCCCGCACCTGCGGGGAGGGATTTTTTGTATGACCCAGCGAAGGGCCAGGTCGCGTCTGGATTGCCAGCATTCTGCAATTGATGACCGGAGGGTGGCGGCAACCGGCATCCCGCCACCAGCAAGGGATGATTTAATGAAAGTCCCGCGATTTCGGTAAGATCCGGACGTCACGCGGATGCCGCCCCTGGCCGATATGGTCGTGCACAGGCTTAAATATATCGGTGCGCATCTGGTGGATTTGCGGCGGACAATCCTCCGTCAGACCTCGCAACATGGCGGTCCGGTCGATAACGCGGCTTGCCATCAGATGGACGACACCCTCAGGGCTCTTCTGGACCTCGCCTTCCACTTCCATCAACCGCGCCGCCATCACCTCACGCCGCTGAATGTTGAACAGGCGCGCCCACAGCAAGATATTGGCGATGCCGGTCTCGTCCTCCAGCGTGATGAAGATCGCATTCCCCTCCCCCGGCCGCTGACGAACAAGCACCACGCCAGCCACCCGTGCGCGGCGACCATTGGGGCTTTGCGAAATCTCCCGGCAACTCAGCACGCCTGCACTGCGCAACGGCTCACGCAGAAACTGCATCGGGTGGCCTTTCAGTGAGAGGCGGGTTGTCTGATAATCAGTGGCGACCTGCTCGGCTTCAGCCATGGTGGGCAGCGCCGCATCCGGCTCGGTGCCCAGTTCATGCGCCTTGGCATGGGCAAACAGGGGCAGTTCCCCATCAGGTGTCCGTCGCACTTCCCATAGCGCCTGTCGCCGGTCGAGCCCGATCGAGCGGAAGGCATCGGCATCGGCCAGCAGGCGCAGCGCCCGGCGCGGCAGGCTGGCGCGCCGGGCCAGAGCCTCCACATCCGTGAAGCAGCCCGCTGCGCGCGCATCAGCCATGGCCTGCGCCCAATCCTGCCTGAACCCATCGACCTGCCGCAAGCCAAGGCGCAACGCAAACCTGTGATCGATTGGTTCCAGACTGTTGTCCCAATCGCTGGCATTGATATCGACCGCCCTTACCGCGACCCCATGAGTCCGGGCATCGCCGACAATCTGCGCCGGCGCGTAGAATCCCATCGGCTGGGAATTGAGCAAGGCGCAGGCGAACACCGCCGGGTAGCGGCATTTGAGATAGGAGGAGACATAGACCAACAGGGCGAAGGACTGCGCATGGCTTTCCGGAAAGCCATAGCTGCCGAACCCCTTGATCTGCGCAAAGCAGCGCTCGGCAAAGTCGCGCGGATAGCCCCGGGCGACCATGCCCTCGACCATCTCGCCTTCAAACTCCGGCATGGTGCCGACATTGCGGAAGGTCGCCATCGCCTTGCGCAACTGATTGGCGCGGCCCTCCGTGAAATCCGCCGCGACGATGGCCAGCTTCATCACCTGCTCCTGGAACAGCGGCACGCCCAGCGTCTTGCCTAGCACATCGTCCAGTTCACCCGGCGGACCGGGATAGATGATCGGCGGCGGGTTGGCCCGGCGCTGTTCCGCGCGCCGCCTGAGATAGGGATGCACCATGCCGCCCTGAATGGGGCCCGGCCGCACGATCGCGACCTGCACGGCCAGATCATAGAGGGTCACCGGGCGCAGCCGGGGCAGCATGTTGATCTGCGCGCGGCTCTCGACCTGAAAGACGCCGATACTGTCACCCTTGCACAGCATCGCATAGACATCGGCCTGCTCCGGCGGGATGCTGTGCAGCGCGTAGGACGGGCCGCCATGCGCCGCGATCAGGTCGAACGCCTTGCGGATGCAGGTGAGCATGCCGAGCGCGAGAATATCGACCTTCATCAGCCCCAGCGCGTCGATATCGTCCTTGTCCCACTCGATGAAGGTGCGCTCGTCCATCGCGGCATTGTGGATCGGCACGATTTCGTCGAGCCGCCCTTGCGTCAGCACGAAACCGCCGACATGCTGGGACAGGTGGCGCGGAAATTCGAGCAATTGCCCGACCAGCAGGCCAAGCCGCGCGATGGCGGGATTGGCAATATCTAGCCCGGCCTGCCGGAAACGCCCTTCCCCCATCTGCTCGGCATAACTGCCCCACACGGTCGATCCGATGCGCGCGGTGATGTCCTCACTTAGACCCAGCACCTTGCCGACGTCGCGCACGGCACTGCGCGGGCGGTAATGAATGACGGTGGCCGCGATGCCGGCACGATCCCGGCCATAGCGGCGGTAGATATATTGCATCACCTCCTCGCGCCGCTCATGCTCGAAATCGACATCGATATCGGGCGGCTCGTTTCGGTCCTCGGAGATGAAGCGCGAAAAGAGCAGTTTGTGCTGCACCGGATCGACCGCGGTAATGCCGAGCGCGTAGCAGATGATCGAATTGGCCGCCGATCCACGCCCCTGACATAATATACCCTCACCACGGGCAAAGCGCACCACATCATGCACCGTCAGGAAATAATAGGCATATTTAGCCTTGGCGACGAGCTTGAGTTCGTGCCGGACGAGGGCGCGATGCGCGAGCGAGAAAGCCGCGCCATAGCGCTCGCGAGCGCCGCGCATCACCAGATGCAGCAGCCAGCGATGCGGGCTCCAGCCGGCCGGAACCGGTTCGTGCGGATACTCATATCGCAGCAGGGCGAGGTCGAAGGCGATCCGGCCCAGCAACCGCGCGCCTTGCGCCACGGCCTGCGGATGGTCCGCGAACAGCCGCCCCATCTCCCCACCCGACTTCAGATGACGCTCGGCATTGGCGGCGAGGCGGGTGCCAGCCTCGGCCAGGCTGATCCCTTCCCGCACGCAAGTGACAATATCGTGGAGGGGGCGCTGGTCGGGTGTGGCGTACAGCACATCATTGGTGGCGAGCAGGGGGACACGGGCCTGTGCCGCCAGCGCCGCCAGCCGTGCGAGCTGCCGCCGGTCGTCCCCCCGATAGACCATGCTCGCCCCCAGCCAGACCCGGTCGGGCGCGGCGGCGCGCAGAATAATGAGTATCTGACGCAGCCTGTCCACCGCTTGCGTAAGGGGGACTTCGACCAGCCACAACCTTGGTGCCGGCGGAGCTTCGACAGGGGCTTCCGCCGCGCGCCCCTTCGTGGGTTTTGGTCGGGCGCCTTCATCGCCTTCCTTCAGGAAAACGCTTGTCGGCATCACGATCAGCAGCAAGTCTTCCAGATGGGCAAGCAGATCCTCGCGGCGCAGGATGCAGTCGCCCTTCACCGCGCGCCGGTTACCGAGCGTCAACAGCTTCGTCAGTTGCCCCCAGCCACGCCGGCTTGTCGGATAAGCGACAATGTCCGGCGTGCCATCCGCAAAGACGAGCCGCGCACCGGCTGCCAGACGAAAGTCGAGATCGGGCTGCTGCGCCTTGATCTGACGCAGCGCGTTCCACGCTCGCACCACGCCCGCCACCGTGTTGCGATCGGCGATGCCAAGGCCTTGCAACCCTGCCATGACCGCCGCCTTCACCATGTCGGCTGGATGTGAGGCGCCGCGCAAAAAGCTGTAATTGGTGGCGGCCACCATCTCGGCAAAACCGGTCATGCGAACAGGCCGTGGAGATACCAGCGCGGACTGGCGGCCTCACGCTCATAGATGCCATGGCGGAACAACCAGAAGCGGTGGCCGTGGCGGTCCTCGACGCGATAATAGTCGCGGCTGAGGCCCTGATTGTCGGCGCGGCGCCACCAGAGCGCGCCGATCCGCTCGGGCCCTTCGGCGCGCATCACCTCATAGAGAGTGCGCCGCCAGCGGAACTGACGGGGCGGCCCGTCCGGGATACCGGCGACCACCTCGATCAGTTGCGGCGGATCGAACAGTTGCACTGGGCGCAGCGGCGGTTCGCCCGGCGTGGGGGCCGGCCATGGGCTGGTGGGGCGCGGCGCGATGGCGGGAAAGACGAGCATCGCCTGCTCGGGAATGTGGCTGTCGCGTGGTGCATAGCGGCGGACCCGGCCATGGCCCAGCCGGGTGGAGAGCCGATCGACCAGCCGGGCAATCTCATCATCGGCCACGCTCCCCCCTTCCAGCCGCAATTGGAACGGGTCGAGCGGCTCGAGCAAAGGCACAGACAACCGCACCAGATCGAAACCGAAACCGGGATCGATCGGATCGTGCAAGGTCGCGATCCGTTCATCGAATAACCGCATCAGCAACGGCACCTCGCGTGTCGGCAGACCCGTTTCAATGCCCAGGCTCCGCACCAGCCCATCGGTGCGGAACAATTGCGCCTCAAACCGCCGTCCGCCGCGATGGGTTTCCTGCATGCGCCGTGCAGCCTCTTCCGCCAGTTGCGCGAGCGCAGCCAGCATGGCGGTGACATGACCGAGCGGTTCGGCAAAACCGCGTTCAATGACAAGCGCCGGTTCGGGCCGGCGCGGCGAGATATGAATGTCACGTCCACCCGCCACTCGTACCAGCCGGTCGGTCGCCACCTCACCAAAGCGCGCGGCGAGGGGCGCAGATGGCCGCGCGGTCAGATCGTCGACGCGCTTCAAACCCGCGCGACGCAGCGCTATCATATCCTCCGGCGGCAGCTCCAGCGCCTCGACCGGCATGGCTCCCACATCCCTGCCATAACGCGCCTGCGCATGAGCCGCGTCGGGCGTCTCGGCCAGCGCCGCCCGCACCGTCATGCCCAGCCGCCGCAACCGCCCGATCAGGTCAGCTCGCAAGCCTGCCTCGCCGCCGAACAGATGCGCGCAGCCGCTGATGTCGAGGATCAGTCCGTCAACCCCGTCCAGCGCCACCATCGGCGTGTAGCGAGCACAGCCATCGGCAATCCGGTCGAGCCAGACGGTATCCGCCGCCCGATCCAGATCGAAGATGGCGAGGTCGGGCAATTGCGCACGTGCATCGGCCAGCCCCATGCCCGGCGCCATGCCGGCTTGCAGCGCCAGCGGCGAAGCAGCAACGATCCGCATCGCGCCCTGCTGTTTCTCGACAAGGACGAAGGGCGCGTCAGCCGGCGCGGCGTCTGGCCGGGCCCGCCGCAAACGATCCGCCGGCAGGAACGGGAACCACAGCGCCAGATAGCGGCGGTTCGTGGAAAATGGCTTGGTCACGGTCCCACTCCAGACGCTGGTGAAAAGCGGCGATGCCCCCGCGGTGCCGGAGCAAGGTGATCTCGATCGTGGCAAGGCCCGGCGCGCCAGCCTCCAGTACCTGTGACGGGATCGCCCGGACCCGCCAGCGCGTATACGCAGCGCTTGGCCCTGGATCGGCGGCACTGCGGAGCGCCAGCACGGTGACCCCGCTTTTCTCCGCCGCAATCGACAGGCGACGGCTGGCAGTCAAATCAAACGCCCGCGCGCCCTTCCACGGCTCGATCAGCACGGCAGCGAGTTGCTGACAGCGCACGGCATCGCCCGCCGCACGCAACAAAGCAGTCTCGTCGGGGACCTGCACCTCGATGATCCTGGCGGGATCGCAGCCCAGATCGATCAGCCCCGGTGCATATAGCTCGCCGCTGCTCCGCACCCCGCCATCCTGCCGGAGCCACACAAATGGATCGCTTCCCAAGCGCATCGCCAGCATGAGCGCAAAGCCAGTGACGCTGGACTGATCGACCGGATCGGCGGCAAATAATTCATGCAGCCGCCCCCGTGCGATCCCTCCGCCCAGTCGCGCATCCAACCGATCATGCCCGAGCGCGAACAGGGCGGCACTGCCCGATGGCTTTCCTCCCTCGATCGCGCCGATTCGCGCTCTCAAAGTGGCCAGCTTATAGGTCGAATCATGCATTATGTTCTCTTTATGTTCTCAATTCTCCTTTGAGACAAGAGGGCGGCGGGAGAAGTCATGTGCAAAAATGACACCCCCGGAGACGCTGCTTGCGCGAGGCAATGCGTGGCAGCATTCTGATTGCCGCATCGGTTCCGCAGGTTTGGCTCGCTTTGCGATTGACCGAACAGGGCATAATCGTCCGAACGACCGAAACCCCATGCTCATCGGTGGAGGTCGCCATCCCGGAATATTTCCGGTGTGCTGGCCCGTAACGCTCCCGCATGAAAATGCCCCGCCGGCCAAAGCCGACGGGGCGCTTTCCTCTGATGTTCCGGATCAGCGCGAGGACGGAAGCCAAGCATGGCGATGCGTCCGATCCCGTCAGCGCCGTTGCTCTGTCAGCCCCTGCGGGAACGCCGGCACCGCCCTATTCCGTCCACCACGCAGGCGGCTTGGTGCCAGCGAAGATGTTGCGCTTCTTGTAAAGCCATTTGCCGCCCACCTTCTCCCATGTGGCGTACTCCCGCGCCGAGACCACGATACGCGGCAGGCCACCATCCTTTTCGAGCAGCACTTCCGTAAAGGTCACCTTGGACGTGGCCGTATTGCCTTTCACCGTGATGAGCGGATTACCCACGAGAATGTTGAAGGAGAAAGCATTGGCATTGAAGTTATCCGAGCCACGCACATAGGCCGACGCGATCTGCTCCTTGCCCTTAAGACTGCGGACCCCAAGAATGAGTTCTCCATCGTCGGTGAAGAACTCTGCGAAGCTTTGCGGATCTGGATTAAGGATATTATAATAGAAACGCGTGATCTGATCGAGGATCTCCGCACGCTCTACCAAAATCTGCGGTGTGAGATTCTGGGCCTGCGCGGCTGGGACCGCCAGAACAAGACTTGCAGCAACACTCGCCGCACCAAGCCACGTGCCAATTCGACGACTAGAGACATTCCTCATGCCAACCTCCCCTTTGCTATTATTGTAACAACTTTTCAGTTGAGTTCCGGTCTCTGCAATAAGGGCCGGAGCAACGCAACCGCTGTTTAAGCTGATGCCCCCAGCGACCTGTGGAAATATGACAGCGGCCTTCAGCGCGAGCCAACTCGCCCTAGGGAACGGCGCGCAGCGTTCGATGCATCGACCAGATGGCCAGCGTTTCGCCGCCCATGGGGTTTTCGAGGCGGATATCATCGAATGTAACGGCAATGAGGCAGATTGGTCGCTGCTCGCTACCGGCGGGCTGAATGCAACGCACGAGATCGGCACCGGGCAACCGCTCGATGCGCCCGGCCACGCGGAGCCGGAAACCCTGCGCGGACGAGAAGCGATCCGGTGACATCCGTTGCACCGTCTCGAAGGGGCGCGCGCTGCGTCGCCCCTCTTCCGGCAATATTTCCGCCAGCGCCAGAGTCTCATCCGACCCCACGATGGATTGGTCGGGCGTCGCGGCGGCCTCCTCGCGGGCATGCGGACATTGCTCTGCGGACGACCAGGGCCGGCTCATCCAGAAGCCTTCAAACATGACGCCGGCCTTGTCCGCTGCGGGCGCGGCCCAGTCATGCGCCTCCCAACGGATCGGGGCGACATGGATGCGCAGCGTCTGCCTGTCAGCATCGTAGCGCCAACGCAGCGGAGCAGTGCTCGCTGCCGATGCGGCGCCCTCGCAACCGAAAGGCAGGACGACATCAAAACGCCGTCCGGCTGCATTCACCACCTCCGTCGGAACCGGAACGCCGGAGGCGAACGCATCCGCCGCCCGGTTTGCCAGATCGAGAAGATCGGCGCGATTGAGCTTCCGGGCCACATCGATACGCGGCGGCGTCGGGACAACGACCGGTGCGAGGGCCGGGACAGGCTCCGCGGCGGGGGCCGGCGCAACATGGGGCACGGTCATCCGCCCCACCACGAAGCCTGACGCCGCAACCGCGATCGCCATGACGAGCCCGCCTGCAATGACGAGACGGCTGGTTCTGGCACTCGGCTCATGCATGAAGGCTTGATAACAAATCCGCTCGCCTGCTCCACCCTTTATTGTCCAAAAGGCATAACAGACATTGACAGCGGCCCCCGCGCCATCGAGTCAGGCCCCTGATGACGATTGACCAAGGCCTGACGCTCCTGGTTCTCGCCGCCGTGATCGCCGCGCTGATCTGGGATCGGCTGCGTGCCGATATCGTGGCGCTGTCGGGTGCCGCGACGCTTTTGATGACAGGCGTGGTGCGCCCGGTCGATGTGCAGGGCGCGTTTGCAAGCCCGGCCATCATCGCCCTCGCCTCGCTGTTCGTTATCGCCTATGCACTTGAATTATCAGGACTTCTCGACCGGGGCATCGCTTTGGGCGTCGCCCTTTGCAAGCGAATGGGCAATAAGGGGATCTGGCTGCTGCTCTCGATGATCGGCGGCGTCTCCTGCTTTTTGAACTCGACACCGATCGTTGTGCTGGGCGCGCCGGTCATCCGCGATGTCGCGCTCGCCCTGAAACAATCGCCGAAACATTATCTGATGCCGCTCTCCTACATCACGGTGCTGACCGGCTGCTGCACCCTGATCGGCACATCAACGAACCTGCTGGTCGATGACATGGCGAGCATTTCAGGACAGGCCCGGTTCGGCATCTTCGAGATCACGCCGGTCGGCCTGCCCATGGCGATCATCGGCGGCTTATATCTGTTCTTCTTCGGCCACCGCCTGCTCAATGCGCCCGGACGCGACGAGACGGAAGGCGATGCGAGCCCGGCCTATATCGCCAGCGCGCAGGTCGGCGATGCCAGCCTGTTTTCCGAAAAGCGGCCGCTGCGTCCCGCCAAGGCGGCCACAGCCCTCGCCATATTCGTGGGTGCGATTGCGCTGGCCGCACTCAATATTGCGCCGATCGCCGCCACAGCGCTGAGTGGCGCGGTGCTGCTCATCCTGCTGAACGTCATCAGCGCCGACGAAGCCTATCGCGGCCTCAAGCCGGAAATCCTGATTCTGATCGCCGGAATGGTCGTGATCGGCATCGCAATGGAAGTGAGTGGCCTCGCGGAGGTCGCATCCACGCTCCTGATCGCGAGTGTCCATGGCCTCAGTCCGTTGATCGCGCTCATCGTGCTCTATCTCATCACCATGGTGCTGACCGAGCTGCTCTCCAACGCCACGGTCGCCGTGCTGATCACGCCGATCGCCGTCGCGCTGGCCGACAGTCTGGCGGTGAGCCCTCGCCCTTTTCTCGTTGCGGTGATGATGGCGGCCAGCGCAGCCTTCGCAACGCCATTCGGTTATCAAACCAATGTCATCGTCTATCAGATGGCCGGCTATCGCTATATGGATTTCGTCCGCGTCGGCCTGCCGCTCAATCTGATCACGGCCACGGTCGCCATCATCGCAATCCAGATGTTCTTTCCGTTCTAGCTGGACGTTTTGCGAGCGCCGGCGATCATGCGGCGCTGGACAAGCCGCAGACACCGCCATCCGGACAAGAAGAAGGCATGCGCGACATCCATGTCGCGGAGAGATCCAGAACAAGTCGCTGGAAGGAGGCGATGAACCTTTGGGCCTGGAGGACGCGTGCACCCTGCTGCCACGTCTCCGATCAACAGGCCTTATGGATCAAGGGGCGGCACACCGGTCTCAACTAGCAATCGCGGATGCAACGATGCAGCCGGGCGGCAATCAGAGAGTGCCGCCAGCGCCGCACCGCGGGGCCGCATTGGTTGCGATAGTCCCCCGCAGCAACGAGCCTCTCGGTCCACGCCCGTCCAGCGCCAGCGCCGGGAGGCAGATCATATCCCCGATGTCGTCAGGCAACCGCTTGCGCGTTGTTACCAAACCACGCCAACGCGCGCGTAGACGTAGCGCCCGTTAAACCCGAACGGCGAGTAATAAGGAAACGCCGTCGCGCCCGCGTTATAATTGTTGCCATTCATTGGCGCGACGCGGTCGGGATAGACGTCGAACAGGTTGTTCGCGCCCAGAGCCAGCGTGGCCCGGTCCAGCAGCTTCACCCGCGCCTCGATATCGATGAGCGTGTGCCGCCCGGTGCGGACATAATCGACCACATTCGGCGCGGGCTGGATCGCGGTGCCATAATAGTTGGCGCGCACCGTCGCGCCCAGATTGTTGAGCGACCAATCCGCGGTCAGCGTCCCCTTGACGCTCGGGGTGCCTTGTTCAAGGCTGGTGATGCGCTGCTGGCTGAACAGGGTAACGCCGGCCAAACCACCCGTTGCGATCGGCACCTTGGTCAGCGTGACGTCGTTATAATTGCCCGCTGCCGTCAGATCGAAACGGCCGGCGCTGGCCGTATTGATGCGGTAATGGGCGACGATATCCACGCCCTGAGCCGTGGAACTGATCCCGTTGATGAAGAACCGGCCGCCGCCGACATTGAGAGGCGCGAGGATCGCCGCAACGGTCGGGTTCGACGTGAGCAGATTTTCCGATAACGCAAGCTGGTCGCGAATATGGATGCGATAGGCGTCCACCGTGAATTCAAAGCCGCCCAGACGCACGACCGATCCGACCGAGAGATTGGTCGACTTCTCGGGCTCCAACGGCCTGGCGCCCAGCGCGACCGCCGCCGGATTGCTGGTAGGGAAAGTCCGCACATCGACAATCACCCCGTTGATGGCCGTCGACTGGGTGAAGCTGAAATTGCTCTGCTGCAGCGATGGCGCGCGGAAACCGGTGGACGCCGTCGCCCGGAGCGCGAAGGCCGGGGTGAAGTCGTAACGGATCGAGAGCTTGCCCGTCCCGTTGCTGCCGAAATCCGAATAATGCTCGTAGCGGCCGGCCGCGCCAAGCGTCAGATTGTCGAGCTGCGCTTCCAGATCGACATAGGCGCCGATATTGTTGCGGCTGAACTTGCCCGCGTCGACCGGGCGAAAACCGGCAAAACCCTGCGCGCCGCTGCCAAGGGCGACATCCGCGCCCAATGGCCCGCGATCATAGGAGGCCGGCTCGCCCGCCTCTTCCTTGAACCCTTCGCGGCGCCCCTCCACGCCCAGAGCGACATTGAGCGTGCGATTGCTGCCAAGGTCGAGCCGGCGCGTGACATCGACGCCGCCGGTCCACTGGTCATAGGCCAGTCGACCGCTGTAGAAATCGGTTTTCGAGGCCGCGCCATAGGTTGAGTTGAGCGTATCGCGGGTGTGGAAATCGAGGATATTGCGGCCATAGGATGCGTTGAGATCAACCATCCATTCGCCGACATCCCCGCGCAAGCCCAGCTGCGCATTGATGTCCTGAGACTTGACGTTGATGAAGGGCAAAAACCCATCGGGATAAATGGCCGCGACATTATTGGGATTGCTCGGCACGCGCGGCAGCGCGATGCCGGTGCTGTCCCGGTTCTGATAGCCGCCATAGCCATAGAGCGTCCAGCGATCCCCCACCGGCGCGCCGAAGTTCGCGAACACCGTATATTGCTCCACCTCCGGATCGCCGAAGCGCGAGGTGACGCGTGCCGGCGTGACACGGGTATCGATATCGCCGCGGCTGGTCGCATTGCGCTTCAGATAGTCACCCGACACAGTGAGAAAGCCATCATCACCCAGCGCGAACCCCTGCCAGGCGGAGGCATTCACTGTCTTGCCATCATGCGCGGAGCGGCTTGACAGGGCCGGCTCGACTTCGGTGACATATTGACCATAGCTGACGGTTGCGCCGCCGCCTTCGCGCGCCTCGCGCAGACGGAGGTTGATGACCCCGGCAATGGCATCCGACCCATATTGGGCCGACGCGCCGTCCCGCAATACTTCCACGCGATCAAGCGCGACGGTCGGAATGGTGTTGAGGTCGAACGCCGATGCGCCACGGCCGACCGAGCCATTGGTGTTCAGCAGCGCCGAAGCATGGCCGCGCACGCCGTTGATGAGCACCAGCGTCTGGTCCGGTGACAGGCCGCGCAACGTCGCCGGGCGGATCGAGTCCGTGGCATCCACGGCGGCAGAGCGCGGGAAATCGATCGACGGCGCGATGGTGGAAAGCGCCTGCCCCAGTTCGCTCGTGCCCTGCGCGCGCAGGGCCTCGCCGGACAGCACATCGACGGGGGACGTCGTATCCAGTCGGGTGCGGCCTGCCACGCGGGTTCCGGTCACGACAATCTCTTCGCCCGGCGCTGCACTGTCATCAACCGGCGGGCGGACAGCGGACGTCGACGCGACGGGCTGGGCGAATGCTGCGGGCGAGAGTGCCAGAAAACTGGACGATGCGGCAAGCATGGCGATACGATGGATCATGTTATTCCCCTTCAATCGACTCTGGAGATAACTGCTTGCGACGCCTGTTCCAGTAAGTTCCTCTTTGCATCGACAATGGAACAATTGTGTTGCCACAAAATATATCACGGACCTTTCTGGCTCAAGAAGATTTTATATCTTGCTACCGACAACCCGCGCTCTTGCAGTATCAGACACGCAACGATCGCCGCGCCACCTGGTTGCCACCTGCGCCACGGAACGCGCCAGCCAGGCACGCTATTGCCCATGACCTTGCTTTGACGGGCGGGCCCTCTAATCTGCCGGAATGAACCACACCGGATAAGGAAACAGCCATGAGTGTCGCGTTTCGCCGGGACAGTGACGAAGAGCATCTCGAACCCCGGTTTGAATTACCGATCCCGCCGGGCCCCAACCTCGTGACCGCGCGCGGCCTTGTGCAGATTCAGGCCAAGGTCATCGAACTGGAGGCCTTGCTTCCGGGCCTTGTCGATGAGGCGGAGATTCAGGTCGTCCGGCGCGATTTGCGCTACTGGCGGACGCGCCAGGCCACAGCCCAACGCGCAGCGGCGCCCGATGGAAACACGGTCGCATTCGGCTGCACGGTCGTCTTCCGGCTGAACAATCAGCAGCGGTCGATCACCATTGTCGGCGATGATGAAGCCGACCCAGCCGCCGGCCTGCTGTCCTTTTCCGCTCCGCTGAGCCGCGCCATGATGCATGCCATGCCGGATGATCTGGTGGCATTTGGCGGGAAGCCCGACGCGATCGAGATTCTTGCGATCACAGGACCTGACTCCTGACGGCCGACATCATGGCTCGTCCATGCGCGTCTTGATTTTGTTGGGCAGTTTTTTGCCCTTCGTGCGGCGCGAGGGAATCTGGACCGGATTTTTCTTTTTCCATTCCGCCCAGGTCATGGGGCCGTCCGGTGTGTCGATGATCTTATCGTCCATCCAACCATCTCCTCTCGCCCGCCTCACAGCGCCCCATGCCCCCCGACGCGCAAATCCGATCCGAACTTGCGCAATCGGGCCTGTGCCCAGCCACGCCGGTCATTTGCGCAGACGTTGCGAACCGCGGGAAGCCCGACCAGATGTGATCGCCATGCTCTCTAGCGCATCACCGCGCGCTTGTAGAGATGCCAGGTGGCATAGCCCAGAACCGGCAGGACGACAGCCAGCCCGACCAATGCCGGCAATGCCCCCAGCACAAGCAGAGCCACCACGATCAGCCCCCAGATGATGGTTGTGACGGGGTTCGCCCACGCCACGCGAAGCGACGTCATCATCGCTGTCTTCCAGCCGACCCGCCGGTCGACCAGCATCGGAAAGGACACGACGCTGATCGCCAGTGTCGCCAGCGCAAAGCCGAGGCCAACCAGATTGCCGATGATGATCATCCGCCAGCCGGCCGCTGTGGTGAAGGCTGCGTGGAGGAACTCCGGGATCGTCCGCGCCGCCTCCGGAAAGGCCGCACCCAGCGTCACGGCATAAATTTCCCCCGCCGCCAGTATCCAGAACAGGAACAGGATAGCCACAATGCTGGTCAGGGCCGCGATAGATCGTGCGGCCGGGCCTCGGAAAACGTCGAAAAAATGCCTCCAACGCGCATCAAGGCCCGCTTCACGACGGCGCGCCAGTTCGTAGAAACCACTTGCCACGGCAGGGCCGAGCAGGATCGCCCCGGCCAGCAACGGCAGGATCAGGGGCAGCGCGGACGCCTGATAGGCGTAAATACCCGCCAACAGGACCATGACGGGATAGATAACACCGATGAAGACCAGATCGCCTCGTTTGGCGAGGAAGTCGTCCCAGCCCTGCGCTAGCGCGACGCGCAGGTCATGCAAGCCGATCTTGCGAAGATGGATATCTTCCCGGACCTCGATCAAGCCTTCAGGGTGCGTTATCGCCATCGCTCTGTCTTCCATGCTTAACAGCCAGGACGTTCATGCGTGGCACCGCAGACATCGGCAGCACGCCCGATGATATATCTCGACACCAATGTGCGCCCACAGCACGGCTTTCCGAAGGCTGGCCGCATGGTTTCGATGGATGATGGAATATACTCCCGTCCATGGCTGCAAGGCAAGCTGACCCGCCCCCCTACAAAGGGCCATGCCTGGCAACTGCCTCATGCCGATGATCGCCAGCACCGGTGGCTGAGCGCTTGTCCGGGCGCATCAAGCCGCGAAGGTTCATCGACCGGACCGGCGCGAAAGCGCTCGGACTGCTTTCGAGCATGACTGGGCGATGCGGTCATTTACGTGCGCGCGCTACGACTCCATAAGACACCAGCACGCTGAAAGGCACATATATGAGTGCGAACGACACCTATCTCGCCGTTTTCACCAGCAACAAGGCCAGCCCGCGCTGGCAGGCCTGGTATGAGATGTCCGATGAGGAACGGCACGCCCGGGACGAGGAAGGGCTCGCCGCGCTGAAAGCCTGGGACGAGGCGCACAGGGACTCGATCGTCTCCAAGGGTGGGGGGCTCGGCCCGACCAAACGCACATCGCCGGATGGCGTGGCGAACGCCGTCAACGAGTTGACCGTTTTCCTCGTCGTGCGCGCACCGTCCCATGAGGCTGCGGCGCTGCTGTTCGAAGGCCATCCGCACTTCACGATCTTTCCGTGCGACGGCGTCGACGTGATGCCTGTTCTCGGCCCCGACACCGTCGCGTAGGCGCTACATGACGAAACATCGCATCTATTCCATGAGCTTTGCCAGCGTCTATCCGCACTATATCGCCAAGGCGGAAAAGAACGGCCGCTCCAGAGCCGAGGTCGATGAGATCATCCGCTGGCTCACGGGTTATACCCAAAAGGGGCTCGACACCGAGCTGGGGAAGAAAACCAGCATGGAGGATTTCTTTGGCCAGGCCCCCCGATTAAATCCCTCGCGGGGCTCGATCACAGGGGTGATCTGCGGGGTCCGGGTAGAAGACATCCAGGACCCGCTGATGCGGGAAATCCGCTACCTCGACAAGCTGATCGACGAACTGGCCAAGCGTAAGGCAATGGAGAAGATTCTCCGGCAATGAAGCCAGAAACTCGAACCTGCGGGCATTGAGCATCACCAGTTCGTTAAACGGCGCTCATCATCACGGCGCGACGCCTTTCTCGAAACAGGGCAGATTGTCATCGCCCCGGTGTAAGCCCCACCTGTTCATCTCCGGAAGAATAACCAAGCGGCGCGCCTCCATTCTTGCATTGATCGTCGGCGCGCCGCAAATAACCGGCAAAGGAGAGCCGCGTTGAAACATATCCTCTGGATTCTCATGGCTCTCATCGGCGCGATCTGCCTGGCCGTGCTGGCGACGGCACGCGGCGAACAGATCAATGCCCTGTGGATCGTCATCGCAGCCGTCAGCACATTCCTCGTCGCCTATCGCTATTACGCCCTGTATATCGCCCGGCACGTCATGCGGCTGAATCCGGCACGTGCGACGCCAGCGCTCTACCGCGCGGACGGCCTCGACTATGTCGCCACCGACCGGCGCGTCCTGTTCGGCCATCACTTCGCCGCCATCGCCGGCGCGGGGCCGCTCGTGGGGCCAGTGCTCGCCGCCCAAATGGGCTATCTCCCCGGCACGCTCTGGATCATCGCCGGCGTTGTTCTCGCCGGCGCGGTGCAGGACTTCATGGTCCTCTTCATCTCGATGCGTCGGGACGGGCGATCGCTGGGCGAACTGGTGCGGATGGAAATGGGTCCCATCGCCGGGACGATCGCGCTCGCCGGGGCCTTCATGATCATGGTGATCATCCTGGCGGTGCTTGCACTGATCGTGGTGCGCGCGCTGGCCGAAAGCCCCTGGGGCATGTTCACCGTCGTCGCCACGATCCCGCTGGCACTGATCATGGGCGCCTATACGCGCTGGGTCCGCCCGGGCCGCATCGGCGAGGTCTCGCTGTTCGGTTTCGTGGGCCTCATTCTGGCCATTGTCTTTGGACAGACGATCGCCGCCTCACCCTTCTGGGGGCCGCTGTTCACGTTCACGCCAGAGCAGCTTTGCTGGATCCTGATCGGCTATGGTGCGGTGGCATCCATCCTGCCGGTGTGGCTGCTGCTCGCGCCCCGCGACTATCTCTCGACCTTTCTCAAAATCGGCGCGATCGCCGCGCTGGCTATCGGCATCGTCATCATGGCGCCGCCGCTGCGCATGCCGCCGCTCACCCAGTTTATCGGCGGGGGCGGGCCGGTCTGGTCGGGCGGCCTGTTCCCCTTCCTGTTCATCACCATCGCCTGCGGCGCCGTCTCCGGCTTTCATGCGCTCATCGCGAGCGGCACCACGCCCAAGCTGATCGCCAGCGAAGCGGATGCGAGGTTCATCGGCTATGGCGCCATGCTGATGGAAGCGTTTGTCGCGATCATGGCGCTCGTCGGCGCAGCGATCCTCGATCCGGGCATCTATTTCGCGATGAACAGTCCGACCGCCCTGCTCGGAACAGATCCCACCAGTGCCGCCGCGGCCGTGACCGCCATGGGCTTCCCCATCACCCCTGACCTGCTGGTGCAGACCGCGCGCGATGTCGGCGAGCACAGCATCATCGCACGGACCGGCGGCGCGCCGACACTGGCAGTCGCCATGGCCGAGATTTTCAGCCACGTCGTGGGCGGTCCAGCCATGAAGGCGTTCTGGTATCATTTCGCCATCCTGTTCGAAGCGCTGTTCATCCTCACCGCCGTGGATGCCGGCACGCGCGCCGGGCGCTTCATGCTGCAGGACCTGATCGGGCTGCTTGTCCCCGCCTTTCGGGGCAGCACATCACTGGCGCCTGGCCTCGTCGCGACGGCCCTGTGCGTGGCGAGTTGGGGCTTCTTCCTTTATCAGGGCGTCACCGATCCGTTGGGTGGCGTCAACACGCTATGGCCGGTCTTCGGCATCTCCAACCAGATGCTGGCAGCCATGGCCCTGATGCTTGCCACGGTCGTCCTCTTCCGCATGAAGCGGCAGCGCTATGCCTGGGTGACAGTGGTCCCGACATTGTGGCTGCTGATCTGCACGCTGAGCGCGGGTGGGCTCAAATTATGGTCGAGCGACCCGGCCGTCGGCTTTCTGATCCATGCGCGACTTTTCTCCGAAGCGGCAGCGCGCGGCGAGTTGCTGGCCCCGGCCAAATCGATGGCGCAGATGGAGGCGATCATCTTCAACGACCGCATCGACGCCGCGTTGTGCGGCCTGTTTCTGGCGGTGGTCCTCTCGCTCCTCTTCTTCACGATCAAAACCTGCATCGCCGCGCTGCGCGACGCCAAGCCCAGCGCAAGCGAGACGCCCCGGCAAATGGTTCCGGCGGAATGAACGGCCTTTATCGTCAGTTGCGCGCCATGGCGCGACTCATGGTCGGCCAGCCATCCTATGAAGCCTATCTGGCGCATATGGCCCGCCATCACCCCCACGCCGAACCGATGACCCGCACGGCATTCTTCCGAAACCGTGAACAGGCGCGCTATGCCGGATCAAATGGCGGGAAATGCTGCTGAACGGGCCGACTCCCAAACCCCTCTATGGCGACGTGATCGTACGAGGGTGACGATCCTTGCCCGGACAGATGCGCGGCTTGACGACAACGGCCATCCTCCAGCGATCAGCCCTCTCCGTCGCCCCCGTTTCCAAAACGCCCGTAGCGTTCATCTCGCACGATGAAGCGCGTGAACATTAACGCCGGGCACTCGTTCCTGTTTCAACGACAGGAGAGTGAATTATGAAACGGTTCCTTTTGGCCGCATCGGCCTCGATCCTTTTGGCAACTGCCGCGTCGGCCCAATCCGGCCAGGCGGGTTCCGACAATCCTGCCCTCAAGGATAATGCGCCTCATTCCATGCCCGCGCACGGTGAGTCCTCCCTCACCGAAGCACAGGCGCGCGATCGCCTCATGAAGTCGGGCTATACCGGTATTGCCACGCTCACCAAACGGGATGGGGCATGGCATGGAACGGCTATGAAAGACGGAAAGTCAGTCTCCGTGACCCTCGATGACAAAGGGACTGTCACAACGCATTGAACGTGACTGAACCCGGCAGCTGTCGACTGCCATCCCCATTGGACGTGGATCATTGCCCGGCCCTGCCCGCTGGAACTGACACGGCGCTCTGGGCTTGCAGACACGTATAAATCAGCGCGGCAGGTTGCAGGCAAGTGACGAAAATGGTGCAATGCGGCCGGCCTGCAGCCGGTCGCATGTCCCGGCGCATATCGCTCTGCGAACCGCCCCTCATATCAATGCTCGACACCCCAAGATCATCACGCAAAATTGTGAGAAATTTGCAATTTCCTCCTCGCCCTGCTATATAAACCCTATCGCCAACAGCATGGGGTTGAATGAAATTCATTAATGAATTTACGAACAGAACAAGATAATCATCCTGCAACGGATACTATAAATAATCTGGAATATGGCAAATATCGAACGCCAGTTTTACTGCGCATTTCAAGCTATCTTCGAACATCCTCCCCTGCACTTTTGTCTATTCTTGCCGGAAACCTGAGAGTCGCGACCAGCCGCCATCGCTGCGTCCCTCCATCCGCCCTCTAAATCCGAAAAACCCTATTTTGACGCACGCTGCCTCCGGCAGTCGAGCGCTTGATCACTCATGTGCAGGTAAAACATGTCCAAACAAAAACGTATCGCCATCATCGGTGCCGGCCCGTCCGGCCTTGCCCAGTTGCGGGCTTTCCAGTCCGCCAGGCAAAAGGGCGCCGAAATTCCCGAAATCGTCTGCTTCGAAAAGCAGAAGGACTGGGGTGGCATGTGGAATTACACGTGGCGCACCGGCGTCGACGAAAATGGCGAGCAGGTCCATGGTAGCATGTATCGCTACCTCTGGTCGAACGGCCCGAAAGAATGTCTCGAATTTGCCGATTACAGCTTTGACGAGCATTTCCAGCGGCCGATCTCCTCCTATCCACCGCGCGAAGTTCTATGGGATTATATCCAGGGTCGCGTGCGCAAAGCGGGCGTTCGCCGTTACATCCGTTTCAATAATGCCGTCAAAACCGTCGAGTTTGACGAGAAAACCCGCAAGTTCACCCTGACCGCGATGGACTATACCGCTGACCGCCTGACGTCCGAAGAATTCGACCATGTGATCGTGGCGACGGGCCATTTTTCGACCCCCTATATGCCCGAATTCCCCGGCTTCGATCGTTTCCCCGGCCGTATCCTCCACGCCCATGATTTCCGGGATGCAACGGAATTCAAGGGCAAGCATGTGCTGCTGATCGGCTCCAGCTATTCCGCCGAAGATATTGGATCGCAATGCTATAAATATGGCGCGAAATCGATCACGACCAGCTACCGCACCCGCCCGATGGGCTATGCCTGGCCGGATAACTGGACGGAAAAGCCGCTCCTGGTCGGCATTGACGGCAATATCGCGCATTTCAAGGATGGAACCAGCCGGCATGTCGACGCCATCATCCTGTGCACGGGATATCGGCATGACTTCCCGTTCCTGTCCGATGACCTTCGCCTGAAGACAGGCAATCGCCTGTGGCCGCTCAATCTCTATGAAGGCGTGGTGTTCACGCCCAATCCGCAGCTCTTTTATCTGGGCATGCAGGACCTGTGGTACAGCTTCAACATGTTCGACGCACAGGCATGGCTGACGCGGGATATCATCATGGACCGTATCGCCATCCCGTCCCGGAGCGCCATGAGCAAGGCCAATGATCATTGGCGCCAGAAGGAAGAGGCCATCAGCAACGATGCCGATGCCTATGAGTATCAGGGCGCCTATATTGAACGCCTGATCGGACAGACCGATTATCCCGCCTTCGATATTGAGGCCGTCAATCGGATTTTCCTGCAATGGAAAAAGGATAAAAAGGCCGACATCATGGGCTATCGCAACCGCTGCTACAGCTCTGTGCTGACCGGAACCCCCGCGGCACCGCATCATACGCGGTGGCTCGACGCGCTCGATGACTCGCTTGAAGCCTATTTGCGGCGCCCCGCCGCGCCGGCGATCAAAACGGCCTACCGGCAATCTTCAGACCGGACGGCCGCCAAGGCATCTCCGAAAGCGCAGCGAACCGCCGCCTGATCCTCTGGCGGGAAAGGCAGCCGCTTTGCCAGGCGGCCTTTCCCGCCCCTTCATGCTGCCAGGGCCAGCCATCGCAACGTCGTCAGCCGCGGTTCCGCAGACGATAAAGGCTTCACCATGATGCGGCGTTCAGCGGCGGCCCCCATCCTGATAGCGGACATGTCCGCAAGCCATGGGGCCGTGCCACCGCCGTTAAACGGAAAGTCGATTTTGCTGATCATGACACTATAGCCGCAATATCCGTTTTTTGAGGGTTATGATGTCCGATCGCCTGAAAGTCCTGCTTCAATATCTCTTGCCCAAGCAAGGCCTGACCATCCTCGCAGGCCGGATCGCTGGAGCACAGGCCGGTGCAATGACGACCCGGCTGATCCGCTGGTTCGTGGCCAGATATGGCGTCGACATGAGTGAAGCCGAAAATCCCGATATTGAGAGCTACAAGAGCTTCAATGATTTCTTCACCCGGCCGCTCAAAGCCGGTGTGCGCCCGTTGGCACCCGCCGACTTTGTCTGCCCGGTGGATGGCGCGATCAGCCAGTTTGGCGCAATCGACGATCACTCCATCCTTCAGGCCAAGGGCCATTCCTTTACCACCACCGAACTGGTCGGCGGCGACGAGGCTCTGGCAGCCCGGTTCCGCCATGGCAGTTTCGCGAATCTGTACCTGTCGCCGAAAGATTATCACCGCCTGCACATGCCCTGCGACGCCACGCTCAAGCGCATGATCTACGTGCCTGGAGCGCTGTTTTCGGTAAATCCAGTCACCGCGCGTGGCGTGCCGAACCTGTTCGCGCGCAACGAGCGTGTGGTGTGCCTATTTGAATCGCCGGACTATGGGCCATTTGTGATGGTGCTGGTTGGTGCCACCATCGTCGGTAGCATGGCCACCATATGGCACGGCATCGTCAATCCGAAGCGCACCAACAAGTTGTCCGAATGGACCTATGCCGATCATGGCATCATGCTGAAGAAGGGCGAGGAAATGGGCCGTTTCCTTCTCGGCTCGACGGTCGTGCTGTTATTCCAGCAGAATATCATCGCCTTCAACAGAGACTGGGCGCCGGAACGACCAGTCCGGCTCGGTGAACTGATGGGCAATCGTCCGGCTGAGCGGCATCGGCCCCCTGCGTAGCGGAGTTGCTCGCACCAAGCCCGCCCGGCTGGCGGAAAAGAGCGGTCGGGGCGACGAGACCCCGACCAGCCCGCACGGATTGGCTCAGGCGCCGAATGCTCCATCGATGGTGTGCATGGCCCCCGTCACGAAGCTTGCCTCCGGTCCGGCCAGCCAGGCCACCATCCCGGCGACTTCCTGAGGCCGCCCATGACGTTTGATCGCCATGAAGCTGTGCATCAGGTCTTTCATCGGCCCGTCCGCGGGGTTTGCATCAGTATCGATCGGCCCCGGCTGCACGATGTTGATGGTAATGCCGCGCGGCCCGAAGTCTCGCGCCAGACCGCGTGCCATGCCCTGCAGCGCGGACTTGCTCAGTGCGTATGATGCCATCCCCGGAACGGGCATGCGGTCTCCGTTCACCGAACCAATCACGATGATGCGCCCCCCATCCGGCATCTGCCGCGCGGCTTCAACCGAAGCATGATAGGGAGCATGAATGTTGATCCGGAGCAGCCGGTCGACCGCATCCGGCTCCTGATCCAAGGCGTCGCCAAACAGCGCGACGCCGGAATTCACGACAAGCACATCCAGAGGCCCGCTCTCGCGCACGCGGGCGATGACTGCATCACGATCAGCACTGTCAGTCTGGACCGCCATGCTACCCGTCTCGGCCGCCAATTGCTCCGCTGCCTCTCGTGAGCCGGCATAGGTGAACGTTACATCCGCGCCCTCCGCCGCGAAGCGCCGTACAATGGCAGCCCCAATGCCCCGGCTACCGCCGAGTATGAGAACCGCTTTTCCTTGAAACATGGCCATGGGACCTCCTTGTAAATTATTATAGCGATGACTACATTAATAGGCGGAGAGGCGGGTTCAAGGATTTTGTAGTGAGCGATACAGAAAAATCTCGTCGGCGCGGCCGACCCCGGCGCTTCGACCCCGACGAGGCGGTGGCCACTGCCCAACAGCTATTCCACGCGCGCGGATACGACGCGGTAAGCGTCGCCGATGTCACGGAAGCGCTCGGTATCAATCCACCAAGCTTCTACGCGGCCTTTGGCAACAAAGCTGGCCTCTACGCCCGTATTCTCGATCATTATGCCAAGACGGGCGCCATCCCGCTTACCGACCTGCTGCGCCACGACCGTCCGGTAGCTGACTGTCTGGCCGCCGGATTGGAGGCGGCCGCCCGCTACTATGCCGCCGATCCCAAAGCGACCGGATGCCTCGTTCTGGAAGGCACACGCTGCAACGACCCGGAGGCACGCTCCGCGGCCATCGCCTATAACGTCGCAGCAGAGGAGGTGATCCGCGACTACATCGCTGCCCGTTATCCCGAGGAAGCCGGGAGGCTGACCGATTTTGTCAGCTCCACCATGTCCGGACTCTCCGCCAAGGCGCGTCACGGCCACAGCCTGGACCAGCTTCTCGCAACAGCCCGCCTCGCCGGTTTGGCAATCAAGCAGGTGCTCGCCGCCTCCGATCCACTCTGAGGAGGCCCTCAAGGTGGCGACGCGGTGCCAAGCACGTTCCGCAAGCCACGCCTGCCGCTGACCTGTAGTCCCGTCGCCTGACGCGATGTGCGCCGGGCTTCTCGTCGAAGCCCGGCGCAATATCCCTGCTGCTTGCTCAGGATCTCGGCCGCGGCGGGCACGCCATCGCTGAAACAGGCATGAGGCGCCCGTCAAAGCTTGCGGGTGTTGGTCTCGATCAGCTTCTTCGCCTCGGCGACCGCCTTGGCGGTGGTGAGCTTCCCACTCTGGACCTCATCCCCCATTTCGAGCAGGCGGCCGCTGATCACCGTGCCGGTATCCGCCTGTTCCTGAATCGCGATGCCGTTTTTCTCGCGGGCGACGCTGTCCCATGTCGCGCGGACGGCGGCCCAATAGTCCTTCGTCGCGGCCCAATAGGCATCGGCGGCCTTCACATCATAGCCATCGAACTTTGTATAAGTGTTCAGGACATATTCCTGGACGATGGGGACGATCTTGCCGTCCTTCAGGCCCATTTTCGTGTTGTCCTGCCAGTGGATCCAGCCATCGGGGCCGTTCTGGTGGCGGTTGATCGCATAATAGCGGTCATAGACCGGGTTGCGCACGGCATCGCGCCGGGCGAGCGGGCGCCAGGTCCAGTTGGAACGCCAGCGGCGGACACCAGCCTGCGTCTCGAACTGCCCCCAGCCGCCATAGCGCGGGCTGTCATCGACCTGCCACACCGTTTGCGACCAGCGGCCGGTCCGCATGCGCTCGGGCACATCTTCCCACGTCCATGTGTTGCGGTCCGCATAGACGAGCAGTTTCGCGGGCTCATATTCCCAGTCCTGCCGCCAATGTTTGATGATGTGCGTCTCGCCGCCATCCTCGATGACGAGCATATGCTGGAGAACGATCTTGCGGCCGGTGTTCTCGATCACGCGCACCACCTCATGGCCGCCCGAGGTCTTCGCCGCGATCGGAGTGTAGGCCGGGTCCCAGCGGGTCGATTCCTGCATGTCGAAGCGCACTTTGTAATTGCCGGCCATGGCGAGGATATCGGCGCGATCCTGCTCGAAACTGGTGGCCGCCTCTTCCGCCGCAATCGGCGGATGGGCAAGAGCGACGGTGGGCAGCGCGACGGAGAGCAGCAGCAGGCCGGCGGCGATGGAATGAAATCGGGTCATGAGACTATCCTTCGGAAAACAATCAGAAGCGGAAGCTGAGCGAGACGCTGGCGTTGCGGCCGGGCTGGGTATAGGCATCCGCGCTGGCCGGCGGGACGAAGGGCTGCGGCGCGTTCGGAACGCCTGCGGGCACCAGCGCAAGGCCGCGCACATCGCTCCACCAGCTATATGTCTTGTCCAGGATGTTGAAGATGCCGGCGCGCAGCGTCAGCCCCTCGCGCAGCTGCACGAAGGCGGTCGCATCGAGAATGGTGAAGGCATCCGGACGGAAGCAGTCCGGCGAGCACACGCCTTCCGTTCGCGCGGCTTCCTTGCGGGCGCTGTGGGTCATGATGATCTGGCCGCCGAAACGCCCCTGCGGCGCGCGATAGCCGAGCCCCGCCACCAGCTTCAACGGATCGACCGTCGACAGCGGTGAGCGCGCGGCGTCGGGTTCGATCACATCGCCCTTCGCGTATGAAATCGCCAATGTGCTGTAGAGGCCGGAGGGAGAGCGCACCTCGAACCGTGCCTCAGCGCCCTTGATCCGCACCCGATCGAGATTGATGAACTGATAAATGGCGGGGTTGGTCGGGGTGAAGCCGCCGCCGACCACTTCCTGACTGATGAAGTCCTTGTAGCGCGCCGAAAAGCCGGTGAGACCAAGGCTGACATGATCGCTGGAGAAGCGCAGGCCGCCCTCGATGCTTTCGCTGTGCTCCGGTCCCAGATCCGGGTTGGGGGCAGAGGTGTAGCCATAAGCGAGATTCTCGAAGAACTGGTTCACCTCTCCCGGTTCGGGCGCCTTGAAGCCGGTGGCATAATTGGCGAACAGCCGCACCGTGTCGGTGAGCTTCCACACCGCGCCGAATTTGGGCGAGACGCGTGATCCGCTCTGTCCGGCGCCGGCGAAGGTAGGCAGAAGCGGATCAGTGCGTGGCGAGAGATCATACCAGTCGAACCGGAGCGCCGGGTAAAGCAGGAACTGGCCGTCGGCGAGCGCGATTTCATCGCCAATGAACAGGCCTGCGCGGGTGAAGTCGGTCGTCGGGAAGGCGCGGGTCGGGAAGACCTCGCCGGCCGGCGGCACGGTGCCGTCGCGCAGTCCCCGCTGGCGTGTCTTGCTGATATCACCGCCGAACACGAGCCGGTGGGTGATCGCGCCGGTGGCGAAATCGGCGCGGGCATCGGCGGCAGCGCCTAAAGCACGGTTCTCGAACGTGTTCAGCCGCTGGCGGTCGGCCACCGGGGACCGCTCCTCATTGCTGAACTGCCTGTCCTCGCCATCCTGCCAGTAAAGAGCGATGCGGGCGAAATCGATCACCCCCTGCCCGCTCCAGCTCCAGTCAAGCGAGGCGCGCTTGCGTTCGCCGCTATCATTGCCCTCAAGCCGGTCGACGACCGTGCCGAGCCCGCTCGGGCCGACCCCGGTCAACCCGTCGGTGAAGAGGTGCGTGCCGAGATACTCGCCGGTGAGGCGCAGCGTATGCCCGCTCGCCGGTGCATAGACGATGCGGCCGAGCATGGCGTTGGAACGGCCATCCTGCGGGTTGGGCTCGGTGCGCGCGGCGCCGGTGCCGCCGATGGTGCCCTTATTCTCAAGCTCCTGAAAATCGCGCCGCGTATAGGCCGCCATGGCTGACCAGTCGCCGCTGCGCCCGGCAAGAATCATGGTTTCCGTAAACTGCTGATCGGCGCTGCTATAGGCCGCGCGGACGAGGCCGCCGACATTTTTGCTGCCGTCGAGAAAGTCGACCGGATCGGCGGTGACGAAGCTGACCGCTCCAGCCAGTCCGTCGCTGCCATAGAGCGCCGAGGAAGGGCCGCGCAGGATTTCGACCGATTTGATCAAGCCAAGATCGACATAATCGCCACGACCCGACGCCTGCGCACCGAAGCTGAAGCCATCCGGCACGCGCACGCCATCAACCTGGATCAGCACGCGATTGCCGCCGATACCGCGAATGTTGAAGCTGTCATTGCCGGCGCGACCGGTCGAGCCGAGTGCCGCGCCGAACCGGGCGGGCTGGCGCTGGACGCTGACGCCGGGCTCGAAGCGCACGAGGTCGCGCACGTCGTTCACCAATTCGTCGGCGATCTTCTCGTCGGTGATGACAGAGATGGTGACCGGAACATCCACGGCCCTGGCAGCGGTGCGCGTGGCCGTAACGACGATCTGGTTCTTGCGCGCCAGCCAATAGGCCCCGTCATCATCCTGCGCCACAGCAGGGCTGGCGGTCATGATGAGTGTGAGCGCCGTTCCGCCGGCAAGACAGAACGATAGGCCGCCCCCGCGCCGGGCGCGGGTGACAGGCGATCGCGGATGGTTGATCGACAAGCTTCATTCCCCTTTTTTTCATGCGATCGAGTCGCAATAGCGATATTCGCCTAGGAGCCTGCGAAGCCATGGTCAATTATTAATGCTATTGAGACTCGATTGCGTTATATGCCGCAGGCGGTTGCTTTCCTTGCGCCGCCCCTCCGGCGGAGGTGAGAGCCGTCGCCCCGATCCGGGCATGCAATTCGGCGGCAGGAGTTGAGGCGGCAGTCAGCACCCCATGCGCGACGACGAGGCGATGCTCCGCTCCTCCCAAAGCCTGCGCATTATAGCCGACCATGCCGGTGCCTGGGCTCGCGGCCGCGTGCTGTTGTGGGCAACAGATCGACACGGTCTGGGAAGCTTGCAGGTCGAGCCCCCTTCCGACAATCGTCACCCGGCGCGTGCCACGGCTCCCGGGAAGTAAGGCCAAGCCGCGCCATCTGCACATCCGTCAGCCAGCGCAGGGCACTCTTGCGCAGGGTCCTCCCAAAGCCTGACCAACGCCCCCTCCAATCAATGGCTTTCGAGCTTGCCCCGCTTGCGTCAAAGGCGACGCCGCCGGTTGCTGAGCGCGATCATTGGCCCCGGAACCGCAAGTGCGGATTGTAACGGTTACTGCCCCCTGGGTTACCGTAACGTACTTCTGTTCCTGCCCTCGTTCCAACAATGCGCCCCCGAGGGGGCTGGTCGGCAGGGTCGACCGCGTTCGAGCGCGGTTTCCATCGCTGCCGTCCAGACGACCTTTGAAGAGTGTGATTTGGGGGCAATGAATGTCACGTTTGGGTTTGTGCTTTGTATCTTTGGCGGCGCTTTCTTGGGGGTCTGTCGCTCAGGCAGCGGATGATGTGGCTGCGGGCAAAGCGCCCGCAATGGCGAAAACGACGAAACGGGCCGACGCAGCGCCCGCGATCGATCCGCTCAGCAACGATGAAATCATCGTGACGGGGCAGGGTCTCGAAGAGACATTGCCGCAGGAATTGTCTCGTTATGGCTATCAACTGGATGTGGTGACCGACGAGACGATCCGCGATCGCAGCTATGTCGATGCGGTGCAGGCGCTGGAAATGGAAGTGCCGGGCCTCACTATGACGACCCAGGGTGGCGCTTTCAGTTACGCCAATATCTCTCTGCAAGGATCACGCAACAGCGACGTCTTGTGGACGATCGATGGTGTTCGTATCGGCAATCGTCTGTACAATGGCACCAGTCCGGCGGACACGCTGCCTTCATCGATGATCGGACGGATCGAGGTGCTGAAGGGCGGCCAGGGCCTGTTCTATGGAACCCAGGCGGTTGCCGGCGTGATCAACGTCGTATCCAAGCCATTTCAGGATGAGACCGGCGGCGAACTGACCGTGGGGATGAACACGAATGCCGGCTATCGCGGGGAAGGCCGGCTTAACCTTGCCCTGGGTGATCATAAGTTCATCGTGTGGGCGTCGAAGGACAAATCCGAAGGGTATGAGATTTACGATCGCTATCAGCCATCGGTCACGGATAAAAAGCGCGCCTATGACGTGTTCAGCGCCGGGGTCAAATATGGCTATGAGATATCTCCGGATCTCAACCTGAGCCTGCACTATATCCGCACCAAGGCCGATCTCGATTTTCCTTCGCTCGCAGGGAACAATATCAACATACGGACACAGCAGATCGCGATCGGCCGGCTGGATTACACACCGTCCGATACGATCGCGCTCTATCTGAAATCATATTACCATCAGTGGGATACAGATTATCTGCGGCCGGGCCGGGGGATTGAATATTGGGGCTTCAAGGATTTTGGCGCGAATGCGCTTGTCCAGCTCAAACCCCATCGCGGGCTGGAATATCACCTTGGCTATGAGTTTCAGAATTATCGCGGCCGGGACGAATCCCTGCTGATCGATGGCAAGACGGAACAGGTCCATGCCGTGTTCGGGCAGATCCGCACCTCGGATGATTTCTCCCGCCGCCTGCGCCTGGCAGCCGGTGTGCGCCATAACGAGGCCCGCGATTCCAACTCCACCGTCTGGAGCGCCTCAGGCACCTACATCTTTTCCGACGCCTTGCAGGTGGAAGGATCGCTGGGAACATCCTTCCTCCTGCCCGACGCACAGCAACTCTACGGGATCGACGAGTGCTGCGCGCACGGCAATCCCAATCTTTTGCCGGAAAGAAGCTTCGCCATCAATCTGGGCGTCGGCGGACGGCTGGGTGAATATCAGTGGAGCCTGGCCGGCTGGGACCGCACGATCGACAACCTGATCGCCACCGATCGCACCAATCCGCCGCAAGGCTTCACGGGCCTCTTCGTCAATATCGACGGCGAGGCGAAGTCGCGCGGTTTCGAGGCGCTGCTGCGCGGGCCGCTGTTCGGCGACTTCGACTTTCAGGCCAGCTATACCTATAGCGAGGAATATGCCCGGGATTCCGACATCCAGATAGCCGGTCGTCCGCGCCATTCCGGCAAGGGTGGTATTAGCTGGGCGCCAGACGCACCGTGGGGTGCGAATGTCTCGGCGCGTTATTTCGGCAAGACCGAGACAACAGTCAGCGGCTTCAGCATGCAGGAATATGGCAATTATGTTGTCGCCGACATTTCCGCGCATACCTATCTCGATCCCGGCAAGCGGCGCTGGCGTCTCAATGCCCGGATGGAAAACCTGTTCGATGCGAACTATGCAACGGGCATCAGCTCGGCGCTGCTGGAAGGCTCGCCCACCGGTGAAAGGTTCATGGCCCGTCGTCTCGGTGTGCCCCGGACCTTCTACCTCAATATAAGCTATGCCTTTGGCGCACGCGGGCAATGAAATCCCGCTTTTCCCGAGGCATATTGGTGCTGCATCGCTATGTGGGCGTTCTCCTGGGCGTTCTCATGACGCTTTGGTGCCTCTCGGGCTTTGTCATGATGTATCAGGGGTTTCCGGGCGTGACGGAGGAGGAGCGGCTCGCAAGTTTGCAGCCGCTCAATCTCTCAGCGCCTCTGGCACTTGATCGCCTGCCCTTCACCGACGAGGAGGTGGTGAGGGGTTTCCGGCTCGAGATGCTGGGAACGCAACCGGTGTTGCGCATGAACGGCCGGGGCGGCGGGACAACCTACAGCCTTTCGTCAGGCGATGAGTTGAAGCCTCTTTCAGTGCAGGAAGTGGCGGAGGTCGCCAGCCTGCACGCCGCTGGAAACGGCATCGCACTGGCCGATCATATCGAGCCGCAACTGATGGACAGGCTGGATCAATGGACGATTCAGTCGTTTCGCGGGTCGCAGCCGCTTTATCATGTCAAGATGGGGGACCCGGCCGGGTCGGAATTGTATATTTCCGCAGCCAGCGGGACCGTGGTCCAGGATACCAACCGGAAAGAACGCGTTCTCAGCTGGCTCGGGGCGATCCCGCACTGGCTATACCCTACGGTGCTGCGCGAAAATGGGCGCCTCTGGACCGAAGTCGTCATCTGGGCCTCGGTTATCGGCACCTTCCTGACGGCGACGGGGCTTTATGTCGGCCTCGGCCGCGTCGCGCAACGCCGCAAGGGGCGTCTCTCGCCCTATAAGGGGCTGTGGTACTGGCACCACGTGCTGGGCTTGTTTCTGGGCGTGATCACGCTGACCTGGGTTTTCAGCGGCTTGATGACCATGGGGCCGTGGGGGCTGCTCTCGGGACCGCCCAATACGCTGCGCCAAGACATAGCCGGGAGCGCCAGTTGGGCAGAAACCCGGCAATTCCTGGAACGGGCCCAGCAAGAGGGGCTGCCGCAAGGGACAGTGCAACTGCGCCCCGCGCTCTTGGGCGGGGCAATGCACGGCATCGCCCTTATCCCCGGACAGCAGCCCGTGCGGCTGAATAGCGAAGCGATGCCTGCCCCTCTCGCCGAAGAGGATGTTCGTGGCGCGTTGTCCGGTCTTCCTGTCGCGCAGTTCACGCACATGACGCGGGAGGATGCTTATTATTATGGCTTCAAGGACCGCGCGTTCAGGCCAGTTTATCGCGCAATATTGGATGATGCCCAGCAAAGCCGCATCTATGTCGATGCTTCGACGGGCGAGGTCGCGCGGATCGTGGATGACGCCGCCCGGCGATCCCGCTGGCTGCGAAACGGCATGCACAGCCTCGATTTCATCCGGGGTCGCCCGCTTTGGGATGTCGTAACGCTGGTGTTGCTGGCGGGCGTCACCGCCGTCTGTGCAACCGGTGCCTGGATGAGCTTCCACCGTGTATCGCGCGATATCCGGATGTTCCGGCGGCGGCGGAAAGGACGCAGGCTCGCGCGGACGGTCAACGGGCAGCCCGCAGTGGGTGTGATCGGGCCGGTCAGGTCACAGGATGGCTAACGCTCCTGTGTGCCGACCGGCCGGACCGGCCCTCAGATACACATGACCAAAAGACGATGCGCCGGTCCATGTGTCGAGCTGCGACAGCCTGAATTCTTCGACGCGACTATCAGCCCTGTCTTGCCCAGACACTATCGGATGGACCACCGACCGCTCGCCGGCGTGCCGACCGTGCCGATGCGAACAGCCCCACGCCGAGCACAAGAGCTGTAAGATCGATCACGAGCAGCCCGTGCTCCGCCGTCAGGGTGCTGGCGCGGGACAGGCTGGCCAGCGGGATGAGCAGCATGGTCAGGGCTGTCGCTCCTGCCAGTTTTCCCCCTGCCCGCGCGGAGCCACGTGCCAGCGCCCAGCCCGTAAAGAGCAGAAAAACGAGATAATAGATGGCATTATGCAGCTGATATGAAAGGGCGTTGCCGGAAAGTCTGGCCGCCGCGATCGTAACCGAAATACCGGCCATACAGCCAAGCGGTACCCCGACCGTCAACGCGCCCAACACGCGCGTCGATCGCGACTGTTCAACCGCTCCGGCCTTGCGCTCGCGCGTCCGGCGCGATTCGATCCAGAGCAGATTGCCCGTGTAGAACACGAATGCCCCCGCCAGCCCCAGCAGAAAATAGGCCCAGCGGATGGTCATGCCGCCAAAATTACCGAAGTGCAGCGCGAAAAAGCTGGTGATGGTCGCGCCCCAGCCATCCTGCTGCCCCGGCATATAATCCGTGCTGACGATGCGCCCGGTCGCCGGATCCACCGGCGCAACGCCGAATGTCGGGCCGCGCAGGCCATAGCGCGGATCGCTCCCCGCGACACGAAGGCCCAGCCTGCCATCGCGCCCTTCGGAGTAGGTCAGCGTCGACACGGTGAATGTCGGTGCCTGCTCGGCGAGACGGCGCACAATCTGCGCGGGCGGCAAGGCCGCCTGCGCGGGAGGCGGCGGCGTTGCCGAGCGTGCTTCACGCACGACCGTCGGCGCGAAGGTCATCGCCTGCGCATCATAAAATTGATCGTGAAAGGCAAACACGATGGCCGTCAGCGCCATCACCAGATGAAAAGGCAGGCTGAAAATGCCCAGCACATTGTGGACGTCCAGCCACATGCGCTTCACATTCCGGCCGAGGCGCAGCGCGAACAGATCCTTGATCAGGCTCGGCAGCAATATGATGACGCCCGAAACAAGCGCAATCACGTAGAGCAGGCTGATCACACCCATGATCGGCATCGAAATCTCATGCGCGAACGGCAGCCCGACCTGCTGGTGCAATATGTCGATCAATTGCGCGACGGGGGAAGGTCCGCTGGTTTCCACCTGAAGCGATCCGTCTTGCGCGAGGCTGGCATAAGCCTGCGGGACCAGGCCGTGCTCGCTGCTCCCCCCGGCGAGCGGCCAGCTCATGCGCGCCGGTTCGGCGGGGCTGGTGGCCAGATGAATCTCGTAGCGACTGGCTGCCTCGGGATGAGCCGCGATCGCCTTGGCCACCAGTTCCGGCGTGCGCTCGAGCGACGGCGCGGCCGCTAGCTGGCTTGGCGGCGAGGCCCAGCGCTGCAACGGGTCCTCGAACATGGTGATCGCGCCGGCATAAAAGGCAATGAACAGCGCCAGTCCGCTGATGATGCCCACCCAGCCATGGATGTCCTTATACATGCGGACGATGTCGGTGCGGATTTTCACGCGAATAGTCCAATCAGCAATAGCGGTGCCCAGACGAGCAGGCTGGCCAGCGTCAGCCAGCCCCACGCCCGCGCACCGGACCGAAACAGGAAGCAGAAGCTCAGGATACCCGGCCATGTCAGCGCCATCGACCACATGGAAAGCTGCCCCCTGGGCGAGAGGAATGTCTCGCTCTCGCCCAGCGCATGCATCAGCAATCCCGAGAGACCGAGCGCCAGCACAAAGCCCAGCAGCGTGCCGGCGCTGGCCTTGCCGAACCAGTCACGGCTTGTCAGCAAAGGCTTCATCGGGCGTTTTGGCGTGGGCGGCGCAACCAGGCCGCCGTCAGCGGCACGAGCGACCAGACGGCCATGGCGAGCGTGAACCAGATGAAGACGGCGGTTGCGGGCCCGGCCACGCCGAACAGCAGGAGCAACCCGCCCGCCAGCATGATCGCTCCCAAGCTGCCCGACAATCGCCGGCGCTCAAAACCCGCCGCCAATTGCTGGTTGGGCGAAGCGAGATAAAGCAGCACCGCCCCGCCGAGCGTCAATGCGCCACCGCCGATCGCATAAAGAATGTCGCTCATTCCCCGCCCTTCCCTGCCAACTACTGCGGCGCTTCCGCGCTCAGAAGCTGATCGTCGCGGTGCCCCAGAAGCGCCGCCCTTCATCAATCATCCAGTTGCCGTCGAGCCCGTCGAAACGACCGCGATCGTCGATGGGGACGATCTTGTCGGTCAGGTTCAACACGGCCATTTTGAGCGAGAAATGCTCATTGACGTTGAACGACAGCCCGACGTCGACCGTCGTGCTCGGTCCGCGCGTGCGCGTTGCGACGGCGCCATTGCGGAAGCCTGTATAATATTGCCGGCCGAGATACTGGCCAAGCACATAGGCATGCACCTGCTCCGTCACGTCCCAATCCAGCCGGATGTTCGCCAGATGCTCAGGCGTCTTGTCGAGCGGCAGGCCATCGAGCGAACTGCCATCGAATGCGGGCTCGCCGCTGCCCTTACGGGTCGAATCCGTATAAGTATAATTCGCTCCGACGAGCAGCGCGCGCGTCAGCGGCACGCTGGCCGTCAGTTCCACCCCCTTGATGTCGACCCGGTCGACATTGTCGTAAATATAGAGCGGCCGCGATGGATCGACCGGATCGACGAGCTCGGAATCAAAGCTCACGACCTTGTTCTTGAACAGCGTGTGATAAAGCGTGACGCCGAGCGCCAGCTTGCCCGGCCCATCATAACGCAGCCCGATTTCCTCGGTCGTGCTCGTTTCCGGCTTCAGGTCGGGATTGCCGCACAAGGGCCCGCGCGGCAGCGACCCGCCTCCTGTCGACATGCAATATTCGGCCACGCTCTGCCGCAGGGTCGGCGCCTTGAACCCGCCCGCGAAACCACCGCGCAGCGTCAGCCCCGGCACGATCCGGTAATTGACGTAAAGCCGCGGGGTAAAGTGCGCGCCGAAATCGCTATAATGATCGAGCCGGCCACCGGCGGTGAGGGTCAAGGCATCGATCGGCCTGATCTGATCCTCCGCGAACACCGCCCAGGAATCGCGCGCCGCCTTATCGGTGTTGACGTAACCGGGCACCGAATCCTGCGCGCCGATACCGGTCACACTGGCACGGATATATTGCCCGCCGACGGTCAGCATGTTCCAGCCCCACAGCGGCGTGGACACCAGCGCGTCGACGGTGGTGTTGGTCAGGTCGGGCCTGTTGAGCACCGCGCCCGCCTGCCGGCTCTCCAACACCTCATTCTCGCGATAAACCGAGCCCCGGGCATGCGCTGCGCCGATATCGCCATTATAGGTAAGCGCCTGATAATTGCGCTTATGCGCTTCCTGTATCAGTTGCGCGGTCGGCGCAGCCGACTTGCCCGGCGTGTCCGTGTAGCGCAGGAAATTGTAACCGCCCTCCAGCGTCAGGTCATGGCCCGGCGCGACGATGACGCTCAGCTTGCCGTTGATGTTGCGATCGAGGATCTGGTTGGTGCCGGCCGTGAACGACGTCGGATAGAAGATGTCGTCTTCCGCGCGATCATTGACGCCGCCATAGATCTGCAGGCCGATCCGGTCGGAGGCCAGCGGCGTGCCGATCCAGACGTTGCCGAGCGCCATATTGCCGTGCGCATCGTCAGCCTGAACCATGCCGCCGGCCGTCAGCGATACCGCCAGTCTCTCGGGCACCTTGCGCGTGATGACGTTGACCACGCCGCCCATCGCATCCGACCCATAAAGCGAGGACATCGGCCCACGCACCACTTCGATGCGCTCGATCGCCGCCAACGGCGGAATGAGGTTCGCCTGCACGCCACCAGTGCCGCGATTCATCGTCTCGCGCGTCGATTGTCGCCGGCCATCCAGCATGATCAGCGTATATTCGCCGGGCATGCCGCGAATGACGATGTCGGTCGAATTGGGATCGCCGCCCACCACGCTCACGCCCTCGACATTGCGCAGCGCATCCTCGAGCGACGTGAAGGGCCGCTGGGCCAGTTCCTCGCGAGTCAGGATCGAAATGCTCGCCGGAGCATCGGCAATCGCCTGCGCGCGGCCGGATGCCGTGACGACGATCTCCTGCGCCGTCTCCTCGACACTCTCCTGCGCCAAGGCAGCATGCGGCATCGCCCCTGACACCAGCAACAAACTCGTGATCAATCCGGCCTGCTTCACATAGTCCTCCTGCGCAATCGACCGGCGAATTAATGCGAGAGACTCTCATTATCAATGAAAAAGTGAAAGCGATGAAGCAGGCTATAGCTTCCCCGCCCGAGAGAATCTGGCGAACAGAGCCGTTCGGTCGCGCCACCAAACCGGCACGCAAGAAGCCCCGGAGAGGCAGAAAACAAGGCTGCCCAGCCACGCCGGCACCCTGAACATAACGTTCACCCACCCGTCGCCCCATCGCAGATCACATATTGCAGCCTGCGTCACATCAGGCTACGATTTTGCGACGCATTTGCATTTAATCCGAGCGGGAGCGAGAGATATCAGGCTGTTCAATATCGATCTGAACCTGCTGCTGACCCTTGCCTTATTGCTTCAGACCCGGAGCGTGAGCGCAACTGCGCGGCGCACCGGCACCAGCCAGCCCACTGCCAGCCGCGCTCTGGCACGGCTGCGGGAATTGTTCGGAGACCCCCTTCTCATCAGAACCAATGCAGGCATGGACCTGACCCAACGCGCTGAAGAGCTTCTCGAGCCGCTTCAGGACTGGTTGGCCCATACGGATTCCCTGCTCGTCCATCGTACATTCGAGCCGGCATCTCTTGAGCGCTGCTTCAAGATCGCGTCGACTGACTTTGGCATGGTGTCGGTGATTTCGTCCGCCCTGCCCCGCCTTCACAAGGAGGCGCCCGGCGTCAGGATTGATGTCGTCGCGTTCACGGATTCCATGTTCGGCAAACTGGGGTCTGGCGAACTCGATCTCATTGTCTCCGGACTCGATCCCGACAACAGCGTAATCTATAGCCAGCGCCTCTTCACCATGACCGCGGCTTGCGCGATGCGCGCGGACCACCCGTTGCTGGAGCAGGTGGACGAACAAATGTCCCTCGACCAGTTCCTGCAATGGCCGCACATCAGCGTCCTCGTCGGCGAAAGCGGCTTTGACAGGGTTGAGACGCTGCTCGGGGACCGGGGACCGGAACGGAAGATCATCGCCGCGACGCCCTATTTCCAGGCGGCACACACCATGCTTGTCAATTCGGACGCCATCGCGCTGCTTCCCGAGCCCGCCACTCGCCTCCTGGCGACCGACAGCCAGCTCGCCTGTCGGAAAGCGCCCGATATCATCCGCCCGATGGATTATTGGGTCTTGTGGCATGAGCGCAGCCGACGAGACCCGGCCACAATGTGGCTCATCGACATTCTGTCCGATGCCGGCGCAGCGCTCCACGGATAACGGATATTCAATTTTGTGCGTTGCCATTCGCAGCCAGCCCGGTGCAAGGCGCTAATGCGAGTTGATTGCAATAGTGGTCCGGTGAGGATTTCCGGGTAAGAAGTGGGTTTTATCGTCGCCGGGCAGCCGCTCTGGCGGTGAGATGGTGTGCGCGCCGACAGGATCGCGCCGCAGCCCGCCGATGCCGGAAACCCGCCAGCCCCCTGTTGCGGCCGCAATGCTAACAAAGGGGTCTCCAGAATGAAAATTGGTGTATCTGCGCTACTGTCCGCCACCGCGCTCACGGCGATCCTCGGCGCACCCGCGCTCGCGCAGAGCAGCGCAGAGGCAGGCAGCCAGACGGAAACGCAAATTCTCGACGAATTGCGTGTGCTCGATACGGCCGAGGCACAGGCGCGTCAGGCGCTCGGTTCCTCGACCATCACCGCCGAGGACATTGAGAAGCGCCCGCCGGTCAACGATCTGGCCGACATCATCCGCCGCGAGCCGGGCATCAACCTGACCAATGCCGGCAGCAGCGGCGTGTTCGGCAATAACCGCCAGATCGACATTCGCGGCATGGGCCCGGAAAACACGCTGATCCTGATCGACGGCAAGCCGGTGCAATCGCGCAATTCGGTGTTCATGGGCCGCAATGGCGAGCGCAACACGCGCGGCGACACCAATTGGGTGCCGGCCGAGGAAGTCGCGCGCATCGACATTTTGCGCGGGCCGGCAGCCGCGCGCTATGGCTCCGGCGCGGCCGGCGGCGTGATCAATATCGTGACCAAGGGCCCGGCGAAGGAGTTTCGCGGGTCGATCACTGGCTATGTGCAGCAGCCCGAGGATACGCGGGAGGGCAACAGCAAGCGCGTGAACATCTCGCTGAGCGGCCCTATCGTGAAGGATCTGCTGAGCTTCCGCGCCTATGGCAATTACAACAAGACCAGCGGCGACGACCCGCAGCTCAATGCGGAGGCGGCCGGGACCGTCGACGGCGCCGTTCCACCCGGTGGCCGCGAGGGTGTTGAAAACAAGGATATCAACGGCATGTTGCGCTTCACCCCCGGTCAGGGCCAGCGCCTCGATCTGGAGGCCGGTTTCAGCCGTCAGGGCAATGAATATGCCGGAGAATATCAGATTGGCGGCGGCACAGCGCCAATTCTCTCGACCTTGATCGGCGAGGAAACGAACCTGCGCAAGCGCGCCACCGGCAGCCTCAATTATCAGGGCGATTTCAGCTTCGCCACCGCCAAGCTGATCGTGCAATATGAGCACACCAAGGATACCCGGCTCAACGAGGGGCAGGCGGGCGCCGGCTTCGGGACGATCAGCGATCCGCCGAGCTTCTCCAGTTCGACCACACGCAACTGGTTCGCCAACGGCTCGCTCGACATCCCGTTTGAAACGGGCGGTCTCACCCATGTCACCACCATCGGCGGCGAGTTTCGCTACGAATATCTGAACGATCCGCGCAATGTCGCCAATGATCTGGTCGTCACCAACCCGGACTTCGATCTGACCGGCTATATGAGCGGTGATCCGACATCGAGCGCGGATACGTTTGCCGGCTATATCGAGGATAATATCATCGCGGGCAACTGGACGGTGACGCCCGGCGTGCGCTTCGATCATCACAGCACGTTCGGCAGCAACTGGTCGCCGAGCCTGAGCGTCGCCTGGATGCCGATCCCCGACCTGACGATCAAGGGCGGCATCGCCAAGGCCTTCAAGGCGCCCAACCTCTATCAGTCGAACGGCAATTACCTCTATTCCACCATGGGCAATGGCTGCCCCTGGCGCGAGGACGGCACGCGCTACAGCAATTGCCGCATTTTGGGCAATCCGGACCTCCAGGCGGAAACCAGCGTCAACAAGGAAATCGGCATCGCCTATGCGCCCAGTGGCTGGAACGTCAGCGCCACCTATTTCCGCAACGATTATGACGACAAGATCGTCGTGAGCAATATCTGGGTCGGCGGCGCGGTGTTCAACGGCACGGCGGTCAATATCTTCCAGTGGGCCAATGCCCCCAAGGCGGTCGTGGAAGGTGTCGAGGGCAATCTGCTCGTGCCAATTACCAAAGGCGTCAGCTTCAATACCAATGTGACCTATATGATCCAGAACAAGAACAAGACCACCGGCGAACTGCTGGCAGTCGTTCCGGAATATACGATCAACTCGACCCTCGACTGGCAGGTCACCGATCAGATCAGCTTGCTGGCCACCTTCACACGCTATGGCAAGCAGGTGCCCAACGGCGTCATGTGGGGCAATACCGAGCCGACCGAGGAGCAGCTCACGCCCAGAAAGCCGTACAATCTTGTCGGTCTCAATGCGAACTTCCGGGTCACCGATAATTTCCGGCTCGGTGCTGGCGTGTCCAATCTGTTCAATCAGCGGCTGTTCCGGGAAAGCTCGAGCAATTCAGCAGGCGCCAACAATTATAACGAGCCCGGTCGCGCCTTCTTCGTGACCACGACAGCCTCGTTCTAAGCGATCAGCAAAAGACCGTTTCGGCAAAATCGATGCCTCCGCGTTCATCGCGGGGGCATCATCGCATCATGTCGGCCTTGCCGGCGCGCCTCACCCGATGAACAGCCTAGGCCGGCAGGACGCCGAGCGCGCGCCAGCGGGGAATGATGTCCCTTTCAAACCGTGCGACGATGGCGGGCGGGCACGCCGCCGAGCGGCACTGGACGGCCTGTGCCAGAGCCGGGCCGTGCAGGGCCGGATTTTCCAGCAGGCATGCCGCAATCCGCAGCCCATGCGCATCGATCGCGACAGCTGATCCGATGGCGGGTGCGGCGAGCCAGCCGCCCGCGCCGCCGCGCTCTGCCAGCAGGCGATTGAGCCGATGCGCCGCCCGGCCGTCCACGACATCACGAGCCGCATGATGGACCTCCCCCGCATCGATCAGCATCAGCACGGCTTGCAACAGCAGGCCCGGCGCGGGTTTGGCCCGATGCGCCGCCGCCAGTTCCGCAAAGCTTGCCGGCCCTTCAGCCAGATGCCGGCGGACAGGATCGACCATGGCAGCGTCCACCGACACCGGGCCGATCGGCGTCTCGACCACGAGATCCCCGCCGGCTCCCAAAGCTGGCAGCGCGCAAAAACGCAGTCCCGCCAACTGTGCCCCATAGGCATCGGGCGGGAGCCCGGCCAGAGCGCGGCGATAGAGATCGCGGCGCAGCGACTGGTTGCGTGCGAGATCGCGCGCCGTCTCCCGTGCCTTGATATCGCCGATCCGCTGGATCACCGGCAAAGCCGCGCCGGGAATTGACAGCACATCGACATTGTCCAGCAGCGTCGCACTGCCGACAAAGGCGCAGCCGGCATGCTCCATGTCGTCGATGACATCACCGACGTGCAGCGCCGTCCAGTCCGCCGCCAGCAACTCATGGGCGAGATAGCCATGGCCTGCCCGCGTCTCGCGGAGAAAGCCTTCAAGCTGCGGATATTCGCGCATATAGCCCGCGCCGCCTTGCTCGAGCGCGCGCAGACAGGCCATGCCGTTACCCAGCCTCGCCCCGGAATCGCCGGATGTCAGTGCCGCAATCCTCAACAGCATGGCCCTCGCACCGGCGAAGGCCGACTGACCCGGATGCGTCGAATAATGCAGATAGACGACCCCGCCCGGTGCAAGCCAGCGCCCGATCAGCCGATGAACATCCGCGCGGCGCTCCGCCGAGAGCCAGGAATAAATGCCGTGCAGCACGATGAAGTCGAAAGGCTCGTCGAGGCCATCTTCTTGCGCCGCCAATATATCGAAGCCCGCTTCCAGAAAGGTCAGATTGGGAAGGTCGCCGCCCAGCCGCCTGGCCAGCTCGATATGACGCGGATTAATATCCACGCCCACAAATCGCCCGCCCGGATTGGCCGCCGCGAGCAGCGCCGTGCTGTAGCCCGTCCCGCATCCCAGATCGAGATAGCGCCACGGCCGGTCCAGCGCGGGCGCGCGCTGACCGATCGCGGCCATCGTGCAGGCGATCCACGCCGGGCTCGTTTCGCGATGGAAGAAGTCAGGATAGACAAGGTCGGTGATATAGCCGCCAGCGCCTACGCCCGCGCTCATCTCATTCCCCCCGGCGGGACAGGAGGGCCAGCCAACGTCATCGGGCGGCCCCCAGCGCGAAACCGATGGGCACCTGCATCGGGATCGCCTCCCCCTCCACCGCCGGGGGCGGGAGCGGCAAAGGCTGCGCGCGCTTCACGACCGCAACAGCTTCATCGTCAAGCGCCTTGAAGCCGGCGCCGCGCCCCACGGACACGGCAAGAACATGGCCCCGCCGGTCCATCGTCAGATTGAGCTGAACCCGCCCTTCGCGCTTCATCATCTTTGCCGCCGCCGGGTAGCGCTTGTGGCGATCGAGATGGGCCAGAACGCGGCCACGCCAGGCCGCCGCCTCATCGCCGCCGCCTCGCTCGCCACGCCCCCGGCCAGTCCCGTTCGTCGCGGCGCGATCCGCGCTGCCCTCCACGCCGCCGCCCGCCGTGCCATTGCCGCTATTCGCTTCGGCCGGAGCGGACGGTCCGGCGGCAGGCGCAGCCGCCACCGCCGCGCGCACCGGGACAGGAACATGCGGCGCGATCACCGGCACCGGCATTTCCGGCTGCACGAGGGGTTGCGGCCGTTCGATCGGAACAGGGCGCTCCTGCCGCATGGGCAGCGGCGCTGCGGCGGCCGCCTGGGCAGCTACCGGCTCATCGGCGGACGGCAGCGGCGCCAGGTCGAGCGCGATGCTCATCTCCGGCTCCAGCGGAGCGATGCTGGCGCCTTGCCAGGCGGCCGCCACCATCGCCGCTGCCAGATGCAGCGCCAGAACAGCGGCAAACGCCTTGCCCCACAGGCCCGTCTGCTGCGGATCGCCCGGGTCGATGACCGGCACAAGCGCGGCTTGCGATGCGGCTGTCATGATCCGCCCACCGCTCCCTCTTCGCCGACCAGCGCAACCTTGAGATAGCCGGCCCCACGCAGGGCGTTGATGGCCTGCATCAGCGTATCATATTCCACGCTCTTGTCCGCACGCAGGAAAATGCGCTGTTCGAGATCGCCGCCCGTTTCCTTTGTCAGCGCCGTTTTCAGCGTGGCGTGCGTGACGGGTGCATTGCCCAGCGACAGGGTGCGATCAGCCGAGATGGAGAGGTAGATCGGCTTGTCCGGCCGGGGGCCGGGCACCGCGGTGGAGGCCGGCAGATCCACCTTCACATCGACTGTCGCCAGCGGCGCTGCCACCATGAAGATGATCAGCAGCACCAGCATGACATCGATGAACGGCGTCACGTTGATCTCGTGGTTTTCCGTCAGATCATCGTCGTGACCAGATTTGGCGGCCACGACCTATTCCGCCGCCTGGAGCAGCTCGGCCGTCACCGCGCCACGGCTGCCATCGCGCGAAACCAGCCGCAGGACAGCCGCCGAAATGTCGCCAATCAACGCCTTGTAGCCAGCGATCTGGCGCGCGAAGTGATTGTAGATCACCACAGCGGGAATGGCCGCGACAAGGCCGAGCGCGGTCGCCAGCAGTGCCTCGGCAATGCCGGGAGCCACAACGGCAAGGTTGGTGGTCTGCGAGGCTGCGATGCCGATGAAACTGTTCATGATGCCCCACACGGTGCCGAACAGGCCGACGAACGGCGCCACCGCGCCGATCGTCGCCAGAATGCTCGTGCCGCGCTGCATCAGGCGGACGGCGGCGGCCTCGATCCGGTCGAGCCGGGAGACGACCCGCTCCTTGAGGCCTTCAATATCGTCCAGCACGTCGTCCGATAGCTGGATTTCGGCGCGCGCAGAGGCGAGCAAGGCCACCGCGCTCACGGCATCGGGCTGCGTCGCGCGCACGGCGTCGCTCAGTCTCCGCGCACGATCGATAGTCGCAAACGCGGCCCGGTGCGCCGCCACATATTTCCGCAATTCGGCCGTCTTGGCGACCAGCACCGTCCACGTCACGACAGACGCGATGGCCAGCCCGATCATGACTGACTTCACCACCCAGTCGGCCGCGACAAACATGCCCCAGGCCGACAGATTATGCGGCAGAGCCGGCGCTGCCTGCGCAGGGGCTGCGCAGATGCCCGCCAGCAGGATGGCCATAATGGCGAACGAGCGCCCGCTGCGTATCGCGGACCACGCGTGCGCCGCCCCATATTTTTTCCGACTCAAAGGCAAGACACGAACCCCAGTTGATATTGGTTCGCAATAACGTCAATCAGCGTCGCAAGACACAGACAATAGCGAATAACGGTTATACCGCTGCTGACATTGGCTGGCCGGGTCCTCCGCAAAAGGCGCGCACGACCTCATGACGGCAAGCGCGCGCCGATCATCCGCCGCAGCACGCTTTCGCCCCGCCACTGGTGGACCACCACCATCGCCACATGTCCGGCAATCAGGAACAGCAGGAGCCAGGCGAGCTTCCCGTGGATCAGGTCACCGGGCGCGGTCATCCAGCCGATTTCCTCCCCCGTTGGCGGCTTCAGTTGCATGCCGAAGAGCCGGACGCCCCGCCCGCTGCCGACCATCCGCGCCAGCGCCAGTGCGGGAATGATGAACATCAGCCCGTAAAGCACCATATGGCCCAGCGCCGCCAACCGCCCCAGTCGATCGGCCTGATAGGCCGGACGGCGGCCGCGCTCCACAAAGGCCCACGCGGCGCGGAGCAAAAGGAGCAGCAACAATGCTGTTCCGACGGAAGGGTGCGTCCCGACCCAGAAGGCCATGAGAGGCACGCGCCCGAGTATGAGCTTGAGCGCCATCCCGCTGAACTGCCAGACGAACAGCGCGGCCATCGCCCAGTGCAGGACGCGGCTCACCGTGCCATAATGATGTGGATTATCCCTGAGCGTCATCCTGCCCTCCATTTACTGCTACCGTGTCGGCGCTCCGCATAGCCGCGCGGCGCGCACCTCATTCCAGGCTCGCCATGCGCAGCATCCGGGGGATGGCGGCGGAAACGATCGAGGCATGATCCTCCTCGGGCAGAAACTGGAAGCGGACCCGCTCCGCCCCATGGATGGATTGCAGAAGCTCCGTCAGCACATGGGCATGGTCCCGCATTTTGCGGTCCCGCCGGCGCGCCATCACCTCAGCGCTGCCGGGCGCCACACGCTGCCAGGGCGGAAGGCTATCTTCCCACTCGCCAAGGCAGATCAGCGCCCGCCGATCCCGAAGCGGCGCGGCGGAGACAGCCCCCATCAGGCCGGCCCTGTCCCACCAGATTGACGGGCTGATCGCTGCATAATTGCGAAAGGCATGGGGGTGATGCCCCAAAACCCACAAGGCGAAATAGCCCGCCAGCGAATGGCCGAACAGGGTCTGACGCCGGGGGTCGAGACTGACCTCCCCCGCCACCTGCGGCTTGACCTGCTCCTCGATGAACTGAAGAAAGGCCGGGGCCCCGCCGGCCGTATCCCCCGCTTCCTGCCCCGACGTGAAGTCTCGCCGCCGCCGCGCGATATCATAGACGCGGTCCGGCGCGCCGATGCCGATGACCACCGCCGGCACCACGCCCGTTGCATCGGGCCGCCGGCTCATGCGGCGGAGCGCCTCCACGCAGGTTCCGAAACTGCCCGTGGCATCCAGCAGCACGATCGAGGGCCAGCCGTCCGCTGGTGGAGCCCCCTGCGGTATCGCCACATCGATCCGATAGAGGTCACCCGATATCGGCGCGCGCAGCAGTTGGCTGGCGGTCCCTGGCAGACAAAAATGGCCTTCCACAAATGGCCCGGAACCGCCCGCATCGGGAGGAAGATGAATATTGCTTATGCCGGTCATGAATTGCTCTTGCACTTTACAATCATTATCAAATGCATGACAGCAACCCTGCTTGTGATCAAGGAAACATGACGGGGAAAAGTCATTATCAAGAGTTTCACCAGTGCCAGACGGCCCCGTCGCGCAGCCCGCATTCTCGGCGTGATCCTGCTCGTGCTCCTTGCGCTGGGGGCCGCTTCCTACTGGCGGGCGAGCCCCGAGCGACTGCCCGAGGCCGGCGGCACGCAGCTGGTCGATGTCCGTGGCCGGGCCGTGACGATCCAAGGCCCCGTCCACAGGATCGCGATCGATGACAGCCGCTATCTCGTGGCGCTTGGCCTGATTCATCCCGATCCCGTGGCGCTGCTCGCAGCCTGGCCGCAGGATGTGAACCGCCTTGGCCCCGAGACCTATCAGCAGATCCTGCGTAAATCCCCGCAGCTTGCCGATCTGCCCAAGATCGCCAGTTCGGCAGGCGCCTTCGATATGGAAGCGCTGCTGGCCGCGCGTCCCGATCTCGCCCTGCTCTCCCTGGAGAGCGGGATCACCGACACGCAGATCGCGCAGATTGAAGGGGCCGGCATCCCGGTCGTCATCGTCGACTTTTTCGTCAAGCCGTTCGAGAATCTGGAGAAAAGCCTCGCGCTGCTAGGCCGCCTGACCGGTCGGCAAGCGCAGGCGGAGGCGTTTCTGGCGTTCCGTGCCGAGCGGATGACCGCGATCGCCAACCGGATTGCCGCGCTGCCGAAGGATGATCGCCCGACCGTCTTTCTGGAAGCCCATGCCGGCATGAGCGGCGATTGCTGCAACTCGCCGGGGCGCGGCAATATCGGCGACTATATCGACTTTGTGGGCGGGCATAATATCGGGTCGGACATCATCAGCCAGTCATTCGGCAAGCTGAACCTGGAATATGTCATCTCCCGCGACCCCTATGTCTATATCGCCACGGGCGGCCCGCATCTGGAGAAGACCGGCGGGTTGGTGCTGGGCGCCGGCTATGATGAAGCGCGCGCGCGGGCTTCTCTGGCCAAGGTTGCCGGTCGCAAGGGCATATCGGGCCTCTCCGCCATCCGGGCCGGGCGCGTGCATGGCTTCTCCCACCAGCTGATCAACTCGCCGCTCGACATCGTCGCGATCGAGACATTCGCCAAATGGGTCCATCCCGAGACGTTCGGCGATCTCGATCCCGGCGCCACGCTCACGGAGATCAACCAGCGTTTTCTCGCCCTGCCCTATGACGGCGTTTACTGGGTCGACCTTCCGTAAAGGACCATGGAGGCTCGCGACATGTCTCCATGGTCAACCACCCTCCCAACGCCGCCCCCTGCCCAACAAACCGTCAGCCGCCGCTCGGGCGACCGGCCTGCGCGTCCTGACGTCCCGACATTCCAGACTGCCTCATCTGATCGAACAGGAGAATTGCATATGTCATCCTTCCGCAAACAAGCCAGAAGCGTCACGCTGGGCCTGCTGCTTGCAGGCGCCCTTTTCACCGCTCCCTCCCTCGCGATCGCCCAAGCCGCCTTCACGACGCTCGACCGGACATCCGAAGCGCGCGTTTCCTTCTCCGCCAGTGAGCGCGGCAAGCCCATTCAGGCCGGATCGGACGTGAGCGTTGCCGGGCAGGGCTTCAAACCGGGGCAGCAGGTCACGCTGCTTTATGGCGCAGCGCCGCTTCCGGGCGGCCCGCTGACGGCCAATGCGGAAGGCAAGCTTGAAGGCAGGATCGTCATTCCGGCAGATGCCATTTCCGGCACGCACCCGATCCTCGTCGTGGCGCAGGGCCCTTATCATGCCACTGTTGCCGATCTCAAAGTGTCCCCCACCATCCCGCTGTCGGGTCAGGCGGGCTATGTCGTGACGGAGGCGCAGGCTACGCGCGGCCTCTATCAGTCGGCTTACAGCACCAAGCACAATACGCTCTTCGCCACCTCTGCCATCGGCCGGCCGCCGGTCAAGCAGTCCGAAATCGTGAAGCTCGACGCCGATACGCTCAAGGTGCTCGCCCGCGTCACGCCAGCTGAAGCGCCGACGCCAACGCGCGCCGCCGCTCCGGGCAATGCAGCCGGTTCCGATGGCCCGGGCCTCTATGCCGTTTATGGAATCGGGCTGGATGACGCCAGGGACATGGTCTGGGTGACGAACTCGCGCCAGAACACCATTGCCGTCTATCGGCAGTCGGACCTGGCGCTCGTCAAGCAGTTCGCGCCCAACACGGTCACCCACCCGCGTGACGCCGCCGTCGATGCGGCGGCGGGCAAGGCCTATGTGAGCGCCACCGGCAAGCCGGAGGTCGTGATGTTCGACACCGGCTCGCTCGAAGCGGTCAAGACGATCGAGATCAAGGCGCTGGGCCGTGGCAAGGAATTCTCGGCCACCAGCCTCTCGCTGGATGCCAAGGCCCACCGTCTCTATGTCGTCAGCCTGTCGACGAGCGAAGTTGCCATCATCAACACCCAGACGGATACGGTCGAGAAGGTGCTGCCGGTGCCCGGTGCGCGCAGCACCATCGGCGTCTCCCATGATCCGCAGACGGGGCGCATCTTCGTCGCCGCTCAGGGCAGCGATAACCTTGTGGTTCTGGATGGCAACACTGGCGCCGTCATCGCCGATACGCCCATTGGCGCAGGCGCGCTCAACGTGGTGTTCGACCCCGTCAAACGCCTCGCTTATGTGAGCAATCGCGGCGCCGGGACCATCGCCGTGACCGACGCTGACGGCAAGATCGTCGCGAATCTCGGCCCGGCACCATCGGCCAACCATGTGTCGCTGGGCAAGAATGGCACCGTGTTCGCGGTCGACAAGTCGGCGAATGCGCGCGGCGACGACAGCGACACCATCCTGCGTATCCGCCCGCGTAGCTGAACCTTCAAGGGCTGAACCTTCGGGGGCCGGGCATTCTCCGCCCGGCCCCCGGCTTTTTTTGTGACATGTTGTGGCACGATCGAGCCATCGACGGGCCCGCTTCCACCACCTTATTGCGCGAGTGCCTCGCGCGTCAGAATGTCCTCGATACTGATCCGCAAGCCGGACTCCGCGGCTTCAACCTGACCGATGACCTGATAGACATCGGCCAGAACGGCGGACGTGATCGCGTGAGCCGGCGGACCATCGGCCGCCACCTTGCCTTGTGACAGCACAATGATGCGATCGGACCAGCGCGCTGCGATCGACAGATCGTGAAGCACCATCACCACGATCATGCCCCGCTCGCGCGCCAGTGCATGCACCAGCTTCATCACGCGCAGTTGATAATGCAGGTCGAGCGCGCTGATCGGTTCATCGAGCAGCAGCACATGGGGTGATCGCACCAGCGCCTGCGCCAGCGATGCCAGCTGCCGCTGCCCGCCGGACAGGCGATCGAGCCCGGTCATCGCCAGAGACGTGATGCCCACACGCTCGATCACGCCCAGCGCCCGTTCGAGCAGCGCCTCGTCGGACAGCGGCGGTCCATCGACCGGTGAGGCACGCAACGCGCCGACCACGGCCTCCAGCACGCTCAACGCCACCCGCTCGGGCAGGCTCTGCGGCATATAGGTGACGAGCCGGGCATGGTCCGCCAACGCCATGCCCAGCAACTCCTGCTCACCCAGATACAGGGAACCCTCGGCCGGATGCAGGCCGGCGATAGCGCGCAGCAGCGTCGTCTTGCCAGCGGCATTGGGGCCGATCAGGGATACGACCGAGCCCGGCGCGATCGGCGGCAGGCTCAATCCATCGATCACCTGCCGCCGCGCATAGCCGACCGACAGCCCCGAAAGGGTCAGCTCGTCCGTCAATCCGCCCATCAGATCCGCTCCGGCCGGCGCAGGATCAGCGCTAGGAATACCGGCACGCCGATCATCGATGTGACGATGCCGACCGGCAGCAAGATGCCGGGCACCATCACCTTGCTGGCCACCGAGGCCAGCGACATGATGAGCGCGCCGCACAACATGGACGCCGGCAATAGGAAGCGATGGTCCTCGCCCAGCAACAGCCGCGCGATATGCGGACCAACCAGCCCAATGAACCCGATGGTGCCGACAAACGCCACCGACGTTGCAGCCAATGCGCTGATGCGCAGCAGCGAGGCGAAGCGCAGCCGGCGCACGTCGATGCCGAAGCTGCGCGCCCGATCCTCGCCGAGCCGCAGTGCCGTCATCGCGTGGGCCGCCCGCATCGAGAAGGGCACCACCGCGGCCACCACCAGCGCGAGCACCGCCAGATTGCCCCACGTCGCCCGGCCCAGCGAGCCCATGCTCCAGAAGACAAGCTGCGAAAGCGCTTCCTGCGATGCGACAAACTGGATGAGCGCCACCAACGCATTGAAGGTGAAGACCAGCGCGATGCCGAACAGCACCACGCCCTGCACACCCGCTGCCCGGCTGCGCGCCAGCGCCTCCAGCAACAGCACCGAGGCGAACGCGCATAAGAAGGCGTTGAGCGGCACCATCCAGTCGCCCGGCACAAAGGGCAGGCTGAAGCCGAGCACGATCGCCAGCGCCGCGCCGAAGGATGCGGCGGACGACACGCCCAGCGTGAAGGGGCTGGCGAGCGGATTGTTGAGAATGGTCTGCATCTCGGCACCGGCCAGCGACAGCGCCGCCCCGACGAGGATCGCCATGAGCGCGTAGGGCAGGCGCACATCGCGAATGATCGTCACTTCCGGCCGGGTCAGCCGATCAGGATCGAACAGCCCGGCAAGCACATCGCGCAGGGAGAGGGCCGAGGGCCCTGTCGAAATATCCAGCATGAACGCCGCGATGCCCAATCCGGCCATCACGATGAGGATCAGGAGCCGGCGCCGTATCGTCCGCTGATAGGCTGTCACCATATCCTGACGCACCATGGCGGCATTGATGGCGGAGGACCGCGTGTTCACTCTGTCTTCCTTCACGAGGCGCGTGCCCCAGCGGCAAAGGCGGGCATGCCGCGCCGGTATCGCCGGCAAATGCGCGGCTGCCGACGACCATGAAGGGCAGCTCTTCGCCGCCACAAATCCCTGCGGCCGACGAGGGCAATGCCACCCGTCTCCAAAATCACAAACAGACACTGCACCGAACAAAAATCCAATATATAATCAGGCGACAGGCGGATCGCGCCGCTGACTGGTCAATACCCCGCCTTGCTATTGCGACAACCTCGCATTAGCAAGGCGCTTTAGGGAATGAAGAGATTACCACCGCCAATCCGGCGGTTCGGCGCCCCGGCGCAGGGAGCGGCCGTGCGCCGGCAGCCATCTGTGCGGGCCTAGCAGTCCGTCTATCAGGAGCCATCAGACATGAAAGCGATGCAGCTTTGAAAATTCTCGACCAGATCGACGCGCTTGGCCCGGCCATGACCGAATGGCGCCGGGATTTTCATCGTCACCCGGAACTGTCGTTTGAGGAGACCCGCACCGCCGGCCTCGTGGCGCAAAGGCTCCGTGAATTCGGGCTGGCTCCGGTGGAAAATATCGGCGGAACGGGTGTCGTGGCGATCATCGAGGGGCGGGAGGCAGGGCCTTCCATCGCCCTGCGCGCCGATATGGACGCGTTGCCCATGGACGATGAAGGCGGCCGGGAATGGCAGTCCCGCGAGCAGGGCGTCGCCCATGCCTGCGGCCATGACGGTCACACCGCCGCGCTGCTGGGCGTTGCCCGGCATCTGGCGGACAATCCGCCGGCACGGGGCCGCGTTGTCCTGATCTTCCAGCCCGCCGAGGAAAATGGACTGGGCGCACGGGCGATGATCCGCGATGGGCTGCTGGACCGGTTCGGCTTCGATGAGGTCTATGCCTTCCACAACATGCCGCTGCTCCCCGCCGGCACGGCAAGCGTACGCAACGGGCCAACCCTTAACGGCTATATCGTGTGGGAGGTGAAGATTGAGGGCGTGGGCGGCCATGGCGCCGCCTTCTTCAAGACGACCGACCCGGTGCAGGCCGCCGCGCGGCTGGCGACCGAAATCTCCTCGATCGTCGGGCGCTATGTCGATCCGGCGGAATCCGGCCTCATCACGGTTTGCTCGCTTCAGGCGGGCAGTTCGCACAATGTTATTCCGGCCTCGGCGCGATTGAGCGGCACCGCGCGCGCGCTCACGCCCGATGTGCTGGCATTGCTGTATGCGCGGCTGGAAACGGCCTGTGCCGGTGTGGCGGCGCTGACCGGCTGCACCATTCGCTGCACGCGGCTCGCCGAGGTCCCGCCCTGCGTCAACGCACCGGAAGGCGCCGAGCGCGCCGCGCAGGCCTGCGCCGCGGTGCTTGGCGAGGCCAATGTGCTGCGCGACCACGCCGCCTTCCCCTTTACCGACGATTTCGCCCTGTTCCTTCAGGCAGCGCCGGGTGCCTATCTGTTTCTGGGACAGGATAGCGCGATGTGCCACAACCCCGCCTATGATTTCGACGATGCGCTACTTCCCGTCGCGGCGAGCATCTTCACGACGCTGGTGCGGCAACGGCTCGGCTAAGCCGCCGCCGTTCACGCCCTGAGCGTCGCGCCGCCATCGACATAGATATCCGCCATGGTGATGTGGCCGGCCCGCTCGGAGAGAAGAAACATTGCCGCCTCCGCCACGTCATCCGGCGTGGCGAGCTTGCCCAGCGGTATCCCGGTCTTGAACGCATCCGGCTGGCCCGCGATCACACGCGCCGCGCCCTGGTCATCCACCCACATGCCTGTCTGCATCGGCGTGAGCGTGGAGCCGGGCGCGACGATGTTGCAGCGGACCCCCTGCGCAGCCAGCTCCAGCCCCAGGCAGCGGGTGAACATATGCGCAGCCGCCTTGGAAGCCGCATAAGCCGCCATGGCGTGGCGCGGAATACCCGCTGCATTGGAGCCGACCGTGACGATGCTGCCCCGCCGCCGCGCGGCCATGCGCCGCCCGACCGCCCGGCCGACATGGAACACGCCATGAGTGTTCACATCGAACACCCGCCGCCAGGTCGCGTCGCTGGTCTCCAGCACCTTGTCCGTAGCCAGCACGCCGGCCACATTGGCGGCCAGATCGATCGGCCCCCAGTCGCGTTCCACCTGATCGACAAGCGCGTCGACGGCGGCGCTGTCCGTCACGTCCAGCGCCGCGCTCCAGACATCCTCGCCCTCCAGCGCGGGCGCTGCCAGATCGCTGGCGACCACCCGCACCCCTTCGGCCCGCAACAGGCGAACCAGCGCCATGCCGATGCCACCCCCGGCGCCGGTGACGAAGGCGATCTTGCCGGCAAGGCTGTTGGCGCGGCTCATGCCTCCACCAGCCTCTCCAGCGCCATGCGTTCGGCCAGCGCGGGCGCGATCACGGCGCTGGCCGCCGCCCCGGTAAGCTGCGGATGCAGGAACGGCACCGCGATGACGTCGAGCGCGGCCGCATAAGGCTGCCATAGCGCGGATGTCAGATGCGGACGGTCCTGATGGTCGCTGGCTGCGCGGATATGGGTCAGCACGCCATCATAGCGGCGGTGATGATGGCCGCGCACGAGCCGGTTGGTTTCCAACACCACCCGCACCACCCCCTCTAGCGCGCGGGGCGGCAGATTGCCGAGCGCACTGTCGCCGGTGCACAAAAAAGCCAATATCGCCTCGCGCGTCTGCAAATGCGGATAATCCTCCGGATCATAGCCCGCGATCGCCAGCAACGCGCGCAATGCCTGGCTTTGCGTAGGCTCCGGTTCGGCCCGCCAGCAGTCCGCGGGGTAGGAATCCAGCATGGCGACCAGCCCCACCTCGCGGCCGGCCTGCCGCAGTTCGACCGCAATCGCCTGCGCGATGATCCCACCGACCGACCAGCCAGCGACATGGCAAGGCCCATCAGGCTGGCTGGCCATGATCCGCCGGGCATAGTCGACCGCCAATGCGTCAATACTGTCAGGCACCGGCACAGTCGGGTCGAGCGCCGGGGCCTGAAGGCCATGGACCGTCCGTCGTGGCGAGAGCGCCGTCGCCAGCGTGCGGTAGCCCCAGCAGATGCCGCCGGCCGGATGCACCATGAACAACGGCGCGTGATCGGCATCGCCGCGCGTCAGGGTGATCAGCGGCGCCAGCCCCGCATCGCTCCCGCCAGCACCCATCCCAGCATCGATCCGCGCGGCCAGACCATGGATGTCGGGATGCTCGAACAGGGCAGCCAGGCCCGGATCATAGCCCCGTTCCGCCCGCACCCGGAGCAGCAGCTGCACGGCCGAGAGGGAATCGCCGCCCAGCGCGAAGAAATCGTCGCCCGCACTGATCGGCCCCTCGACCTTGAGAATTTCCGCATAGAGGGTCGCGAGCAGGCGTTCCGTGTCCGTCGCCGGCGCATCGCCGCCCGCGCTCTCGAAACGCGGCGTAGGCAAGGCCTTGCGGTCCAGCTTGCCATTGGCGGTGACGGGAAAAGCCGCCAGTTCCACGATGGCGGCCGGCACCATATAATCGGGCAGTCGCCGGGCCAGAGCCACGCGCAGAGCCTCAGGCGTATAGCCGCGCTCAGGCACAATATAGGCCACCAGCCGCTCGTCGCGCGCAATCACCACGGCCGCGCTGGTCAGGCCGGATGCGGCGATGGCGGCCTCAATCTCGCCCAGCTCGATCCGCAGCCCCCTGATCTTCACCTGATGGTCCGACCGGCCGAGGAAGATGATGGCGCCATCCGCCCGCCGGCGGGCAAGGTCCCCCGTCATGTAAAGGCGCTCGCCCGGCCGGAAGGGATCGTCGATGAAGCGCTCTGCCGTGAGATCGGGCCGCCCCAGATAGCCGCGCGCAAGTTGCACGCCGCCCAGATAGAGATGGCTCACCACGCCCGGCGGCACTGGCCGGCGCTTCTCGTCGAGCAGCACGAGCCGCGTGTTCCAGACCGGATGGCCGATGGGCACCGGGCGGGATCGATCGTCCGGCCCGGCGGGCCAGTAGCTGACATCCACCGCCGCTTCGGTCGGGCCATAGAGATTGTGCAGTTCCGCCCGCACCCGCCTGTGGAAGCGATCCTGCAAATCGGCGGATAATTCCTCTCCGCTGCAAAATACACGCGCCACGGCGAGCCCCTTCGAGTCCGGCGCATCGAGAAAGGCCGCCAGCATGGACGGCACAAAATGCAGCGTCGTGATCGCCTCCTCCCGGATGAGCGCGGCGATGGCGGCAGGATCGCGATGCGCATCGGGCGGCGCGACCACCAATGTCCCGCCCCCGATGAAGGACAGGAAAAACTCCCACACCGACACGTCGAACGTGGCGGGCGTCTTTTGCAAGATACGATCGCGCGCGCCGATCCCGTAATGCTCGCCCATCCAGAGCAGGCGGTTGACGATCGCGCGGTGGGTGACGACCACGCCCTTGGGATCGCCGGTGGAGCCGCTGGTGTAGATGACATAGGCCGCATCGTCCGGCCGGGCGGCTGGCGGGGGCATCGGCGGCGCCTCATCCGGCCAGTCACCGGGAGTCAGGCATTTATCGCCATAAAGGCCATCCGCATCGTCCCCGGCCAGAATGACTGCAGGCTGCGCACTGGCAAGAATCGCTGCGATCCGCTCCGGCGGGTGATGGATATCGAGCGGCAGATAGGCCCCGCCCGCGCGCAAAACCGCCACCAGCGCGACGATCAGTTCCAGCGATCGCGGCAAGGCGACCGCGACGACGGCCTCCGCCCCGACACCACGCCCGCGCAACGCCCCGGCCAGCGCGATGCTGCGCCTGTCCAGTTCTCCATAGCTCAGGGACGCACCCGCAAAGCGCAGAGCCTGCGCGTCCGGCGTGGCGCGCATCGTCTGTTCGATCAGCTCGGCCAGCGTGGTATCCGGTATCGGATGGGCGGTCCGGTTGAACGCCTCCAGCTCGATCTCCGCTTCGCGCGCCGTTGCGGTCGGCACATCGGCGAGCCGCTTCGCCCGCGTTGCAGCGGCCAGAAACTCGGCCAGCCTCTCGCCATGAGCGGCGGTGTCCGCGGCGCTGTAAAGATCAGGATTGGAATCCACCTCGATGGAGAGGCCGTTGACCCCATCCCCCCGGAAGGTGAAGCTGATATCCTCGACCGGTCCGGTGCCGGTCACATGCAGCATCACATCCAGCCCGTGAAAGCGCGGTGGCCTGTCATAGGGCTGCACATTGATGAGCGGGCCATAGAGCCGCCGGTTGCCGCCAAGCAGCCCCAGATCGCGGCGCAACTGTTCGCTGCGATAGCGGCCATGTTTGCGTGCCTGCGCCGTTCCGCGTGCAACTTGCGCAAGATAATCGCTCAGCGGTGCGTCCTCATCCGGCGCGACGCGCAGCGGCAGAACATTCATCACCATGGCAGGCACGCGGGCAGATGCACTCCCGAACCGGCCCATATGAGGGACGCCGACGACGATGTCCGCCGTGCCCGTGAAGCGGCAGCAATAGGCCGCGACCAGTCCGGTCAGCACATCGGGCCATGCCAACCCCAGCGCGCTGGCCAGTGCGAGAAGCGCGAGCCGCGTGTCCTGCGCGAGCGGCTGCTCACAACGATGAAAGCTGTGCGCCGAGACCGCGCGGCCCGGCGCCATGCCGACCACCTCCTCCACGCCCGCCATGGCGTCGCGCCACCAGTCGGCATCCTCGCGCCGGTCGGCCGAGGCCCGGTAGGCGCTGTCTTCCGCCCACGGCCCGGCCAGCGGCGCCAGCGGCAAGCCGGCGCGTGGCCGCACGCCGAGCGCATGAGCATAAAGGTCTGCCACCCGCGCGGTCAGCAACACCATGCCATAACCATCATTGGCGAGGTGGTGCACGCGCTGCGACCAGAAATGCCGCTCCGGGCCGAGGCGGTAAAGCGTCTGCGCCGCGAGCGGTCCGCGCGCGGGATCGACGGGCGTCGCCATATCCGCACGGATCGCGGCCAGCGCCGTCTCCTGCGGGGCCGCCTCGCCCGAAAGATCGATCACGGCAAGGCGGGGACGCAGCGCCGGGTCGATGCGCTGAATGGGGCCATCGGGTCTGTCCTCGAAGCGCAGGGAAAGCGCTTCTGCCTCCTCCCCCACCTGATCGACGGCAGCGCGAAAGGCCGCCACATCCAGCGGCCCGCGCAGGTCCAGATATTGGCCGGTATTGAAGATCGGATTGGCGGGATCGAGGCGCTGCGCATACCATAGACCGGACTGCGCTTCCGTCAGCGGCGCGGGGACCGTCACATCAGTCAAGAACCAGCGCCCTCCTGACGCTCCTGCACCAGCGCCCAGAGCCCGGCGATCGTCGGCGCTTCGGCCAGATCGGTGAAGTCGAGCGGCACGCCGGCTTCGTCCCATTGCATCGCAAGGTTCATCGCCCGCATGGAATCAAGGCCCATATCGAGCAGGTTGGCGTCGTCGGACGGTGCCGCCGCCTCGTCCTCCAGCAGCGCGATGATATCGGCGCGCAACCAATCGAGCGTCACGGATGGGGTGGTCATTGGACTCTCTCCAGCATCTGGCGGGTGGACAGCACGACGCCGCTGCAATCGGCGACCTGCGCCAGCGCCGCGTCGTGCCAGTCGCGGGAAAAATCGCCGACCGCATCGGCGATGAAAAACGGCTCGATGTCGCGCTGGAAGGCCTCGGCCGCCGTCATCATGCATCCGATATGCGCATAGACACCGCAGATGATGATCTGGTCGCGGCCGCGCGCGCGCATCAGCGTCTCCAGATTGCTGCGCTGGAAGGCGCTGTAGCGGTGCTTGGTCAGCACGATATCGTCCGTCGCCGGCGCCAGCGGCGCGATGATCGCCTGATGCGCGGGGACATGGCGCATGCCCGGTCCCCACAGATCCGCCTGCAAGCCGCGATCCCGCCGATCCTGATCGCCATGCTGCGCTGTATAGAACACCGGCACGCCACGCGCCCGCGCGGCCTGCGCGATGCGCGCGATATTCTCGACCATCCCCTCGATGGGCGCGACGCCGGGCATGAAGGCATCCACGAAATAGGTCTGCATATCATGGATCAAAAGCGCCGCGCGATCCGCCTCCAGCACCCAGTCCGCCCGGGACGGCGGCAATTGCGCTTCGGCCGGAAGATCATAGCCGGCAATCGAGGGCAAACGCCGGGGCGCGGTCATGCCTTGACCCCTTCCTGCTCCAGCAGACGAGTGCGCAGATTAGCCCGCAACTCCTTGCGACTGATCTTGCCGACCGCTGTCGTCGCAAAACTCTCCACGAAGACGATCTGATCGGGCACCTTGAACGCCGCAATATCGCGATCCCGCATCCAGGCTTTCAGCGCCGCCGGTCTGGGTGCCTCGCCATCGGCGATGATGAAGGCACAACTGCGCTCCCCCAGAAACTTGTCCGGAATGGAGACGACCGCCGCGTCGAACACCTGCGGATGAGCCAGCAGATGGTCTTCAACCTCCTCGGCCGAGATCTTTTCGCCCGCGCGGTTGATATGATCCGTCGCCCGCCCCTGCACGACCAGATAACCGCCCGGCAACCGCTTCACCACATCGCCGGTGCGGTAGAAGCCGTCGGCCGTGAAAGCGCGCGCATTCGCAGCCGGATCATCATGATAGGCCCGCAGCGTATAGGGCCCGCGGGTCAGCAGGTTCCCGGGCTCGCCCTCCGGCACCGGATCGCCCTGATCGTCGAGGATCAGCACTTCATCGTCCGCCGAGATGGGCCGCCCCTGCGTCTCGGTGATGATCTTCTCGGGGTCGTCCAGCCGGGTATAGTTGACCAGCCCCTCGGCCATGCCGAACACCTGTTGCAACGTGCAGCCCAGCACCGGACGCACCCGCCTGGCAGCTTCCGGCATGAACTTCGCACCGCCCACTTGCAGCACTTCGAGACTGGACAGATCATGCTTCGTGCGCGGCGCGGCCTGCAGCCAGAGCAAGGCGAGCGGCGGCACCAGTCCGGTTATCGTCACCTGCTCCCGCTCGATCAGGGGGAAGGCGACATCCGGCGTGGGCGCCGGGCTCATCACCACGGTCGCGCCGGCATGGATCGCGCCGAACACGCCGGGCGAACTCATCGGGAAATTATGCGCGACCGGCAGCGCCGCCAGATAGACGCTATCGCGCGTGATCCCGCAAATCTCGTTGCTGGCGCGGATGCTGTAGAGATAGTCATCATGAGTGCGCGGGATCAACTTGGAAAGGCCGGTGCTGCCGCCCGAAATCTGGACCAGCGCCACGCTGGCGGGATCGGCATCCTCGGCCGGCAGGCGCCCGGCGTCGGCGACGAACCCGCCGAACGGCACATGCTCACCTGCATCACCCACCACGACGACATGGTGCACGGCCGCCACCTCCTGCTGGAGCGCATGGCCGAGCGGCCGATAATCGAAGCCCTCATGGCCCTGCGCGATGACATAGGCGCGGACCTCCGCCTTGCGCGCAAAATGGCTGATCTCGGCCAGCCGGTGAGCAGGCAGCGCGAAGACCGGCACCAGCCCGGCGCGAAACAGGCCGAAGACGACAGCAAAAAATTCGGGGATATTGGGAAGCTGCACCAGAACCCGGTCGCCGGGGGTCAGACCCAGCGCCAGAAATCCGGCCGCCGCCACCTCGGCGCGCTGGCCCAGTTCGGCGTAGGTCCAGCGCTGGTCACCGCCGACGACCGCGAGCGCATCCCCGCGCGAGGCCACCTGCGCGGCCAGCACAGTGCGAAATGTCTCACCCGGCCAGTAGCCGCGCTCGCGATAGCGCAGCGCGAACTCGGCCGGCCAGACCTGAGCCAAAGATGATGTCATGATACTGCCTCCAGGAAATCCCCCGCCTCTTCCATTTCGATAGCGCGAAGCATCGCCCGGAACTTCGCTCCGGTCTCCGCCACTTCATCATCCGGGCATGATCCCGCCACGATACCCGCTCCGGCCTGCAGGGTCAGCCGGGCGCCGCAAATTTCCGCACAGCGCAGCGTCACATGCCATTCGCCATCGCCCTGCGCATCGGTCCAGCCGATGGCGCCGGCATAAAAGCCCCGGTCATGCGGCTCGATCGCCCGAATGGCAGCAAGCGCCGCAGGGCGAGGAGAACCGCCCACCGCCGGTGTCGGGTGGAGCAAGGCGGCAAGGCCAGCCGAGGACGGCGCATCTCTTTTGAGCGCCCCCTCAATCCTCGTGCCAAGGTGCCACATGGTCGCAGTCGAATAGAGCGCGGTTCCATCGGGCGTGCCGAGGCGCGTGCAATAAGGCGACAGGATATCCAGGATCGCTTCCACGACCAGCGCATGCTCGCGCCTGTCCTTGTCGGACCGCAGCAGCCCTTGCGCCATCGCCTCGTCCTGCGCGCCATCGCGGCACCGGGGCGCCGATCCCGCCAGCGGATGCGACAGCACCTGTTCGCCGGATCGAGACACGAGCAATTCGGGCGTGGCCCCCACCAGCGTCGTCGGCTCGCTGTGCGCTTCCACGGGCAACGCCATCATGAATGTCGTCGCGTTGCCGTCACGCGCCAGCCGCGCGGCAACCTCCAGCGGATCAACCGGCATGGCCGCTTCGATATGCAGACTGCGCGAAAGGACGACCTTGCTGAGCGCGCCCCGCCCGATCATGTCCAGCGCCTGCCGGACCATCGCCGCATAATCGGCCGGCCCGGGGTGCGCCCTAACCCGAAATGGCGCCCAGCCGCGCGCCACATCCATGTCGCCCACATGGGCAAAAGGGCCCTGCCCCGCTCCCCGATGAAACTGCCGGGGCTGAAAGACAAAGGCTGTCGCTTGCGCTGCGAAGGGAAGCGCGCCCACCAGCACGGGCGGCCCTGAACCGACGCCATCCTCTTGAAAGAAAGTCCTTACATGATGCTCCAGCGACTCCGCCGTACCGCATGGCAACCGATATTTGATGCCGCTTGCATGGGCATATTGATGACCGCGAAAAAGCGCGAACACGTACGACTCCGATACCTTGCCTGATCCGCAGCGCCAAACTGCTACTGCGAACGCCTTGCAATAAGGACTTAAGGCCACTCGCACGAAATCCGAAGAGGTAAATTTGAATAACCATTATTCATGGAGAGCAGGGCGCTGACAAAAGCCGGAACAGCGTCTGGAAACTCACGCGATCGGCCAGTGAACGTCGCATTGAAGCAAGTCCACCAGCCCCATGATCCGCATCTGATAGGGCAGAAAGATGCAGAGGATCGTGCGCGATGGGCAGGATCGACCGACCGGCACGATCATCCCGCCACTCGGTGGCTTATCGCCGAAGCCCAGGGCACCCCGACCTTGAAGACGGATCGGCGCTTCCCTTGTTTTCGCTCTTCCTCGAAGCAGCGAGGTTAAATGCTGAGAGCAGGGTATCACCCTGCTCCGAACAGAGACGGCCCGCCGCTCCCTTCATCCCGCCGGAAAAACCGGGCACACAGCCGCTCGCTAGATATCAGTCTTCACTCGCCATCGCTTCTCTGTAAGCCCTCAGGCCCAGCCAAGTCAGCCATAGCGCGATCGGCCCGGCCACGGCGGCCACCGAGACCATGGCATAGCGCAAGTCTGCTTCCGCCTGGAAAACATAGTCGGTCAGCAAGGCGACGATGGTCGGCCCAAGCCCTTGCCCAAGGACGCTGAGCGTGAACAGATAAAGAGCATTGACCTGCCCTCGCAGCTCATTGGGCGTTACCACCTGCATGGCGGCGAGCAGAGACGGCGCGCTGGCAATGATCAGAAATGTGCTCATCAGGCTGATCGCAAGCGCCATTTCGAAAGTGGGCATCAAGGGGCTGATGATGCCCAGCGGGATAGATCCGATATTGGCCCACAGCACGATGCGCATGTTGGCATCGACATGTCCAAGCTTCGCCAGCCGTTCGGAAAAAAATGCGCCGGCCACCAAAGCGATCGGCGCGACGATCATATTGGCGACCCCCATGATGGGCGCGAAGTCGGCTGGCCCCCAGCCATAAGTGCGCTCATAGAAGGCCGGTCGCCACGAACCGATGCCCACCATCTCGATATTGTTGACCGCCGCCGCAAGGAGGATCGGGATCAGCACCGCGCCGGCCTTGCTACGGAAGAGGAAGGTAAAGACATCACGCAGCGGCACAGACCCCTGGACCTTGCGCCCGTGGCGAGCCGGCTCCTTGACGGTGCTCACAAAAACCACGGCGAAGAACAGCCCCGGCAATCCGAAGATCAGAAACACCAGATGCCAATCGCGCAGGGCCCCGAGAACAGGCACGTTAACGGTGCCGAGCGAGGCGAAGTAGCCGATCAGCAGGCCGCCCAGAATCAGCGCCAGTGCCTCACCGAAGCGAATGCTGAAATTATAGGCGGCATAGGCCCGCGGCAGCTTTTCACGCGGAAACAAATCGGAGATCAGCGAGACCGAACACGGCCCTTTCACGGATTCGCCGCCGCCTACAATGGAGCGTGCCAAAGCTAACTGCCAGAAATTGCTGGCCAGCGCGCAAAGCGCCGTGCCCAGGCTCCAGGCGGCAAGCGCACACGGCAGGATGAATTTGCGCGTCCCCACATCGGTCAATCGCGCGATCGGTAGCCCGAACAGGAAATAAGCCGCGGAATAGGCCACGCCCATTAGCAGGCTCATCTGCGTGTCGGTGAAGGCGAGGTCACGTTTGATGGAATTGACCAGCAGATAGAAAATCGCCCGATCCATCTGCCCAAAGACCGTGACCGCACCGATCATCGAAAGCGTGAACCACGCGGTGCGAGGAGAGGCCCAGGCAAGCGCTTGCGGATTTCCAATCCCGGCCGGCTGAAACGGCTTATCCGGCAGGGGTGCTGCGCCCACAGCGCCGTCAGCAGGAGGATCAACGGCGCGCATAGGATTGCCTCTCACTGGACAGAAGCGGGCAGAGCTTCAGTGCGATCGGCAATGATATGGCCGCCGACCCGGTTTCAGTCATGGACCATCGCCTCAAAGCGAGACGGGTCGAAACGATCGGCAAAGCGGGGGTCCATGACCACCGGTGGCGGCGGATAGGCCATGACCGTCGTGCGGCGCAGGTCGCGGCGCGCGTTCACATCGTCATACTCCCCGCCCCGGTGCATGGTGCAGAAATTGTCCCAGATCACCAGATCGCCCGGCTGCCATCTGTGACTGAAGGTGAACTGGGGCTGGGTTGCGAACTCCAGCAATTCCCGCAACAGCGCCCGGCCCTCTTCCTTCTCCATGCCCACGATGCGCAGAGCATGGGCGGCGATGTAAAGGCTCCTGCGGCCAGAGCCGGGGTGGATATGGACCAGCGGATGGCGCGCCGTCGGCATGCGCTCCACTTCCTCCTCGGTGATCGGAAAACCGGCCAGCATCCGCGAATATTGATAGCTATGCTCGGCCTCCAGCCCGTCGATCCGGTCCTTCATCGCCTGGGGCAGCGCATCATAGGCGCCGCGCATATCGGCAAAGAACGTCTCGCCGCCCGCCGCCGGAACCTCATGGGCCAGCAACAGCGAATAGGTCGTGCGCTCTTTGGTGAAGGAAGAGTCAGTGTGCCAGAGTCGATCGCCCTTGCGGCGGGCGCGCGCCGTCTCGTCCGTGCTGATGGATCCATCTGCGTTGAGATTCCCCGCCTCGAACAATTGTGGGAAGGCGAAGCGAGACTTGCGCGTCCCCTGCCCCGTCACGGTCCACAGATTGCCGAACATCCGGCTGAACCAGATGTGCGCCTCATCCCCAAGCCCTGTTTGCGGATAAATGCAGACCCCATGGTCGGCCATGGCGGAAACGATATCCGCCTCCATCTCCGGGCTGAGCGGTCTGGTGAGGTCGACCCCGGTGATCTCCGCACCAAAATTTGGCGTGATTTTCCTGATCTGCAGCGACATGTTCGGCTCCCCTTCAATAACGCGCCTGAAGCGTGAGGCCGATCGTACGCGGCCGCATGGTCGTCCCATGGACGAGAGGATAATAGGTTCCGTAGGTCGAACAATCCGTATCGCGGCAGGATGTCCGCCCGACCAGGTCATTTGGCTTCAGCGTCTTGGTGCCAAACAGATTGTCGACAAACAACGAGATGTCGAAAATGCGGTTCGACACGCCAAGTCGCATGGTGACGTTGTCCATGGCAGGTGTCTCGAAAACATCAGGCGAATAGCTGAGCACACCGGGCCCGAGCGTGTTTTTGAACGATCCGGTATATTGATAGGCGCCGAACAGATAGGCCTTCCACTGGTCCGTCACCTCGAAATCGTACCGCGCGCCCATTGTGCCGGTCCATGCCGGCACTTCGAGCAGGTGCATGCCTTTACCGACGAGCAGGTTACGCTCGCCCACCGCATTGGGCTCGGTATAAACGTCCTTGGTGAACTTCGCGTCGGTATAGCCAACAGCGAAATCGATCGTCAGGCCCGGCATCGCGCGCAATGTTCCCTGCAAATCGAACCCGCGCGAATAGGCGCCACCGATATTGGTGACATATTCGAAGTTGCAGGTCGGCAGGCGATACGGCGTCTGCGGCTTGTCCCACTTGACGTAGAAAACGCTGCCGGAAAGTTGCAGCGCCCGGTCGAACATGCGGACCTTGGCGCCCGCCTCGTAGTTCCACACCGTGTCGGAACCATAGGCGCTCGGGGTCTCCGTGATATTCAGCGCCGCCATGTCATTGGCGCAGATCGCAGGATTGGCCTGCCCCTGCACCCCGCCCGGACGATAGCCCTTGGAGACCGTCGCGTAGAACAGATTGTCCGGCGTCGCCTGATAGGCAATGCTGAACTTGGGCGTGATCGGATGTTCGACCGCCGCGCCTTCGATGAAGGTGCCCACGCCGAACGGCGCATTGGTGAGCAGGCCCCAGGTGCGGATCGAATAGCGGATATCCTCACGCGAGAAACGGATGCCGGCGATCAGCTTGAGCTTCTCGGTGACGGCGTAGCTCGCCTCGCCAAACAGCGCCATGGAGGTTTCCTCCAGCCGCTGGACCTGTTCCTGCTGGTTGTCGGACGCGATCTCCGCCGCAGAATGGATCGGGAAAAAGGTTTGCCCGATGTTGAACACCGCCTCGCGCGGCGCCGACCGATCGGAGATGTTGATGTTGGTCGAGACCGTCGACGCATCCGAATAATAGGCGCCTGCGACGAAACCCAGCCCGCTCTCGTCCTGCGGATAGGTCAGGCGGATTTCCTGCGACTTGGCCTCCCGTCGCGCATCGAAGAAGAAGCTGCTGGTGACCGGTCGCACGGCATCGAACAGATAGGGTGTGTTGACCGACGGGTCATAACCCGGGATCGCCGTCACGCTGATCGAGGAGATCAGCGCGGAGGGGAAGGCCCCCTGGCCGGAATCCTTCAAATAGCTGGTGACCGACATGATCTGGGCCGGCCCGAGATCCCAGTCCATCGTCAGGCTGGCAAGATGCATCTTGTTGAGCCGCCCGGAGGGCTCGCGCGTGATCGGACCGGTATAATCGTCGCCCACATTGGTGACTTCGATCGAGTCATAGGGGCCCAGTTCCAGCGCCGGATAGCTATGCGCCGGATGGATGAAGACGCTGCGCCCTTCCGCACCGGGAATATCGGTGACGATGCCACCGCCCGGCGGGGGCACATAGCCGGCCGGCAACAGCCCACCACCGGAGCCCGTGCCGGTATAGCGGCCGAACAGCGGCGAGCCGCGCCCCGGCGTGCCGGCCGGGCTGCCAGGTGGGGCCGCATCCTGATAAGTGCCGAAAGCGGGCGTCGTATAGCCGGGAATGGAGCGATAGACCTCACCCAGCGAGTTCAGCTTGTCGCGCGCGAAATAATAGGATGGCGTGATGCGCAGGCTGTCGGATGGCTCCCAAGCCAGCGCTGCCCGGAACACCTGCTGGTCGCGCCAGTTGGCATCCTTCTCGATGATCTTGCTGGTGTCGCGCCGGTCCTTATAATCGATATAACCGCCATAATGGCGGTGGAAGCCGCTCACCCGCAGGGCGAGTTGGTCGGAAACCAGCGGCAGGTTGACCGCGAGGCCGCCTTCATAGCCGATATCGCCATGGTCGACGGAGTTGATCTCGCTCCGCGCGGTCGCCGAAAACCGCTTCAGATTGGGCGCGGGCGTGATGAACCGCACGGTGCCGCCCTGGGATGAGCCGCCATAAAGCGTCCCCTGCGGCCCCTTGAGCACCTCGACCCGCTCCAGATCGAAGATGGGCGGAAGGAACACGCCGCCGCCCGAGGTCGTGCCGCGGAGCGCGCGTGCCTGCAGCGCGGTATCATCAATGTAGATGCCGGTGGTCGCCGAGCCAACTTCCGAGCGCACGCCGCGAATGGAAACATTGGACGAGGCGGCACTCACATCCTCGATGCGCAGCGCCGGCACGATCCGGGAAATATCCTGCGCGGTCTTGACCCCCTGCTGGTCGAGGCGTTCCTGAGACTGCGCAACGATGCTCATCGGCACGCGGCTCATGGCGACATCGCCCTGCCGGGTCGCGGTCACAATGATATCCAGATCGTCGGCCGATGCCTGCTCCGGCGCCGATCGCGCGTCCGGCGCCACGCCTTGTGCGAAAGCTGGCGTCACCCAAAGGGCCAAGGCGGTTGTGCCCAGCAGCGGCCAAACCACACGCAACATAGCGGTGCTCATCGTCTCTCTCCTCCCGTCCCGTCTTCGCGGTTTCCGCACAGATCACTGCGCGGCTGTTTTTTGGTCTTCAAGGGAATGGAACGGCGGGACTATTCCGCACTGCGCCTGCCCTTGGCCGCGCGAAGGGGACGTGAGACGCCGCGCCATTTGCGACATGTCGCAAATGCTCCTGCAGCCTCAATGGCGGGACAACCCTCCCCGGTCAGACATTGGCATGTCTGCGGCGCAGTTCGGGCTGCTCAGCGGCTCTCCTCAACGTGGCGTTTCTTTTCTGGTCGACAGAAGAGCCCGCGCCCGGCAGGATGTCCATTGCATAATCGAACCGGGAGCATACCAGAAATACATGCCCTTCGATAATCGTGTCCGGGACGCATTTCTCGCCATCGCCAAACATGGCAGCATCGGCCGGGCCGCCGAGGTGCTGAACCTTTCACAGCCCACTTTGAGCCGCATGATCAAACGACTGGAGCAACGGCTTGGCGTGCCATTGTTCGACCGTTTCGCCAGCGGCGTGACACTCAATATTTATGGGGAAGCATTGCTGCCCTTCGCCAGCCGGATCGCCATCGAATCCAGCCATGCGCTGGATGAGATAGAGCGGCTGCGCACGGGTTCGCTGGGCGTGCTGCGCATCGGGTCGGCGGTCAGCGTCGGCATGCATCTGCTTCCGCCGATCTTCCACCGCATGACTTCTGAAAACCCCAATCTGCGGATCGAGATGCTGGAGGGCGTGCAGGATACGCTGGAGCCCGCCCTCCTCAACCGGCAGGTCGACCTCATCATCGCGACGGACCTGCCGCCCAATGACGACATGACCAGGCTCGATCTCACTTTCACCGATTATGGCTCGGTTATCGCCAGTCCGGACCATCCCGTTCGCCAGCGGGGGCCCCTGACCATGGCCGATCTCAATGACGTTCCCTGGGTCATGCCGCCGCAGGGCAGCCAGCCCCGCCGCGGGTTCGAACGGGTCATTGCCGAACTGGGCGCCAAGCCGCCCCATGTCGCTGTCGAGACCTGGTCGACGGCGATGATGAAGGCGCTGGTGTCAGGCTCGGGCTTTCTCAGCTGGCTGCCCCACCCCATCTATGAAATCGAGGAGACCTCCGGCCTTATCAGCGAACTGGAAGTGGCGGGCATGACCGTGCCGCGTCGCATGTTCATGTATCGCCGCAGCCGGGGGCTCATTCCACCCGTCGTCCGCAGCTTTCTGGACATTGCCCGCACCATGGCAAACTGAAGCCCTCTCCCGACGGGGAGAGGGCTTATCCACGCAACGCTGGTGAAAGGCTCGTCGCGGCGCGGGCTTATCCGCCTGCCGCCACCGCCTTCCTCGCCGCGTTCCATGCCGCGTCAATGTCGATCCCGTAGAGCTTGGCCGCATTGCCGGAAGTGAGCTTGCGCACCGTTTCCTGCGGCAAATGCCCCATCTGGCGCTGGATCGCCGCATGGGAATTGGGCCAAATGCTGTCCGGATGGGGATAGTCCGATGCCCAGAGAAGATTGTCCGGTCCATAGAAGTCCAGCAACGCCATCGCCGTCGGGCTCTCCTGGAACGTCGCGAAAATCTGCCGCTTGAACAGCTCGGACGGCTTGCTCTTGAGCGGAATGCCGCCGCGCGTTTCCCAGAACGCCTTGCCTTCCCACACCCGCCAGTGGCGATAGTCCAGCTCCTCGACCAACCACGGCAGCCAGCCCACGCCTGATTCAGCAATGACGATGCGCAGCTTGGGGTACCGCTCCAATATGCCCCAGGCAAACAGATCCACGAACGGATCAATGAACTGCGAAACGAAGGATTTGGCATGGATCAGGTGCCCGGCAACCTTGCCTGCCGCCGGATTGGGGCCGCGCCCGCCCAGAAACACGACGACGTGGAACGAGAGCACCATGTCCGTCTCTTCCAGCGCTTCCCAGAACGGCTCCCAGCGCTCATCATGCAGGCCCGGCTGCGCTACGGCGATCTGCAGATTAGCCTGCTTGAACACCCCCATGGCCGCCAGCCGGCGCACTTCGGCCGTCGCGGATTCGGGGTATTCCGGCAGCATCGGCACGCCGAGCAGCCGGTCCGGCGCAACGCTGCAATAATCCGCCAGCCAATCATTATAGGCGCGATAGCAGGCGTCGCGCAGTTCCTGATCCTCTAGATTGATGGAGGTCACTGGCCCGAAGATCACATGGGCGAACACGCCATCCCGATCCATGTCGGCCAGCCGTAGCGCGGGCACGGCCGGCCGGCGTTCCGACACGTTGGTGATGCCGCCGCGATCGAAGGCGGTGAAGATCGGCTTGGGCCCCGTGGGCCCCGTGTCCCGCCCAGACCAGCTCCCCCACACTTCCCCTTCGCACACCCAGACAGCGCGGCCGTCACGCTCCTCGATATGCGGCGCCCGGTCGCGCAGATGCGCAGGGAGCCGGGTCGTCCACAGATCCTCGGGCAGCATATTGAGATCGAGGTGATCGTCACATGAAATCAACGGATAGCTCATCGCGTTTTCCTCCCTGTCAGGCCTTCCGGGGTCGCCCCCTCAGATGGCGTCGGTCTCGCTGGGCACGCCACTGCCGGCGACAGCCTCGACCGCGCCCTGCTCTCGCAGCATACGGCGAATGATCATCCGAGCCCGCGCGCCCCCGGAATCAATGTTGAAGCTGCGCAGCTTCAGATCCGGGTTGAGCGCGATGGAGCGCTGCTGTGCCTCCAGTATCTCGACATCCTCGCCAAACACGGTGCGCTGCACTTCCCGGGTGCGCTCCGTGCGCGCTATGTCCTCAATATCCACGTTGCGCGCCGCGCCCCAATAATAATGGGTGGTCGTCTCGGTCTCGGGTGTCATCGCGTCGATGACGAAGCTGCGCACCGGATGGTTCTCCAGCGTTGCGCCGTCCTCGACAGGCGCCACACCAACGTCGATCACGACGCTGGATGGCGGCAGGAAATAGCAGATCTGCCAACGATCGACATTGCCGTCACTGTGCGTCTGGCGATAGGCTGGCGGCGTCGGCACATTGGCCATCCACCGCTCCACGATCACCGTGTCACCCTCCATCCGGGTGGTGATCGGCGTATCCATCAGCTCGCTCTGGCCGATGGAGGTCGCATGAACATAGGTCTCGTGCGTCAGGTCCATCAGATTATCGACCAGCAATTGGTAATTGCAGCGGACATGATAGGTGCCACCATCGAACACCCAGCCCTCCCGCTCGCACATCCAATAATCGGGCAACAGCGCCGGATCGGCCTTTTCCGCCTCACCGATCCATACCCAAACGAAACTGTAGCGTTCCATGACCGGATATTTCTGGGCACAGAGCGCGCGGTTCACCCGGTCGGAGCGCATCGGCATCTCTACCGCGCAGCCATCCGCATCCAGCAGCAGGCCGTGATAGCGGCACCGGATATTATCGCCTTCCTTGATGCCCATAGAGAGCGGCAGCAGGCGATGCGGGCAGGCATCACGCATGGCGGCCAGCATGCCATCCTGCTTGCGATAGACCAGGATCGGCTCGCCGCACACCGTACGCGCATAAGGCTCCGGGCCGATATCACGCGCCCAGCCGATCACATACCATTGGTTGCGCAGGAACGGACTGTCCACCGCCTTCCGGGCGGCCGCCTCCGGCGCGTTCATATCCCCGCCTCATGCCCGCTATCGGCCGCCCAGACAGCGAAGGCCGTCCCCACGCCGGTTCCCGCCGGGGTGCGGTGGGCCGGATAATATTCCAGCCATTTGAGCGGGAGATGATCGACGGCGCCCGCCGTCAGCACCCAGTTCAGGATTTCGGACGATCCGGACATCAGCGCGCCCTTGGGCAGGTCCCTTAGCAAGTCCGCCTTATCCGGTGCAAAACCCTCGATCACCCGCCGATCCAGCGCCTCATCGACGATGAAGTGGCTCAGCCCCCCGGAAGCAACGATGGCGACGCGCAGATCCTGCCCGCTCGCCTGGATTGCGTCTCGCAACGCCCGGCCGATATCGTGGCAACGGCGCGCCGTCGGCACATTGGGCGGGTAATAGGTGTTGAGCAGCAGCGGGATGACCGGCACGGCCACCTCGCCCATCAGCCGTCGAATGACGAAACCAAACGCATGGCCGAAACCGGCGCGATGCGGATCCTCCACCCGCGCGGCGGTGGAAACGTCGATCCCCCGCTCCATCAAACCATCGATCAGTTCCAGCGCGAAGGCCGGCGCGCCGGGGAAGCTGTAGACCGCGTCCATCGCATAGGCCCGCCCCATACGCCGCGCCCAGTCGGGGTAGCTCTCATCGCCCCAGCGATCATGGGTGACCACTTCATCGCCGTAGTAGATGGAAAAGACCGGCATATTTTCCGGGCCAAATAATTCGGACTGGTCATCGCCCACGATCAGCATGACATCGGGCGCGATCGCGGCGATCTCCGCTTTCAGCCGATCCAGTGCTTGCTGGCACTGGCTGCTGAGCGCCGCAAGCGCTTCGGGCGTCACGCGATCGGCAAAGACGCCCCCCGTCTCCGCGAGCAACGCATCATAGCTGATCCATGTGCCGTCGGACCGGTTGAGTTTCTGGTTCTTGAGGTCGTCCGCCGCCCGGTGCACCCATTCGTCACTACCCAGCGTGAGCATGGGCGTGTGCGAGGTTCCTACTCCCATAACGATCTGCGCCATAAGGCCGTTCCTGAACTCCGCTGAAGCAACCCGGCTCAGAATGGCGTCGGCACATGATCACGGGAAAACCGTCTGTGCCGGGCATTGTCCGAGCGCGTCTATGAGCCTCGAAGTTGGGCCGCAAAGCATGAACCTGTCTATTACAGAATTGAACGCCTCCCATGCCCAAATGACATGCCACCATCTGTTTGACATCGAGCTACCGGGCTGAGACCATCCTGAGCGACACACAACCAAAGCAAAAAGAAGCCCATCATGCCGACCCGACCCAGACCGTCCTTCCCTCAACATGGCGGCTGTCAGTGCGGCGCGCTGCGCTATGAATTACGACAGCCGCCGCTCGACATCTGGGCTTGTCATTGCAATCAATGCCGCAAGCAGAGCGGCAGCGCATTCGGCATGTCAATGAGCGTGGCCGTGGATGCACTCTGCTTCGTTCAGGGCGAACCGGCGCTCTGGACGCGCCGGGCCGATGCCGGTCATCTCACCGATTGCCTGTTCTGCGCTAGTTGTGGCAGCCGTATCGCGCACCGGCGGCAGGAGCATGGCGGCCGTATGACGCTCAAGCCCGGCACGCTGAACGATACCGGCTGGATCGAGCCACGTCGCCACGTCTTCACCGACAGCGCGCTCGACTGGATCGCACCGCTGTTGAACCACGATTAGGCGGGCACGGAGGGACAGGTAAAGCGCGGCGCTGGACCGCCCGATCAACTGAACTTCGAACAGGATATGACTCCACGGTCACTCCGTTGCCCGAAACACCGCCCGAACAAGAGCCTCATACGTCCCTTTACCGTTCACCGGACCATTCGCCCTCACCTCGATGCGGCCTTGCTGACAGGCGCTGCTTCGACTTGTGGATGGACCGGCGCGGGCTGTGACAAGACGATATTGTTTTCCGTCAGCAGGGGGCATGTAGAGTGTCCTTTCCACCAGGATATGAGCGCCCTGAGCGGCAAGGGTGCCATAGGCACCACCCTGGGCGCCATTCGCCCGCCTTTGCGGACGGAATGCAATCACATTGTCATGGAGATGGACAAAAGCATCACCACTCGCCCGTGGGTGTCGCTGGCCTGTGTGGTAGAAGATGTTTCGGGCCACGGTCAGCTGGATCGGGCGGTGCAAGGCGCGACACGGCGGCGCGAGCGGCGCGCCAACCACGAGCATGGCCTTGTCGTGATCGGAGAAGCGGTTGTTGGAGATGGTGACGCGCATCGGCCCCTGCACGCCGTCGCGCGTCACGTCGATCAGTCCGTCGCGACATTGCCGGAGGCGAAGATACGCCAGCCATATCCGGTCCGCGCCATGGCTGACCGTGATGCAATCACCGTCCTCGCCCCCTCCGGCATGCTCGAAGCGCAATCGCGTGATGACGACATTGTGGCTGCCGCGCAGATAGAGGATCGACCCACGCCCGACCCCCACCAGACGCGGCATCGCGCAGCCGCCGTCAATTGTGATATTGGAAGCCAGACGAAGCGGAGACCTGAGCCGTATCGTGGTGCCGTGAAGCGCAGGGGCGAAGGCGATCCAGCCGCCACCGGCCGACCGCGCCTGCGCGACCGCCCACCGCAAGGTTCCCGGCTGGCTCTGCCCTGGCAGATCATGAGCCCGGCTGACGGTGAACAATTGCCGATGCAGGCCGCCATCCGTGCCTGCTGCTTGCGCAAAGCCGATCATGTTGTCGTACAGCGTTGCGGCGGTGACGCGCTTGCCGGAAAGCGTGACGCCGTCCGATGCACATTGTGGAGGCGGACTGGCGAGCAGTCGCCCGATGAGCGCGCTGGCCTGCGCCATCCATGGCTCGGCGCGCTGTACGACCACCGGTGTCGCTGCTGCTCCAAGGGCCAGCGCTACGCTCACGCCGGCATGCGGATATGCCGCCAGATGCCACCGCTGAGTCGCAGGTTTTCCGGTTCACCGCCAAGCATCCGACGCAATTGCGTCAGATAAGCCCCTTTCCAGCGGGTCGAAAAATCCTCGACATTCTCGAGCGCATGCGGCGATGGCAGCGGCGCGACATGAAAAGCCAGCCGGCCATCGCACCAGTGCGGCGCAACGAATACCGAATTGACCCGCCGGCGGTGGGCGAGCCGGGCGGCGAAAGACGAGTAAGTGACTTCCTGTCCCTCAAACTGGATGCGCGGTGCGGCAAGACTCATCGCGCCATCGACCGCCAACCCGACTGCCCGGCCATTTTCCAGCGCCTTGATGGCCTGCCGCACGACCTGCGGCTCCGTCTGGTCACTGGTCGAGATGAGCGAGGCGGTATAAGCAAGTCCGGGCATCGTCGGGCTGGACGCGAGCCAGACCGTCTCGAAATCAACCAGTTCGGCCGCCAGCGGCGCCGCAAACATGGGCCCTATATGTGCCGTAACGATGATGAGCGCGGCATCCTGCTCCAGCATCGTCTCGATCGCTCGTGCGGGCGCTTCCAGATCGGCGAGACGATGCATCGCTTCCTCGGCGCGCTCCGGCCGGCATTCCAGCCAGTCGAAAATCAACCGGTCCGCAAGATAGCCCCAGCGCGCACGCCGCTCCCACTCGTCCCGAGGCAGGGCGCAGTCCGGCGCGCGCAGGCGCCAGGCCCATTCATATCGCGCTGCCGGGAGAGCCACATCCTCCACGCGATCCCACAGGGCGTGCAAGCCATTCTCGAAGTCATCGGGCAATTGCCCCGCGCGCTGACCGAGCAGCGCGGCAAAGAGCTGCCCGGCTTCCGTCCGGCGCCCGGCGAGGTTGAGCGCAGACGCCGCTTGCCGTTTCCATTGCGGGTTCTTCGGCTGGCGCGCGACGATTTCGAGCCATTGGCTTGCCGCACCGTCAAAATCCCGCACCTCCTTGAGCGCACGGGCATGAAGGGCTCTTGCATGGTCAAGATGCGGCGCTCTTTCCAGCGCCTTGCCCAGATGCGCTAGCGCCGAGCGCGGACGGCTCTTGAACAGCATCAGTTCACCCAAGGCGGTCAGGGTGCGCAAATCGTCGGGCGCGACCTTCAGGGCCTGGGTGAAGTGGATAATGGCGCGATCATGGTCGAAGGCCGCCTGCGCGATCGTCCCGAGGCGAAAGCGAAGCGCGGCATTATCCATGCCCTGCGCGATCGCGCGCTGCGCCAGCCGCTGGGCCTGTGCGATGTCGCCAAGAGTGAAATGGGCATCGACAGCATCCGCAACGAGGTCGGCGGTCGGCTCGTCCGTGCAGGCCACGAACAGATCGAGCGCGCGCGCCGCACGGCCTGCACGCAGCAGCGCCAGCATGCCAAGATGCGCTACCCGCGCGGATATCCGCTCCCAGGCTGCGAAATCGTCCGCAATTGCGGCCGCCGCCTCGACCTGCCCATCCTTCAGTTCGAGCTGGAGGCGAGAAGCAATCACACCCGGGTCGCGGGGGCAATGGGCCGCAAGCATTTCCAGATGGTTACGCGCCTCGTCGCGGCGTCCGCCACGGACCAGTATCGAGGCCAGCAGCAGCAGCTCGGGAACGGCATCGGGTGCAGCCTTCAGAAAACAGGTCAGCACATGGGCAAGCTCCGCCGCGGCGTCACACTGCCGCAGGACTGGGACTATAGCGCTGCGCACGAGGCGGCGCGCTTCGCTCGACACCAATAGGGCCGGGGTGACGCTGAGCGCCGCATCCTGCTTGCCTGCTGCGCACTGCCCGGCGATCTGGCGGAGCGTGGTCATGCCGGCATCCTCGCTGGCAAGCTCTCCCGGCAACACCGCGGTCACCGGATAGTCCGCAGCGCGTGGGACTTGCGCAGGGTCGAAACAAGCCCCCACAGCAGCAGGACACCGGCCAGCGTCAGCAACAGGCTGTTGAAGAAGCGCCGAGCCTGCACTTTCTCGGGCAGAACCGGCGCCGAGACGACAACGAGATAGCGGCGCTCCTCGATACTGCGCAGCTTGGCTTGCTCGAAGGTGCGCAGGACCGCCTCGAGCCCCGTTTCGGTCAGCCGGCGCTGGGCATTGGCAAGCTCTAGCTCCACGGCCGCATTCTGCACGGTCGCCTCACCCGCTCCGCCGACCAGCCGCCCGCGCTGCTCGGCGATCTGGCGCTTCAACCCGCCGATTTTAGCGTCGAGCCGAGGAAGCAGCGGGCTTTCGGTCAGGCCATTCACCATCAGGCTGCTCCGTTCAGCCTGCGTTTCGGCCAGCAGAACCTCGAGATTGCCGATCAACTGATAAATGCCCGCCGCGCTCTGCTGCGGGTCCAGATCCGACCGCCGGCGCTGGACGCCAGCCATCTTGGCCGATGCCTTGCGCAATGCGTCCTGCGCGGCGGACACATCCTTTTGCAGCGAGCGGAACTGGTCGTCGTTCAGTTGCTCGGAAATCTGCTCAGTCCGCTCGCGCGCCAGCGCCAGCAGACCGTTGGCGAAGCGTTCCGCCTGGTCCGGCGTGGTGGCGTCCACCTTCAGGCGCACCATGCCTTCCCGCATGTCGACCGCGACCGACAGGCGCCGTGTGTAAAAATCATGCGCGTCGAGCCCCAACAGCGGGATATCAAGCGGCCGCTGCAACGGATCGGTCGTGGCCTCGCGGAAATGGGTGAGAAGGCCGTAGCGGCGCTCCATCTGTTGCATGGCCTCGCGAGACAGAAGATATTCCCGGATGCGGTAGGCGTCCGAGAGGCCGGAGCCACCCGCCGCGCCGCCGAACAGGCCGGCTGCGGAGAGGCCGTCCGTTTGGGACGCGGCCGTCATGATGGCAAAGCTGGTGCGCGCTTCAAACAGCGGCGGGCTCAAGACCAACTTGTAGAGCCCCACCAGCAGCAACGGCACGCCGGTCAGCAACAGAGTCCGACGGCGCCGCGCCGCGCCGCGTCCGCGCCGACGCGCCTGTTCGGCCCTGACCTCCTCGGCGATCTCGTCATCAGTGGGCAGCGTGCTCTCGGCGATTTCGTCGCGCAGGCGGCTCTCATATTCCAGCTCTTCTTCCCGGCGCGTGGGGATCGGCGCGCCATCGGCAGCCCCTCCATCATCGTCGGCAGGTGGCAATCCTTTCGGCAGCGTCCGGCTCCCGCGCCATTTATTGATTCGATCCGCGTTCTGCATTCGTCGTTCCCCGTGAGGCCCCGTCAGGATTTCCGGAGGCCGGCTGTGAGCGCCTCCAGTTCGTCCTCGCCTTGATTTTGTTCGGCCAGCAGTTCCCGCGCCTCGGCGATGGTGGCGCAGCGGATGATGCGATGGCGGTGAAGGACCGCGAACTGATCCACAAAACGCTCGGCGATCCGTGGATTGCGCGTGACCAGCAACAGGCCGGCGGTTTCGAGCCGGCGCAACAGCATGCGCTCGCTCCTGAGGCGATATTGGCCGTCTCCCGCGCCCACCACTTCATCGGCCAGGTAGAAATCTTGCGGAATGGCCATCGAGAAGGCGAAGGCCAGCCGCGCCCGCATGCCGCTGGAATAGCTTGCAAGCGCATTGCGATACTCGTCGCCCAGATCCGCGGACATCGCCACGAACGCACTGACCCGATCCGGATCAGCCCGGAGCATCGTGGCCAGAACGCGCACATTCTCCTCGCCGGTGAGCGCGGGATGAAAGGCACCGGCAAAGCCGATCGGCCATGATGTGCCGGGCGGCCGGTGCACATCCCCGGCCGTGGGCGCTTCAAGGCCGCCCATCAGGCGGATCAATGTGCTCTTTCCTGCCCCTCCGCCGGCAAGAATGGCGACACGATCCCGAGGGCCGAACGTGAAGGTCGCGCCCATCAGGATGCGCCGGGCGTCGCCATCCGCCTCATAGACTTTGGTGCACTGATGGAAGCCATACATCGCAACTCAATCCAGTGCCGTTGCGGGCTCGTCCGCCGCGCCCACGCAGGAACGCGCGCCAAACCAGCGCCCGATACCCAGACACAGCAGGATGAAGACGACAGGCACCCAGCCAGTTGCGATATCGGAGTCATAATCCAGGAAAATGCCCGTCCGCATCAGCTCGATCGCGTGCAGAACCGGGTTCCATGCCAGCCATGCTTGCCATTCGCGCGGCAGTTCATTCGCCGTGTAGAAAACGGCGGAGAGATAGAACATCGGGCGCAGGATGATCGCCGTGGCCCGCGTCAGGCTCGGTCCGCTGCTTCCCAGGCTGGCAAGCGCATAGCCCAGTGCGCCGCCCACGCCGGAGGCCAGCAGGAACCCCCAGAAAACCGCCAGCGGATCTGCCAGATGCAGCGCCCCGAACACCATATAATTGCTGAGCAGCAACGCAAGGTAGATGATGAGGATATTGTAGAATTCGAGACTGATGATGCCAGCATAGATCGTCGCTGGCGACATAGCGGGCAGCGCCATGACGCTGCGATAGGCCGTCTTCGCCCGCAGCACCGAACTCACCTGATAGCGAAAGGCAAGATAGGGCATGATGCCGGACAGGATGAAGCTACCAATATCCGCATCGACCGGGGAGGTTCGCCCCAGAATATGGAACACGGCATAAATGACGGCGATCCACGCCAGCGGCGTCAGATAGGCCCAGCCATAACCCAGCGGATCGCCGACAAAGCGGGACCGCAACTCGCGCGTCATCACCGCGACGATCTGGCCGCCGCGTGGCTCCTGCATGATGCCCCGCGCGGACATCACGGGATACGCGCCACGGTGGAGAGCGATCCGCTGATCGCGCTCAGCACCTTGCGGGTCTGGGCGAAGGACGCTGTCGCGACATAGACGACATCGCCCTGCGCCAGCCGATAATCACGCGCCAGACGGACCTGCGCAGGATCGCGTATATCGACCTCATAGACGATGACAGAGGCCGGCGGCGGCGCTGTTTCTGCCGCGCTGAAGAGAAACACACCGGCTGGATCGGCGCTATTGTCGCTCAGCCCCCCCGAGACCGCCAGCGCATCGAGCAGGGAGAAGTCCGGACCGGCAATCTCCACCCGTCCAGGCGTACCGGCCGCGCCGATCACGGTCACATAGCGGGGCGCGCGATGGACGGTGACGACATCGCCGCCCTGAAGGAAGACATTGGATGAGCCATCATCGAGCAAGTGCCGCAAGGTCGTCTGCCCACGCAGATCAGCACGCTGGATCGCCACGTTCACCTGCTCGGGCTTCTCGGACGACAGGCCCGATGCCCCGATGAGATCGGCCAGACGGGACATCTCTGGCCCCAGCGGATAGCTGCCCCCCTTCCCGACATCGCCCATGATCGACACGGTCTGGGCGCCGCCATCCACCATGCGCAGCACCACCTGCGGCTGGTAAAGCTTGGTACGCAGACGCGCCTCAATCACCCGGCGCGCCACCTCGATCGACTGCCCCGCCACCATCACCGCGCCCGCATATGGCACAGTCAGCTGACCATCCGGCCCGACCACCACGAGATCGAGCTTGAGCAGCCCGTTGATCGCCGATGGCGTGGAACCGCCCGTGCTTTCAATGATGGTCAGCGACAGTCGGTCGCCGGCCCGGATCGTCGCGTCCTGTTGCGGCACCCCCGCCTTGAACGCCTCCGGCAGCTCCGGCGCATTGACCACCCGGCTGCGTGCGATAGCGCTCTGGTCGAGCCGCCGGACGACATAGTCGGCCGACGCGGGCGGGTTCGACAATTCGCTCTTCAACCCGCCGGACCGGGGGATGGTGCAGCCCGCTACCACCATGACCAACAGGCCCGGAATCAGCGCGCGCATGAAGCTATCACCGCTTCTTCCTGCACGCGCACGGCACGGCATGTGTCGATGAAACGGTCGAGGATCATGTCGACATTGAACTGGCTGGCCATTGCGCGGGCGGCCTGCTCCAATGCGCCGTCCGACGTGCGGCGCCGGTCGACCAGCGCCGCGATCCTGTCGCAGGCCTGATCAAGGTCAGGCTGGATGGCGCTGTCGAGAATATGCCCCGTCACGCCTTCTACCAAACATTCCTGCGCGCCGCCGGCCGGCGTGGAGACGACCGGTGTCCCCAGTTGCTGGGCTTCGATCAGAACATTGGGCAGCCCCTCGAACCGCGAGAGCAGCACCTTCACGTCCATCTTGTCATACCAATAGCCGACCGCGCTCGTCGTGCCCGCGAACAGAATGCGGCGGGTGATCCGCAATTTGCGCACAAGCTCGCGCGCTTCCTCCAGCTTCTGGCCGCTGCCGACGATCACGAACCGCGCCGTGGGGCGGCGACGCAGATAGCGGGCGGCCATCCGAAGCCAGACCAGCGGGCGCTTGTCCGGCTCAAACCGGAAAACCCCACCGATGGTTTCGGTCGCGCCCGGCGTGCGGCTGACGAACTTGTCCCATGTCGCCCGATCTTCCGGCCGGCCGGCGCTGTCGAGCGCGGGCACCGCATTCCACAGGACAGTAAAGCGCGCCTCCGGCAGATCCAGCCACTGCGCATATTCGCGCGCCGCGGCATGGCTGTTGGTCATGAATTCGACACCCGGAACCCGTGCCAGCGCCTTGAACAGCACCTCATATTCCGGCTTGTGCCGATTGGCCCGGATGTTCGGCGGCAGGCCGCGAAACACGAGCTGGATCAGCGGCACTCCGGCAAAAAGGGCAGCGAGCGCTCCGTAAAGACAGCCGCCATCCTGCCACAGGCTCACCACATGAGGCCGGGCCTCCCGCAACCATGGCGCCATACGCACGACGCCATAATGCACCTGCGGCGGCAGCATCTTGAGCAAGAGCGCAAAATCAGGATCGAGCGCGCGCTGCTTGTGAGCCGCAACGGGCGGCAGATCATTAATCTGCCCCACCGGGACGCCGGCCTTGAGCAAATCCGGCAGAAAAAAGTCGCCCCCGCGCGCCGGGTCATGCTCCTTGACGAGCACGTCGACGCGGCCGATCCCCTGTGAAGGATCAGCCGCGCGACCTTGCAGCAATGCCGCCAGCCGGCTGAGCTGCCGCTCCGCGCCTCCTGCGCCCAGTCCGCCCGTCACCATCACGAGGCGCAGCGGCTCACCATCATCTTCGGCCGTCATCCGGTCGACATGAGCGAGGACGGCATGCTTCATCGCCAGGATGCGGAAATCGACCCCCGCCAGATCTTCCACATTCTCATAATAACGGAACAGCCGGCGAAGCTCCTGGATTTCCGCCACCTGCTCGGCCATCTTTCCCAGATGGGACAGTTCCTCCATCACCGGCTCGAGGATGAGTCCCGCATCCTCGACAAGGCCGCGTTTCCACAGCCTTTTCGCCCATGAGACGCGAGCCTCACGCTGGTCGCTGCGTGCGAGAAGCTCCCGAAACGCCGCATCGGACGCGTCAAATGCGCGGATGACGTCGAGCAGCTCCGCCTTGGCCAGCAGGTCCGCATCCTCCATCACGGGCGACGGAATAATCTTCTCGAGCAGAGCCCGCGCGCGGTCCTGCTGCTTGTCACGGACCAGCCTGCGCATGTGGAACAGCAGGACCGTCCGGTCGTTCGGATATGCCCGGAACAGCGCTTCCCACGCCTCCGACAGCCCCTTTGAATCGCCTGCCCGCTCCTGCATCTGGAGGAGATAGGACTGGCTGATATGATCGCGCGGGAAGCCCATCGCCACGCCGCGCGCTTCAGGCAAAGCTTTTCGGGCCAAGGCAGACGTCCGCGCCCCATCCAGCAACTGCTTGATCTGCTTGCGCTGGCGTTCCAGCGACGGTTCCAGCATCTGCGCGCCGCCGCTGCGCCCGCCCGCCTGCGGTTCCGCCTCCTTCGTCCATGCCCGGCTCGCGAGGTCTTTCGGCGGATGCCTCGCGTCCGCCGCCACATGGCTGCTTGCGGTCATGGGGTCAGGCGGCCTTCTTGCGATGGGCACGGTCGATCCAGAGCTCGCACTTCGCGATGGCCGAGCGCGTCTGCTCGCTCTCGCCAGCGACCTTCTCCAAGGCCCTCCACAGGTCTTTCGCCGTCTCGAAACGATGGAGCCGCATCGCCGCGCTGGCGCCCACGCGCAGCGCCACCGGATCGTCCGGCAAGATTGCCAGGATGCTCAAGGCCATTGACTGGCGCGCTACCGCATCGGCGGGATCGACGGCCTTGAGCCCCTTGCGCAGCTGCCGATAGACGCGCTCTTTCTCCTTGTGAACCCGCTCCTGATTGGCCGGGTGGCTCTCGGCCTGACGGAGCAGATCCCAGGCATATTCAATCCGCCCCGCCTCGACATTTTCACGGGCTGCGCGGATGGTAGGAGAAAGGAGCTGGGACAGTTTGCGTTCCGCCTCGGCCCGCGCCCATTCCTCCGCACCGTCATGCGTCAGCACAGCCCCATAAGCCTTGAGAGCGGCCAGATAATCTTCCGCCTGCACAGCGACCCGGGCAAGCTGCACCTGCGGCACGGCCGACATGTCGGTGTCCGCCGCCTTCTTCAGATGCGTCAACGCCTTGGAGAGATCGCCCAGCTTCGCCGCTGCCCGGCCGACAAAACTGTCGATTTCCGGAAAATGCGCCGCCGTGCTGAACGCCACGTCCGTCAGGGCGATCACTCTGGCGAGATTCTTGTCGACGAAGGCCTTGCGAACCTCGCGGCGCAGCGCCTGCTCCAGCGCTCGCTTGGCGCGGATCGAGGGCCCTTCATTGGGCAGCAATTGCTGGCTCGCCTGAATGAGATCCGTCGCATGTGCCAGATCGCCCTTCTCGAGCGCGGCCAGCCCGGCCTCCCGCCACGCGCTGCCCTGCGTCTTGCCCCAGCTCGCCATGGCTGGCGGCGCCTTGGCATAGGCCAGTCGCGGCGCGATCAGCGCCGCCGCCGGCGAGGCGAGGCCGGCCGTCGCCGTCCTGATGGCCAGCTCAAGCGCCTTGTCATCGCTCAACAGCCGCGAATGCGGGGCCGCTTCCAGCAATCCGCCAATATTGCGGTGCTTTATGCCGTCATACCACTTGGTGAGGAAACTGTCCGGATGCTCCGGCAGTATCCCGAGGACGAGATTCGCCCACTCGACCATTTCGGCATGGTCGCCGTTCCGGTCCAGAATTTCGAGAACGGCGGAGGCCGCATCGGCGGCTCCGTTTTCAAGCAGGAACAGCTGCTTCCAGAAGGCCAACGCTTCATCCGTTTCGCCCAGCGCTTCAGCGGCGCGCGCGCTGGTCCGCAAGATCTGCGGCGTCTCATGCTCATCGGAGATGAGCGACCGGCCATAGGCGAGCGCAGCTGTGAAATTGCCAAGGCGGTGATGCGCCTGGAGCAGCCGCACATCATCTTCCTCGGTCACACCATGGCGGGTGCGGACGACTTCGAGGCTCTCGATCGCACCTTCATAGTCACCCAGCTCATATTGGATATGCCCGAGCAATCGATGGCAATCCTGGCCCTGATCGCCGGCGCGCAGCGCTTCGCGAACTGCGCTGGATGCCTCGACGACACGCCCCTCATCGAGCAACGACCGCAAAGCGCCGACATCGACCAGCGATGACGTCTTCCCCGCCAGTGGTTCGCTGCCAAGTTTCGCGATGAGCTGCGGCTGGATGAACCGGTCGAACCACTCATCCACCAGCAGATCGGCAAAGGGCAGCGTATAATGGGTGAGGTCCAGCCCATCATTGTCCATCGCCTGGATCTGGCCGAGCTTCTTCATCGCCATGGTCGGATCGAACACCGCGGCATCCAGTTCCACCGCCGCGCGCCGCACCGCGTTGATGAGCCGCTGTCGCGACTGAATAGGCGCCCCATCCGCCGTCTGTGCGTTGACATGCGTGACGAAAAGCGCGTTCTCACGGCCCAGCCGCTCGATTATCTGCGCCATATCCTGCCGCACATCATCCGGAGTGAGTTCACGCAACCGGATGCGCGAGAGGATGTCCTGATCGTCCGACGCCAGCTTCAGGAAGCGTCGCTCATGCCGGAGCCAGGCCGATCTTTCTGCGGCATGCTCATCCGTCGCCAGCGACCAGAAGCGCTTGGCAAGTGCGCGATCGGCAAAAAACTCACCAAAATATCGGTTCGCATAGTTGATCTGGATCGGGATGTCGTCGATCGTCACATGCTTACTGGACGATATCTCTATGATGTAGAGGTCCGCTGGCGTCGGTTCTTTCTCAAAAAGAGCATTAGTGGTGCTTGGACGGCAGACAAGTGATCGATAAATCGGGTCGACCGGCGGTTCTCCATGCAGAACATCAAGTTGCTGGATGACCTCGCGGCTGGTGTGTACAAAACCGTAATTTCGGTTGAGCGCCACTTCAAACGGGAAGCGCGCGCTCCCTCGACGCAGCGGCGTGTGGATGCGGCAAGTGCCGACGGGGGCAATGCTGTAGCCTGGCATGGATATGTCCTCGCGCCGTTCAAAGAGACCAGTAGGAAACATCCTGGCGCAGCGACATCGGATCGATAATCGCCTTCAGGTCGATGACGGCGGAACCCGGCCGCGTCAGCGAATCCGCCAGCATGACAATCTGATTGGCATATTGCTGATGCGGGACGGCAAAGATGACCACGTCGAGGTCCCGCCACAGATCATGGGATTCAAGCTCGATCCCATAGTCCTTCCGGGTCTCGACCGGGTCCGCCAGCGGATCACTGACGAGCGGGACGATGCCATATTCGACCAGCGCTTCGTAAAGCTCCACCACCTTCGAATTGCGCGTATCGGGCACATTCTCCTTGAAGGTGATGCCCAATATGCCGACTTTCGCACGGTTGATGGGGACATCATGCTTCGCCAGCAGCTTGACGATACGATCGGCCACATAGCCCGGCATGGAATCGTTGATCCGCCGACCGGCAAGAATGACTTCCGGATGGTAGCCAAGCTGCTCCGCTTTCGACGTGAGATAATAGGGATCCACGCCAATACAGTGACCGCCGACAAGTCCCGGTGAGAACTTCAGGAAGTTCCATTTCGTTTCAGCCGCTCGCAGCACTTCACTTGTGCGGACACCAGCCCGATCGCAGATCTTGGACATCTCATTCATGAGGGCGATGTTGATATCGCGCTGGGTATTCTCCAGCACCTTGGCGGCCTCGGCCACCTTGATCGAGGAGGCACGATGTATGCCCGCCTCGACAACCGAGCCATAAATGGCCGCCACCAAATCAAGCGTTTCCGCGTCCTGTCCGGAAACCACCTTCACGATCCGCTCGAGCGGGTGGTCCTTGTCACCGGGATTGATACGCTCCGGACTATAGGCGAGCTTGAAGTCCTTCCCGCATGTGAAGCCGCTGGCCTTCTCAAGTTCCGGCCCGCAAATTTCCTCGGTTGCACCGGGATAAACAGTCGACTCAAAGACGATCGTGCTGCCCGGCTGCAGAACTGAACCAATCAGGCGGCATGCGCTCCGTAGCATACTGAAGTCCGGCTTATTACCGTCCGCCACCGGCGTGGGCACAGCAACGATAAACACATTGCTCGCGGCCAGATCCTGATATTTGTCAGTAAAACGGATCGACGACCTCTCCAGTTCGTCTGAACTCACTTCTCCTGTCGAATCTTTCATATTTGAAAGATCAGATACCCTCACACCATTTACGTCAAACCCGATTACATCATATACCTTCGATAAAGCGACAGCAATAGGAAGCCCTACATATCCAAGGCCGACTACCGATATTTTTAATTCTCCGATCATCATGCCACCCTTCTTCTCAACTCACAATTGACGGAAAAATTTCTACCTTATCGACGATGATAATTATAAGAATACATCGCATTACTATATTATTTCTTCATAGAAAAATGGCCGCCCGCATAGTCATCGGCAAGCAGCCACATCGGCACAGATCAACTGCCGACCATGTATACTTCACAAAGACCTAGAATTAATCGAGTTAAGGTTAGTTAATATTCAAAACTTCCAAAATCCAATCCGTTTGATTCGCTGCATGAAACCTAACTATCCATCTTCTCATGTGTATAGCTTTTGCGATAACCCGTGTTTTCAGAGAGCCGTTGTGATATTTACTTAATTTTTCGATATTTTCCCGAGATGCGACGTTACATTGCCACGGCGAACTGAATCGTGACTTGATTGCCGCCATCATGGCATTGTGAGAAGAGACGTCGTCAACCCGGCGCCTCAATCGCGCAGGGCACCATCTGAGAGCGGGGACGATATGAAAGATTGCGCGCATCTGTTCGCGGACCCACCGGCTGGGCAAAGGCGCGTCTGGCTGGTCACCGGCGTGGCCGGGTTCATTGGCTCGAACCTGCTGGAGGCGCTTCTGGCCAATGATCAGGAGGTCGTCGGCCTGGACAATTTCTCGACCGGGCACCGCCGCAATCTCGAAGAGGTCGAACGTCAGGTTGGCACGCAGCGCTGGAATCGCTTTCGCTTTGTGGAAGCCGACATTCGCGATGCCGCCGCCTGCCGCCAGGCGATGCACGGCGTGGACATCGTCTTGCACCAGGCGGCACTTGGGTCTGTGCCCCGCTCGGTCGCCGATCCGCTCACCTCACATGAGGTCAACATAACCGGCTTTCTGAATGTGCTGGAAGCCGCGCGTGGCGCCGGCGTCTCGCGCTTTGTCTATGCGGCTTCAAGCTCGACCTATGGTGACGAGGCGTCACTGCCGAAAATCGAAGATCGGATCGGCCAGCCCTTATCGCCCTATGCCGTCACCAAGCTGGCGAACGAGATTTATGCGGCCGTTTATGCCAGGTGTTACGGCTTCAGGGCTACCGGGCTACGATATTTCAACGTGTTCGGGCAACGACAGGACCCGAACGGCGCCTATGCCGCCGTCATCCCCAAATGGACCGCAGCCATGATCGCCGATGCACCGGTCACCATCTATGGTGATGGCGAGACGAGCCGGGACTTCTGCTATATCGCCAATGCCGTCCAGGCCAATTTGCGGGTCGCGCTCGCCGACGACGATGCACAAGGCGAGGTGTATAATGTCGCGGCAGGCGACCGCACATCCCTGATCGAGCTGTTCACCGAATTGCGCCAGCAGCTATCAAGTCACCAACTGCACTACCGCCTGGACCCGCTGTTCACCGACTTCCGGCGCGGCGATGTGCGCCACTCGCAGGCCGATATCTCGAAGGCGAGGCATCGCTTCGGTTTCGAGCCGACCCATGATGTCAGGCAGGGCATTGCCGAAACCATCGACTGGTATGTCGAGAAGATGCCCGCCCTCACTGCGCTCTGAGCGATGAACGGAGCAAGAGGCATCATGCGCCTCCCGGGCGATTGCGAGGTCAAGCGTTTCCACTGCGCAAGCATCTCGCCATGACATCGGTGATACTCATCAGCGATGATCCGCTTGTCATTCGGAGCAACCAGGGTCTGCTTCATGAGCAAATATCGACAACGCATCTGACCAGACGCGAAATCGCATCGGGGCTCGACATCTTCCAGAAAACCGAGATCATTCTGCTGGATATCGGCGGCAATCTCGCTGCTGGCCTGAATGACATCGCGATTATTCGACGGTCATATGCCCTGGCCCTCGTCCTTCTTGCGCAAGGCCTTACGCGAGAAGAGCGGTTGCAGGCGCTAGCCGCTGGCGTGACTCAGATCCTCTCCAGCCCACCTGACCAGGACGAGCTTTTGCTCGTTTTGAAGAACCTGATCCACCTGCTCCCGACACCGGGCCTGAGCCTCAGGCGGGGGGATCCGGAGGGGGACTGGCTTCTCGACGAAGCGCGCTGGTGCCTGCGGACCCCTTTGGGCCATGATGTGCAGCTACAGCGCGCGGAAGCTGCGATATTAGCGAAGCTGTTCCGGCAGGCGGGTGTCAATCAGTCTCGACAAAATCTTGCCGCCTCCTTCAAATCCGACCATGAGGACAAGAACAGAAGCCTCGACGTCGCCATATCGAAGATCCGGAAAAAGGTCCGCGATGCGTCGAATCTTGACCTCCCACTACGCGCCGTTCGGGGCGTCGGCTATGTCTTCATCGGTCGGACGCGACTGGTATCAGACGTCGCGCGCCGATAATCCGCCCTCCCCCTCCAGGGCGCTTCTCGGCGATGGCCTCCGCCAGAACTGGCCGCTGCCAATCTCATGCCGCTCGCACGCATGCGAACCGCCGGCCCGATACCCGGCCACCTCCATTGGCTGATGAGTGTCTCGAACGATCGACATTAGGGCCTCAGGTGCCGCAGTGGCGGCATTGCTCAAGCATGTCCTCCTGCGGGATCGCGCTGCGGTTATCAGCATCGGCCTCGCCATTAGCAGCGTCGGGGCGCCCGACGGGCGTCTGACGGCCCTCTAGCTCATCAAGCAGCAGTTTCATGATGTCGGAGCGGGTAATGATACCGGTCAGCATCCCGTCATGCGTGACCGGGACGACCTTGCCGCCTTGCGCCGCCAGCCGGGCCAGCAGCTGGCCGACGGGTAAATCATCCGCGACGGCGCCCTCAGCGCTGCGCATGATCGAGGCGGCCGTCGCCAGCTTGCTCGCATCGCTCCCCCGCCGCGGGGACAGCAGCGCCTCGATGAGGTCGCGCTGGAGGATGACGCCCAGCAACCGCCCTGACGGATCGATGACGGGAACGCTTTCGATCAGGTGGCGCCTGAACAGGCGGCCGACGCGAACCAGCGGCGTATCGGGCCCGACCGTGATCAGATCGGGGGTCATGACCTCGGCGCAGGTGATGCCGTCAAAGCGGTGATTGGCCGCTTCCTGCGCGGCGGCGGCGACGATCCGGCCCAGATCGGCGATGCCGATATTGGGTGTCTGGTTGAACCGCTTCAGCAGCGTCGCCAGTTCAACGTCGGACAACCCCACCCGGTGATCATGCCCGGTGATGCCCTGCGGCTGGCGGAAGGGATAGACCCGGCCGGTCAGGCGGTTGAACGCCGTCCCCGCCGCCACGAGCGCGATCGTCATCAAGCCCACCGGCATCAGGGCATAGATGAACCCGGCCGCCAGAACCGGGGCCGGATCCAGCGCCGCGAGCAGGGCGACCGCACCGCCCGGCGGATGCAGCGCACGCGCAAGCAGCATCGCCATGATTGCCCCGCTGACGGCAAGGGCCGGGCTCCATGGGCCGGGCAGAAACCGCAGCACCGCCACAACGACAAGAGTGGACACGATATTGCCCATGATCGCCGACCAGGGCTGGGCCAGTGGCGTGTTGGGCACCGCGAAGATCAGCACGGCCGTGGCGCCAAGCGGGGCAAGCAGGGCGACCGGCTGGCCCGCGATGCTGGGCACCAGCGTTGCGAGCAGCATGCACAGACCGATCCCCACGGCGGCGCCCAGCGTGGCGCGCAATAATTCGCTCCGTTTCGTCCTCGGGAGGACCGGAAGAAAGGCGTGCAGCAATGTGAAACCCTGGTCTTGGAAGAATATGTAAATAGCGTATCTGGGCGCCATGTGCGCAATATCGCCGCGAAAAGGAAGGTATTTGTCGCCCTGATATAGCGTCGCCATACAACTCACCGCTATATCCAGCCGCCGGTTCTACGCCCCGGACGGCAGCGATTCTTCAGGCCCTGGCATATGTCATGGCGATCACGAGCGCATCTGCGATGATGCGCAGGACGTCAGAATGCCCCCGACGATGGCGTCGAACCACCCGCTCGCGACACGTCCACGAAAAGTAGATTGCAACCTAATATATCGTTAGGTAGCTTCCGATCGATACAATAAAATCGAAAGGGAGGGGAGGACATGCGACGTTCTTTCAAGCATTTTAACGCGCGCCCATACACAAGCAGCCTGGCGCTCGCGCTCGCGGCTGCGTCCTGGCCAGTTCAGGCACAGGACAATGCGGCGGACGACCGGGACGCCATCATCGTGACTGGTTCACGCATTGCGTCGGGCTTCGATCGTCCAACACCTGTTTCCATCATGGGGGCCGAGCGGCTCGAGGAACGCGGCGCGACCAATCTGGGCGATGCCCTTAACGAGTTGCCCTCCTTTCGCGCAACGCAGACACCGGCCTCTTCCGGCCTCAACGCCACGGCCAGTAACTATATCGGCGGCCGTGTCCTGGACCTTCGCGGTCTCGGCACCGTGCGCACGCTGACGCTTGTCGACGGCAAGCGCTTCGTTCCCGCAACCACACAGGCGACCGTCGACACCAACATGATTCCGTCGATCCTGCTGTCCCGCGCGGAGGTGGTCACTGGGGGCGCTTCTGCCGTTTACGGCTCGGATGCGGTTTCGGGAGTCGTAAATCTATTAATCGACAAGAAATTCACCGGCTACCGGGCCAATGCCCAGATCGGCTTCGCGCAGAAGGGAGACAATTTCACGCGTCAATTCGGTGCCGCTGGCGGTTGGCAGCTCGGGTCAAATTTTCATCTTTTGATCGGCGGCGAATATGAGAAGTCCGAAGGCGTGGAAGCATGTCGCGTGCGCGACTGGTGCGCCAACGGTCTCATCAACATCAGCCGCAATCAGGACGTTACCAGCCTCCCGGCTAACAATATCCTGTCCAACGTCCATCCATGGACAGCACCCTATAACGGCATCACGACGCCGCCAGCAGCGTCCTATGCAGGTCAGCTGATACCGACCTTGCGGCCGATCGACGGGATTGCCTTCAGGCCCGACGGCACGCCCTATCGCGCGACCCCGGGCAATCTGGCCAATAATCTCTATCAGCAGGGCGGGACCAACGACGGCCCCGGCGAGAATATCTATTTCGATTTCCCGATCGTCTCGCCCACCGAACGCTGGAACGCCATGGGCTTCGCCACCTGGGAAGCAACGCCGGTCCTGACCATCGAGCTTGGGGTCAATTACGGCCATAGCGAAGGCCGCCACCGCGCCGTTGCCTATCGCAACACGGCCATCACCATCCAGTCCGACAATCCCTTCATCCCCACGTCTGCCGACCCCAGTCTCGATATCCGGACGCTGCTGGCCCAAGGCAACCTCACCAGCTTCACGCTCGGCAAGGGCTTCCGGGACATTGGCGCGGCCGATCTGCTGGTGCAGGACGATGTGTATCGGGTCGTCGCCTCTGCCGACTATGACCTCGGGAAAGGCTGGAAAGCCGACATCTATTATCAATATGGTCGCAACGAGTTCCGCAGCGACATGATTGGTGGCACCGTCACGTCCCGCATCACCAAGGCGCTGGACGCAACCTCCAGCGGCGGCGTTCCCGTCTGCCGGGTCAATGCCAATGCCGACCCTGCCGATGACGACCCAGCCTGCGTTCCGCTCAACCCGTTCGGTTCCGGCCAGGGGGCGACCTTCGATGCCGCCAAGGCCTATGTGCAGGCCAACGGCTTCCAGACGAACAACACGACCGAGCATGTCGTGGCGGCCAATATCACCGGCTCGCTTGTCGAACTGCCGGCAGGCAAGCTCGGCATCGCGATTGGCGGCGAATATCGCAGCGACGCGGTGTCGGGCGATGCCGATGCCTTGTCGCGCACCAACGCCTTCTTCATGGGCAACGGGGCGGTCATTTCCGGCAAGATCGACGTCGCCGAAGTCTATGGCGAAACCGAAATTCCCATCATGCGGGGTGTCGCCGGCTTCGAGGAGCTCAGCTTCAACGGCGCGGTCCGCCGCACCCATTACAAGCGGTCCAGCGCGTTGTTCCCGAGCAGCACCGTCGATGTCACGACCTGGAAGGTCGGCGGCGTCTGGGCGCCGTTCGACGCCATCCGCTTCCGCGTCACGCGTTCGCGCGACATTCGCGCGCCTAACGTGGCCGAGCTGTTCGGCCCGGTCACCAAATCCTCGGGCATCCTCAACGATCCGAAGAATGGCGGCCAGCAGGCCGTCGTGCCGATCACCCTCGGCTCGAATCCCAATCTTCGCCCGGAAAAGGCCGATACATTGACGGCCGGCATCGTGTTACAGCCCACCGGCGGTTTTCTGGGCCGGTTCCGGCTCTCGGCCGACTATTATGACATCAGCATCAAGGATGCGATCAGCACCCTTGGTCAGCAAAATATCGTGACGCGCTGCTCGCAAGGCGATGCGCTGAGCTGTTCGCTGGTCAGTCGAGACAGTAATGATGTGATCACCAACGTCACCGACACGGTTCAGAATGTGAACCAGTTGATCGCGCGTGGCATCGACTTCGAGCTATATTACCGCCAGCCGCTTGGCGGCGACAATATCCTCAACCTCTCGGTTCTGGCCAGCAACATGCGCAATCTCATCACGGTCGACGCGGTCGGCCCGGTCGAGCGCGCCGGGCAGACCGGCCTGCGCGGCGGCACGCCTCCGGGCATCCCGGACTGGACGATCGACGCCACCGCCAACCTGACGCTCGGTGAGATGTTCGCCTTCTCCACCCATGTGCGGTGGATCAACAAGGGCTTCTACAACGCCGCCTTTGTTGGCCCCGAGCAGGCAGGTTACAGCATCACCCGCGCGGACAGCTCCAGCACCAACGCCATGCCGTCCCGCACCTATGTGGACATTCTCGCAACCGTCAAGGCGCCAATCTCGCAGGAAAACCGCCTCCAGCTGTTCTTCGGCATCGACAATCTTTTCGACGTCGATCCGCCTGCATTCCCCGGCGCCAATGGCAGCGGCAACAACCTGCTCTTCAATCCTGTCGGTCGCATGTACAAGGCCGGCATACGGGCCGCTTTCTAGGCCGGTTTCGGGAAGCTGGCCATCACGGCCGAGCTTCCCGTCCGGTGCGGGCTTCCGGCCTGTTTGATCGATCGACCTGGAGCATTGTGGAAAGCTGGACCATAGTGACACAGGTGCAGAAAAAAGTGACGACAAGGCATCGCATAGGGCCGAAAGGCAGGTTCGGCTTTCCGATCGACCTTGCCGAGCGACCTGCGCCCACGGCCATCACGGCACGCGGGATTGCGCTGGAAAAACTGGCCGTAACCTTGGAAGACTTGAAACCATTCACGCGCGGCTTGATGATCTTCGTCGAGCCAGGCGATTCCCAGCAAGTGGAGCTGACCTCATGGTGATGCTGACCGATACAGAGCAAGCGATGCTGGACGGACAAGACGGTCCCGCAACCCAGAAGGCGATGGAGCTGCTGATCCGCTATGCCGATGCGCTCGGCGCGGAACGTTTCGTCGAAACCAACAATGTCGCCGGCGTGCCCGGCTCTTCGCCGCAATGGGTCAAAGATCATTTTGCGGCCGATGGCGGCGACTATCGCGCCGTTTTCTCACGCTTCGATCTCGATTCAGACATCGTCGTGGACGTCCCGCGCATGAATGCCTTTTCCTGTCATCTGCAAGGCGGAATGGACCCGGACTTCTGGACGGAACAGGGCATGACCGAGGCGGCGCACGATAATTTCGTATCGGACGAACGGAACGTGGCGGCGCATGGCATCCAGATTCTCAAGACCTGCACGCCCTATCTCGCGGGCAATGTTCCGGTCATGGGTGAGCATTGCGCGTGGATGGAATCGAGTGCGGTGGTCTTCGCCAACAGCGTGATCGGCGCGCGTACCAATTGCGAAGGGCGTGAATCCACCAGCGCCGCCATGCTCGCCCGACGCATCCCGGACTGGGGCTTTCACCGTGATGAGTTCCGCAAGGGGCAGCATCATGTCGACGTGCAAGTGCCGGTCGACAGCATCTATGAATGGGGCATGCTCGGCTATTTTGTCGGCGATGCCGTGCAGGACAGCATCCCGGTCATCACCGGCGACATCCGCGCGCCGAGCCTCATCCTCCATAAGCATTTTGGCGCAGCGGCGGCCTCTTCGGGCGGCGTGGAAATGTACCATATGGTAGGTATCACGCCCGAGGCGCCGACAGTCGAGCACGCCTTTGGCGGCCCAGCGCGGGGCGAGCGTTTTGTCTATGACGCGGCGGCGCGCCGACGCATCTACGAGACGCTGAACAGCGTGGGGAGCAGCGAGGATGTCGACTATGTCATGCTTGGCTGCCCCCATTATTCGATCGAGCAGATCTCGCAGGCCGTTGCCCTGCTTGGAGGGCGAAAAGTACACGCAAACAGCGCGCTGTGGATTTTCACCAGCCGCGCGGTCAAGGCGACGGCCGATGCCAATGGCTACACCAAGGCGTTGCGTGATGCCGGCGCCTATCTCATGACGGACACCTGCTCGGCGATCAGCCAGGCGGTGCCCAAGGGCGCGCGGGTCGTCGCCGTGGATAGCGCCAAGCAGGTCCATTATCTTCCAGCCATGATGGGCATCGAGGGCTGGTATGGCACCACTGCCGAGTGCATCGATGCCGCCTGCTCCGGCAAATGGAAAGGAAAGCTGGCATGAGCGCGCTTCTCGACCAGCCAAGGGTCGTCATCCAGGGGCGCAAAGTCGTCGGCGGCATCGCCGAGGGCGAAGCGCTGGTGACACGCGAGACCATCTCCGGCTGGGGCGGCATCAATCCGATGAACGGCACCGTGATAGAGACCAGGCATGAACTCAAGGGGCAAAGCTTTGCCGGGAAAGTGCTGGTCTTTCCTGGTGCCAAAGGGTCGTCGGGCTGGTCCGGCATGTTCCATATGGCGAAGCTACGCGGCATGTCGCCGGTCGCGATGGTGTTCAACATCATGACGACCAAGGCTGCGCTCGGCGCCGTCGTCATGCGCGCGCCCACCGTGACCGACTGTGACGGCGATCCACTGGACTTGATCCGGACCGGCGACTGGGTGCGTGTCGATGGTGACGCCGGCACCATCACCGTCTGGGACAGCAAGCAGCCATGAGCCGATAACGGACAGCAGCCATCGCTATTGACCAGGCCATGCTCGAGAGATGATCGCCCGGCAAATTGCGGGAATCAGCCCTGGGCGGGACTGGCTTGTGCGGCGGACGCTCGGATGATGTCCCTGGCAACCCAGAGGAAAAGCGGCACTGCGAGCAACTCCACGGCACCGCCAGGGCACCAAATGCGAGCGGATAACTGCCCTGATGAGCGAGAATGACGGCCATGACCAAGGGGCCGACCATCGCGCCGCACTGATCCATCGCTTCGTGTATCCCGAAGGCCCGGCCATAACCGCCAGCCTGGCGGGCGGCATAGGAGAGCATGACATCGCGCGGTGGATTGCGTATCGCCTTGCCAACCCGTTCGAGGATGATGAGGGTGGCGGCCGCTGGCCAGCTGGCCGTGAAAGCGAGCAGCGGCACCACACTCATCTGCAGCACATAGCCGGCGATGGTGATGGGCCAGAAGCGCTGCGTCGCATCCGCCAGTCGCCCCGAGACCAGACGCAGCCCATAGCCGACCAGCTCGCCAAAGCCGGTGACAATGCCGACGATAGTCGCACTGGCACCGAGCAAGGCAAGATAAGGCCCGATAACGCCTCGCGCGCCCTCATAAGTGAAGTCGGCGAAAAAGCTCAGGATGCCGATGATGAGGATGAACCGAAGCGCCCGCTTTCGCTGGGGAAGTGTTTCTATCCCTTTCGGCCCGGTTCCGGACTGTGCCATCGAAGGCCCGCCGCCTAGCTCGCCGTGCCGTTGGTCGTGAACAAATGCCAGCATTCGTTGAGACGGCGGACGACGATGCGGGTGTCGGCATCGATATCGATATCAATATCGATTTCATTGATGCAGCACGGGTCTTGCCGGATGCGCCAATAGCCCGAGAGCGGCAGATCGAGCAGCTGCAACAACATCGCGCGGTTCACGCTGTCATGGCCGACAGCGACCACGGTTTGATCGGGGTGGGTATCAAGCGTCAGGCGCAAGGCGTCGGCCGTGCGCAGCACGAGGGCCTGGAGCGTATCGCCGCCGGGGATGCGGACGAGTTGGGGCGCTGAAAACCACAGATCATAGAGCGGTGCCGCGCGCTGCCTGACCTCGTCATGCGTCAGCCAGTTCCATGCCCCATAATCGAAATCGAGCAGCTCGGGGAGCGGTTGTGGCGTGAGGCCATGACGGTCCGCAATCGCGCGGGCGGTGTCGGCCGAACGGCCCATCGGGCTCGTATAGACGGCATCCACTCTCCACTCCGCCACGATCCGGTCCGCCGTCGCATCGACCTGCACCTTACCAAGATCTGTCAGCGGCACGTCCTTGCGACCACGGAAGCGTTCGGGCTTAAGCCCTTCAACATGACCATGACGGACGAGAATGAGCTTCATCAAGCGGTCCTTCAGAGGCGCGGGAAGGGGTTGGTGAACATGGCACGGCGACCCAGCGCACGTTCGATTGCGAGCAGACGATGATATTTGGCGAGCCGTTCGCCCCGGCACGGCGCGCCTGACTTGATCTGGCCGGCTCCGATCGCGACCGCGAAATCAGCGATGAAATCATCATTGGTTTCGCCGGAGCGATGCGACACCATCGTGCGCCAGCCCGCCGCGTGACAGAGGTTGACCGCATGGATCGTCTCGGTGACGGTTCCGATCTGGTTGAGCTTGATGAGAACCGCGTTCATCGCCTTGCGATCGATCGCTTCCTGAATGAAGCGGGGATTGGTGACGGTGATGTCGTCCCCCATGATCTGGATGCGCCGCCCCTGCGCCGCCGTCTGAAAGGCAAAGCCCTGCCAGTCGTCCTGCGCGAAGCCGTCCTCGATCGAAACGATGGGCCAGCGATCGATCCAGCCGCCGTAGAGGGCGAGCATGGCGGTGCGGTCCAGAAGCCCCTGCCCCGCGCGCGACAAATCATACTTGCCGGCCTTTCCGAAGGAAGAGGCAGCAGGGTCGAGCGCGATCGCGATATCCTGTCCCGGCTTGTAGCCGGCAGCCTCGATTGCCTCCACGATCAATTCGCACGCGGCTTCATTGCTCTTCAATGCAGGGGCGAAGCCGCCCTCGTCACCAACGGCGACCTTGAGGCCGCGCCTGCGTAGACACTGGCGCAGCGCGGCATAGGTTTCCGCGCCGTAGCGGAGCGCTTCGGCGAAGCTGGGCGCGCCCACCGGCACGATCATAAATTCCTGAAAATCGAGCCCACTGTCGGCATGTTTGCCGCCGTTGAGAATATTCATGGCCGGCATGGGAAGCAGGTGCGCCGCCGGTCCGCCGAGATATTCGTAGAGCGGCACGCCCTGCACCATCGCAGCCGCCCGCGCCGCTGCCATCGAGACGCCGAGGATCGCATTGGCGCCGAGCCGTGCCTTGTCGGGCGTGGCATCGAGCGCAATCATGGCATGATCGAGCCTGTCCTGATCACAGATATCGGCCCCTTGCAAGGTGACGGCGATCGGTCCTTCGACGTGACCGATCGCCATAAGAACGCCCTTGCCGCCATAACGGGCGAGGTTTCCATCGCGCAGTTCGGCGGCCTCGTTGGCACCGGTCGACGCGCCCGAGGGGACGGCCGCCGTCGCTTCGACCCCGCCTGTAAGGACAATCGTGACGGCAAGCGTGGGGTTACCCCGTGAATCGAGAATTTCTTGGCCATGAATGCTGGCGATGCTGGCGATGCGTGTCATGATGGCTCCTCAGGCGAGAACCGAGCGGCGGACGATGGCTGTAGCCTGGTCCAGCGCGTGGTGATTGATCGCGCGTGGCGGCGGCTCGAAACGCTCGATGGCGGCGGCGTCGCGCGCCATGCACAGCGCCCTCAAGGACAAGGCCGACCGGCCCGCGACGATACTGGCGATGATGGCGCGCGCGGCCCGCGTCTTCCGTCCGCATGCGCGCGAGCGTTTGCCGGCTGAAGCAAGAGAAGACCGTATAGCCGCCGCATAGCCCCGACCGGCATGAAGGCGCGCGTCTCCGGCGGCGCCGGCCAGCGCCCACCTGTCCCGGTCGGGGCCGTGAACAGCCCGATCGCAAAAGTCCTGGGGATGTTGATGCCGATCATCCCGCTGGCGGCGATCCAGACATGGTTCAGCATCCGCCCGCTGCCTCCGATCCCGTCATGCCGGGCTCCTCGTCGTTCACACAGCCCTTGCCTGCGCCGTTCCGTGCCTTGTCGATCAGATACCCCTCTGCCCGCGCCATGTAGCCGCGCGTGGTTGGCAGGGCAGTGATCGCTCGCGCGATCTGGAGCTGGAACACCATCAGGCCGTTGAAGCGGAACCCCATCTCGCAGGACGCCAGATAAAAGGTCCACATGCGGTAGAAGCGCGCATCGTAGATCGCCTCGATCGCGCTTTGATGAGCGGCGGCGCGCAAGCGCCATTGTCGCAGCGTCTCGGCATAGTGCAGCCGCAGCACTTCAAGATCGGTCGGCCACAGCCCGGTCGTTTCGAGCGCGCTCAGCGCCTCGCTAGCGGTGGCGATGTAGCTGCCGGGGAAGATATGCGCGCGCATCCAGCGGTCGAGGCCCGGCCCGCGATCCTTGCGGCCGATCGCATGGACCAGCGCCACGCCATCATCGGTCAGCAGGCGGTCGATCGCACCGAAATAGGCGCCATGATGCGCGCGACCGACATGCTCGAACATGCCGACCGAGACGATCCGGTCGAACCGGCCTTCCATCTGGCGATAATCGACCAGCTCAAAGCGCACGCGCTCGGCAAGACCGGCGGTCAGGGCCCGCTCCCGCGCCACGCGGAGCTGCTCGACGGACAGCGTGATGCCGGTGACCCGCACGTCGGCCATGCGCGCGAGCGACAAGGCAAGGCCGCCCCACCCGCAGCCAATGTCGAGGATGTGCGCACCGGCCCGCAGATCAAGCTTGGCCGCGATATGTGCCTTCTTCGCCGCCTGCGCGGCTTCCAGGGTCATCTCGGGTTCGGCGAAATAGGCGCAGCTATATTGGAGATCATCGTCGAGGAAGAGCCGGTAAAAATCTGCTGACAGATCATAATGATGCGCGACATTGCGCCGCGCGGTAGCCGGCGAATTGGTGCGGCTGAGCAACGTCGCCAGAAATGCCCGCGAGCGCGCCAGCAAGCCCGGCATGGGGCGTCGCGACAGATTGTGCCCGATCAGCGCCATCAGGCTGGCGAGAGAGCCCTGCTCGATGGTGAGCGCCCCGCTCATATAGGCTTCACCGAACTGATAGTCCGGATCCAGCGCGAGCAGAGTGGCGGTCCGGCGATCCCTGATCCGGACGGTGACATCGAGCTGGGGAAGTTCGGTCGGCACCGTACCCACGCTGAAAGCGGGCGCATGACCGATCATCACCGACAGGCGGCCAACCGTGATCATATCATCCAGCAGCTTATGGAGCATCATGGCCTCCCTCGCGAACGATCAGGACCGAGCAACCGACCATATGGGTCATGCGGTCAGAGCGACGCCCGAACAGATGTTCCCAAAGATCAGTATGTTCGGTCGCGCCGATCACCAGCAGATCGGCGTTTCGTTCGATGGTGAACTGGACAATATGCTTCACCGGATAACCGACGAAAATATGGGTGCCGATGACGACGCCTTGCTGTTCACCGGCTTGCTCGACAAGCGCCTTGCGCCTGGCAAGCAGGCGGTGCTGCGCTGCGTCGCGTTCGGCGACCTCCCCGATCGTGCCGGAGCGAGGCGAGATTTCCTCGACAAGGAGGACGTCCAGCCTGGCCTTGGCAAGGCTCGCCAGATCGATGGCGGCGTGCAAGGCGCTCATTGCGTTTGTCGAGCCATCATTGGCATGAACGATGCGGTGGAACATGGCGCCAGCTCCTTTCTGCGGGATGGTGCAGCCGGTGATGCCGATCAGAACGCCGGCCGTTGTGGATCGCCGCGCTGATGTCGATCAGCGTGGACATCTTGAGAGCCTTGTCGACATCGAACACGGCGCGGCGAATATGGGGCTCCGCTTCGGTCGTCATGAGCGGCCTCCTGCAATGATGGCTTGGGTGGCGGGCTCCTCGGGCGGGATCAGGTGCCGGGGCAGATAGAAGGCGTTGGCGATCAGCGTCGGGACGACCGCCGAGCCGATCACGGTGGCGACGAGGATCGAATATTGGCTCTGGTTGATGACGTGATGCGAGAGGCCGAACAGGGCCGAGATCGTACCGAACGTCAGGCCCGTGGACATCAGCAGGGTCGTATAGGCCGCTTCCTTGCGCGGTGAGCGATACCAGCGGGTCAGCGGATAGACTCCGATCACCTTGGTCATCATCTTGCCGGCCAGCAAGATGATAAAGCCGACAGGCGCGGCCCATAACGCCGAGACCGAGACGAACGATCCGGCCCGGATGAAGTAGAAGGGCGTCAGCAGACCGAAGGTCAGAGTGCGCAGGCGCCGGATCAGCGCATGATCCTTGCCCACCGTCCCCGCCAGCACCATGCCGACCAGATAGGCTGGCAGCACCGCCTCGCTGTCCGCCCAGCTCGCCAGCGCACCGAGCCCGAACAGGGTCAGCAGCAGGAATTTGGCCTCCAGTTCGGACGGTCGGTTGCCGTAGAGCTTGAAGAAGCGCAGCGTGAGCCAAGGCAGGATCGCGAATATGAGCACCGCGACGCCCCCGAAAATGGCCGTCCGGCCAGTGAAGGGCGCGAAGATCAGACCGAGTGCGAGCACTGTGATCAAATCGTTGACGAAGCAGGCGGCGAGCAGGGTCTTCCCATAATCGGTCCGGTTGAGGCCGAATTCCAGCATCACCGCATAGACGACCGCAACCGACGTCGTGGACATGGCGACACCGGCGAGCAAGCCAGCCTCATGTGACCAACCAAGAACGAAGATCGCCAGCAGCGAGCAGCCAATGAACGGGAAGGCAAAGCCGGCAAGCCCGACAGCGGTCGCCTCCTTCCAGTTGGTTCGGAAAACCTTGGGATCGAGTTCGGCACCAGCAAGGAAGGTGAGGACGATCGCGCCCGCGCCGGACAGAAATGTGACCCAGCTTTCCTGCGTGCCCAGCACTGCCGCACTCACCAGCGCACCGATGACAAGCTGCGCGATAATCCCGACGACGATCTCGGAGAGCGCGGTGGCGATCCTGAACCAGATCGACAGCAATGTGGCGACCAGCGCCAGTCCCAGCCACAAGGCGGCCACAGCCCAGACATGGGTCATCGACTTGTCTCCCACAGGCAGCCGAAGCCGCTTTGGCGCGTGTCGATACCGGGCTGATCTCATGAGCCCGCACGGCGAAGACACACACCCGCCGCGTTTGACGCGGTAGGGGTCATCAGCCGTTGGGCGGTTATGGGGGACTCCATCCCCATTCAGTGATGTCATCGGACCCCAAGGGCCTGATGCCAATAACCTTCAAGAGCGACGATCGTTCCAGCCGCAGACGAATATGGCAGTGCCCCGCTGCGGGCGGACGCAGATCAGTGTGCGAGAAGAAGAGGCAAGTCGAAATGGGCAAGGACATGGCGCGTGGTGCCGCCCAGCAGCCATTCGATGAACTGGGGGTGGCGATAAGCGCCCATGACGAGCAGATCCGCGTTCCATTTGTGCGCTTCGGCGATGATCTGGTCACCCAGGGGCGTGCTGCCCCGTGGGACATGCTGCACGCGACAGGCAATCTGCTCAAGGTTGAGCAGGTCCTCGGCCGGGCCCGCCAGATCGCGGCTTTCCGCGATGAGGAGCAAGGTGATCTCCCGCGCGACGCGGAGCCAGGGCAGCGCGCCCTGAAGCGCCTTGCGACATGCCTCGGTGCCGTTCCAGGCAATGACGATATGGCCGGCAAAGCGCGCGCCGGGTTTGAGCCTCCATTGGGACGGTACGAGGAAGAAGGGATGTTGAATGCGATGCATCGCGGCGTGGAGCGCATCGCCGCCATCCAGATTCGTCGGCCATGCGAGGACCAGCACGTCGAAAATCCGCGCCTCGCGTTGTATAGTCTCTTCCTCCGCGCCAAACCGCTCCTTCCACCGGAGCGGAATGTCGGCCTCGGGATGGGCCACCATCCAGGCATCATAGGCCGCCCGCGTGGCCGCGGCGCGTTCCCCCGGCGTCCCCTCATGCCGGCTGCGCAACCGCTGGAACGCGACTTCTTCGCTGGCGGTGATCAGATAGCCGGGATCGACCACGACATGCAGCGCCTCGATCGCGGCGTCCCGGAGCGCATGACCGGCCGCTTCGGCTGCGTCGAGACAGGCCGGCGTGGTCTCGGCCTGCGCAATCACGGCCAGCAGCTTGACGGTCATCGGCCCTGTCCATGTCTGGCGGGAGGAGACACCCTGCCCTGCCGCCGCGCGCGGCTCGCAGGCGCCACCAGCCTGTCCGGTGGTTCATGGGAACGCCATTTCCGTCTTCAGGATACGCCCATCACATCGATTTGCAACGACCCGACTCGTCACATATCGGCTGATGGCAGGAGATCATGCGCAGGCCCGCAGCGGCCTCTCATGACATCGTCGCGCTTGATGGCCCGCATTTCGCGGTCTTGCTGGATGAGCAGCCGATAGCGGTTACAGGCGGCGCGGAGGAACTGTCCGCGGTCATCGACCGAGGCTCTGTGAACGCTTTTTCAGGCCCCGGCATCCATCGCGGGTGCCACGCCGAGGAGGATGCCGCGTTGCTTGAACCGATCATCGAAGCCCATCGGGCCGTGGTTGAAGCTGTGTTGCCCGGAAGGCTTGGCGGGCTATTCGCGAATTCCGAGTTGCCTCCCAACGCTAGCCAAGGCACTCAATCGAGCCCCAACGCATCCCGGATAATATAGTTGAGATCGGTCTGATCGAGCAGGCCGCTGACATTGACCGCGCGCGGGCCATAACCGGCGATCCGCAGCTGCGTGCCGGTATGCCCCTGCGAGCCTTCTTCCTCCGTGCCATAATTGACCGTCATCACGGCGCCATCGCGCGTGTTCAGCACGGCGGTCAGGCCGGGCGAGCGGGTGTCGTTGCCGACGATCTGGCTAGTATGCGCATGGTCGGCGGTGACGATGACCAATGTGTGCCCGTCGGCCTTTGCGAATGCCAGCGCCACCTGCACCGCCTCATCCAGATCGACCGTCTCGCCGATCTGGCCGCACGGATTGGCGGCATGGTTCTGCTTGTCGATCGACGCGCCCTCGACCTGAAGGAAGAAGCCACGGGGCCTGTCCTTCAACAGGGCGATGGCCTTTTGCGTCATGGCAGCCAGCGTGGGCATGGCGGCATCGCGCGCGGCATTGGGCGCGCAGGTGATGGCCGGCTTGTCGATATTGCCGTGGTGGCTGGCGCGCGGGCCGGTCCAGCGCACGGGCATGTTCCCCTCCGCGAACAAGCCCAGGAGCGGCTGGCGATCGTCCGCGCGGGTCACCGCGTCGAGTTCGGCCGCATTGCGCACGACGCGATAGCCGCGCCTCTGCGCCTGCTCCAGCAGGGTGCGGCCTTTATATTTGCCGGCTTTGGCCGTCTGCGCAAAGCTCGCCGCGCCGCCGCCAAGCACCAGATCGGCTCGCGTATCGAGCAACTGCTCGGTGATCGAACCCGCCCCACCCCGTTCGAGCGCGTTCTGCGGGCAATGCTGGCTCGTCTCCTCCGGCCCGTAGCATTGGCGATGCGTGACATGGGCGATCTGCGCGCCCGGGGTTGCATCCTGTATCTCGGCGGTCGAGACGTTGCCGGTCGCAAGCCCCGCCGCGCGGGCACGCTCGATCAACGTGCGGTGCGGCCGGCCATGGATGTCGACGCCGATGGCGCCGTTATAGCTCTTGACCCCGGACGCCCAGGCGGTCGCGGAGGCGGCGCTGTCGGTCACATAATCGGGCTTGCCCGTCTCGCAATCGAGCGAATAATGCGTATAGTGGCCCGTGAATGGCAGCGCGTCGATGCCCTTGAAATAGCCGCCGGCGCCCTCGGCATAGTTGCGTGCAATCGTGATCTCGGAATCGCCCATGCCATCGCCGATCAGCAGGATCACATTGCGCACCTCACCCTTGCTCCCGAGCGTGCGATATGTCTCCCGCATATCGCCGGCAAGTCGCCGGGCGCCGCCCGGCTCGCGCACGTCACCGCGCGCCGCGCGCGCCAGATCGGGCCCGGCCTCCTGAGCGATGGCAGGCTGGGCCGCAAGAGCAAGCAGGGCGGCAAGGGCGATATGCGAGATCATGGAAAAGCTCCGATGCAGATGGGCAGGATCAAGGCGCGCGGGCCGGCCTCGCGATCGTTGATGCAGGTAGTGAGGACAGCGCGGGTCGGTCCGAAGGATATCAAGGCCATGTGACAATATGCACGGCAGTCAGGCCCCGCCGCGGTGGCGGCGAGGCCCGCTGTCGATCACAGCTGCGCGCGGACGCCCAGGCTGATGCGGCTTCCCGAAAACTCGTAGGTGGTCGGGAAGGACGGGTCCATGGTGTAGCCCGTGGTTTTGGCGTTGCCGATATTGATGCCCTGCAGCTCAACCCGGACGTTGCGAGTGACCTGATAGCTGGCGGCGATGTCGAACTGGCCATAGGCATCGCGATAGACCGGATACATGTTCCGCTCGATCCGCTCCACATAGGCGCCCTTGCGGTTATACGACACGCGCAGCGAGAGCGGCCCCTTATCGTAGAACAAGGTGGCGTTGTAGCTTTTGTCGGACAGGCCGATCGGCGCGGTGGGGATGTCGAGATCGGACTGGCCGGTCAGCGAACTGTCGAGGAAGGTCATGTTGGCGTTGAGACCGAAGCCGTCCAGACTGTCGGAGAACAGGCTGAAGGGCACGACCGCATTCAACTCGATGCCGCTGACGGTGTATGATCCTTCGGCATTGACGGGCTGGTAGACGTCGAAATCATAGACGCCGTCAATCGTGCCGTTGGCGTTATATTTGGTCACGTCGGCCACCACGCCGGTCAACTGGTTCTGCACCACCCCCTTGATCTTCTTCCAGAAATAGGATGCCGCGAGGATACCGCCCCGGCCGAGATATTTCTCGACGCCGACCTCCCACTGATCGGCATAGGTCGGTGTGAGATTGGGATTGCCGTCCGTGAAGCGGAAACTGTTCCAGCTCGCCGTGCGCTTGTAGGCAAGGTCGGTCAGCGCCGGGCGGATCAGCGTCTGCGATGCGGCAGCGCGCAGGTAGAGGCTGTCGGTCAGTTCGGCATGGGCGTTGAAGGAGGGCAGGAACTTCTCATAGCGGCCCTTGCTCGCGACCGGCGCGTCGGTATAGCCGGTCGACCCATCAGCATTCTGCACCTGATGGAAGCCTTCCGAGCGCACCGTCGTGCGCAGGTAGCGGCCGCCCAGGTTCACGAAGAGCGGCACCGCAACATCGAATTCGAAGTCGGCCATCGCATAGCCGGCGACCGTCTCCTCCTTGACCTTGTAATATTGGCCGTCATCGAACGGCGTGACGAAGCCGTCGGGCCGGAAGAAATCGCGGGCATAGGCGTTGGAGATTTGCGCCCAGTCGAGGTCGCGCACCTGATAGGCCTTGCCGCCGACGATGTCGGTCACGTTCTGCAGCGGACTGTCGCCCAGTGTGCGGACGTTCACATAAGCGGTGCTGCCGCGCGTCGGGCCCTGGATCTTCTCCTCGCCATAGTCGCGTTCGTTGGTCTTGCCAGTATAGCGCCCGCCGATATTCAGCCGCTTGAGGACGGACGAGTCGAACATATAGCTCACGTCAAACTGCGCAGCGTATTTATCGTCCTTGATGCGCTCGCGCGTGGTTTCATAGGCTTCGAACAGATAGGCGCCGGGCGCATTATACATGTCGATCGTGCGCGGATCGGCGCTCGGGATCGTCTCCCCACCCGTCGCGGTGTAGCGGGTGCGTGACGGCGCATAGGCAACATGCTTGAGATTGGCATCGTCGAGCGTCTTCGTCGCGCCGGAATAGCCGCCCAGCACATTGATCTTCCAGGGCCCGGTCTCCCAGTTCATTTCGCCGCCGAACTGGCGATAGTCGGTCTGGTTGAGATATTGCTTGCTCAGAAATTCATGCTGGGTGTTGGTGTAGGATACATCGCGCAGCACGATGATGCCCGCATCGGACAATGTGCTGGCATCAAAGTCGTGGATCGTGTCGAGCGTCGAGTTGCTCGATGCGGAATAGCCGGCCGCGTCATATTCATCCTCGACCGTGTCGTAGGAGCCGATGAAGGCATCGAAAGCGAGGCTGAATGTGTTGCTCGGCTTATATTGCACCGAGCCCGACAGGCCGAGGCGATCCTGATCATTCTGATAGACGCGGTCGCCCACCTTATCGAGGAAGACGATGCAGTCCTTGTCTGCGTCGGTGAAGGTCACGTTCGCATCGCGCTGGAGCACGGCGATCGCCTGATCGCGATTGGCGTCGGCCCGGTCCGTCCAGCGCGAGATCGGACGGAAGTTGATGCCCGAATTGGAATCGGTGCGATTGGTGCGCTGCTGCCGGGCGAGCGAGACGAGCACGCCGAAATCGCCGAACGTCTTGCTGGCAAGGAAGGAAACATTGGGATCGATCTTCTCGGAGATCGAATTATACGACCCTTCCGCGCTGCCCACGAGCCGCAGGCCGGGATTGTCGAACGGGCGCGCGGTGCGGATCGCAACGGCTCCGGCGATGCCGCCTTCCTCATCGGCCGCGGTCGGCGATTTCTGCACGGTGACGGACTGAATCAGTTCGGAGGCGAACATGTCGAATTCGACCTCGCGGCCGCCTGAACCGGAGGCGGTCGCCAGCTTGTTGATCGAGACGAAGGTGAACTCGCTCGGCAGACCGCGGACATTGACGCGCGTGCCAAGCCCCTTGTCGCGCTCGATCGTCACGCCGGGCATGCGCTGCAGGGCTTCGGACAGATTCTGCTCGGGAAAGTCGGCAATGTCGGTGGCAACGATCGAGTCCGAAAACCCGATCGTATCGCGCTTGATGTCGATCGCCTCTGCAAGGCTGCGGCGGTAGCCGGAGACCACGATTTCCTCGGCCGCTATGCTGTCGTCATCGGTGCCGCCCGCAACGGGCGCGGTTTGCGCCATGGCCGGCGCGACGGCCAGCGCTGCCATCGCCACCCCGGCGAGAAGCGTCGTCATGCGCTCGATATGGTTGATCTTGCGGTGCATGTTTAACCCCTTTGTTCCCATAATCCAGATAGCGGTGTGTCGCCTGCGCACGGCGAGGCGCCGCGCGCCCGGCTTCCGAGAAAACCGGTATCGCAGCGTTTCGCGCGCCTTGGCGTTGCGTATTGACGCTTCAGCGGCCTGCCGGCTTCAGTGCGCCTTTCTCCCCGGCCGGATGGGCGCTTGCCGGGATCGCATCGCGATCCCTTGCGCCTGTTGCGACGATGTCAGGCGATCTGCCCTGTCAGAATCGTCGTTTTTCCTATCCGGCTCGCAGGGCGCGATGCGGAAGGGATGTGACGGGCTTGTGACTCAGCGGACGAATATGTCGGTTTTCCGAAAGATTTTTGACCAACCACTATCGTGCCGGATGACGTTGAACAGGCGCCGGTCGGCATCGCTCTGTTTGGCGGTGGGGCCGGTAAGGCAGGCGCATGATCAAGAGCCCCCGTCACCCTCGGTCTGCGCGCCGGCTTACTGGTTCAGGAACGCCAGCGCCGTTAGCATGTGCGGCAACACCCACCTGCATCGCATGCTCACCGGCTTTTATGCGACCCGCTTCCCCCTCCTTTGAACGGGCCGCAAATAACCTACTACCATGCGGGCAGTTTCGGTCATCAATCGCCCGACCGCCTGATCGGTCAGGATATCCGGCCGATGGATCACGGCGGTGTGGGTGAGCGCCTCGATTGAGGTGACGCAGACGAAGGCGGCCATATCGAGGTCGAGGCTCTCCAACGCATCACGATGGTCGTCGAGATAGGCCCGGAACAGACTATTGGCTTCGCGATTGAAGAACTCGATGCCTTCCAGCTCGCCGGTGCGCGGCGTCTGTTCGGCAAGGACACGGTGCAGCGCCGGGTCGATACGATGCGCGGCGATCGCAGCGGCGACGAGCTTTTCGATCCCGATCTCGAGCGGCTCGCCTCTGGCTTGCGCCATCGCCTCCCGGACGACGCGCATCAGATCGTCATTGTGCCGTTCGATGACGGCGGCGACCAGCGCCTCCTTGCTCGGGAAATACTGGTAGAGCGAACCGATGCTGACGCCGGCCTCCTCGGCGATCCGATTCGTGCTGGCCTGGTCAAAGCCATCCCGCACCAGAATGCGAGCGGTCGCCTCGACCATTGCCGATACCGTCGCGCGTGAACGGGCCTGCGACGCCTTTTTTCGCGGCCGCGTAAGCGCTTTTCCTGCCAGCATGTCGCGTGCTCCAATGCGAGTAGATGATGCGAGCCATCGCTCATATTATGGCCATGACGATTGCAAGTCCAATTTTTGAAAGGATGCCTTCCATGGTCTGGTTGCCCTATTCACAACTCATCGAGGTCAAGCGCTGGGCCGATCGCGGTCTCTGCGACGCCATCCGCAAGAACCGGGACAAGCTGAACGAGCAGGAAAGGCACATCCTGTTGCTTATCCTCGATCACATTCATGTCGTCGATTGCATCTTCCGGCATCACCTCGAGGGAACCCGGCACGCCTATCGCGCCCCACGATCCGAGACACTGCCCACGTTTGACAGGCTCGCGGACGACATGAAGGCTGTGGACGACTGGTATGCGGCCTATGTCGGCCGCCTGCTGCCCGAGGCGTTCGAGGAGCCGCTCGACTTTGTCTTCACCAGCGGCAAGCCGGCGCGCATGACGCGGGCACAGATCCTTCTCCATATTTGCCAGCATGGCAGCTATCATCGCGGCAATGCGGGGGCTGTGCTGCAGCTCAAGGAGCTCGCGCCCGGCCGGGATGCCATCACCGATTATCTGGAGCAGGCGGCATGACCCCGGCTGACCGGCGTTGGCCATGGCCCACCGACACGCCCGCCGCGGCGCCCTTCACGCCGGCCGCCGGCTATCGATTGCTGACGCCGCTTTATGACGCGCTGGTCGCAACCTTTACCCGCGAAAATACATGGCGAAACGCTTTTGTGACGCAGATCGCTCCTGCGGCCGATGATGTACTCGTCGATCTGGGGTGTGGGACGGGGTCGATGCTGGTCCGCCTGGCAAAGGCTGCGCCTGATGCGTGCCTGACAGGCATAGATCCCGATCCCGAAATCCTTCGGCACGCGCATCGCAAGGCGGCCTCGACCGGATCATCGTTGCATCTGCTCGAAGGGTTTGGGCATGATGCGGCCGCTCTGCTCGGCGGGCGGCGTGCAACGAAGGTACTGTCCAGTCTGGTGCTGCATCAGGTGCCACTCGCGGAAAAGCACGCGATACTTGCCGCAGCCTACGACCTCCTGGCGCCTGGTGGCGAACTGCACATCGCTGATTATGGCCGGCAAACGAGGCTGGCGATGCGGCTCCTGTTTCGGCTGACGGTGCAGATGGTCGACGGCGTTGTCGACACCGGCCCGCAGGCCAGGGGCATCCTGCCCGACATGATCGCCGAGGCCGGATTCACGGATGTTGTCGAGACCCGGGCGTTTGACACCCCGACCGGAACAATTCGCCTTTACCGTGGTTCGCGGCGATAAAGAGAAGGACGCAACGGCAGATCGTCGTTTCCATCGGCCTTGACCCTCAAGTTTTTGAGCGCCGGTGAGCGAGGCGCCGGTGTCACGGGTACCACGATCGGCCTGGATCTCGCCAAGGTCGTTTTCCACGGCACGAGGCCGACGCAAGGAGCGTTGATGCTCAGTCGGAAGCTGACGAGGGGCAAGCTACCAGGGCGGATCGACCTTCAGCCCTGACGACCTGCAAATGGCGTCTTTCCGCGCTTCCGATGCTCCCGTGCCGCTCGCCGGGTCATGAAAACCCTCCATTTTCGGCATGTCATCTTCTGAATGTCGATCGGCCCTAGTCGAAATCTAGCGACATTGACGGTCGACCAAACTCATCCGCCGCATCGCGATTATTTTCCTGACAGACATATTCCCGAATCTCCCAGTCGCGATGTCGACGATAGGACTGCCGAAAGACGTGGGGCTCGGTGAGGAGGTTCGGGTCCGTGACCGTCACTGTCGCGACGAGGAGGTCGGGTCCTTCCAGCCGAATGCGTTCTTGATCGGTGAGATGGACTCCCCGTATCAGGCTGTTTTGATTGTTCAGCCCGGTCGTGTCGATGACCAGCGTGTCCCCTTCCCAATGACCGACCGAAGCCCCATTGAAGGCGGGGTCGGGATCTTCGGGCAAGGGACGGCCATCGGTAAAGATGCGCCGCGTCTGGCTGTAGACCTCCAGACCGATCGTGACTCGACCAGGCGAGAAGATGAACTCTATCGGATAGATGCGCATGATGCGTGGCATGCCATCGGGCACGCAGTTAGCAGCCGGGACCTGCAGATTTTCGCCTCGTTCCTGCGCAGCCTCATAATCGGCCTTCGCCTTGGCGGCGCTGGGCGTGAGCTTCGGCTCCGGGTCCGTGCTGCGCTGCGTAGCCCAAACCCCATCCCAATCAGGCAGATTCGCCAGACTCGAATAAGCCAGCTGCCGGCTCACCGCAGGTTCGGCCTCAGCAGCATATGCCGCAGGTGCACCGATCATCAATGCAGCCGCCGCCACATATAGCCACGGGGTTTTTCTGGTTCCGTTCATCGCCCGATCACTCCAGTCCCTGCCGTGGAAAAGGCAGTTAATTTCCTTCGTCATTCCTGTCGCCGACCTGGCTCTCAGGAATCCTTCGCTGGCGAGTCCGATGGGGAACCGAGCTGGCGCAAGGTCTGGCCGTTCGGTAGCGTGACGCTGACGTTGAAGCCGCCTTTGCGCCCATCCTTGAGCGAATAATAGGTCAGCGTGATCTTGTCGCCGGGCTTGAGGGTGCGTTTACTCCAGCCAGTCCGGGTGAGATGGTTCGGGCTCATCCCCTCGAACGCCCAGCGCTCCGAACGACCGCCCGCAATGGGCACCTGAACATAAAGGAAGGTATGTGGGTTGGTCCATTCCCACCGCTCGACGGTGGCATTCTTCATTCCGACCTCTGTTCCCCAGTGGAACATCGCGGTCGAATGATGCGCCGTTGCGGGCAGGGTCAGTGTGGCCAGCGCGGGTAGCAGAGCGAGACGTGACAGGAAACGAACCATTGGAAATCCTCCATGTCGAAGGTAGGGATGGCGGCAGCCGGCTGGTTTGACACGCATCGTCAAAAGCTCATGCGGGCGCCGACCCGGAAGAAGCGGCCGATCTGATCGAAAAAGACCGGGTTGGTGGGATAGGCGCCGTCAGGCGCCAATGGCGGTTCCCGATTCAGGAGATTGTTGATCGATCCGAACAATTGCAGCTTCAGGCCGTTGGCGCGCTCAATCAGATCATAGCTGCCCGACAGGTTGAAGTAGACCGCGCCATCGACGGTGTTGTCGTTGATCGTGTTGGCGCACAAGGGGCCGGTCGGGGCCGTCACGCAGGACGCGACCGCAGCCTCATAGCGGGCGTCGTTCGGCCCGATCCGGTCATTACTATAGGCGCCTGCAGAGATGAAGCGTGACTGCAATGTCACCTGCGCGGGACCGGTCGCATAGGTCAGAGTCGCATTGACAGTCCAGTCAGGCACGCCCGAGCCGGAGGGGCCGGTGACACCGCGGTAATCGAATGTAGCGGTGCTTGTCTTGGTCTGCTGAGCCAGCGCGTGATTAGCAAGGACGCGCGCGCGCAAAATGCCTGGGCCAACGGGTAGCGAATAGTCGAACTCGATGTCGAGCCCCCTGCTGACCAGTTCGTCGAGATTGAGATTGACGTTCCGGACAACCGACAAATTGCCCGCCGCATCGAAGTCGATCAGGTTACAAAGTTCCCCGCTGTCGAAGCATCGACTGACGATGCTTCCTCCGCCCAATGCGCCGATCGCGCCACCAAGCTCGATGTCGTAATAATCGACGGAGAGGCGAAGCCGGTCGAGAATGCCGGATTGCGGCCGGATCACCGCGCCGATCGTGAGGGTATTGGCGACCTCGGCATTCAGGTCGATGTTTCCGCCGGTTGCGGTGAAGGGAAACTGCGCAGGGCTCCCCGGAAGCCGCTGGTTGAGGTAGCCGGTGAAGCTGCTTCCGGCTGCGGCATAGAGCTCGTTGAAGCTGGGCGCGCGAATGTCACGGGACCGCGTCGCCCGGATGCTGAGCCAAGACATCGGATCATAAATCGCGCTCACCTTCCACGTCGTCGCAAGGATCTTCCTGCTCTCGTCGGTGAGGAGGTTGGTGTTGTTATACCGGGTCCGGCGCGCGGCGCCATCGACGATGAGCGAGCCGACAGGCGAGTCCTTCAGCACCGGAGCCGAAACCTCGACATAGCCTTCGATAACCCCCACCGACCCGGCGTAGCTTTTGCCGAAATTCTGGTAAAAGGCGAGTGCCTCCCCAAGTGCGCTGTGGATCAGGTCGGCTTTCTCTTTCCGCCACTCACCGCCGATCGCAACCCCGAGTGGGCCCGCCGGCAGGTTGAGGAGATCGCCGGACAGGTTCAGACCCGCCGCATTCTGGGTCAGTTTCAGCTCCTCCGGCTGATAAGCGCCATAGCTATATTGCTGCGCTTCGGGAGACCACTGGCTGACCCCGAAGAGATTCAGCGGAACGCAGCCAGCTGCTGCTGCCCGCACAGCAGGGTCGGCGCTGAGCGTGTCACGACAGACAGCTTGCCCGGTCACCGGATCCAGCACGGCATCAACCGCCCGATAATAGTCGCTCTGGACGCGGGTTCCGGAGACAGACTGGTTACGGGTCGAGCGTCCATAGGAATAATAGGCATCCCAGTGGAAGCGATCGTCAAAAACCTTGCCCTGAAGCCCCGCGGCGGTTCGCCATGTCTCACCGGACGACACGGCAGTGGAGAGGCCAAGATCGTTGCCGAGGCGGTAGAGATTAAGGCCCGGAATGGACGGATTTGCCGCGAGATAGTCCGCCAGCGGCTGCGGAATGAAGGGATTGTCCGGCTGGATCAGAAAATAGTTCGGATTGCCGGCATCGCGGATGGGATTATCCCAGGTCGCAGCACCGATATTCGTCCCGGTCACGTTGCCATAGGACGCATCGAGCCATAGGTCGATGCTGTCCGAAGCCTCAAACGTTGCATGGCCGTACAGGCTATAGGTTCGCGACGGAACCGAAATATTCGTGGTTTCATAGGGCGATGAGATCGTGCCGCCATATTGGTTCGTGGCGCCCCGCACAGTGCCGGGCTGGTACGGAATGATGGTCCCGTCGGGTGCAAACTGCACGTTTGCAAACGGCGTGCCGGCAAGGGCCGGGTTCCCGAACAGCGGCAAGGCACCGCCCTTGGTGGCGAGGAAGCCGACGCCTTCGCGATAAATCTGGTAGCGCGGAACCGAAGCCCCGCTCTGCACGATGCCGGCCGTCGTGCACCAATCGCGTGTGAAGCAGGAGCCGATGCCCTTGCGGTCGGTATATTCGGCACCACCCACGATATGAAGCCGCCCGTCCATGAAGCTCGAGCCCGCAGCGATCGCCGCGTGAAACTGCTCTCCATCGCCCTCTTCGGAAATGCCGTAATCCAGTTGGGAGCGGACGCCTGTCAAACGGGTGTCGAGGATGACGTTGACCACGCCGGCCACCGCGTCCGATCCGTAGACCGCCGAAGCGCCACCCGTCACGACCTCGAGCCGGTCAATCATAAGCGTCGGGATCATGTTGAGGTCGACGCTGCCCTCGCGCGATGTCGGCACGAAGCGCTTGCCGTTCACGAGAACGAGCGTGCGGTTGGCCGCCAACGTGCTGAGTCCACGCAGGTTGGGGACCTGCGCACCCACATTCCAACTGCCGAAGCCGTTGTTGGTGGGCGCAAGACTTGCCCGAACGGAGGGCAACTGGTTCACCACTTCGCCGGTATTCACAAGCCCGAGGTTCTGAATGCTTTCCTGGCCAACAACGGTCACGGGCGTTGGCGCATCGAACCCGCTGCGCGCGATGCGCGAGCCGGTGACGACAATATCGTCCGATCCGGAGATGCGACCTGCGCCCGCTTCCAACGCGGAAACCTGGTCCAGCCTGGCGGCCTCGGTCACGCCGCCTGCGGACGCCTCCTCCAGAGCCTGCTGCGCGAGCGCTCCCGAGCCGATGGGAAAGACGAGAGCCGTGGTGAGCGCGATAGCCGAAACATATCCTCGGGCAACGCCCTGAAGACGAACCTGTGCAGAAGCGCCCATCGCTCCCCTCCCCTGCTTTTTTTTACGAGCGCTGGCCGCCCGCTTAGTTGAGCCGAGGTTATTTTCATTAATTGACTATGTCAATAATCTATGCGCGACGTGGGTTGGCGGAGGGCGGTTTTGGTGACGATTGCGGAGACGATCAGCTGCATGCCGCAGGTGCTGCTTGAATGGAGCTGAATCGATGGGGCATTCGTCTGTGGCAGTGTTGTGAGCGAGACTTCCTGCTGGCGGCTGACCAGCATGGATGACATGAACGCTTTCGCAAAATCTTCGGCCAAGAGGGTGCCGCGATTGATGGCGCCTGTGTTGCCACGCCCCTTGCGCGGCGGTCCACGGGCTGGCGTTGAGACGCTGTGACAACATCCGCAACCTCCTGTAGGATCGATCTGCGCCAGGGAGAAGCATGATGAAAGAGCGGCTCATCGTCATTACCGGCGAGTTCGGTGTGCTTGGGCAGGCCGTCGCTCGCGAGTTCATGTCACTTGGATCGCACGTTTGTCTGCTCGGACGTAGCGATGGGGCGCGCCTCACCGACCGCCTTTTGCGCACTGGAGCCACTGCCTTGACCGGCGTGGATGTCGCCGATGCAGCCGCCGCCGCGCTCGCCGTGCGAGATATCGAAACGCGGTTTGACGGAATTGATGTGTTGGTCAACGCTGCCGGCGCTTTTAGATGGGTTAAGGTGGAAGAAGGAGCGGAAGCCGACTGGGCCGATTTGTGGCGGGCCAACTTCCAGACAGCGCTTGTAATGTCCCGAGCTGTCTTGCCCGTCTTGCAGCGCACGGCGACCGCCGGCCGGATCATCAATATAGGCGCGGTCGGCGCGCTCGAAGCCGGTCGTGGGATGGGCCCCTATGCTGCTTCGAAAGCGGCAGTCCTGAAGCTCACCGAAGCGATGGCTCGGGAGCAATATCACCACGCTATCACCGTCAACGCGGTTTTGCCGACAACCATCGATACCCCGGCCAATCGACGCGATATGCCAAAGGCGGATGTTGCCCGCTGGGTCCAGCCGGGCGCCCTGGCCAAAGTCATCGCGTTTCTGGCTTCACCTGAGGCTCAAGCGATTACGGGGGCTGAAATTACCGTCAGGGGCGGCGTTTTCTAGGCATATCGCACGCCTGTGCCGCGCTTCACCCACCGTTGCGAGGCGCACCTGATAGCGTCTTGGCAAATCAGATGATCCGCGTCAAAATCACGGTCAAATAAAAAGCGGGACATGCAGTTCCGATGGAGAGGGTCAACGTCATGCATATGCAATCTCGCCTGTTCCTTATATCCCTGCTTTTTCCGGCGCCTCTTTTGCTCGGCATGGGAACCGCCGCAAAGGCTCAGGACGATCACGCACACATGGTGATGCCTGCTGCATCGGCGTCGATGGCGGCGGTCAAGCAGACGCGCTGGTCCGATCCGGCGTCCTGGCCCGACGGGAAGGTGCCCGGCGAAGGCGATGCAGCGACGATCGGCCGGGACAAGAACATCCTTCTCGACGTCAGCCCACCCGCGCTGCGCAGTCTCACCATCAACGGCAAGCTCAGCTTTGCGGATGATCGCGACCTCGAACTGAAAAGCGAGTGGATTCTGGTGGCGCGCGGCGAACTGAGCATCGGCAGCGAGGCCAGGCCCTATACACGCAAGGCCACGATCACCCTGACGGACATGGTTCCCAATGAAGATGTGAACAGCATGGGCGACCGCGGCATCATGATGATGGCCGGCACCCTGAGCTTGCATGGCGACCGCACGAACAGCTGGACCAAGCTTGCAAAGACGGCCAAGGCCGGCAGCGCCCGGATCGAAGTTATGGATGCGAGCGAATGGCGCAAGGGCGACCTGATTGTCCTCGCCTCGACCGACTTCGATCCCAGGCAGGCAGAAACGCGAACCATTACCGCTGTCAGCCGGAACACGCTAACGCTCGACAAGCCACTGAACTACATGCATTTCGGTGAAGTCACCTTCGGCGTCGACGAGCGCGGCGAGGTCGGCCTGCTGACGCGCAACATCCGGATTCAGGCGTCCGATGACGCAGCCAACTCCTATTTCGGCGGACATATCATGGGCATGGCCGGGTCCAAAATATATGTCTCCGGCGTCGAACTGTTCCGCATGGGGCAACATCTGCAGCTGGCCCGTTATCCGATCCACTGGCACATCATCGGCGATGGGCAGGGGCAATATATCCGGAACTCGTCGATCCATGACACGTACAGCCGCTGCGTAACGGTGCATGGCACCAACAATGTGCGGGTCGAAAACAACGTGACCTTCAACAATGTGGGGCACTGCTTTTTCCTGGAAGACGGGATCGAGACGGGCAACCAGTTCGTCCGCAACCTTGGCATCCAGACCAAGTGCCATCCGACCCTGCCGTGCGAACCGACAAACCTTACGCTGGCCCATCAGTCCACGAAGGGCCAGGAAGCCGAGCATATCCTGATCCCGTCGGACAATACCGTCTCCACCTTCTGGATCACGAACCCCGACAATGTCTACCGTGACAACGTGGCCGCGGGCTCCGACCAGATCGGCTTCTGGTTCGCTATACCGCAGCATCCCACAGGGGCATTCGAAGGCACGGAGATCAGCAAGAATACGTGGCCTGGGCGGACCAGGCTGCGGGAGTTCAGTGGCAACGTCGCTCACTCCAATTTCGATGGTATGATGCTCGATCGCGGCCAGAGGCCCGATGGTAAATTCGGTATCGCTGGCCCCAACCTGACCAGTTACGCCGATCCTGCCGATACAAGCAGCGAGTTGGTGGTGGCCGTCTTCGACAATTTCACCGGCTACAAGAACCGCAACGGCGCGATCTGGGGCCGTGGTGAGTATCATCTCTACAAAAACCTGAAGCTCGCCGACAATGCCATCGGCTTCACGCACGCATCAGGCATTCCCGGGATTGCGCCCTTCACGTCACGGGTCGTCGACTCGCTGTTCGTGGGAGAGAGCGACAATATCGGCAATCCCACGACGCCCGAGGAAATCGCTTACGGGCGCAGCCTGCCGGCAGCATCGGCGGATTTTCCGATCCGCGGCTATGAATATTATGACTTCCACCACGAAGTGGAAAATACCACCTTCGTGAACTACGTGCCCAACGAGCGCCGCGATGCGGGCGCGCTTTCCTACCTGTTGTTCACCAGCTTCGGCATGAGTACGGAGAACTCGGTCAAAGGCCTGACATTCGTCAACGCCCAGCCAGTCAGCTTCCCACCGATCCAACGCCGCTGGGCCTCCGATTATGGGCGCAGCGCCGCCTATCGCAGCGCGGCATTTCGCGATCTGGACGGCTCGATCAGTGGAACGCCTGGTGCCTATATCGTCATCGACAATGGGATCGCATCCGATGAGGCCTCTTGCGAAATCAAGGCGAGCTGGAATGCTGCCATCTGCAAGGGAGACATCGGCCGCTTCAGCATCGCCGGTGATTTTAGCGGCTTTCAGACCGGTCCCATTACCAATCCGATCATGCTTCAACGCAACGGCAAGCGGTTCGAATATAATGGGGAAACCACGATCGGTAGTGGCGCTGAGATAAGGGTCGAGACGGCCAGGGATAAGCTGTCCCTTTCCTTGCGGGAAATGGATCAGGGTTCCTTCGTAATTTTCGAACTTCCCGGCTTTGCCGCCACCGCCGGCGGCGCACAGGCAACGAGCCTTGCCGCGCTACGCGACGCGTCCAGAACGACCTCCTATAAGGACGGCGACACACTGTGGGTCAAGCTCATGGTCGAAGCAGCTGACCACCAAGGCCCTGTCATCGAAGAGGTCGGCAAACTCACTGCGCAAGCCACCATTGACGTCGGTAGATAAGGGCAACCGGGCCACTCCGGTCAGGGCCGGTCAGTTTGCGAAGGATGGGTAAGGTTGCCTCGGCCCAAAGGCGGAGGCAACCCGTTTCACGGCGTTACGCATACAGACGACAATCACGCTGCCGACATTACCATCTGGACCCATTGGCTGGTCTTTGATGTCCGCCGCGAGGCCCGCGAAATTGCTGTCAATCCCGTCGGAGACTGACCTCGACGGCTTCGTTTCCTGCATCAATGCGCGAACGAGCGCACGCCCGCTCAAGCACCGGCTGGCGGCCCTGCATAAGCAGGTGGCAGGCATCGGCCCCTGCCACGCCGCCAGCGCTCGCCATCGCCCTCGGGTCCGGCATCACAGTTGAAGCGGACGCCGATGGCACCTTGAGTCACTGTGTACCGCTCGCGGCCATCCACCGATCAGCGATGATCGACATGACCATAGAGGCTGGCGGTCCGCGTGATCCGGGCGGTCATTCCCCCGCCCAGTTCCACCGAGGTGCTGCCGAAGCGGCTCTCGATCGCCGGGGATACCCCGAAGCTGGCCCGGTCGGTGCCGTTGAAGCTATGCCAGAGATGGACCTTGGCATAAGCAGCGCCGTCTTACGCAATATATTGCAGCCGCCCGCCAAGACGCCCGGTTACTGCGCCGCTCTCGTTCCAGTCGATTGCCGAATAGGCGTCGTGACTGCCCTGACAGACACGGTCTGGTAGATGATCTGAGCCTGCGGCTCGAGCAGCCAGCGCCGGCCAAGGGGAATCGGATAGCCGCCCTCCAGCACGATCATGGCCTGCGAGACATCGATACGTTGCTCATAATCGCATACGAGGCGTCGCCATCGGATCATCCAGCCAAAGGTGCGTCGACGACCCAGCGCCGCGGCAGCACCTTGAAGCCCTTCTGATCATCGCTGCGGCGGATGATCTGGCAGGACAGATGTCAAACTTGACCATATATGCACATAAATGCATATGTATTTATATGCATGACGATCTGTTTCTTACGCTTGCTGACCCTACCCGCCGCCGGGTCGTCGAAGCGCTGCGCACCGGCGAGCGTCAGGTCAATGACCTCGTCACCGCCGTCGGCATTCACCAATCAGGCGTTTCACGGCATTTACGCATCCTCTCCGAGGCAGGTTTCGTCTCGATGCGGCCAGATGGATCGCGGCGGCTCTACTCGCTCAAGCCCGAGCCGTTTCGTGTGATCGAGGCCTGGCTGGATCAGTATCGGCAGGTCTGGGATGCGCGGCTCGACCGCTTTGGTGCGGCGCTCGAGGCCCGGCAGCAAAAGCATCAACAGCAAAGGAGCCCTGAAGATGACTGACCCGATCGCATCGGCCCTCGTGATCGAGCGCACCTATACCGCCGAGCTGGAAGAGCTTTGGGAATTGTGGACAACCAAGGACGGCTTCGAATCCTGGTGGGGCCCGCAGGAGTTCCGCGCCGATGTCCACCTGATTGAGCCACGGCAAGGCGGCGCACTTCACTATGATATGGTTGCCGACACGCCTGAGGCCGTAGCGGCTATGGAGGGCATGGGCGCGCCTACGACGCAGCCTTGCCACGGCAGGTTTACGGAGTGCCGCCCCCTCGAGCGGCTGGTGCTGACCCAGCTGATCGATTTTCTGCCGGGCGTCGCGCCCTACGACAGCACGATCACAGTCGACTTTTTCGACACGACCCAAGGCCGGGTCCGGATGGTCGTGACCTTGAGCCAGATGCACGACCTGGCCACCACGGGCATGCAGCGCGAAGGCTTCCTCAGCCAGTTGTCCAAACTCGACAAGCGTTACGACTGGCAGGCCGCTTGACCGCACACGTTTCTTGCCCAACCGCGGTAAGTGAAGCCCGGTTTTCGCTCAGAGTTCCTTGTCCCCGATTGCCGACACCGCCAATATGGGCGCCATTTGAGGCGCAAAGTGCGAAGGTCGTAAGCGGTCGGATCAGGGCTCTTAACCAATGATAGTCGCCGCTAAGATGCATGCCATGGCTACGCGATGGTATGTTGTTCGAGGCCTGAGATACGGTAAACCAGTCGCCAGCGGTGATGCTCTCATGCTGCCCCGACGGCGGTGGCCCGCGAGGGAACGCCGAGACGGACGATCTGCGAAGGTGATCAGATGGGCTGCCAAGCCCGCGCCCAGTCAATGCAACTCTGGCCTTATGAGACCCGATACCGCCCCACCGACTTCCGAGGCAGCGAGTGCGGACATATCCATGAGCCCCTCAAGGGACAAACGCCGAGCGACTGCAAATGTCAGATGCCGAGCCTCATACGGCTCCAAACCGGGGCTAAGACGTTACAGAATTCACTGTAACCGTTTATAACTTGCTGAATTTCCGCAAACCTTCCTACCGGATGGCCATTCGCGGCTTCGTCTCGAATAGCGCAACACATCATGGCTTTGAAAAAAGCTCGATCGGGAATGAGGTCCGGGAGAAGCTCCCGGTTTGCGGCTGCTTTTCGCAACAGCGATCAGCGAGCGGCGCAGGCTTATCGGAAGGTTTTCTCTGCCTTCCGCCTGCCCGAGCATGCCGCTTACCTTCAATCATCCGGAACTGGCGCACCCGGCATCGGGGGCGAGGAGGAAATATATTCGTGCGGCAACCACGCCACGCAACGCTTGAATACAGGGGTTTTGCAATGTCGGCCGCGATGCGAATGAGCGAGCCGATTGTACACCGCTGGCCGCGCCAGGCGATCGGAGGCACCTCTCGGCGGATTTGTGGGACAATTAGCGTGTCTGCCATCCCGGGCAATAGTCGTCGCATCAGCCGGATGCTGGCCGCGGCGGATTCTGGCGGTTTCGTTCACTCATGAGCGCCAAGCGGACCGCTTATGCCCTCCACTCTTGGACCGGGCTCCTCGCCGGCTGGCTGCTGTTCGTCATCTGCCTGACGGGCACGCTGGTCGTTTACAAATTCCCGCTGAAGGCGCTCGCCAATCCGCAACTGGCGGCGAGCGCCCCGGTCGATCGGCTGGGGCCGGACAAGGCGCTGGCCCGCTTCGAGGCCGCCGCGCGGGATATGCGCGTGCGGGTCGTCGCCTTCCCGTCCGACGCCTACTCCATCCACCAATATAGCATCATCGCCGAGACGCCCGCCGGCAAGGAGAAGCGCTACTGGATCAATCCGGAAACGGGCGCGGTGCGGGACAGCCTCGAATCGGATTTCGCCGATTTCATCCAGCGCCTGCATGCTGGCCTGTTCATGGGCCGGATCGGCCGCTGGATCGTCGGCGCGCTCGGTGTGGCGATGGTCGTCTCGATCGTCGCCGGGCTGGTCTTCCACTGGCCGCGCCTGCGCCGTGACGCTTTCCATCTCCGCCTCGGCGCGCATCGCCGCAAGGCCTGGTCGGACCTGCACAAGATGGGCGGCGTCTGGGCTTTGGCGTTCCATCTCGTCATCGCACTGACCGGCGCGTGGCTGGGGCTGGAGGGGCTGGTCGGCATCCGCGCCTCCGCCGCCAGCCCGATCGAGTTGGCCGGCGAGGGGCCGGGCCAGCCGCTGCCGATCGCGCAGATCGTTCAGCGCGCGCAGGCGCTGCGTCCCGATTTCACGCCGACCCATGTCAATTTCACCCATCGCGGCGCCGCCGGCTCGACGATCCGCGTGCAGGGCGATCTGCCCGGGCCGCGTCTCGTCCAGCGCGGGCAGACCATGCTGGTGTTCGATGCCGATACGGGCCGCCATCTCCAGACGGTGGACCGGACCGCGCAAGGCGGCGGCCGGCGTCTGCTGGCGATGATGCGGCCGCTCCATTATGGCTATTTCTGGCCCGGCGTGGGCGAACTGCTCTATTTCCTGCTCGGCGGCGTTTCGACCCTGCTGGCCGCGTCCGGCCTGTTCATCTGGGCGGAGCGTGAGCGGCGCAAGCGGCACCCCAAGGACCCGGATGCGGTGATCGGCATGGAGCGCGCCAATGCCGGCATCATGGGCGGGCTGATCGTCGCGCTGACCGCCATGGCGCTGCTGCACGGCCTTGCCCGCCTGTCGCCCGGCTTTTCCGCCATCGGGGCATTCCGCTTCCTCGGCAGTCAGGACGTCTTCTCCAGCCGCGCCATGGCGCCCGAGCTGCCCGTCTTCCTCGGCTTTTGGGCGTTGGCGGCTTGCCTGCTGGCCGGCTGTTCGCCGCTCCGCGCATGGCGTCATGTGCTCGTCGCCACCACCGCCGCGCTGCTGGGGCTGGTCGCGCTCACCAGCGCGGGCGCGCGCGGCACGATGCTGACCGGCGCGGCCGCCGGCTATGGCGCGGCCTGCCTGCTGCTGGCGCTCGCCTGTTTCCTCACCATTCGCCGCCTGCGCCAACCCGGCGCGGCGCGGCCCACCTCATCCACACAATGACACAAAGGGACTATCGCATGAAAATTTCTCTCCGCGCGGCGCGCCTCACCGCCGTGCTGCTGGCCAGCGCCGCTTCCGGCCAGGTCTGGGCGCACGATCAGGACGAGGCGGGCAGCGACGACATCGTCGTGCTGGGCGAAGCGAACCGCACGGCAGCATCCGTCGCCACGCGCCTGCCCGTCGAGATCATGGAAACGCCCTTCACCATCACGCAGCTGCGCGGTGAAGTCATCGAGGCTTCGGCCGCGCGCTCGCTGTCCGACGCGCTGCGCTATGCCGGCATCGTCGGCGGCACGGATAATTTCGGCAATGCCGGCGAATTCTTCTCCTCGCGCGGCTTCCAGCTCGCGGCGGGCAGCAATTATTTCCGCGACGGCCTGCGCTATCGCAAATATGGGCAGGTGCCGCTCTATGACATTGAGCGCATCGAATTTCTGCGCGGTCCCGCCTCCATCCTCTATGGCGCGCTGGAGCCGGGCGGCGTGCTCAATATCGTCAGCCGCAAGCCGCAGGACACGTTCCAGGCGCGCGCCCGCGTGCGTGGCGGCAGCTGGAATTTCTGGCAGGGCACGGCGGACATTACCGGCCCGATCGCGGACGGCGTGAACTACCGCATCCAAGGCCTTTACGAGAATGCGGACAGCTTTCGCGACATCGCGCATAATGAGTCGAAGGGCGTGACCGGCGCGCTCGACATTCAGGCGACGCCGACCACGCTCATCACCGCCCGCGCCTCCTGGTTCAGGGACAAGCGCACGGGCGATCGCGGCACGGTGCTGGCCTATCAGGATGGCGGCCGGTTCGAGGCGGCGGACGGCCGCCGCTATGATTTCGCGGATATTCCCCGCTCGCGCTTCCTCGGCGAAAAGTTCGGCGAGAGCAATTTCCGCGACATCAACCTCTCGCTCTCGCTCCGGCAGGAGTTGGGCAGCAACTGGCAGCTGCGGGCCGATCTCGTCCGCTCCGACCAGAAGGAGGATCGCGTCTATATCTGGGCCAATTCGACCGAGCAGATTGTCGGCGCGAACGGGCTGCTCAGCCGCCAGATCGGCGACTGGCATGCGCGCCTCAAGGGCACGCTCGGGCGGCTGGAAATCGCCGGCCAGTTCGAGACGGCGGGGCTCACCCACAAGATCGTGGTGGGCGCGGAATATGAGCATTTCCGCAACGACCGCACCAATGCCACCTATCAGTTCCCGGCGATCAACATCTATGATCCGGTCTATCTGGAGAGCAGGCCGGTCAATGGCCCGCGCAACAGCAATTCGCCCTATGGCGGCCTGTTCAAGAGCCGCGGCGTCTATATTCAGGATGTCGTGAACATTGGCGAGCAGTTCGTGCTGCTCGGCGGCCTGCGCTACGATCATGTCTCGGACGACAACACGCTCAACAACAGCCGCCGACAGATTGTCGAAGGCTGGACGCCGCAGGTCGGCCTTGTCTGGCGGCCGACGCCCTTCATCTCGCCCTATATCAGCTATACGCGCAGCTTCGTGCCGCAGACCGGCACCGATCGCTTCGGCAATCCGTTCGACCCGGAGAAGGGCGAGCAGATTGAAGGCGGCGTCAAGCTGGACGTGCGCGCCGCGCGCGCCATCGTCACGGCGGCCGTCTTCCGGCTCGACCGCGAGAATCTGAAGGTGGACGATGTCGGCTATGAGCCATTCCAGCGGCTGTCCGGCATTCAGCGCAGCAAGGGGTTCGAGATGTCGCTCGACGCCAATCCGGTCGATCCGCTGCGCGTCACGCTGAACTGGAACCATCTGTTCTCGGCGACATATGTCACCGACAACCGCTATATCGGCAACACCATCCCCAATGCGCCGGAAGACGCGCTGGGCCTGTTCGTGACTTATGATCTCGATCGGAACGTCGCCGGCCTCTCGATCAATGGCGGCGTCACCTATGTCGGCCGGCGCTACGGCATTGCGAACAACAGCTTCTATCTGCCGGCCTATACGCTGTTCGATCTGGGCGCGCGCTATCGCCTCACGCCGACATTCGACCTGACCGCCAATGTGCGCAATCTCTTCGATGCGACCTATTATACCGGCGCGATCAACTCGACCTCGGTGAATGTCGGCACGCCGCGTTCGTTCATGCTGGGCGTCGGCTTAGGCTTCTAGGGCGGTCTGCGCTTCGATCGCTGGCGATGCCAGCCAATGCCTCTGCTCCAACCGAACCCGTCCGATCAGTTGATCGGGCGGGTTCGTTTTGCCCCGGCACTCCTGTTTCACGGGCGGCATGAATCCGCCGTCTCCTTTCCACCTGGGCATGACCAGATGTCCCGCGGCTTCAGGGGGCGTTTTGGACCGACGTTCTGGCCTGCATGCCAAGGACGCCTTTCATGCAAGCCAGGTCAAGGTCTGAATGTCCACGCGGAAGATAACGGATGCTATGGTCGGACTGAGACATTCGACCGCTTGGCAAATGCGTTCATGCTTTGCATAGTCTTTCGCAAACCAAGCATAAGCGGGATTCGCCGTCCCGAGTGAGGGGATCAACGTCATGCGCATGCGCTCGCGCCTGTTTCCATTGTCTTTGCTGCTTCCGGCCTCCTTGCTGCTTGGCGTATCTGTGCCGGCGAGCGCGCAGGATGATCATGCCAACATGAGCATGCCGGTCGAGGCGCCGGCCAGGACAATGCCGCAGTCGCGCTGGTCCGATCCCCAATCCTGGCCCGATGGCAAGGTGCCGGGTGCGGGCGACGCCGTCACCATCGCGCGCGACCGGAGCCTCATCCTCGATGTCAGTCCGCCGGCGTTGCGCAGCCTCACCATCAGCGGCAAGCTCAGCTTCGCTGACGATCGCGACATCAACCTCACGACCGAGTGGATCTATCTCGCCGGTGGCGAGCTGGAGATCGGCAGCGAGGCCAGGCCACATACACGCAATGCCGTCATTACCCTGACCGACAATGTCCCCCATGAAGACATCAATACCATGGGCGACCGCGGCATCCTGATGCTGCGCGGCACGCTCAGCCTGCATGGCGATCGCACCAACGCATGGACCAAGCTGGCGAAGACCGCCAAGGCAGGCAGCGCCAAAATTGAGGTTCTCAATGCGTCCAACTGGCGCAAGGGTGACGTCATCGTGCTGGCTTCGACCGACTTCAATCCTCGCCAGGCCGAGAAGCGCACCATATCCGCGATCAGCGGCAACAGGCTCACGCTCGACAAGCCTCTGACCTACATGCACTTCGGCGAGATCACCTTCGGGGTCGACGAGCGCGGCGAGGTCGGCCTGCTGTCGCGGAACATCAAGATCCAGGCCTCCGAAGACGCCGAGAAGAGCTATTTCGGCGGCCACATCATGGCGATGGCCGGCTCGAAAATGTTTCTCTCCGGCATCGAGCTCAATCGCATGGGCCAGCACATGCAACTGGCGCGCTACCCGATCCACTGGCACATCATCGGCGAGGGTCAGGGCCAGTATATTCGCAACGCCTCGATCCACGACAGCTTCAACCGCTGCGTGACGGTGCACGGCACCAACAATCTGCGGATCGAGAACAACGTGACCTACAACACCGTGGGCCACTGCTTCTTCCTCGAAGATGGCATCGAGCACGGCAACGCATTCATCAAGAATCTGGCAATCCAGACCAAGTGCCATCCGTCATTGAACTGCGTGCCCACCAACCTTGCCGCCAACGGCGAGCTCAACTATGCATCTGGGGATCGCGCAGCCGCCAGCGCAGCCCGGGAAGCCAGCTTCCACGGCGGGAACACCCTGCTGCCTTCGGACAACACGGTGGCGTCCTTCTGGATCACCAACCCGGACAATAGCTTCATAGACAATGTGGCGGCCGGTTCCGATGAGAATGGTTTCTGGCTGTCTCTGCCAGAACATCCTAATGGCGCCTTCCTGGGTTCGGAGGCCAGCCTCAAGACGTGGCCGCGCCGCACACCGCTGCGCGCATTCAGAGGCAATGTGGCCCATTCCAACTTCGACGGCTTCATGTTCGACCGGAACATCTACGAAGACAACACCTTCGGCACGGCCACCATTCCGTTCCTGCCGTTGGAAAATCCTGCGGATCTGGAAAGCGAAGCGGTGGAATCCCACTTCGAGAACCTGACCAGCTACAAGAACCGCAATGGTGGTCTGTGGGGCCGGGGCGACCTGTTCATATACAGCAACGCGAAATTCGCCGACAATGCCATTGGCATGACGCAGGCCGCCGGCGACATCGGCAGCCAGCGGTTTCATGCGCGGCTGATTGATTCGCTGGTCGTGGGCGAGACCGCCAATATCGGCAATCCCACGACGCCGGAGGAAGTCGCCTATGGCCGCAGCCTGCCCAAGACGCTGATCCCGGATTTTCCCATCCGCGGCTACGAATATTATGACTATCGCGGTGATGTGGTGAACACGACATTCGTGAATTTCCAGGACAATGATCGGCGAAAAACAGGCGCGCTGTCCTTCCTGCTGTACACGAGCGCGGGGGTCAGTACCGGAAGCACCATCAGCGGTGCGCAATTCGTCAACGCCAAGCCGGTCTATTTCCCGAAGATCGACCCCCGGTTCGATAACGATAACCGGGGTGGCGTGGGCTACCGCACCCTGTCGTTCCGCGACCTTGACGGTTCGGTGACCGGCATCCCCAATTCCCACGTCATGCTGCATGACGGCGAGAATGACAGCGTCGCCACTGACGACAGCTGTGAAATCCATCCCACCTGGAACGCCTCCGTGTGCACGGGCGATGTCGGTCGCCTGAATCTCTCGGACAGCAGAGGAGAACTTCCAGGCACCGTCGATCTCGAATCCCGGACCGCCCGGTTCGCCTTGCTCGCTTCGATCGGTCCAAATGCGCCAGACACGCCCCTCGTCCAGTCCCAGCGTGCGGCCCTGTTCTCCCGCCGTCCTCCGCAGGCACCCATCGCGCTTGGTCGCAATGGCAAGGAATTCAAGATCACCGGCGACCAGAGCACCGTGCGTGCCGGCACCGAGATCCAGGTCAAAACCGAAAGGCCGCAAGTCACGCTCAGTCTGGCCGAAATGGATCAGGGCTCATGGGTCATATTTGAATTGCCGGGTTTCACCAATGCAGCCTCCGGAACGGAAAAGGGCAGCATGGACGCATTGCGCCAGGCGAACGAGACGTCCTATTTCAGGGGCGGAGACGCCCTCTGGGTCAAGCTGGTGGCCGATGCTCCGGTCATGCCGGTCATTCGCCCAACGGATCTGCAGGCCAGTATAGCGGTCAGCAGATAAGGCCCCAAGCCACCCCCTACACCCACACCGCGACGGTGACCTGCCGGAACCGGTGCTGCGCTGGCGCGAGGAGGTCGTGCCCCTACAAGCTTCCTTCGCAGGGTAGGCAGCGCTCGTCGAAAGCCGTCACAGGTTCATGAGACGACCGTGTAGCAATGGGCAGAGCTCGCCGCTTGCATCAGATTTCTTGAGGTTGAGAAGCCGATGTCACGGTCACGGCATGACCAAACCCTTCGACGAGGGCATCAAAGACCGCACGATAGCGCTCGTTGCTCCGCAGGTCCTCGTGCATGACGATCCAGAGCGGCAGGTCGAAGGCAAAGGCATCGGGCAGGACGCGCTTAAGCATGGGGTCGTGCAGGGCAATCGCCACCTGGCAAATGCCGATACCGAAGCCTGCGCGGATCGCGGCAAGCTGGACAACACTGCTGTCTACCCGCAACGCGAAATCCGCATGATCGAGACCAGGCAACGCTGAGAGCACTGCGCGAGAGAGACTGCCACGGCTGTCCACCCCAATCAGATCGTGGCCGACCAGATCCGCGATGGTTTTTGGCATGCCCCGGAGGTCGAGATAGTCATGATGGGCATAAAGGCCCAGTTGCATCACACCCAGCTTGCGCGCGACCAGCGCCTGCTGGGTCGGTTCGACCATACGGATGGCGATGTCGGCTCGGCGTTGCAACAGGTCGTCGACAGCATCACTCGCCACCAGTTCGATCGACAAGCGAGGGTGGCGGCGGCGCATCGTGGCGAGCAGAGGCGGCAGATGTTCCGTGGCGATCACCTCGCTCGCCGAGATGCGCACCGTCCCGGCGATCTCCCCGCGGTCGGCAGAGGCTGTGCGCAACAACGCGGCTGAGGTGGCGACCAAATCCTCGGCATAGGGCTGCAAGGCCAGTGCCCGGTCGGTGGGTGACAGGCCCCTTGGCGAGCGTAGGAACAGCGTACCGCCAACGGCTTGCTCAAGCGCCTCGACATGGCGGGCGACGCTGGGCTGGGTCAAGCCGAGCATACGGGCGGCGGCCGACAACGAGCCTTCCCGCAACACGGCGGCGAAGGTGCGGTAGAGGTCCCAGCTTGGCTCAGTGCTCATCTATTTTCGTATAATTGATCACCGCATTCAGTCAATTTTGTCGATAGCTTATTCCGGCGATGATGAGAACCTCGAACAAGGAGGCTGACATGGAACGGATTGCTCTGGTGCTGGGTGCGACGGGTGGAATTGGCGGAGCGGTCGCGCAGCGACTGGCAGCGAGCGGATGGAGCGTCCGCGCTCTTGTCCGGCCGGAGAGCGCGGCGCGGGTGCCGGCTCATGTGACGCCCGTGATCGGGGACGCTCTGGATGGCGGCGGCGTTGCGGCAGCGGCGAGGGGCGCAAAACTGATCGTCCACGCGGTTAACCCGCCGGGCTATCGCGACTGGGACAAGGTGGTCCTGCCAATGCTGGACAACACCATCGCTGCGGCTCGCCCTCAGGGGGCAAAGGTGCTGCTGCCCGGCACGGTCTACAATTACGGCACCGACAGCTTTCCGCTGATCGATGAGGCCGCGCCGCAACATCCCCTGACTCGCAAGGGCGCGATCCGGGCGGAGATGGAGCACAAGCTGCACGGTGCCGCCAAAGCGGGAGACATCCACGCTCTGATCGTGCGGGCGGGCGACTTCTTTGGCCCGGGTGCTGCCAACAACTGGTTTGCCCAGGGGCTGGTCAAGCCGGGCTCGCGGCCGGACGTCATCCGCAATCCCGGTGAGCGCGGCATTGGCCATCAATGGGCCTATCTGCCCGACGTTGCTGAAACCATGATACGCCTTATCGAGCGCGACACGGCGCAAGGCTTCGAAACCTTCCATATGGATGGCCACTGGGACCCCACCGGCACCGCGATGGTCGAAGCGATCATGCAGGCACTGGGGAAACCCCAGGTACGCATCGCCCATCTGCCTTGGTGGTTGCTAAGCCTTGCCAGCATCGTGGCAGTAACCCCGCGCGAACTGATGGACATGCGTTATCTCTGGCAGCAGCCGATCCGCCTTAACAATGCCCGTCTGGTCGCCACGCTCGGCGCCGAGCCTCATACGCCGCTTGCCAATGCGGTAAGCACCACTCTTGCCGCGATGGGATGCATGTCCTGATGCAACATCCTCAATTCTGGACCATGAGCCTGACAGGGAACAATATCAGCCCCCAAGCTGCCCTGATTGCCAAGCGGGCGAGCACCGGGATATATAGCCGGGCCTCATGGAACTGCGTCACCTCCCCCCGGATACTCGCCTTGCCGCGCCTGTTGCTCGCCGAGGATGATCCCGATCTAGGGCCCGCCATGAAGCGGGCGCTGGAACTGGAGGGGCACGCCGTCGATCTGGTCCGGCGCGGCGACGACGTGCCGCTGGCGGTCGGCATCAACGATTATTCAGTCATCCTGCTCGACCTGGGCCTGCCCCATCTCTCCGGACTGGAGGCGCTGCGGCAAGTCAGGGCGGCAGGCTGCCACACACCCGTCATCATCATCACCGCGATGGACCGCACCATCCACCGCATCGCCGGGCTCGACGCCGGCGCGGACGACTATGTGGTGAAACCGCTGGATCTCGACGAACTGGCCGCCCGCGTGCGATCGCAACTGCGGCGCAAGGACGGCCTTGGCTCCAACCTGCTCCAGTCCGGCAATGTCATGCTCGATCTGGGGGGCAGCACGGTGCATCGCGACGGCGTGTTGCTGGCCATCACGCCCAAGGAGTTCCGCATCCTCGCCCTGCTGATGCGCCGCAGCGGCCGCTTCGTCTCCAAGGCTGATCTGGAGGGAGTGCTTTACGATCAGGAACAGCTTATCGAAAGCAATACCGTGGAAGTGGCTATTTCCGCGCTACGCCGCAAGCTGGGCCGCGACTTCATCATGACCGCGCGCGGGCTCGGTTACATGGTCTCTCCTAAATCCGCATGACCCCGCCCCGGTCTCTCGCAGGCGCGCTGTTCCTGCGTGTGACGCTACTGCTGGCGGTGGTGGGTCTCGGGATGGCATCCATGCTCTATCTGACGGTACGCCGCGAGGTAGCGATAGCGGCCGACCACCAGCTCGCCACGGCTTCGCAGTTGCTCTACACGCTGATGCAGGAAGAACTGGCCGCTGGCGTGGCCGCGCCAAAGGCCAAGCCGCAACATATCACCGAGCCGCTGCTCAGCCAGGAGGACCGGCAAGCCTTCCGCGCCGCGTCGGATGCGCGAATGTTCGCCATTTTCCGAGACGGCGTGGCGATCGCCCGCTCCCAGCAGGGACCACCGACCTCTGCCATCCCCCGGCAACGCGGCTTTCGGGACTTTCCCGCACCGGACGGAATTTGGCGCAGCTATGGCCTGATGATCCCTCGCCATGATCTGCTGATCGTGGTGGCGGAGCGACACTCGGTGCGCGACCTTGCGCTCACCCCGGTGGTGCGGCGGCTCACTCTGCCGTTTCTGCTGCTGCTGGCAGGCGGCGCGGCGCTGCTATGGTTCGCGATGCGGCGCGGCGTTTCAGAAATCCACCGGCTCGGCGCAGATCTGACCGAACGCACCGTGCAGGACCTCACCGCGCTGGACGAAACGCGATGGCCGCGTGATCTCGCTCCCCTCATCCAGTCCCTCAACAAACTCTTCGCGCGGCTTGAGCAGGCCTTCGATCTGGAGCAGGCCTTTACCGACGATGTCGCGCACCAGTTGCGCACCCCGCTCGCCGCCATCCGCATCCAGGCGCAGATGATCCGCAACACCGCGCCGCCCGATCTGCACGGCGACATCAACCAGCTCATCGCGCTGGCCGATCGCACTAACCGGCTGATCGGCGGCATGCTTACGCTCGCCCGGCTCAACGCCACGGCCGTGCAGCGCGAGATCATCGACCTGCATCCGGTCATCGCTGACATAGTGGCGGAACAGATGACGGGCATGTTGCCGGAACGGATGGCTTTTTCCGTCCGTCCCGAGGCTAGCGTCAACTGGACGACCGATACCGCCCTGCTGAAGATCGCGCTGGCTGCCATCATCGAAAATGCCGCCACTCACGCCCGCAGCGGCGGGCGGGTCGACATCCATCTCGACCGCACCGAGACCGCGCTGGCTATTACGATAAGGGACTGTGGCCCCGGCGTGCCGTTACAGGACCGCACCCGTTTGCTGCGCCGGTTCGAGCGCGGATCGCCAAATGTGCCGGGCAGTGGGCTGGGCTTGTCCATCGCGGCGCGGGCGGTCGCCATATTGGGCGGCGAAATCTTCCTCGGTGAGCATCCGGACGGCCCCGGCCTGGTGGTTATCCTGCGCCTGTTTGCGGCACCGGAAAAATAACCACGTCGTCAGTTTCGCATCAGCTTCGCCGGATATAGCGCCGCGTCCCCCGCAGATAAGGAGCGCGCCGGCCGTGACCACGCAGGCTGAAACGACGGAACATCCCCAGGCCGAGCCGCCGCGCCTCCCGCTCCGGCGGCAACTGGCAATCTCCGGCGCCGTCGCCCTGATCGTTCTGCTCGCGATCCTCTTCCTGCGCGACACCTCTGAGCCGGTCGCGAGCGAAGCGCCACAAACCTCCGGCAGCTTCACGCCAACTGAAGCACAATATCGCACGCTGAGCTTCGCCACAGTGGAGGCAACCGGCAGCGCCATGGCCCAGCGCACCATTGGCGATGTGACGCTCGATGAGGATCGGACGGTCCGCCTGCGACCACCACTCAGCGGCCGGATCACCCACGTGATGATCGAACCGGGCGCCCGCGTGACGCGCGGCCAGCCGCTCTTCGCCATTCGCGCAACCGAAGTCGCCGAGGGTCGCGACGCACTCCGCGCTGCCACGGCGAACAGGACGGCGGCGAGCACTCGCTTGCAGGTCGCGGAACAAGCTGCACGGCGACAGGAGGAGGTCTATCGCTCCGCCGGCGGGGCGCAGAAGGACCATGAGCAGGCACAGGCTGATCTGGCGGTCGCCCGCGCCGAACTGCGCGCGACCGAAGCGGCGGAAACCGCCGCGCGCGAGACATTGGCGATTCGCGGTGGCGATGGCCCTCTCGGCGCTGGCAATGAGCTGATCGTGCGCGCGCCCATTAGCGGTGTCGTGGCCGAGCGCCATGTCGCCGCCGGGCAATATATCAACGCCGATGATGATACCCCGCTCATTGTCATCACCGACCCCGCCAGCGTCTGGCTCGTCGCACAACTGAGCGAAGCGCAGGCCGCAACCGTCCGGGTCGGCGACCGAATCGCGCTGCAAACACCGGCTCTGCCCGGGCGGACCTTCACCGCGATGATCCGCGCGATCGGCGCGACACTGGATGAGGAAAGCCGCCGCCTGCCGGTCCGCGCTGTGCTGGCCAATGAAGATGGCGCGCTCAAGCCCGGCATGTCCGCCAGCTTCGACATCAAGCCGCGTGAGGCGGCGCGAGACAATGGCATTTTCGTGCCCATGCGCGCGGTGCTTCTGGAAGGCGATCAAGCGGCCGTCTGGATCGCCGGATCAGGCCGCCAGCTGACCGCGCGCCGCGTCACGCTCGGCCGGGCCGGGCAGGACGACACCGTCGAGGTGACGCAGGGCCTCGCCGTGGGCGAGCGGATCGTGCTGGCCGGCGCGATCTTCGTGAACGAAGCCGGGACCGCGCACTGAAATGGATCGTCTTGTCGCTTTCGCGCTGCACCAGCGCATTCTCGTCGTCCTGCTCTTCCTGACGCTGCTCGGCGCGGGCGGGTTTGCCTTCTCGCGGCTCAACATCGAGGCCTATCCCGACCCGGTGCCGCCGATGGTGAACATCGTCACCCAGAATCCCGGCATTTCCGCCGAGGAAATGGAACGCAACGTCACCACGCCGATCGAGGTGGCGATGGCGGGCATTCCCAATGTCACGGCGATCCGCACCAGCTCCCTGTTCGGCCTGTCCGACGTCAAGATACAGTTCAGCTACGCTTACACCTTCGAGGAGGCGAGGCAGCAGGTCATCAACCGGCTGAGCCAGATGGAAGGGCTGGCGGCTGACGTAACGCCCGCCCTCTCCCCAGTCAGTCCGATCGGCGAGGTGCTGCGCTTCCGCCTGAAAGCGCCGCCGGGCTATTCGGTGAGCGACCTCAAGACGCTCCAGGACTGGGTGGTCGAGCGGCGGATCAAGACCGTGCCGGGCGTGATCGACGTGACCGGCTGGGGCGGCAAGACCCGCACGTTCGACGTGACGCTCGACAATGGCAAGCTCGCCGCGCAGGGCGTGACCGTGCCGCAGGTGATCGAGGCGCTGAACCGCAGCAATGCCAATACCGGCGGCCAGACCATCGATTTCGGCGCCCAGTCGGCGATCGTGCGCGGCGTCGGCCTCATCCACTCGATCAGCGATATCGGCAATGTCGTCGTCGGCCGCAACGGCAGCAATCCGGTGATGCTGCACGATGTCGGCACCGTCTCGATCGGCCATCTGCCGCGCCTCGGCATTGCCGGGCAGGATGAGGATGACGACATTGTGCAGGGCATCGTGCTCATGCAGCGCGGCGCCCAGTCCAGCCCGACCATCGCCGGGGTGAAGGCCGAGATCGACCGCATCAACAGCGGCGGCCTGCTCCCGCCTGGCGTCACGCTGGAGGGCGTTTACGACCGCTCCGGCCTGATCGCTCTCACCACCCGCACAGTGACGCACAACATGCTGGAAGGCATCGTGCTGATCTTCCTCCTGCAATGGCTGTTTCTCGGTAATCTTCGCTCCGCCATCATCGTGGCGGCAACGATTCCCTTTGCCCTGTCCTGCGCCGTGCTGCTGCTCATTCTGCAGGGCGAATCCGCCAATCTCCTCTCGGTCGGCGCGCTGGACTTCGGCCTTATCGTCGACGCCACGGTCATCATCGTCGAGAATATCTACCGCCGCATGGTCGGTCGCAGCCATGTGGTGACCACGGGCGATGGCACCTTCCGCTTCGGCGATCGCCTCAGCACCATCCTGCAGGGCGCCAGCGAGGTGAATCGCGGCATCTTCTTCGCCGCGGCGATCATCATCGCCAGCTTCATCCCGCTCTTTACGCTCTCGGGCGTGGAAGGGCATATATTCGGGCCGATGGCGAAGACCTACGCTTATGCCATTGCCGGCGGCCTGATCGCGACCTTCACCGTCTCGCCGGTGCTGGCCGCGCTGCTGCTGCCCGACCGGCTGGAGGAAACCGAGACGCGCATCGTCCGCGCCCTGCGTCGCCTCTACGAACCCGCCGTGAGCTTCGCCCTCGCCAATCGCTGGCTCACCCTCGGCACAGCGCTGGCGCTCGTGCTGGGCGCCGGCGGCGCGGTGCGCACGCTAGGCGTCGAGTTCCTGCCGCAGCTGGAAGAAGGCAATATGTGGATACGCGCGACCATGCCCGGCTCCATCTCCCTTGCCGAAGGCCAGAAGGTCGCCAACGAGGCGCGCCGGATCATCGCCAGCTATCCCGAAGTGCAGACGGTGATTTCCCAACATGGCCGGCCGGATGACGGCACCGACGTCAGCGGCTTCTTCAATGTCGAGTTCTTCACGCCGCTCAAGCCGTTCGATCAATGGCCGCGCGGGCTGACCAAGGAGAAGCTGACGGAAACGATGCAGACCCGTCTGTCCGATCGCTTCCCCGGCGTCTCCTTTTCCTTTTCGCAATATATTCAGGACAATGTGGAGGAGGCCGCGTCCGGCGTGAAAGGCGCCAACTCGATCAAATTGTTCGGCCCCGACCTCGCCACGCTCGAAACGGTCGGGCGGCAGGTCGAGGCAGCGCTCGCGCAGGTGCCGGGCATTGCCGATCTTGGCATGTTCTCGCTGCTCGGCCAGCCAACGGTCAGCATCGACATCGATCGCCTGCGCGCCGCCCGCCATGGCCTGACGCCGGACGATGTGAACGAGGTCATCCGCGCCGCGATCGGCGGCGAGGAAGCGGGCCGGCTCTATGAGCGGAGCACCGACCGGCACTTCCCCATCATCGTCCGGCTGAAGGAAGACCAGCGTAGCGACCTGCAATCCATCCGCGCGATCGAAATCGGCGTGACCGGGGCCGACGGCCGCCACGCATCCATCCCGCTTTCCGAAGTCGCCGACGTCCGGCTGACCAGCGGCCCATCCTTCATCTACCGCGAGCATCAGGAGCGCTATGTGCCGATCAAATTTTCTGTGCGCGGCCGCGACCTGGGCGGTGCAGTGGCGGAAGCCCGCGCGGTGATCGACGCCAAGGTAACGCTGCCGCCCGGCTACCGGCTCGAATGGGCGGGCGAGCTGGACAATCTCCAGAATGCGGTCGACCGCCTGAAAGTCGCGGTGCCGGCCAGCCTCGCGCTTATCCTGCTGCTGCTGTTCGTGAACTTCAACTCCGCACGCGACATGCTGCTGGCAGCGTCCGTCATGCCGATGGCGCTGGTCGGCGGCGTGTTCACGCTGATGCTCACCGGCACGCCTTTCAGCATCTCCGCCGCGATCGGCTTCGTCGCCCTGCTCGGCGTCTCCGTGATGGACGGCATCATCATGCTGACCGCTTTCAACCGCGCGCTCGACGAGGGGGCACAGCACACCGCCGCGCTGCGGCAAGCCTGCTCTGAAAGCCTGCGTCCGGTCCTGATGACCTGCCTCGCCGCCGCGATCGGTCTGGTGCCCGCGGCTCTCTCCGGCGGCATCGGCAGCCAGGTGCAGAAACCGCTGGCGCTGGTGGTGGTCGGCGGGATGTCGCTCGCGCCGTTGCTGATCCTGCTGGTGCTGCCGGTGCTCATGGACATGTTTTCGCGGCACCAGCGCAACGCCGCCAATAACGATATGCAGGAGGCGCAGCCATGACCCGCGACCGCGATAGCCGTCCGCTCCGTCGCCTTAGCGGCGGAGTCGGGCTGGGATTAGGGCTGCTGCTCTCCGGTTGCGCGGTCGGGCCGAACTTCCACGCGCCGCCAGCGCCGACCGCCCGGCATTATCTGCCGGACAGCGCCCCGGGCGATGGCGACGTCCGGACAGATGGCGCCATGCCGGCCCTTGCCCCCAACGCCCCGATCCCCGCCCGCTGGTGGACGATATTCGGCAATGCGGCGCTGGATCAACTGGTCGAGACCGCCCTCGTCGCCAACAGCGATATCGCCATTGCCGATGCCGCGCTGCGCCGGGTGCAGGCCGAGGCCAGAATAGCCCGGGGCGCACTGCTGCCGCAAATCGACGCCAGCTATGACGCCGCCCGTATCCGGGAGTCCGAGACCTTCTCTGACCCGTTGGTGGCGCCGGATATCTACCTCTATTCGCTCCATACTGCCTCGCTTGCCGTCACCTATCCGCTCGACCTGTTCGGTGGGTTGAGGCGCGGCGCGGAATCGGCCCGGGCGCAGGCTCGGGCGGAGACGTTTCGCGCGCAAGCCGCCCGGCAGACGGTGATCGCCAACACCGTACTCGCCGCCATTGAGGAAGCCGCACTGCGCGCCCGGATCGCCGAGACGCGAGACAGCATCGTAGCGGCGCGGGAGAGCCTTGCCCTGATCCAGCGCCAGCAACAATTGGGCGCGGTTGGCGCGGGTGATGTCGCGGCGCAGGAAACCGCGCTGGGCCAGCTTGAAACCACCCTGCCCGCGCTGATGAAAGCACAAGCCGCGCAGCGCAATGCTCTCTCCGTCCTGCTCGGCCGGGAAAGCTGGCAAGCGCTACCGGCCGAAATCCAGCTCGACCAGCTGGTTTTGCCGGAGCGGCTGCCGGTCACGCTCCCCTCCGATCTCGTCCGGCAGCGCCCCGACATCCGCGCTGCCGAAGCAACCCTGCACGCGGCCAGCGCGGATGTGGGCGTCGCCATCGCCGCTCGCCTCCCCGCTCTCTCGATCAGCGCGCAGGCCGGTGGCCAGTCGACGCGCTTCGCCGACATGTTCCGGGACGGCAATCCCTTCTGGAATGTCATCGGCAACCTGACCCAGCCGCTGTTACAAGGTGGCCGCCTGCTGCGCCAACAACGCGCGGCGGAGGCGGCGCTGGACGAGGCCAAGGCGCAATATCGGGCCGCCGTGCTTGGCGCGTTCGAAGATGTCGCCAATGCCCTTACCGCGCTGGACACGGACGGCACCGCTCTTGCGGCCGCCGACCGGGCCGATACGGCAGCCGGGCGCAGCTACGCCTTCCTTCAGAGACGGCAAATACTGGGCGAAGTCGGCACCCTCGAACTCCTCCAAGCGGCGGCCGCCCGCGGTGAAACCGCCAATGCGCTGATCGAGGCGCGCGCCGCCCGGTTCGCGGCGGTGGCTGGTCTCTATCACGCGCTGGGCGGCGGTGCGATCGGCAGCGAATGATGCCGCGACCTGCCGTGCGAGCAGCGCTCTGCCGTCCACCGCGCCTGCACATGCCCCGGGGCGGCCCCATGATGGAACAAGCGCGGCCGCGGGCATGGCGCCGGCACCTGATCCGCCTGTGCTGAACCTTACCCGCCGGGCGCGCTGCATTGATGGCCGGGACGCGCCCAGCATATGTAGCATCGCGTTGTTCGATCTACCGGCAGGCGCTATAGCGCTTTCGTGCCGCGATCTCCGCCGTCGCTCCCGGCCACGGGCTGCGCGGCGAGTTGTGGAAACCGACAGGCTTTTATGACCCTCAATATCCTCCTTGTGGAAGATGACCCGACGCTAACGGCGCAACTGGTCACGCAGCTGTCGCAATTCGGGCACAAGGTCGCCACCGCCGATAATGGCGTAGCGGCGTTATCCATCATCACGGACAATGTCTTCGACATCATCATCCTGGACTGGATGCTTCCCACGCTGGACGGTCTTTCCGTAGTGCGCCAACTGCGCGCCAGCGGCATGCACGTCCCGATCCTCATGCTGACGGCGCTCGGCCAGACCTTTGACAAAGTCGAGGGGCTGGACGCCGGCGCTGATGATTATGTGGTGAAGCCGGTCGATCCTGTCGAGCTTAATGCCCGCCTTAATGCCCTTGTCCGCGCACGGCGAACCAGCAGCATCGCACATGACACCATCAGCGCAGGCGATATCGTCGTCAGTCCCTCGCGCTTCCGCGCCTGGCGTGGCGGGCACGCCCTCGACCTCGCGCGCACGGAGTTCAAACTATTGTTCGAGCTGGTGCGCCACGCCGGCACCGTCGTGACCAAGCCAATGCTGATCGAACAAATCTGGGGCTATGATTTCACGCCCACCACGAACATCGTCGAAGCGCATATCCGTCGCCTGCGCATCAAGCTCAGCCAATATGGCGATGATCCGATCAGCACGCTGCGCGGCGTGGGCTATCTCATCAAGGAATGATCTGGTGGCCAAAATCGCTCCGGGGCCTGACCATCCTGTTCCTGGGTCTGTTTCTGGCTGCCACCGTTTTCGCCGGCTTCGGCACCTTTTTTGCCATGCTGGCGACGATCGACTCGCTGGTCGACAAGCGCATCGAATCCGAAAGTCGCGCACTGGCACCCCCAGGCGTGGCAACGCCCCGTGCGACCCTCGAACAGCGCATTGAAGATCTGGGCAATCGCCGGGACACGGGCGATCTCGGTCTGCTCCTGACCGATCGTCACGGACATCGCCTCGCAGGCAATGCGGTGCTGGCCCGGCAACTTCCGCTCGGCTTTTCCGCGCTGGACCGGCGGGACCAGATTGAGGGATTGAGTTCCGGCCGCGTCTATGTGCGCGACATTGGCGGCGATATGCGTCTCGTCATTTTCGCCGAAACTGAACCGATCGACCATTATTGCGCGGCCCGGCAACGCATCTATCTCATCGGCTTCGGGTCCATCATCCTCGTGGTCCTGACCGGCCTGCTGCTGTTCAGGCGACTGATCGGCAAGCGCATCATGGCGATGCGGCAAACGGCGGACTCGATTATCGCGGGTGACTTGTCGCAGCGCGTGCCTGTCCACGAGGATGGCGGGGAGTTCGATCAACAGGCGGCCGCCTTCAACCGGATGCTCGACCGCATCTGCGATCTGATGGCCGAGGTCCGCAATGTCTCGAACACCGTCTCCCATGAGTTGCGCACGCCGCTCGCGCGGCTGCGGAATGAATTGGCCTTGCTAGAAAATCAGGCTGACGCCCTATCGATCAAAACCCGGTTGCAACAGGCCCGGAATGACGCTGACGATCTGCTCGACATGTTCGGCGCCATGCTGCGCATTGCCGAGATCGAGAGCGGCGCGCGCCGCGCCGGGTTCCGGCTTTGTCGGGTCAGCGTCCTGATCGACGAGGTTGTGGAATTGATGCAGCCCGTCGCCGAGGATGCGGGGCAGCAGCTGAACATAGGACCATGCATTGACGCCCGGCTAACGGGCGATCCCCAACTGCTCTCCCAGATGCTGCTCAATATGGTCGAGAACAGCCTGCGCCACACCTTAGCGGGCACCCGTGTCACGATCTCCGCCGTCATGACCTCCGACCGGCTGATCCTGTCAGTGGAAGATAATGGCCCCGGCATCGCGCCGGATCAGCAGCCACTCGTCATGCGACGCTTCGGCCGGCTCGATCGTAGCCGCGACAAGAACGGCCACGGCCTTGGGTTGCCGCTCATCGATGCAATCGCCCGGCTTCACGGTGGCGTGGTGCAATTCGAGGATGCCGAACCGGGATTGCGCCTGTCCGTTTCCTTCCCGACGACGTGAAAAAATCGAGGCGTGACGGCATTTGTCGCCACGCCCCGCCGGGGAGATCAGAATTTCAGGCTGGCTTCCAACCCCCATGTGCGCGGCGCGTTGAAGTTGCCATAATCACCCAGCACATTGTTGATGTTACCCACGGCAGTATTGCCGAACGCCGGCAAGCTGTTCGAAGGATCGCGCCGATAGACATGCGCCTCGTTGAACAGATTGCGCGCCCAGGCCGAGATGGTCATGGCCTGACCGCCGCGGCTCAACGGAATATCGGCGAGCGATATCCGTCCGTTGACGATGAACGAGGCATCATTGGTCGTCGCATATTGGTCGAAAGTCTGCGTCGCCTGCGCATAGTTGGCGTCGAGATGGAACTTCACCGTCAGATCGTTGATCGGCACGGCATAATCAATCGCGCCACTGGCCGCATTGCGCGGAGTGAAGACGATGTAAACGTCCTGAATCACCCCGGTATAGGGGTTCGACACCGGCGGGATCTTGGTGAAGGTATAGGCATAGGAACCGGACAGGGTAAGGTTCGACGCCGGGTGGATGGTGAGATCCGCTTCCAGACCGCGGATTTTCGTCGTGCCGGGGGCATTGACCGTTTCAACCGTGTTGCGGTTCGAATTGGTGTCCTTGTCGAACGACACTGAGCTGAAGTCGATCTGACTGCCCTTGCGATCCATGATGTAGCCAGCGAGGTTCAACCGGACGCGTCGATCGAGAAACTCGGTCTTGGCGCCAATTTCATAGGCTCTCACCGTCTCGGGACCGAACTGCAGGTAAGTGATCGAGCGGGAGCTGGCGCCGCCCGAGCGATAGCCGGTGGAATATTTCGCGTAGAGATTAACGCCCGGCGCCGCATCCCAGGCGATGACCGCCAGCGGATCGAAGTGGCTGGTATTCTGCTTGTAGGTATAGTCGCGGGCAATGTTGTTGACGAGGAAGAGTTCGCCCGAACGATCATCCCATGTGTTGCGGCCGCCGAGCGTGACGTGCAGATCACCCAGATTATAGGTGGCCTGCCCGAAGATGGCATAGCTTTTGGCGGAGGCGCGGCTGGCACGGTCGATCGAGCGGTGGCCGGGCTGCTGGTTGGTGGGATCGTTGATCGTGTAGCCGGTGCCGGTCGCGTTCCAGCTGTTGGAATTCGGTGTCGCCGCGTCGTCGCTGACCTGCTCGTTGAAATAATAGAGACCGCCGACATAATCGATGTTGGCGACGCTGCCGACTGCCTGCAATTCCTGGCTGAACTGATGCTGGTAGAGATCGGCAAGGCTATAGCGGCTGAAGGCGCCGCCAGGGGTGAAGACGGGCGGACGGTGCGCGCCGCCGCTATTGTCCCACTGCTCGGAGCTGACGTCGCGCCAGGCCGTGATGGAGCGCAGTTCGATCTCGGGCGCCAGCTTCCAGGCGGCCTTGGCCGTATAGCCATGGGTCTTGTCCACGCTCGGCTGCTGGGGCACGCCGATATCGGCCTGCGTCATGCGGTGATCGCCGGCGACTTCCACGATCGGCGGCAGCACCTTGACCGTGCCGTCCAGTGACGTGAAGTTGGTGCCCGGTAACATGCAGTTTGGCGCGGCCGAAACCGGTCCCTTCGCACAACCATTGGGATTATAGTTGAGCAACTGGCTGTAAAAGGGCGAGTTGGCGTCATAGCCGACATCGTAAGCAAGATCGACCGTCAGCGCATCGCTCGGCTTCCAGCGCGCCGCCACGCGGCCGCCACGCCGGTCATAATAATTCCACCCCGTCTGGCCGGCGAGCGGGTTCTTCACCGTGGGGCCTTGATACTGGACGACGCCATCGACCTTGATCGCGATGTTATGGAACGCCGGGAGGTTGAAATGGAGCGCACCATTATAGGCGCCGTAATTGCCGACGCCGGCCGTCGCGCCGCCACTGAACTCGCCGGTCGGCGCCCGCGTGACAATGCTGAGCGCCCCGCCCTCGGTATTGCGGCCGAACAAAGTTCCCTGCGGCCCCTTGAGAACTTCAATACGCTCAATATCAAACAATGCGGCATTGAGGCCGTGCTGGCGGCCGAGATAAACACCGTCGATATAGACGCCGACGCCCTGCTCGCGCGCGGGCTGGTTCGCATCGAGCGGCACGATACCGCGAATGCCAATGGTGAGCGCCGTCTGACGGGCCTCGAACGTGGCCACACGCAAGGACGGCACCGCGCCGTCAGCCAGATCATAAAGGCTCTGGACATGGCGGTCGGCAAGCGCCGTGCTGCTCATCACGTTGATTGCGATCGGGGTTTTCTGGAGATTGGTCTCCCGCTTGGTCGCCGTGACGACGATGGTTTCCAGATTCGGGCCGGTATCCGGCGTCTGGCTGCTCTGATCCGGCGTGTCCGCAAATGCAGGCGCCGCGCACAAGGTGGTGAGTGCGCTGCCGGCCAGCAATGCCATGCGGGCAAGGCAATTGAGATGCATGATAATAAACCCCTTTCAAACGGCCAATCCGTTGCGGGGGCGCTATTATGTCGCGATCGCGACACGCATATTGCAGTTCAAAGACAGACTCGAAGGGTGATTTTCATGCTAATGTCATTTTCATGACGAGGTCGCGCCGTGCCATCCACGATAGGACTGCCGGCCTCCCCAGAACTATTTGTTCGTTCGCCCCCCCTTTATTTTTTCTCGCTTGAAAATGCGATTGGAAGGTTGGCGCCTTTGGCATTGCCGGTGTTGTAGCCCAAGACATGGAAGAGCACGTCGCCCGCGACCGTCGCGCCGGCCCCGTTCATTGTATCGCCCTTCACTGCGCTAACAGCATTGATAGGGTGAAAAACGATCCGACCAATATCGCGCTGCCACGCGATTTCACCCGCGCGCGTATCATAGGCGCGCAAAATGCCGTCCACCGATCCTGCGATGACCATTTGGTCGATGGCGATCGCTGCCGCCAACAAGCCGCTGGTGCCGATGTTGATCATCGAGCCTTTCGGTGCCAGGGAACCACGATCGCGTCCGTCGTCATGTTGGCATGCAGCGTGAGAGCTTGTGCCGATGCCGCCGGACGGTGTCCCCCAGACCCGATCCACCCTAAATACCTAATAGATAGCTCCCGCTGGCGCCCATACGCCATGGACCTGGCTGCTCAAGCGAAATGGCATGACAACACGCGCCAAGGGTCCGGCATCCAGCCGCTGAGCATCAAGGATCAGCAGCTCCGATCGGCGTTCTGCAAAGTCGGAATAGACACCAATCAGAAAGCCGTCACCTTCCGGCGCATCTGCGTGGCGTGGCACGAAACAGCACTCCTGCAAGGCTCCTACGCTCCCGGCAAAGAAGCTGCGCAGCGTCCGCTCGTGCAGATCGAAACATGCGTAGCTATTGCTGAACAGAGCCGGTGCCGCGCCGGCGCGCGCCGTATCGAAACATTGCGTTGAATCCGCATATGCCATGAACGCATAGCGATAGGGCAAAGAAGCGAAGCGATCGTCAATCCGGCCAAGGGTTCCGGGCGCATCGGGAAAAACTATCTCCTCAGACCACGTCCTGCCCTCGCCGCGCAGGTCGAACCTCAAACGTCGGATGGTCGTGCGTGCCGCCATCGGATCCCAGCCGCTGCCATCGACCGCCGGGAAGAAGGGAAAAGGATTGCCGTCAGACACCAGCGCGTCGAGCGTGATATGGCCATCCTGCTCCACGGCATTCAGCACATGGACCATGGCGCAGGGCGGTCCGGTGAACCAGCGCACAGCGGCCGGCGTGCCCCCACGCGGAATGATCGCCACATGACTGGGTAGGCGCCCGTCCCACCCCCAATGCACTTCACCAACCTCAAGTCGCTCGCGCCCCGTGACCAGGCCATAGACCGGCAGAATGATATGGTTGGGCGTGATCGCAAAATCATGCAGCATGCTCACATAAGGCATGGCAAGGTCGCCACGCCAGTTGACTCGTCCGGCACGTCCGATCCCATAGACATGAACGGCGTTCGATGCCTCTCCCTCGGCCTCATAGGCCATGCAGATCATTTCACCGGTGACGGGATCAATCTTTGGGTGGGCGGTAAATGTCGGGCTGGAATAGGTGCCGTCAAAATCCCATGCGCCTAATGTCTCCAGCGTATCTGGATCAATCACGAGGGGCAGGGAATCTTCCTTGAGCGCGAAAAGCTTCCCTCCGAAGACGAAGGGCGTGGTATTCGCCACTGTCCGGTTGATCACACCCGTATCGGGATCGTCACCGCGCGGATTGCGATATCGCCCGAAACGCTGGCGACGCGCGGCGCGCTGTGCGCGATAGCGCTCCGTGTCCACGAAACGCCCCTTATAATCGACCGAACCGTCCATGATGCGAAACATCGATATATAACCGTCCGCGTTAAATGGAGAGTCATCAGCAAACCGAGGTGGATAGAGCCAGTCGCCACCCAGCCGGTAAAAGGTTCCGGAAATTTCTGCGGGTATCTGGCCAATCACTTCGCAATCGATCAGATCCGCTTCGAAGCGTGCGGCGTCGAAAAAACCATTGGCGACATCAGTTGTCGGGAAACGCTCAACCACGAATTATTTCTCCACTCTGACCGGTGATTGCAGCATGTTTCAGTCGCAGGGCTGATCGCCACGGTAGGCACGGTCGATCTGCACCCGCGGGACGAATGTACCGTGCAGCGCCATGGGAATGAGGAAGGGCAGCCACGCTATGGCAATCGGTGTGGGATCGTCGCGCCCGGTATCCAGAATACGCAGCAAGGTGCGCTGCGCCCGGAAGTCGCTGACCACAACAAGCAGAAACCCATCCCCTTCGGGTGCGTGCGCATGACGAGGGACGAAGACCGGCTCCTGCACCGCGCACTGGTCCCCGGCCGACCAGATGCTTGTCCGTCCCTCGACATGGTCAAGGCGGACGGTTGCATTATAACCCGGAGCGGACGCCTTCCCCGGCACCGAAGCGGCCATGAAACCGTAACGATAAGGTTGGCCGAGATAGCGGGGGTCGCAGCTATAGAAATCGGATGCGAATTCAGCGAGCGTTCGCTGTGTCATGGTGCCGCCGCCGGCAGCGCCGAGATCGCAAGTGATGCGCGTCGCCTTGAAAGGAGCCGGATCCGCGATCGTCCCGGCCGCGTCGGGGAAGAGCGCATTATGGGGGGCGACGGTAGTGTCGAGATGGATGCAGCCATCCATCTCGAAAGCATTCATCATATGCCACGACCAAAAGGCGGGGCCAGTGAACCAGCGCATATCGCTGGCGTTTCCGTCACGTGGCAAAATGCCGATATGGCTGGCCTGCTGTGGTTCCCAGATCCAAAAAGGACCACCCTCCTCCACCCGCGACTGATCCGTGGTGACCGGCACGAACAGGAAAATGGCAAAGCGGGGCGTGATCGCGAAATCATGGACCATGCCGGAATAGGGTGCATCAAATTCGACACGGCGCACCAACTTGCCCTGCGCATCGGCGATGCCGAACAACATCCGCGTTGAGGTCAGGCCGTCAATCTGACCGCCATAAAACAGCATTTCGCCGGTCGTCGGGTCGAATTTGGGATGCGCGGTCATCGTGGCAGAAGCCAGCGCCCCTTCAAAATCATAGCGGCCTGTCGTGGCCAGCGTCACCGGATCAATCACATAGGGAAGGCCATCCTCCTTGCAGGCAAACAGCGTATCGGCATGCCAAACGATCGCGGTGTTGGCGACGGTCCGGTCTATTCCCGCCACGGCAGGATCGTCCGTGAACGGATTGCGATAGGCGCCAAACATCGCGCGGCTGGCCGCCCGCTCGGCGCACAGCCGCTCGGTCATCACATAGCGCATGCGAAAATCGATGCGCTCCTTGCTGATCGTGAATGCGCTGACCATACCGTCGGCATTGGCAGCCGGCCAGGAATCAGGGCATCGGGGCGGGAATTGCCGATCCGGCCCACAGCGGAAATATGTGCCTTCCAGAGCGGTCGGGATTTCACCTTCCCATTCCAGAGCGGTGATCTCACATTCAGCTCTGAACGGCGGTAACGGACCCCGGGCGCCTGCTTTCGCCTCAGGGAAAATGCGTATCATGATTTTTCCATGTCCTTCGTCATTCGCATATCAATCCACCGGCACGATGCCGTGCGCGGCGCCCGCCCCCGCTCGGGACGTGCACGATCGCGCCAGGTTGCGGGCGCTACGCTTGATCGCAGTTGCATGGCGTCCGCCATCAGGCAGCTTGCCTCATGGCCGGGCCGCATCTCATCGCGCCGTCGCCGTCACTCCGTGCATCAACGCTGGATCCGTCATCGATTCCTGATCCCATCCGGACGGCATGCCGTAAGGCACTGTCAGCAGGATGGCCTCGACATCGTGAAGCTTGCCCTCCTCGACCTTGAATATTTCCGCCATCGTGAACTGGAACGGCACGACGAAGGCTGGCCGGGCCGGGCGCTCTTCGACGGTACCGTCCGCCTGCTTCACCCGCATCGTTTTGTGCAGGCCGGTATGCTGAAGCGCGGCAACCGCGAAGACGATACCCCTCTCCCGGTCAACGACCGGATATCGACGCATGGGAACGACCGAAAAGCCCTTGGAGAAGCCCGTATCAAACTGCTGCGCGCAGTGTAGCTGGCGCATATTATTGCCCGGGCGGCTTGGATCGGGCTCGGGATTCCCCGCACTGATGTTGCCATTTTCGATACGCGTGCAGCGCTCCGAATAGGGTGCGAGACGGGACGTGCCCTGCTCCATGCTTTCAAAATAGCCATCCGCAATCCCGACCAGCGCGTCTCGCGAGAGACGCTGCACGGCAGGAACAAGCTGCGTCAGCGTGGGGCGGGGCCCGCGCTCCTCCTGCAGGACCGCTGCTGGCGTTCCGTCGGTGGGGAAGTTTGAATTGCCACGCGGGATGAAACTCTCCGCTTCAGTGACCTGCCCGTCCTGCACGCGCAGGCGCAGGGCGAAGACGACCGGCACCCCGGACTCGCGAATGGTGCCGAAAAAGCCGACCTGGCCGGCTTCCGGATCGGTGATATAAACCTTGTAGGAACCCAGCCCGGTGATCGTCCCCCAAAGGCCATCGCCGAACCGTAATTCCTGCCCGTTTTCTGTGTAGCGCGCATGAGCCGCCAACGAAGCCTGCCGGGGATCATGCCCCGCAAGGGCTGTCATATAGCGGTCGACAACCCCTTCCAGACAGGCCCTGTCGCACGCTGCGGCGTCCGTTGAGGCATAGCCCGGCGCGCTCAGCGCGAGCGCCAACAGGCCTGCGCCAATCTTGATCTTCTTTCCGATAAACATGCCCGAAGCGGCCCCTCTCATGACATTATGGTTGTGGTGGTGGTCAGGAAATCCCGGACGAGGCGCGTGAAGGCGTCGGGATGATCGATATTCGACAAATGGCCTGCCCCCGGCAGTTCGCGCCGGACACTTCCACCGATTCCCTCGGACATGCCGTCGGCCGCGGCCCGGCCACGCGGGCCATCTGCTTCCCCGTTGATAATCAGCGTGGGCGCAGCGATCCTGCGCAGGTCATCGCGCAGATCCGTGTCCCGCAAAATCCGGCAGGCGTCGGCATAGCCCTGGGGGGACATCGCCTCCATCCCCGCCACCAGTGCCTGCATCGCGGCGACATGCCTGTCCGGGAAGGATGGGCTGAGCCAGCCGCGCATCGTCGGCTCGGCGAGCGCCGTCATGCCCTCGCTCAGCGCCATCGCTATATTGCGATCCCATAGCTCGCGCGCGGGGATAAAGGCCGCACTATTGGCGATGACCAGTCGCTCAACCCGTTCCGGGCGATGCGCGGCCAGCCACTGGGCGACCATCCCGCCCATCGACAGGCCCACGATATGCGCGCTGCCGACCCTGCATGCTTCGAGAACCGCGCAGGCGTCCTCCCCCAGCGCCGCAATGTCATAAGGCCCGTCCCCCACATCGGAGCCGCCATGACCGCGCAGATCGAGCCGCAGCACATCGAACACCTCATCAAGCGCAGGCACTTGCGGGTCCCACAGGCGATGGGTCGTGCCGAGCGAATGAATGAGCAGGACGGCAGGCCGCGCGCCCGTCCCTTCACGCGCAAAGAAGACCCGGCGTCCATCCGGCCGTTCGACAAACCCCTCAATCTTTTCAGTAACGGTCATGACCGCACGGGTCGCAACCTCCCTTGTGCTACCATTGCTCATATATTTTCTCCGGCCGCGCGGGCGCGCGCGATCAACGTCGTTTCGTCTTTGGCGAGAGCGCGAATGGCGACGAAAATGGCCGCCCAGGTGATGGCGGAGCTGACAAAAATGCTGCGAATGCCCGTGCCAAGATCGCCGGTAATGTCGGAAATCAGGCCCACCATATAAGGGCCCGTCCCCATGCCGATAATCGTGATGCCAAGATACATAATCGCAACGGCGCTACCCCGCATCCGGGGAAGCACCAGATCATGCAGGGTCGCCGTGCAACATGGCAGAAACCCGGTCAGAATGATGCTCGAGGCGACGAACCACAGCAGAAAACCATCGAAATCTGGCTGACTGAGTGTGATGAAGGCCATCGGCACCGGCACGGCCGTCGTGAACAGCAACACCCACAGGCGCCCCGTCATCAGCCGGGCGCGTGCCTTATCCGCCAGCCATCCGCCAAGGATGGTGCCACCGCCGCCCGCAATCACCGCCGCGATACCCAGCTTGATACCCACCTCGGACAATGGCGTACCATATTGCTGGACAGCGAACGGCGCCGCCCACGCCACATAGGCGTAATTCACCATCAGGTTGAACGCGGCGACGACGAGAATCGCGATATAGGCGCGGCTCGACCACATAATCGCGAAAGCCGGCATATCGCGCAGCCGCTGCGACTGCACCCAGCTGAAGGCGACATAGCAACCAAAGCCCAGCACCGCCCACTGGATGAGGTGGCTGGTCAATGGCAAACCGGCGAATGTCCCGTAAACGGATAGCGCGCCGGGCGGCACAATCCCGTGCACCGCAAAAGTCGCTCCGGCGATAAGGCCAATCGCACAGGCCAGCGCGGCGATATTCCAGAGATAGGCCCCCCGCCCCGCCTTCAGCCGCCTGAGGCTCCATAGTGACAAGGGCGGAACGAGCGCGAGCAATTCGTCCCCGGCCCGCCGGAAGGGCTGCGGGTCATTGGGCTGCACCAGACCTTCCGATTCCCCACGCTGCGGCTCCCTGCAAAACAGCATCAGCGCCGCCAGCACGAAACCGGGCAATGCCGCGACGATGAACGCTGCTTGCCATCCAGCAAGGCCGAGCCAGCCACGACCACCGGGAAAGCTGCTGTTCCAAGCATCGACCACAAGGCCACCCAGCGCCATCGACAAGCCGATCCCGATTCCTGCCGATGCGCCATAAATGGCAAATGCCGTGGCACGCTGGCGCTTCGGGAAAATATCCGCAATCAGCGAGTAAGCGGAGGGCCCGGCGCCAGCCTCACCGATCGCAACGCCGATGCGGGCGGATGCAAGGCTGCCAAAGCCGGTCGCAAAAGCGCATCCGACAGTGGCCGCAGACCAGCCCACCAGCGATATGGCAATCTGCCGGGTTCTTATCCAGCCATCCGCTAGCCGGCCTAGCGGAATGGAAAAAAGGGCGTAAAAAACCGCGAAGAAAGTGCCGTAGACCAGCCCAATCTCGCTATCGTTCAGGCCGAGATCACGTTTGATATCGACCGCCAATATCGTGATGATCTGGCGATCAAGCAGACTGACGGACGCAACCAGCGTCAGGAGCAACAGCGTCCCCCATGCGCGCCGCCCTGCCCCTTGCGCCACCGAGAAAGAGGCCTGACCTGATGGCGCTGCGATATCCCCGACGCCATTTTTCGTCGCGGCTGATGCTGGCGCCGTCATTGCGCCGTTCGCCCGGATGATACCGCCCCGCGAAGGAGGCTAGCCGCCCTGTTTCCCGCTGCGTCGTCCATTGCCTGCCGTCCGCTCAACCCAATGTCAGACATTCAATCCCTTTCGCCTGCTCGCGCTCGCCAGACTTTCGTGCGGCGATCCCTATGCAGGGATCATGCCAGCACGGATTCTCGAGGAAATCATGCGCCACGCTGCTGCACATTCTCACAATCTTGAAATCAACCGGGCGGCGACTTCATAAAATTCGCAACCTCAGATGTTGTGCATCCAGAAGACCAGCGCCTCCAAGACGCGCTGGTTCCCGGGTGCGGCCCCGCCGCCCGGCTATTTTCCAAATGAACAGCGGGGACATCCGCGTCGAATATTCAGTCGGAATAATCCAGCCCGACGCGCGTCTTGCGTTGCGGGGCACCTGGCTCGGTGCAAGGTCGCGGGAACACGCCGGAACAATCATTCCAGCCCGACTTCATCCCATAAGGCACTTCATTGAGGACCGCCTCGATCTGGTCGATCTTGCCATCCTGAACCTTGAATATCTCGGCGATCTGCCAGGTGTGAGGCTGCCGCAAATTGGTGCTGATCATCTCGCCCGTCGTCAGCGGATATTCAAAAACCGTGCCGGCATGGTCGAAAAAGACGAACGCGAACACCAGCCCGCGCTCCTGATCGACTACCCGGAAACGGCGCTCGCGAATATCCGTGTCAAGCCTGAAGCGCCCCGAGCGCAACTGGGCATCGCAGCCCAGCGCCATCGTGTTGGGTTGGCTGGGATCACGCGGAGGCGCCTTGCTGTTGGTGGTCTGCCGTCCATTTTCCAAACGATTGCACGTCTCGGTAAACGGCACCTCCCGGTGCCCGTCATTATCCTCAAGCCCGGTGAAATATTTATTGGCGATCGCGACCAGCTCTTCCCGCGAATGGCGCTTATTCTCGTTGACGGGCGTGGTGAAGGCCGCGTGCGGCTTGCCAAGACCATTGAGCGCCTGAGCGCCTTCGATGGTGCGTCCCCACACCGTCTCGATTTCCGAAATCTTGCCGGCGGCGACCTTCAGACGGAGCGCCATGATGGCATGTCGATCTCGATTTTCGACCATCGTGCCAATGAAAGCGACTTCCCCGCGTTCGGGGTCAGCCGCGATCACCCGGTATGAGCCTGCGCTGGTCACCGTGCCCCAGGCAGCATCCCCCAGTTCCAGTTCGACGCCATTTTCGGTGAATTTGACATCATCCGCCAGCGGCAGAAAATTGGGATCCCGCTTTTCCAGTGCTGATAAATAGCGGTCGACATAAGATGTCAGACACGCTCGGTCGCACGCCTCGGCCTTCTCCGCATGTGCGGGATAAGTCATGGCAGCGGACAGCGCCGTCAAACCGATCGCAACATGGCACAAATTGCCAAATCTCGTTGTCATCCTACCTCTCCATTCCCCTGTCGGGTAAAAAAGTCTGTCATTCTATCGAGCGCAGGCAGCCACCCCGCAGCCATGGAGCTTGCGGGATCACACTGCTCTGCCGCCCGCTGGTTCGCTGAGCGGCAAAGTCAGCCGACCGGTGGAGCGCCGAAACGCTCCACCGGATGCGGTCTAGAAGTTAAACCGGGCGCCGACGGTGAAGGATCGCCCGATAGTGTCGAACAACGACTGGTTCGTCGTTTGCGTGCCGAACACGAAGAATGTCGGCGCGAGCGGCGGCGATTTATCGAAGAGATTATTGATCGTCGTATAGAACTCGACCGAGCCCCGCTTCACCTCAACATCATAACGCAAGGTCAGATCCGTGTAGAATGCGGATTTGACGCGCTGGAAATCGATCCGGGTCGCATCCAGCGTATTATCGTAGCGCCCGGCCTCAATGAAGCGCTCCCGCAAGAGCGCCGAGAATGGCCCCTTGGCATAGCGCGCGCTAAAGCTGCCCTGCCAATGCGGCACACCGCCTGGAACGCCGGTCTGCCCCGCCCGATCGACACGAGCAGCGCCGGGAAGCTGCGTCGAAAGCTCCTCGACATAGGAGGCCAGCAACCGCAGATTGATGCTGCTGTCATTTGCGAACCGCCGGTTATAGCTCGCTTCCAGGTCGACGCCCTTCGAGACGAACGATCCGACGTTCAAAAACACGTTCAGCACCTCGGACACACGCCCGCTCGAATCTCGCCGGATTTGCTCGCAGAGCGCGGTCGCACCCGCGAAACACTGGTCGACGATATTCTGCGCCCCCAGAGTCGCGATCGCGCCCTTGATATCAATGTCATAATAGTCGGCGGAAATGCTTAGGCCGGGGATGAAACCGGGCTGATAGACGGCACCGACCGTTAGCGTATCCGCCCGCTCCGGCTCCAATTCCGGGTTACCGCCCGTCCGCGCGACGATGACCCGCGTGCCCTCACTGGGGAAGAGTGGATCGCGGATCTGGCCAGCTCCGCCACCTTCCGAGAAACGCTCGACCAGATTGGCCGCGCGAATATCCCGCGAGCGCGTGACCCGCAGGCGCAGATCCTGATAGGGCTCCCAGTTGAGGCCGGCCTTCCATGTCGTCACGCCCCGGCTGGAGCTATATTTGGTGAAGCGCGCCGCGCCGCTCAGTTCGAGCGAACGAATGCCGGGCAAGTCGCGTGCGATGGGAATGAGCGTTTCGCCAAACACTTCCCAAAGATCGTAACCGCCAGCGATGATCACCGGGTTGCCGCGCTCGAACACGCCGCGGCCACCTTCATAAGCCGTCGGGAAGCCCAGATAACCTTGGCCGATTGCGGTGCGCGCCATCTGCGATTGCGCGTCCGCATCCTGATCCACCGACTCCTTGCGATAACCGCCGCCGAATGCGATCGAAACCGGTCCGGCCCACAAGGAAAATGGCGTTCCCGAGACGCTGACTTCAGCAACGTCCTGCCGGATTACCTGGTTCTGCCAGGCCGCCCCAACCACATAGTCGATAGCCTGCGCCGATGGTGCGCCGACGCCGAACGGGTTGAAGGGCACGCAGCCATCATTTGCATGGGTCAGGGTCGACCGGCAGATGATATCGCCTGTGACAGGGCTGCGCACCGCATCGACCGCGCGGTAAAAATTGTTGAGAATCGGATTATTGTAGATCTCGATATACTGTTCGTTGCGGCCATATTGATAATAACCATCGACCCGCCAGTCGCCGAAACGGGCGTCAAAGCCAGTGGTCAAACGGAGCGTCTGGCTATCGCTGAGCTGCTCCGTAAAGCCGATATCATGGTTCGCCATGCGGCCGAGCGGGAATGACGTGATATTCTTGTCGGCCATCATCTGCCGAACATTCTCAGGCAGGAAGGCATTGTCGTCATAGATCGTCATGGCCCATTGCGAATATTGGCCCGCCGCCGTGCTGTGCCAGTTCGCCTTGCTTCGGCCATAGAGCGCCTCGGCGAAGATGTTGATGTCATCTGTCACCTCATAGCGCAGATGCCCGAACGCATTGCCTCGCTCGAGCGCCGGGACGACCGAGAAGCTGGTGCCAACATCAACGCCGCTACCGCCTACATGGGCGACGGCGCTTTGCAAGGTGCCGTAATCGAACGGAATCAACTCGCCGCCCGGCCCAAATTCCATTCCCTGAAGGGGGCCGCCCGTAATCAGCCCGCCATAGGTGAGCACAGAAGATTTAACGTCGCGCACGATGATCTGGCGCGGGCCGTTGGGATCCGGATTGTCGATCGGCCCCCAGCCCTGCAGAGCCCAGTCGCGGCCGGAACGATCCCGGATGCCGTTGGATTTATAATAATCGAGAGCGCCGATGAAATGGGCGCGACTGCCAAGCGGCGCGCCGAACGACAGCTGCCCCTTATAATTGCCATTGTCGCCACGGCTCGTAATGCCGGACTGCAACTGGCCTTTCACGCCGGTATAGCTGGTATCCAGCACGAAGTTGATCACGCCGGCTACGGCATCCGAGCCATAAGCCGCTGATGCGCCGCCGGTTACAATCTCTACCCGCTGCACAAGGGATTCCGGCAGCAGGTTGATGTCCGTGCTGCCGCTGCTCGTCGTCGGCACCACGCGCCGTCCGTCCATCAGCACGAGGCTGCGTTTCGGATCAAGGCTGCGCAGGTTGAGATAGCTCGCACCCGCTGCCCCGGTCCACCCGATGCCGGTGCTCTGCGGCACGCTTGAATTGGCAAATTGCGGAAGCTGGGCTACGCCCTCTGCCAGCGTCGTAGGCGCCGTATCACGCAGATAGTCGGTTGCGACCACCGTCACCGGTGTCGGCGCGCTCATGCCATCACGAACAATCCGCGATCCGGTTATGACGATCGCGCCGTCGCCCGCAGCAATCTCCGCGTCGTCGCCGCGCGCAGCTTCCGCGGTCGCTGCGCCGGCCGTCTGCGCGACCGCCTGCCCTATCCCTCCACAGGAAACCGCCAGCGCCAATGCGATCACGCTCGCACCTTCCCGCAATTTGACACACGTCCAGCGGCCATGGCCTAGATGATCAAACTTCACTTCATTCTCCCCGTATGCGAGCAGCCTTCTGCTTTTCCACAAGGCCTCCAAGCAATTGCCGTGCCATTCACACAACACCCTGATAATACTATATATTATTCCAGCTCCGGGAACGTGCACGGTCACAGCCATGTGGAAACTGCCGCGTAATTCCCAATTTTCTAAACCCGCTCACCGTGATTTGACATTTATGAAAATCCTTCGGAGACATGGGCTTGGTCCCAACAGCCAGTGCCGTTTTCGTAATCACAGGATGGCGTTACATGATCCCGACCCCGATCCTTTCCGAAGAATCCTTCAAGCATGAAATCCTTGATCTTCTGACATTCAGTCCAGAGGACGGGCGCATCTGGATGGACGACAAACGGATGTTGCTGCTCGATGCTGAAACATTCGGCTCCATGCGCGCGGAAATTGTCCATCTCGCCGGGACCGACAGCGCACGCCGTCTGTTGACGCGCATCGGCTATCAGTCAGGCGTGACGGACGCCCAGGTCGTCGCGCGGCGGTGGCCTGCCGACAGCAAGGGGTCCGCGCCACTCGGCCCTCATATCCATGCACTGCAAGGCCATATTCGGGTGCAGGAAGTGAGCGTCAGGCGCGATCCGGACACGGCCAAGTTTCTGGAAGGCGAATGGCTTTGGCTGCATGGCGTGGAAGATGATGTGCACATCGATCACTTCGGTGTCGGAACGGAAGCGGCCTGCTGGCTTGAGGTCGGCTATGCGACCGGCTTCGTCTCTACGCTGACGGGCGAGATGACGGTCTTCCGCGAGGTCTCATGCCGCTCGTCGGGCAGCAATGTTTGCCGCGTGATCGGCAAATCGATCGGCTTGTGGGACGATATCTCCGAAGACCTGCACTATCTCGGCATCGATAATGAGCATGACGATGACAGGACGCCTTCCTCGTACATCGTGCCAGGTGATGTCCGGTCTGAAGCGGCACCGCCGGATGACGCGGAGAGAAGCATCGTCGGCACCTCGCCATCCATCAAATCCGCCCTGCATCAACTTCGGGCTGTGGCTCCAACCAGAGCAACCGTTCTCCTCACAGGGGAGAGCGGGGTCGGCAAGGAGCTTTTCGCCCGAGAGTTGCACAATAGCAGCAAACGCAGTTCCAGCCCGTTCATCGCCATCAATTGCGCCGCAATCCCGGATACGCTGATCGAATCCGAACTGTTCGGCGCCGAGAAAGGCGCTTTTACGGGTGCTGCCCAAACGCGTATCGGCCGGTTTGAGCGTGCGTGCGGCGGCACATTATTCCTCGATGAGATTAGCACGCTCACGCTGGTGGCTCAGGCAAAATTGCTGCGTGTGCTTCAGGAAGGTGAGCTTGAACGCATTGGCGGCACCAAGACGATCAAGGTCGATGTCCGGATTATTGCCGCCACCAACGATTCCCTGGTCAACGCCGTCAAGACTGGCGATTTCAGGGAAGATCTCTTCTATCGACTGAATGTATTCCCGATCAACCTGCCCCCGCTTCGCGAGCGGCGCGACGATATACCGATGCTACTCGACCATTTTCTACGTCATTTTTCAGAAATTTATGACAAGCCGATTCCCGGATTTACCAATCGTGCCTATCGCGCGCTCCTCAACTATCGTTTTCCCGGGAACATCAGGGAACTGAAAAACCTGATCGAGCGTGCCGTCATATTGTCGGACGGTGATCCGATCGAACTATCCCATGTCTTTTCTGAAATCGGGGATGGGCATGTCCAGATATTTTTCCTGGGCGAGGAAGGAAAACTCAACGGCAATGCTGCACAAAAGCCGATCGTAGAAAATCACGAAAACATCGATGTCGATTTGCTCGCAGATAGATTTTTCGATGATAAAACAACAAGAAGCGATATGACCATTGCCAGCTTTGAAGATGATCTTTTTCGGTCGATCGCCTCCAAGGCTCTTAGGCGATCGGACGGCAATTTGTCCGCGGCCGCCCGCATGATCGGCATGAAACGTCATCAGTTCGAATATCGCTCACGCGCACTTGGTGTCGCCGTCGATAAACTCTAGCGCATTGTCGAATGCAGTTGCATCATCTGCGACTTGCAAAAGGCCATAAGCACAAGCGCCAGAGGAATTGGCGCAGAGTTTGCATATCGGTATGAGCCGCCAGTCGATGAAGGCGGCTCTATGATGGAGAGACTTTATGCGTCATGTTCGGCCGTCGCTGGCCCTGAAGTTCGCTATGGCGCTTATGCTGATGCCCCTGCCCTCCATGGCGGCGTCTAAGGGGCAGGCCTATGCGGCAGATCGAGCGGAAATCGAAAATTTGGCGGCTCGCTATCTCTTTGCGCTGGATGGGCGCGACGCAGACACCTATGCCTCAACCTTCACAAAGGACGGCATCCTTGTCTATGCAGCGGGTGAATTACAGGGTCGCGAGGCCATCCGTGACATGGTGAACAGCCTGCGGGCGCGTGCGGAAGAAGCTCAAAAAAAGGATACGTCCCAGCTTCGGCCGGCACGCGGACGTCACAATATCACCAACCTGATCGTCGAAGTGGACGGCGACAAAGCGATTGCCAAATCTTACTGGACATCCGTTAACAACAATAACCCGGAACGGCGGGCACAAATTTCCGCTTATGGTCATTATGAAGATCAGCTGATCAGAGTCGATGGCAAATGGCTATTCAGTCGCCGCGAGATTTTCAACGAGCAACTTGATCATCGCGCAGCCCCAGGCGCACCGAGCGGAAGCTGGTAACTTATATTCCAAGAATAGCTCGCCTCGCGCAATTTCATTATACGCGAGGCGAGCTATTATACTGAGCAACCCCTATTTTTCTAGATGCTGGTGAACTGCGCGTTACCCAGGTCCGATCTGACGCAGCCACCCATCCAGAATGTTGTCGACAGCTAGAGACAGCTTGCCACCATAGCTTCTGGGCCTGCGCTTGTAGCCGATTTACGCCTTGATACCTGCCAGCCTAGTTGTTTGGTCCCGGTGATTGATGGTGCGGATTTGATATGAATTGATTTGGCTCAGCCGTCCACGCTTTACAGATTGCTTCGTAGGGCGTGAGACCATGGAGGGTCTTAAGGCGACGAGCGAAGTTGTAGGCGGCGACGAAGTCGGTGAGATGCTGCCGGAGTTGGTCGTGCGTTTCGTAATGATAGCGTTTGACGGTCACCTCCTTGATCGTCCGGTTCATCCGTTCGACCTGGCCGTTCGTCCACGGGTGACGTGGCTTGGTGAGGCGGTGTTCGATGTCGAGGTCGACGCATGCGGCTTCGAAGGCATGGCAGCGGAACGGCAACTTTTGTGCCCGCATTTCCTTGATGTCTTCAGGCGTCCAGCCATCGCCGGTCGGGTCGGTGAAATGCGTCCCATTGTCGGTGAGCACGATGTGGATCCGGTACGGCACGGCTGCGGCGAGATGGCGCAGAAAGTCACCGGCGACCCGGCGGGTGGCTTTTTCATGGAGTTCGTCAAAGGCGAACTTGGACGTCCGGTCGATGGCCACCAACAGGTAGAGTTTGCCCTGCTCAGTCCTTACCTCGGCAAGATCGACGTGGAAGTAACCGATCGGATACGCCTTGAACTTCTTTCTGGCCGGCTTGTCGCCATCGACGTCGGGCACCCGACTGATGCCATGACGTTGCAGGCAGCGGTGAAGCGAGGAGCGCGTCAGATGAGGGATCCTCGCCTATAGCGCATAGAGACAGTCCCTCGTCCAGCGGCAGCGACGTATGGCCACCGCCTCCTCCTCCTCGATCGTCAGGATCGTGGACCTCGGTTCCTTCGGCCCGGTACGCAGATCGGCTGTCGAGGACCGCTTTCTCCACTTGGCGATCGTCTTCTGGTTGACCCCGTGGCGCTTCGCCAGCGCCCTCAGGCTCTCTTCACTATGCTGTATCGCTTGACGGACTGCCTCTGTCGTCGTGGCGCTGCCGTGTAGAATCTGGCCCATAGTGCATCTCTCCACTCGCCCGCGGATAATGCACCATCAATCAGCGGGACCAAACATCTAGTCAACCGGGCAACGCGGTTTGGGCAACAGCTCTCGCCGTAATCCAGCAGGTCATCGCTCTGTCTGCCGGGCACCGTCCCGAGCCCGCTGGCTCAGCGGGCTCTTCTGCCAAGCATAGAAACCACTCGGTTGGATGTGCAGGCACCGACACATCGAGCGAAACCTGAACTGATGACGATGCTCGGCAACGAAGGCGTCTCTCACTTTGCATCCCTGGCGAAATACGCGGTGGCTTCTTTTTAGGATGTCACGCTCCTCAGTCATCCGAGCCAGCTCGCGCTTCAGGTAGCGGATCTCGGCATCCTTGCCGGCATCCGCCAGACGCCACCTTCGCCAGTTGCCGCTTCCAGGCATACAGCGAGTGTGGGCTGACGCAGAGACGCTGCGAGCCGAAGGCCAGCGGAGCTAAACCCCGGCTACCGGATACCCTCGCTCGGCAATCTGCGCCACCGCATCACGCTTGAACTCATCGCTGAAATTGGGCTTCCCCATCGTCGTCTCCTCTCCTCAAAATTAAGATAGAAGGCGTCCAGAAATCTAGGGGCTATTCAAGAATTGCAAATAAGTCCTCACACCGGCCTGTGGCTCAGGCGCCTCACAAGCACGTGCAGCATGCCAAGAAATGTGACTGCCCATGCCGTCAGCGCCGCGTAAAGCGACGTGCGGGACAGCGGGGCGAGGAAATCCAAGTCCATGGCGCGACCCAACTGCCAGGTGCAGGCTGCATACATGCCGAGCGGGAACACGACGCTCCAGTAAACCGGATCATAGCGCAGCGGAAAAGCCTTATATCCATAGCGCCAGACGCCAAGCACCAACAGCATAGGAATCCACCAGCTTCCCACCGACCAGTAGAGAAGGACAACCCCCTTCAGGAAGGGCAGAAGCGCGGCCAGATAGGGCGTCTGCGGTGCATTCAGAACGAGCTGGCAACCGGCCAGGGTGGAGATGGCCATGGCGCCCATGTTGATCCAGTAGGAAGGAAGCAGATCGCGGGGAGAGAGCGGGAAGAAGGTGTAGCGGTAGAAGATCAGCGCCATCAGCCAGATATACAGCACGCCGCCCCACAGCCACATCGACAGGGCGAGCAGATTGAGACCAAGCCGATGAGGGGCCCAAAAGATGGCCAGAAGCGCGCTGGTGACCGCTACGGACTGCGTGGCCACCACCGCCAGCAGCCAGCTGCCGTTTATGCCCTCGTCGAGCGCGGGCTTCTCGCGCCGGACCGTAAGCGCCGTGAAGATCGTATAGGTCAGCCCGACCCAGAGCAGGCCGGTCAGCAACCACAAGCCCCTGCCGACGGCGAGGGGCCCGCCCATCATCATCATCTGACTGGCGAGGACGCCGGTGCCCGCGACGGCGGTGAAATAGCCCGGCCCGGTCGAATGGGCAATCATGTCACCGAAGAACCGCTGTGGGTAGAGGACGGCGCGCACGCCATAGAGCACGCAAAGAACGGCATATTGCACGATGTTGAGATAGAAGAGCGTCAGGGCGAGCGTGCGCTGCCCCATGAGGAATGCAGCCAGCGAGACGATCCCCGTCGCCATCACCAAGGAGAAGTAGGCGGGAGACATATCGGCAATAGCGGACCATCCCCTGCCCGGATGCGCGCTGTTCTCATCATTCATCATCGTCATCCCATGGCGGCGGCTACCGATTTCGGTCCATGAAGAGCCTCCGCAGGCTGGCCCATCCGGTCAACACGTAAAAGCCTCGACCGGCATGGACCAGATGCATCTCATGACATCAGGCTGCGATCAGCTCGTCAGCCGGGCCGAAAAATTCATAATGAATCTGCTCGTCCGCGATACCGGCTCGCGACAGCCCGTTGACGAGCGATTTCAGAAACGGCTTGGGGCCACACAGGAAGATATCCGCATCCTTTAGCGGGGTATGGGCGCGGAGCCAGTCGACCGTGATCAATCCATCGACATCATGGGTTTCGCCAACCGCATCGCGTGGTCCCGGCTCGTGGTAGAATGTTGCGATTGAAATCGCGCCATGGGTCTTCGCCAGAGCGCGGACATGGCTATCCAGCGCATGGGTATCACTGTTCATGGTGCCGTGTACAAAATATGTTTCCAGACCCGGCCGCGTCGCGGCAATGGTCTCGACCATGCTGACCATCGGGGTGAGGCCGACACCGCCGGAGAGCAGGATCACGGGGCGCTGCTGCTCCTCTTTCAGGAAGAATTCGCCGGCTGGCGGCGTTGCTTCGAGCTTGTCGCCGATCTTCACCCGATCATGGAGGAAAAGCGAGCCGCCCTGCCCGCTCGCCTCGCGCTTGACGGAAATGCGATAGCAGTCGTCATTGGGTGCACAGGAAATGGAGTAATTCCGCTTCATCGCCGGCTGTCCGGATGTGCTCAAGCGAAAGGTCAAATATTGGCCGGGCTTGTGGCGCAGGACGGGCGCACCATCGGTCGGCCGCAAGATAAACGATGTGATAGTGGCGCTTTCCTTCTGCTTGCCGATGACCTCGAACGTCCGCCAGCCGGTCCATCCACCGCGCTCTGACGCGATCTCCTCCCTGATCGCGGCCTCGCGCCCTTTGAGGATATCGGCCAGGAACCAATAAGCCTCGCCCCATGCCGACAGCACTTCCTCGCTCGCGGCATCGCCCAGCACCTCACCGATCGCGCCCAGGAGCGCGGTCGCCACAAAGGGATAATGCTCGGGCAAAATATGATAGCCGATATGTTTCTGCGCAATCCGCTCCACGGTCTGCCCGAGCGCGGGAAGATTGTCGATATTGCGGGCATAGGCGAGGATCGCGGCGGCCAGTGCGTGGACCTGAGCGCCACCTTCACCCTGATTGCTGTGGTTGAACAGCATGCGAATATGCTCATCCATGAACAGGCGGGCATACATTGCCGTGGTGATCTGCGTTCCATGCTCTGCCAGGGCCGGCGCCGTTGCCTTCACGATTGCGATGGTGCGGGGATTGAGCAATTTGGTCATGGTTACTCCAGGATTGCGTTCAAGCCATCCGGATCTCGCGGATGTGCGAGACCGGCCACGCTGTGCGTGGGGCCGAACTGGACAATTTGTGAAATGTGGAAGAGGATCTCAGCCGGTGTTGCGCTGATCCTCGCCGGACACACGGCTCAGGGACATGGTGGCCGATCCGTTTGGAGCGTGCTCCTCACTTTTGCCAGACCATCGTCATACATTGCGAGCATCGCCTTCACGCTGCTGAGAAACATGTGCTGGCCGCCATTTACGTCCATCGAAAAAACATGCAAGAAAAATATATGTTTATCTTTGCCGGACGGGGGAAGCACAAACGGGAACGCACTTGCTGAGCGCTTCGGGCGTCTCGTCGATGGTCGTGAATGACGGTATCCCACGGAAGTTGCAGCCTCGAACTTAATGATGTATTTACAATGCATCTTTTAGTCCGATTCAGGCGTCCCAGCTTACGGGAGAATGGAGACAGTCGTGGAACTTGATCAAATTCCCGCGCTTCCTTTTGATTTGGCCGACATGTCGCTTGGTGAAATCGCCGTTAGGCTGCCGGGCGCGACGGCGGTATTTCATGCTGCGAAGCTTGATTATTGCTGCCATGGACAGGCCAGGCTGAAAGATGCTGCCGAGGCGGCGTTCCTTGATCTCGCGCGGATCATCGCCGACCTCACCAAGCTCCAGCAAGCGGACAGCGGGCCATCGGTGGACATCGACAGCGCTGCGCTCGTCGACACGATCATCACGCGTTATCATCGCGTGCACAGTAAGGAGTTGCCAGAACTTATCCGCTTGGCGGAACGCGTAGAGCAGGTTCAACATGAGCATCCGGCTGTGCCGGCGGGGCTGGCCGTTTTGTTGAAACGCATGCTCGGTGAACTGACGATCCATATGCAGAAGGAGGAATTGATGCTCTTCCCGCAGATGCGCAGAGGTGGGCGTCTGCGGCACCATGATCCTATCATGGCGATGATAGCGGAACATGAAGAGCATGGCGCCGACCTGCAAAGGATCCGGCAGCTGACAAGGGATATGCGGACGCCGGACGATGGTTGCGCGACATGGCGGGCGCTTTATGCCGGCCTCGGCAAATTTGCCGACGATCTGGTCGCGCATATTCACATGGAGAATAATATTTTATTTCCCAGTTTCATGGGAAACGTTGGCTGAACTTGCATCAGCCTGTCCGCTTTGGCGGCGATATCTTATTCGCGGGCGGCCGCCAGCATCTGCCCTTGCTCCAAAGCCTGCCAATCGCGGCCGATCGTGGCGATGGCCAATACCCGCCCGTCCTGCTTGTAGCGCACCATGCAATCCTTTGCGGCGATATCCCCCTCAATCTCAATGACATCCCATGAAGGCGCGTGGCCGACATAGCGGATCGTGACATCATGATGCACGCTCCAGAAGAAGGGAACGTCCCGGAAGGGCTGCTTCCCGCCCAGCATGTTAATTGCGGCGACCTGCCCCTGACGCTCGGCCACAACCCAATGTTCGACGCGCCGGGTTTCACCGGTGATGTCGCCCGGCCAGCGGGCGACATCACCGGCCGCAAAGACGCCGGGCGCCGAGGTTTCGAGGCAGGCATCCACCAGAATGCCGCGATCAAGGGCAAGACCGGCACCTTCCGCAAGAGAGAGGCGCGGACGAACGCCGACGCCGATGATGACAAGATCGGCGGGGATGCGTGCGCCATTTGCGAGGGTCACGCTGTCGTGGTCGATCGAGGCGATGGAGGTTTCCAGATGGAAGGTTTCGCCATGCGCCTCATGAAGCGTACGGATGAACTGCCCGAGGTCCAGCCCCAGCACGCGCACGAGCGGCGCATCGTCCAGCGACACCAGATGGACATCGAGACCGCGCCGGCGCAACGCTGCGGCGGTTTCAAGGCCGATAAAGCCCGAGCCGAGGATGACGGCGGATTTCGCCTGCTCCGCCCGCGCGATGATCGCGCGGCTGTCGGCGAGCGACCGCAGCGTGAACACATGCGGCAGATCCGCGCCCGGGATGGGCAAGCGGACAGGCTCCGCGCCGGTCGCGATCAGCAGGCGGTCGAACGCATGACGGCCGCCGTCCTGCGTCATGACGGCGCGGCCGGCCATGTCGATCGCGTCCACCCGGGTGGCAAGGTGAAGGTCGATCCCACTGTCAGCATAGAAACCGGCCGGCCGCAGTGGCAGCCAATCCAGCGGCGCATCGCCAGCCAGATAATCCTTCGACAGATTGGGGCGGTCGCACGGCGCGTCGCCATCCTCGCTCAGCATGGTGAGCGCGCCTCCAAATCCGTGTCGCCGGAGCATTTCGGCGGCGGCGAAGCCCGCGGCGCCACCCCCGATAATGACGATACGGCCCGGCTGCCCGGCCGGGTTGATCGGGGCCGGCGCGGGTTGAATGCGATCCCGCACGATGATCCTGTCGCCGTCTCGCTCCACCTTCCAGCAGGGGATGGGATCGAACGCCGGCGCGCCGATCGCCTCGCCCGTGCGCAGGGAAAAGCAGGCATGATGAAGCGGGCAGCGCACCGTTTCGCCGTCGATCATTCCCTGATCGAGCGGCCCCTGATAATGGGTGCAGGTAGCGCCGACCGCCACGACATCACCGCCCAGTCGCGCGAGAAGAACGGCCTTCTTGCCGACCCGGCCGCGCAGCATGGCCTTTCCGTTGAAATCGGTGAGCGTCACCCCTTGGGTAAGGTCGGGCTCCGCATCGCGGCCTTTCTGCTCCACCATCTCGCCGTATCTCCGTTCGGCGGCCGTACTTTCTACGACCATAAAAAGCGGAACTCTCGCAGATAGAACAACAGTCTGCCGCGCATTCTCATGAATGCGAATATGCTGCCGGCGGATCAGTTCCCATCTCAGTCAGAGCGATAGTCGAATGAGCATAAGCGCCACCGGCCCGCATCTCAGCAGCGACCCAGATCGCCTCCATCAGTTCCTGCCGGGTAGCGCCGTGGCGGAGAGCGGCCCGAGTATGTCCCTTGATGCAATAAGGACATTGCGTGACATGGGCGACGGCGAGCGCGATGATTTATTTGGTCTTCGTTGGCAAAGCACCGTCCGCAAAAACCACCTGACTGAAAGCTTCGAAGGCAGCGGCCGCTTCCGGTGCCAATTCTCGACGCAACTGCGCGAGATCGTTCGTCGCAGTCGGGTAGATTGTCTGTGCCATGTCAGCCCTTCTCCAAAACTGCTCCGTTGGGCGAATGCGCCGCGCTTGGACGAGTTCACCTTTCCGCCCGGCGAGAAACTGTCGCCTCCAGAGGTCGTCGAAATCGCAATAAAATCATCAGATCCCGCTCAAGATAGCACCGAGCATGACATCAACATAATTAATTAAATTACACGTTAAGCGGCAAAATTGTTATATTAAAAGGCGCGAAATGGTCTGAGATTGTCAAGGTGGTGATGGCGCCCGCGTAATGCTCCTCCCGCCCGGCTGCTGATCATCGGGATGAAGCCTCTGCTCGTTGGATCATGCAGGATCGAGGGCGATCCGCCGCAACAGGGCGATTAGTTGGCGGCGTTCCGTTTCATCGAGCGGCGCGAGGGTGGCGCGGGCGGCGCCTGCCAGGGTCGCTTCCAACTGCCCCGCCACGGCCTCGCCCGCCGCGGTCAGCGCCACGAGCGACAGGCGGCGGTTGGCCGGGCTGCGATGCGTCTCGACAAGCTGGGCGGTGACCAGTCGCTTGACAAGGCCATGGGTGTTGGCCGGCTCCATCTCGATTCGCCGGCCAAGTTCGGCCTGGGTCAGCGGCCCGCTCATCAGCGCCGCCAGCGCCGACGCCTGAACGGGCGAGCGCTCACCGAGCGCGGCGAGCGCCTGCGCGGTGTTCGCCCGGGCGCGGGCATGGGCACGGCGCAGCAGATAGCCGATGTGGCGCTGGATGAAGGCGCCGGCTTCGGGCAGTGTTTCCACCGGCTCTCCCGATGGAACTGTTGTGATTTCCGGGCGTGATGACATGGGGGCGTCATCGCGCACGGCGGGGGCGCTGTCCAGCCGGAGACAGCGCTTGCCCGCCGCCGTGCCTTCAACCGAGCGTCAGGGCCGCTTCCTCATAGCTGGCGCGGCCCACTTTCGCCTGATCGAAAATCGCCCGCTCCTCGACCCATTGGTGCGTCTTTTCATACATTTCGGGCGAATAGGGCTCGAACACGATGCGTTCGCCCGGTCCGAAGGTGGCGACGTTGATGCGATCATGCAGCGCCTCGGGTATCTCGTTGAGATAGAAATGCGTATAACGCTGATGGTGCAGGTCGATCTCACGTTGGGCGCGGCGCAGCGCGGCATAATAGCGACGGACATCCTCAGGATCGACGCCATCCGGCACCATGCCGATCATCATGAAGGTCGTATCGGCGAGTTTCCGGAAACCGAGCTGCTCGGCAATATAAAGCTGGATGCCGAACAGGGTGGCCGCCTGGCTCTCGCCCGCGAGCAGCCGGGTGACGCGCTGATCCGGTATGCCCGCGAAGTTGAGGCGGATGTCGTCAGGCGCCAGCGCGGTCTCCAGCGCCTGGATCGTCGCATAATGGCTGCCGGACTGATAGCCGACATCCACGGGCACCCCGGCAAGATCGCTCAGCTTCGTCATGCCGCTCTCCGGCGCGACGAAGATGCCGCACGGGCTCACCGAATAGGCTTCGCTCCAGAACCGGCCATGGGCGTTGGACGCCGCCATGTTCACGGTCCAGTGGCAGGCGCAGCTGATGCTGGCATCGCGCCCCTGCTCATAGGTCTGGTAGGCGCCGGCCGGAATGGCGGTGGCCGAATTGGGCATGACCACCTGACCCAATGCGTAATCGGTCAGCCCTTCCTCGGCGAAATAGCCTTTCGCGTCCGCCACCCACTCCTGCAGGCGGCCGTGCGTGTGAATCTTGAATGTCGACATGAGCCTCTCCTTCAGCGGCTTATGCTGCATGTTATTATCATAACATTGAGTCGCGCAAGTGCCTTCTGTGCATGAGCTCAACCAAAAGTCAGCGTCGTTCAATTCCCGCAGGAAACATTGTCACGCCCGATGAGCACATATGGTTTCCCCCAACCAGATGACTTCATATCGACACTGCCTCTTGCGCCTTATAATGGCGACAAGTATAGTCGCTATTATGGCTTATATCGGAGCCGGCGTGGAATACGCCCTTCATTGCCTGCTCTGGATCGCGGGCCCGCTGGAACAGCCGCCGAGCAGCCGCGACCTGGCCGAGATGCAGGGCGTGCCGCTCGCATTCCTGAAGAAAATCCTCTCGAAGCTGGAGAAAGCCGGAATTGTCGAGGCCAGCGGCGGCATACGCGGCGGCTACCGGCTGGCGCGCCCGCCCAAACGGATCAGCGTTCTCGACGTGGTGGATGCTGTCGAGGGCCATAAGCCGCTCTTCGATTGCCAGGAGATCAGAGGGCGCTGCGCCCTGTTCGAAGGAAAGCCGCCAGCATGGTCCATGCGGGGCGTCTGCGGCATCCATGCCGTGATGCTCCGGGCGGAAAAGGCCATGCGAGAGAATCTGGCAAAGACCAGCCTGATCTCGCTAGCAGGATCTGCGCCGAGCAAGGGACCCGATATGTCCGGTCAGGTCCGTGACTGGTTTGCCGATCGATACGCGGCGCGTGAGGACGCGCGCATCGCGGGGATGCGCGCGCCGGCATCGAGCCGCATCGTGGATGACGACGCATAGCGGGCCCGGTCGTGCGACCGACAGGTCCAGGGAGTGCTGTTGTATGAAGAGGATCGTGATTGTGGGGGCCGGCTTTGCCGGTACATGGAGCGCGTTGTCGGCAGCGCGCCTGCTCGATCAGCACGGCATTGGCCTCGAAGAGATCGAGGTGACGGTCATAGCGCCGCGCGCCTCGCTGGACCTGCGCCCGCGTTTCTATGAACCGAACGTCGCCGCGATGACGAGCCCGCTGGGACCGCTGTTCGATGCCGTGGATGTGACGTTCGTGGCGGGAAGCGTCGAGGCGATCGACCCGACCGCCCGCGTCGCGCACTTCGTCGACCAGGAGGGATATCATGGCACGCTTGTTTATGACCGCCTGATCCTGGCCGCCGGCAGCCGTCTCGTCAGACCCGACGTGCCGGGGCTGGCCCAGCACGCCTTCAGCATCGACCAACTCGACGAGGCTGCCCAGTTCGAAGCGCATCTCCATAGCCTGGCTGCCCGACCGAACAGTGTCGCGCGGAATATGATCGTCGTTGTGGGCGGCGGCTTCACCGGCATCGAGATCGCCGCCGAGTTGCCAGCCCGGCTGCGCGCCATTTTTGGCGAGGATATCCAAGCTCGTGTCGTCATCATTGAGCAGGCTGATATGATCGGTCCGGACCTTGGCACCAACCCTCGGCCGATCATCATCGAAGCGCTCCAATCACAGGGTGTTGAATGGCGGCTCGGAACATCCGTCGCGGAAATCGACGCGGGCGGCATCCGCACAACGGATGGCGAACGGATCGAAAGCCAGTCGGTTCTCTGGACGGGCGGCATGGAAGCAAGCGCGCTCACGCGCCTGCTACCCGGCGAGCGCGACCAGTTAGGCCGATTGCGGGTGGATCGCACCTTGCGACTGCCGGAAGCACCCGAGATATTCGTCGCGGGGGATACGGCTTACGCAACCACGGATGGCGACGGCCACCACGCAATGATGTCGTGCCAGCATGCGTTGAGACTCGGACGCTTTGCGGGTCATAATGCCACGGCGGATCTGATCGGCGTAGACCCGCTTCCTTATATCCAGGAACGCTATGGGACTTGTCTCGATCTCGGCCCTTGGGGGTCTGTTGTCACCGCGGGCTGGGAGCGTGAGGTCCAGATCGCTGGGCCCGCAGCGAAAGAGCATAAGAAATTCATAAATTCGGTCGCCATCGCTCCACCGCCGCCAATACGCGAACAGGCGCTGGCCGCGGCTAATCCGATGACGGGACAATGACGTCCATGTGCGCCCCCTGCGGCGCTGACCGCGCCCCGGTGCTGGCTCAGCCATTATCGAAGACCACCTCAGGTTAATCAGCATTTCGAAAACGGCGGAAGGATATGATCGGTGGCGCAACATCATGCACAGGCAGGCGAAATCGTCGACCTTCGACCGCTTGGCAGGAATCTGCTGAACATGCAGACCACCGCGATCGTGAAGGCCAAGGCGTTCGAAGCAATCCGCCTCGTCATCCCCGCCGGTCGGGAGATACCGGCACATGAGGTTGCCGGCGATATCATGCTGCATTGTCTGGAAGGGCGGGTCGCGCTCGATCTGCCGGATGCCGGGCTGGAACTTGCCGCCGGCGACTGGGTTTATCTGGAAGGGGGCGCTCGCCATCGCGTGAAGGCGGTGGAGGACGCGTCCCTGCTGTTGACGATCCTGTTTTCGCCCTGAGCGGGGCGGGATCGAAAGGAGGGGCGATGGCGGGAGAAGAGGCGGGAGACGACGCGGTCGGGCCGGTCGAGACCTTATCGCACTGGTGGCGATGGGCCGTGATCTTCACCATGGTGCTGGGCTTCAGCGTGCTCGGCCTGCTGATGACGAAGACCTATCAGAATGCGCCGCCCGTTCCGCAGCAGATTGTCGACCAGCGCGGAAGTCCCGTCTTCACCCGCGATGATATTCGCGGCGGCCAGCAGATATTCCTGAAATATGGCTTGATGGATAATGGCTCCATCTGGGGTCATGGCGGCTATCTCGGCCCGGATTTCAGCGCCTCCTATCTGCACGCCTGGGCGCTCGCCGTCGCGCAGGAGCGCGCCCGCGCCCGTTTCGGCATGGCCTATGAGGCGCTCCCGCCCGCCGATCGCGCCGCCATAGATGGCGAGGTCGGCCCGCAATTGCGCGTCAACCGCTATGATCCGGCCACCGGCATCCTCACCCTGCCGCCCGCCGGTGTGGAAACATTCCACACGCAGCAGCAGCGCTGGGCCGCCTATTTCGAGCGTCCGGAGGGCAATGGCGGCCTGACTCGCGGCCTCATCACCGATGCGGGGGAGATCCGCCAGCTGACCGCCTTTTTCGCCTGGGCGGCCTGGGGCTCGGTCGCCGAGCGGCCGGGGAGCGGCCATTCCTACACCAATAATTTCCCCTATGATCCGCTCGCGGGCAATCGCCCGACCGGCGCGGCGCTCATCTGGAGCGCGCTCAGCTTCATCGCGCTGCTCGGCGGCACGGCGCTGGCGCTGCTCGCTTTCGGCCGGTTCGATTATCTCGGCTGGCACGGCGCGCCCGCGCCGATGGCCCCATGGGTCATCAGCGACGCGCAGCGCGCCACGCTCAAATATATGGCCGTCGCGGCGGTCCTGCTGCTCGGCCAGGTCTTTTTCGGCGCGGCCGTGGCGCATTACCGGGCGGACCCGGGCAGCTTCTATGGTTTCGACCTTGCCGCCTGGTTCCCCAGCAATCTGATGCGGACCTGGCATCTGCAATCGGCGCTGTTCTGGATCGCGACTAGCTTCGTGGCGGGCGCGCTGTTCGTCGCGGAGCTGCTCGGCGGCCAGTCGCCGCCCGGCCAGCGGCTCGCCGTCCATCTGCTGTTCGGCGCCTTCGCCATCGTCATCGTGGGCAGCATGCTGGGCGAGTGGGCAGGGCTGTTGCAATGGCTGCCCGGCTCATGGTTCTGGTTCGGCCATCAGGGCTGGGAGTTTCTCGAACTCGGCCGGTTCTGGCAATTTCTGCTGATCGCCGGCCTGTGCGTCTGGTTCGTGCTGCTGTGGCGCGCGGTGGCGCCCGCGCTGCGCGATCCGGCGCGCAAGACCTTCGCTCGCTTCTTCCTGCTGGCCGGCTTCGCCATTCCGATGTTCTATCTGCCGGCGCTCTTCTTCGCGTCCGACACCAATTATACGATCGTCGATGCCTGGCGCTTCTGGATCATCCATCTGTGGGTGGAGGGCTTTTTCGAATTTTTCGTGACCGTCATCGTCGCCATCCTCTTCTTCCGCATGGGGCTGGTGCGCCGTCTCACCGCGCTGCGGACTATCTATCTGGACGCGATCCTCTATTTTGGCGGCGGCCTGATCGGCACCGGCCATCACTGGTACTGGACCGGCCAGACCGAGATGAACATGGCCTTATCAGCGGTTTTCTCGGCGCTCGAAGTAGTGCCGCTGACGATGATAACGCTCGATGCCTGGTCGTTCGTGCGGACCACGCAGGGCATGCACGCCATTGTCGAGCGCCATCGTTGGACATTCTATTTCATCATGGCGGTCGGCTTCTGGAATTTCCTCGGCGCGGGGGTGTTCGGCTTCCTCATCAACACGCCCATCGTCAGCTATTATGAGGTGGGGACGATCCTCACGCCCAATCACGGCCATGCCGCGCTGATGGGGGTGTTCGGCATGCTCGGCATCGGGCTGATGGTGTTCGTCTTGCGGGAATCGGTGCGCGAAGCGGTCTGGAACAGGATCGCGCGGCTGGTCCCTATCGCCTTCTGGGGGCTCAATGGCGGCCTGGCGCTGATGATCCTGCTCAGCCTGCTGCCGGGCGGCCTGCTCCAGCTGCACGCGGTGGTCGAGCATGGCTATTGGTATGCGCGCGAACTGGCCTTCACCAGCGGCCAGCTGCCGCGCCTGCTCGAATGGCTGCGGATGCCGGGCGATCTCATCTTTATGTTCGCCGGCGTGCTACCCTTGGTTGTAGCGGCGGTCTGGGGCTATATCAGCCTGTGGCGTAATCCGGCCTCGTAAGGGGTTTCACGCCCCTGTTCCTGTTCGCCGGGCCACGACGCGCTAGACTGTTCAATACAGCCCGCGCCGCAACCGAACTCCGCGGTCACAGCGGATGCTAATGCAGAGAAAAAAGGTATCCTCGGTGCGGCTTCGCCTATGCATCCTCATATTCCCGTGGCTCGGCTATGCGACCTGGCACGCCTATCGGGCTGTGCGGTAGCGCCATGAACGCGCTCTGGTATCTCATCCCCATCTCGATCGGCCTCGGCACGCTGGGCCTTGCACTGTTCTTCTGGGCGCTGCGCAGCGCCCAGTATGAGGGTCCGGCGCTACTCAGCGCATCCTGATCGACGACGACGTGCCGCTGTGAGCGGTAGCAACAAATCGGATATTCATTCAATCAGCCCGCCTGGACAAGCCGAGTCGGCATGGTGGCGTTAAAGGGCTCCACTCAGCAATTCAGGGCCGGATACAAAGATATGTTTCGGCCCCATCCTTGATCTTGACCGGGATGCGGAGGAAGCGCACGCCGTTCGCTTCCTCATCCGGAAAGCGCCCGGCGCGAATGTTCACCTGGATCGAGGGCAAGAGCAGTCTAGGCACCGCCAGAGTCGCATCACGCGCCTCCCGCATGGCGACGAACGCCTCCTCGCTCACCCCGTCATGGACATGGATGCTCGTCCGGCGCTGTTCGCCCACGCTCGTCTCCCAGCGATATTCGTCACGGCCCGGCCCCTTATAGTCATGGCAAAGGAATAGCCGCGTCTCGTCAGGTAGGCTGAGCAGGCGGCGGATCGAGCGGTAGAGTTGACGCGCGTCACCGCCCGGAAAGTCGGCGCGTGCAGTGCCATAATCCGGCATGAACAGCGTGTCGCCGACAAAAGCGATATCGCCGATCCGATAGGTCAGATCGGCGGGCGTGTGGCCGGGCGTGTGCATCACCTCCACCTCCAGCGCGCCGAGAGCGAAGCGCTCGCCATCGGTGAAAAGGCGGTCAAAGTCCGACCCGTCGGTCTTGAGATCATCAAAAGCGAACACCGGCCGAAAGATCTTCTGCACGTCGCGAATATGCTCGCCGATGCCGATCCACGCGCCGGTCTTCGCCTTGATAAAAGGCGCGGCGGAAAGATGATCGGCATGGGCGTGCGTTTCCAGCACCATGGCGATGCGCCAGCCCTTGTCTTGCGCCGTGGCCAATATCCGTTCTGCCGAGACGGTATCGACCACGCCGCTGGGTAGATCGAAATCGAGCACGGGGTCGATCACGGCGGCAATGTGCGTTGCCGGATCGACGACTAGATAGCTGATCGTGTTGGTGGGCTCGTCGAAAAACGCTTCGATAATCGGCTGAGCAGTCATGGACGTCTCCGTTCGTTCCTTGACTATATATTAGAATATTCTATATTAGTAATATCTAAGTTTTAGGTGATCCGATGCTCAAGCCATTGATGGACCTGACGACGTTCGAGGCGAAGGCCGGTGATGTGGCGCGCGTGCTGAAGGCGATCGGCAATGGACGGCGCCTGATGGTGCTGTGCAAGCTGGTCGAACATGGCGAGCGCACCGTGAGCGATCTCGCCGATGACGTCGGCCTCTCCCAATCGGCTCTCTCGCAACATCTTGCCCGGATGCGCGACGAAGGCCTCGTCGCCTTTCGTCGCGAAAGCCAGACGCTCTGGTACCGGATCGCTGATCCGCGAACCGAGGCGCTGCTCGCCACGCTCTACCAACTTTATTGCCAGGAGGACTGATCCCATGACGATCACATCTGTTACCCCCGCAGAAGCTGCGCGGCTGATCGAAGGCGGCGCGAAGCTGATCGACGTTCGCGATCCGGATGAACATGCACGCGCGCATATTCCCGGCGCGGCCAATGTGCCCGTGGCAGGGATCGGTAGGCTCGACGCCGGCGATGGTGCAGTCGTGTTCCATTGCCGCTCAGGCGCGCGGACCCAGGCCAATGCCGGCCGCCTCGCGGCGGCGGCAGGCGGCCCCTGCTATGTGATCGAGGGCGGGATCGTCGCATGGCGCCGCGCCGGGCTTGCGGTGGAGGCTGATCCGCGCCAGCCGCTCGAACTGATGCGGCAGGTCCAGCTTGCCGCCGGCGGATTGGTGGTGCTTGGCGCCGCGCTCGGCTTTCTCGTGGCTCCCGGCTTCTTCGCGCTTTCCGCCTTTGTTGGTGCCGGGCTGATGCTGGCAGGCTGGTGCGGCATGGCGCGACTGCTACGGCATATGCCGTGGAACCGGCGCATGGCGGCCTGACTATCGTGACCGCCGCGGAAATCCTGCTGGCGCTGCTGTCAGGCGGACTAATCGGTATTGTACTGGGGTTGGTGGGCGGTGGCGGGTCGATCCTCGCCGTGCCGTTGCTGGTCTATGTGGTGGGCGTCAGCTCGGCCCATGCGGCGATCGGGACGGCGGCGGTGGCGGTCGCCGCCAATGCGGCCGTGAGCCTGACCGGGCACGCCCGCGCAGGCATGGTCAAATGGCCTTGTGCCCTGGTCTTTGCAGCAGCCGGCGTAATCGGCGCGGGCCTTGGGGCGGAGATTGGCAAAGCGGTGGACGGAACAAGGTTGCTGCTGCTGTTCGGCCTGCTGATGGTCGGGGTGGGCTTGTCCATGCTGCGCAAGCGGCGGCGTGAGGACGATCCCGATGTGCGGCTGTCACGCGATACGGCCGGGGCGCTGCTTCCCCGGCTCGTGCCGATGGGGCTGGGCGTCGGGCTTGCCGCCGGTTTCTTCGGGATCGGCGGTGGCTTCCTCATCGTGCCCGCGCTCATCGCGGCAACGGCCATGCCGTTCGCCTATGCGGTCGGCACATCGCTGGTGATCGTCACCGCGCTCGTGCTGACCACGGCCTCTTCCTATGCGCTGTCCGGTTATGTCGACTGGCCACTCACCGCCCTCCTCATCCTCGGCGGCGCGGGCGGGGCGGCGGGAGGCATCCTGCTTGGGCGACGACTTGCCGCTCACAAGGCGCTGTTCGAACGCGCTTTCGCCGTGCTGGTTATCGCCGTTGGGATATATGTGGCGACAGGGGCATGACAGGGGAAGAATCATCATGAATGACGCCGGCAAGAATGGCGCGGGACGGACCGCCAACGATTGGGCAGGTGACGCGGGCACGCGCTGGCTTGCTCAGCTTGACCGGTTCGAGGCCATGATCGAACCGATCGGAAATGCGCTGCTCGCGCAGGCCAGCTATACCGCGGGAGAAACGGTGGTCGATATCGGATGCGGCGGCGGCTGGACGACCCGACGGATCGCCGCAGCGGTCGGCACTGCCGGATCGGTGCTCGGCCTCGATTTGTCGCCCGACCTCGTGGCGGCGGCCAATGGTCGGGCCCGGCGAGCCGGGCTTGCCAACATCCACGTCGTTAAAGGCGATGCGGCGACGGCCATGCCGCTCGAAGCACCCTTCGACCGACTGTTTTCGCGCTTCGGCACCATGTTCTTTTCCGAACCTTATCGTGCCTTTGCCAATCTTCATCAAATGGTGCGCCAAGGCGGACGACTCGATATCGCGGTCTGGGCGCCGATTGCGGACAATCCGTGGCAAGCCAAGATCATGGCGGCGCTCCGCCGACATATCGACATGCCAACGCCCGAGCCACGCGCGCCTGGCCCTTTCGCGCTGGGTGATCGGGACTATGTGACCGACCTTCTGCAAAGCGCCGGGTTCTCCGCCATCATGTTCGACGCCTGGACCGGTAACCAGTATGTTGGTGGTCCGCGCAGCGATCCCGAGAGCGCCACGCGCTTCGTACTCGACGGGATGCAGGTGGGCGATCTCATCAGGGCACGTGGGGAAGCCGCGCGCGCAGCCATCCAGCGCAGCGTGGCCGAACTATTTGAGCGCCATCGCGATGACTATGGTGTCCGCCTCGCAGCAAAAGCCTGGCTGGTAAGCGCCCGTGCGTGAGCCGCTGTGTTTCATCGCCCGGATCGGCAGTGCCCAAATTTCTTCCAAATCATTGACGCCATCCTGACAGTATAAGAACCAATTACGACGAATCTCCTTAATGGAATTGTAAACATATACCTCAGTATCGCCCAGTAATTCTTGCAGGAAATTCAAACGACTTGGCATGAATTTGCAGATTTCCGAACCCGCGACCGCGGCATCGCCTCTCGTACAACGTGGCACCTGGATCATCATAATTCATGCCATAGCGCAGGCTATTGTAGAACAGGACTGTGATCTTGCGGCACCGCCTCAGCCTTTCCTGCGCGCGCCGACAATTCTGTGGTAAAAGGTACCGAACGCCGTGTCGATCTGCCCTATAGTGGTGGCTGCAAGGCGCAGAAGTGCTGCAACCCGGCTCGATGATCGCCGCGTTTTCGAGGATCACAATTTACCGCTCGATATCTTGTTGCCTGGTGCCCGACACAGCCAGGACGTAAAATGCTTTGGGCTAGGCCATGCCCGATCCCCTGCATGGCTGTATTAAATTCGACGGCATGACGTGACCTTGCGCCTTTTACCGTTCGATATGAGACATGCATTCGCATTTTGGGATGGAAGAGTTGACCCGTTCGAGCCAAAATCCGCAGAACTCCAGGGCCAGGCGGATTTGGCATGCCGCTTGCTATTGATCGGGCATATATGGTCAAGTGCGCGGCAGAACGTCCCGCTCTCATGAACCCGTTGCTCCGGCAACGAACGCATCGGCTAGGAGGAGGATAACTGTGCCCGATCTGACATGCACGCGCAGGAACTTTCTGGGATCGACATCACTTGTCGCGGCCGCAGCCGCCATACCAGTCGCATGGCATTGGGCCGATGCGGCGGGATCGCCGGTCATGCTGGTCTCGGCCGAGCGGGCGCCGCTCTTCGGCCTCGGCTCACAGGCGGTGCTGCTCGATGGCCCACGGATCGCTCGACTTGAGGCGATGGCCGCCGCGCTCCCGACCGTCGCAAGCGAGGTCGTTCTGCGCCTCGATGCAGCAGACGACTTCCTGCTCGATGTTGCAGCCCAGCAGGCGGGCGTAACTGTGACCCGCCGTCACGAACCCGACCGCCTCGGAATCCGCGCCCATGTGGCTCTCACGGAGAGGAATTTCGCATGACCAACTGCACCATGCCCATGCTCGTCGCGCTGGCGTCCGTTTTTGCCCTGTCGGCATGTGGCGCGCCGTCCGACCAGCCCAAAGCCGGTGCCGAAGGCGGCAAGAAAGTCACCTATCTCGGCAAGGAGTCGATCCCCAAGGATCCGGTCGAGCAATATTATCAGCAGGTCTGCATGTCCTGCCATGCAACCGGCGTTGGCCCGGAGATTCGCGGTCGGCAGTTACCTGCCGACGCCGTGAAGATGTTCGTGCGCAATGGCAGCCGGGGCATGCCTGCCTTCCCGCAGAGCATGCTCGACGATGCGACGCTTGATGGCGTGGCCAAGCTGGTCTCGGCGTCCAAGACCCCGCCCGCCGTCCCGTATCCATACGCTCAGTAAGCTGGAGGAAAGACCATGAGTGATCCGACCCAGACAGTCCTGCCCAAGGGCGTTTCGCAAGCCGATTTCGAGGCCGCACTGACCAAATTGCGCGCACTCCTCGGTGCCGACAATGTGCTGACCAGCGATGAGCAGCTCACGCCCTACAAGAAGACCATGCTGTCCTCGCCGGACGAGAGCCATCGCCCCGGCGCGGCGGTCCTCGCCCGCACGGTCGAGGACGTTCAGGGCGTCATGAAGATCTGCAACGAGTTCAAGACCCCGGTCTGGCCGATCTCGACCGGCCGCAACTTCGGCTATGGCTCGGCGGCGCCGGGCACGCGCGGCCAGATCGTGCTCGACCTCAAGCATATGAACAAGATCATCGAGGTCGATCCGGTTCTTTGCACCGCGCTGGTCGAGCCCGGCGTCACCTATCAGCAGCTATGGAACTATCTGAAGGAAAACGACATCCCGCTGTGGCTCTCCTGCCCGGCGCCGTCTGCCATCGCCAGCCCGGTCGGCAACACCATGGATCGCGGCGTGGGCTATACGCCTTATGGCGAGCACTTCATGATGCAGTGCGGCATGGAAGTGGTCCTCGCCAATGGCGACGTGCTGCGCACGGGCATGGGTGGCGTGGAAAATTCCAACACCTGGCAAGCCTTCAAATGGGGCTACGGCCCTTATCTGGACGGCATCTTCACCCAGTCCAACTACGGCGTCTGCACCAAGATGGGCATGTGGCTGATGCCCGCACCCCCGGCCTATAAACCCTTCTCGATCATGTTCGACAACGCCGACGACATCGACGCGATTGTCGACACGCTGGTGCCGCTGCGTATTGCCGGCATCATCCCCAACGCCTTCGTGATCGCCAATGTGATGTGGGAAGCAGCTGCGATCATTCCGCGTTCCAAATATTATGACGGCACGGGCTCGACGCCCAAGGCTGTGCTGGAGGAGATCCAGAAGAAGGAAGGCATGGGCGCCTGGAACGTCTATGCCGCGCTATACGGCACGCCAGAGCAGATCGACGTGAACTGGAACATCATCAAGGGCGCGATCGATAAGTTGGGCAAAGGCCGCTTCATCACAGAAGCAGAAGCCGGCGACACCGAGCCGTTCCGCTACCGCGCACAGTTAATGCGTGGCGACATGACGCTTCAGGAATTCGGCCTGTACCGCTGGCGCGGCGGTGGTGGCTCCATGTGGTTCGCGCCGGTATCGCAAGCCAAAGGCTCCGAGACCAAGAAACAGGTCGAGCTCGCGGAAAGCATCCTCAACGAATATGGCCTCGACTATGTCGGCGAGTTCATCGTGGGCATGCGAGACATGCACCACGTCATCGACGTACTCTTCGACAAGGGTGATCCGGAAGAAACCAGGAAGGCCAATGAGTGCTTCGGCAAACTGCTGAGTGAGTTTGGCAAGCGTGGTTATGCTGTGTACCGCGTGAACACCGGTTTCATGGAACAGGCCGCTGAGCTTTACGGCCCGGTCAAGCGATCGGTCGACCAGAAGTTGAAACGCGCGCTTGATCCCAATGGGATCATTGCGCCTGGCAAGTCGGGAATCTTCATCTGACATCCATTGCACGCGAGATAATTGAGCAGGTACCACCGGATGCCGCAGCCAGCCTCCCGCCCACAGGCTGCGGCACTACAACTCCAAGGGGCTCAACCGGGCGCATGGATGCAATCTCCGGATCGTTTTGTGCCCCGCATCTTGGCATATGTGACCAGATGATGCCGTAACCTACCTGCCTAACGCCCGTTGGGTCTGCAAAAAGATCATGAAGTGAGTAGCATGGTGCCAGGTGGTCAGGATCAGAGCGAGCGGAGGACGGCGTCCGCACCTGCGAGCCGGGAAAGCACCGAGCAGTTCCCGCTGTCGGGATTGCTGGCGATGGCGATGGCTGCGTTTATAACCCTGCTGACGGAAATTATGCCCGCCGGTCTGCTGTCCTCGATCTCAACCGGGATGCGCGTGGCCGGCATAGCCTTCGTGCTGACGATCTGGATCCAGCGCATCATCCCGGACTTCCCGGGTGAACGCGTTCTGGTTCTTGAGCTTGGACGACGCTCGCGTAAGATGTGAGGCGTGGCGGATTACAACCGGGGCCGTCCGCACAGTTCCCTCGGCAATCAGACCCCGATGGAGCGCGCAAAAAGAAGCCGGCTTTCACAAAGGCCGGACCAAAGATGGTCTGAGGGTCAGAGAGAGGAGGCCTAAATGGCAGAAGGGAACGACTTCCGGGGCAAGGCCGTGCTGATCACTGGCGGTGCAACGGGTATCGGCCGAGCGACCGCGCAGGCGTTTGCGGCGGCCGGCGCTAGTGTCATGATCGGTGATGTTGACGAACGTGCCGCCGAGACGGTGCAATCCATTCATAATCAGGCCGGCAATGCCGTTTGGATAAAGGCGGACGTGCGTGACGCGGACGCGATGACGGATCTGGTGGCGGCGTGCTTGGATCGGTTCGGCCGCATGGATGCCGCATTTAACAACGCCGGCATTCTCGCCCCGCAGCGCCCGTTGCATGAGATCCCCATCGACGAATGGGAGTTGACCATCGACGTGGATCTTAAGGGCGTGTTCCTCGCCATGCAGGCCGAGATCCGGTATTTCCTGAAGGTTGGCGGCGGAGCGATCGTCAACACTGCCTCGGTCGGTGGCTTGATCGCGGACCCTCATATGTCGCCCTATATCGCCGCGAAACACGGGGTTGTCGGGCTGACCAAGGCCGCAGCCGTGGACTATGGCCGGCTCGGCATCCGCGTGAATGCGATTGCGCCGGGCTTTGTGGTGACGCCGATGACGCAGCACTGGGCGGACAGCAAAGACTTCACCGATATGTTTTTCGCCAACAATGTGAGTGGGCGTTCTGCGCAGCCCGAGGAGATCGCAGCGACGGTGCTCCATCTGTGTGGCGATGGCGCCACTTTTATCAACGGCGCCACCTTCACGATTGATGGCGGCCAAACGGCACATTGACGAGGTAGGCAGGCGCATGTTGCTCGGGTTGAGAGAGGGGAGGCGCGCGCGACCTGCGCCCACTCATCATCCCCTTCGCAAGGCGATAGCACCGGAAAGGACGAGCGCGCTCTTGTCAAAGCCGCCTTCGTCATGGCGCGGCCTTGCGCAGTGCCACGTTGATCCGCGTTTGCTAGCCCAGTCCGCTGGTGCGAAATCGCTCAAGATTATGCGCATGCGCCTTTACCGTTGCCGGCTGGACATGCGCGCATGCCACCCGGCCGATAATCTCTCGACCGAGTCCTGTGTGAGGGGTTTCCACGCCCCGCTCCCCGGCTTTCACGAGGAGCACCGCCACTTTGCTCGACACACGCAAAGGTTCAAGGGAAATCTGGGGCCAGCTGACGTGGTGATATGAAACAGACAAAGCAGCGGACCCGACGACCTCGGCCCTCGCCGCCCCTTGGCGGATATGACTATGCGCGCGCGATGATCATCGGAGAGAGCAGGAATGGCAACGAGAGTGGCCACGCAGGATGGTCAAACCGACGAATAAGCGGGCATCGGTTGTCCGCTCTGAGCCCTGACGGCCTCCGCCAGCAGTTGTGGAGCGACCGAAAGGCATTGCCCGAAAGTCACCATTCGTTCAGGTGTCAAAAACCAACTTGAAGACGACGGGGAGATATTAGTGGAAGTGCCTGAGCTTGCTATCCGTTCGCGGCGAGCTGCATTCAATCGTGCGCTAGCAGATGGCGATCTTGGAGCTATCAGTCCCCTGCTGGTTGCAGAAGCGATGCTTGTCACTGGCACGGACAGTGCGGTTCTTCCAAGCCGGAAAGCGCAGTTGCATGCGTGGAAGCAGGAGTTCGCTGAGCCGGACCGCGCGATCTATACGCGGTTGCCGGCCTCCATCGAAGTATCAACCGTGGCGCCCGTTGCGCTCGAACACGGCAAATGGCGAGCCGTCACTGTCGCCGGCGAACACGTGGCGTCGGGCAGCTACACCGCGAAATGGCGCGAGGTCCGCGACGAATGGGTCATCGAAGCCGAAATCTATCTCACCCTGGCCTGAACTCCGGTTCCGCCAAGATCCCGGACGTTAACGACGTTGCCAGCCATTGCCGTAAAGCCGACGATTGAATCAGGCATCCGACGTCCCCAGATTCTGCCTGGTGTGAAGCGAAAGGGAAATCGACATGGCCGGTGGATGGTCACGCGATGGTGCGGTGCAAGATCAGATCGACGATACAATCAACGACGCAGTCCATGCCGCTCGAGCTCGCATGCCCACCGGCGAGGGCAGCGATCAATGTGAAGATTGCGGCGACCACGTCCCTGACCGACGACGCAAGGCGCTGCCTGGCGTCCGCACCTGCGTCCGTTGTCAAACTGAACGCGACAAGGCTGTGGTTCATTCGACGATCAATCGGCGTGGAAGCAAGGACAGTCGGTTGCGGTGACCTCGGTCTGATTACGCGGCTGTAGCCCCGGCGCATCGACTCCACGCCCTCCAACAAGCAGTGGAATAAAGACGCGGCACGCACGTCTGATGCCGATCGCGGAAGGCGGCGCGCCGAAGATTGCGCTGTTCGCCAGCGTCACAACCCCGGCATCGAACGCGTGAAGAGTTGTGCGGACATGGGCCCATTTGGCAGCTTCAGAGTGAAGCGAGCCCCTCGTGCATGCGACATCGCCGCCAGCGTGCCGCCGTGGGCATGGGCGATCTGGCGCGCCACGGCTAGGCCGACACCCGAGCCCTCCGGTTTGGTCGTATAGAACGGCAGAAACAATGTGTCCGGGTCTGTGGGCAGGCCCGGACCATTATCGACCACGTCGATGAGTGTTGCGCCATCGGCCTGCCGGACGATTAGAGTGACAACGGGGTCCGCAACTTCTGCGATAGCTTCCACCGCATTTTTGAGCAAGTTGATAAGCGCTTGCTCTATGAGCTGGCGGTCCATCGCGACCGTCAGGTCCGGCGGCTCGACTTGTGCATCCACGGCGATTTGTGGCGCTTTGGCTTGCGCAATTCGAACGAGATCGGAAGCGAATTCGGCCATGTCGACGGGCTCCGGCACTGCTTCGGGTATGTCGAGCATGGCGCGATAACGCTCGACAAAGCCCATCAGATGGCTGGCGCGACGCCCCATGAGTTCAAGGCTGGCGGCAATCTCTGCCCGGTCAAGCGCACTCTCCTGCTGGGTCAGCAGCGACGCCATGCTTTCGGCGAGGGACACGACCGGGCTCAGCGAGTTCATCATCTCATGGGCCAGCACGCGCGAGAGATGGTGCCAGGCGTTGGCCTCGACGGCGCCGAGCTCCTCGGCGACGATCTGCACCGAAACGAGGCGCCGGCATGTGCCATCGGCATGCGTGAAAAGGGCGGTGCCGGCCAGGGCGGACCGCCCGTCGGCCAGACGTAACAGGCGCTTCGTCCCCGCCGACGCCGCGACCAGCGCAGCGGCGTCACCTGGCGCAAAGGCGCTATGCCGGGCGAGGTACGTTTCTTCGGCGGGCGTCAATGCCCGGGCCGGGCGATTGGCGAGGACGATGCTGCCCGCTTCGTCCGTGACGAACAACGCAGCCGGAACAGTGTCGAACAGAGCCTGCAAGGCCTCAATCTGCTCGGCATGACCGATCCGTTTCGCGCGCATGGCCGCCATCGCCCGCATGATGCCCTCATCCAGCGCACGGAAGGCCGGGTCGAGCCGCGGGGGCTCGTCATCAGCTCCGATGGTCAACTGCTCAAGCACGTCTGCCATGGCATGTTCAGCGTGCCGAGCGAGGCGCATGAGGTCAAAGCCGACCGCCACGGCCAGCGCCAGCGCCAGCACGGCAGACACTGGCTTCCCTGACCAGAGCAGCAGCGTTGCCGCCACAATCAACCCACCCGCTAAAGCGCCGCGCGCTGACAGCCGCAACGCGAATGATACGGCGTGTCTTCGTTCAGAGGCCATGTTTTTCCATGCGCCGATAAAGCGCTGGACGCGTGATGCCCAATGCACTTGCCGTCCGGCTGACATTGCCCTCATGACGATCGAGCGCGCGCGCAATGGCCTGGCGTTCGATCTCGTCGAGGCTCATGGCCTCGCCGGCGCGGAGCCGGGCCGTAAGCGCCGCCGCTGCGCGGAGGGCCTCCACCAGCCTGTCGTTACGCCACGGCTTGAGGAGAAAGTCGCTGGCACCTGCTTTCAGTGCCTCGATTGCCAGCGCGACCCCACCATGGACCGTCAATGTGACAATGGCGAGGGTCGGATCGGCGGACCGAATCCGAGCGATCGCATCAATGCCGCCACGTCCGTCATATGCGCCGGGCCGAAAGTTCATGTCGAGCAGTGCCGCGACATGACGGCCAGGCTGCATGGTGCCGGCCAGTTCATCGGGATGCGCAATCGCCTTGATCTCGCCACCGGCGGAGCGCACGGCCAGCCGGATCGCCTGCACCACGGCAGGATCGTCCTCGATGAGCAGGATGGGGCCGAGCGGCTGCATGATGTGCAATCTAGCGCATCTCGCAGCGGGGTAGAAATGATAGCCGAACAAGCGCTTGCCGGCGCTGAGCGCCCAGCCGGCACCGGCACCTGTCCGGAAACGGACAGCCGGCCCCGGCCGGTTCGCCGCTCTTCATGCGCAACATGCTCTTTTCCTGATGTTTCTCCGCAGCGCGTCCGTGAGCCATACTGGTCTCCTGTCTTGGAGCAAACAATGCAATGGATGAGCCTATTGGCCGGCCCTGGCTTCGCCGACATGCGGTAACCATCGCCAAGGCGAGCGGCCTGCTCGCCCTCGCCGGAGTCGTGGCCCTGTCCGTGCGCTACGGAGCCGCCGCGTCGCTGCGCCTCCCCCGCAACGAAGTGGTTGTGGAGACCGTGACGCGCGGGCTTTTTCACGACCTCACGAGTCTGCAAGGCGAAGTCACGCCGCACGACATCATTTATCTCGATGCGCTGGAAGGTGGCCGTGTCGAACAGGTGTTCGTCCAGTCTGGCGACAGGATCGTGGCGGGCCAGCCGCTCGTCCGGTTCGGCAACACCCAGCTCGAACTCGATATCCTGGCGCAGGAAGGCCGGCTCATCGAATCGATCACGCAACTCCAGGCCTATCAACAGCAACTCGAACAGACTCGCAGGGACAATGACCGTGCGCTTGCTCAGATCGATTATGACCAGGTTCGCCTCCAGCGTGCGCTTGACCGGCGCAAGCCGCTGGCGGAACGTGGCTTCGTGCCGCGTGAGACGATGGACCAGCTCGAAGATGAATTGCACACCACGCTGGAACAGCGCGCCATCCAGACCGCACGCAGCCACCGGCAGGAAGGGCTCCGCGTCCGGCAGCAACCGCAGATCGACGCCCAGCTGGAAACACTGAACCGCAGCCTCGCCATTACGCGCGCCAAGCTGGATGACCTGACCGTCCGCGCGCCGGCGACGGGGCGTGTCACGGCGTTCGACCTCAAGATCGGCGAGAACCGCAATCGCGGCGACCGACTGGGCGCGGTCATTCTCGATACCGGCTTTCGCATCGGAGCGCGCATTGATGAATTTTATCTCGACCGAGTCCGCGTCGGCCAGCGCGCGACGGTGGAGGTGCATGGGCAAACGGCCGCGCTCAAGGTCACCCGCATCTATCCGCAGGTGAAGGACGGGACTTTTGCGGTCGATCTGGAATTCATCGGTGCGCAGCCAACAGGACTTGTCGCGGGCGAGGCAGTCCGCGGCACCCTCACACTAGGCGCCGACAAGCCCGGCCTCGTGCTGCCGGCCGGCGCCTTTCTGGAGCAGAGCGGCGGCAATTGGGCGTTCGTTCTCGATATGAAGGGGGCGCATGCCGTCAAACGGCCGATCCGCATCGGCCGCCGCAATGCCGAGCAGGTCGAGATCTTGTCGGGCCTCGTGCCTGGCAACAAGGTCATCACATCGAGCTACACCGGCTGGGACGCGATCGAGCGGATCGACCTGACCAGTCAATGAGGAGAGAAGATCGCGATGCTGAAGGTAGAAGCAATCTCCAAGGCCTATGAGACCAGCGACGTGCGCACCCATGCGTTGCGCGACGTGTCGTTCTCCGTGGGCACGGGTGAATTTGTGGCCATCATGGGCCCCTCGGGATGCGGCAAATCGACGCTGCTCAACATTCTGGGCCTGCTCGACCGCGCGGACAGCGGCCGGATCGAAATGATGGGCAAGGATCTCTCCTCCGCTCCCGAGGCTGCGCTCACCAAAATGCGCCGCGCGGCCATCGGCTTCGTCTTTCAAAGCTTCAATCTGGTCGATGAGCTGACCGTGGCGCAAAATGTCGAGATCGGCCTCGCCTATCGCGGCCTCCCGGCGGGCGAACGGCGCAGCCGGATCGCGGCAGCGCTGGAGCAGGTCGGCATGAGTCATCGGGCCCGACACAAGCCCAAGCAACTCTCCGGCGGCCAGCAACAGCGCGTGGCCGTCGCCCGCGCCATCGCTTCGGACCCCCGGCTCATCTTCGCCGATGAGCCGACCGGCAATCTCGACACGGAAAACGGCGCTGCCGTCATCGACCTGCTGCACCAGGCCGTCGGACGCGGGGCAAGCGTCATCATGGTGACTCATTCGCTGGCCCAGGCCGATCAGGCCGACCGCATCGTCCGCTTGCTCGACGGACAGGTGGTGAGCCAGACCCAGATCGGAGCCTGAGACCATGCGGACGCTCTTCACGCGCGTGCTGGCGGACCTCGGCCGCAACCGGCTGCACAGCATCGTCACGCTTGCCGGCCTCGCCTTAGCGCTGACTGCCGCCATCGTCATCGGGCTGTTCGTGCGTCAGCAATATAGCTACGAGCAGTTCATCCCCGGTCATGAGCGCATCTACCGCCTGACCGGCAGCGTCGCGCAGCCGGGCCAGGCCGAGCGCATTTCCCAGGTGTCGCCGCCCATGCTGGCCGCGATGCTGCGCGACAGGGCTAGCGACGTGGAGGGCGTCGCACGCTTGGCTTATGGCTTTCCTGCCTTGCGCGGCGCCGGACAGAAGGAAGCCGTGACCGAACTCAAATTCGCCTGGGTCGATCCGTACTTCTTCAAGGTCGTCCCACTTCCCGTCCTGGCCGGCGATCCGAACCGTGCAATGGCAGAACCCGGCAATGTCGTGCTCACCCGGTCCGCCGCCCGCCGCTATTTCGGGCGCGATGTGCCGATCGGGGCTGAGCTTGAATGGCTGGCCGGCCGGGGAAGAATCACCCGGCTACGCGTCGCCGCGGTGCTGGACGATCTGCCGCCGGAGACGCATTTCGACCGGCAAATCTTCGCTTCCGGCCGGACGGCGGGATCTTCCCTCGGCTATATGGATGCCCACCCCGTCCCCAACGGGGGCGGCCTGGTCTATACCTATGTACGCACCAAGCCCGGCGGGGATGCTGCCACGCTCCAGCCGAACCTCAATGCCATCATCAAGCCCATACAGGCGATGGCAGCCGCAAGCGGCACGAAGATCAAAATCTGGGCACAGCCGATCGCCGCTATTCATCTGGGTCCGGGTGACCCGGATCTGCCCAGTGCCAAGTCGACCATCTCGCCCTCAACCGTTCGCGCCATCGGGATCGTGGGCCTGCTCATCCTGCTGATGGCCGCCACCAATTATGCCGCGCTCATGACCGCACGGGCCGGACGGCGCGCCACGGAAGTCGCGGTCCGCAAGGCCGCGGGCGCGAGCCAACGTGACCTCATCGTTCAGTTTCTGGGGGAGTGCCTGGTCCATGTCTTGATCGCCATGGTCCTGGCGATGGCACTGGTCGAACTCACCCTGCCTGCGATCAATATCGTGTTGGACCAGTCCCTGCGTTTCAATCTGCTGCGCGACCCGATGGTGGCCCCATTGTTGTTGCTCTTCGCCGTCATTCTGGCACTGCTGGCTGGCCTTTACCCGGCCTTCGCCCTGTCGGCCTTCCGGCCAGCAATTGCTGTTCAGGGTGGTCCCCAGGGGCTCGGCGGCCATGGGATCGTGCGCCAGGCAATGGTCATCGCTCAATATGCGATCCTCATCGGCCTCGTCGTGTCGACCGCGACAATCTACCGGCAGACGCACCTTGCGCTCGGCGAGGCCTTGAGTACCGGGCGCGGCCCCATGTTGCTGCTGGTGACACGCTGCGACCGCAACATTGTCGAGCAGGTTCGCGCCTTGCCGGGCGTCAAGGCAGCGACCTGCGCGTCAGGCGGTGCGATGAACTTCACACCGCAGGGCGCCGTCACCGCCGTCAATCGAAACGGCCAGCGCCTGACGCCGGGCTTCGTCGAAGTCGATCCCTGGTTCTTCGGGACCTTCGGCATAGAGCCGATCGCAGGGCGTGTCTTCTCACTGGACAACCCTGCTGACAGGGCCCTGCACCGCATTGTCGTCAATGAGACGGCGGCTCGCCATTTCGGTTTTGACACGCCTCGAGCGGCGATTGGCCAGACAATTGCCCTGTCGCTCGAAGTGGGGACACATCCGAAGCTGGAGTCGGTCGAGATTATCGGCGTCGTGCCGGACCGCCCGATGAGCGTCCTCGCGCCCGCCGGCGAACTTATCTACAATGACTGGAGCGACGCTGGCGTCCTTGCCGTCAACAGCAGGCCCGAGGATCTGCCGGTGATGCGCACAGGCCTGAAACGGCTATGGCCCCGCCTGGAAAATGACGTTCCCTTCGCCACCAACAGCCTCGAACAGTTTGAACATGACCGCTATCGTGGCCTCATCCTGCAAGGAACGGTGATCAGCTTCTGCGCAGCTTTGGCCCTGATCATTGCCGCGATGGGTCTGTTTGCTCTCACCACCTTCATGACCGAACAACGCACGCGCGAGATTGGCGTGCGCAAGGCGATGGGGGCCGGCATGCGCGATATAATGGGTCTACTGCTCTGGCAGTTCGCCCGGCCCGTGCTGATCGCCGCCTTGGTGGCGCTGCCGCTCAGTTACCTATTGATGGGCCGCTGGCTGGAGCAATTCGCTAAGCGCGTGCCCCTGCCGCTCTGGCTCGGCGCCGCGACACTCGCAGCCGCACTGGGCCTCGCCCTCATTACTGTCGGCTTCCAGGTCTTCGCTGCAGCGAATGCCCGGCCGGCCCGGTCACTGCGATATGAGTGAAGCCCGCTCATCGACGCAGTCGCAACATATCGGCCGCTTGCGCCGACAACAAGGCCCGCGGCTTCCTTGCCAGGCAACAGTGGCGCTACCCTTGCCCATTGCGCCTCGTCCAACTCGTATGGCTTAACACCCATCCACAGTCCCCGCCCAATGCGGAACCCCATGAAGCAGCAATCAGTGTCGTTGGGAATCCTGAATATCGATCCGTCCTAGCTCGATCGCTTAGTTTCGGCGACCCCACCGCATCATCCGGAACCGCCCTGATGATGCGGTGTTTATCCGAGGCATTCGCGGGAGAAACATTGCCATGGATACCGTTACTGCCAAAACCTTGGCCGATCTCCTCGCAGCACTCGATCGCAAGGCGACATCCATCGCCGTCACAGGGTCTATTTGCTGCCCCCATGACCTCGTGCTTCCGGCGGGAACTGCGATCAGGGGGATCGGTCCGGAAGCGGGTCTGCACTTCGCCGAGGGCGGCGGTCTCGGACTGACCAGGGACAATGCGGTACGCTCGCTGCGTCTGATCACGGCCCCGAGTGCGAGAGCCGTCTTTCTCCGTGCCGGAACGCCGGACCTCGGAACGATGACACTCGAGGATCTGATTGTCGTCGGTCAGGTCGGGCTCGTCGCACGCGTTGGAACCGAACAAGGCCGCGTCGTGGCTCGGAACATCCACGTCGCATTCGCCGATGCGCGCGCTTTTCCCGAACAGCCCCAGAAATATGGCGTCAACGTGCTCCAGGGTGCATTCACCCTGTTTAACCAGAACGGATCAACGTCGAGCAAATTGACGGCAACGCTGGAAAATATTTCGGTCGGAACACCATCCGCGCCAGTTCTGGGTAGCGGCATTTTTGTCGGCGGATTCGGGGACACGGGCGGCACGCTGGCGATCGACCGACTGACGACGGGGGAGGTGTATTCGACGGGCATGCTGCCGTTCGGCGTCGCCGATTTCATTACGGGGGGTGTGTTCGTCCTGTTCGGGTGTATCGTCGAAGAGTTGATCAACCAACGCGGCGTTCGGACCTACGGGGTCAACGACATGGTCCTCGATAATTGGGGTTTCGTTCGGAACTGGGTCGCCAGGCAGGTTTTGGAAAGCTTCGGGCCGTCCGGCATCGGCTTTGTCAATTTTGGAACCGTCGATCAGTTCCGGGCAGAAGCGCCGATCGTAACGCACGGTCTTGGCGCACGTGGATTCAACCAATATGACGGTACCGTCGAGAGCCTGCACCTGCATTCGGTTGAAACCTTCGGCGATGGGTCAATCGGCATCCAGATATCGAAGCCGGTTGGCATCATCAGGGTAGACGGGGACGTCCGCACCCACGGCGGCGTCGGCCCGTCGTTGGTGAAAGGGATCGTCATGGAACTCGCCGCGGAAGCATTCAGCGTAAAACCCTCGGGCCGCATACGGCAACTTTTTGTTGGGGGCGACGTAGCGACAGAAGGCGATCACGTGGATGCGCTTACGGTCGACGGCGGTTCATTGGACGAAATGACCATCGAGGGGAAAATAAGCGTCAGCGGCACCGGAAGCGCGCCTGTTCGCATCGAAAACGGCGGGAGCGCACCGGTCGAGACTGTGGGCTCAACAGCTGCTGCCGACCTTTGATCAGCGAGCGAATCGCCACGGTTCTGCGATACGCTTCAAACCTTACATCGCACATCAGTCCAGCGAACGAGGAGGTGGATAGCACCGAAAGCGGAACGAGCCCTTTCCACTACCTCAAGTCGTGCATCCAAATGAAACCGGCCGCCAGCACCGGACGGACGGTAGCCGCCGACATCTCGGACATTCGAGATTCGATCAGCCGGTCCCAAAAGCTGCCGTCCGTTCAGCGCGCGCCGACTGGATTCGCGATGCCATAAGGGGGCGACATTGAAGTGCCCTGAGAATCCTCAGGGCGAGCGCGGTCGCTATCATCATTGGTCCGGAGGCAAGATCCCTCGTCAGCGGTTGCAAAGGTACGTTAAGTCCATCACGGCGCGGTTGAAGAGGACAGGCAATAACGACATGATCATCGTCTCAGCTCCTATGGCTCTCGCGTTGAACCGGCTGAAGGTGCTGCTGCAGGGCATCACGCCAGCCCAGTTCGAGAAGCTCGCCGCCGCGCTCATCTCCGAACTGCTCGACGTGGAAATTGCTGTGGCCAAATCAGGCTTCCAGCATGGCGGCGATGCCGGACCGTCAGGCCGTCAGGGGCGCCGATTTCGCATCGAGACCAAGCGCTATAGCTCGACCATTCTCTCCGATCGTGAACTTCTCGGCGAGATCGACCATGCCCTCAGCCGCGATCCCGCCCTTGAGGCCTGGTTCCTCGTGGCCACGCGGGCGGCCCCGGAGCAACTCGAACAGGATCTGATGATCAAGGCGGATAGGCTCGGGCTTCCGATCGTGGTCATGGATTGGAAAGCCGAGAGGTTCCCCACGCTGGGTGCCCTGTGCACGGCCGCTCCTGACATCGTGGCTGCCATGGTGTCGCCCGAAGCCGGGGGACCTTGCAAACGACCTATCCGTCGAGGGACGCCCAAGTCTGGATCGCCTCCGCGACGACCTTGAGGCCTGGAATCTGGGCTTTGAACAGCTTCGCGCCATCGGAGCCAAGAAGCTTGCCGCAATCTGGACCTCGCCGCGTACGTCTGTGGCGGCATTGGGCCAGAATGCGGCCGGTGGCGCGTCTCCGACGACAATCAGGCGTGAGGGCCTCATCTCGCCCTGGATCAATGGTGGGCGGGACGAGCCTGCGAAGACGCCCCCGCGGCCGTTGTCGGGTGGCAGGGAACGGGGAAGACCTGGGCAAGCTTGCAATGGGCGATGGAACGTATCGACGTCCAGCCTTTGATCCTCCTCATTCCCTCGACGATGATGGCGGGCATAGGCCCGATCTCAAAGGCGGGACTGAAGCGTTTCATTGGCGAACGGCTTTACGATCTCACCGAGAGCCGAGACGGCGCTCATTGGCAGCTGCGCTTCGATCGTATGCTGGAGCGCCCGGCCGAGGAAGGCCCGGTGCTGACCCTGATTTTCGACGGGATGAAGCAGGAACCGGCCGCGCCATGGCTCGAGGTGCTCAAGTTGCTTCAGGGCCCCGACTTCGCGGGCCGGATCCGCACGATCGCGATCACGCGGGATTTCCATTTCGGCGACCGGTTGGCCTCTATGAGGGGACTCCTTGTTCCTCCCGACGTGATCGAGGTCGGCATCTATGACGCGGCAGATGGGGGCGAATTCGACCAGCGTCTGGCAGCTGAAGGCCTCACCCGCGCCGACCTTCACGATGATCTGATCGATATCGCCAGAACGCCCCGTTTGTTCAATCTCGTGGTGCGCCTTCGTGAGCGGCTGGCCGATGTTGACCAGGTGACGATCCACCGTCTGCTCTGGGAATATGGTCGCGATACGCTCGGCGCGCGCGATGGCGCCCCATTCAGCGAGGCCGACTGGCGAGCCTGGCTCGCACAGGTCGCGGAGCGGCGGTTGAGCGGAACCAATTGCTATACAATCGGCGATCTCGGCACGATGATCTCGCGGCCTGACCTTAGCGCCACCGAAGTGTATCGCCGGCTGAGCGAGATCGTTGGCGGAGACTTTTCGCAACCTGGCACAGCAGGACAGTTCATGCTCAATCCGGTGCTGGTTGCGCATGCGCTCGGCGCCGCGCTGCTCCAACATGTGGCCGACAACGACCCGGTCGATGGAGACAAGGTCGAAGAGGTGCTTGCCGAATGGCTCGACCCGATCGCGGGCCTTGATGAGAAGGCGGAGATCCTGCGAGCGGCAGTCTCGATCCTGCTCGAAACTGCTATGCCGGCCGCGCCCCATATCTTGTCTGCCATCCTCTTCGAATGGCTACGCTCGCAGAACCTCCCCGAGCAACATCGCACGGAGCTCGCAGGGATTGCGGCACCGCTCTGCGAACCCCTCCTCGACGTGATCGAGCGATCAAGCGAAGCTGCCCTTGGTACTGCGCGCATCCTCGCGTTGGGTGCGCTTCGTACCATCTCCCGCGCCGACGCCACAGCCCTGGCTCAGATTGTCGGCCGCTCCGTGCGTTGGCTCGCAATCACCTCACGCGATGTTGATCCGGCTGGGCAGCACCATGCGGATTCAGAGAAAGCGCGGGCCGAGAGGTTGATCCTTCGGGTCGGAGCCGATGCTGATGGCGAACGAACCATCCTTGGGCAGCACCTGACCTTCGTCGAACGGCAGCATCGCGATGCCGAGGGCACGATTGCGACATTGCTCGCAGGCTTCCCATTGCTTGCGGCAATGCCGCTGTTCGAAATTGCAGCACTCTCCACGGCCCTGCGACATCGCCAGGATTTCTGGGAGGGGCTCAAATGGGTTTGCCTCCTCAATGAACAAGACTTCGTGGCAACTGCAGCAGCATTGCGCACGAGCGCGTTCGAGATTGCAGCCCAGACGCCCGAGCCAGGGGTCCATCCCGACCTTGGAAAACGCGTCGGCGCCTTGCTGCTCTGGCTGTCGGGCGACGAGGATAATGAGGCCGAGGCAGCCAGTCTCAACCCATCGCTCGATCGCAACTGGGACTATCAGCGAGATTATCTCGATAATCCTGGTCTCAGCTTTTTCGCACTGGAACGGCGTCATGCTGCACAAACGCTGGCCAATCCGACGATCCAGCTGCGCCGACGCATTGAGCGCGCGACACGGTTCTTCCTCGATCCCGCGTTCGAACCGCCCGCTTTGTTCTGCGCTGAACTCCGCCTCGCAATGGCAGATTTCGACGTGAACGCGCTCGACACCACCTTGTCCCACACGACTGAGGACAACAGCTGGGAATCTGTCGCGCCGGCGCTCGCGAGGTGCGCGCCGGATCTTCTTGCAGAGCTCGTCCGCAAAAAGCTCCATGGCTTTGCAGAGCGGCCGCCCGAACGGGGCTATTTTGCCGGGTTGCGCGCCCATGACCATTATTTGCTTGTCGATGATGCCGCCCGCGCTGCCGCGAGGACTCTGCGCACGACTGCGAACTGTCCAGGCGAGGTGGAGGAGAGCTATCTTGCCGGGACGCTCCTAGTCTTCGAGATCGACACACTTCCGGCCATTGAGCAAGTCGTCCGGGTCATGGATGCGGGCCTCAAAAAAGGGATCGACCGGGACATTGGCGAGGTGCTGCTACCGCTGACCGCGCACGAGGTTGATGGACTGATCGCGCGGTTCGGCGCACCTGGCAAGCAGCGCGACAATCTGGTGGTCATACTATACCTGACGCAGATTGCTCTGAGCGATGGGGCTTGGGACTGGTTGGCGCGCCTTGCGCTGGATCCCGAGTTTCGCCACCGTGGCGTCGCTGCAAAGCTCCTCTATGCAGCCGATCCTGTCCGATTTGGACGGCGCCTTCTTGAAGAAGAATGGCAGTGGCACCCGGACGGTGACCTTTGGTGTAATCATTATGGGTCGCTCGCGCTTGCGGAAGCACACGTTGGCTTGCCGCTCGACCAGCTTGTGTCGGCCATCGCGCCTTGGCTGCTCCTGCGCGCTGTGTCGATCCGAGGCGGCTCCCCCGCGGATGTCGAGACAGCCGTGGCGGTTATTGGCGCCGTGTTCGCTGGGTCGCCCCACGAAGCCCCGGATCTGGGATCGAATGTCTTTGTGTATGATGAGAAGCGCGACGAGGATCCGGGATCCTTTTCGGTGTCGGTTCGGCCAGATCCCAGTCGCGACCAGATAGAGCGGTTTCGCGACGCCCTGGACACCGAGAAGCAAATGGCTGCTCGCCGCCGTGCGCTCGAAACAGCGGTCGAGCGTATCGACCAGGCGCGCAATGCAGGGGCCGCCATGTTCCTGCACAATTTGACGCCGGACGATTTTTCTTCGGTTATAACCCATGCGCCTGGTGTGATCGCAGCCTGGCTCGAAGGGCATGAAGGCCTCACGCCGGCCTTCAAACGGCGTGTGAGGCTGGCCGACGGCTTCTATCTTGCGCTTTGCGAGGCACTGCTCGTCGTCGGAGGCGGCTTCGCCGACCGCGTATGGCACGCTCTTCGGGCATCCTTTGTCGCTCGCTATATGGCTCATGGCGGTGTCGACAAATTGGAGTTAATCGTCTTTCGCACAGCTAAAGCGGGAGCGAGGGAAGGACTCTGGCAGACATTGTTCGAGCTGACCAATGCCCATTCCGACGAATCGCTCTTCAGTCTCGCTATCGCGGCGGGATCACCCATCGTAATGATTTGCTTGAGAAAGTCGTAATCGACGACGAGGCTTCGAATGTTGTCTGGCGTCGTCAGCGGGCCCGAAAATTGCGAGGGTATCACACTGGCAATCGGCTTCCGCTCAACGCCCCTTGGCCAGAGGGGCCAACATTCAGCTCACGCGAGGATCGCGAACACGACATGCACCGTTGGAAACGGTCTGAAGCGTTCGCGCGATACTGGTGGGACCGCTATTGGGCGGAAGAGAGCGATGAGATGGCTTATGCCGCTTGGGGTCTGTTGCTCCGCTGTGTCGACCGCCGCGCCTATGTCTGGATACACACACGCCCAGACGAGTTTGAGGCAACCACAGAACGCGGCCGGCGCCGGACCGTACACGCGAAACTCAACATTGAGGCGCTCAAACGAGCGATGAAGGATCCGGAAAAGAAGCTCTCCGAGCAATTTCTCGACCGAAAGATCATGAACGGGATGGGACCTTGGGTCACGCTTGAAGATTGTGATTGAAGGCGCTGCACTGCATAGCATTTGACCGCCGCTTAGCGATTGTTGCATCTGCTGGAGGCTGTGCTGGCACGCTTTTGATGCCTTTCCCGATGTCGATCATGTGCCAGATGGCGCGGCTCACATTGTCCGGTGCGCGGCCTGACTATAGGATTGTGGGTTCAGATGGCGATCACCAGAGACAACCACTTCGTCCCGCAATGGCATCAAAGGGGATTCCTTGAACCTGGTCGCTCGACGCTGGCCTATCTCGACCTCGCTCCCCCCACCAAAATCCTCGCCTGCGGACGTGTCATTGAAGAGCGTTCGCTATTCGACGCGCCTACGAAGCGGTGCTTCTTCCAGACCGACCTTTATTCCACCTTCTTCGGTACGGAGGTGAACGATGAAATTGAGCGCAAGCTGTTCGGAGATATCGACACGCGCGGATCAAAAGCGGTCCGGGCCTTCGCAGGAACTGACATTGCCGCTTGGCACGAGCATTTCGGGACATTCTTCGAGTATATAGACATCCAGAAACTGCGGACACCGAAAGGCCTGGCGTGGCTGAGAGCGCAGTATCCGGCGCTCCACCAGAACGAGCTGATGATGGAGATGCAGGGCATCCGCATGCTCCACACCACGATCTGGGCCGAGAGCGTGCGGGAGATCGTCTCGGCCGAGGATGCCGACGTGAAATTCATCCTGACCGATCATCCGGTGACGATCTACAACCACGCGCTGCCGCCCGAAGCGCCGCAGTGCGCTTTCCCTTGTGATCCAGGGATCGCACTCAAGGCGTCGCAGACCTTGTTTCCACTCAGCAAGGATCACTGCCTCATTCTCACCAACCTCGAATATGCCGAAAATCCATCGGCGCCGCCGCTGGAGAAGCGGACCTTCGCACGCAACTTCCGTCAGTCGATGGTCCGGACGGACAAGATCATACGCACGCGCCGGCTCACGAACCTTGAGGTCTCGCAGATCAACCGCGTACTGAAGGCGCGGGCGCAGCGCCACATAGCCGCGGGCAAGCGAGAATGGCTCTATCCCGAACAGGAAGCTACCGGATCATGGGCCGACCTGGCTGAAACGCTGCTCCCGCCGCACGACCAGCTTTGGAGCTTCGGCGGTGACACCTACATGGGGTTCAAGGACGGCAGCGTCCGTTACCAAGATGCGTTCGGCCGGACCGAGAAGGAACGCGAAACTCTCAAGAAGGTCCCGCCGACGAAGGAACTCGCGTCAGGCGCGCCCTGTGGTTGCGGGTCAGGACATCCCTACCGCGTCTGTTGTAAGTCTAGGCCACAGGCGCTGCGGCCAAGCTGGACTGAACGGAGCATCCGCGAGCGCAATCTCTTGTTTCATCGCGGCATTCTCTCGATCCTGGGTATGGACGCGGGCAAGGACCGGACAACGGTCAGGCGGGAGCTGACCGACGACCAGATCAAGGAAGTCTATTTTCTCTACGAGGCACTCTGGCCGCTCGAAACCGATCTTCTATCGCTCCTGCCAAAACCCGACGGCCGGCCGCGCGCGGTATACACCGGATCGCTCCATCCGCAGTCCATCGTAGAATTTGCCCTGGGCGCGTCGCTCTACTTCGGCGAGCTGATCGTCGAAACGCCGTTCGTCCACTCAGGCACCATGGCCAAGAAGTGCCGGCCCACCGAGCATCCGCGCAGCTACCATCTAGAATTCCTGAAGGCTGTGGCATTCTTCCTCAACGTCATGCCGCTGGTGGACGCCGGATTGATCAACCTCATTCCGGACCCGTGGACCTTCGACTACCATCTCCGGTGCGAAACCATGGCGATGGCGAAGGAGCGCGCAGCAGGGATCGACATCAGCCTCCGCGGAGAGCCCCGGTTGGAGGAGCTGGTGCATGTCGACTTCATGCGCGACATGCTGATGTTGCCCCGAGACGCGCAGGAGGCTCGGATGCGTGAGAACTTTCCCGATCTGGATCCTGCCGGCATTGCGGAAATATGGTCCGCGCTGGAGCGGCTGAAAGAGGAGGACCCACTGACGGCCCTGCAGGACGGCATCTTCGACGGCCAGGAAGGCGGCCAGATGCGTCTGATGCAGATGGGGCCGAACTTCGAGATCGCCATGTATCTGGCGCAGGCGACCGGGGCCACTATCGTGACTGACAGCGCCTTCCGCTGGCAGGAGATTATCCGCGCGGCGCGACCGAGGTTGGGAGCGCCGCCGGCGCGCTTCAGGCAGCTCGCTGGAAATCTCGCCGACGCCGAGTTCCTGTTTCCCAACAATCCCGACCGCATTATCCAGATAGCGCGCGAGAGCACATTGGCAGGCTATCCCGCGCTGTTCGGCGAGATGTTCCGGTATCTGGCTGGTGTGGCGGAGCGCGGTCCCCGGCCAAATTTCGAGACGGGACTCGCTTCCCGGTTCGCCCGCACACATGAGGCGGCCTAGAAGGCTCTCCGTAAGCGGGGGGAACCCGGGAATGACGGCAGAATTTCCTGCGTTTTCGCGCCGACCGGGATCCAAGATAACACGATTAATCGTCTGTTGCTGATGTCTAGCTCCGAGCATCACCTGCCGATAGTGCCCATGGCATTCTACATTCAGCGCTCGGATGCAAAGGCTTAAGACGCATTGCTATTCCTAGACATCGACCGTCACCAATATAGCTATGAGCATCCATTTGAAGCGTCGTTCGTTCGCGGAGGCATCTGCATCGGCGACCTAAATGAAATCCAGTGGAGTCACGCCGACATAGGGCACGTCGCGCGACAGAGACGCCAGGAGTGCCTTCGATCGTCCAGCGAGGACGGTCGATCGTGCCGCCGACGCGACATTCATCCGCCTCACTTGGTCGCGATCAACGGTAATGACCTCGGTGCGCCGGCCGCCAGCGAGATGGCCGACGGCTATGTCGGCCGTGAGCGGAATGAACAGGGTTGGATGTGACCAGCCATTACCTGTCGGGAATTTCGCGGTCGCTCCAGGGACGTCCGAAACAATGAAGCTCTTCATTGGATCTTTGATCCGGTAGATGGCGAGTCCGAGGGTCTTCAACGTTGCGAGCAATTCCGGTCCTGGGGCTCGTGCCTGAGCAACGACGATCGCGTTCTTCGCAATCCACTGTTCAAGGTCAGGCTGGTCGCTGTCGTCCCCACGTTCGGCGCGGGCAGCCCTAACTTCCGCCGCCGTGGCTTCAATTTTCTTCCCGAAGCCCATTTGCTCGGCAATCGCCGCGATAGCGCCAGGTGTTCGCTTTTGAAGGTAGTAGAAGAAGTGATCCCAGAAGTCCCAAGCTCCATCATCGAGCTTGGGAAGCTCATTATTTCTGACGATCTCGCACAACTGCCTAATGAAGGCCGCTCCCGTTCCCTCAAGGTCCGAGAAGAAGGTTTCAAGCGAAAGGTCTTTCGACCCATCAGCGCCGACGCGAGTGTATAGATCCTTCTCAACGAAAATGTTCTGGGTCGACACCGTCTTCACTTCGCCGGGCTCGAAGGTTCGTCGCCAGAACCAAAGCTGGCCGTGCTCGTCGACGAAATGCCGGAGCATCATTTGCGGAATGTAGTGGTGGCGCTTCGGTCCGGCTGCCATAGCTCAATCCTGGCGCGCGGGTGAAACACCGCGAGGGCCATCAAATTTGGCGAGATGCAGCTGAGCCGCGGCCCACACGCCAGCGCACTGCTGACCCCACCATGCCGGATCGAGGTGGAAGGGATGGCGCAACTCATCCTCACCCCGTGCGTGGAGATCGGACTGGCGCGTGACGATGACCGCCGGCCAACCGAACTGGTCGCCAGAAATGTCGATGATGAGCCCGTTCCACTCGAGCCACGCGTGGCTGGTCTCACGCGCTCCGTCACTGTCGTAGAACTCGTTACAGACATAGTCAGCGGTGATGCCGAAACGCTGTTGAAGATACAAAGCGAGCAGCTCGGCGCAGTGGCCGCAGGCACCATGGGGAAAGCGGTCGATATAGGTCCGGTCCCAATGAACCCGCTCTATCGCATCAAGCGCCGACCGGAACTCGCTTGCTGCCGCCAAGATGTCGGCATCGGAAGGCATCGTTGTGATGCCCCGGGTCAGATCAGCGGGTGGGTCTGGATCACCGGCGGCGACGCTCATTCGGGCGGCGCCGGCAACTGAGGCGGGACTTCGTAGGCTTCAAGCTGCCACGGCCCCCGATAGTTTTCGATGATGCCTTCAGTCGGGGCCGGCATTCCGGCGATGAGCGCGACTTGACCCAGGCAACGGCTTATATGTCCGCGCAAGATTTCCAGCCCATCGAAATAGGCCTGGCGCACGTCAGGCGGTCGATGAGAATCGCCGAAACGCGGATGGGGAGGCGCATCTTCATCACGCCGGAGCAGCTCTTCGAAGGTCATGAACTGGCGGATACCGGTCGCCATCGTGTCGAGCAGGAGGAACAGCGGACCATCCCGCAGCTCGGCGAGCTCAACTTCTTTGTCGACGATGAGCTGCCGAACCTCTTTGAGCGACGTGAGGGCCTTGTCGATGCAATCGTCGCAGCATTCCCATGCGGAGAGGACGCGACGGTCGCGAAGGCGAAGGACAATCTCGCACGCCACGGCGCGTTCGCGATCCTTCGGGCTGACCGCGATGCTGATGAAAGGAAGGTTCAGGGTTACGTCGCCGATCCGCCCAGCGATCTGGCGACGGGCGCGGGCGAGCAAGTCGGTCAGGTCGAACTTGAAGGGAATATCGCCACTTCGCATGGTTCAACTCTCGCCCGGTAGCGTGATGGAGGCCGCAAGCGCCGCCCCGATGGGGCCAGATCGGCGTTCCAGGAAATATCGGACGCGATCGTCGTTGCTGTCATCGAACTGCTGTCCGACCTGACAGGTCAGCAGCAGATCGGCCACCCAGGTTTCGAGGGGCCAATCCCGGCCGGCACAAGCCGACTCCAGCAGGCTGAAGCTGGGAGATTGGCCCTCGCTGAGCCCCGTAAGGGCTATGTGGACATTGTCGGCATCGACCACCTTGTTGCCGACCGGCATTTCGCCAACGTGGATGCGCTGGTTGAGGGGATAGTTGACCGTATAGGGCAGCTCGGGTGGCGCGTAGAGCAGGTAGAAGACAGCCTTGCCGAACTCCTGGTTGAGCGTGTCGATCAGGCCGATTTGACGATGCCCAGCCTGAATCGCGGCGAAGGTACAGGTCTCGTCGAAGGTATAGGTTCGATGAAGGGCGGCGGCCGCCTGATGCCCGTCACGGCGTATAAACGCGTTCATACCGTGCAGGAAACCGATCTCGTCCTCATCCTCGACATCCTGGTTAGTTGGGAAGAGCCGTTTGGACTGGAGCAGGCCGATCTTTTTCGCGACCAACGTGTCGCGTCGGTAGACGAATACGAGGATCGCTATATCCGCAGTTTCCCAACGGCGACGTTGCGGGAAATCCCAGTCCAAATGCGGGGCGCCCAAGCGACGCAGGCCGCCGATATTGTGTGCGTCCATGCGGACGATCGCGCCGGAAGGCAGTAACGTTGGCGCGCTGTCAGGAATCAGCGCCTCAATCAACCCATCGTCGAGTGAAGTTTCGCGGATATTAGGAAGATTGACAAGACGCTCGCATACGCTTCGGTTCGCGTCCGCAAAGACGCTTCGGAACCAAGCAACGACATCGTCCGGTATCACTGGCCAAGGGTTCAATCGCTCTCCCCAATCGCTCGCCAAGGTAATGGCGCCCTGCGATCTGACCAAGCGCTATCTCCACTGTTCCGAGGATCTGGCGGTATCCGCTTTCGATCAACGGAAACATATTGGTCGGAAAAGCGGACAGGCCGGACTTGAGCACGAAAAATGTTGTGCTGAACGGCTGGGATGGGTTGGCCATGAAAGCCGACACCGAGGCAATCGAATGTCGGCTATCCCGTTTCGCGTCTGCGAGGCTGCCGTTCCGGAACATCCAACCTTGGCGACATTCCACTGGACTTGTTCTGCACGTCGAGCATTGGTGGTGGGACGCGGCCCGGTGCCGCGACGACGCCCTGCCGCTCCCGATCGGCAGGGCCTTGGGTGGTGGGAGCAGCCTGCCGCTGCTCCGTAAGGAGACCACCCATGATAAAGCTCAATGATCTGCAGCTTGTCCTGCTCTCGGCCGCCGCCCAGCGCGATGATGGCAGCCTGTTGCCACCGCCCGGACACCTTGCCGATCAGGCGGCGCGGATCCGCAAGGTGATCCCACCGCTCATCAAGCACGGCCTCGTCGAAGAAACCCCCACCGATCAGCCCGACAAAGTCTGGCGCGAGAGCGAGGGAGAGCGCTTGGCGCTGATCATCACCAAAACGGGACGGCGCGCTATCGGTCTCGGGGACGATAGTGGAGCGGCAGCGCTCCCATCGATACCGCTGCCTCCGGCTTCTGCTCGCGGCACGCCTTCCAAGTCCATGCTGGTCCTGACCCTGCTTGGTCGCGAGCAAGGCGCCTCGCTGGAGGAACTGGCCGAGGCCACCGGCTGGCTACCACACAGCACCCGCGCGGCGCTGAGCGGCCTGCGCAAGAAGGGCCATGCCATATTGCTCGACAAGTGCGGTGAGCGCCGCTGCTATCGGCTCGGCGCATGAGCGTCTCGCAGCCGTGGCGACCATGGCAGCCGCTGAGTTACGGACAGCCTGGCAGACAGCGCTGAGATCGCAGCCACCGCGGGTCAGCAGCGACCTGCTGCGCCGCCTACTCGGCCATGCTTTGCAGGAGCAGGCCATGGGCGGGATTACAGCGACGCAGCGGCAAGCGCTGCGCCGCATCGCACTGGGCAAGCCGGACAACAGCCTCAAGCCCGGCATGCAGCTGGTCCGCCAGTGGAACGGTCGCACCATCGCGGTCACCGTCGGCGAGTCCGGCTTCCTCTGGGAGGATCGGAGCTGGCGCTCCCTCTCGGCCATCGCGCGGGCCGTGACCGGCACCGCCTGGTCGGGCCCCCGCTTCTTCGGGCTGCACGCCCATGGCTAGGCGACCGATCACAGGTGAACGGCCACGCAGCCCGATCCGCTGCGCGGTCTATACCCGCAAGTCCAGCGAGGAAGGGCTGGAACAGGCGTTCAACAGTCTGGATACCCAGCGCGAGGCCTGCGAGGCCTATATTGTCAGCCAGCGGCATGAAGGCTGGACCCTAGTGAAGACTGCCTATGATGATGGCGGCTTCTCCGGCGGATCGATGGAGCGCCCTGCCCTGCAACGTCTGCTCGCCGATGTCGAGGCCGGCAAGGTCGATGTGATCGTGGTCTACAAGGTCGATCGCCTCACCCGGGCCCTTTCCGACTTCGCGCGGATCGTCGAGATCCTCGACGCGCGCGGCGCCAGCTTCGTCTCGGTGACACAGGCGTTCAACACCACCTCCAGCATGGGCCGGCTGACCCTCAATGTCCTGCTCTCCTTCGCCCAGTTCGAGCGCGAGGTCACCGGCGAGCGGATCCGCGACAAGATCGCAGCCTCCAAGAAGAAGGGCATGTGGATGGGCGGCAACCCACCGCTGGGCTATGATGTGGTCGATCGGGCGCTGGCGATCAACGAGGCCGAAGCCGCGCAGGTGCGCCATATCATGGCGCGCTATGTCGCACTGGGCACGACCCGAGCCCTGGCCGAGGAACTGGCACGGGATGGCTATCGCACCAAACATCTGCATGGCCGGGGTGGCATCCCGTTCAGCCGCGGCGCTTTGTGCCATCTGCTCGGCAACCCCATCTATCGTGGCAAGGTCACCCATAAGGGCACGGTCTATGATGGTCAGCATCAGGCGATCGTGGACGACGCGCTCTGGGATCAGGTGCAGGCCTTGCTGACCGAGCGTCGCAATAACCTCGGACATACCCGAGCGCCCCGCCCCAGTCTGCTCGCCGGGCGGATCCAAGATGGCGAGGGACGCAGGATGACGCCCTCGCACACCAGCAAAGGCGGGAAGCGTTATCGCTATTATGTCACTCATCCCGGCGCGCTGACCGCGGCCGGAGCCATCGCCTGGCGGATCAGCGCGCCCGAGGCCGAGCGCATCGTGATCGACCGGCTCAAAGGCTGGCTCAGCGATCGCAGCATCCTCCTGACGTTAGCTGGCGCTCAGGCCGCGCCAGCAGCGTTCGCCAAAGCGCAGCAGGCCGCGACCGATCTGGACAAGCCCGATCGGCGTCTGTCTGTCATCGAGCAGCTGATCGGCAGGGTCGCCATCGGCGAGGATCGGATCATCCTGACGCTCGATCACACCGGTGTGCAACAACGGCTCGGAGTGAAGCAGTTGACCAGCGATGATGATATCCGCCTGACCGCCCACATGATCCGCATCCGTCAGGGCAAGGATGTGCGTCTGATCGTGCGCGATGCGCAGGATCGATCGGCGGGGACCATCAACCAGCCGCTGGTTGCGCTCATCGCCGAAGCTCATGCGGTGCATCAGGCGTTGCTGGTCGCGCCCAATCACAGCATCACGTCGCTGGCGGCCTCGCTCGGCAAATGTCGCAAGCGCACAGCCCAGTTGCTGCGCATCGCGTTGCTCGCGCCTGATATCGTGGCGCATTGCATCGCGGGCACCCAGCCTGCCTCGCTCACGACCAGAGCGCTGCTCAAGACCGATCTGCCAATCAGCTGGCAGCAGCAGCGCGCCAGGCTCGGGTTCGCCTGAACACCTTCCACCGGTAAAACCGAATCCAGGTCGGCCGGACCTCCGGCCGCTGCGCGTTGCGTCGGTCTTGTCCGCGTCCGGCAAAGAGGTCTGGAAAATCGCGTCTGAGACAAGGGCGTAGAAATGGCCCTCGTCCGGAGCAGCGCCGGTCTCTGGACCTCATGTGATGAAATATGCCGTCCGGAATGGCGCAGGTTCGCGCCCTTATCAGGCACCGGGCCCACAGCCCCTCAAACTCTCATCCCTTAAGGAATGGGTGGTGCGGGCGGTCGGAATCGAACCGACACTCCTTTCGGAACCGAATTTTGAGTCCGGCGCGTCTACCAGTTCCACCACGCCCGCACGGCTGAGGAAGCTCGCCAATAATCAAGCCATCCGCTCACGTCCAGCGCTTTACGCACCGGCCACGCCATATAATACGATGGTCCAGTTGCGTCTGCAGGCCTCTCCCCATAGAAGCTGTCGATGCAGCAAGGCATCGCCACGGGCGCAGGGCCGACCATCGGAAAAGGCCGTATTTTGACGGAAAAATCCAACACCCTCATCCTCTTCGGGGCGACAGGCGATCTCGCTCACCGGATGATATTCCCGTCGCTTTATCATCTGATGTGCGATGGGCTTCTCCCGGTGCCGTTCCACATCCTCGCCTCGGGCCGGACCGAGATGGACGAGGATGCGTTTCGCGCCACCATCCGGCAAGCGCTCGGCACCTATGCGCAGGCCGAACTGCTGGACGGTGCGCGGCTGGCGGCGTTCCTCGCCATGATCGGCTATTGTCCGGTCGCGGCGGGCGATACCGCGCAGTTCGCCGCGCTGGCGCAGCGCGCCTGTGCACTGGGCGACGGGCCGGTCGCCATCTATCTCTCGACGCCCCCGGCCCTGTTCGCTCCCACCGCGCAGGGGCTAGCCGCCGCCGGCATCGTCGGCCCAACCACGCGTATCGCCATGGAAAAGCCGATCGGCCACGACCTGCCCTCCTCGCGCGAAGTCAACGACGCCATTGGCGATCTGTTCAGCGAGAACCGCATCTTCCGCGTCGATCATTATCTCGGCAAGGAGACGGTGCAGAACCTGCTGGCGCTGCGCTTCGCCAACCGGCTGTTCGAGCCGCTGTGGAACGCCAGCGCGATCGACCATGTGCAGATCACCGTCGCCGAGACGGTGGGGCTGGAAGGACGCGTCTCCTATTATGATGGGATCGGCGCCTTGAAGGACATGGTGCAGAACCATGTGCTCCAGATCCTCTCGATCATCGCGATGGAACCGCCGGCGCGGATGGATTCCACCTCCGTGCGGGACGAGAAGGTGAAGGCCCTGCGCTCGCTACGCCCGATGAACGCCGAGACGGTGCGCACCCACAGCGTGCGCGGGCAATATCGCGAGGGCGCGGTGAAAGGGAAGCTCGTCGCCGGTTATGCCGAGGAGCTGGGCCACCCGTCCGACACCGAGACCTTCGTGGCGCTCAAAGCCCATATCGACAATTGGCGCTGGAACGGCGTGCCCTTCTATCTGCGCACCGGCAAGTGCCTGCCCGAGCGCCAGTCGGAGGTGCTGATCCAGTTCAAGCCGGTGTCGCACAGCATCTTCGGCCACAATGGCCATGGCGGCGGGGTCGAGCCCAACCGCCTCATCATCCGCTTGCAACCGGACGAAAATATCCGCCTTGCGCTGATGGCCAAGCGGCCGGGGCTGGACCGCGAGGGCATCAGGCTCGAACAGGTCGATCTCGACGTCAGCCTCACCCACGCCTTTGCCGGCGAGCGGCGGCGCATTGCCTATGAGCGGCTGCTGCTCGACCTGCTGGAAGGCGACACCACCTTGTTCGTGCGCCGCGACGAGGTGGAGGCGCAATGGACGTGGATCGATTCGATCACCGGCGGCTGGAAAACCTCCAGCCAGAAAGCGGTGCATTATGCGGCCGGCACCTGGGGGCCCTCGGCGGGCATTGCGCTGATCGAGCGCGATGGAGCAAGCTGGCATGAGTGACCTCAACCCCACCGTCGCGGCCGTCACGCAGCGGATCATCCAGCGCAGTGCGCCGACAAGACAACGCTATCTCGACCAGATTGCGCGTGGGCGGGATGCCGGCACCAATCGCGGCAATCTCTCCTGCGGCAATCTTGCCCATGCCTTCGCGGCGAGTGGGCAGGACAAGCCGGCGATCCGCGGCGGCGGCGCCATGAACATCGGCATCGTCACCGCCTATAACGACATGCTCTCGGCCCATCAGCCCTATGGCCGCTACCCCGAGGCGATCAAGATCGCCGCGCGTGAAGTGGGCGCGACGGCGCAAGTGGCGGGCGGCGTGCCGGCAATGTGCGACGGTGTGACGCAGGGGCAGGCCGGCATGGAACTCTCGCTGTTCAGCCGCGATACCATCGCGCTGTCGGCCGCCGTGGCACTTAGCCATGCCATGTTCGAGGGCACGCTGATGCTCGGCATTTGCGACAAGATCGTGCCGGGCCTGCTCATCGCGGCGCTGCGTTTCGGGCATTTGCCGACCATCTTCGTGCCCGCCGGCCCGATGCCCTCGGGCCTGCCCAACAAGGAAAAGCAGCGCATCCGTCAGCTCTATGCCGAAGGCGCGGTGGGCCATGACGAGCTGCTGGACTCCGAATCCGCCAGCTATCATTCGGCCGGCACCTGCACTTTCTACGGCACCGCCAACAGCAACCAGATGATGATGGAAGTGATGGGCCTCCACATGCCCGGCAGCGCCTTCGTCAATCCCGGCACGAAGCTGCGCAGCGAGCTGACCCGCGCCGCCGTGCACCGCGTCGCGGCGATCGGCTGGGACGGCGATGATTATCGCCCGCTTGGAGCTTGCGTGGATGAGAAGGCGATCGTCAACGCCGCCGTGGGTCTGCTCGCGACGGGCGGCTCGACCAATCATGCCATCCACCTGCCCGCCATCGCGCGGGCAGCGGGGATTATCATCGACTGGACGGACCTGTCCGAGCTGTCCGCCGCCGTGCCGCTGATCGCGCGCGTCTATCCCAATGGCTCGGACGATGTGAACCGCTTCCACGCAGCCGGCGGCATGGCATGGGTGATCAGCGAACTGCTGCGCGCCGGCCTGCTCCACCGCGACATCATGACTGTCGCGCGCGCCGACCTTGCCGATTATGGCCGCATGCCGACCCTGGTTGACGATGCGCTCGTCTGGGCGGAGGCGCCCACCACGCCCGGCGACGACACCATCCTGCGCCCGGTGTCCAACCCGTTCAGCCCGGACGGCGGCATGACTCTGCTCACCGGCAATCTCGGCCGCTGCATTATGAAGACCAGCGCGGTCGATCCGGCCCGCCGGACGATCGAGGCGCCGTGCCGCGTGTTCGCCGATCAGGATCAGGTGATGGCCGCCTTCAAGGCCGGCGAGCTGGACCGCGACGTGGTGGTGGTGGTCCGCTTCCAGGGCCCGCGCGCCAATGGCATGCCGGAGCTGCACAAGCTCACTCCGCCGCTCGGCGTGTTGCAGGATCGCGGCTTCAAGGTCGCGCTGGTGACCGATGGGCGCATGTCCGGCGCCAGCGGCAAGGTGCCCGCCGCCATCCATCTTTCCCCCGAAGCGCTGGGCGGCGGCCCGATCGGCAAGCTGCGCGATGGCGACATCGTCCGCGTCTGCGCGCAGGAGGGGCATCTCGAAGCGCTGGTCGACGCAGCCGAGTGGGGTGCGCGGGAGCAGGCCGAGGCGCCCCCGCCCGCCCATGATACCGGCCGCGATCTCTTCGCCCTGTTCCGCCACAACAGCGATCTGGCGGAGGCCGGCGCCTCGCCCATCTTGGCGGCGATGGAGGCCGAGCAATGAGGGAGATCATCGCGGCCGATATTGGCGGCACCAACGCCCGCTTCGCCCGCGCCACGCTGGATGCCGATGGCCTGCCCACGCTGGGCGAGGTGCGCAAATACAAGGTTGCGGACTTCCCCAGCCTCGCCGCCTGCTGGCGCGCCTTCGCAGCGGAGGATGGCCAACCCCTGCCGGATTGCGCCGCCATCGCCTTCGCCGCGCCGGTCGAACAGGAGCGGATCAAGCTCACCAATTCGAGCTGGGTCATCCGCCCGGCGACCCTGGCCGGCGACCTTGGTCTTGCGCGGATCAAGCTGGTCAATGATTTCGAGGCGGTGGCCCATGCGGTCTCGCGATTGCCGGCCGATAATCTGCCGCTGCTGTTCGGCGAGGATCATCCCTTCCCGCGCGACGGCGCCGTCACCGTCATCGGGCCGGGCACGGGGCTTGGCGTCGCGCTCATCGCCTATGATGACGGCCGACCGCATATCGTCGCGACGGAAGGCGGCCATCTCGATTTCGCGCCACTCGATACGCTTGAAGACCGCATTCTCGATTATCTGCGGGCCAAGTTTCTGCGCGTCTCGGTGGAGCGGATCGTCTCCGGGCCGGGGCTGAGCAATCTCCACAAGGCGATGGCGACGCTGAGCGGCGAGCCGGTCGTCCTGATGGACGATCCGGCGCTCTGGCAAGCGGCGCTCGACGGCACGGACCGGGCGGCGCGCACCGCGCTGGAGCGGTTCTGCCTTTCCTATGGCTCGGTGGCGGGCGACCTCACGCTCGCGCATGGCCCTCGCGCGGTGGTGCTGGCCGGCGACCTCACCCGGCGGATGCGCGATTTTCTGGTCACGCAAAGTGGCTTTCATGGCCGCTTCACCGCCAAGGGCCGCTATGAAGCGCTGATGCGGACCATCCCCGTGCGGATTGCCATCCACCCGGAGATCGGCCTTTACGGCGCGGCAGCCGCGTGGCGTGAGCATAAGGAACCATGATGACAGTCGATGATGTGATGGCGCTGGCGCCGGTGATCCCGGTGCTGATCGTGGAGAATGTGCGCGACGCGGTGCCGCTCGCGCAGGCGCTGGTCGCCGGCGGCCTCCCCGCGCTGGAAGTGACGATGCGCACCCCCGCCGCGCTGGAGGTGATGCGCGAGATGGCGCAGGTGCCCGGCGCCGTTGTGGGCGCCGGCACCGTGCTCAATCCGAAAATGCTTGATGCGGCCATGGCAGCCGGGGCGCGCTTCATCGTCTCGCCCGGCTTCACCAAACCGCTCGGCAAGGCGGCCATCGTCGCGGGCGCGCCCTTCCTGCCCGGCATCGCCACAGCGGCCGACATCATGCGCGGGCTCGACCTGGGGTTGGATCGCTTCAAATTCTTTCCCGCTTCGACCAGCGGCGGCCTCCCCGCCCTCAAGGCGTTGGCCGCACCGTTTGGCGACGTGCGCTTCTGCCCGACCGGGGGGATCAGCGCCGCCACTGCACCGGAATGGCTCGCCCAGCCGTTCGTCGGCTGTGTCGGCGGCAGCTGGGTGGTGCCCAAGGGTCCGCTCGATCCTGCAAAGGTGGAGGCCCTGGCGCGGGAAGCAGCGGCGCTCCGGCACTAGCGTGTAGCCTGTCGCGGCATCGCGCCTCCTCCAGCCATGTCCGCTCCCCTGTGAAAATATGGGCCATGCGTCATCGGCCGGACCGCTGGCCGGGCCCTACGCAACCCCCTCCGCGCGCAGCTTCAAGCCGGCCGTGAACAGCGGCGTTCCCGTCTTCTCAAACTGCCCCGGCGTAAGCTGGAAAAAATGACGGAACTCACGATTGAGATGGCTCTGGTCGAAATAGCGCAACGCGGCGAGTCGTTCCTCGCTCGGCGCGCTGAACCCGCGCAGCGCCTGCGCCATGTCGAGAAACCGGCTGCGGCGCAGGATCGCCTTGGGGCTATGGCCGAAGGTGGCGTAGCATTGCCGCTCCAACTGGCGAATGGACAGTCCCACCTGACATGCTGCGTCGCGCACGAGGATCGTGCTGTCATGGCGGGCAATCTGCTCGAACGCGGCCATGGCAGGCAGGGGCTGCGGCGCACCCAGCCGCGCCGCCCGCTCGCGCAATATCTGCTCGATCGCCCGGACGATGCCGCCATCGTCGCGCGCGGCGGCAATATCGTCATGCAGGCGGTCGGCCATCGGCCCCCAACAATCGGCGAGCGGCACCGCATGATCGGCCAGCGTGCAGGCTGACTGGGTGAACATCCCGCCCCAGCCGCTGGGTCGAAAAGCAATGCCGACAACGAGAAATCCCCCCCGCACGCGCACCCGCCGCGGCACGCCGTTCGCGCCCATCAACGGCACCCGGCCGAAATTCATCCATTGATCGGGCGCGACTTCCGCCGCCCAGTCACCGTTCAGGAGCACGCGAATGAAGGTGGTCTCGGACAGCAGCTTATCGATGAGGACGAAATCATCCGGCAAATCGGCATGAAAAACATAGTAGCGGCGCACATAGCCCGCCAGATCACCCGATGGCGCATAATTGCGTGACAGTAGCAAATGCCGCGACCCTGTTCCGCTCCCATGACTTACGGCGTCATGCTGTCCTATCGGGGCCCGCCGGGCAAGCGCGGTGATGCCTGAAAAAGTGTAAAAAATGCCACGACCACGCGAAAAGCAGCGTCAGTCGGTCGCGCCCCACAGTTCGTCCGCCAGCACATAACCACGCACACCGTTCACATTGATCGCGCACCAGCCATCCGCACAACCAGACAAGCGGCCGACCACGCCGGGCTCCAGCCGGTAAATCACCCGCGCCCCGGACGCGGCGCGATCATGCATCGGGGCGATATCACCCTTCACGATCGCGGTGGGCTCATCCTTGAGGAGCCGCACATGCATCCATCCCTGCGTGCCGTCCGGGTCCTCGACCTTGCGCCAGTTGCTGTAGACCTCGACCACCTTCACCGGCAGGTCGCGCCGCTGATAGATCCAGCTGGCCGGATAATCGAGGCTGGGGCCAACGCGCATGCGTGCGTCGCCCTTGGCGAGCGACGCCCAATAGGGCAGCGTCTTGCCTGACGGGGCGGCAGCAGCGGCGGCGGCAAGGCCGAGCGCGAGCAGCAAGGCACCGGACAGACGCGCCAGGCGCTGCGGCATGAATCATCCTCCAATGGTTGCGCGATGGACGCTGGACGTCGCGCTTCTGCCACGCCCGCCTCGCCTCATCAACCGGCTCGACACGAGTTTACGAGCGCGACGCGCCCCAATTCGCGCTTGACCCTGGCAGGGTGATCGGCGCATGCGCCGGGCATGTCCAGGCGCGCCCGGCCCGCTCTGCCTCATGTCATCGTCACCCGACGGTTGCCCCACGCCGTCGAAGCCCGCATGAGCGAGCTGTTCGATGCCCGCTTCAACCCGTCCGACACGCCGATGAGCCGCAGCGATCTGCAAAGCGCGATGCAGGCGTGCGATGTGCTGGTTCCCACCGTCACGGATGATCTCGACGCAGACCTCATCACGCAGGCTGGGGAGCGGCTGCAACTCATCGCCAATTATGGCGCGGGCGTGAACCATATCGCCCTGCCCGCCGCCCGCGCGCGCGGGATCATCGTCACCAACACGCCCGGCGTGCTGACCGAGGATACCGCCGACATGACGATGGCGCTCATCCTCTCCGTGCCGCGCCGTCTGGCGGAAGGCGAGAAGCTGGTGCGCTCCGGCGCGTGGACCGGCTGGAGCCCGAGCAGCATGCTGGGTCATCGCATCGGCGGCAGGGCACTGGGCATCCTTGGCATGGGGCGGATCGGCCAGGCCGTGGCGATGCGCGCGCGCGCCTTCGGCCTCGCCATCCATTATCACAACCGACATCGCCTGCCCGCCGTGCTGGAAGCGCAACTCGCCGCGACCTGGCATGACAATCTCGACGACATGCTCGCCGCCATCGATATTCTCACCATCCACACGCCGCGCAATGCGGAGAGCGAAAATCTGGTCGATCGCCGCCGGATCGGCCTGTTGCCGCCCCATGCTCATATCATCAACACCTCGCGCGGTGGCATATTGGACGAGGAAGCGCTGATCGAGGCGCTGGAGGCGGGGCGGATCGCGGGCGCCGGGCTGGATGTATGGAAGTTCGAGCCGGCGATCGACCCGCGCCTGCTCGCCCTGCCCAATGTCGTGATGTTGCCGCATATGGGCTCGGCCACGTTCGAGGGACGCAGCGCCATGGGCGAACGCGTCATCGCCAATATCCGCATGTGGGTCGGCGGCGACCGCCCGCCCGACCAGATACTCGACGGCTGGCTCTAGGCGCCGGCCACCTCGCGGCATGACTGGCGAGGCCTACTCCGTCGGAGCCGCGCCTCCACCTGTTTCGGGCCGTATTCCGGCAATGCTGCGGGCCGGGTCTTCATGACGAGGCTCCGGCCCCGATGGTTTAACCGGGCAGCAGCGCCTTGCTCGCTTCGGTCGCGCTGCGATAGGCTTCCTGCCGCGCCTCGCTCCAATAGGCCAGCTCATTGAGCGGGATTTCCACGCCGCTCACCGCGCAGATGACGAAGCGGCCGGGGCGCATGACCTGATAATCCGCCGCGCGGTAACGCAGCACAGCCAGCCCCGGCATATCGGGCGAACGCATCATCATCAATCTCCCGTCAGGATACGGTCGACAAGCTGCTTCACCGTCGGCACGAATCCGTTGGAATAGAAGGGGTCGGTCTTGAAACGGGATGCGCCATGGCCGGCGAACACCAGATTCTTGTCCAGCTCGCCGCCATGCACGACATCCTGCAACGTCTTCTGAATGCAGAAGCTGCGCGGATCGGCGAGGCGTCCGGTCGAATAATCGTCATGGTCCTTCCACGACGAGAAGTTGCAGTGCGAGAGGCAGCCCATGCAATCCGCCTGATCCTTGCGGATTTCCGCGCGCTCCTCATCGGTGACGAACACCAGCGTATTGTCCGGCGTCTTGAGCGCACTGGTGAAGCCCTGCAGCACCCATTCGCGCGCGCGAAGCAGATCGTTGCGCGTCACCCAGAAGTTGCGGCCCTTCACCCCCACGTCCAGCTGGTGCGTATGATCGCCCGCTTCCTCCATGGAGAAAGCGATCTGCCGCTCCGAGCGCGCTTCCAGATTGCGCAGGAAGGGATTGCGGATCGCCGACGAATAGAAGCCGGTCGGCGAGAAGCGGTGGAGCAGGATATCGCCCTCCTCCAGCGTCATCAGCCGATCCTTCCACTGCTGCGGGATGGGGCTTTCCTGCGTGAGCAGCGGGCGGGTGCCGAACTGGAAAGCGATAGCCCCCAGTTCGGGATTGTCGATCCAGTGGTTCCAGTCGCGCAGATGCCAGACGCCGCCCGCCATCACGATGGGCACCGAGTCGTTGATGCCGCCCTCGCGCATCGTCTCGCGCAGCGCCTTCACGCGGGGATAGGGATCTTCCGGCTTCAGCGGATCTTCCGCGTTGGACAGGCCATTATGACCGCCCGCCAGCCACGGATCTTCATAAACCACCGCGCCCAGCCATTCCGCCGCCTTGTGATAGGCCCGCTTCCACAGCGCGCGAAAAGCGCGACCGGAGCTGACGATCGGCAGATAGGAGACCTGATGCTCCGCCGCGATCTCGGAAAGTTTGTATGGCATGCCGGCACCGCAGGTCACACCGGCGACCATGCCCTTGGTGCGCTCCAGCACGCCCTGCAGGACACGCTGTGCGCCGCCCATTTCCCAGAGCACGTTGATGTTGATCGCGCCCTTGCCACCGGCCATCTCGAACGCGCGCTTCACCTGCTGGACCGCGCCTTCAATGGCATAGTTGATCAGCTCCTCATGGCGCAGCGGACGCGTGCGGCCATGATAAAGCTGTGGAATCATCCGTCCGTCGACATCATAGCTGTCGGCATTCACGGCGGACACAGTGCCGATCCCGCCTGCAGCCGCCCACGCGCCAGAACTCATATGATTGGAGACGGCGACACCCTTGCCACCCTCGATGAGCGGCCACACTTCGCGACCGCCATAGACGATCGGCTTCAAGCCCTTGAACAATATCAACTCCTTAGTGGCCCGGCGGCGCGGCTGCCGGCTGCGCAGGTTTTGCGGCCCATAGCAGCATTTTCACGAATCTCCGCACAATTTTGCCACAGTTGCTAAATCAGCGCCAGTGGGTCTCCCATGGCAGCGCCGTAGAGACCGGCATAGAGGCGCACCATCACCGCCTCGTCGAAGCATTGGCGCGCGCGCTTGCGATTTGCCTCGCCCAGATGCGCGCGCAGATCCGGATCGACCGCCAGCGCCTCCAGTGCGGCGCGCAGGCCCGCCGCATCGTCCGGACGCGCCACGAACCGGCGATTTGCGGGCGCCACCATCGCGGACACATCGCCGAAATCGGGCGCGACGATCGGCCGCCCTGCCGCCATCGCCTCGACCAGCGAGACCGGAAACGGCCCGCTGTCCGGGGAGAAGGCAAAAATATCGATCAGGCCGAGATAATCCTGCGGCAGCGGCGTGACCGGCGGCATCAGCACATCGTCCAGCCCCTGCGCGGCGGCCTCGGCCAAGATCGACTCGCGGTCGGCGCCCTCGGCCATGACGGCGAGTCGCAGCCGGTCGCGCAGCGGCGCAATGGCGCGCATCAGCCGGCCCACGGCCGGTTCCGACCCCGCGCCCGCCGCCGTCCCCACGATCAGCCGGCCATCCTGCGCTGCCAGCCCCGGCGTGCCCGAGCGCGGCGACGGCGCGGCATAAGCGGCGACATCAATCCCGTTGGGGATCTGATGCACCCGCTCGGCCTTGATGTGCCATTCCTGCTGAGCGACATGCGCCAACCGGTTGGAAGGCACGACCAGCGCATGGATGCCGGCCAGCGCGATCCGGCGATAGAGATTGCGCGTAGAATTGCCGCTGCCGCGCGCATGCACGTCAATCCCTTGGGCATGGTGGATGAGCGGCGGCAAATGCTCGACGCGGCGCAGCAGCCGATGGGCCATGATGCCGTTGATCGCGCCCCAGCCGAAGCTGAGCACCAGATCATAATTCTGCATCAACCGCCCCAGAGCAAGCAGCTTGCCGGAGGTCGGCCGCCCTTGCAGCACCGGCTCGCGCAGGAAGCGCACCGCCAGCCCCGGATCGAGCGCCCTGCGCGCGCTGTTGGCAAAGGGATCACCCAGCAGCAGGTCATGGCTGATCCGCTGCCCCCAGTGGTTCATCAGCCGGACGATCGGCGCTTCCCGGCTGTCCCGTTCAAAATTGGCACGCAGGTGCAGCACGCGGAACGGGCCAGTTCTGTCCGTCTTGCCCGCCCGTTTGCTCATGCCCGCGCCAGCACCCGCTCGAGCAGCCGCGCCACCGCCGCAACCGCCGCCGGCTCCTCCAGCGTGGGCGCATGGCCAACATGGGGGATCGTCACCATGTCCATCTGCGGCAATCGCGCCTGCATCATGGCGGCCGTCTCCACCGTCAGCAAATCGCTGAGCGCGCCGCGAATCAGGGTGAGCGGTATCTCGCCCAGCGCCATGAAGGCGGGCCACAGATCGACCCCTTCCGCCGCGCCGCCCGGCGCGCGCAGCGGCTCGGCAAGGCGCTGGTCGTAATCAAGCGCGATCCGCCCCTGCCCGGTCAACCGGTAGAGACGCTTGGCAAGGCGCAGCCAGTCCTCCAGCTGATAATCCGGGTAGATGCCGCCCTGCACCTCCGCCACGGCGCGCGCGGCGTGCACCCATGTGGGATGAGCGCTGCCCGTGCCGACACTCCTGCGAATGCGCTCCAGCCCCGCCTCGGCAATGTCCGGTCCGATATCATTGAGCAGCGCGCCGGCCAGACAACCCGGCCGCGTCACCGCGAGCAGCATCAGCAGCAAGCCGCCCAGCGATGTGCCGATGCCGATGCACGGCGGCAGCGCCAGCTCGTCCAGCAACGTGCCGATATCCTGCAGATACACGAGCGGAGCATAGCTCATCGGGTCCTTGGCATGGGCGCTTTCGCCGCGGCCGCGCAGCTCGATGCAGATGAGCCGCCACTCGCCCGCCAGCCGATCGGCGACCGGCTCGAAATCGCGCGCATTGCGGGTAAGGCCGGGCAGGCAGAGGATTGGCGGGCGATCCTCACGACCGGGATAGTCCCGATAATGAAGGCGCAAACCGTCCTGCGACAGCCAATATTTATCCTCGAACCCAGCCAAGCTTGATCCTTTCCCCACCCGGCGTCCATATTGCCGCATGACCATCGCCCTGCAAGCTGACAATTACCATCCCGAACGCACGATTGACGAAATCGCGGATTTCCTGGCCGATCCGGTCAGCGCGGCGACGTTTCCCGCGCATATTCTGCGATTCCGCAATGATCGCGCTGCCGCCACGGTGGGACTCGACCAGCTCGACGATGCGCAGTGGATCGCGCATTTCGGGAAATTCGAGCCGCTGGCCGGCGCCCAGCCCACGCCGCTGGCGCTGCGCTATCACGGCCACCAGTTCCGCTATTACAACCCGGACCTGGGCGATGGACGCGGTTTTCTCTTCGCCCAGTTGCGCGAAACGGCAGCGGCCGGCGGGCGGCTGCTCGACCTTGGCACCAAAGGCTCCGGCCTCACCCCCTATAGCCGCACGGCGGACGGCCGGCTGACCCTCAAGGGCGGCATGCGCGAAATTCTCGCCACGGAAATGCTGGAGGCGCTTGGCGTCACCACCTCGCGCACCTTCTCCCTCATCGAGACGGGCGAACAGCTGGTGCGCGGCGACGAGCCCTCGCCCACCCGCTCGGCGGTGCTGGTGCGGCTGAGCCACAGCCATATCCGCATCGGCAGCTTCCAGCGCCTCGCCCATCGCGGCGAAACCGACCAGATCGCGCGACTCACCGATTATTGCCTGCGCCACTTGCTGGAAACGCCACCGGGCGATGCACCCGCCGTTACACTGCTGCATGCCATGGTCGCGCGCGCTGCCGATCTGGCCGCTTCCTATATGGTCGCCGGCTTCGTCCATGGCGTGCTCAACAGCGACAATATCAACATCACCGGCGAGAGCTTCGATTACGGCCCGTGGCGTTTCACGCCCTACTGGACGCCGGGCTTCACCGCCGCCTATTTCGACCAGAACGGCCTATATGCCTTTGCCCGCCAGCCCGCCGCGATCCACTGGAACCTCGCCCAACTCGCCCGATCGCTGGCGCCGCTGGCCGCCGAGGAAGCGCTGATCGCCGTGCTGCAGACCTATGCCGATCTTTATGAGGAGCGGCTGATCGCGCGCTTCCTGTGGCGCCTCGGCCATGACGCGCCGGATGCGACCACTGCCCGCACCTTCGTGATCGCCGCGGTCGAGGCCCTGCGCGCGGGCGATGTCATGATCGACCGTTTCTTCTTCGACTGGCGGCGCGGCGAGCGTGATGGCCCGCTTTATGCCTGCGCCCATTGGGCGCAGGCCCGCGCCGCCGCCGCCGCGCTCACCCTGCGCCCCGGCGCACTCGACCACAGCTATTGGCAAGGCGACGCCCCCTGCTCGATGCTGATCGATGAGGTGGAAGCGCTCTGGGCCGCCATTGCCAGCCCGGCCGACGATTGGGGCCCGCTCACCGCCAAAGTCGCCGCGATCCGGGCAATGGGCGCGGCACATGGACATTTGCCTCCGACCGGCCCGGCGACATTTTGAAGCAATCGTCGTAAAGCGGCTGGCAACCAATTGCAGGCATGAAGAGTCGCAATGTCCGACCATCTCTCTTCCATCGAACCAGCGACGGGCGCGCAGTTCTGGCAAGCGCCGCTGAGTGATGTTGCCGCCGAGGTCGAGCGCGTCGCTGGCGCGTGGCCCATCTGGGCCGCGCGGCCGCTCACCGTCCGCGTCGAAACGATGCGCCGTTTCGCCAATGGCGTGCGCGCCGGTGCGGATGCGCTAGCCGACCGCATCGCACGCGAGACCGGCCGCCCTCTCTGGGAGGCCCATGTCGAAGTCGCCGATGTAATCGGTTGCGTCGACAAGGCCGTGAGCGCCTGCTCCGAGCGCGCCGGCCAGCGCCGTCTCGAAGGCGCGCTTGGCGCCCGCACCGCCCTGCGCCACAAACCGCATGGCGTGCTGGGTGTGATCGGCTCGCATGTCCGCCCGGCTCATATTCCCGCAAGCCAGATCATCCCCGCGCTGATCGCCGGCAATGGCGTGGCCTTCAAGCCCTCCGAAAAAACGCCGGCGACGGGCGAGATGCTCGTGACGCTGCTGCATGATGCCGGCGTGCCCCGGGATTTGCTGCGCTGCGTGATCGGCGGCCCGACGGCGGGGGAGGCCCTCGTCGCCCATGAGGCGGTGCGCGGCATCCTGTTCACCGGCACGTCGCGCACCGGCTTTGCCATCGCCCGCGCGCTGGCCGAGCGGCCGGATTGCCTGCTCGCGCTCGATATGGGCGGCAACAACCCGATCATCGCCTGGGACACGCCGGATCTGGAAAGCGCCGCCGCGCTCATCGTGCAATCGGCCTTCGGGTCCGGCGGTCAGCATTGCCTCGCCGCGCGCCGGCTGATCGTGCGGGAAGGCCTGCGCGAGTCGCTTGTCGCGATCATCCGCGATCTCGCCGACCGCCTGCTCATCGACCATCCCCATGCCGATCCGCAGCCCTATATGGGTCCGCTCATCGACATGGAGGCGGCCGACAGCCTCACCGAGAGCTTCCTCTGGCTGATGAGCAACGGTGGCCGTCCGATCAAGCATATGCAGCGTCCGTTCAATGGCTTGCCCTTCGTCACCCCCGGCATCATCGACGTGACCGACGTGGCCGAGCGACCCGATATCGAGCTGCTTGGTCCGTTGCTCCAGCTCATCAGCGTCCAGTCGTTCGAGCAGGCGATTGCCGAGGCGAACAAGTCCCGCTTCGGCCTGGCCGCCGCGCTGATCGGCGGCAGTCCCGAGCAATATGATCGCTTCTGGTCCAATGCACGCGCCGGCATCGTCAACTGGAACCGCCCGACCCACGCCCTGCCGCGCACCAGCCCGATCGGCGGCATCGGTCTTTCCGGCAATCATCGCCCCGGCGGCCAATATGCGGCAGACAATTGCGCCTATCCGGTGGTCTCGACCGAAGTCGAGCAACCGCGCGCCGCGCTCGGGGTGGGTTTACGGCCGGTCGTTGTCATCGCCGAGCGCTGATCGCCGCCTCATTTCATCATCTCGCACCGGCAAAAAGATTCCCTAGGCCATGCTAAAGGAAGGGTCATTTGCGGTCTGCGCCAACTCTGCGCATCTAGCCAGCATGGCAACCAGTCACTCTTTTGAACCGGGAACGGTCTATCTCGTCGGCGCCGGGCCGGGCGATCCGGACCTGCTGACGGTGCGCGCCGCGCGCCTGATCGCGGACGCACGGCTCATCGTGCATGACGGGCTGGTCGATCCCGCCATCCTCGCGCTGGCGCACCCGCAAGCCGAGCTGATCTCGGTCGCCAAGCAGCGCTCGCGCCATTCGATGAAGCAGGACGCGATCAACGCGCTGCTCGTGCGCGAGGCGCTGGCCGGCCGCGACGTGCTGCGCCTCAAGGGCGGCGATCCCTTCATCTTCGGCCGGGGCGGCGAGGAGCAGCAGGCCTGCCGTGCCGCCGGCGTGCCCTGCCAGGTCGTGCCCGGCATCAGCGCCGCCATCGGCGGCGGCGCGGCCGCCGGCCTGCCGCTCACCCACCGCGACCATGCCAGCATCGTCAGCTTCGTCGCCGGGCAGTGCAAGGGCCTCTCCGCGCAGAACTGGACCGGCCTTGCCGGCGCCGGTCGAACCCTGGTCATCTATATGGGCCTTGCCACAGCCCATGAGATTGCCGAGAAGCTGATGCATGACGGTCTGTCCCCGGCGACCCCGGTGGCCGTTATCGAGAACGCAACCCGACCGGAACAGCGCGTGCTGCGCTCCCTGCTCGCCGACCTTGGCGATCTGGTGAGCCGCGAGCAGGTGAAAAGTCCCGGCCTTATCGTGGTGGGGGACGTCGTGTCGCAGGCCGACGCGATCGATTGCCTGCCGCTGCATCATTTTGCATCCATTGGAGCCTTGACGATATGAAAATCCTGACAGGGAATGATCTCGCCACGGGCGATGTCATCTGGTGGACCGGCTCGGGCTGGTCGCGCCATGTGGAAGACTCGGCCGATGTCGGCGAGAAGGGCGAGCAAATCGGCCAGACCGAAAACGCCGCACGCCGGGTCAACGGCCCCTATGTCATCGATGCCGCCAGGGACGGCGCGGGCATCCGCCCCGCGCATATCAAGGACCGCATCCGCGCGCTCGGCCCCACCGTGCGCCTCGACCTCAGCCTTAAACCGGCCGATCCCACCATCGGCAACTGGGTGATCTGACCATGTATCGTTACGACCAATATGATCAGGCGATCGTCGACGCCCGCGTCGACGAGTTTCGCGACCAGACGGCCCGCCGTCTTGCCGGCGCGATGACGGAAGACCAGTTCAAGCCGCTGCGGCTCAAGAACGGCCTCTATCTCCAGCTCCACGCCTATATGCTGCGCGTCGCCATTCCCTATGGCACGCTCAACAGCAAGCAGACCCGCATGCTGGCTCATATCGCCCGCACCTATGACCGCGGCTATGGCCACTTCACCACGCGGCAGAACATCCAGTATAACTGGATCAAGCTGGAGGATGCGCCGGACATCCTGGCCGATCTGGCGACGGTCGAGATGCACGCCATCCAGACCTCCGGCGAGAGCATCCGCAACCTCTCCTCGGACCAATATGCTGGCGCCGCGGCCGATGAGCTGTGCGATCCGCGCCCCTGGGCCGAACTGGTCCGTCAGGCGACCACCTTCCACCCCGAGTTCAGCTATCTGCCGCGCAAGTTCAAGATTGCGGTGACCGCCTGCGCCGAAGATCGCGTGGCGATCCGCCTGCACGATATCGGCCTGCGGCTGGTGCAGAATGACGCGGGCGAGCTGGGCTTCGAGGTCTATATCGGTGGCGGCATGGGCCGCACGCCGTTCGTCGCGCCGCTCATCCGCTCGTTCCTGCCGGCGGACAATCTGTTCAGCTATATCGAGGCCGCATTGCGCGTCTGGAACCGCTGGGCCCGCCGCGACAATATCCACAAGCAGCGCATCAAGATCCTCGTCCACGAAATGGGTGAGGAGGAATTCCGCCGTCAGGTCGAGGAAGAGTGGCAGGCCATTCTCCCCATCGCCACCGATGTCGAGCGCAAGGAGCTGGACCGGATCGCCGTGCATTTCGCGCCGCCGCCGTTCGAGACGGGCTTGCCGGACGAGATCGACCGCAGCGATCCCGATTTCGCCGTGTGGGTCGATCAGAATGTCGCCGCCCACAAGGCGCCCGGCTATGCCATCGTCAATATCAGCCTGAAGCCGACGCCGGGCATTTCCGGCGATGCGACGGCGGATCAGATCGACGTCATCGCCGATCTCGCCGAGCAATATAGCTTCGATGATCTGCGCACCACTCACGCGCAGAATCTCGTGCTGCCGCACGTCCGCAAGGCCGATCTCTACACCGTCTGGCAGAAGCTGGTCGCCGCCGGCCTGGCCGAAGCCAATCTGGATCTGATCACGGACATCATCGCCTGCCCGGGCCTGGATTATTGCAGCCTTGCCAATGCGCGCTCGATCCCGATCGCGCAGAAGATCCAGTCCCGCTTTGCCGAGCGCGGCAATGCCCGCGAACTGGGCGAGCTGAAGGTCAAGATTTCCGGCTGCATCAATGCCTGCGGGCATCACCATGCCGGCCATATCGGCATTCTCGGCGTCGACCGGAAGGGCACGGAGAATTACCAGCTTCTGCTCGGCGGATCGGGCGCGGAAGATGCCAGCCTCGCCAAGATCACCGGCCCCGGCTTTGACGAGGACGGCATTGTCGACGCGGTCGAGAAAACCACCGACGTCTATCTGCGCGAGCGGCAGGACGGCGAGCGCTTCCTCGACACCTATCGCCGCATTGGCGTCGCTCCCTTCAAGGAGGCCATTTATGGCTGAAGACATCATCCGTTTCCGCACCGACGAGCCGCATGAAGAGCCCGCCGTGTCGCTGGACGCCTTTCTCGACCAGTCCAACGCGACGGCCGTGCGCATCGAGGCGGGCGAGGATGCCCGCCTGCTCATCCCCTATCTCGACCGGCTCGGGCTGATCGAGATCGACTTCCCGCGCTTCCGCGACGGGCGGGGCTATTCCTCAGCGCAGATCCTGCGCGAGGCCGGCTACAAGGGCGAGATTCGCGCCTCGGGCGACGTGCTGGTCGATCAGATGCTGTTCATGCGCCGCTGCGGCATCGACAGTTTCGCGCCCGACGCGCCGATCGACCTGGATGTGCTCGACGCCGCGCTCAGCCGCTATGAGCATGTCTATCAGACCGCGGCGGATGGCGCCGTGCCGGTCTGGAAGCTGCGGCATGGCTGAGCCCGCCCGCGTCATCGACCGGATCGACACCGCGCCGCGCTGGACGCAGGCCGATGCGGACGCGCTCAATGCGCGCTTCGCCGGCGTCGATGCGGCCACGATGTTGCGGACCCTGCTGAACGAGCATGTGCTGGGCCATGTCGCCGTCGTCTCCTCCTTCGGCACGGAGAGCGCGGTGCTGCTGCACCTCGTCGCCCAGGCGAACAAGGCGACCCCGGTGGTATTCGTCGATACGCTCAAGATGTTCCCCGAAACGCTCGATTATCGCGCGACGCTGGTCGAGCGGTTCGGCTTCACCAACAGTCAGGTGGTGACGCCGGACCCGGCCGTGCTCGCCGCCAAGGACGAGAAGGGCCTGCGCTGGTCCTATGATCCGGACGGCTGCTGCGCGATCCGCAAGGTCGAGCCGCTGGCCCGCGCCAAGAACGGCCTGGATGCGTGGATTTCCGGCCGCAAGGCGTTCCAGTCGGTGACGCGCCAGAATTTGCCGCGCTTCGAGATCGAGGATGGCCGCCTGAAGATCAATCCGCTCGGCGATTGGGACAAGGCCGCGCTCGATGCCTATTTCAAGGCGCACGACCTGCCGCATCATCCGCTGGAAGAGCAGGGCTATCTCTCGATCGGCTGCGAGCCATGCACCAGCAAGGTGCTGCCGGGCGAAGACCCGCGCGCGGGCCGCTGGCGCGGCTGGGACAAGGTGGAATGCGGCATTCACACCATCTCGACGCCCATTGCCGATCCGGACGATCCGGCGAACCAGCCGGTCTTCTGAGCACCGGGCGGCAGGCACCTCAAGGCCGCTTGTGGTTCGCCCGGTTAACGGCATCCATCCGTGCGACGGTCGCGCGCGCCGCCTCCACTAATGGCAGGAACATTGGCGAGACCGCCTGCCCCAGACGATGGGCGAGAGCGAGGATGATCTGCCGGTCGTCTGCGATCGCGACGGCCGCATAGGCTCGACCCGGCGCTGTCTCGAAAAATTTCGCGGCCGCACTGAGGTTCGACGTGGACAGGCGGCGGGCGTAGAGCAGAGCGAGGACGTCCGATGTCTCGGCAACGGCGGACGGGAGCAGGCGGCGGGCTTGTTCCTCCGCCTTCAAGACAAAGGTTGCGCGCACGCCTGGGGGATTGGCTGCACCATATGTCCGATCAAACCACTCTTGTGCATTGGCGGCGACGCGTTGCACCGCCTCGATGCGCAGCGCCGAATTCTCGCTGATCGGCAGCGCAGAGACCAGTTCGCGCGCTGCTGCAAGCGCCGCAGGGTCAGGTTCGGGAAGGGTCGGCGTCGTCCCCAATGCCGGAGCGGCGATGCCGAGCAGTGCCGCAAACAGCGGCGATGTTTTGAGCATAGCCCTCCGCCCCGTCCCTGTGTGCGCTCAGTGCCCGCGCTTCTTATTCATAATCATCATTGCCGCCCCCATAGGCGTCCTCGGCGAGGTCGGTGAAGCGGGTGATGCGCGAGTCGAAATAGAGCCGCACCTTGCCCGTGGCGCCATGGCGCTGCTTGGCCACGATCAGTTCCGAATGGCCCTTGATCCGCTCCATCTTCTCGCACCATGCCGCATAGGCACCCTCTTCCTCGATCTTGGGCTCCTTGCTCATCTCGTAATAGTCTTCACGATAGAGGAACCAGACCATATCCGCGTCCTGCTCGATCGAGCCGGACTCGCGCAGATCGGAGAGTTGCGGGCGCTTGTCCTCGCGGCTTTCCACCGCGCGGCTCAGCTGGGAGAGCGCGATCACCGGAACGTGAAGTTCCTTGGCCAGCGTCTTGAGGCCGCGGCTGATCTCCGAAATCTCGTTGACGCGATTATCCGTCGCGCGGCCAGAGCCTTGCAGCAGCTGAAGATAGTCGATGACGATGAGCCCGATATTGTGCCGCCGCTTCAGGCGCCGCGCGCGCGTGCGCAGCGCCGCGATGGTGAGGCCGGCGGTATCGTCGATATAGAGCGGCAGGTCAGCCAGCTCGCGGGAAGCGCGCACGAGATTCTGGAAGTCGGCATGGCTGATCTTGCCCATGCGCAGCGATTCGCCACTGATGCCGGACTGCTCGGCCAGAATACGCGTCGCCAGCTGGTCGGCCGACATTTCCAGGTTGAAGATGGCGACGGGCGCGCCGATCGACTTTTCCGGCGCAATGCCGTCGGCCATGTCGCGCACCCAGCGGCGCGCGGCATTATAGGCGATGTTGGTTGCGATCGAGCTTTTGCCCATGCCGGGACGACCGGCGACGATGATGAGGTCGGACGGGTGCAGGCCGCCGGTGCGCGCGTTGAGTCCGTCAAGGCCCGTGGTGATGCCCGAGACATGACCGCCGGAATTGAGCGCCTTCTCCGCCATTTCCACGGCCAGCTTGGTCGCCTGTGCGAAGGTCTTCATGCTGCCGGTGTCGCCACCCGCCTCGGCCACGGCATACAGCGCCATTTCCGCCTGCTCGATCTGCCCCTTGGGATCGATCGCCTCGGAGGTATCCAGCGCCTTGTCCACCAGCTCGCGGCCCACGCCCACCAGCTCGCGCAGCAGCGCCAGCTCGTAAATCTGCTGGGCAAAATCACGCGCGCCGAGCACCGCCGCGCCGCTGCCGGTGAGTTGCGCCAGATAGCCCGGCCCGCCCAGTTCCTTGAGCGCCGCGTCGCTTTCAAACAGCGGCTTCAGGGTCACCGGATTGGCGACCATGTTGCGGTCCGCCAGCTTGAGGATCGCCTCATAGATGCGGCCGTGCAGCGGCTCGAAGAAATGCTGCGCATTGAGCAGCATCTGCACATCCTCGACGATGCGATTATCAACCATCAGCGCGCCGAGCAGCGCGGCCTCGGCCTCCACGTTGCGCGGCAGGCGTGGTTCGGCGGCGGTGTCGGGCACCGGAGACAATCGGATCATATCGGCCATAGGCCGGCACAATCGGCTTTTGAGCCTCCGAGCGCAATATGGGCAGGAAATCTTATGTGGATAGTTGTTATCATCCTGTGGATAAGTTCGGGGATCGTTTCGTGATGCCCGCCGTTTTCCCGTCCTCTTGTCGTTGCACCTGCGAAGGCCTAGGAAACCACGGATCATGGCCGACCCCCGCATCATCGACATTGCGCTGGACGACAAGACCATCCTGTGGCGCAATGCGGACGTCGAGCAGGAGCGGCGGATCGCCATCTATGACCTGCTCGAGGAGAATCTCTTCGCGCCGGTGCGCCTGCATGCCGATGGCTATGCCGGGCCTTACCGGGTCTTCCTGCGCGTCGCGGACGGGCGGCTCGCCATCGATATCCGCCGCGCGGATGGCAGCCCGCTGGAGGCCATCATTCTCGGCCTCGCCAGCCTGCGTCGGCCGATCCGCGATTATTTCGCCATTTGCGAAAGCTATTATCAGGCCATCCGGCAAGCGACGCCGCAACAGATCGAAACGGTCGACATGGCGCGCCGGGCGATCCATAACCGCGCCGCCGAGCTGTTGCGCGGACGGCTCGATGGCAAGGTGTCCATGGATTTCGACACAGCGCGACGGCTTTTCACGCTGATCTGCGTGCTGCACATCCGAGGATGACGATGCCGACCATTATTCCACCTGCCGCCGCCCGCCGGCGCGCTCGCCGCGTGCGCATCACGCCGCTGCGCATCATGATCGCCGCGCTGCTTGCTGGCGCCCTCATCATCGGCGGGGCCGTGTTCTTCGGGCGGCACTGGGCCCCATCGAAAAGCCGCTATCCGGTGCAGGGCCTGACCATCACGGCGCGCAGCGGCGCGATCAACTGGCGGATGGCGCGCGCGGCCGGCGCGGACTTTGCCTATATCCTCGCCACCAGCGGCACCGGCGCCCGCGACGGCGCGTTTGACGATTATCTCGCCGGCGCGCGCAAGGAAGGCCTGCGCTATGGCGCGATCCATCGCTACAGCCTGTGCGACCGGCCCTATGATCAGGCGACCAGCTTCATTGCCACGGTCCCGCGCGATGCGGACATGCTCCCGCCAGCCGTCCAGCTCGATCTCTCCGACAATTGCGCAGCGCGGCCCAATCGAGACACGCTGCTGGCCGATCTCAACATCTTCCTCAACCAGATCGAGACGCACAGCGCCAAGCCGGCCCTGATCCGCGTCAGCCATGATTTCGAGGCGCGCTACGATGTCGCCAGCGGCATCAACCGCTCGCTGTGGCTGGAGGGCAGCTTTTTCCCGCCGGATTACGCCACACGGCGCTGGGTGCTCTGGACAGCCTCGACATGGCGGCGCGTGGACGGCATTGATGGGCCGATCGAGTGGGATGTCGTGCAACCATGAACCAGCGCGCCAGTAAGGATCGGACCCGGATCGCCGCCCCATGCGGCGCGCTGCCCCCTGCCCGGCGCCCTCATCCGCGCCGCCCCCATGACATGGCGGGTCTCCCGTGCGAAAGCGGCGGCATGCCGAGCCCGCGCCTCATCATCCAGATCTGACCTGCAAGGAACCCCATGGCTATACTCTCCGACAAATGGATTCGCGCCAAAGCGCAGGAAATGGGCATGATCGAGCCGTTCGTGGAACGTCAGCAGAATGCCGGCTGCATCAGCTACGGCCTCTCCTCCTATGGCTATGACGCGCGCGTGGCGGATGATTTCAAGATCTTCACCAATGTCGACAGCGCCGTGGTGGATCCCAAGGATTTCGATTCCAACAGCTTCGTCGATCGCAAGACGGATGTATGCATCATCCCGCCCAACAGCTTCGCGCTCGCCCGCACGGTGGAATATTTCCGCGTGCCACGCGACGTGCTGGTCATCTGCCTGGGCAAATCCACCTATGCGCGCTGCGGCATCATCGTGAACGTCACCCCGCTGGAGCCGGGCTGGGAGGGCCATGTCACGCTGGAATTCTCCAACACCACACCCCTGCCCGCCAAGATCTACGCCAATGAGGGCGCCTGCCAGTTCCTCTTTCTGGAAGGCAACGAGCCCTGCGAGACGAGCTATGCGGACCGCGCGGGGAAATATATGGGTCAGCGCGGCGTCACCCTCCCCCGCCTGTAAGCCCGGCGGTGGCCCTGTGCTCGGCACCCCCTTGCCGGGATGCAGCGGGATAAGGCTACCGCCATGCCCCGCCTGACCCTATATTGAGCGCCTATGCTTCGCCTGTTCCGTTCCAGATCCGCGCTTGCGCTCCCGGTTGATCCGCCCACTCTGGGCGAGGGCCGGCGCGCCTATGCGATTGGCGATGTTCACGGACGGCTGGACCTGCTCCGCCAGTTGATCGACCGGATCGCGGAGGATGATCTGAAGCGCCGGCCGGTCGAGCGCACCGACATCATCCTGCTGGGCGATTATATCGACCGCGGGCCAGAATCGGCGGGTGTGCTCGATTTCGTCATGCGCCTGCGCGACTGGTGGCCGGACAGCATCTGCCTGCAGGGCAATCATGAGGAAGTGTTCCTGATGGCGGCGCGCGGCGATGAAAGCGCACTGCGCTTCATGACCCGCATCGGCGGGCGCGAAACCCTGCTGAGCTACGGCGCGACCGAGGCGGAGCTGGACGACATGACGCTCGGCCAGCTGCGCGACTGGCTGATGGCCAATATCCCGGAAGCCCATCTCGCTTTCATTGAGAGCATGCCGGAGAAGGTCATCATCGGCAATTATGCCTTCGTCCATGCCGGCGTGCGTCCACGCGTGCCGATGGCCGAGCAGGAAGCCCGCGACCTGCGCTGGATTCGCGACGAATTTCTGACCTCCAACGAGATGCATGATCATTTCGTGGTCCATGGCCACTCGATCACGGCGGCGGTCGAGGAGCGCCCCAATCGCGTCGGCATCGACACCGGCGCCTATAGCTCAGGCATCCTGACCGCCGTAGGGCTGGAGGGCGCCGAGCGCTGGTTCATGAGCACAGCGCCTGACGGAGCCTAGCCGGACGCTAAACCACATGCCGCGTGCAGGCTCTGCCGCTTCATGTCGCTAAAGTCCGGGGACGTCGTCTATCTCTTCTTTGAAGGTCAGCGGATGAAGCGCCTTTATCCGTTACTGCTCATTATCGCCGGCGCGGGGCTCGTTGTTGCCGGCCTGCTCTGGAACATCACCAATGCAAATGAGTGTATGAAGCGAGCTGACCTTGTCGTTGGCCCCATGTCCCGCAGCCAGAAGTGCGCCGCCATTCGTTAAGCCAATGTCCGCGATATCATCATGCCCGGAAAGGCCGCTTCCCGGCGAAAATGCCTGATCGCCAGCCTCAGGCGACCTGCGTCGCCATCTCGCCTTCACCCTCGACATCATCGGGATCGCGCAGCACATAGCCGCGGCCCCAGACCGTCTCGATGTAATTTTCGCCGCCGCAGGCCAGGCTCAATTTCTTGCGCAGCTTGCAGATGAACACGTCGATGATCTTGAGCTCCGGCTCGTCCATGCCGCCATAGAGATGGTTGAGGAACATCTCCTTGGTCAGCGTGGTGCCCTTGCGCAGCGAGAGCAGCTCCAGCATCGCATATTCCTTGCCGGTCAGGTGGACGCGGTTGTTATCCACCTCCACCGTCTTGGCGTCCAGATTGACGGCGAGCTTGCCGGTGCGGATGACCGATTGCGAATGGCCTTTGGAGCGGCGGACGACAGCGTGGATGCGCGCCACCAGTTCGTCCTTGTGGAAGGGCTTGGTCACATAGTCATCGGCGCCAAAACCGAAGGAGCGGACCTTGCTGTCCATCTCGGCGATGCCCGAAAGGATGAGGACCGGCGTCTGCACCCGGGCGGCGCGCAGCTTCTTGAGCACGTCATAGCCGTGCATGTCCGGCAGGTTGAGATCGAGGCAGATGATATCATAATCATACAGCTTGCCGAGATCGAGCCCCTCTTCGCCCAGGTCCGTCGTGTAGACGTTGAACCCTTCCGTGGTGAGCATGAGTTCGATCGCCTTTGCGGTGGTCGGCTCGTCTTCAATCAGCAGCACGCGCATTATGCAGCCCCTCTTTGGCGAAATCCGGCCGCCTTTTCATCGGCAGTCCTGACCGCAACTATTAACCATAGGAAGAATGAATGCAAAAGGTTAATTTTGTGTAAAGCGGCCTGAAACCACGAGTCGGGCTGGATCGAACCATGGTTTCGCGCTGCCGCGCTCTTTCGCTCTTCCAGAGTCAATAAGTTAATATGGGCGTTTTGCTTCGCCGCGCAGCAATAACCGGGTGAGCGCTGTGCGGCGGATCAGCCAGTCCAGCAGCCATGCGCCGATGAGTGCGACGGCAAACAGCACCGCCCGCGACGCATAAGGCGCGAGATAGTGGATGAAGGCGACATGCGCATACATGATGACCAGCGACGCCCGGCCGATCGCCGCCAGCGGTCGCACGGCCGGCTGCGGCAAATGGTGGATGAGCCACGCCAGCGCCACCGTCACAGCGCCCGCTCCGACCAGCGAGACGAACGGCCATCCCAGATCGCCCACCTTCATGTTGATCGGCGGCAACCAGAGCATGGTGCCCAACGCCATCGCCGCGACGATCAGCATGCGCCCCGCGCCCCATGGCTGCCCCACCGGCATCCGCAAACGCCAGAGCGCACCGCCCCAGATCAGCAGCAGCGCGCCGGGCATCGCCAGCAGCCCCAGAGGCGAGCGCCCGCCAAGATGCTGCGCCGCCAGTGCCAGCGCGAAGATGATCGCCATCACCAGCATCATCGCGGGACTGTCGGGCCGTCGCCTGTCGCTCGCCAGCGCATTCCACGCCAGTCGTGCCCCCAGCAGGCAGGGGATGAACCAGAAGATGGTGAACGGCCCGCGCAGTTGCGCGGTGGCCAGCAGGATCGTCTCCGCGCCCGCGCGCCAGTTCGGGAAAATCGGCCGCATCCCGCGCAGCCCTTCAATCAGGAAATCGGCCCCCAGCAGCAGGATCGAGAAGCTGACGAACGGCAGCGCCAGCCCACAGGCGAGGCGCGGCAGGCAGCGCCGCCAGGGCATCGCGCTGATGCTATAGCCGGACAGCAGGAAAAACAGCGGCATATGCACCGCATAAATGGCGTCGCGCACCGCCCCATGGGTCCACACATGGCCGGCGATCACCGCGACCATGCCGAGCCCCTTGAGCGCATCGATCCAGACGAGCCGCGCACCGCTGCTGCCCTTTCGGCCGATCTCGCTTCCCCCGCTCATGGTCAAGCCCTATAGGCTGGCGCATGTCCGTCAACTTCCGATCATCGCGCCGCACGATCACGGGCGGCCTCTCGCCGCTCACCGACCGCGTCCTCTTCATCGATGGCGAGGCGATCATCCTCGACAAGCCCGCCGGCCTGCCGGTCGACGCCCCGCGCGATGGCAGTCTCAGCCTGGAGAATCACCTCTCCTCGCTCACCTTCGGCTTTGCCCGCTGGCCGATCATGGTGCACCGGCTCGATCGGGATACCAGCGGCTGCCTGCTGCTCGCCCGCAATCCCAAGGCGGCCAAACGATTCACCGAGGCCTTTGCCGCGCGGCAGGTTCATAAAAGCTATCTGGCCGTGCTGGATGGCGTGCCCGCCGAAACACAGGGCGTCATCGACATCCCGCTCGGCAAGACGAGCACGCGCGAGGCCGGCTGGCGGATGACCCCGGACGAGAAGGGCAAGGCCGCCCTCACGCATTGGCATGTGCTGGCGGTGCGGGACGGGCGAACGCTGGTGCGCTTCCAGCCCGAAACCGGGCGCACGCATCAATTGCGTGCCCATGCGTTGCACGGCCTCGGCATCGGCATCCTCGGCGATCCCGTTTATCGCACTGCACAGGCCGGCCCGGTCTGGCCCGGTGGCATGGCCCTCCACGCCCGCAGCCTGTCGCTCGACCGTGCCAGCAAGCCGCCCGCCGCCGCGACCGCTCCCATTCCGGCCAATTTTGCGGACGCCGGTTTCCCCGATGCCGAGGCGCTGGATGCCCCGTCCACCGCGCCGGAACAGATTGATCAGGGCAACATCGAGCCCACCGCCTGATAGCCGATCGCCATCCACCGGCTGCGGCCGCCTCGCCGAGCGGATGATGGCCTGTCCGCGCCGCGCGGGCACGTGATCACGCCACCCCGCCATGGTGACCCGATCGGCCGCCACGTCGGGGGAAGCCCCCTCATCCAACCAGCTTGACCAAGCATGGTTCAGCCGTCCGCGACGGCGCTTGCCCGCTTCACGCCAAGCTCAGCCGCGCACGGCCTCCGCCAGCACGACCGCCTGATTATGCGCCTCGTCGCGGGCGCCGTAGACCAGGGTCACCTTGCCCTTGCGCGCCATCATGCGCAGCGTCTCGATGCCGGGATTGCCTGCCAGCTCCATCCGGTACCGCTTGCGGAACTCGTCCCACCGGGCTGGTTCATGGCCAAACCACTGGCGCAGCTCGGCGCTGGGCGCGACGTCCTTCATCCAGTCCGCCAGCGCGGCCTCCTCCTTGCTGACACCGCGCGGCCAGAGGCGATCGACAAGGATGCGCGCGCCATCATCTGCCGACGCGGGCTCATAGACACGTTTGAGATGCAGGGTCATGGCGTCCTCCCAAGGTTCGACGGGCCGGGCATGGCTGCCGGGCCGGACCCGCCGCGCTCCCGCTCGGCCAGCAGTCGCCCGATATCCGCGCCCACCTGGAGGTCCGGCTCCACGCCAAGGCTGTGCTTGCGCAAAAAGCCCTCGGCATCGATGAGGATCAGCGTCGGCGTGCCGCGCATGCCATAGGCGGCCATTGTTTGCGGCAGCGGCCCGGCCACCCCCGGCGCGTCGATCCCGATGGGGAAACCCAGCCGATATTCACTGATGAACACCGCCAGCGCCGCCTCGTTCATCACCGCATGATGCTCGAAGACGCTGTGCAGGCCGATGACGGCGACCTGCGCGGGGTCGAACATCTGCGCAAGCCGCCGGGCTTGCGGAATGCCCTCCTGCACGCAGCCGGGGCAAAGCATCTGGAATGCATGGAGAGCCACCACTCGCCCGCGAAGACCCGCCAGCGCCAGGGGGCGATCGGTGTTGAACCACCGGGTCGTGACCCATGCGGGTGCAAGAGCCGGGATAGCCATTAGCCCTGTCCCCGGGCACCGACACGGCGCGCCTTGGCAGGGCCGCTCGCCCATATCGCACGCCCGGCCACCCACATGAGACTCCGGGCCGGTCGCTCGCCTGGCATCCACACAGAGCAGCCGTCCTTCATCGCTTCACGCGTCCTCCTGCCGTGCCGCCGCGCCAGATCCGGCCGCGACCGCAGACCCAGAATGCAGTGCGCGTCTCCAAAGGGCAAACCGTCAATCTTGCACGGTGGCGGCAATAAATTTGATGGATGGCCCTCATCCGCCCCTCTCACCCGGCCATCGCATGCCGCCGGAATGGGACGGATGGCCAGCTCGGGCGAAAAGTCCGACGCCACGGGGCAAGCGGACAGGTCCGCCACGCCGCACTCCGCCATTGTCCGTCGCGACCGGCCCGCGCAGCGATGCCCCGACCCCGATACGTCCCCCCGACACGATGCCCGCACGCGCTAGGTGGTGTGGACACTTATCTGAGCCATAGGACGGTTGCGGCGAGTGTGACGATGGCGAGGTAGTTTCGCGCGGTTTTCTCGAAGCGGGTGGCGACGCGGCGGAACTGCTTGAGTTTGCTGAAGCAGCATTCGACG
>DATMGL010000021.1:0-141473 GCA_035555575.1 Sphingobium sp.
GCGCCCTCAGGCTCTCTTCACTATGCTGTATCGCTCGACGGACTGCCTTTGTCGTCGTGGCGCTGCCGTGTAGAATTTGGCCCATAGTGCATCCCTCCACTCGCTTGAGGATAATGCACCATCAATCACCGGGACCAAACATCTAGACACAACGCCAATGCCGAGCACAAAACGGAAAGCGGGCGCGAAACGTCGGCCGTGGCGGTCGTGATATCGAAGCCCGCGTCGCTCAATATCCGGGTCGCTGCCTCGGCATTTTCGGCTCTCAGATCTGCGACGAGCAGCTTCTTGCCTGCACTGATGCGCCGCACGATGGCCTGACCAATGGAACCCGAGCCGATGAGACCCACAACCTGTGACAGGGGCGCGCATTCATGGCTTCACCATCACTTTGAGGGATTCGCGTGCGTTCATGGCCTTATAGCCATCCGGAACGCCGTCGAGATCGACGATCCGGTCGAAGACCTGGCCAGGGTCGATGCGTCCCTCGAGCACATCGGGCAGCAGCGTTTCGATATAGGCGCGGACGGGCGCGGGGCCGCCGGCGATATGGACATTGTCATAGAAGGCCTTGGGATCGCCCGGAACGCCGTCATAGTGCGGAACGCCCACGCGGCCCACCGAGCCGCCCGGCCGGACAATGCCGAGCGCCGTGTCGATCGCCGATTTGGCCCCCACGCACTCCAGTACCGAATGCACGCCGGAGCTGCCCGTCATTGCGCGCACCTGCTCGATAGCTGCGTCGCCGCGCTCGCGCACGACATCGGTCGCGCCAAAGATGCGCGCGAGACCGATGCGGCTTTCATGATGGCCCAGAATGATGATCTGCTCGGCGCCAAGCCGCTTCGCCGCAATGACGCCGCATAAGCCCACGGCGCCATCACCGATGACGGCAACACGCGTGCCGGCCTGGACATTGGCGCACCGGGCTGCGTGGTGGCCAGTGCCCATCACGTCCGAGAGCGTGAGCAGCGACGGCATCAATACATCATCCTCGCCAACGCTCAGCGGGAAGAGCGTGCCGTCGGCCTGGGGAATGCGAACGGCCTCTGCCTGCGCGCCGCCCACCTGACCAACGCCGAAGAAGCCGCCATGCGTGCAGGAGGTCTGCAGACCTTCTTCGCAGAACATGCAGCTGCCGTCCGAGAAAGCGAAGGGCATGATAACAAGCTGGCCCGGCCTGATCCGCTCGACAGCGCTGCCGACTTCCATCACGACGCCGATGGCTTCGTGGCCCATGCCTCGGCCGCCCGGCGTCTGTGGAAGGTCGTTATACGGCCAAAGGTCGCTGCCGCAGATGCAGGCGCGGGTCACGCGGATCAGCGCGTCTGTCGGTTGCTCGAGCCTGGCATCAGGCACGTTCTCAACCCGGACATCGTGCGCGGCGTACATGAGGGTCGCTCTCATGGGCTTTTCCTTTCCTAAGGCACTCAGCGTCCGATGAGCGCTTGGCGGTCCGCGGGATAGCGATCGCCCTGGATCTGCACTTGGGCCAGTTCCTGCTCGATTTCGCGGAGGTCTTCGCTGGTCAACTCGGTGGCGGCGGCGCCCAGATTTTCCTCCAGCCTGTGGAGCTTTGTGGTGCCGGGGATCGGCACGATCCATGGCTTCTGCGCCAGCAGCCAGGCCAGCGCGATCTGCGCCGGCGTCACTTTCTTCCGCTCGGCAAGCGCCTTGACGTGCTCGACCAGGGCCATGTTGGCGCGGATCGCCTCCAGCTTGAAGCGCGGAACGACGCTGCGGAAGTCGCTCGCGCCGAACGTGGTGCTCGCGTCGATCTTTCCGGTGAGGAACCCCTTACCGAGCGGGCTGAACGGCACAAAGCCGATGCCTAGCTCCGCACAGATGGGCAGGACCTCCTTCTCCGGCTCGCGCCACCAGAGCGAATATTCGCTCTGCAATGCGGTCACTGGCTGGACAGCGTGGGCGCGCCGGATCGACTGTGCGCCAGCTTCTGACATACCGAAATGCTTGACCTTCCCCTCGGCGATGAGGTCGCGCACTGTGCCGGCCACCTCTTCCATCGGCACGTTCGGATCGACGCGATGCTGATAGAAGAGGTCGATGCGGTCCGTCCGCAGATTCTTGAGGGAGGCCTCGGCCACCTGACGGATGCGCTCGGGCCGGCTGTCGAGGCCCACTTCCGGCTTGCCGTCCTTGAAGCCGAATTTGGTGGCGAGGACGACCTGATCCCTGAACGACGCAACGGCTTCGCCGACGAGCTGTTCATTGGCGCCCTGGGCATAGGCCTCGGCCGTATCGAAGAAAGTGACGCCGCGCTCAAAGGCGGCGCGGATCAGCGCGATGCCCTGCGCCTTGTCCGTTGCGGGACCATAGCCATAGGACAGGCCCATGCAGCCGAGGCCGAGAGCCGAGACATGGAGGCCGCTACGGCCAAGTTCACGCGTCTGCATTGCGGGATCCCTTCAGATATTGTTCGTCCGTGACCTTCTCCATCCAGGTCACGGGAGACCCATTGAGCGCTTCCTGGACCGCGATGTGCGTCATCGCCGTGCTGTCCGTTGCGCCATGCCAATGCTTGTGGCCGGGCGGGCACCAGACCACATCGCCTTGCCGGATCTCGACGCGCGCCTCGCCTTCGCACTGGGTCCACCCCGTACCGGCGGTGACGATGAGCGTCTGCCCCAGCGGATGCGTATGCCAGGCAGTGCGTGCGCCCGGCTGAAAGGTGACGCTGGCGCAGGCCACACGCGATGGTTCGGGCGGACTGCTCAGCATCTCGATGCTGACATCTCCGGTGAAATGGTCCGCAGGCCCTGCCTGCGAGGGGCGCGATCCGGCGCGTTTGAGTTCCATCGCTTATCTCCTTGGCCGCAATTTGGCGTTTGCGCGGAATTCAGTAACGGCGCGCCGGACGATCAGTGATCTGCTCTGCGGCGCAGATGGGCGTGTCGCCCTCGGCTTTGCGCCGTGCGACCGGCAGCCTCGGCGCACCAAATGCAGTGTCGCCCTCACTCTGGCACGGGAACGTCTACTGAGCGTTATCGATCCGCATTTCGATGAAATCGAAGCAGATCTCGCCAATCTGAGCGAGCTTCGCGACCACCTGCACTTTCCGAGCCGGCATTTGGAAAGAGGTGGCTGTTCCCCGATAAGATGGAAGTACGGGCTCACGACGCGATGCCGGCCCAAGCATCTGATGGAGAACAGCCATGGGCGAATATATCGGCCTCGACGTATCGATGAAAGATACTGCGATCTCGGTTCGCTGCGACGGCAAGCGGGTCTGGCGAGGCAAGTGCGCGTCGGATCCGGAGGCCATTGCCCGAGTGATCCGCAAACATGCCCAAGAACCAGAGCGAGTTATCTTCGAGACCGGCCCTTTGTCGGCTTGGTTTTACCACGCCCTCCAGGCTGAGGGATTGCCAGCTATTTGCGTCGATGCGCGTCACGCCAAAGCGGCCTTGGACATGGCTGCCAACAAGACCGACGCCAACGACGCAGATGGCTTGGCGCATCTGGCCGAAGTCGGCTTCTATCGTGAGGTTCGGGTGAAGGGCTTCGACAGCATGCTGACCCGCACGCTGGTGGCAGCTCGCACCAAGTTGGTCAGGATCAAGACCGAGATCTCTAACCAAATCCGCGGCCTAATGAAGACGTTCGGCCTCGTTGTACCTGCAGGCAAGGGCAGTACGTTCGACGCAAACGTATGCGCAAAGCTTGGCGAGAGCTCGGATCTGGCGGGCATCATCTTGCCGCTGCTCGAGGCTTGGCGCAGTGTGCGCATGCGCGCCGCCGAACTTACGCGGCGCCTGATTGGCGACGCGCGTCAGAGCGAGGCCTGCCAGCTGCTGATGTCTATCCCAGGCGTCGGCGTCGTCACTGCGCCCGCCTTTGCGACGGCCGTGGAAGATCCAGCCAACTTCCGAACGTCGCGATCCGTCGGCGCCTGGCTCGGCCTGATCACGCGACGATACCAATCAGGCCAAGTGGACTACAACGGGCACATCTCCAGACGGGGCGATCATCAGGTGCGAAACCTTCCATACGAAGCGGCCTGCGTTATCCTGACCCGAAGCTCGGCTGACAGTACGTTGCGAGACTGGGGCCTCAAGCTTCGCCAACGCATCGGCTTCAAGCGTGCCGCGGTTGCGGTGGCGCGGAAACTCTCGGTTGTGATGCATGCCATGCTTAAGTCAGGCGAGCTATTCGACAAGACCGCTGGCGCACCAGCGTAGCAACTTCGCCGGCGAGCAGTCGGCGAGCGGATCCGTCCCTGCCGGGACGTGGGCTGAACCATTCCGCTTGATGGGATGCACCGGCTTCTGCCGAGTGCGCCGTCCACATAGGAAGGTTCCGTCCGCCGAAGACCCACCGTGCGGCGGCCCGTGCCGACCGCGAAGACGACCCTGAACCCGGCATACGGTCAGCTCAAAATCTGCTTGCAATAGGAACCGTGATTAAACGACCCCATCAGTTCACTTCGCTGGCCCTTTCTCTTCGAGGTGTCGGGAACTGTGCAGCCCTCAACCTGAAATCAGCAAGCTTGCTATATCACCGTGCATTGATCAGAACCCATGCGCCATTGTCACAGTCCGATCGACATTATGCGCCAACGCTGATCGACGATGTCGTCGTAGGATCAGAAGATGCGGTTTGACGGCCAGTTCTCGCGCATAAACTGCCAGACGTTTTCGACTGGATTCAACTGGACATCTGGGCGGGAGCGGCGTTGATCCCGTTGGCTCTTCAACAGCACGGACATGTCGTTGAAGCGCCAAAGCTTGGGAGCAATTCTACTCTTCTTCCAGAAAGCAAAGCAGCTCCAGCATCCTGTCCTGCAAAACGCGCAGTTCGCTGTCTGCGACGTCCACGTCTCCGGCTCGCAACGCATCGATAATGGCCAGTTGGCGACCCTGGAAATCCGACTGGATCGCAGGGGTGGGTTCTTCGAAACGAAGAGATATTGTGAGCCGCGCCTGATAGGATACGATGCAGCGCGCAAAAGTGTCGAGAAGTGGACAGTCGGCGATTTTCGACAGCGCCTGCTGCAAAACGATGAAGCGCTCCGGCTCCTCGGATTGGCGGATAAGCAGTTCAAGGTCATGCAACGCTGCGAGGCGTAGATTGGCGCTGAGCCTGGAGAGGCCCGCTGCGGCGGCACGCAGGTTTGCAGAGTTGAGTTCCCACATGAGGTTCGTAAGTTCGGCGGGACTGCTTTGCCGCGCGGCGAGAAACGGGAAGGATTGACGAATAATCCCGATGGGAGAAGGATCCTTGATGAGATAGCCTCCTCCCCTTCCCCGCTTGACCTGCAGCATATCGAGATCGGCCAAGATACGCAGCGCTTGCCGGACCAGACCGCGGGAAACATTGAAGGTTTCGCAAAGGTCGGCCTCATTGCCGAGCGCGCAATCGGATTTTGAGCGCGCCTTGCCGAGCATCTTTGCGGCAATGATCTTGGCGTTCGCACGGCGGCGCCATTTAACCGGACCGTCGTGGCCGGCGACCGGAATACGCTCGGGTGGCAGCTTGGATGCCAACGAGAGAAGCATCTGCTCATCTCGTCTCTCAATTGCCCCCCGAATGGCCATCTCAAGCTCTAGAACGTCGCGACTTCCTGCCAATTCATCGAAAACCACGTGAGGGAGGAACCCAAGCGTGGCGACATAGAGTTGAAGAACGGCCTCTCCGCAGGCGTCTGCCAGCCATTTGCGAATTCCCGTTTGAGAATCTCGATGCGGTAATGGCTTCTTCGCTGCCAGTTTTAGCAACATCTGGTCCAGGGCAACCACCGAACGATCAATTTGCTCCGCGCTGTATCCGCACAGATCATGATATGTTGCAAATGCCTCCGCCGCTCGCTCGAGTTCAGGCTGCGCGACAACCAGGCCGCCGGCGCGGCCCCGGCGAACCTGCATGACACCGCGACTCTCGACGATGCGAATCGCCTCCCTTAAGGCGTCTCGACCAACCCCGAACTTTCCGCGCATCTCGCCTTCGGAGCCGAGCGCCTCACCTACACGCCAGCCCAGTTCTCCAGCCGCGCTTTCTATTTGCCAGGCAGCACGCAAGGGAATGCTATGCTCGGCGACGTCATCGCCGCTCACAAAGGCATAGAAATGATTGCCGCGCTTCGCGGGCAAAGACTGTGATTTAATTCGACGACTTTTTTCCATCCACCAAACCTATACGAGACAGCGCTGTCTAAAAAGGCGGGACGCAGGATGCCGCATAGTTGCAGCTGGTCGGCATTTGCATCGTCCGGGGGGGGACGCGGCGCGCTCAACAACAACTATCTCAAAGGGGGAGGGTAATCTTGTCTAAATGGATACATCGTTCGCTTATTCTCACGACGCTCATCTCGCCGGGAATGGCTTTTGCGCAAGACAATGTCACACAGGCACAAGGCGATGAAGTCGATGGCCTCGCCCCTATCGTCGTGACGGCTCAACGCCGCGCGGAAAATCTGCAGAAAGTGGCTATCGCTGCCACCGCGCTTTCAGGCGATGATCTCAACAAACATGCGGTCGCGCGGATCGACGACCTTCAGTTCGTGGCGCCGTCCCTGACTGTCACGGATGCAGGCCTCACCCAGTCGGTGAACATCCGCGGTATCGGCATTGCCAGCGGCCAACCACAGGTGGCCAATGGCGTTGCCACCTATATAAACGGCATCTTCCAGCCGCCGGTACTCACGACCAGCAGCTTCTATGATATTCAGGGCATCGAAGTTCTGCGCGGCCCGCAGGGTACGCTGGTCGGCTCCAATTCGACAGGCGGCGCGATGCTCATCACCACGCGCGCGCCGAGTCTTTCTGGCGTCAATGGTTACGCCCAGGCGAGCCATGGCAATTACAACGATCTGGGCCTTCAAGGCGCGGTCAATCTTCCGCTGACTTCCACGCTTGCGGTGCGCGCGGCCGGCACCTTGCAAAGCCGCGACAGCTTCTACACCGACGTAGGCCCCCTTCACAACAAGGCAGGAAGCCTTGAGGAATATGCGGGTCGGGTGTCTCTTCTGTGGGAACCCTCGCCCAACTTCCGCGCGCTCGGCCATGCCGAGTGGATCGACAAGAATACCGGGGGTTATGCTTACCAGCCACTCGTTGGCACAACCTATTCCGGTGATCGAACCGCGGACGTGCGCGTCCTTCATTACAACAGTCCGACGCTCAACTACGAACGTGGGTTCACCACAGACATGGAACTGCGCTACACGACGGACAGCGGCATCGTGCTACGTTCGCTGACCGGCTACACCTTCAAGCGCATCACCAACCTCTACGACAGCGATGCCTCGACGCTCGCGACGCAGACGCTCGACCAATATACGGACGAGCGACAGATCAGCCAGGAAATCAACATCATCTCGCCGGCGAGCGACGCCTTCAACTGGATCCTCGGCGCCTATTACCAGCACAACAAGATCGGCGTCGACATCCAGTCCCTGAGCGGTTCGCCCGCCGACCCGACCGATGTCGTCCAGTCGCAGGACAAGACGACCTGGGGGCTGTTCGCGCACACGGCATACAAATTGTCCAGCGCCCTCGAATTGCAGGTCGGCGCCCGCTATTCGGGCTTCAAGGCGGAGGGCGACGGCAGCGTGACGATCGGCAATGGCTCGCCATTTTTCCCGCCTGGCGGCCTTGTCGTCGCCAATCTTGCCGGATCGCATAGCGACGGGCGCATGACTGGCAAGGTGGCGCTCAATTGGACGCCGGACGACGATAATCTCGTCTATGCCTTTGTCGCTCGGGGCTACAAGCCCGGCGGCGCCAATTCGGCAACATCCGAATTCGGGCCAGAGACGGTTTGGGACTATGAGCTTGGCTGGAAGTCTTCTTTCCTGTCCAATCATGTCCGCACCCAGCTCGGCGCGTTTTATATGAGCTACAAGGACTTCCAGTTCGACGCGCTCGACCGCGCCAGCGGACAATCCGGCGTCACCAATATCTCCAATGCCACGATCAAGGGCATTGAGGGCCAGATCCAGCTCGAATGGCACGGTTTCGGTGTCGACGGCGGCTTTGCTTACGTTGCCTCGCAGCTAGATCCCGTCACGATTGTGAATTCGCGCGCCCTCTCGCTCGCCCGGCCGGAACTGAACGGTCAATATGGTCCGCAATGCGCTGCCGGTGTGAATGAAAGTCCGCCGACCTGTTTCGACTACACGCCCTATCTGACAACCTCTGGCGGCGGGCCCAATCTGTTCTCGCCGAAATGGACCTATAATTTCGGCATCGAATATGTCGCCCGCTTCGGTGACGGATTCAAGCTGCGGCCGCGCCTCAACTATGGCTATGTGGGGTCGAGCTGGACCAACCTCTTCTATGACCGCACGACCGACTATCTTCTTGGGCGCGGCCTGCTTTCGGCGCAGATTTCGCTCAGCAAGGGCAATTGGTCCATCGAGGCCTATGGCACCAATCTCGCCGACAAAGTCTATGTGAGCGGCGGCGGTATCAATCAGTTCTACGGGGCTCCGCGCCAATATGGCGTGCGCGCAGCGATCAATTTCTAACGGGGGTATGAGGCTCCGGAAAGGGGTTCCCCCGCGATCTGGAGCCTCATGCAGATTAAAAATCCGAACTCGGCCAGATCGAAATGTGGAGGCGAGCGAAGAAACGGCAGCATTCCTAGCTGCCTCGGTGATGTGGTCGCCTAAGTGATTGCGCGACACGGCGAGAATTTCAGGCAATGAGAAGGAAGAACGAGATGCGGATCGGATTGACGGCCATGGCGGCCGTTTTCCTCACCGGCGTGGCGACGCCAGCCCTAGCACAAGGGAACAAGGTCACCGAGGGAAAGTGCGCGGCCTTTGCCAGCCGGGCGCTGGACGATACTGTCAAAATCACGTCGGCCAAGCACGTGGATGTGACACCGGCGGGAACGGTCCAACCCGGAGGTCCGCCACTGGCCTCGCCACTCCCCGCCCACTGCCGTGTCGAAGGCATCATCAACGAGCGCAAGGGCGCCGGCGGCAAGACCTATGGAATTGGTTTCGCCATTGCCTTGCCGGATGACTGGAACGGCCGCTTCCTCCTTCAGGGCGGCGGCGGCCTCAACGGCAGCGTAGGCTTTCCGGCTGGCCCGGTCGCTTCCGGCGACAAACCCGCGCTTGCTCGCGGCTTTGCCGTCATCAGCCATGATAGCGGCCACAAGGGTGCGGGATTCGACGACAGCTTCATGGTCGATCAGCGCGCGACGCTCGATTTCGCCGAGACATCGGTTCTGACGGTCGCCACGCTCGGCAAGAAGATCACCATCGCCTATTACGGCAAGCCGATCAGCCATAGCTACATGACCGGCTGTTCAACCGGCGGCCGCGAAGGCATGCTGGCGACGCAACGTTACCCCGAATTGTTCGACGGCGTGATCGTCGGCGCACCGGCCATGCGTACGGGCGATTCCAATCTGGGGCAGGAATATACCCAGGTGCTCTTCAATCAGGCAGCTCCGAAGGGACCGGACGGCAAGCCGATTATCGGCCAAGTTTTGACCGCAGCCGATCGCAAGACCATCCTCGATGGCATATTGGAGCAATGCGATGCGCTCGATGGACTTAAGGATGGAGTTATCGAGAATGTCGCCCAGTGCAAATTCCAACCGGCGAAGCTCGCCTGCAAAGGGAAGAAGGCAGACGGCTGCCTGAGCCTGGGTCAAGTCAAAGCCCTTGAGCTCGGCCTCGCAGGTCCCAAGGACAAGGCAGGCTATCCGATCTACACCGCCATGGCGGCTGACACCGGGATCATGTCGACACCTATCGGCTATCTGCCGACCGGAGGGCCCGGCCCCTTCGGTCCCCCGAGCACCGCCACCAACATCGATCTCGACGCGCGCATCCATGAGATCCGAAATCATGCTTGGCAAAGGCTGACCGATACCAATTATTGGACGACCCTCAACACCTATCTCGATCGCGGCGGGAAGATGATCTTCTACCACGGCGTCTCGGACTTCTGGTTCTCGCCGCTCGCAACGCTGGACTATTATGAGCGTGCGACGCAGGTAAACGGCAAAGCGTTCACCGACGCCAGCAGGCTCTATATGGTGCCCGGCATGTTGCATTGCGGCGGCGGCAACAGCTTCGAGCAATTCGACCTGCTTTCCAAGATCGTCGATTGGGTCGAGCAAGGCAAAGCGCCTGAGGAGGTGATCGCACAGCGCCGTCCGCCAAGCACGGAGACGCGGCCGCTTTGCCCCTTTCCGTCACACGCCGAATATGTGGGCGGAGACACTAAGGTCGCAGGTAGCTTTAGCTGTAAACGGCCCAAGAGCTGAATGTGACCTACGAGTTTGGAGGATGCAGGAACCCCTGGCTCGTCAAGAGGCTGGCGCACTGCCTGCAAGACAACAGTTAATATTCACGCACCCCGGACATGCGAGGCTGACTGATCGCATTCCGCTCATCATGCAACTGGCGGAAGAGATGGACGGCATGGGCTTTCTGAGTGGCGACCGCCTCCGAGAGGCGCTGACACTTTAATGGGAGGCGACCAACTCTCGCCGTTCCCATCCATTGCCGAGAATGTCGGCCTATGCCGAAACCGGCCAGGCCTGGTATTGGAGAGCAGATACCCCTTCCAATACCGACCGATTTCTGTTGGATACAGTTCTGGCGGCTGTACCCGCAGAAATAGGACATGCGGGAGGTGTTGTGGCAGACGACGATCAGCAGACGCGCTACGAGCGGTATGTCGAGGAGATTATCGAGGATATCACAGAAACGGTTCAGGCGATGGGCTGCCAGCCGATCCTGTTCATCGGTTCTGGCCTGCCTCGCCGCTACATGAGCGCCCCTAGCTGGGATGAGTTGCTTGGCCATTTGGCAGCGCATTGCTCTGCTATTGAGAAGGGTCTCGGCTTCTACAAGCAGTCACTAAAGACGCCTATGAAGATCGGCGAGGAGTTCGCGCGCCTTTATCAGGAATGGGCTTGGGGCGTCGGGCACAATGAATTTCCTGAAGCGATGTTCAGGGAAGACGTGAACTCCCAAGCCTACCTCAAGTTTAAGGTAGCAGAGCACTTAATAGGCCTCACGCCACAATCCCTGGACGGACTTGGCAGCGAGGATCACAAAGCTGAAATTGAGGCCCTGTGCCGGATCAAGCCGCATGCCATCATCACGACAAACTACGATCAGATGATCGAAATGATGTTCCCTGATCACGCACCCATTGTTGGCCAGCAGATACTTCGAGGTCAGCAACTATCGGTGGGTGAAGTGTACAAAATCCACGGCTCAGTGGCTGATCATGACAGCATCATGTTCACGCAAACTGATTACGACGAATTTGCGAAGAAAAAGAAGTTCCTAAGCGCCAAACTGCTCACCTTCTTCAACGAACATCCGTTACTATTTATTGGCTATAGCGCCTCCGATCCTAACATTCGGTCGATCCTGTCCGACATCGACGAAGCCCTTCCGATTAAGGGTGGCATCATTCCCAACGTTTATATTTTAGAATGGAACGCTGAGCTTGGGCCCGAAAGCAGCCCGGCGCGCGAAAAACTGATCTCCACGGAGGAGGATCGCAGCATTCGAGTTAAGCTCATCGAAGCGTCAGATTTTGGCTGGGTCTTCGATGCCTTTGCGGCGAACCCGGTTCTTAATGACGTTAACCCCAAGGTGCTGCGTGCGTTGATCGCCCGTTCCTACAACCTCGTGCGCCATGATATCCCGACGATGACGATCGAGGCCGATTTCCAGATGCTCAATCAGGCAGTGGAAGATGCTGATAGTTTTGCGAAGCTTTTCGGCATCGCCAACATCAGCGACTATAGCGCAGCATCCGCCCAATATCCGTTCAGCGCCACGCAACTTACGTCCCAGCTTGGCGGCACCGGTTCATACCTTGCTGTCTCGCTGATCAAGCGAATTATGGAAGAGACTGGCGTGGACATCAAGGCGAACGACAACCGCTATCACCGTTTGGAGAAGGTGAACAAAACGACTTTCCACAAATATTCGCCGGATATGCTCGCCATTTTAACGAAGGTGCAGGCGGGCGCCCCCTACGAGTTGAATATGGATTGAACCGAAAATCTAGCGGTTACTCTCCTCGCGCGCGTTCGCGGCGGCGGTTGCGAGCGAAGGCGTGCCTATTTAGGTCGCGGCCTGTACCCATCTTACCTCCATCGGCCGGGGAGTGACGTGGAAGTCAATTTACGAGAACTGGATGGCAATTGGGACAAAGCCTTTGCGCTAGACAAGCACGTTCTAAAAAAGTCCGCTACGTCCGAAATCATCGCAGTTCAGAGCCTCGCGAACTAACGTCAGCTTTCGGCCAACCCGGTCGTTTATTGAGTAACCTAGAAACGTCGGAAAAGTCCCATTTGCAGCCGTTCGAAGGTGAGGCTTCGAACTTTGCCATATGCGGTGTTGGTGATATTGTTGGTGTCGGCGAACTGATTGGTAGAGTTTGCTGTTTAATTCGAAGCGCCTAGATCGAACCTCCCGGTTCTCTTCTGGCACCACCCCTTTCTAAGGGGTTGAAATGACTGATTTATAAGGTTTTCAGGAACCGATAGCACACGAATCTGTCACACATGAGGCTCCTGAAATGGCTTCCAAGTCCCACCTGATCCAGCGTAACAACCGCTGGTATTTCAACCGCCGCTTCCCCAAAGAACTCTGGCCGGTCACCGGCTCTAACCCCTTCCGGATCGCCCTGCAGACTGACTCCCTGCAGTTGGCACTGCGTTCCCGTCATGATGCAGAGCGGCGCTACTGGGCCGCCGTTGACGAGGCCCGCAGGAACTCGGCGAGACCCAACCACGCCCCCTCAGCGAAGTCGAAGCAGTCGCCATTGTGTCCCGCTGGTTCGTCGAGCGAAACAATGAGCTGGACAGCGACCATCTTCATGACCCGGAACCCGCCGAGATCATGGAAGAGGTGATTAGCGGCACGGTCTACGTCATCGGCGATGATTCCCGACGGCTCCCCAAACAGTGCGGCTCCATCTTCGCCCATTAGGCGTCCGTCAAAACGTAACGATTCATCCAGAACGTGAATCACATTCGCACCCGTTTGCGAAACCCCACGCGCCCTGGTCTTAACGATCGCGCGGCGGGATCGAAGACTGGCGAACCGATCGCGACTGGAGCGCAACCAGCCGATGCTGGGGCCGCGCCCGATCCGGCTGCAAATCCTTTTTAGACTATTGGCGCCCAGACCCGATCGGATGGAAATTGGCGATCATCCAACCGCCGACCGCACAGCTGCCAAGCCACATGAGGAAAGCGGATGCGTTGCCCTGCAGCGCGAGTATAATCCCGGGCAGTAGAGCAGCCATCACGCAGAGCTGTCGACTAGCCAGCGTCAGATTACCACCGGGCAGTCGCGCGGTACGGCGTCGCTTAGGATTTTCTCGCCACAGCAGGAATAGCATTGCGAGAGAAAATACAGTGGCTGTTGTTGGCATGTCAGTTATTCCGCTGGCTTCAGACGCGCGCTGACGTTCGAGTTATCCGCCCGACTGGCCGCTATCAGCCTCCACAGGGTCCAGACTCCGGCAAGAAACGTCATAAGGTCGATTGCGACAATCATTGGTTGTCCGGCAGCGAGGGCCGCGCCCCAGCCAGGGCCGCCGGTGAGGAGCCGGATTGGCGGCATTGCAACAAGCAACGCCCCGATCGCGATCTGGTGCGCCCTCATCAGCAGACCATTGGTCGGGATCGTGAACCCTGCAAGGATCGCCGCCGCCGATACGATCAGGAACGAGGCAGGAGTCCAGAACACTGCCGTACCGAGGGGCATGGTGAAGAAAAAGCCGATTGCCGCGCCGAGCAGCGCCAGAGGCAAGCCGAAGCCGATCACGGTGACGATGCGCTCCAGCCAGCCAAGTGCGGAACCACCGTCTCTTCGGCGGACCAGCCAGAGGCGAAGGCCGGTGAATGTGACGTAACACATGGCGAAGCCCAGCCCGAACCACACAGATTTGGACGCAAGCCCGGCGAAATTGCCAAAATGCAGCGGCCCCATGATTGCGGTCAACGTCCCGCCCACCGATGGCCTGGTCCCGATCGATGGACTTTCCCGCACATATGCACCGGTCGCCCCCCGGTAGATGAGCGAAACTGGCTCGATACCGCCTGCCTTCGGATCGTGAAAGGTCGTGACCCGCGCGTCGGCCCGGCCGAACTGTTCGATCGTGATGAATGTTGGCAGTTGTCCGATACGCCCGCGCGCGTCGGCAACGATGTGATCGAGGCTGCCGGTGATGCGTGGGCTTGGGTCGGGCTTTTCGCCGCTGCCATAAACGGTCTCGTTGAATGCCTCCTGGCTTCCGCCGAAGGCTGCCATTGCGACGATCGGCACGCCCACCGTACCGTAAAAGGAAAAGAAGCTGCCGGTGAAGGCCAGGATGAAGGCGAATGGCAGGCTCCAGGTGCCGGCCACGCTATGACGATCCCGATCGACGAGCACAGCACTCGCGCTACGCCGGAGAGTGAAGATATCCTTGAACAGATGCCGGTGGATGAGCAGGCCGGATATGGCGGCGACCAGCATCGCGAGCCCCAGGATGCCGGTCAGCAGAAGGCCCCATGGATCGGGCACGTGCAGCTGTACATGGGTGTCAATCAGGAAGTGGCTGAGCGCATCATCGTTGCTCGGACCGAATACTTGCTCGCCGGTTCCGCGCTGTTCGCCGACCACGCGACCGCTCCGGTCCAGCTGATAATTGATGCCGCGTTCGATCACCTCGCCGTTCGGTGCGGTTTCGTGGAGGTGAAAGAAAAGGCCGAGATTGCGGTCTCCGACCTCGTAAACGTCCACCGCTTCATGGAATTCGGCGGGTGTGCGCCTGGCGAGTTTCTGCAAGGGGGCATCGATCGGCCGTTCGAAGGCTGCCCCTTGCGCAACATGACCTGCCGACCAGACCCCTATCTCCTCGGCGAACACCGCGACCATGCCGGTCAGCACAACGGCGTAGAGCAGCAACCCCAGGATGATCCCGGACCAACCGTGAACGGCGACCATGAGCTTGGTTTCTTCGCGCGGAAGATGGATCATTCTCGGGTCTCCGTCCGGGCCGGCTCAGCGTCAGCCAAGTTGTGCGCCACCAGCCCAAAATGCACCGCAAAGAGACCGAGCGAAACGATCGCCACCCGGCTCAGGCGGGAATCGAGACAGGCATGGAAGAACAACGCGGCCCAGATCAGCGGCACGAGGACCAGCGGGATCACGAGGTTGTCGATACCCGCTGCGCCTCTGGGGAGCCAAAGCGCCATGCCGGCCATGATGACCGGTGCGACAATCAGGGCCCCCGGACCGGCAAAGCCGATTCTGATCCATTTACGTGTTCGCGGTAACATCTTTGCCACCTCCATCGCGCCGTCGCTCATCCAACCAAAGGACTGGGCACCTTCCGATGTGCCATCGGATATTTTGCAGGCTGCCATCCCGAAGGTCAGCCAGACCCACCGTGACGTTTCACTCAGACTGACCGGCCAGCCTCGTGCCGACCTTCAATAAAATCGCCCACCGGCTTTGTTCAATATTCGAAGCGGATCGTACCGATCACGCTGCGCGGCGCGGCATAGTAGGCTTGCCCCCAGGCGAGCGAGTTCAGATATTTCTCATTGGTCACGTTACGCACATTGAGGCTGGCCTTCACATGGTCGGCCAGCTTGATGCCGGCCAGCAGATCCAGCACCGCATAAGTCTTCTGGGAAATAAGCAGACCCGATCCGGTATCGTCGGTTGCGCTGATCGCGCTCTGATAACGGAACTGCGCGCCAAGCTTGAGGTCACGCCATTCAGGCACCTCATAGGTCGCGGCCAGCTTGAAAACATTGCGCGGGATCTGGTTCTGTGTCCGCAGGCCCAGATCATCCTCGATCTTGAGGTGGGTAAAGCCGCCGCTCAATAGCCAGCGGTCCTTAATCCGGCCGGACACTTCGACCTCAAAGCCCTGCGATGTCGTATCCACGCCTTCATAATAGTCGAGGCCCAGCGGACCATCCGTCCCGTCGAACGTGCCGACATAGCTCGCCAGGCCGCGCTGCTTGGCCTTGAACAGTGCGGCCGTCGCATAAAGCCGATTGTCCAGCCAACTCCCCTTGATACCCGCTTCAAGCGAGGTGCCCTTGGCGGGCGTCAGCCTGACATTGCCGACATTCACCTGGCTCTGCGGCGCATAGATGTCGGTATAGCTCGCATAGAGCGTAAGGCTGCTGGTCAGATCGAAGAGCAGGCCGGCATAGGGGCTGACCTTGTGATCGTCTCGCGCCAGATCGGAGCCATAGGAAAAGCCGCTCGTCTTCAGCCAAACGGCCGAAGCGCCAGCCACGCCCTTTAGGCGATCGCTGAAGTTGAGATGGATCGCGCCATAGAACCGTGTCAGCCGGTTGCGCTCGCGGCCTTGCACTTCTGCCTCCGGAAAGTCCGGCTCGGGCGGCACGAAGGAACTGAGCTGGCGGATGTCGCCATAGTCGATTTCAGCTTCCGAAAAGCCTTCGGACTCGCTGCTGCGCAGCCAACCGCTCGATACCCCGAAGGCAAGTTCATGACGGCGGCCAAAAAGCTCGACACTGCCTGACGCATAGCCGTCGATCAGATACTGCTCGTTGTGGCTCGGATAGAGCCCGGCATAGCCAAGAATCCCGATGCCGGTATCGGAATCAGGCGTGCCCGTCGCATAGAGTCGCTTCGCGCGGACGTCGTTGTCGTTATACGTGAAGACCCCGCGCACAGACCAGTCGCCGCCCAGCTTATAGGTCAGCTCGCCAAAGGCGCTCTGGTAGAGGGTATCCGTGTAGGTCCACGGAGCCCCGGTGCTGGCCGAACGCTTGTACGGGATGCGGGTGCCGTCGCTGTAAACCAGCGGCAGCGCACCCCACAAAGTACCGTCGGCATTGTTCTCCTGCCGTGTATAGCCGATCGTGGCGGTCAGATCCGGCGTAATGTCCAGCGCGACAAAGCCCCCCAGAACCGTGCGATTGACTTTGTTGTAGTCTAGGTAGGAATCGCGCTCCTCATGCGCGGCAACGGCGCGGGCGCGCAACGTGCCGGAGGCGTTGATCGGTCCGGACATATCCGCCTCGAGCCGCCACATGTCGAATGAACCCAAAAGTGCCGAAACATTCGCCTGGAGCGTTTTGGTCGGCCGTTTGCGCAGATAATTGATCGTCGCGGACGGATTGCCGATGCCGGTCATCATCGCATTGGCGCCGCGCACGATCTCGACGCGTTCATACAGGACCGTGTCCAGATCGCCGTCAATGGCGCTGAGCAGCGGCAGGCCAATGCCGTCCACCTGGAAATTGGTGATGGCGAAGCCACGCGAACTATATTCGGTGCGATCGGTCTCGTTCCGCTGGACCGTCACGCCGACGCTCTGCTCGAGCAGGTCGTTGACGGTCGTCAGCGCGAAATCGTCGATCCGCTGCCGATCCACCACCGTGATCGATTGCGGCGTTTCGCGCAGCGAAAGATCAAGGCCGGTCGCCGACGCGCTTTCGTTCAGGTCCGCCTGCCTGGTTCTTGCCCCGGTGACGATGATATCCGTTCGTGAACCGTTGTCCTGCTCGCCATCGGCCGCCCAGGCTGGCGCGATTGCAAGAATCGATACGGCGGCCGTTAGAAGCGAGCGTGTCAACAAATCCGTTCTCCCTGATCCCGAAGCAAATAAAAACTTTGCTATTGCGAGTAAAGTGCAATTATGGAGATGCCGGCTGGCGAGGCTAAATTTCCGCATTGCGATTGGAATGGCGGCGTTCGAGCCATCGTCAAAGCGCACCGGACGGCAGCCAGCCTGCTCAAAAATGGGCAGTTCCAGACGTATCGGACGCGCCATATGGCCGCAGACGCGCCATCTGCTCATCCGTCAGCCAATACAGGGTGCTCATGCTCAGCCTCCTTGTGGAGCCTGAATCAGATCATCCCTCTCGGATCAATGGAGCCTGACCCTAGAAATCGACGATCAACTGGCCCGCAAGCTTGCGGGGCGCGCTGTATCGAAATGCATTGCTGCTCACCGAATCCCATCCGAAGTTGTTGAACGCATTGGCCAGCTGCAACCGAAAGACTACCGGGTTACTGCCGAGCCTGAAGCGATAACGGGCGCCGATGTCGATGATCGTTCGGCCGGGGATACGCACGATATTGTCAATATCGGCAAACTGTGGCCCTTGTTCCTGCACCCCTATGTCAAATGACAAAGCCGGGAAGGCGGGCGGACGATAATCGACATTGGCGATTAAAATACGGCCCGATGTTCCGACCGGCCGTTGCCCGATCAAGCCATCATCGACTTCCGCCCCCCTCAGCGTGGCATCCAGCAACACGGCCCCCGCAACGACGCTGACGCCCGAGAATGGAGAGCCGCTGAGCGACAATTCGACACCTCGATGCTCGACCATGCCCAACTTGCGAAAATGGCTGACCCGATCGAGCCCGTAATAGGGTTTGGTGATCCGAAACAAGCCGGCCACGATCGCCATATGCCTAGGCAGGCTCCATTGGACACCGCCATCAACCTGGCGGGTTACGATTGCGGGCGGCGCCTCGTTGCGATTGGTCGCGTTTTCCGGCGCAATGTCGCTTTCCTCCAGCCCCCGGGCGGCGCCGCCGTAAAGTCTGAGACGGGGCATCACGTCAATCGCCGTCGCGATGCTGTATAGCCAGGGATCCGCCCGCGACGTCGGCAGGCGAAGTGCCGGCGTTTCCACCTCCCGCCGATACCGGCTTTTCTGAAGACTGGCATTGACCTCGCCAACGCCCCGCCAGGCCGCGCCATAGGCGGCCCCAATGGTCAGTTGCTCGACTTTGCTCTTCGTCTTTTCATCAAAGCTGAATTCCGGCCGCGTCACAAAGGCCGCTTCGCCGAACGGCGCAGGATTGAGTTGCAGCCGGTCCGATCCGCCATAGCGGCGGCGTTGGGCCCGTCCACGCAACGACACATCGATACTATGACGAAAAGCACCCGTGTCGAAACTGCGCAGAGCTCGAAATTCCCCGCTCGTTGACCCGTTCTTGAGATCAGAATCCGCGATCACGGTTCGCGCGCCCGGAGCCCCGCCTGACGCGGCGCGATAGAGCAGCGCATGGCCTTTCGGCGTCATTTCAACGGATCGGAACAGGCCCCCACGCACGCGCCAGCCACCGATGCCCGCTCGTCCTATAACGCCATAATTATAACGGTCACTTTCGGAACTAGCCCAATCCTGACCAATGAAATGCCGCCGCCTGATCCGATCGGGCAAGGTCGTGCCGTTGCCCAGAATGATCGGCTCAACCTCCTGATCCAGAAGGATCTGCTGGCTCCAGAAGGGCATTATGTCGATATCGGGGGTGGGCCGCCAGCGCAGCACCGCTGTGTTCGAAATCATGTCGGCTGTGCCACCATAGGCATAGTCATAATGATACCAGCTGCTCCCCGCCGCGATGCCGAACTGGCTGCCGACGATGGGCAGTTGCGCGTCCACTTCGATGCTGCGTGTGTCGAAACTGTCCACTTTCACCACCAGGCTGACAATGGTCTTCGTATCCGGCTTGCGCATCCGGTAATCGACAATGCCAGTGGGCGCGGAAAACCCATATCCCAATGCGGAAGGCCCAACCCGGATACGGTTGCTCGGGGAAAGTCGTTGGGAAAAGGTCGACTGGCGATCGATATACAAGCCTTCCAGCCGGAGATTTCCCGCTTTCGTCGGTGAGAAGCCGCGCACGCGACTGGCATCATAAACGCCGAGATTCTCACCAGCCACGCTGGAGCCGAAAGCGTCCTCCGCGTCCGTTATCACATTGTCGCTAACGCGCTGCCCGTACAAAGGGGTTGCGAGCGCCGAAGTCATTAAAATGGCCCGGCTCAACCATCTCCGCATCTCCACCCCTATCGGATTCATTATGATTGTAAGATGTATTTGGAGAGCCCCCTCCAAATGACCGATCATTCTTTGCATGGTGGCTTGAACCGCCTCCCCTACAGAGATGGCTCAGTAGAGAGTTTCCGCTATTCCCAAGCCTTTCCTTGAATGGAAATATTGGGATATTCTGCGAGCGCCCGGACACCCACCATGACATGGGACGTCTCCGGCGCGCTCCAGTGAACGCCCGGCATATTTCAGCGATACCGAACGCATAGCCGTCCGGTCAGAACGACCTCTTCAATTCGGCAAAATCTTGAACAATCGGCCCTTGGGGTCGTCGGTCAGCAGGTACAAGGCCCCGTCCGGCCCCTGCACCACATCGCGAATTCGCTCACGTTGATCGAGCAACAGCCGCTCTTCGCCCACCACCCGCTCGCCCTTCAACGCCAGCCTGACCAGCGCCATACCGCGCAGGCCGCCCACAAACAGGCTGCCCTTCCAGGCTGGAAACAGCGCCCCGGTATAGAAGGTCATGCCGCTCGGGCCGATCACCGGGTCCCAATAATAGAGCGGCTGCTCCATGCCCTTTTGCGCGGTGATCCCACCCGTGATAATATTGCCATTATACTCGATGCCGTAGGCGATGGTTGGCCAGCCATAATCCTTGCCCTTGCGCGGGATGTTGAGCTCATCCCCGCCGCGCGCGCCATGCTCCATCTCCCAGAGCTCGCCGGTGGCAGGGTTGATCGCCGCCGCCTGTATATTGCGGTGTCCATAGGACCAGATTTCGGGCCGCATGCCCGCCTTGCCGACAAAGGGATTATCCTTCGGCACCGATCCATCCGGATTGATGCGGACGATCTTGCCCAACAGGCTGTCCAGCTTTTGCGCCTGCATCCGCCCGGGGGTGATGGATCGCTCCCCCAGCGTGATGAACAGTCTTCCGTCCGGTGCGAACACCAGACGGCCGCCGAAATGCAGCGTGGAATCGAGCGACGGCTGCTGGCGGAAAATCACCTGGACCTGCTCGACACGCGGCGTTGCCCCGTCGACCAGACGGCCGCGCGCAACGGCGGTATTGTTGGTCCCGTCGGCCTGCGGCTCGCTATAGCTCCAGTAGATCAGGCCGTTGGTCGCATAGCGCGGATCCCGCGCGACCCCCAGCAGGCCGCCCTGCCCTTTGACCATGACCGATGGCAGCCCTTCCACGGCGGGCGAAACCTGTCCGTCCTGTGTGATGATCCGCAACCGACCGGCCCGTTCGGTCACCAGCATGCGTCCGTCAGGAAGAAAGGCCAGCCCCCAAGGATTCTCCAACCCTTCGGCGATGGTAACGGTGGTGAAGGCGACGTTGCTGCGGGCTTCCGGTGCGCGAATCTGCCCCGCAAAGGCGGGGCGCTGGCCCGGGGCATTGGCCGGTGCCTGGTTCCAGCTCTGCCCATGCGCCATCCCCGGCACCAACAACGCCGCGCAGATCGTCCCGACAGCTATTTTCGTCCTGCTCATCTCGCCTCTTCCTGAACCATTTTATGAGAGCGGCATGGCCGCAACGACGAACGCGCCGGGATCTGCCGTCGGGTCGCGCATTTTCGCGAACTTGGCCTGAACGGCATAGACGGTATCACCGACCAGAACCGCTGCGGCCGGCCCGTCCATCAACCCGCTGCGCACGACACGCACGGCCGCCTCGTCGCCGCTTATGGTAACGGTGCTGATCTTGCCGCCACCTTCCGCCACCAATAATGTATCGGCGGCGATAGTCCGCATCGCGTCCGGTCGTTCCAGCGGTTGCGAGAGGCTGAGTTGGACCGGCGATCCGGCGCTGCCATCGGGATTGACGGCGATACGATATAGGCCGCCTTCCCGAAACGTGTTCACATATAGGGCGCCATCGGCCAGGAACGCCAGGCCATCGACCGCCGCCAGCCGCGCATCCCCCAACCAGGGCGTGAACGCCTGTTCACCGGGCTTCAGCCGGAAGATACGCGCGCCGTCGAAATCCGAGACATAGACGGTTCCGTCCGGCGCAATCGTCAGGTCGTTGCACCCGCCGTCCGCCTCGAACGGAAAGCTGGCTTGCGGCACGGCCGTGGTCGGGTCGAAGGTGCGAATGGACGCCTTGCTTTTGCCGCCATCAGCCAGCCTTTCACCGGCGTCACACACCCAAAGCAGGTTCTGAACGCTGTCATAGTACAGACCCATGACGCGTTTGAGATCGTGCGCGCCGGGGGCGATCCACGGTGTCGCCGTGCGCTCATGCGGAAGCGCCCGATAAACGGCGGCGCGGCCGACACTGCCGATCCAGAGTGTGCCATCCGGACCCGCTGCGATATTTTCGGGAAACACCCGACTATCCGCGATCACTACATCACCCCCGACCCGAAGCGCCGCATGGCCCACGCCTGCCACCATCGCCGCGCCCAGCAGGCAGGTCCAATATCCCGTCTTCCACATCTGTCGGCCTCCGAATTTGCCCCGACCGCCTAACAGCAGCGAAAGCCTCCCTTGCCGTCGCCACTAAATCGGGCGGCCTGCCGGTTGTTGAAAAACTCGCGGTAACTCATCGTCGCATCGCCAGAGTGATGTTTCGCCCTATGCGCCAGATAGGTGTCGTAGGAAGGCATGCCGACCAGCATCTGGCCGGCATGAGTGAGTTGTGCCTTCAGGCCTCGTCTCATGACAGCAGCGCTCCTGCCTCACGGGCATCGTGAGGCGCATGACTTTCCCGCGTCGTCACCCGATCGCTTAGATAAGCCTTCCGGCATGCCCGAATGCCGAAGACGATCATCGACAGCACGACAGCCATGAACAGGACGCACAATGCGGCGTCGACCCGGTCATTGAAGATGATCCTCGCCATTTCCTCTGTTGATTGGGCTGGCGCCATCACCTCACCGGCAGCCAGCTTGTCCGAAAAAACCTTGGCATGTGAGAGGAAACCGACGCGCGGATCGACCGATGCCACCTTCTGCCAGCCCGCCACCAATGTGCACAGCACCAGCCAGCTTGCCGGCAGGATCGTCGTCCAGGCGTAGCGATGCTTCTTCATGCGGAACAGGACGACCGTGCCGAGGATCAGCGCCACCGCGGCCAGCATCTGGTTCGAGATACCGAACAGCGGCCACAGCGTGTTGACCCCGCCCAGTGGGTCCGTCACGCCCTGATAAAGGAAGAACCCCCATGCGGCGACGCACAGCCCGGTCGCCGTCAGACCGGGGATCAGCGCGGATGTATCCCTGAAGGAGGGAACCGCCAGTCCGATCAAATCCTGCAGCATGAACCGGCCAGCCCGCGTGCCCGCATCAACCGCCGTGAGGATGAACAGCGCCTCGAACAGGATCGCGAAATGATACCAGAAGGCTTTCATCGCGGGCCCACCGACCATGTGGCTGAAAATCTCCGCCATCGCGACCGCAAGCGTTGGCGCGCCGCCGGTGCGGGAGATGATCGTGTGTTCGCCCATGTCCGCCGCCGTCCGCGCAATCGTGGCGCTGTCGATCGGGAAGCCCAGATTGGTCACGGCAAGCGCCGCGCTTTCCGCCGTCGTGCCGAGCAGCGCCGCCGGACTGTTCATCGCGAAATAGATGCCCGGATCGATGATCGATGCACCGATCAGCGCGATGATGGCGACGAAGCTCTCCATGAGCATCGCGCCATAGCCGATGAACCGGGCATCGCGCTCATTGTCGATCAGCTTGGGCGTCGTGCCGGACGCGATCAGCGCGTGAAAGCCCGACACGGCGCCGCAAGCGATGGTAATGAACAGAAAGGGGAAGAGCGAGCCGGACCAGACCGGACCGCTCCCGTCGATGAAGCGCGATATGGCTGGCATCTGGAGCGTCGGCTGCATGATCAGAATGCCGATCGCCAGCGCGACGATCGCGCCGATCTTGAGGAAGGTCGACAGATAATCGCGCGGCGCCAGCAAAAGCCAGACGGGCAGGACGGATGCGATCCCGCCATAAGCGATCAATATCCAGCACAGCTGCACCGGCGTCAGCGTGAAGATCGGCCCCCAGAAGGGAGATGCCGCAACATCCTGACCATAGATGATCGCGACCACCAGGCCGATCAGCCCGATCACCGACATTTCCGCAATCCGACCCGGCCGGATGAAGCGGCCGTAAATCCCCATGAACACGGCTAGCGGCATGGTCGCGGCGACCGTGAACAGTCCCCAGGGGCTTTCGGCAAGCGCCCGCACCACGATAAGCGCGAGCACGGCAAGGATGATGACCATGATCATGAACGCGCCGAACAGCGCGATGACCCCCGCCACCGCGCCCATTTCCATGCGGATCAGTTCACCCAGCGATCGACCGTCGCGACGCATGGAGATGAACAGGATGATGAAATCCTGCACGGCGCCGGCAAGCACGACGCCGAGAAGAATCCACAACATGCCAGGAAGATAGCCCATTTGTGCGGCAAGCACCGGACCGACCAGCGGCCCCGCCCCGGCAATCGCCGCGAAATGGTGCCCGAACAATACGTAGCGATTGGTGGGAACGTAATCGAGGCCGTCATTGCGCTGATGTGCTGGCGTGGCGCGATTGCGGTCCAGTCCGAAAACGCGTCCAGCCAGATACCGGCTATAATAGCGAAAAGCGATCAGATGGACTGAGACAGCGGCGGCGATGATCCACAGGGCATTGACCGTCTCACCATTCGCCGTCGCTACGACCGAGAGCGCCAGAGCCCCCAGTGCCGCCAATATTGCCCATGGCCCATGCTGCTTCAGAATCGCGCCCATATCATCCCCATCCCGTCCTCCGGCCATCACGCCTTCTGAAGAACCTTCGTTATTTCGCGTGACGTGCGACCAGTTTTTCTCTCACCTGCGCGCCATAGATCACCCCGCTTCCGTCAACCCAGATGCCCTCTGCGCTGCTGGTGGCGCTCTTGTCCGGCTCCGGGTTCGGGTCGGGAATGAAGGCACGGACGATGCCATCCTTCACGCTGCCAATCCGGATGCCGCGCTTCCAGCCGGGATTGTGGCCATAGCCTTCGGTCGCGCGAGACTCCGAATCTGCCGAATAGAGAATGTCGTTCTTGTCGATAAAAAGGCCGCTGGGACGCCCGAACTGCGTCCAGCTGTTCTGAAGATTGCCGTCCTGATCGTAGATCTGGACGCGATTGTTCCAGCGATCGCCGACGAACAGGCGCCCCGCGCTGTCAATCGTGATCGCATGCGGCACATTGAGTTCGTCCGCCTTGCTGCCGAGCGTGCCCCATTGTTGGATGAACTTACCCTTGGCATCGAACTTCATGACTCGGGAAAATTTGTCCGGGCTATGTCCATCCACGACGAAGATGTTGCCATTTGGGGCGACGACAACGTCGTTGGGCTCAAAGAACATATCCGTGCCCTGCCCGCTGACGCCGCGCTTGCCCAACACCAGCAACACTTTACCAGCAGGGCTGAACTTGGTGACGGTGCCGCCCTTGCCACCCTCTGCGCGTTCGTCGGTCAGCCAGACATTATCCTGCCCGTCGATGAAAAAGCCATGCGGGAAATTGAACATGCCCCCGCCAAAGCTGCGCACGAACCGACCATTGGGATCGAACATCATGATCGGGTCGAGCTTGCTGTCCGAGCAACTATTCACACCGCAGCGATCGGCGATCCAGATATTGCCCTTGCTGTCCACCGCAACCGCGCTGGTTGATCCCATGGTACGGCCGGCCGGGAGCTGGAAGAAATTCGTGTCGGTCCGATACGGATTGGGATAGTCGTTCGGACCACCGTGAGCGGCATCGGCGGACGGCGGTGCAGTGGTAGGGGAACCGGCCGCACCGGCCGGCCGCCGATCCGAGATGCCAATGATCGAGAGCATTTCCGGCCGGCCAACCAGCTCGCGCTCACCTGCCGGAAAATCATTATATTTCAACATATAGGCGACGATATCCGCATATACCTCACGGCTCAGCGAATTCGGCCGATCAAACGGCATCGTCATGCGCACCCGATCATACATATCGCCCATGCTCAAGCCGTTCCAAGCCGACAGGAAGGCTGCGCCAGCCAGGCCCGGCGCTTCCCCCGTGCCATCGAGCGACACGCCGTGGCAGACACCGCAATATTGCGCATAGGCGGTTTCCCCACGGGCGGCCTGGGCATTGGTATAGATCCCATCCCACACTGTCCGCCCGCCACTCTGGGCGGACAGTGATCCGCTGAAGGTCAGAGCCCCGGCCAACACCACAGTAGCCGCGGCCAACGCAACGTGACTCATTTTCTTCAGCACGAATGCTCTCCTTGGCATGCAGTCATTATTTTGACGGCAGAGTGTAGGCAATATACTCGCCCGAATAGACACCACCGGATACTGCAACGATGATGTATTGCTTGCCATTGACCATGTAAGTCATCGGAGACCCGCTCTGCTGTGCAGGCATCCAGACCGACCCAACCTCCTGTCCATTTTGCTTGTCATAGGCTCGCAACATGGCGCCACGTGGCCGATCTTCGGTGGTGGTCACCTGACTGTCCCCGGCAATGACGAGACTCTTCGTGACCAGCGTCCCGATCTGAAAACTCGTCTGCCCGGTGCGGGGGATCGTCAGCCCCTTCAGCTTGGGATGATTCCGAATGAAGTCGGGCGTCTCGCCGTGGGGGATCTGCCATTTGATGCTGCCATTGTTCACGTCCACGGCGGAGATGACCGAATAGGGCGGCTTGACGATCGGCAGGCCATCCACGGCCAGGCGTCGGCTCCCACCACCGGCAGCAGCGGCCGAGGGCGGCGGCGGTGGCGGCGCATCAGCGCCGGCATCTTCACCGGGGCCCTTGATCATCACCACCGGCTGACCCGCCACGCCGACCACATAATTGATGTCCGTCATCTCCTTCGGCCCGGGCAGCAGCCCTGTCGACGAGACGCAAGAGGTGCAGGAATAGACGTAGGCAATGCCGGTTTCCGGATCGAACGATCCGCCCGGCCAGTTGGTGCCGCCCGACGCCCACATATTGATGACGCCGAGCTGCTCCGGCGTGCTGAGCACCGGCGGCGTGTAAATCGGGCCAAGCTTGTAATTCTTCGTCAGCTCGAGCGCTTCCTTGCGCATTTCCGGCGTGAAATCGATCAGGTCGTCCACCGTCACGCCATTGCGGGCATAGGCCGGCGGCTTGCTGGGAATCGGCTGGGTTGGCGAATACCATTCGCCGGGCACATTCCCTTTTTCGACCTTGCGCTCCGGGATCGGCCAGATCGGCTTGCCGGTCGCGCGGTCGAACACATAGAGGAAATTCTGCTTGCTAGGCAGCGCCACCACCTTGCGCGGTTTGCCGTCCACATTGACGTCCATCAGCAGCGGCGCCGACGAGTTATCGAAATCCCAGATCTCGTGATGGATGAGCTGGAAATGCCACTTACGTTCGCCGGTCAGCAGATCGACCGCGACAAGACTGTTCCCGAACAGGTTGTTCCCCGGACGATGACCGCCGTAAAAGTCGCTGGTCGGCGATTCCACCGCCAGATAGGCCAGGTTCAGGTCGGGATCGATCGACACCTGGGTCCACACCCCGGTATTGCCGTTCACATCAGCCGAGCCATTGAGCCACGTATCGTAACCGAACTCGCCTTTCTGCGGAATGGTGTGGAACGTCCACATCCGCTTGCCCGTGCGCACGTCGAACCCGCGCACATAGCCCTTGGTGTTGTTGTGCGTGCGTGGCGTGAAACCCTCGCGGAAGGCCGCGCCGATGATGATCGTGTTGCCCGAGATGGCGGGCGCGGCATGCAGGCCGACCTCGCCTGTTTCCAGCCCCCCCACCAGCTCCTGGCCGAAATCCTTCTTCAGGTCGACAACGCCATTCTCGCCGAAATCCTTGACCGGCTGGCCCGTTCCGGCGTCCAGCGCGATGAGCTGATAGCCCGGCGTCACGTACAGGATCCGCTTCTGCGTGCCGTCCGTCCAGTAGGACAGGCCGCGCCCCGAAAGCTGGCGCGGCGACGCCGCCGCACGCTTCCCCTCGCGGACGCTGTGCACCCACAACAACTCCCCTGTCACGCCGTCCAGCGCGACAACACCGCGCCGGGTACCCGCCGTGGCATAGATGACGCCATCGACCGCCAGCGGCGTCCCTTCCAGCTTATATTCCGGGCGTGTCCCGATCATGTCAGTCTTGAAGCGCCAGGCCACTTCGAGATCGTTGAAGTTGGCAGCGTTGACCTGATCCAGCGGCCGATAACGGCTTCCCGCGAGGTCCGCATTATAGGTCGGCCAGTCCATATTCTGCCCGCTGGAGCCGGCGGTCTGCGCTGCCCCCGGCCCGGCCACCAGCGCAATCGCCGCAACCACTGAGCCTGCCAGCAGATTATATCGTCCCCGAGTTATCAAGCCTTCTCTCCCCTATATGATTGTGGCGCGTCATCTTTCGGCTGGGCCCGCTCCCGGGTCGGCCTGAAGCAGGCGCCACCCTTCAGCTCACCCCAAGGCCCGCACGCGAGCGAGGCCGGCTTTGAGCGATGTTTTCTGGGCGTCCGTCAGCGGCACATAAGGCACGCGCGGATACCAGTCGCCGCCGCCCATCTCCTGTGCCAGGATGTACTTCATCGTGGCGTAGGTGTTTGCGCCGCTGTTATTGGCCTCGCGCATGATCTGCATCGCGGCGCGCAGCTTCTGGAGCGCCCCGCGCCAGTCGCCTTGCTGGCGATAGGCAGTAAAGATGTCGGCGCATTTGCGGCTGAAGCTGTTGCCATCGGCCAGGATGGTGCCCATCCCATTCTCCAGCGCCAGTTCCAGATTATTGCTGGTTCCCGCCCGCATATTCAGATCTGGAAAGGCCTTCACGAAGGCCGCATACCCCTCCGGGCTGCCGCTTGAATCCTTGATGCCGGCAAGATGCGGATAATGATGCAGGTTTTTGAGCAGGTCGATCGTGATCGAAACCTCGCTGGTGCCGGGAATATGATAGGGACTGATCGGCAGGCCCACCGCGTCGAACAGCATCGCATAATAGCGCGTCAGCCCGTCAAGCGGCGGCTCGTTGAAATAGAAGGGCGGAATGACCAGCATGCCATCCGCGCCATTCGCCTCGGCATGTTTGGCCAGATCGATCGTCTCGGCGATGTTCGACGTGCCCGGGTTCATCATGATATTAAGCCCGTTACGGTGCTTGAGTGCCGTCTCCAGGATCAGCTTGCGTTCGGCGACCGAGAAAGACGGGAACTCACCCGACGTGCCCAGCACCATGACGCCGTCAGCACCGCATTCCTTGTGCCACTGCATGATCGCCGCATAGGCGCCCGGATCGAAACCGCCGTTGCGGCCGCACGGCGTGACCGAGGCGACCCAGTACATTGTTTTTGTCCGGCTACCGAGCCGCCGACCCTGCTGGGCCGCCTGCTGGGCAAAGACCGGAACCGTGCTCGCGAGCATCGCCGTTGCAGCGACCCCGCCCGCAATGCCCATCATCTCTCGGCGTGTCGTTTCCATGTTTCACCTTTCTGTGGTGCCGTTGGATGCGCCCATCCACCGCAATCGGGATGGAGAGGTCCGGTGGACGGGCGCAAGCTCATCAGAAGCGGGCCCGCACCCCCACGCGGTAGCTGCGTCCAATCGCGTCGTAGATGTCGCCGCGAACAGCGGTGAAGTAATAAGCCGTCTGTCCCCGCAGCGGCGTCACCGCGACGTTGGGCGGGTCCCGGTTCAGCACGTTGTCGATCGTGCCAAAAATCTGGATTTGATCGGTCAGATCCTGCGATGCGCGCAAATCGACATAGACGATCGCCGGCACCTTGTTCCTGTCGACATCCTTGGCGGTCCAGTCATAAACCAGCTTCGCCGCGCCGATGAAGCGGCCCTGTAGCGTCAGCGAGGTTCCGCCCTGCTTGTAGGTCGCGCTCGACGTGAAGCGCGCCCGCGGGAAACCCTGCACAGGGTTATCGCCTCCGATTGCACCGGCTGCCTTGTAGGTGGCCCCCTGCTGTTCCTGTGTCAGGTTGAAGACATAGTTGCCAACAGTACGCAGCGCGACATTGCCCGCACCGACCGGGAACGAATAGTCCAGCTGGACGTCGACACCGTCCGTCTTGTAGCTCGCCATGTTGCGGGGCAACGTATTGATCTGGCTGAGCGCGCCAGCCGGGCCGTTAAACTCCAGCTGATTGCAGAAGAGCGCCTGTCCGTCATTACAGCGGCGCAACACTTCCGCCGTGCCGATCTGGAAAATCGCATCCTTCAGGTCGATGCTGTAATAATCCACCGACAGGTTGAAGCGCCGCAACCAATTGGGAGTCAGCACAAACCCGACCGAATATGTCCTGGCGATTTCCGGCGTCAAACCGGGGTTGCCTGAGGCGAACGAGAATATCTGCACATTCTGATCGGTGTTCGGATCGACAGCGGACCCCAGCGTCGACAAGCCTGAACTGAACAATTCGTTCAGGTTCGGTGCCCGAATATCCTGCGAGACCGTGCCGCGGAGACGGATGTCGTCGTTGACCTGGCTCGTGAGACCGAGCTTCCAGGTCTTGACCACCCCGCTGGTGCTGTAATCGGTGATGCGGCCGGCCGCATTCAGGCTGAGGGACTGGACGACCGAATCCCTGAGCAGCGGAATTTCAAGCTCAAGGAACGCCTCCTTCACATTATATTTGCCGTGGAAGGTCGGGAAGTTCGCCACCGAATAGATACGAGCCTGGGCCCCCGCATCGCTGGCAATCTCTCCGCGCTCCGTCCGCCGTTCAGCGCCAAAGGCAACGGCGATGTTACCCGCCGGCAGGCCGAAGCCGAGCTGACCCTGAACAGAGGCGGCGATCACCGTCTCCTCCAAATCCTGGATCTGATAATTTTGCCCGGGGGTCACATTGATATAGGCGATCGCCTCTGGCGACGCGACGCCATAGCCAAGGATGTTCAGCGGAACGCACCCATTGCCGGGATCGGACAGCGTTGAACGACACACAACCTCATTGGTGCCGGGCCGGACGACCGCATCCACGGCCATATTATAGCGCGAGTTGATCGTATTCGAGAGGGTCGTCTGGTAGACCCTGACCTTGCCCAGCTGGTAATAGCCGTTCCAGCTCCAGTCTCCGCCCAGATCCCCGCCCAGTGTGAAAACACCGCGCTTCAGCTTGCGGTTGGTGGTCGCCACAGGAATACCAAGCGCATGCCTGAACTGGTCGTGGGAATAGCGCCCTGTCGCCGATGGCCCCACATTGTTCATGTTGGTCGTGCCGACATCAATGGAGGTCATGCCGTTCGCCAGCATTGTCTGACGCACCGCATCCGGGAGAAAGGCGTTGTCGGCCTGAATTTTCACATTGCCCTGGCGGATGGCCGGCACGCTGTTGTTCGTGGAATTGGTTTCGCCATAGTTGAGCTGGACCGAGGCTTTCAGCCAATCGGCAAATTCATAGCTGGCGTAACCGAACACCGAGAGCGTGTTGTAATCGACTGTCAGATTGTCGATCGATGGATGCAACTGCTCCGCGTCACCACCTGCCGAAATTGGCCCATCGACGATGCCGCGATCGAACGGCACAAGTTGGGCGTTGGGGCCCACGAACTGCATGTTGCGCAGCGGGTTGGGGCTCGTACATGTCCCCCCCTGTGGCACCGCGACAAGACACGCGGGCCCCGTAATCAGGCCGCCCGTGGTCGCCTGTGAGAGACCGATATTATCGACGTGGATATATCTCGGCTCATTATTGGCGGGCGTATAGGCCGGATTGGTGATGAGTTGCCGATAGGTGTTCCATGGACGCTGGTTCGCGAACACCACCTCCGGACTGTTCAGATAGTTGACGGCCGCAATGACGCGACCGCGATCATTGTCGAAGCCCGTGCCCGCCGCTGCCCCGATCCGATAGTTGGTATGATCAAACTTGTAGGAATCCCCGACTTCGGCACTCACCCGGAATCCGTCAAACCGCTTGTTGAGAACGAGATTGACGACACCCGAGACGGCGTCAGACCCCCACGCGGCGGAGGCGCCTGCTGTTACGACGTCGACCCGCTCCACCAACATGGTGGGGATCGTCCCAAGGTCGATCTGGCCCGTGACGTTGGATTGGACGACACGCTGACCATCGAACAGCACCAGCGTACGGGTGACCCCGAGTTGACGCAAATTCACGGTATCCAGCCCGGTAACACCGGCGACGATATTGCCGGCACCCGAGCCATTGTTCGGTGAAGCAGAGGCGCCAACGGCAGGCAGTTCGCGAATCGTATCGCCAATGCTCACCTTGGCATCCCGCTGCAGAATCTCCTCACCGACGACTGTCACTGGAGTTGGCTGAGCATAGCCGGCAACTGTAATACGTGATCCAGTAACAACAATATCGTCAGGCCTATCGGCTTCGCCACCATCTGCCGACACCGCCTGCTGAGCCAATGCTCCACTTCCAAAAAATATAAGAGATGTTGTAAGAGACAAGCGAACAACTGTGCGCATTTTTCGACTATTTTTCATCGGCCACCCTCACCTGCACTGGCGACATTGCACCTGTCACCCAAACGCTTGGGCAACATGACCTTGTGGTGCAGTATTTTGCTGCACTATGTTGCTGAGATGGTCGTGAGACAGCTTTCCTCCATTTCGCAGGTCAATTTTTTTCATGACGCAAATTTTCTTGCACTCTGAAGGACAAGAGGTTCTTCTGATGCCATGAGGGGGATATCCAACAGTCGCGCCATCTGGCTTGCCCAGCATGTGCTACCGCATGAAAGCGGCCTGCGCCGGTGGCTCATGCGGCGGACGCCGGCGGGCATGGACGTCGACGACGTCATTCAGGAAACCTATGCCAAGCTGGCCACGCTGGCCGAGGTCGATCACATCGCGGCCCCCAAGGCCTATGTCTATCAGACCGCCCTTTCCATCATTCTCCAGGAAGACAGGCGAACTCGCACCCGGCAGATCGACAGTGACGGCGAGGCCGCCTTGCTGACCACCCCTTCACCAGAACCGCTGCAGGATCAGCAGGCCGAAGCGCGGCAGGAACTGGCGCGCGTCCATGACGCAATCGCAGCCCTACCCGAGAAATGCAGGGAGGTTTTCGTCCTGCGCAGAGTGGAGGGACTCTCTCAGCGAGAGATAGCAACAAAACTTAATTTGTCGGAAAGCACGGTGGAAAAACACGTCGGTAGAGGTATCCGTATGCTGATCGAAATTTTCGGACGTGGCGGAAGAAGTGGCCCTTCTGCATCTAGCAGGAAGGAAGCAGGTAGTCAGTCAGATGGCGAAGTTTGAGACCAGTAGCGAGATTGATGCCATGGCCGCCCTGTGGGTGGCCCGGATTGATCGTGGTCCGCTAACCGAACTCGATCAGGCCTCACTCGACGCCTGGCTGAAAGATGATGTGCGCAGATTGGGTGCATTCGCGCGGGCACAAGCTGTCCTCGCTTCAATCTCGCTCACTGCAGACGACGCCGGGACAGAGGCACCCGATGCGCCGGAAGCGCCCGTCGCCGCCACCAAAGAGGCCACGGTCATATCGATCCTGCCGCGACTGCTGACGCGTCGTCGGTTCGTTCAAGCCGGCACCGCCACCGCGCTCGCCGCGAGTTTCGGCGCCCTTGCGCTGCTCCCTCTCGGCACCAGCAGCTATACGACAGCGCGCGGCGAGGTGCGGCTGCTACCGCTTGCGGACGGCTCGGTGGTCACCATGAACACCGACAGCCACATCCGCGTCAATTTCAGCAAGGCCACCCGGACCATCTATCTCGACAAAGGCGAAGTGCTGTTCGACGTAGCGAAAAACCCGGAGCGCAAATTCCTCGTCAAGGCCGGCATGGCCAAGGTGCAGGCGATTGGCACGGCGTTTAGCGTCCGGCGGACCGGCACCACGCCGGTCGAGGTGATGGTTCGGGAAGGCACAGTGAATGTGGCCGCGCCGCAGGGGCATAAGCAATCATTGATGCTCGGCGCCAATATGAGAGCGCTGGCCGATGCCAGTGGGGACGTCACCGCCAAGCGGATGTCTAGCGACGAGATCGAGCGGATGCTGGCCTGGCGCGAGGGCAAGATAGCATTCAGCGAGACCAGCCTGCGTAATGCAGCCATCGAGTTCAACCGGTATAATAAAGTCAAAATTCAGGTCGGCGATAACGTCATTGCCAAGCGAACCGTGACCGGCCTGTTTTCGGCAACTGATCCGCAGGGCTTTGCCCATGCGGCAGCCCTCAGCCTGGACCTGAAAGTGCAGGAAAAGCCCGGACAGATCATCTTCTCGATGAAATGAGATCATCAGGGCAACGCCCTTCCCGATCCGAAAAATCGGATGATCCGGCCAGGCGATAACCGCGCAGCAGACCCGCTTGCGCATTTGTAATGACGACAATCGTCGGAGAGATAGATGCCAGTGAAGCAAATATGCAGAACATTGTCGCCGTACGTTGCCGCAAGCCTGATGCTGACCGGCTGTTCCGGCCCCCGCCCGGAAGCACAGGAAGACATGAATGGCGTCGTGACCGAAGCCGCCAACGTAGCGAATGCCGCACAGACGACGCCAGATCATGAAGCAAAACTGGATAATGAGAGCGAGCCGGCCACCAATGCCAGCGAGCCAGATGCCCCCGCGGCACCGGCCGCCGCTCAGGCGCAACCGCCTGTCGCCCCCAAGCTTCCCACACCGGCGCCCACCCCGGTCGTCAGGATTGAGCAACCAGCCCAGTTCGCGACCTGCCTGACGTGCCATTCCGTCGAGCGTGACGCCCCAGGCAAGCTCGGCCCGAACCTGTTTGGCGTCGTCGGCTCGAAGGCAGGGAGCAAGGCGGACTATGCTTATTCCGAAGCGATGAAGGCCTCCGGAATCCTGTGGTCGCCTGTGGAACTCAGCGCTTTTCTGCTGGCTCCACAAACAAGGGTCCCGGGCACCAAAATGACGATGAAGGGCCCATCCGACGAGAAAATCCGCCAGGCCATGATCGATTATCTCGCGACACTGAAATAAGCGATCCCGCGCGCCCGGCTGTGAACCGGGCCAAGACAGAGCCGTCCCGACAGGCGGCCTGAATAACATCAAAATCCGACAACAACGGGGATGGCATCATGCCATTTCTTCGACGGATGATGCATTCAACGAAAAACATCATGATTTACTAAGTATCATCTCTGTCAATAATTCCTTTTTAGCATGGGAGGTTGATCCATGAACATTGGAATGGAAGTCAGTAATACCAAAGATACTCAGCCTGATCGCTTCGTTAAATCGATGAGCGCTTCATCCCGGAAAGCGGCGGGCATTCTCCACACGGATGCACCCAACCTCAGCTATGTAAACGACTGGGTCGTCGAGAAGCTCAGTTCACATCTGCGGGTAAAAACCGCCGAATGCGTGATGGACACCTTCGGGATAAGCATCAACACCTGGAATAAGATGATAAAAGGTGTCCCGATCCGCCGCTCCGTTGCGGAACGTCTGCTCGATCGCGTCGCCCATTATTTGTAGCGGAACGCGAGCGTGCACCGCGCATCATCCCACGCGCAGCGACGCTATCGAACGTCTACGATGCCTCGCGCCTCATCCGCAACCATGCCCAAAAAGCGGTTGCGTCCGCCCACCATGTTCCAAGGGGGAAAGGAACGGATGAGCGGACGCAACCATCAGAAGCGCAGCCGCGCGCCAACACGGTAGCTGCGTCCGATCGTGTCATGGATATCGCCGCGAACGGCCGTCGAATAATAGGAGGTCGCGTGGGCGGAACTCACCGCGACATTCGGCGGGGCCAGATCGAACATATTATCGATAGCACCGAACAGCCGCACATTCTCCGTCAGCTCATAGGACGCCCGCAGGTCGGTATAGAGGATGGCGGGAACCCGGTTATTGTCGACATCCTTGGCCGTCCAGCCATTCACCAGCTTCGCCCTGCCGATGAAGCGGCCCTGAAGGGTGATCGACATCGGCCCATCGGTGTAAGTTTCCTCCAGTGTGGCCCGCAGCTTCGGGAAGCCGGGCACCGGGGAGTTGTTGCTGAGTGCGCCGGCGTAATCCGTCGTCACGCCCAACGCGAGCTGGGTTTGCGTCAATGTGTAGTTGCCGACCAGCCGGCTCGACAGCGTGACGTGGTTCAGCGGCAATGAATAATCCACCTGAAAGTCGAGGCCGGACACATTTTGCGAGCTGAGGTTACGCGGGAATGTGCGGACCTGGCTCAGCGCGCCACCCCGCGCGCCGAAATCGAGCTGGGCGCAGAAATCCGCCTCGCCGGCATTGCACCGCGCCAAAACCTGCGCCGTACTAACCGTGAAGATCGCGTCCTTCAACTTGATCGAATAATAATCGAGCGACAGGTTGAGCCGAGGCGCCGGGCTCAGGATGATCCCGGCCGAGAGCGTATCCGCCTTCTCTGGCGCCAGCTTGGGATTGCCAGATGTGGTCGCGAAAATCGGTACGTTGGTGCCGGTCCTGGGGTCGATCGCCGAACTCTGAACCGCCGTCCCGGAATTGAACAGTTCGGCCAGGTTTGGCGCCCGAATGTCGCGCGAGATCGTACCGCGCAGGCGAACCAGCTTGTTCAACTGGCTGGTAAGGCCAAGCTTCCAGGTGTTGACCAGACCGCTGGTGCTGTAGTCGGTAATCCGGCCTGCCGCATTCAAGGCCAGGGATTCGACTAACCCGTCCTGAATCAACGGCACCCCCAGTTCCACAAATGCTTCCTTCACATGATATTTGCCTCCGAAAGGCGCGAAATTGGCAAAGGAATAGCGCCGTGCTGCCGCGCCTTCATCGGTCACCGTCTCACCTTTTTCGCGGCGATATTCGGCGCCAAGGGCCATCGAGATGGCACCGGCGGGCAACCCGAAACCAAGCCGCCCCTGCGCGGAAATGGCTGCGACATCCTGGCCCAGCCGTATCTCTTCCCAATTCTCTCCGGGCCGTACATTGACGTAGCGGATCGCTTTGGGGTCCGCGACGCCTTCGCCGATGACGTTGAGCGGTATGCAGCCCTCGGCAGCCGGAACATTCTGCAAGACCGCCCGGCAGACAATGGCCCCTTCCGCATCGCGCACGGCATCGACGGCAAAGTTGAAGCGCGCGGTCACGACGTTCGAGAGGACATCAACGCGCGTCAGCACCTCGCCCTTCTGATAATAGGCGTTCCAGGTCCACTCCGGACCGACCTTGCCATCGAGGCTGAAGACGCCCCGCGTCAGGCGTCGTTTTTGCACGCTCACCGGCACGCCAACCGAATTGCTGACGAAATTGTCGTGGGAATACTGATGGGCTGTAACGTTATTGATATTGGTTATGCCGACCCAAACGCGGTCCAGCCCCAGCCTGCCCATGTCTTGCCTGATCGCCTCCGGCAGGAAAGGATTGTCCGCCTTGATCGAAAGCGTTCCGAAGCGGGTCGCGGGGGTGGAGTTGTTCTGCGAACGACTCTCTCCATAATTGACCTGGATCGATGCCCGCAGATTCTCCGTCAGATCAAAATATGTGTAGCCGAACAGGTTGAGCGTCCGGAACGCGACCGCGAGATTGTTCATCGCAGGATAATCGGTTTCCGCGTCACCAAAAGCCGAAATGGGGCCGGACACAATGCCGGGATCAAAGGACACCGGCGTCGCATCCGGCCCGACGAAACGGATATTCAGCAGCGGGTTCGGGCGAGCGCAAACGCCGTCCACCTCGGCCACCAGGCAGTCAGGCCCTTGGATCAGTCCGCCATTCGTCGCCTGGGAGAGGCCAACATTGTCGGCATGTATGAGGCGCGGCTCGTCGTTGGTGGGCGTATAGGCCGGGTTATCGATGAGGTTACGATAGCTGTTCCATGACCGCTGATTGGCAAAGATGGTGTCGGGGCTGTTGAGGTAACTCGCCGCGACGATGACACGCCCGCGATCATCGGCGAAGCCAAAGCCGGTGGCAGCCTGCAGGCGATAGCTCTTGTGATCGAACCTATCGGACTCCCCGCCTTGAAGGCTGATGCGAACACCCTCGAATGCCTTGTTCAGCACAAGATTGACGACGCCGGCCACGGCATCGGACCCCCAGGCCGCCGAGGCCCCACCGGTCACGACCTCGACACGCTGCACAAGCATAGTGGGCATGGTCCCCAGATCGACCACCCCGGTGATGTTGGATTGCACGACGCGCTGGCTGTCGAGAAGCACCAGCGTGCGGTTCACGCCCAAATGACGCAGGTTGACCGTGTCGAGTCCTGTGACGCCACCGACGATATTATTGGCGCCGACACCGTTATTGGGCGAACTGGACGATCCAACCGCCGGCATTTCGCGGATCGTATCGCCGAGACTGGCCTTGGCCTCGCGCTCGATCTGCGCTTCGCTGACGATCATCACGGGCGTGGGCTGATGGTAGCCCGTCGTGGCGATGCGTGATCCGGTGACAATAATTTCACGTTCGCCAACCGGCTCGGGAGGCGGCTCCTCATTCCGCCTTGCGGAAGCCTCTTCTCGTGGCCGATCATCAAACGCGACGGCCGCAACAGCGGACAGGGTCGCCTTATGCAAGGCCGAAGCGGGGCGCGACTTGAGTACGACGATCGAGCCACTGTCCACCGCGATCACGAGGTTCGTGGATTGCAGCAGCCGACTCAGCGCCACACGCACATCAATCGCCCCCACGATGGCCGGCGTCCGAACGCCGCGCAGTTGATCAGCGGCAACGATGATCTGCAGGCCGCTCTGCTTGGCGAAAACGGGAATGGTCGCGTTTGCATCGCCAGAGTTGATGTTGAAGCTCCTTCGCTGCGCGAACGCTTCCCTCCCGCAGAAAATCAGCGAGATCGTCATGAAATACATGACGATACGGCGCGATCCATGCCTGCCTTCCATGCCCCCTCCCCCATTCACTTTTTATTCTTCAGCCGTCCGTGCATTTGCACATGTCCGGCCTTTCGGAGCCACAAGAACGGCCCCGCCCGCGCATTAATCTTCACGCCTCCTATATAGATGATTTTCCATCTGTTTTCCGCCATTGCTCGCACGCTGGGCCATCCCTGGAAACACGCATGAACCAGTCCGCTATGCCTGGTAGCGAACGATGCGGGTGCCGCCCGATATCTGGGGCCCATCGACTGATCGTCAGGCAGCGAACCTAGCCGCTTAGGCTCAGGCGCCATTGATGAGCTGGCAGGGACGTGATTCAGAGCCGCGGGAGAAGGCTGATCATGAGCGTGCGAAGAAGCGCAAGGGCTGGAAGACGTTCGAGGTCGCGTGTGGTCACGACATCATGATCGACGCACCGAATGAACTGGCCGCGATTCTGGTGTCAGCGAGCAAAACGCTCCGGAGTGCATCGCTGGCGCTATCCGCCAGCGGAGTTGGCGGCTGGCGAGCCTCGTCCCCAAAGGGATAGCCGGGCATCCCCATCATGATCCAGCCTTGACGAAATCCGCCGCCCGCTCGGCCACCATGATCACGGGCAGGTTGGTATTGCCGCCGGGCAAGCGGGGAAAGACCGAAGCGTCCGCGACGCGCAGGCCCGCAACGCCGCGCACGCGCAGTTCGCCGTCGACCACGGCGCGGGGATCGGCGCCCATGCGGCAGGTGCCGGAGGGATGATAGGCCGTCGCGGCGGTGGCGCGGATATAGGCGAGGATATCCTCGTCGGCGGCCAGCGCCTGCACCGGTCGCCGGATCGGTCCGATCACGCTGGCCAGCGCCGGCTGGGCGAGCAGCGCGCGCAAGCTGTGATAGCCATGCAGCATCTCCGCGCGGTCGTCGGGATCGCTCAGCAGGTTGAACTGGATACGCGGATGGTCGAGCGGATCGGCGGAGCGCAGCTTCAGCCAGCCGCGGCTTTTGGGATAGTTGAGCGACCACATCGCGCCCATCCGGGGACCAAAAGGCTTGCGGACGCCGGGGAACCAGACGCGCGTCTCCATCGCGAGCGGAATGAGCAGGAAATGCAGGTCGACCACGCTCGACCCCGGCTTGCTGGCAACATTGGCGGAGATTGCGAGCGGGGGCGCGCCCATGATGCCCTTGCCCCGGACCAGCCAGCGCAGGCCGGATGCGATCAGCCGATCGAAACGCAACTCCTGCTCGAAGGCGAGGGCCGGATCGAGATCAAACTCCATGCCGGTGCCGGGGTGATCCTGCAAATTGGCACCCACCTCGGGACTGTCGCTGATGACATCGAGGCCCAGCCCTTGCAGGTGCGCGGCCGGACCGATGCCGGACAGCATCAGCAATTGCGGCGAATTGATCGCGCCACCGGCCAGAATGACCTCGCGCGATACTGCCACTTCGACCGATCTGCCGCCGCTCGCATAGGCAACGCCCGTGGCGCGGCCATGGTCAACGCAAATTCTGGTCACAATGGCACCGGTCCGCACCGCCAGATTAGGCCGCGTCAGGACCGGGTGGAGATAGGCATCCGCCGCGCTGCATCGGCGGCCGTTGCGGATGGTGAAGTCCGGCATGCCGAAACCGTCCGTCGTCGGGCCGTTGAAATCCTGCGTGATCGGATAGCCAAGCGCGCGGGCGGCCTCGATAGCGCGGGTCATGAGCGGGCTAGGCGCGGGATGCGGCGCGACCGAGAGCGGTCCGGCGCCGCCATGTTCGGGCGTCTCCCCGCGCCAGTGAGTCTCCAGCTTGCGGAACCATGGGAGGACATCGTCCCAGCCCCAGCCGGCAAGGCCCGTGTCACGCCAGCCATCATAGTCCGCGCGGTGGCCCCGGATCGCCATCATGCCATTCAGTGACGAGGTGCCGCCCAGCATCCTGCCCCGCGCGACCGGGAGTTGCCGTCCGTCAAGCGCCGCTTCCGGCTCGGAGAGGAAGCCCCAGGTGAGGTCCGGATTGGGCCAGAGCCTGGAGACGGCGAGCGGCATCCGCACATCCCAGCGGCGATCGCTGCCGCCGGCTTCCAGCAGCAACACTCTGGTGCGCGGGTCTTCGGACAGGCGATTGGCCAGCACGCAGCCGGCCGAGCCGGCCCCGACGATGATATAATCAAATTGTTCCATCGGAGCCCTCAGATGACTTTCCAGATGCGGAAGATAGAGCCGGTCGGATTGCGCTGCCCCACGGCGACGAAGAGTGTGCGGTTCATCCAGTCATAGGGGCCCGCCGGCGCCTCGAAGCGCGGCATCATGCGCATATAATAGCTTCGCGGATCGACCTGTTCGCCGGCCAGCAGCGCGCGCACGACATCGGGCGGGGCATGGCGAACGCCGGTGCTGCGCTTGAGGATATGGGCGCCATCATCCGTCTCCAGCAGATATTGGGATTCGAAGCGCCCGCTCCCGTCCGCTCGCACCATCGGGAAATCGCCGCCGCTGCCGGGCACGATGCGGCCGGACAGGCCGGGACCGGAGAAATGGCCCGCCTCGATCAGCACCGCGCCGCGCCGATAGCCCTGCGCCACCGGGATATGGACGCGCGCTCCCAGTGAAAGCCGCATTTCAAGAGCAAATTCGAGCTTCATGCGTCAGATGATCCGGCTGATGGAAAGGAGCGGGTTGCCATCGGCCTGTTCGCCGACGAACGCGCGGGTCGCGAGCGCCGCGACGCTGCTGCCCTCGGCCGCCTCGAACAGCAGGGACAGGCGGGTGCCGACGAAGGGCCCGTCGGGCGTGTGGTATCCGGTGCCAAAGCAGCGCGCCACGGCCCCGTCCGCAAAGCGGATATAATAGCTGGCCTCGACCATGGTGGCGCCATCGGCGCGTTCCAGCAGCATCTCGCCGCCGCCGGTCAGCTGGCCGCAAAGGCCCTCCCCCGCCAATGTGCCGCCGGTCACGGGGCGATAACGCCGTGCCCCCCCGGTGGCGATAACGCCGATCTCCATGGGCGCGCCATGTTCAACGATCATGTCGAAGGCGTGGGCGAAGCCGGGTGTCGGGGCGTCCAGTGGCTCGGTCATGGCTCAATACACCATCGTGACGGATTTAAGCTCGGTATAGGCTTCTACCCCCGCGCGGCCATTTTCGCGCCCGAAACCGGACTGTTTGACGCCACCCGCGGGCATGGAGAGATCCGCCCCGCCCCCGGAATTGATCCGCACCGTTCCCGCGTTCAGCCGCGCCACCAGACCATGCGCGGTTGCGAGGCTCGCCGTCCAGACATAGGCCGCCAGACCGTAGCGCGTCGCGTTGGCCAGCGCGGCGATTTCGTCCAGATCCGTGGTTTCAAACAGCATGGCGCACAGCACCGGCCCGAAAATCTCGTCATCCACCGCCGCCATGCCGGGCTGGACGCCGGTGAGCACCGTGGGTTCGACGAAATACCCCCGATCGGGCAACGCCCGCCCGGCACGAACCGCCCGTGCACCCTGCTTCATCGCCTGCTCCACATGGGACAGGATACGATCCCGCTGGGCGGCGGAAATGACAGGTCCAAGCTGCGTATCGGGATGGATCGCCGCGCCGATCGTCATGGCGCTCCCGATCCCGGCGATGCGCGCGACCAGCGCATCGGCGACGCTGGCGTGCACCAGCAGTCGCGACCCGGCCGAACAGGTCTGCCCGGTGTTGAAGAAGATGCCCATCGCGATGCCCCGCGCGGCGGCGTCCAGATCAGCATCGGGCATCACGATGACCGGCGATTTGCCGCCCAGCTCAACGGTTACCCGCTTGATCTGGCGCGCGCATGTCGCCGCGATTTCGCTGCCGGTCGCGGTGGAACCGGTGAAGCTGACCTTGGCGATATCAGGCTGCGCGACCAGCGCCGCCCCCGCCACCGGCCCGGCCCCGGTCACGACATTGATGAAGCCCGGCGGAAAGCCGCACGCCGTGCTCAACTCGGCCAGGCGCAGCGCGGAGAGCGAGGATTGCTCGGCCGGCTTCAGCACCACCGCGCATCCGGCCGCGATGGCCGGACCAATCTTGAAGGCCGCCCCCATCAACGGATAATTCCACGGAATGATCTGACCGACAACGCCGACCGGCTCGCGCAGGGTGAAGCCGGTCCAGTTGCCGGGCTGCGACAATTCCATGGTTTCGCCGGTCAGCTTGGTCGCCCAGCCGGCAAAATAACGCAGGGTCGCAGCGGCTGCCGGGATGTCGATCCGGCGGTTATTGGCGATCGGCTTGCCCGCATCGAGCGACTCGATGAGCGCCAGTTCCTCGCCATTCGTCTGCACGGCATGCGCGAGCGCCAACAGCGCGTCCTGCCGCTGCATGGGCGTCCACTGCCGTGTCATCGCATCCTTGGCCGCTGCGACGGCGACGTCCACGTCAGCCACATCGCCCGCAGCGATCCCGCCGAGCCGCTCGCCCGTTGACGGGTCCTCGACATCGATCGTCCCGCCATGTTCCGGTGCCACCCATTCGCCCGCGATGAAATGTCGCGCTTTTTCCGCAATCGGCGCAATCGCCCCACTTGCCATGATGATCTTATGCCCCTCGAATATTGCGACTGGCACCGCGCTACCCACCGCGCCGAGCCCAGACTTGTCTGTGCGCGAACCTGCTCGCCGACGATCTGTTTTGGCGCGCCGCTGCCGCTGGACAGAGGCTGACCGCATGGTTAGCCTTCCCCAGACAATCGACGCGCATGACGGGTCAGGAGGGGAGAGGATGTTGCAGAGCTTTACGACCCGGGCATCGACCCGGCTGGAACGCAGCCGCCAGTGGTTCGCCCGCACGAAGGCGCATCAGGTCGAGTTTGGGGATGATCGCGAGGCGTCGATGCGCGGCGGCGAGTTCGGGCCGCTGCGGCTCTGCATCGTCTCGATGGGCCGGCACCGCGTGATGCAACTGGATGAAGACACGCAGCTTCTCGCCCCCGCGCTCAAATTCCTGTTTCAGGAAGAAGGCTCGGCGATCGTCCGGCAAGCCGGCCGGACCCATCAGCTTGAGGCAGGCCAGTGGTGCGCGCTGCGCAAGGACATGCCCTTTGCGCTGGAAGCACCAGACCATGCCCGTCAGCTTGCCATCACCCTGCCCTGTTCGGCGCTGGCCGGTCCGCGCCGCGATCCTGTCTGGTGGCGGCAGGCGCGCACGTTCCTGCGCGGCCCTTCCCAGATCCTCCACGCCAGCGCTGCCGCCTCGATCATGACGGCGGGCAACCTCTCGGTCGCCGAACGCAATCTGCTCGGCCGGCAACTCACCGAGCTGATCGAGATGACCATACAGGCATCCGACATGGACCCGCTGCCCGACATTCGCGAGGAGCGCCGCCGGGGCATCCTCGCCTTCATCGACCGTCATCTCGCCGACCCCGAACTGGGTGTCACGCGGATCGCCCGTGAATTCGGCATATCCTCGCGCAGCATCCACAAATTGTTCGAGGGCGAGGCGCACACCGTTGCGCGCGCCATCTGGGACCGGCGGCTGGAGCGTTGCCGGGATGAAATGGTCGACCCGGCGCTTACCGCGCGCTCCATCACGGAGATTGCCCATCTCTGGGGCTTTTCCGACAGCCAGCATTTCAGCCGCGCGTTCAAGCAGCGCTTCGGCGTCACCCCGCGCGATTACCGGAATATCTTCGCGCTGCACTGAGCCGCCTTCGCATTCAGTCCGGTTGCTGCGCTCCCGTCCAATCGGGACGAGACGCGAGCGCCTATCGCGGACGGACAGGCTTGGAGTGAAGGGGCGCGCGTGACACGACAGCAGACAGGGATGGCTCTGGCCCTCCTCGCCTCGATCAACGCCTTTGGGTTCATCGACAGGGTGATGATCGCCCTGATCGCCGAGAAGATCAAAGCCGAATTCCTGATCACAGATCTGCAAATCGGCCTGCTCGGCGGCACGGCTTTCGCGGTGGTCAACGCGCTGGCGAGCGTGCCGATCGCGCGGCTGGCTGAACGCTTCAAGCGCACTTATGTAACGGCGGGCTTCCTGCTGCTCGCTTCGGCCTTCACGGCATTTGCCGGCGCAACAATCAGCTTCTTCCAGCTCGTCCTGTGCCGGCTGGGCATGGCGGCGGGCAATGCAGCCACGGAAGCGCCGCCGCATTCCATGATCTCGGACATGTATCCGCCGGAGAAGCGCGCGTCGGCCATCTCGCTGTTCATGCTGGGTGTGCCGATTGCAGCGCTGCTGGGATCGTTTCTGGGCGGTGCGATTGCCGAGGCGTTCGGGTGGCGCAACACCTTCCTGTTCTTCGGCGTGATGGGCGCCCTCATCGCGCTGCTGTGCCTGATCTTCCTCAAGGAGCCGCCCCGCCAGTCGGTGCCCGATCATGCCGCGCCGAAAATGCGGACCTGGGACGTGGTGCGCACGCTCACGCGCAGCCCCACATTGCGCTTTCTGGTGCTCGGCGTCTCCTGCATCAGCCTTGGCAGCTTTGGCGTGAACACCTTCCTGCCCGCCTTCTTCTCGCGCGTGCACGGCCTGGATGCGGCGCAGGCCGGCCTCGCCTTCGGGCTGATCTCCGGCCTTGCCTCGCTGATCGGCACGTTGCTGGGGGGCTTTGGCAGCGAATATCTCGCCCGGCGCGATCGGCGCTGGCTGCTCGGCGCACCGGCGCTGGGGTCGTTGCTCGGCGCGCCGCTGTTCATTCTCGGCCTCAACAGCCCCTCGCTGGTGCTGGCCATCCCGATCATGCTGATCGGCTCATGCACCTTCTACACCATCATGGGGCCGGCCATCGCGACCCTGCATGGCTCGCTCGATTCCTATGCGCGCGCCACGGGATCGGCACTATTCCTGCTGGTCATGCACATGATCGGGCAAGGCTTCGGGCCGCCGCTCGTGGGGATCGTCAGCGATACCGTCTCCAACCTGCTCTATGGCGGCAGTTTCGCGGCGGACTGCGCCGGCGCCGCCGCGCAAGTGCCCGGATCAAGCTGTGCGCAGGCCTCGGCCATGGGGCTGCGCTATGCGATCGGCATTTTCTCCGGCTTCTTCATGCTGGGCGGGTTATGGCTCTATCTTGCGGCGCGCGCGGGACATCGAGCGACACCCGCGCGCGCCGCAGGCTGACCGATGCGGGCCTTTGCAACCATCGCCCTGGCCGTGCTGCTCGCCGCCTGTTCGGGCCGCGTGCCGGATGCTGATTGGCCGCTCCACGGGCGAACCGAAATGGCCCAGCGTTTCTCCCCGCTCGATCAGATCACGCGCGACAATATCGGCCAGCTCGGCCTTGGCTGGTTCCATGATCTCGATACGGATCGGGGGCAGGAGGCCACGCCGATCATGGTCGACGGCACGCTCTATCTGGTGAGTGCCTATGACATTGTGCAGGCGCTTGACGCGCGCAGCGGCGCCTTGCTGTGGACCTATGATCCGGACGTGCGCGAGGCTTCGGCCCGGTCCTGCTGCGGCCCCGTCTCGCGCGGCGTGGCGGTCGCTGATGGCCGGGTCTATCTGGGCGCGCTGGACGGCCGCCTGATCGCGCTCGATGCCGCCAGCGGCAAGCCGCTCTGGGAAACGCAAACCATCGATCAGGCCGACCCGCTGGCGGAGAATTACACGATCACCGGCGCGCCGCGCATCGTGCAGGACATGGTGCTGATCGGCAATGGCGGCGCCGAGTTCGGCGCGCGCGGCTCGGTCAGCGCCTATGACCGGACGAGCGGCAAACGGCGCTGGCGCTTCTACACGGTCCCCGGCCGGCCCGGCGTGGCGGACCATGCCGCATCCGACACCGCCATGGCCATCGCCCGGCCGAGCTGGAGCGGCGAATATTGGCGCTATGGCGGCGGCGGCACCGTGTGGGACGCGATCGAATATGATCCCGACCTTGGCCTTGTCTATATCGGCACCGGCAATGGATCGCCCTGGAACCATGGCATGCGGTCCGAGGGCAAGGGCGACAACCTCTTCCTGAGTTCGATCGTCGCGCTGCGCGCGCAGAGCGGCGACTATGTCTGGCACTTCCAGACGACGCCGGCCGAGACATGGGACTATACCGCCACGCAGAATATCATTCTCGCCGACCTCATGATCGACGGCAAGCCGCGCAAAGTCCTGATGCAGGCGCCGAAGAACGGCTTTTTCTACATATTGGATCGCGCGACCGGGCAATTCATCTCAGGCCAGCCCTTCGTCAATGTGAACTGGGCCACAGGGCTCGATGCCGGAACCGGACGCCCGATCGAAGTGCCCGAAGCCCGCTATTATCGCACCGGCAAGGCGCATTTCCAGTTTCCCAGCTCGGGCGGCGGGCATAATTGGCCGCCCATGGCATTCAGCCCCCGCACCGGGCTGGTCTATATTCCGGCGCAGGATGTCGGCATGCCATTTGCGCCCAATCCGGCGGAGAAACAGGTCATCGGCGCCTACACGTCCGGCGTGGCGATGAGCGGCGGCGGGGCGATGGACGACGTGGCGCGCAAGGCGCTCTACGCCGATATGAAGGGCTATCTCATCGCATGGGACCCGCTCACACAGCACACCAAATGGAAGGTCGCGCAGGTCGCCCCCTTTAACGGCGGCGTGCTGGCGACCGGCGGCGGCCTCGTCTTCGCGGGCAATACGGCGCGCACACTGGCAGCCTATGACGATCGGTCCGGCCGGCAGCTCTGGTCGTTCGATGCGCAAACCGGCATCATGGCGCCGCCCATCACCTATCGGCTCGACGGCACGCAATATATCGCCGTGATGGCCGGCTGGGGCGGCGGCTGGCCGCTCACCGGCGGCGTCATGGCGCTGCAAGCCGGCAACGCCGTCGGGCCGAACCGGCTGCTGGTCTTCAAGCTTGGCGGCAGCGCGCAGCTTCCTCCCTTCACGCCAGCACCGGCGGTGCAGCAGGCGATCGTGCCCGCGATGCCGGCCGATACCGCCGCCATCGCCCGCGGCGATCTGCTCTATGGCCGCTTCTGCCTGCGCTGCCACGGCAGCGGCGCGGTGAGCGCCGGCGCCTACCCTGATCTGCGCTCGTCTCCGCTCGTGATGGGCGATAGCCTGCGCCAGATCGTGCTGGAGGGCGCGCTTGCCGCGCAGGGCATGCCCGGCTTTGCCGGCAAGCTGTCGACCGACGACCTGGCCGCGATCCGGACCTATCTGGCCAAGCGCAGCTTTGAAGATTTCGGCAAGAAGGAGAGCCACCCATGAGTGCCGCCATCACCGACCGTGACGCGCAGTTGCAGCTACTGGAGAGCGATGACCCCGTCCTGGCCGCCAATAAGCGGCTGGTTTACGACATGTATCGCACAGTGCTGCAGGGTGGTCATGCCGACCGCGCGGCCGATTATATCGCCGAGCGCTATATCCAGCATAACCCCAATGTGGCCTCCGGACGGCAGGCGCTGGTGGATTTCCTGCGCGGATCGCGGCCTGTCCGCGAGTTGGAGGACCGCATCAACCTGCCACTCCTCAACATCATCGCCGAGCGCGACTATGTCATGGTGCTGTTCGAGCGCCCGGAGAAGGATGCGGAGGGCCGCGCCTATGTCACCAGCTGGTTCGACCTGTTCCGCATCGAGGACGGCAAGATCGCCGAGCATTGGGACCCGGCGCTCAAGAGCCTCGATATGCTGAAGTTCGACCCCAATTCAAAGCGGACGGGCGCATCCTAGACGGCATCATAATGATAGGGCGCGATGACCGGCTCGGGATAGGCCTCATAGTCCATCGTCGATGGCCGGTCGGGCTGCAGTCCCTCAATCCCGCGCAGCAATTTGACCCCGCCCTTGTGCCAGCCCTGCTCATAGTCGGTATAGATGTTCATATAGCCGTGGAGCAGGGCGAGGCGCCATTTGCCGTCCTCGATGCGATATTCATTTTCATAGGTCGCCTCGCCCCAGCGCGCTTCGGCCCCGAGCGCGCCCACCATCATGAAACTGCGCCAGCGCCCCTTGGCCGTGCCTGCCACGCAATCGATATGGATCACGGGCTGGAGCTGCATGTGATTGTAGAGCATGCCGGGGCCATAAGGCGGGAGGTGATGCAGATATTCCCGCACCCGCTCGCGGCCGACATAGACGCCCCGCCCCGCCAGTTCGAGCGTGCCGTCCGTGGCGAACAGCGCGGCGGCATCGTCCCAGCGGCCCTTGTCGATATAATAGCCATAGGCGGCTTGCAGGTTGCAGATGTCGACATAATGATCGGCCTTGGCGGCGCGGGCGGCCAGAGCATCCAGATCGGCCCGCAGGCGCTTGAGTTCCACATCGGACATGGGAATGGCTTTCCTTTGATTATAGCTGAGGGAGGCGCGGATCGACCTCATCATCCGCCCATGGCGAGCGCATGCGGTAGGGCACGAAATGGAACACCGCCTCGACCGCCGAAATGGCATCGTCCCTGATCCTGAAGGCTTCAAGAAAGGCAAAGCTGTGCGGCCGCAGGAAAAAGCCCGTGCGCGTCTCGCCATTGGTCAGCGTATAGTCTCGCAGCCGCCCGTCATGATCGATGAAGCCCCCGGCGAGCACCACGCCCGCCTCCTCGTCGATCAGCGGATAGCGGCGCGCACGGATCCAGTTGTCGAAGCGGTAATAGCCAAGGCGGAATTGCGCCTCGCAGCCGAGCCCGGAGATGGGCGCCAGATCCGGCTGGGGGTTATTGGTCGTCTGCACGCCATTTTCCCGCCGTTCGCAAGTGGGGTGAAAGCGTGTGTGCAGCGTCCCGTCATTCTGCTGGAGAGTGTCGAAATAGCCATTGGCCAGCGCCAGCATCCGCTCACGGCCGACGCGTGAGGCCGCGGGCAGGCTTTCGCTCAGCGCCGGTCGGTCCGCCAGATCGGCCGAGAGGAACGGCACGCCGGCATCGGTCGACCGCGCGACCAGCAGCTCGATCTCGCTGATACGGGCGTCAGCGCCCACCGCGATACGCATGACGAACAGCGCCGGGTCGCCGCTTTCCGCCAGCACGCCGAAGCGCACGGCATTGCCGGTGACGGGATCGGCAAGCGACCAGCGATAATCGCCAATGGCTGTCACTGTGTGCCACGCGCCGTCCCCCATCGGGAATTCCACGCTATTTTCCGCATAGCGTGCTGTGTCGGCCAGCGGCAGGCTTGCCGGATCGTGATGGCCAAGGGCCGCCACGCTGCGGTCGAGCAGGTCGAGCAATGCGCTCCGGTCCATGGGGGCTCTCCTCAGGTTCGGGTCAGATATGGCGTGAGCGGGCCGGCGCGACGATCCGCGCCGGCCCGGCACCTCAGAACCGCTTCTTGACGCTGAGCGCCCATTGCCGCGGCGATCCCGGCTGGGCGGTGGCGAAGCCCGCGCCGGCGCTGTCGTAGGCGGTGATATAGTAATATTTGCCGAAGAGATTGGTGACCTCGCCGGCCACCTCCAGATCGCCGGCGCCGTTGCGCCATGTCAGCCGCGCATTGGCCAGCGTATAGGCCGGAATCCGCTCCAACAGGGTGTTCCCCGGATTGGAGAAGGTGACATCCTGATAAGATGCATCGAAGCGCGGCGTCAGCGACCCTGCACTGCCCAGATCCATCTCATACTGGATGCCAACGCTCCATTTCCATTTCGGCGTATAGGGCATCGTGTTATTGAGCTGTGGCCCATTGGGATTGCCCGGCCCGCCCGCCGCCGGATTGATCCGCTTGTAGTGGAAATCAAGATAGCTGAGCGCCCCATCGATCACGAGGCCGGTGGTCGGCCGCAATGTGGCTTCCACCTCGAAGCCCTTGATCCGGCCATCGCCGGCATTGGCATTCGCCGCGCAGGGGCCAAAATCGTCATCCGTGGTGCTCGGGTCGCTATATTGCGGGCAGCTGAGCAACGTCAGCTGGATGTTGTCATAGTCGGAGATGAAGGCCGCGACATTGAGCCGCAGGCGCCGGTCCAGCAGATCGGTCTTGAGGCCCAGTTCATAGGAGGTCAGCGTCTCGGGATCGAACGGCACCACCTGAAAGGCAGTGAACGGACGCGGATTGATGCCGCCGCCCTTGAAGCCGGTCGACACCTGCCCATAAGCCATGATGTCGTCGCTCAGCTGATATTGCAGACCGAGACGATAATCGACGCGATTGCCGTCATAATTGCCGACCTCGCCATCAAAGGGCAGGAATGGATGGGGCGCACCGCTCACCGTGCGCCGATAGAATTGATAATCCTTATGTTCCTTGGTGTAGCGCAGCCCGCCGATCAGGGTCAGCGCCTCGGTCGGATGGACGAGAATCTGGCCGAAGGCCGCCTTGCTGTTCGCGTTGACGGGGTCATTCTGCTGGAACTGCCCCGGCCAGGGCACATAGCGGATTTCGACAAGGAGCGTGCTCATCGTCCGTTGATCGATATAATAGCCGCCGAGCGTATATTCGACGAGGCCATCACCCAGCTCGCCATTGAGGCGCAGTTCCTGGCTGAACGACCAGAAATCCGAGTCCCCCCTTGTGCCGTTGGCAGCAAGCGGTGTCAGATCGGTATCGCTGAAAAAATGCGTGTTGAAGGCGCGATAGGCGCTGATCGAGGTGAGTTGCAACTTGTCGGCAATCTCCCACTCGACCTGCCCGGACACGCCCCAGCCCTCAAACTGCGAGACCGGGTCATATTTGCTCTCGGCGATGGGGAATCCGGTCGCCGCCGGCCCCGTCCATGGGCCGCCCGGCATATAGTAGCTCGCATAATTGCAATAGCGTCCGCACAGAAAACGACTGTCAAGCGGCACCGCCGGTGAATTGCCCCGGATCCAGGGGGACGCATTATTGGCATAGGTGAGGATCTCGCCGGGCGGCGTGCGATTTTCCTTCGTATAGTCGGCCGCGATGTTGATCTCGACCGGCCCGCCATTGTCGAAGCGCAGCTGCGCGCGCAGGGCTTGCGTATCGACCGAACCATCCTTGCCCAGTTCGCAATTGCCCAGATTGGCGATGGTCGGCTCCACCCCGCCCACGGCCGGGTTATTGGCGCTGCCCGGCGGGTTGACGCAGCCAAAGTCGAGCCGTGTCACATAGCCGTCCTGGTTCTTGGAGACGCCCGCGATGCGCATGAAGAGGCTGCTGGCCAGCGCGAAATCGGCACTGCCACGCAGCTCGATCCGGTTGCGCGAGCCATAGGTCGCCTGCAAAAAGCCGCTGCCGTCGCCTTGCGGGCGCTTGGAATAGAGCTTGATCGCCCCGCCGATCGAGTTGCGGCCGGCGAGCGTGCCTTGCGGGCCACGCAGGATCTCGACCCGGTCCAGATCGAGCAGGTCCAGCACGGAGCCGGTCAGCGAAGCATAATAGACATCATCGACATAAATGCCGACGCCCGGCTCCACGGCGGGGCTCGGATCGAACTGGCCGACGCCGCGGATGTTCGCCCCGAGCGCCGGGCCAAAGGTCGAGCTTTGCGCCTTGAGCGTCACCGATGGCGCCTGATTGGCGACTGCGGTCAGATCCGTCTGGCTGCGCGCCTCCAGCATCGCGCCGGTGACGGCCGTGATCGCAATCGGCGTATCCTGCAGATTTTGTGCGCGAAACTGGGCGGTGACCACAATTTCGTCGGACTGGCTGGCGTCCTGTGCGTGTGCGGCGGTGCCAACGGCCAGCGCCAGCAACGACCCGCCGAGCGCGCACGACAGTCTGGTGAATGAGCCCCTTGTCGTCATCATCATCTCCCTCCCATTCGTGGACGCGCGGAGCCCTCACCAGGCCGGATTGGCTGGCGGAGCCTTTCTCTCGTCCATCATTTCGTTAAAGATCGTCCGGCGCTGGAACCGCCACCCTTCGGCCGTGCGGACCAGCCTGTCCTCATAATGGCCATAGGCGCCGACATAAGGCCAGCGCGGCCGGTTATCGTTGTTCAGCTCGAACCAGAAGGCGACCGTCCGCGCCTGATCGCCGCGAATATCCATCACCTTGTTGGTCACGAAATGCCTAAGGCGTGCCGGGCGCGTCGGGGCATCGACCGCCTCGAACTTGCCGAAATAGGCCCGCATCCCGGCAATCTCGGCCCGAATGGCTTCGCGCCCCTCGGCCACCCCGCCGGCCCAGTCGAGCACGCCATCCTCGGCAAATAGCGAGGCGACGACGTCGGCATCGAACCAGTCGAGCGCGAAGATGTAACGGCTGTGCAACTCGTCTATCGTCATGCGGTCATGCATGTCCTGAAGCGTCGCCTCGTCCATCTCGCTCTCCGGCTCGATATTGCTGTCCTGACAGGAGCGCTTACTGGGCGGATTGTGCAGTGACTTGCCGCCCAGCGCATCGCGCGCGGATCAGCCGCCCGTCGCCATCCGCCCAAGCACCGGATGGGCGAAGTGCATCTCCAGCGCCTGCCGATGGGGCCAGGTCTGCCGCTGATTGTCGATCAACTCGTCCGGCCCGAGCGGGTCCTCCGGAAAAGCCCTGGTCGAGGGCTGGAGGTGCGCGATGGTCTTGTGCCAGCCGGCATCGTAATCGGCCTGCCACTGCAAGACATAGTCCAGCCGCTTGATCTTCCAGACACCGTCCTCGCGGACATAATCATTCTCATACATGCCGGCTTCGTAGAATTGATCGGGCAAGCCTGCGGGGCGATAGTCGCGGCTCTCGTGATTGCCGCCGAGCAGGAGGGCCCGAAAGCGCCCCTTGGCCGTGCTACGATCGGGCGCGACCGTGATGATGTCCTGCATCTGGAAGTGGTCGAGCAGGAAGCCATAGACCGGGCCCGGCTGGCCCTGCGTAAAAAATTGCTGAAACCAGTCGCCATAAAGGCGGCGGGCGCCCGCCTTGCCGCGATAGATGCCGGACAGGAAGATGATCTCGGCGTCATCGGCGAATAGCTCCGCCAGTTCCTCCGGGCGGTTATAGTCGGTATAATAGCCATAGGCATTGTGCAGCCGACGGATGGCGTTGAGATCCTCCAGCAGGCCGACGCGATCCGACAAGGCGGCGACGGTGTTTTTCAGGTCATCAAATTCGGACATCGCGGTTCTCCTCTGCGAAGAACCTAGGTGGCCGCCAGCGCAGGGACTTGAACGAGAGTGCTCTACAAGGCGCCCGTTTTGCCGGCTATGGGGCAGGCGTCCTCGGCGGCATCATCATCCCGCGACGAAGCTTCGCCTCATGCGCGCCTGATCCGCCTTGCGGTTCGTGATGATTTCAAACGCGCGGGCCGCCTGGGCGATCACCATGCCGCTGCCGTCCAGAGTCTGGCAGCCTTTAGTCCTGGCCGCCTTGAGAAAAGCCGTCTCGATCGGGAAATAGACGATATCGGCAACCCAGTGGGTCGGCAGGATCAGCTCGCTCGCCAGGGGCAGGCCGGGATGCGCCGCCATGCCCATCGGCGTGGCATTCACAAGGCCGTCGACAGTGCCGGTGGCGAGGGCCTCGCGGGCCATGAACGCCACGCGCTGCGGGCCGAACAGGGTTGCCAGAGACGCTACCAGCGCCTGCGCCCGCGGCCCATCGGCATCGCAGATGGAGAGCAGCCCGACATCGAGCGACAACAGGGCGCTGGCAACCGCAGAGCCGGCGCCCCCCGCCCCCAGCAGCAGGACATGGTCCTTGCGCACGGTCGGCAGGCCATGTTGCAGGCTGTCGCGAAACCCTTCCATATCCGTATTATGGCCGATGAGCCGGCCGTCCCGCATGGCCACCGTGTTGACCGCGCCAACAAAGGCCGCGCTTTGCGACAGCTCGTCCAGCGCCGGGATGACCTGCTGCTTGAAGGGATAGGTGATGTTGACGCCGGCAAAGCCCTGCCCGGCCAGATCGTGCAGAAAGGCCGGCAGCGCATCATCCGCCAGCCCGCGCTCGTTGAAATCGAACAGCGCATAGGTGAGCGCGAGCCCCTGCGCGCGGGCCTCCTGCTCATGCAACCAGGGCGAGCGGGAGGACAGGATTGAGCGTCCAACCAGGCCGGAACATATCATGACATCGATACTACCAAATGAGCCCGGCGCCCTGTGGGAAGGCGCCGGGCGGGGGATCATCAGAACGACAGTTTCGCACCGATATAGAAGGACCGGCCGATCGCGTCGTAGAGCGCCACATCCGTGCCGTTCTGCGAGCTGGCGACATAGGGCAGTCCCTTGTCGAAGAGATTGTTGACGCCGGCCCGCAGATCGAAATTCTGCGCGACCTTGATCGAACCGAACAGGTCCCACACGCCATAAGCGGGCACGCCGATCTGCGCCGTGGTGGGCGTCAGCACGCTCGTGCTGTCCGCCATGGCGCTCTGGTAGCGCCAGCGCAGGCCGGTGTTGATGACCTGCGAGCGATAGCCGATGGTGGTCAGCGCCTTCCAGCGCGGGGTCGAGCGGGGCGGCACGCTGCCCGGCCCGGCGCCGCCATTGCTGATGGCGGTGTAATCGAGGAAGCCCGAGCCCGGCAGCAGCTGGACCTTGTAGCTGTTGAGCCAGCCCACAGCGGCGGTAACGAAGAGCTTGCCGCTCTCGCCGATGAACGGCGCCGGCACGGTCCAGTTGACCTGCGCCTCGATCCCATCGGTCTTGAGCGAGCCCAGATTGAGATAGGGCGTGGCCACCGTGACGAGTTGCCCGGCGGTATCGCGCTCGATCAGCTGACAATAGAGATTGCTGGCATCATAGCCGGGGTTCGAGCCATCGAGATTATAGCATTTCGACAGCACGGTCAGGCCCGGCACCGTTGAAATGACGTTCTTGATATCGATGCTGTAATAATCGACCGACAAGGAGAAGTCGGCAAAGGCACCGCTGCGGAGCGGCGAATTGAACACGAAGCCGACATTGAAGGTATTGGCTTTTTCCGGCGTCAGATTGGTATTGCCGGAGACGAGCTGGCCGGTGGCCGTGGTCGGGAAGGTGTAGCTGCCAATGGCGGCGGCCGGAACGCCCTGTGCCACGCACAGCGCCGCGACGCTGGCACCGCCAGCCCCGGTGCGCGCATTGGAGCGCACATCGCACGGGTCGCCCAGCCCGCTCGGCGGCGTGCCGATCACCACCTGGGTGCCTTGCGCGGGGGAGAACAGCTCGCCGATATTGGGCGCGCGCACGGCCCGCTGATAGCTGCCGCGGATCAGCAGGGCATCGACCGGCCGCCAGCGCACATCGCCCTCATAGCTGGTGACCGTGCCCGTCACCGAATAGTCGGAGAAGCGCACCGCGCCGCCAATGCCCAATTCCCTGACGAATGGCCGGTCCGCCAGCAGCGGAATATCGATCTGCCCGGCGATTTCCTTCACCGAGACCTTGCCGGCAGCCGGCAGGGACGCGATCACCGCCTCGATATTCTGCACCTGCAGATCATTATCCGGCGTCGAGCGATAGGTGTTGCGGCGATAATCCGCGACCAGCGCAATCTGCACCGGCCCGGCGCCCAGATCGAACAGCTGGCCATTGACCTGCCCCTGCACCTGCGTCTGCGTGAGCTTCTCGACGCTGAACGCATCCTTGGTCATATAGTCGATGCAGGCCGCCGAGAGGTTGCGCGCCTGGGCGTCGCCAAAGGGATTATAGCCCCCCGCGCAAAGCGAATTGCCGCCATCGGCCGCGTTGAGCAGCGTCTGCACGCGGGTCTTGAGCACAGCGCTGTGCAGCGTCTGGTTATGCACCGTCTGATCATAGGAGGCGAAGATATCGAAGGTCCAGCCGGTGGTGATGTCCCCCTTGAGGCCCGCCATATATTGCTGGACCTGATAGTTTTCGTCCCAATTCTTGTAGGGAATGCCGACATAGCGGCCATTCAAGGTGAAGGGCGCCGTCGCATCGGGCCGCGAGGCCAGAATAGTGCTCAGATCGGCCGGCACGAAGGGATTGGTCACCGGCACGGTCATCGGCGCGCCAAATTGCGTCAGGCTGCCGCCGCTCGCCGTATGGACGGACAAATCGACGAACATGAACTGGCCATAAGCGGTCAGCGATGGCGCGAGATCATAATCGGCCTTCACAAACGCGGTCTTGCGCTCGAGCGCGTTCATGAAATCAATCTGCTGGCCGACCGGCATGCGGACATTGCCGTCCACCACCATATAGCCCTCGGCATCCGTCGGGCCGCGATAATTGGCCGCGCCGGTTTGCGAGAACAGCGTGCCATCATTGTTGAAGCCGAGGCTCAACAGCGGATTGCGAGCGCCGGGCGCGCCATAGGCGGCAAAGACATTCTCCACCACAGCGGCGCTCGGCGCATTGGTCGCGCTGGGCACATAAGTGCCGGTGCCGATGAAGGATGACGGCGTCTTGTCATGGAAGAAGTCGCGCGCGCTGCCGTTGAGCGGATCCTGCTTGGTATAGCTGAACGCCGCGACCACATTGCCCCGGCCATCCGCGAATTTCGAGCCGAAGGCGAGCGAGCCGTTGAACTTATAGGCGTCTCCGCGCTCGCTGATCGAGTTCTGGACGTCCAGCCGGACCCCGTCAAAGCTGCGGATCGTCTTGAAATTGACCACGCCGGACATGGCGTCCGATCCGTAGACGGCCGAGGCGCCGCCGGTGATCACGTCAATGCCGCTGATGATCGCTTCCGGCACGATGTTGATGTCGACATTGCCGTTCACGTCCGACATCGGCAGGCGCTTGCCGTCGAGCAGCACCAGGTTGCGGTTCGAGCCCAGACCATGAAGATTGACCGACGCCCGGCCACCCGAGCCCTGCCCGCCCGTCGAGGCATTGCCCGCCGTGGTGAAGCTGGGAAACTGGTTCAGCGCATCCTGCAGGTTGACGTTGCCGCTGTCCTTGATCGCCTGTTCGCCAACCGTGACGATCGGGCTGACCGCGGTGTTGTTCGGGCGCTGGATCAGCGAGCCGGTGACAATGATCGCCTCCGGCTCGTCGCCGGCACCGGACTGGGCCATCGCCGGTGCGCCAAGGATGATCGTTACGGACAGCAAGGACGCGGACAGCGCAAAGCGCGAACGGTTCAATTTCATGGTCATCTCTCCCCTTTGACTGACCTCGACGAGATCAGCCTCGATGACGGAATTTATGTTACGAACTAGTCCCTGTCAAACTCTATCATCTGCCGACAAGGCCGGAAACGCGCTGCACCAGCAGCGCGCACAGGGCGCAGGCCAGCAGCGGCGCGCAATAGCTGGCGAACAGGACGGGCAGCGAGACATTGGCCGCCATCAGATAGCCGCCGAGCATCGGGCCGATGATCGCCCCGCTGCGGCCAATGCCGATCGCCCAGCCAATGCCCGTCGCGCGGAACTCGGCCGGATAGATGGAGGCGGCGATGGGCCAGACGCCGTTATAACCGCCCTGCAACAGCACGCCGATGATGAAGGCCACGCACAGCGTCATGCCGACCGACATGGTGAGGCTGCCGAACACCAGCATGGCGACCGCCGCGCCGAGCAACATCGCCGGGACCAGCCGGCCGAGCGGGATGCGCACGGCGAGGAAGCTCATCGCCACCGTGCCGATGAACGCACCCAGATTGTAGAGGGCGCCAGCATAGATGCCGTTGGTTTCGGTGAGCCCGGCCTCGATCGACAGCTTGGGTATCCAGCTCACGATGAAATAGAGCACCATCAGGCCGAAAAACACCGCGCCCCACAGGAGGAGCGTGCGGCGCCGGAACACCGGGCTGAAGAGCGCGCCGACCCGGCCGCCCTGATAGACTTCGCCATCCGCCGGCGCGGGGCGCTCAGGCAGCAGGAACCAGGCGGCGGGGAGGAGAATGACCGTGATCATGCCCGCGCTCATCAGCAGCACCTGCCAGCCATGGATGGGCAGCAAATGCGCCACGAACAGGCCGGTGAACACGGCGGCGAACGGGTAGCCCGCCTGCACCATGCCGACGGCGAGGTTGCGCTGCTTTTCCGGCGCGCATTCGGAGGCCAGCGCCGCCATGGCGGCCAGCACCGTGCCGATGCCCGAACCGACCAGCACGCGCATCAGGAAGAACTGCGTGACGCTGGTGACAAAGCCGCTGGCGATCATGCCGATCGACATCAAAGCCAGCGCCGTCATGATGATGCGCCGGCGCCCGAAGCGATCGGCCAGCGGCGCGATGAACATGCCGCCAATCGCCATGCCGAGCAGCCCGGCGCTGAACAGATTGCCCATCGTATCGGCACGCAGGCCCCACTCCGCCTGCAGGCGGGGCGCGATGAAGGACAGGATCGTCACGTCGATCCCGTCGGCCATGTTGATGGCGAAACATAGCGCGACCACCGCGAAAGCCCGCATGGTCCATCTGTCCGGCGCGGTGAAGCCTGCCGGGAATGCAGCGATACTCATATCCTCTCCTCCCTTGGCCGGTCGGGCGAAACAGGTGGAGAGGAGCAGCGGACCGCGACCCGCTACGCCTTCAGCCCGCTTGCGTCACCCAGGCCAGAATGATGTCCGCAACCTGCTTTGCGCGTCGCTCGATCGCCTCGGGGCTCGTCATGTCGATCCCGAAATTATGCGCGAAGGTGAACTGGTTGGAGACGTTGTAAAAACTCAGTGCCGAGATGTTCATGTGCAGATCGACCGGGCTGATCCCCTTGCGGAAACTCCCCTCGGCCTCACCGCGCTCGATGATCTGGCGCAACAGCTCGATGACGCGCTGGTTGCGCTCGGGCAGATTCTCGATCTGCTTGAGATGTTCGGCGCGGTGAATATTCTCGTTCATCACCAGCCGCACCAGCTCGGGATGCTGGCTATGGTAGCGCACATCATGGTCGATCAGGCGGCGCAGCGCCTCGACAGCCGTGCCCTGCGCGATATCGACCCCGCCCTCGCTCTCGCGCACCCGGCGATAGGCGCGCTCCAGCACGGCGCGATACAGCTCGTCCTTGCCCTCGAAATAATAATAGATTTTGCGCTTGGTCGAATGGCCCGCAATCTCGTCGATCCGCGCGCCGGCGAGCCCTTTTTCGACGAACTCCAGCGTGGCGATATCAACAATCTCGTTGATCGCCTGCTCGCGCGCTTCCGCACGGGACCGCCGGGGTATTTTCGCTATCTCCGCCATCGGCTCTTTCTCCTCATGCCCAGCCGCTTGCACGCGACATGATGAGACCGTTAGCGTCAAAATCCCGCAAGGTCTTCATGAGATGCACAGGTGAAACGCCCGGCGCGGGCCGCATTGCGACCCCGTCTCGCCTCGTTGTTCCACCCGTTGACACCGCTTTCCGACCTTCTCATTTATGTAACGAACTAGTTCCTATCATTTTCTCTTTTGTCAATGCCATTCTCATGCTAGGCCATCGTCATCCGGCCACTGAAGCCGGCCATTCATGGTTGAGGATGCTGGACGCGAGATGAAGACCTCCATCGCCACGGTTTCGATCAGCGGCACGCTGGACGCCAAGCTGCGGGCCATTGCCGCCGCCGGTTTCGATGGCGCGGAAATTTTCGAGAATGACCTCCTCTCCTCCCATCTGAGCACGCAGGACATCGCCGCGCTGATGCGCGACCTTGGTCTTGCCTGCACCATGTTCCAGCCATTTCGCGACCTTGAAGGGCTCCCCGAACCGCAGCGCACGCGGGCCTTCGATCGGCTGGAGCGCAAGTTCGACATCATGGCGCAGCTGGATACCGACCTGCTGCTGGTCTGCTCCAGTTGCGCGCCCATGGCCGATGGCGACCGCGACCGGATCATCGCGGACCTGCATGAAGCGGGCGAGCGCGCGGCCCGGCGCGGCCTGCGCATCGGCTATGAAGCGCTGGCATGGGGGCGCCATGTGAACGACCATCGCGAGGCATGGTCGCTGGTGCGCGATGTCGACCATGCGGCCGTCGGCCTGATCCTCGACAGCTTCCATTCGCTGGCGCGCGGCATTCCCTCCAGCAGCATCGGCGACATCAGGCCGGAGAAGCTGTTCCTCGTGCAGGTTGCCGACGCGCCGGTGCTGGAGATGGATTATCTCGGCTGGAGCCGCCATTTCCGCTCCATGCCCGGCCAGGGTGAATTGCCGCTGGACGACTGGGCCGGGGCCCTTCGCCGGATCGGCTATGACGGCTATTGGAGCCTTGAAATCTTCAACGACCGGTTCCGCGCCGCCTCCGCGTCGCGTGTGGCGCTGGATGGCTATCGCTCGCTCAAGATATTGGAAGGCGGGGTCGGCAAGCCCTCGGGCGTCGAGACGGGCATCCCGCCGCGCGTAGCCACATCCGGGGTCGCGTTCATCGAATTTGCCGCTGCCCATGACGAGGCCGAAATGCTCGCCGCCATGCTGCGTCCGCTCGGTTTCCGGCCCGTCGCGCGCCATCGCAGCAAGGATGTGACGCGCTGGGCGTATGGCCCCATCAATATCGTCATCAATTGCGAGCCGGAGGGCCTGGCGCACAGCTTCGACAGTGTGCATGGCGCCTCCGTCTGCGCGATCGGCCTGACGGTCGATGATGTCGAGGGCGCTCTGGGCCGCGCCGACGCCCTGCGCATCCCGCGCTTCCAGCAAGCCGTGGCGCCGGACGAATGGCCGATCCCGAGCGTGCGCGGCGTTGGCGGCAGCCTCATCTATTTCGTCGATGCCGCCAGCCAGGCGGCGATGTGGGCGCATGAATTCCCGCATGCGCTGGAGGACGCGCCGGACCGCAGCCTGCTGACCGGCATCGATCACATCGCCCAGACGATGCAATATGAAGAGTTTCTGAGCTGGCTGCTTTTCTATGTGGGCCTGCTCGATGTGAGCAAGACGCCGCAGCTCGACATTGCCGACCCGATGGGGCTGGTCCAGAGTCAGGCGGTCGAAACGCCGGATCGCGCAGTCCGCTTCACGCTCAACGGCTCGCTCGCCGGGCAATCGCTCAGCTCGCGCTTCCTGCAAAATTATTTCGGCGCCGGCGTGCAGCATATCGCCTTTGCGACGCAGGATGTCTTCGCCGTGGCGGAAGCCGCGCGGGCCGCCGGGCTGCCCCGGCTGGAAATCCCCCATAATTATTATGAAGATCTGGAAACCCGCTGGGGCCTCGACCCGGCGCTGATCGATCGCATGGCCGCCTGTGACATTCTCTATGATCGCGACGGCGAAGCCGAATATTTCCAGTTCTACAGCCGCGCCTTTGCCGGGCGCGTCTTCTTCGAGGTGGTCGAGCGGCGCGGCTATGATGGCTATGGCGCCATCAATGCGCCGATCCGCCTCGCCGCCCAGACACGCCACCGGCCAACAATGATCGATTGAGGGAGAAGAATAAGATGGACCATAGTCCGGTTCGCAAAGGGTTGCTGCTTGTCGGCGCGATGGTGCTGGCGTCCTGCGCCGCCATGGCGCAGGCAGCCGCGCGCGACTTTCCCGTCGCCGCCGCGCCGGTGCTGGAGGACAAGCTCCCCAATCCACCCATTGCCTTCCCCGGCGGGGTGACTGTGCACCGCGATATCGTCTATCAGACGCTGCCCGGCTATCGCCCGCAGATCGTCGATGTCTATGTGCCCTCCACGCCCGGCCCGCATCCGCTGATCCTCTATATTCACGGCGGCGGCTGGATGGGCGGCCATACCCGCCATTCCGGCGCGCTCGCCGACTTCCCCAAGGTGCTGGCGGCGCTCGCGGCGGAGGGTTTCACCGTCGCCAGCCTCGAATATCGCCTCTCCGGCGAGGCGAAGTTTCCGGCGCAATTGCAGGATTCCAACGCCGCCCTGCGCTTCCTGCGCGCCCATGCCGCGCAATATCGCATCGACCCCAAGCGGGTCGGCGTGTGGGGCGGCTCGGCCGGGGGGCATTTGACGGCGCTCACCGCCACCACCTGCGGCAATATCGCGCTCGACCCGGCCGCGGCGCAGGATGGCTGCGTGCAGGCCGCCGTCACCTGGTATGGCGTGTTCGACTTCGCGGCGATGAACGAGGCGGCCGATGGCGCCGGCACACAGTTGCTGGGCTGCGCGGAGACCTGCCCGGACGACAGGCTGCGCGCCGTCAGCCCCGTCACCTATATCGACAGCAAGGCCCCGCCCTTCCTGCTGATCCATGGAGATGACGACAAGGTCGTGCCGGTCGCGCAATCGCATCTGGGCGAAGCCGCACTGCGCAAGGCCGGCGTGCCGGTCGAGAGCATCTATATTCCCGGTGTCGACCACAGTTTCATCGGCCAGACCCCCGCCGCGACCCGCGCCGCGACCCTGCAGGCGGTGAACGCCACCTTCGACTTCTTCCACGCCAGACTGGGAGTGCCGGGAAAATGAGCTATTGGTCTGTTACGGCAACCGCCCTCGCCCTGCTCACGGCAGGCGTCGCCCACGCCGAGCCCATCGCCGTCGATGGCGGCCAGATCGAGGGCGTGACGCTGCCCTCCGGCGTCAATGCGTGGCTGGGCGTGCCGTTCGCCGCGCCGCCGGTGCGGGAATTGCGGTGGCGCGCGCCTCAGCCGGTGACGCCATGGACCGGGGTGCGGCATGCGGACCGGTATGCGCCGGAATGCCTCCAGCCCCTGCGCGGATCGAACCAGAATCATTATTTCGGCGAGGAGGCGACGAGCGAGGACTGCCTCTATCTGAACATCTGGGCGCCCAAAGCCGCCAGCAAGGCCCCGGTGGTCGTGTGGATCTATGGCGGCGGCTTCAACATCGGCTCGGCGAGCATGGCCAATTATTCCGGCGAGCCGCTCGCCGGCGAAGGCGTGGTGCGGGTCAATATCGCCTATCGCGTCGGCCCGCTCGGCTTCATGGCGCATCCGGAGCTGACTCGCGAATCCGGTTATGGCGGATCGGGCAATTATGGCCTGATGGACCAGATCGCCGCGCTCCAGTGGGTCCAGCACAACATTGAACGTTTCGGCGGCGACCCGGACAATGTGACGATCGTCGGCCAGTCCGCCGGTTCCATGGCGATTGGCCTGCTGCAAATGAGCCCGCTCGCCAAGGGTCTGTTCCAGCGCATCGCCGCCATGAGCGGCAGCCCCTTTGCCGGCATGATCGGCCCCGCGCCCCTCGCCAGGGCCGAGGCGCAGGGCGTGGCCTTGCAGCAGGAGATGGGCGCGCAATCGCTGGCCGAGCTGCGCGCCATGCCGGGCGACCGGCTGACGGCGGCCACGACCGCGCGTGATCCGATCGTGCTGGACGGGCATGTCGTTACCGGCACCGCCGAGCAGGTGTTTACCGCCCGGCGGCAAAATGATGTGCCCATCCTGATCGGCTATACGCGCGACGAGAGCTTCGGACCGCTCGAGGGCGTGCACAGCGCGCAGGATCTGGCGACCGCCGTGAGCGCCCGCTACCCGGACAAGGCGGCGGCCATTCTGGCGGCTTACAAGGGCGAGGCCCCGGCCCGGGCGGCCGCCGATATTGCCCGGGATGCCTCCGTCGGCCGGCAGATGGCGGACTGGGCGAGCTATCAGCAACGCTTCGGCACCCAACCTGCCTTTGCCTATCTGTTCACGCGCCGGCAGCCCTATGCGCCGGGCATCCGCTTCAGCGATCATGACCCGGCCACTGTCGGCGCCTATCATAGCGGCGATGTCCCTTACTGGCTGGGCACGCAGGACAGTTTCAACCTCTTCCGCCAGACGCGCATCTGGGAAGCGGGCGACCGCACGCTGGAGCGGGACATGTCCGGCGCGCTGCTCGCCTTCGCGCGGGACGGCAAGCCGGTCAGCCCCGGTGCCGGCGCCTGGCCCGCCTTCGACCCCGCCAGACCGCGCCTGATGTGGCTGGGGCTGGACAGTCGCGTGATGAACTGGCCGCATTTCGCCGATATGCCGCTCTTTGGCAGGATGGTCGCGCGCGAGCGGCCACAAGGCGCGCGCCCACGCGATTGACCATGGGCCTGCGCCTCGCCCTTGCCGCCGCGCTGCTGCTCCCGCCCGGCGCAGCGGCCGGGCGCCAGACCGCCCCGGACTGCGCGGCCGAGGGTGATCTCGCCTATGTCTGCGGGCCAGTGAAGCCGGAGGATGTGCTCGCCATCCCCGGCACCTCATGGCTCATCGCCAGCGGCTTTGCGCCCGGCGCGGGCCTCAAGCTGATCCACGGCCCGACCCGGCGGGTCGTGAACGGATATGCCGGGCGCGCGGACCAGATCGCGCCGGACCGGGTGCCGGGCCAGGCCTGCCCCGGGCCGGTCGACCCGGCGCTGTTCAACACGCGCGGCCTCTCCCTGCGCGCGACCGGACCGGGCACCTGGCGCCTGCTCGTGGTCAATCATGGCGGGCGGGAATCGATCGAGATATTCGACGTTGCTGCCAGCGCCGGGCAAGCGGGCGACGAGGCGACGCCGCGCCTCATCTGGCGCGGCTGCCTGCTCATGCCGCCGGGGCAGGTCGGCAACAGTGTCGCCAGCTTTGCCGATGGCACGATCCTCGTCACCGTGCTGACGCGTCCGGGCACCAGCATCGCCGATTTCGTGGCGGGCCGCAGCACCGGCGGCGTGTGGCAATGGCGCCCCGCCCGGCCGCATTTCCGCCTGCTCCCGGGCACGGACCTGCCCGGCAATAATGGCCTCGAAACCGATCCGGACGAGCGCCATTTCTATGTCGTCGCCTTTGGCTGGCACGCCGTGCTGATGTTCGACCGGCAGGACACGCGCCGCCCCGTGGCGCGGATCGATGCGCCGGATTTCATGCCGGACAATATTCACTGGACCGGCGGCCGCCTGCTGCTCGCCGGCATGCGGCTCGATGAGCCGGCCTGCGGCGGCCTGCGCACGGTGATCGACGGCGTTGCCGATCCGATGACCTGTCATCGCGGCTGGGTGGTCGGGGAACTCGACCTCCAGAACAAACGCATCGCCACCGTCGCCTATGGCCGCCCGCAAGCCGGCTTCAACGGTCTCTCCGCCGCCGCCATCCTCGATCACGAACTCTGGCTGGGCTCCTATCAGTCGAGCCGGCTGGCCGTCGTTCGTCTGGACCCGGCTGAAGGGGGCACCGGGCCATAACACCACCTGATCGCCTTCAAACAGGAAGACCGGCGGCAAACCTTGAAGGTTTCGGAGAAGCGGGCTTAGGCGTCGCTCTTGCGCGGGTGGCGGGGGCAAGCCCCCCTGCAACGCCCTCGCCCAATAACTCACCGAAGCATGCTGGTCCGGGGCGACAATGGACGGTAGCGCCACGGCGTGCCCTACCGTCATCGTCTCGTTCAATACCAGTTCTGCACGCCACCATGACGCGAACAGGCGCCGGAATGCGTCGCTGCATGGCTGTAGCTGCCGTCCTTGCACTTGGCGGTCGCGCCGTTCGATCCACTGGCGACAGCCGCTCTGGGAGCCACGGCCCGCGCCGGTGCCGAATGGGACGCGGCTGCGGGAACGACGGCCGCCACAGGCGCGACCGCGGTCCCCTTGCAGGTCGCCTTGTTCGCGTTCCCGGCTTTGGAACAGTCATAGTGACGGGTGGCGGCGGTCCTGGTCGCAACGGCGGGGGTCGCCGCCGGCGCGGGTTTCGTTGCCAATGCGGGCTTAACGGCCGCTGCCTTGCAGGCGGCCTTATTCGCATTGCCTGCCTTGGAGCAGTCATAATTAACCGCATGTGCCGGCGCGGTGAACATGAGACCTGCGCCGACAATGGCGGGGATCATGGCTAGGATACTGCGCATTTCGGCCTCCTCTATCGTGAGTGAAGAGGCCGCTCTAAGCCTTTGGAGCGATCCGGGCGGTGGACGCCTCATTAAAATGCCGACAGATTCTGGCGAGGGAGCCAGCGCGAGTCGACCGGAAAAACATCCCGTCCGTCACGCCAGATCACATCTGTCGACGGGTCAGTTTTTCTCTCCCGGCCAAGGCAGGCCATAATCCTCGAACTGACTTTCTATCCGCTCGTCAAGCTTGAGTGCCGCCGCGCGATCGCTCTGCGCCTTCGCCATCTCGCCCTTGCCTGCCCATGTCAGCGCGCGGCCGTAGAGGGATGTGACATATCTGTTCTGCTGCTTGGCCAACACCTTGTCATAATCGCGGATCGCATCGTCCAGCCGCCCCAGCCGCAGCGCCACCAGCCCGCGGCTGTCGAGATAGCCCGGCACATCCTGCGCCTGGCGGAGGGCCGCATCGCAATCCTCCAGCGCGGATTTCAGCACGGCTTCCGATGCACCGCCAAAGGTCGCCTTCTGCCAGCACATATTGTTGAGCATCACTGCCGACGCCTTGACCCGGGCCTGCGCAAAATCCTTGTCCGCCGCCGCCCGGTCACCAGCCCGATCATAAGCCAGCCCACGCCCGGTCAGCAGCCCGGCCTCGTCGGGGAATTTGGCAATGGCTTCCCCAAAGGTCGAGATCGCGCCTCTGACGTCGCCGCTTTCCAGCTGCACCTCGGCGCTGGCCTGCCAGTTGTTCACATCGGTCGGGTCGATCCGCATGGCCTCGGCGAAATCCGCCTTCCGCCCGGCCAGATCCTCCTTGGGGCGACGCTGTCCGCGATTGAGATAGATATAGGACTCCGGCTCGATCGCGAGTGCCCGGTCATAAGCCAGAAGCGCCGCGTCCCACTCGCCCATGCCATGATAGATGTTGGCGGCGGCCACCTGCGCATAGGTCGTGGCCGCGCCCGCTCTTTCCAGTGTAGCGGCTTCCTTCAGGCCGGCCTCGCGGTCGCCTCTGCCCCGGAAGATACTCGCGCGCAGCAGATAGAGGTCGATCCAGTCGGGAACCAGGGCCAGCGCGGCGGCGGCATCCTTCAGCGCAGCATCGTCGTTGCCGGCGGCGCGCTGCGCCTGCGCCCGGTGCCCGATGCTGAAGCCGTCTCCCGGTTCGCTTTCCAGCGCCTTGCCATAGGCAATGATCGCTTCGGCCCACTGCCCCGCCTGTTCGGCCATCAGGCCGCGCGCGCGCCAGAGAACCGCATTTTTCGGATCAAGTGCGGCGGCCGCATCCAGATCCCGGGCCGCTGCGGCAATGTCGCCCTTCCAGAACCGGGTGATCGCCCGATTGGCAATCGGCCATACGTCTGCTGGGGCCAGCGCCTGCGCCTTGTCGAAATCGGCAATGGCCTCGTCGAACCGTGACCTGTCGATCAACGCCCGCCCACGATTGAAATATTCCTCGCTGCTGGTCGGGGTGTTGCCCATCATCACCGCCAGTTCGGCCTCGGTCGGGCGATAGGCAGCCGGCCTGGTCAGATAAACGGTCTTGTCGGCCAGCCGCCGCAGCGCCGCTTGCGCGGCCTTCGCTTCGCTGGCGGGAAATTCGGGCGCCACGCTGCGCTCGCTCATCTCGATCAGGAAGACATGGCCGTCGAGCGTCGCCGACCGTCGATATTCGATACCGGCGACCGTCTCGTTCACATCGGCATTGTCAGCCCCCGCCTTGCCGGAGAAACCGGGTGGTAGCAGGATCGTCTCCCGGGTGCGGTTGTAAAAAGGATAATTGACGGCGAAAGGCGCATTCTGGTCCTGTCCGGCATCCCGGCTGAAATCGGCCTTATAGCCGACCCCCACCTTGTCTGTCTCATACCAGCCTTTGCTCCAGTCCATCTTCGCCAGCCCCTCCATCGCCAGCCGTTGCTCGCCGGTCTGGGCGTCGAAGGTCGCACTGGTCGACTGGATATCGACGAAATCATACTGGTTCTTCCAGTAACGGCGCAGCGCGTCCTCACGGGTCGCGCCGGTCAGGTTGGCGAGCGCCATCCTGGTCACAATCGCGCTGTCGCCGGTCATCACCGTCTCGACCTTGAAAGGCGCCGGGACAGTCAGCCCGGCCGTCGCGTCGATGATGATCGACACCGTCTCGCCGGGCGTGTCGAGCGGCGCGGGCACCATGCGCACCAGCGTCGCGCCCTTGGGTCGCAGCGGCAGCCCCCAGCCGAAGGCCGGCACCACAAGCCGGTCCAGACTGGTATCGCCGGTGCGCGTGCCGTCCAGCCAATAATCTTTGCCGTCGATCGACGCCCGCACCAGAACATGATTGAACAGGCCGACCATCGGCAGCCGCTGATCGATGCCGTCACCCGACAACGCATTGACCGCCACCGGCTCGGCGGCGATCCCCAGACCATGCAACAGCCCCAGCAACAAGGCGGTCTTGCCCTTGCAATCACCATAGCGGCGCGACCAGGTGGTTTCCGCATCAGCCGGCACCAGCCCGCCCGTTCCCATCGCCAGCGCGACATAGCGCACCCGGTCCTGCACCAGCGCCAGCGCCGCCTCGGCGCGGATTTTCGGATCGGCTGACAGGGCCGCAATCCGGTCCAGTTCGTCCTTCAGCGCGCCCTGCGCTGGCAGCGTGGCCGCCTTGTCGTAGAGCGGTGCCAGCAGCGCGCCCAGATCAGCCCAGGAGGAAAAGTCGCTGAATTCGACATAGCGGCCCATGGCATAGCGCGCCGGCGCGCCTTTGGGCGGGATGATCGGCTCGACCGCGCCCAGCGCATAATCGACGCTCATCGTCTCGCCCGCGCGCACCGGCTTCACCTGCGGCATGTGCTTGCTCGCCTGCAGCCGTACAGGCAGATTGACAGGCCACTCCACCCGCAACCGCGCCTGAGCGACGGGGATATCATTCCCGGCCCCGGCAATCTGCTCGACATGGCCCTGAAGCGTCGGATCAGACGAACTCACCGACATGGCAAACTCGACAATATCGCCCACCTGCAGGCCTTCGGGCTGGATATTCGCAGTCAACACGCCGTCCAACGTCGCATTTTCCAGATTCTGCTCGCGCCGCATGACGGTGAAGCTCTGGCTGGCAAGGACATCGATCGTCTGCTCGCCGCGGTGGATGCTCAAGCGGTGCACGGTCAGATCGTCCGTTTCCGGCCGCCACGGGAGGGAAATATTGCCTGCCGCCAGCCCCTGCGGCGTCACGATCTGCATCGCCATGTCGGAATAGACGGTCTGCCGCCCCTTCTCGAGCTTCACCTGCTGGTCCAGCCGCAGCAATTCGACCGGCGCCTCGCTGCCCTTGTTCGCCTCCGGCAACGGGCCCGATGCCATGACCCACGTGGGTGCAGGAGCCATGATCGGCTGGTCGGCCGCATGGGCGGCCGCCGCAATCAGACTGGTCGCGGCAAGCAGAATCGCAAGATGTTTCATACCCCCCCATTCAGCATCGGTGCGCGCGGTCCCCATCGCGCATATTGGTTCACGTCTGTCGCACTCTTCGCGATATTTGCAAGCGCTTCAGACGCACCGGGCGCCGTCCGGCCATCGCGTCGCCATCGGCGCGATCCGAGCGCGTTGACATTCCTCGATCAAAAGCGTGAACCTGCGCGCAATGGGTCTTGGGGCACGAGCATGAACGACGAACGGCTGGGCATCTGGACCCAGCAAATGCCGAACGGCATCGGGACCGTCACCGGCCTCATGGTCCAGGCGCATGGCGCGCGGAAGCGTCCGCCGGGCCCGCGCGGTCTGCATGCCGGCGAGCGGCCTGCCGCTGCCGGGCACCCCCGAACCCTGGCTCGACCACCCGCTGCTGTTCGCGACCGCACAGACCGTCCGCATCCGGCGGATGGCTGCCGATGGTCCCGCCATGCCGTTCTCGATCGAAACTCCGGAGATCGCCTATGAACCGTCGCCACATCATCGGCATCGCCGTGCTGGTGCTTGTTCTCGTCGCCATCGTCGCAACGCGTGGCTTCGGCCTGTTCGCCGCGCATGACAATGCGGTCCTGACGCTGAGCGGCAATGTCGATATCCGGCAGGTCGATCTCGCCTTTCGCGTGTCTGGCCGTATCGCGCAGATGCCGTTTGAAGAGGGCTCGCATGTCGAGCAGGGCGCGGTCATCGCCCGGCTCGATCCCTCTGCGCTCAAGGATGCCAGGGCAGCGGCCGATGCGCAGGTTGGCGTGGCGCAAGCCGAACTCCGGAAACGGCGCGCGGGCAATCGGCCGCAGGACATCGCGCAGGCACAGGCAAAGCTCGCCGAGACCGAGGCGACGCTGGCCAATGCGCGCGAGGAATATGAGCGCCGATCCGGTCTGGTCAAAACCGGCGCGGTGAGCGAGGCTGTCTTCGAGGCATCGCGCGCCCGGTATCGCGCGGCCCAGGCGCAGGTGGCTGCCGCCCGGCAGGCGCTGTCGCTGCAGCACGCCGGCGCCCGCACAGAAGATATCGCCTCCGCCGCCGCGCAGCAGCGCCTGGCCATCGCCCAGCGCGACAAGGCGGACACCGATCTCAACGACGCTGTCCTGCGCGCGCCGAACGCCGGCATCGTGCTGACACGCGTGCGCGAACCCGGCGCGGTCGTGCAGTCCGGCGAAACCGTTGCCACCCTGACGATCGATCGCCCGATGCGCATTCGCGCCTATGTCGGCGAACCGGACCTCAGCCGCGTAGCGCCGGGCATGGCGGTGACCGTCACCGCCGATGGCAACCCGAAGCGTTATCAGGGCACGATCGGCTTCATCGCGCCGACCGCCGAATTCACGCCCAAGACGGTCCAGACGCAGGATCTGCGCACCGACCTTGTCTACCGCGTGCGCATCATCGTCCAGAATCCCGACAATGCGCTGCGGCAGGGGCAGCCCGTCACGGTGACGCTCTCTGCCGCGCGCCCCGCCCGGGACCAGTGACATGACCGAAACTGTCGCCAACGCTGATAGGATCGTCAAACGGTTCGGCCATGCCGCGCCCGCGCTCGACGCCGTCTCGGTCGAGATTGTCGCCGGCCGGATGACCGGGCTGGTCGGTCCCGATGGTGCCGGAAAGACCACGCTGATCCGCATCCTTGCCGGCCTTGTCGATCCGGATGCGGGGGAAGCGCGCGTCTTCGGTCATCCGGCGACCAGCACGGACCGCAGCATGATCGGCTATATGCCCCAGCGCTTCGGCCTCTATGAAGACCTGACCGTTCTCGAAAATCTCAATCTCTACGCAGCCCTTCGCGGCCTGCCGGAGGAGGAGAAAGCCGCCAGTTTCAAGACGCTCATGGAGTTTACCGATCTGGCGCGGTTTCAGCAGCGCTTGGCCGGACAATTATCGGGCGGGATGAAGCAGAAGCTGGGTCTCGCCTGCGCGATGGTCCGCGCGCCCCGGCTGTTGCTTCTCGATGAACCCAGTGTCGGGGTCGACCCGGTCTCCCGCCGCGAATTATGGGCCATGGTCAAGACATTGGCCGGAGACGGCATCGGCGTCCTGTGGTCGACCGCCTATCTCGACGAGGCGGAAAAATGCGATACCGTTTATCTGCTGAACGAAGGCGCGCTGCTCTATGGCGGGCCGCCCACCCAGTTGACCGACCGCATGGCCGACCGGATCATCCGCATCGCGGTGCCTGAGGCGAGACGCCGCGGGACCTTGCGCCGCGCGCTCGACGATCCGGCAGTCGCCGATGGCACCATTCAGGGGGATTCGCTGCGCCTGATGCTGAAGGACGGCGCTGTCCGGCCAGGCGCCGAAGCTCTGGGCGCCGATCGCGATGCCCCCATCAGCGCCGCGCCGCCGCGCTTCGAGGATGGCTTTATCGATCTGCTCGGCGGCGGCCCGGCCGGCACATCCACGCTGGCGCAAGGCTATCGGGAGATCCCCGCCAACACGGCACCTGCCATCGAGGCTCGGGGCCTGACCAAGCGGTTCGGCGATTTCACCGCCGCGCAGGACATTGCCTTCACCGTGCCTCGCGGCCAGATTTTCGGCCTGCTCGGCCCCAATGGCGCAGGGAAATCGACGACGTTCAAGATGCTCTGCGGGCTGCTCACACCGAGCGAAGGCGCTGGCTCCGTCGCGGGCTTCGACCTGCGCTCCGCGCGCGCCGATGCGCGGCAGTCGCTTGGCTATATGGCGCAGAAATTTTCGCTCTATGGCGATCTGTCCGTTCGGCAGAATCTCAACTTCTTCGCCGGCGCCTATGGGCTGGACGGGCGCCGGGCACGCGACGCCATTGCGCGATCGATCGAGACCTTTCACCTCCAGAAATATCTGGGTGACAATAGCGGCGGACTGCCGCTCGGCTTCAAGCAGCGTCTGGCGCTTGCCTGCGCGGTCATGCACGAGCCGCCGGTGCTGTTTCTCGACGAGCCGACCTCGGGCGTCGACCCGATCGTGCGGCGCGAATTCTGGACGCATATCAACGGACTGGTCGAGCGCGGCGTCACCGTGCTCGTCACCACCCACTTCATGGACGAGGCGGAATATTGCGACCGCGCGACGCTGATCTATCGCGCGCAGCAGATCGCGACCGGCACGCCCGATGAGCTGAAAGCCCAAGCCGGCAAGGATGGCGCAACGATGGAGGACGCCTTCATCGCGCTGATCGAGGCCTCCGATCGACGCAGGGAAGCCGCGTGAGCGCCGGCTTCGCGCCGCGCCGCTTCGCCGCGATGCTGGTGAAGGAAAGCCGGCAGATCCTGCGCGATCCATCGACCGCGCTCATCGCGTTCGTCCTGCCGATGGTCCTGCTGTTCCTGTTCGGCTACGCGGTCAATCTCGACACGGCCCGCACGCGGATCGGCCTGTCGATGCAGGATTCGAGCGAGGCGGCCGCGAGCCTTGCGGGAGCCTATCAGTCGTCGCGCTGGTTCGACGTGCGCGAGACCGGCAGCGTTGCCACCCTCGGTCGCGACCTCGTCACCGGACGGATCATGGGCATCGTCGTCATTCCCGAGGGCTTTGGTCGTGACGAGGCGACGGGCGGCGGCACGATCCAGATCATCGCGGACGGCGGCGCGCCCAATACCGCCAATTTCGTCGCCGCTTATGCCGAGGGGGTGCAGGCGAACTGGCGCGCCGCCCGGCAAGCGGAGGGGCCCCAAGCGCCCGCGATGCAGATCTCCGAACGCTTCTGGTTCAACCCCGGCCTCACCAGTCGCTTTTTCCTGATCCCCGGCTCCATCGCCGTGGTGATGACCATGATCGGGACGCTGCTCACGGCCCTGGTCGTCGCCCGCGAATGGGAGCGCGGCACGATGGAGGCGATCATGGCGACGCCGATCGGCATGGGCGAGTTCATCGCGACCAAGGTCGTGCCCTATTTCCTGCTCGGCCTGATCTCGATGACGCTGTGCGCGCTCGCCGGCGTGTTCGTGTTCGGCGTGCCGTTTCGCGGATCGGTGCTGGGGCTGTTCGCCATCGCCTCGGCCTTTCTGCTGCCCGCGCTCGGGCAGGGCCTGCTGATCTCGGCCGCCACGAAGAACCAGTTCATGGCGAGCCAGATCGCCCTGCTGACCGCCTTCCTGCCGACCATGCTGCTCTCCGGCTTTCTGTTCGAGATCGCCTCGATGCCCAAATGGATTCAGGCGGTGACCTGGATCGTGCCCGCCCGCTATCTGATCCCCCCGCTCCAGACCGTGTTCGTCGCCGGGGACGATTGGGCGCTCTACTGGCCCAATATCGGGGTGCTGCTTGGCTTCGGCGTGATTTTCTTCACGCTCGCGATCCGCGCGACCAGACGGAGGATCGCATGATCGGGCCGCGCCTGCGCGCCATCATCATCAAGGAGCTGTGGGCGGTGTTTCGCGACCCGCGCGCCCGCCTGACCCTGATCGTGCCGCCCCTGATCCAGCTCGTCCTGTTCGGCTTTGCCACCACGCTGGAGGTCCGCAACATCTCCGTCGGCGTGTATAATCGCGATGGCGGCGCGTGGAGTCAGGAGGTGATCCAGCAGATCGCCGCCAGCCCCAATGTCGCGCGCGTGGTCATGCTTCCCGATCAGGCGGCGCTGACCCGCGCGATCGACCGCCAGCAAGTCATCGCCGCGCTGCGCTTCGAGGCGGGGTTCTCGGCCGATGTCACGGCCGGCCGTGGCGGCACGATCGGCGCGATCTACGACGGGCGGCGCTCCAACGCCGCGCAGATCGTGTCCGGCTATCTCAGCCGGATCGTCGCCACGGTCGCCACCAGTGTCCGCCTGCCACGGCCCGCGAGCAAGGGCGGCGCGATCGTGACCAACTGGTTCAACCCGAACCTCGACTATCTCTGGTTCACCATGCCGGCGCTGGTTGCCATCATCTGCGTCGTCTCGGCGATGTCGATCGTCGCGCAATCGGTCGCGCGCGAACGCGAACTGGGCACCTTCGACCAGCTGATGGTCTCGCCGCTACGAACGCATGAGATCCTGATCGGCAAGATGGTCCCGCCGGTGCTGATCGGCACGTTCATCGCGACGAGCTACATCATCCTCATCCCCACGGTCTTTGGCGTCCCGCTGACCGGCTCGGTCCCGGCGCTCTATGTCGCCCTGTTCTTCTACCTGCTCGCGCTGACCGGGGTCGGCATGTTGATCTCGGTTCTGTCCGGCACGCAGCAGCAGGCCTTTCTGGGCATGTTCCTCGTGACCATCCCGGCGATCCTCCTGTCGGGCTATGCCAGCCCTGTCGACAACATGCCGGGATGGCTGCAGGTCATCGCGCAGGTCAATCCGCCAACCCATTTCCTCACGATCAGCGAAGGCGTATTCCTGAAAGGCATGACCGCCGCCGAGGTGCTGGCGAACAGCTGGCCGCTGGTGCTGATCGCGGCCGCCACCCTGACCGCAGCCTCGCTGCTTTTCCGATCGCGCATGGAGTAGCCGATGCGTCGCACCTTACCTGTCTTCCTGCTGCTGGCAGGCTGCACTGTCGGGCCGAACTATAGCCGCCCGGCCGTCCCCGGCGCGGAGGCTGACTGGAGCAGCACGGCCGGGACGGCAGCCGTCGATCTTTCGCCATGGGGCACGCTGGGCGATCCGGTGCTGGACGGACTGCTGCGCACGGCGGTGGTCGCCAATCTCGATCTGCGCGAGGCGGACGCCCGATTGCAGGAGGCCCGCGCCGCGCGCGACGCTGCCGCAGGCGGCCGGCTGCCGGCGCTTGACGCAAATGCCTCGGCCACCGAACAGCAGCTGAGCGCCAACGGGCAATTGCCGGTCAACAGCATTCCCGGATTCAACCGGCGTTTCTCGCTGTTCGATGGCGGTTTCGACGCCTCGTGGGAACTGGACCTGTGGGGCGGCACCCGCCGGTCCGTCGAAGCGGCCGACCGCCGCGTCACGGCCGCCGCCGCCCGCCGCCACGATACGCTGCTGCAGATCGTGGCGGAGGTCGCGCGCAGCTATGCCAGCCTGCGCGGCTCCCAGGCGATACTCGCCAGCACGCTCGCGGATGCCAGGGCGCAGGCCGACATCGCCGGGCTGGTCCACCAGCAATTTGTCGCCGGCGAGGCCTCGCGCTTCGATGATGCCCGCGCCGAGGCGCAGGCACGCAACACGGCCGCCTTGATCGAGCCGGTCCGCGCCGACATCCGTGCCGCCACCAGCCAGCTCGCGCTGTTGACCGGCCGTCCGCCCGAAGCCTTGTCTTCACTGGTGGAGGATCATCGGCCGCTACCGCCAACGCCGGCCATTGTCGGCGTTGGCCTGCGGTCCGATCTGCTGCGGCGTCGCCCCGATATTCTCGCCGCCGAAGCCGATCTCGCCGCTGCGACAAGCGACATCGGCGTCCAGACCGCTCAGCTCTTCCCGAGCGTGTCGCTGATCGGTTCGGTCGGGCAGCAGGCGCGTGCTGCGGGCGATCTGACCAGTGGCGATAGCCTGCGTTTTTCCGTCGGGCCCTCGATCCGCTGGCCGATCTTCTCCGGTGGCAGACTCCGCGCCCAGATCCGCAGCGCCGATGCCCGCGCCGATGCCGCCGCGGCACGATATGAAAAGGCCGTGCTCGCCGCGTTCGCCGATAGCGAAACCGCGATCAACCGCTATGCCGCTGCACTCGCCCGCGCCCGCGAGCAGGATGCCGCGCGGGCCGCCAGCGCGATTGCGCTCGATCTGGCGCGGCAACGCTACCGGGCGGGCGAAGACAATCTGCTGACCCTGCTCGACGCGCAAAGCAGCTACACCGCGAGCGACCGGAGCGCGACCGATGCACAGGCCCAGGCGTTCCAGGCCTATGCCGCGCTGATCAAGGCGCTGGGCGGCGGATGGTCTGACGCCACCAACCGAGACGTCACGACCGAGGTCGCCGGTCAGCCATGATTGGCGCCAGGACGGCGCCCGCGTTCCTTTGCCGCTAAACGGCCGTTGATCGCACATGCAGCCGATATCCGACGGCCAGTTCGTTGACGATCAGACGCGGTCGGCTGGCGTCTTGCTCCAGTTTCTGCCGGAGGCCGCGCACCGCAATGCGGAGATAATCGACGCGATCCTCCTGCGCGACACCCCAGACCGCGCGAAGCAGTTGCGCATGGCTCACCACCCGATCGGGCCGGCGGCTCAGTTCGGCGAGCACGCCATATTCCTTGGGCGTGAGGTGAACATCCTCGCCTGCCCGCGCCACCCGGCGATGCGCCAGGTCGATCCGCACATCCCCCGTCTCGATCACCTGCTCCGGCTCCTGATCGAGCGCACGGTGGCGCATGGCCGTGCGGATACGCGCCAGCAATTCCTCCGTGTCGAAGGGCTTGGTCAGATAATCGTCTGCGCCAAGATCGAGGGCGGCGACTTTTTCCGCAGTGTCCTCCCGCGCTGATACGACAATCAGCGTGGCGCCGGCGCGGCTCCGCATCGGCTGGATCAGTTCCAGCCCGTCACGATCGGGCAGGCCAAGATCGAGCAACACGACATCGGGTTTCTCGATGTCCAGCAGCGCCAGCGCCTCCCGCGCATTGGTCGCCTCCACAACGCTGTGGCCAACCCGCTGCGCCGCCGCGCGCAAAAGCCGGCGAATAGGGGCATCATCTTCGACAATCAGGATTTTGGCGGTCGCTCCCATCGGGTCAGTTTAGCCGCCATTGGCCAGGCGGTCGAGCGCACGGTTGAGCGCCAGAACATTGACGCGCGGCTCGCCGATGAACCCGAGCAACCGGCGCTCGATCGCGGTCTCGACCAGCCTGCGCACCTGCCCGGCCGGCAAGCCGCGCGCCCTTGCCACGCGATCCACCTGATACAGGGCGGCCTGCGGGCTGATATGGGGATCAAGGCCCGAGGCGGATGTCGTCACCAGATCGGGCGGCACAGGCTGCCCCGGCGCACTCTCGGCAAGCGCTTCGCGATCGTTGCGGACGCGCTCGGCCAGTGCTTTGCTGGCGGGGCCAAGGTTCGATCCAGCGGATGCCGCGGCATCATAGCCCTTCGCGCCGGCAGCGGAAGGCCGGCCGTGGAAATAGCGCTCGCCGGCAAATGCCTGCCCGATGAGCGCGGAGCCGATCACGCGGTCACCATCGCGGATCAAGCTGCCGTTCGCCTGCGCGGGAAACAGCGCCTGCCCCATGCCCGTCAGCACCAGAGGATAGATGATGCCGAGCAGCAGGGCGAAGAGCAGCGTCAACACCAGCGCGGGACGCAATGCGGAACGAAGGTCGGACAACATGGCAACATATCCTCAAGCGAGATGAAGGCCGGACACGGCAAGATCGATAAGCTTGATGCCGGCAAAGGGCGCCACCAGCCCGCCCAGCCCATAGATGGAGAGGTTGCGGGCGAGCAGCGGGCCGGCCGCCATCGGCCGATAGCGCACCCCTTTGAGCGCCAGCGGCACCAGCAGGGGAATGATCAGCGCGTTGAAGATGATCGCGGACAACACCGCGCTTTGCGGGGTCGCAAGGCCCATGACGTTGAGCACGCCAAGGTCGGGATAGAGCGCCACGAAGATCGCCGGGATGATCGCGAAATATTTGGCGATATCATTGGCGACCGAGAAGGTGGTGAGCGCACCGCGAGTCATCAGCAATTGCTTGCCGAGGCCGACAATCTCGATCAACTTGGTCGGGTCACTGTCCAGATCGACCATATTGCCGGCTTCGCGCGCGGCCTGCGTGCTGGTGTTCATCGCCACGCCGACATCGGCCTGGGCGAGCGCCGGGGCGTCATTGGTGCCGTCTCCGCACATGGCCACCAGCCGGCCCTGCGCCTGTTCGCGGCGGATCAGCGCCAGCTTGTCCTCCGGCGTCGCCTGAGCGAGAAAGTCATCGACCCCGGCTTCCGCCGCGATGGCAGCGGCCGTCAGCGGATTGTCGCCGGTGACCATCACCGTGCGAATGCCCATCTTGCGCAATTCGCCGAAACGATCGCGAACGCCGGCCTTCACCACGTCTTTCAGGTGCACAGCGCCCAGCAGTTTGCCGTCACGCACCACCGCGAGCGGCGTGCCGCCCGATCGCGCGATTTCGTCCGTGATGCGCTTCAACTCCTCGACTGCCGGACTGTCACCGGGCTGGACATGCGCCTTAAGAACCGCATCCACCGCTCCCTTCTGGATCAGCCTCCCCGCCAGCCTCACCCCGGAGAGCCGGGTTTGCGCCGAGAACGGGATGACGTCCGCGTCGCCCGCGAGCACGGTCTCCCGAACCGCGTGGCGATCCCGCGCCAGCAGCACGATCGAGCGCCCTTCCGGCGTCTCGTCGGCTAGGCTGGACAGCAAGGCGGCTTCAGCCAGCACATCGATATCCACGCCTGCGAGTGGCCGGAACTCGCTGGCCTGCCGGTCGCCGATCGTGATCGTGCCGGTCTTGTCGAGCAACAGCACGTCGACGTCGCCGGCCGCCTCGACGGCGCGACCGGACCTGGCGAGCACATGAAAGCGCACCAGCCGGTCCATCCCCGCAATGCCGATCGCGGACAGCAAGGCCGCGATCGTCGTCGGAATGAGGGTGATCAGCAGCGCGGCGAGCAGCGCCACCGGCACGGTCCCGCCCGCATAGCTGGCAAATCCCGGTATCGTCGCCACCGCGATCAGAAAGATGATGGTAAGGCCCACCAGCAAAATGGTGAGCGCCACTTCATTGGGCGTCTTGCGGCGCTCCGCACCTTCGACAAGCGCGATCATCCGGTCAAGAAAGCCCTGCCCCGGCTCCGCGGTGACGCGCACCTTGATCCGATCGGAGATAACGCGCGTGCCTGCCGTCACGGCAGACCGGTCGCCCCCGGCCTGACGGATCACCGGCGCGCTTTCCCCGGTAATGGCCGCCTCATTGACCGAGGCTACCCCGTCGATCACGTCGCCGTCAGCCGGGATCAGGTCGCCCGTCTCGACCAGCACGATATCGCCCTTTTCAAGCCGGCTGGCCGGAATGACCTCATAGCTGTCGTCCACGCCCGGCAGGCGCCTTGCTGTCAGCTCCGCTTTGGTTGCGCGCAGGGAGGCGGCCTGCGCCCGGCCCCGGCCTTCGGCCAGCGCTTCGGCAAACATTCCGAACAGCACGGTCAGCCACAGCCAAGCGATGAGCTGGATCTGGAAGCCGAGCGGCAGGCCCGGCTCCCCCAGCAGCGGCAGCGCGCTCAGCAGCGCCGCAACGCACGCCGTCACGAACATCACCGGATTGCGGATCAGGCCGCGCGGATCCAGCTTGCGGACAGCGTTGCCCATCGCGGGCAGGATGAGCGCGGCGCTGAATATGGATGAAGGCGCGTTCCTGCCGGTGTCCATCAGGCCATCTCCGTCAGAAGAGCTGCCCCCGGATCATCGCCAGATGATCCGCGACGGAGCCAAGCGCGAGACTGGGCAGGAACGTGAGCCCGCCCAGGATCAGGATGATGCCGACAAGCAGGCCGACCCAAAGCCCCCCTGTGGTCGGAAAGGAGCCGCTGGTGGCCGGTATATGGCGTTTGGCCGCCAGACGGCCGGCGATGGCCAGCACCGGCACGATCATGAAGAACCGCCCCAGCCACATGGCGATGCCCAGCAGGCCGTTGTAGAAGGGCGTCGCGGCCGTTAGCCCGGCGAAGGCAGAGCCGTTATTCCCCGTGGCCGACGCATAGCCATACAGGATTTCGGAAAAGCCGTGCGGCCCCTTGTTGAGTGGCCCGGCAAGGCCGGCTGGCAGCACCGAGGAAAGCGCCGTCAGCCCGAGAATGCACAGCGGCAACACGGCAATGGCCAGCACCGCCAGCTTGACCTCGGGCGCCTCGATCTTCTTGCCGACATATTCCGGCGTGCGGCCGACCATGAGCCCGGCCACGAACACGGCGAGGATGGCGAATAGCAGGAAGCCATAAATGCCCGCGCCGACACCGCCGACCACAACCTCGCCAAGCTGCATGTTGAACAGCGGAATCATGCCTCCCAGCGCGGTGAAGCTGTCCAGCATGGCATTCACCGCGCCACATGACGCTGCCGTGGTGACGATGGCGAACAGGGCGGAGGCGGCTATGCCGAACCGGACCTCCTTGCCCTCCATATTGCCGCCGGCAATGCCGAGCTGGTGCAGCACGGGATTGCCCGCGGCCTCCTGCCAGCAGGTGATGGCCACGCCGGCGACGAACAGGACGCCCATCGCCGCAAGGATCGTCCATCCCTGCCGCGTATCGCCGACGGCCTTGCCGAACATGTAGGTCAGGCCGACCCCGATCGCAAAAATCGAGAGCATCTGCACCAGATTGGTGAGGGCCGTGGGATTCTCGAAGGGATGCGCGCTATTGGCGTTGAAGAAACCGCCGCCATTGGTGCCGAGCATCTTGATCGCCTCCTGGCTGGCGACCGGACCAAGCGCGATCGTCTGCCGCGCGCCCTCAAGCGTCGTCACGTCCACCGATCCGGCCAGCGTCTGCGGGACGCCACTGGCGATCAGGAACAGCGCGTAAACGATGCAAAGCGGCAGCAGCAGATAGAGGGTGATCCGTGTCACATCCGCCCAGAAATTGCCGATGCTGCCGACCTCACGCCGCGCAAAGCCCCGGACCAGTGCGAAGGCGATGGCGATCCCCGTCGCTGCCGACAGGAAATTATGGATGGTGAGGCCGAGCATCTGGCTCAGGTTCGAGAGCGTCGTCTCCCCCGCATACCATTGCCAGTTGGTGTTGGTCGTGAAGCTGACAGCCGTATTAAACGCGCCATCCGCACCAACGCCGGCAAAGCCCCGTGGATTAAGCGGCAGCACGCCCTGCAGGCGCAGCACCGCATAGGTGAACAGCAGCAAGGCCAGGTTGAAGAGCAGCATGTGGACAGCATAGCGTCGCCAGCCCTGCTCCTCGGCCGGATTGATCCCGGCGAGGCGATAGAAACCGCGCTCCACCGGGCCGATCAGGCGATGCAGGGGCGTAGAACGACCCTCATAAAGGGCAAACAGCCACAGGCCCATCGGCCTGGCCAGCGCCACGGAGACGGCGACAAAGAGCAGGATCAACGCCCAGCCGGCGAGGTTCATGGTATCGGCTCCGGTCAGAAGCGCTCGGGCCGCAACAGCACGGCGACGAGGTAGAGGAGCAGGGCCGCGGCAACGATGCCGGCGATGAGGAGGGATGATGACATGGCGTCAGGCCTCGTCGCAGAGCCTGGCATAGGCGAGCGTCAGGGCGAAAAGCCCCGCGATCAGGCCGAGCCACAGGACATCGGACATGGATCAGTCCTCGGAGGCAGCGCCGTTGAGTCGGGCTGCCGCTGACCGACGATTACGCCTCCCCCGGATTAAGTTTCGCCGGCGAAAATGCGCCGCGGCATTAAATCGCCGTTAAGTCCGGCGGAACATGCGTGGTGCCCGCAGGTGCGGGAGAGTAAACAGGGGCATGGCCGGTGATGACATCGAGGATAAACGGCCCTCGCCGGACGCGCTGCTTCGTCAGGCCCGGCGCGAGGCGCGTGGGCAGCTGAAGATATTTCTCGGCGCCGCGCCCGGCGTCGGCAAGACATTCGCGATGCTGATCGAGGGCGCTGACCGCCTGCGCGACGACACAGACGTCGTGGTGGCGGTCGTCGAGACTCACGGCCGGGCGGAAACCCAGGCACTGCTGGCCCCCTTCGAGGTCATTCCCCGCCGCAGCATCGACTATCACGGCCGGACCATGTCCGAGATGGATCTGGACGCCGTGCTCGCCCGCGCGCCGGCGCTGGCGCTGGTCGATGAGTTTGCGCACAGCAATGTCGAGGGGAGCCGCCACCCGAAACGCTGGCAGGACATCGAGGAGCTGCTCGACGCCGGTATCGACGTTTATACCACGCTCAATATCCAGCATGTCGAAAGCCTCAATGATGTCGTCGCGAGCTTCACCCATGTGCGGGTGCGCGAGACCGTGCCGGACAGCGTGTTCGAAAATGCCGAGATCAAGGTCGTCGACCTGCTCCCCGAGGAGCTGATCGAGCGGCTGAAGGAGGGCAAGGTCTATGTCCCACGGGAGGCTTCGCGGGCGCTGGATCATTTCTTTTCCAAACCCAACCTGTCCGCCCTGCGCGAGATGGCACTGCGCCGCGCCGCGCTCAGCGTCGATCAGCAGATGTTGCAGGACCTGGACGCCACGGCGCTGCCCGGCACCTTCGGGGCGGGAGATCGCATCCTCGTTGCCGTCAGCGAGCAGCCCGGATCGGACATGCTGGTCCGCACCGCCAAGCGTCTTGCCGATGCCCTGCGTGGCCCCTGGATGGCCGTCCACATCGAAACGCCGCGGAGCAGGCATTTCGATGAAGCGGCCCGGCGGCGTGTCGCGGCATCGCTCGCGCTGGCGGCCACGCTCGGCGCCACCATTGCCACCGTGCCGGCGGAAAGCATCGTCGCCGGCTTGCGCAGCCAGATCGAAGGGATGCGCGCGACCCAGATCGTCATCGGCAAGTCGCAGCGAAGCTGGTGGTTCGAGTTGCGCCATGGATCGGTGGTCGATGCCCTCGTCAAGGGCACGCAAGGCGTGGCGGTGCATGTCATCCCGTCCGCCTCGGCGGGGGAACCATCGAACGATCCCTTCAAGACGCTGGCCAGGGGCTGGGGCCGCCCGCGCATTTATGTCGCCATCGCGCTGCTGATTGCGGCGACCACGCTCATCGCCCTGCTCGCCGAGCCGTGGATCGGGACGGGCGCCATCGACCTTCTCTATCTCATTCCGGTCATTGTCATCGCCAGCCTGTTTGGCTTGCGGCCCGGACTGGTCACCAGCCTGACAGCCGCTCTCGCTTTCAATTTCTTCTTTCTCGAACCGACCTACACCTTCACGATCGCCGAGCCGCAAAGCGTCCTGACCATGCTGATCCTGACGGGGGTTGCCGCTTTTTCCAGCAATCTGGCCGGCCGGCTCAGGACGAGGGCCAGGCTGGGCGTGCGCAGTGCTCAGGAAAGCGCGGCTCTGGCAGCCTTCTCCCAGACCCTGGCTCGCGCCTCCGATCGCAAGGTCACCGCGCAGGCCGTATGCGACGAGGTTGCCCGGTTGCTGGACGTCCGCGCCGTGCTGCTGACCGAACAGGATGGACAGCTCCGCCCCGTTGCCGCCAGCCCCGATGATGTGACGCTTGGGCCGCTGGATCAGGCGGCCGCTGACTGGGCCTGGAGTCGCGGCGAGCTGACGGGCCCGGGCAGCGCCACCCTGACCGCGGCGGACTGGCAGTTCCATCCGCTCCAAACCTCCCTCGGTGTCCTTGCCGTGCTGGGCGTCGCGCGGGACGACGGACGCGATCCGGTGCCGGCAGACCGGGCCGTTCTGCTCTCGACACTGGCCGGCCAGGCAGCCCTCGCGCATGAACGGCTGCATCTGGAAGATGAGATGCGCAGCATCTCCGTGCTCAAGGAGCGCGATCGCCTGCGCGCTGCCCTGCTATCCTCGATCGGGCATGATCTGCGGACGCCGCTGACCGGCGTCACCAGCGCCATCGAGGCGATCGGCGCCGAATATCCCGATGCCGCCTCGCTTCCGCTGGCGCGTCTGGAGCTGGCACGGCTGCGCCGGTTTCTCGACAATCTGGTCGATATGGTCCGGCTCGATGCGGGGATGCTAAAGCTCGCGCCCGAGCCGATCGACCTCACCGATGTCGTGGCCGGCGCCGTCCACGATCTCAAGGACATGCTGCGCGGCCACCCGATCGACCTTCAGGTGCCCGCCAATTTGCCGCTGGTCCGCGCAGACCCGCGGCTGTTGCACCACATTCTGATCAACCTGCTGGCCAATGCGGTTCAGCATGGCGGCGGTGAAGGGCCGATCACCATCGCGGCACGGCGCAAGCGTGACGGGATCTTGCTCACCGTGCGGGATCGCGGTCCGGGGCTGGAACCGGGCACCGAAGGCGCCATATTCGATACGTTCACGCAAGGCACAGGCGGAGACCGGCGTGGCGGGAGCGGCCTAGGCCTCGCAATCGTCAAAGGGTTTGCCGAGGCGCTCGGCATCGATGTCAGCGCCTCCAATGATCCGGATGGCGGCGCGGTTTTCACGCTGTCGCTCGGCGCCAGACTGATTGTCGAAACCGAGACGGACAATGAGCAGGGCCAGCCCCCCGCCTAAGCCGTTAGCCTGCGCAAATCATCGGCGGATGACGGCGAGCAGCAGCCCGCCAGCCACCCGCCGACACATCCTGTTTCGTCAGATCGGATAATGGCCGGGTAGCGTCTCGACCGTCACCCAGCGCAGCTCGGTGAAGCTGTCGATGCCGGCCTTGCCGCCGAAGCGCCCATAGCCGGAGCCCTTGACCCCGCCGAAGGGCATCTGCGCCTCGTCATGCACGGTCGGGCCGTTGACGTGGCAGATGCCGGACTCGACCCGCCGGGCAATGCCGAGGCCCTTGGCGATGTCCCGCGTGAACACCGAGGCGGACAGGCCATATTCGGTATCATTGGCCAGTTCGACCGCATGGTCGGCATCGCGCGCGCGGATGATGCCGACGACCGGGCCGAAGCTCTCGTCACGGAACAGCTTCATGTCCGGCGTCACCTTGTCGATGACATGGGCGGGCATCAGCACATTGTCCGTCGTCTCGCCGCCGACCAGTTGCGCCGCGCCATGGGCCAGCGCGTCGGCGATCAGGCTCTGGCAATGCGCCACCGTCTTCGCGTCGACCACGGCGCCGAGCGGCGTGGTGCCCTCGCGCGGGTCACCCACCGCCATCGAGGCGACCTTGGCCTTGAACCGGGCGGCGAACTCATCCGCGATCGCCTCGACCACGATGATCCGCTCGGTCGACATGCAGATCTGGCCCTGATTCATGAACGCGCCGAACGCCGCCGCCTTCACCGCCTCGTCCAGATCGGCATCTTCCAGCACGATGAAGGGCGCCTTGCCGCCCAGTTCGAGCAGGCAGGGCTTCAGATGCTCGGCCGCACGCTTGGCGATGATCCGGCCCACCGCCGTCGAGCCAGTGAAGTTGATTCGCTTGACCTCGCGCGCGTCGATCAGCGCGCCGACCACCTCGCCCGCATCCGCCGGCGCATTGGTGACGACATTGACCACGCCTTCGGGGAAGCCCGCCTCGGCGAAGGCTTCGATGATGAGCGCATGGGTGCGCGGGCAGGTCTCGCTGGCCTTCAGGATCACGCTGTTCCCGCAGGCCAGCGGCACGGCGATCGCGCGCACGCCGAGAATGATCGGCGCGTTCCACGGGGCAATGCCGAGGATGACTCCGACCGGCTCGCGCAGCGCCATGGCCAGGCAGCCCGGCTTGTCGGACGGGATGACCTCGCCGGACATCTGGGTGGTCAGCGCGGCGGCCTCGCGGATCATGCTGGCGGCGAGGCCAAGGTTGAACATCGCCCAGCCCTTGGTGGCGCCAATCTCGCCCATCATCGCGTCGACGAACGCGTCGGCCCGCGCTTCCAGCGCGGCTGCCGCCTTCATCAGCACCGCGCGCCGCGCATTGGGGCCCATGGTGGACCAGATCGCGAAGCCCTTGCCCGCGCGCGCCGCAATGGCAGGGATATCCTCGGCCTTCATCGCGGCAGCGGACGAAGCCACCGCGCCGGTCATCGGGTTCAATCGGGTGAATTGCATGTCTTCTGCCCTCTCAAGTCTAGCCATCTGTCCGCCACCGGGCGCACATATCGAGCGGCCGGCATCTTCGACCAGCGACGCCGCGCTGACAATAGGGATTGTTCTGTCATATAACAAAATCAGATGCGCGCCGGCCCGGCCCCGGCTCGCCTCGCCGCCCTGTCGTCGGCCATAGGTTTCCTCGCCAGATTGCCCGTTCAACCCCGATAACGCGCCGGCCAGATGCCTTGTTTGCCGGGTGAAAGAATAGCGTTGGGATCGAGCGCATCCTTGATCCGCTCGTTGAAGCGCCGCTGGGCATGGTCGTTAAACGCATATTGATCGGCCACCAGATCCATGAAATCCAGATGCGAGCGATATTCGCCATAGCCGATTTTCGCGGCCGACCGGACCATCGAGCGGCAGGCGGCATAGGCGTTGCGCGCCTGATCCTCATTCTCGGTGTCGAACACGACCAGCCCGACATGGATCATGCTGCGCTTCGTCACGATGATGACCCCGCTATAATCGAGCCCGGCGGCATTCAGCTCGCCGCGCACCAGATCGCGCAGCGCGGCGCCGTCCTGCCCGGTGATCGGCGCGGCGCAGGAAAAGCCGATATGCCCGCCATGCTCGCCGCCATACCAGCGCGTCATCCGGTCCAGCGCCATGCTCGGGATGCCGGCCTGCACGCGCTCATGCGGGTTCTCCAGCTCGGGCAGATTGCGGCCGTCATATTTGTTGAAACTGACCTGCGCGCCCGGAATCGTCCCGAAGGCGTCCTGCACAATCTCGCGCTGGCGCTCGACGATCTTCTCGTCGCCATAAAGGGCAAAGCGCATCACCCAGCGGCCGAGCATCGGCTGCCGCGCAATCTCGTCGATCACCGCTTCGGGCATTGGGCCCTCGCCGGTATACCACTCCTCGCGCCCGGCGAAGGCGGACATGGCGCACACCGCATTGATGATCATCGGCTGGTTGGGAATGGTGCCATCCATCATCAGCGGCCGCAGCTTTTCGAGCAGCAGTTCCAGATCGCTGTCCTTTCGCAGCGTCAGCCAGCCGGGCATATAGCATTCCGGCGGCTGCATCAGCCACATGCCCATCTTGGTGACGACGCCGTAATTGGACTGCATGAACAACCCATCGGCGCTCGGCCCGCAATTGCGCTTGTGGACGAGGGACGCCCGCGCATTGTCCATCGCGCCCATGCCGGTGCGCAATATGTCACCATTGGCCAGCACCACTTCCATGCCGCATTGCTGGCCGACATGGTCGCCGATCGGCGTATAGCCCACGCCATGATCGAGCGTGTTGCCGACAACACTGCCCCAGCCCAGATCCGGCACGGACATCCACAGCTTGGAGCCGGTCGCGCGCAGGTGATCGTAGAGATCGAAAAAGCGCACGCCCGGTTCCATCAGGACGGTGGCGTTGACCTCATCCACCTCCAGCACCCGGTTCATCCGCCGCATCGAGAGCACCAGCGAGCCGGAGACGCGGGGCGCCGCGCCGCCATAGCCATTGTTGCGGCCCTGCGAGCTGGTCCACACCGGCACCTTGCATTCATTGGCGACACGCAGGATCGCCTGCACCTCCTCCACGGACGATGGCAGGAGCACCGCGCCCGGCTCGAAATCGCGCCAGCTTGGGTGCTGGAAGGGATCGCGAAATTCGGCAATCTCCGGTTCGGTGGTTTGCAATCCCTCCGGGCCGAGCACCGCCCGCAACTTCTCGATAGCCGGCTCGAGATCGAACCGGGGCATGTGAATGGTGCGCTCGCTCATGATGGCCTCTCCCTTGTCGCTGTTTCACCGCGATCCTGGCATGCGGCCACCCCGGCCCGCTTGGCTGAACGTGCAAAATCCTTGGGCTATCCGCGCAAACCGCTGGGCGCCGTGCCGAAGCGCATGCGAAACCGCCTGGCGAAATGCCCCTGGTCGACAAAGCCGCAGCGCCACGCAATCTCGCCCACCGGCACGGCCCGTTGCCGGGGGTCGGCCAGCATCGCTTTGGCGCGCTCCAGCCGCTGCGCCATCAGCCGCGCGCCGAAACTGGCGCCACTGCGCGCGCACAGCAGATGGAGCGAGCGCTTGGACAAGCCGAGCGCAGCCGCCGCCCCCGCCGCATCGAAATCCGGATCATGCGCCTGATCCCTGATCAGCCCGGCCAGACGCGCCTCGGCGGCCGGATGACGCTTTGGCAGGCCGGCTGGCGGCGTGCCGGCCAGCACGAGCAGGCTGGCAATCTGCTCGGCAAGCATTCCGGCCGGGACCATGAGCTGATCCATCATGTCGACTTCCACACTGTCCAGCATGGCCGACAGGGCCCGGCCCCAGCCATGGCGTCCATCGATCCGGCGCCCCGCCAGCGCGGTGGGGTCGCCGGTCCAGCGCGCCAGCCAGTCATTCATGGTCGAGCGCGACCGTCATCGAGCAGCTCTCGCTCGCCTCGAACTGATAGGGCGCCGAGCGATCGAGCAACACGCAGTCGCCCGCCCGCAATATGTCCTGATGGCCGTTCTGCTCATAGCGGAAAAGGCCCTGCCGCACGGCGATCAGGTCCAGCGTTGGCCGCTCGCGCGTGCGGGCGATGTCCCGCGGCGTGCGCCGGACGGATTGCGGCCCCGCGATCAGCTTGCTGAGCAGCGCCGGGCCCATCGCGCCCTGTTCCAGGCGGGCATGAAAACCATCCGCGCTGGAGCAGATATCAAGCGAGAAGAGCGACTGGCCGATAACCTCGCGCCAGCGGTGCAGCGCCGACGCGCCACTCCCATCGGCCGTTGACCAGATCACAGGTTGCATCGCCTTCTCCCGCGGCTGCATCGGCAACGGCCTGTCCCGCGCCACCGCATCAGCCAGACCGGCAGTAGATCATATCGGCGGCGGTTCCGGAACCGGCGATTTCGCCGCCGCCCCCGCGCCAACGCCCTGCCTCATGCAGAGCCTCATTTCGTCACATTATCGGGAACCGGTGCCCGGCCATACGGTTGTGCTCATGATCGTGCGAGCCGAGCGAAAGCCTCCCTGCGGCACCGGCAAGGGCCTCTGAAATCGCACTGGCCGGCTTTCACTACGATGCTCGCGGCGACCTGCGTTCCCTTGCCCGTCCGCGCCGCCGACAGCGACCGGCGGCCCGCACAGCGTCAGAGAGAAATGCCATGGCAACCCAGTCCCCCACGCCCTATCCATCCCGCGCGATCGAGCCTTTTCGCCCGAGCAGCCCGTTTCTCGCCTTCTATCATCAGGCCAACCGTCTGTTCGAGGATGTCTTGCGCGAATTTGACGATGTCCGCGAGACGATGAGCGGCATGATCGCCCCTAGCATCGACATCACCCAGACCGATCGGGAAACCCGCATCACCGCGGAGCTTCCGGGCGTGAAGGAAGAGGATGTCGACGTCAGCGTCGACCATGATGTGCTCACCATCCGGGCCGAAAAGCGCATGGAGCATGAGCATGGCAAGGGCCTGCGCCACGTCAGCGAGCGCGCCTACGGCACCTTCCAGCGGTCACTCAGATTGCCCCAGCCGGTGCCCGCCGAGCAGATTCGCGCACATTTTGATCATGGCGTGCTGACCTTGCTGCTGCCGCGCATGGCGCCGGACCATGAGCATCATCATATCGCCATCGCAAGCAGCCCGCCGCCGGCCCCGGCCATGGGCGATGGATCGGACACACCGCACTGACCGGCGCCATGCGCGGCCGGCCTCTGTCATGCTGAACAGGAGACTATCATGCGTCCAATCATCGGCACCACAGCGCTTGCTGTCTGCATCGCCCTGACAGGCTGCAACCCGGCCCCAACCGGCAACGCCGCCGCTGGCAACGCCGCCGGCCTGACCAGCAACAGCGCCATGGGCAACACCGCCATGGCCAACACCGCAGGCAATGCGGCCATCACACCGACAGCCGTATCGGCGCTGTCCGGGCAGGATTTCGCCAATCTGCTCGCCGCGAGCGACGCCTTCGAAATCGCGACCTCCAGACTGGCGCTCACCAAGGCCACCACGCCGGGGGTCAAGGCCTTCGCACGCAAGATGATCGACGCGCATACCGCCTCGACCGACAAACTCAAGGCGGCGGTTGCGTCGCACCAGCCCCCCATCACGCTGGATGCGACCCTCTCCGCCGATCAGCAACAAAAGCTCGACGGACTCAAGACACTGACCGGCAGCGCATTCGAGCGCATCTATCTCATCGATCAGGTGGCTGCGCATGAGGCGGCGCTGAGTGCGGTCCAGTCCTATGCGCAAAGCGGCGATGTCCCGTTCCTCAAGGATGTGGCGGCCGGGGCCGTGGCCATGGTTACCGATCATCTGACACAGGCCCGCCAGCTCAGCACCGAGCCGGCTTCCACTGGCTGATGCCGGACAAAGGACAAGCCGATGCCCACCCGACATCATCTGACCATCGAGCCGAGCCCCAAGCGCGTGCGTGTCATGATCGGCGACGAGACGATCGCCGACTCGCTCGCGGCCCGGCTGCTGCTCGAAAGCGGCCATGCTCCGGTCTATTATTTTCCCCTGGATGATGTGCGCACCGCTCGGTTGCGCGCGACCAGCCATCACACGCACTGCCCGCTCAAGGGCGACGCCTCTTACTGGAGCATCGAGGCCGGCGGCCGCGAGATTGAGAACGCGGTCTGGAGCTACCCCGCCCCCCTGCCGGCAGCCGCCGCCATCGACAATCATCTCGCCTTTTACTGGAACAAGGTCGATCATTGGTTCGAGGAGGATGAGGAGGTTTTCGGCCATCCGCGCGACCCGCATCACCGCATCGACGTGCGCCCCAGTTCGCGGGAGGTCACCGTCCGGTTCGGCGATGAGACGATCGCCAGAACCCGGCGCGGCCTCTTTCTGTTCGAGACGGATTTGCCGCCGCGTTATTACATCCCGCCGCAGGATGTGCGGACCGACCTGCTGGCGCCATCCCCCGCCACCAGCATCTGCCCTTATAAAGGCATGGCGGCCTATTGGTCGATCGAGGCGGGTGGACGCACCGCCGGGGATGCCGTCTGGGCCTATGCCGATCCGTTGCCCGACGCCCCGCCGATCCGGGGCTATTACTGCTTTTATCCCGAGAAGGTCGATCGGCTCGACGTCCAGCGTCCCGATACCGTTATCGACGCGCTTCCCGGAAGGATCGACGCATGATCACTGCGTCGAGGGAGACGTTTCCATGACCATAGCCCCGAAGCTGCACCGCTATCTGGACGCTCTGGATGCGGACTATGAGCTGATCGACCATGCACCGACGCGATCAGCCATGCAAAATGCTCGCGCCTGCCACATCTCGCCAGATCAGGTCGTCAAGGCCGTGCTGCTCGATACCACCGATGACTATCTGCTCGCGATCCTGCCCTCGGACCGCCGGCTCGAATTGACCGATCTTCGCGACGAGCTGGGCCTCAAACCCCGGCTGGCCGCCGAACAGGCGCTGGCGGACGTCTTCGACGACTGCCTGCCGGGCGCGGTTCCGCCGCTGGGCGCAAGCTACGGTATCGCCAGCATCGTCGACAACAGTCTGGCGGCCCAGCCCGACATCTATTTCGAGGGCGGCGACCATGCATCGCTCGTCCACATGAACCAGCGCGAGTTCGCCCGGCTGACCGGGCCCGCGCAACATGGCAGTTTCAGCGAGCCATGGGCGGACCGGGATGCCCGCGATGGCCGATGACGGGAAACCGGAGGAACACTACCCCGCCGGGAAGGCCCGGCAAGGCGATATCGTCCTGCGCAAGCGGTGGCAGCGCATCGTCTTCATCGCGGGATTGGCCGGCGTGGCCGTGCTGGCGCTGATCGCCTGACCCTGAGCGTCGTTTAGTTCCTCCGCCGCACCACCGGCCATCACACACGCGATGCGAGCATGAAGACCACCGCGCCCATGACCTGCTGCAGCGATGGACTTGGCGCCGCGTCGTCCCTAAATGCGCAGCATGACCATCCCCTTCGCCAAGATGCACGGCCTCGGCAATGATTTCGTCGTGATCGACGTGCGCGCCCGGCCGGTCGCCATGACCGCCGCGCTGGCCCGCGCCCTTGCCGATCGCCAGACCGGCATCGGCTGCGACCAGCTCATCCTCATCGGCAACTCCGCCTCCGCCGATGTCAGCATGCGCATCTTCAATCAGGACGGCAGCGAGGTCGCGGCCTGCGGCAACGCCACACGCTGCGTCCCCCTGCTCGTCGGCCGCGACGTGCTGATAGAGACGAAGGCCGGCCTGCTGCGCGCAGGCAGCACCGGCGATCAGGTCACCGTCGACATGGGCGAACCCCGCTTCGACTGGGACGCCATCCCGCTCGCCTATGCGATGGACACGCTCACCTTGCCCGCCAGCTGGGAGGATCTGCCCGCGCCGGCCGCCGTCAATGTCGGCAATCCGCATGTCATCTTCTTCCTCGACGACCCCGCCACTGTCGACATGGCCCGCCTCGGCCCGCTCATCGAGCATGACCCGCTCTTCCCCGAGCGCGTCAACGTCAACTTCGCGCAACTGCTCGCCCCGGACCATATCCGCCTCACCGTGTGGGAGCGCGGCGCCGGCTTTACCCGCGCCTGCGGCACCGGCGCCTGCGCCACCGCCGTCGCCGCGATCCGCCGCAAGCTGGCCACCGGGCCGGTGCGCGTCAGCCTGCCGGGCGGCGATCTCGTCATCGACTGGACGCCCGGCGGCCGCATCAGCATGACCGGCCCCGCCACCCATGTCTTTGACGGCACCATCGACCTCGATCTGCTGGTGCCGTGAGCGGTCCGCAAATCATCACGCTGGGCTGCCGTCTCAACATTGCCGAGAGCGAGGCGATCCGCCAGCAGGTCGGCGATCGCGACGATCTCATCATCGTCAACAGCTGCGCCGTCACGGGCGAGGCCGTGCGCCAGACCCGCCAGACCATCCGCCGCGCCCATCGCGCGCAGCCGGGCGCGCAGATCATCGTCACCGGCTGCGCGGCCCAGACCGATCCCGCCATGTTCGCCGCCATGCCGGAAGTCGCCCGCGTCATCGGCAATGGCGAGAAGTCCGCCTTCGCCGCCCATCTCCCCCTGCCTGCCCCCATGCGCATTGATGACGCAAAAATCAGCGTCGCCGACATCATGACGGTCGAGCAGCAGGCCCCCCAGCTCCTCTCCGCCTTTGCCGAGCGCGTGCGCGCCTTCATCGTCGTGCAAAATGGCTGCGATCATCGCTGCACCTTCTGCATCATCCCCTTTGGCCGCGGTCCCAGCCGCTCGGTCCCCGCCGGCGCCATCGTCGATCAGGTCAAGCAACTCGTCGATGAAGGCGTGCAGGAGATCGTCCTCACCGGCGTGGATGTCACGAGCTATGGCGCGGACCTGCCCGGCAGCCCCACGCTCGGCCGCCTCGTCGAGCGCGTCCTGCGCGGCGTGCCCACGCTCCCCCGCCTGCGCCTCTCCTCGCTCGACGGCATCGAGATTGACGAGCGCCTGTTCGACCTCATCACCAGCGACCCGCGCCTGATGCCGCACATCCACCTCTCGCTCCAGGCTGGCGACGACATGATCCTCAAGCGCATGAAGCGCCGCCACAATCGCGCGCAGGCGATCGCACTGGCGCAGCGCCTCCACGCCCGCCGTCCGGACATCGCGATCGGCGCGGACATCATCGCCGGCTTTCCCACCGAGGATGAGGCGATGTTCGCCCAAAGCCTCGCGCTGGTGCGCGAATGCGGCATCGTCCACGGCCATGTCTTCCCTTATTCCCCGCGTGAGGGCACGCCCGCCGCGCGCATGCCGCAGCTCGACCACGCGGCGATCCGTGAGCGCGCCGCCCGCCTACGCGCCGCCTGCGCGGATGAGCGCAATCGCTGGCTGCAATCCCTCATCGGCACCGATCAGCGCGTGCTGATCGAAACCAGCGGCCTCACCGGCCATGGCGAAAGCTTCGCGCCCGTGCGCTTCGCAGCGCCCAAAGCGCCTGGCACCATCGTCACCACCCGCATCACGGGGCTTGAGGATGGCGCGCTCATCGCGCATGGACGGGCGCATGGCTGACACATCCTGGCGCGATAAATTATTCGGTGGCTTTCGCCGCACCTCGGACAAGCTGGGCGAGAATATCGCCGGCATTTTCGGCAAGGCCGCGCTCGACGAGCAGACGCTCGATGAGCTGGAGGAAGCGCTCATCACCACGGATCTGGGCCCCGCCATGGCCGCCCGCATCCGCGCCCGCCTCGCCGAGGGCAAGTTCAACAAGGAACTGACCGAGGATTATCTGCGCGAAATCCTCGCTGAAGAAATCGAGAAAGTGCTGACCCCGGTGGCGCGGCCCATCGAGATCGAGGCTTTCCCGCGCCCGCAGGTCATCCTCGTCATCGGCGTCAACGGCTCGGGCAAGACGACGACCATCGCCAAGCTCGCGCATCTGTTCCAGGAGCAGGATTACAGCGTCATGCTGGCGGCGGGCGACACCTTCCGCGCCGCCGCCATCGGCCAGCTCAAGGTCTGGGCCGAGCGGCTCGGCGTCCCCATCGTCACCGGGCCGGAAGGCGGCGACGCTGCCGGCGTGGTGTTCGACGCGGTCAGGCAGGCGACAGCGATCGGCACCGATATCCTCATCGTGGACACCGCCGGCCGCCTCCAGAACAAGACCGAGCTGATGGATGAGCTGGCCAAGATCCGCCGCGTCCTCGGCCGGCTCAACCCGGCCGCCCCGCATGATGTCGTGCTGGTGCTGGACGCCACCACCGGCCAGAACGCCCTCTCGCAGATCGGCATCTTCAAGGATGTCGCCCAGGTCACCGGCCTCGTCATGACCAAGCTGGATGGCACCGCGCGCGGCGGCATGCTCGTCGCGGCGAGCGAGCAATTCGGCCTGCCCATCCACGCCATTGGCGTTGGCGAGACGATTGACGATCTGCGCCCCTTCGACCCGGCCGAACTGGCCCATGCCATTGCGGGAGCCGCCTATGCACGCTGACGAAACCCCCTCCACGGGCCCCTCCACGGGCCCCTCCACCGGCATCGACGCCACCATCGACGGCGCCCCCCTCGCCCCCGGTCCCAAGGGCGAGAGCTGGCTGCCCATGGCGCTCGATTTCGGGCCGCTGCTGGTCTTCTTCATCGCCACGAAGTTCATCGGCATCTTCGCCGGCACCGCCACTTTCATGGCCGCCATCGCGATCGCCGTTGCCGTCAGCAAATGGCGGCTGGGCAAGGTCTCGCCGATGCTCTGGCTGTCGGCGATCCTCGTGCTGTTCTTCGGCGCGCTGACCCTCTATTTCCACGATCCGCAGTTCATTCAGGCCAAGCCGACGATCATCTACGGCTTCTTCGCCCTGATGCTGCTCGGCGGCTGGCTGCGCGGCAAGCCACTGCTGCGCTATCTGCTGCAATCGGCCTATAGCGGCCTGTCGGAAATCGGCTGGCTCAAGCTCTCGCGCAACTGGGGCGTCTTCTTCCTCGTGCTGGCCATCGCCAACGAGATCATGCGCGCCACGCTCAGCTTCGATAGCTGGCTGGCCATCAAGGTCTGGGGCGTCACCATCATCTCGATGCTCTTCGCCATGGCCAACCTGCCCATGCTGATGAAGCACGGCCTCACCCTCGGCGACAAGAACGCCTGAACCACCACCTGTCGCGCAACAGAAAAGGGCCCCCGCTATCCGGCAGGGGCCCTTTTTCCATGTGCAAGGGTCAGGCGCTGGACGCCTGCCCTCGGACGCTCTTAGCGCGGGCCGCCACTGCGACCGGGGCCACCCCGGCCACCCTGCCCCGCCCCAAAGCGACGCTGGCCACCGGGCTGGGCCGCCCGCTGCGGGCGGTCCCCCTGCGGCCGGGCCGGACGATCACCCTCGGCGCGACGCGGGCGATCACCGTCCGGGCGACGCGAGAGCGCCGAACGCTCCCCGTCGGCCCGCTGGCCACGCTCGCCATATTTCACCGGGCTATAATCGGCGCGCGGCGTGCTGGGCGCACGATGGCCCTCGCCCCGCTCGGACGTACCCTCGGGCCGCCAGCTGGAGCGCGCACCGCGATCGTCGCCGCGTCCGCCCACCGTCTCGATGCCGTCGCGGCGACCACGCGGCCCGCGATCATCGCGCGCGCGGTCCCGCGCCTCGCCGGTGCGGCCGCGGCCACCGGGCACCCGGCTCCCCCGGCCCTGACTATCGCCACCGCTCAGCACCTTCTTGGATGGCAGCGGCAGACGCGCGGCTTCCTTGGTGAAGTCCTCCGGCAGCGCCATCGGCGTGAGCTTCACGCCCGTCAGCTTCTCGATGTCGCGCAGATAAGGCCGCTCGTCCGGCGCCACGAAGCTGAACGCAAGCCCCGTCGCCCCGGCGCGCGCGGTGCGGCCGATGCGGTGGACATATTGCTCGGGCACATTGGGCAGCTCATAATTGAACACATGGCTCACACCGGAGACGTCGATGCCGCGCGCGGCGATATCGGTCGCCACCAGCACCTTGGTCGAGCCCTTGCGGAAGCCGGTCAGCGCGGCAGTGCGCTGGCCCTGACTCTTGTTGCCGTGGATCGCCGCCGCTTCGATGCCGGCCGCCACCAGATGGCGCACCACCCGGTCCGCGCCATGCTTGGTGCGCGTGAACACCAGCGCCCGGTCGATCGTTTCATCGGCCAGCCCCTCGCGCAGCCGCAGCGTCAGCAACGCCTGCTTCTCGGCCTGGTTGACCATGGTGGAATATTGCTCGACCCGCTCGGCCGTCGTCGACTGCGGCGTTACCGAAACGCGCACCGGATTGCGGATGAACTGCTGGCTCAGCCCCTCGATGGTCTTGGGCATGGTGGCCGAGAAGAACAGGCTCTGCCGCTCCTTGGGCAGCATGTTCGCGACCCGCTTGAGCGCCGCAAGGAAGCCCAGATCCATCATCTGATCGGCTTCATCGAGCACGAAAATCTCGACATTGCGCAGCGTCAGCGCGCGCTGGTCGATCAGGTCAAGCAACCGCCCCGGCGTGGCGACGAGAATATCGACGCCCGGCACCAGCGCCCGCGCCTGCTTGCCAACGGGCACGCCGCCAAACACGCATTGCACGGTGAGCGTCAGATATTTCGCATATTCGCGCACATTGTCGGCGATCTGCGCGGCCAGTTCGCGCGTCGGCGCGAGGATCAGCATGCGGCAGGCAGCGGCCCGGCGCGGCTGGGCGCCCTCGGCGATCAGCCGATGCAGCGAGGGTAGCGAGAAAGCGGCGGTCTTGCCGGTGCCGGTCTGGGCGATGCCCATCAGGTCGCGGCCTTCCAGCAGCGCCGGGATCGACTGGCGCTGGATCGGCGTCGGATCGGCATAGCCCTTGGTAGCCAATGCACGGAGAATGGGCTCGGCAAGGCCAAGCTCGGTAAAATAGGACATGAAGTTCTTTCAATAATGCGGCGGCACGCGCGATCAGACGCAGCGCGACGCAGGGTTTCCTACGATGCGACCCTGCGTGAAAAAGGCAGCTTCAAGCGATCAAAGCGATTGTCCACCCCGGCAGGCTCTGCGTGGAAACGCGGGCCTCACGCTGCTCGGGACTACGGGAACACAAGGGTTCACCCGCCAATCGACTGACGGCGCCTCTACTGTGCAGCGCAGCAAAACGCAAGTTTATTTCGCACCGGGTCCCGGCCGGCGCCATTCATAGGCGCGCGTCACGCGCGAAACGATCAGCCGATAATGCGCATACCAGCGCGCCTGGCCCAGCGCGCGCACCGCTTCATGCTCGGCTTCGCCCCGCCAGGCCAGCGCGCTCGCCTCGTCCGCCCAATAGCTCACCGTAATCCCCACCCCATCTGCGCCGCGCACGCTGTCCACGCCCAGATAGCCCGGCTGCCGCGCCGCCAGCATCGCCATCGCCCCGGCCGCCGCGTCATAACCCGCTACGTCCTCATCCGTGCGCAGGGAGATGAAGATGACAGCCACGGCATCGCGCGGCGGCAGCTTTGGTATCGATCCGGTCATACCACCCCTTTCCGATGAAACATCCTTGCCAGCCGCGCGTTAATTTGTCAGGCCGCCGCCATGGGAGACTATCAGGCATGACCGCCGCGAACCGCGTTTCATTCCCCAAACTTTTTTTCTTCAAGCAATTCCTCGGTCGGCCCGGCATGGTGGGGTCGGTAATCCCGACGTCCGGTGTCACGATCCGCGCCCTGCTCGATCCGATCGACTGGCGTAGCGTGACCTGCATCGTGGAATATGGCCCGGGCACCGGCGTCTTCACGCGCGAGATCTTGCGCCGGATGGGCCCCGATGCCCGGCTGATCGCGATCGATACCAACGAGCATTTCATCCATTATCTGCGCTCCGCCATCCGCGATCGCCGGCTCGACTGCGTGCATGGCTCAGCCGCGGATATCGAAGCGATCCTGGCGACTCGCAACTTCATGCAGGCCGATCATGTGCTCTCCGGCCTGCCCTTCTCGACCCTGCCGGGCACTGCGGCGCAGGCGATCATGGACGCCACCTACCGGGCGATCCGGCCGGGCGGGGCCTTCCTCGTCTATCAATATTCGCGGTTCGTCCTGCCGTTTCTCGCGGCCCGTTTCGCCAGCATCGAGCAGGCGCGGGTCTGGCGCTGCCTCCCGCCGATGAGCCTGTTCTGGGCCAGCAAGGCGGCCGAAGCGCTGTTCAATTCCGCTTCTTGCGACGCAGATTTAGCCGCCGAGTGACGGTATAATCGAGCACGCCGACCAACAGATAGTCGAACCACCAGAGCATGCGGCGTAACGGCGGCGACATGAGCCAATAGACGCGCGACGTGATGTGCCGGCTATGCCCTGCCATGCGGCCGGTCAGCGCTCGCGCGTCCGCCGCAAAAGCCGCATCCTCGACCCGGAGCATCAGCTCCAGATTGATGAACAGGCTGCGCATGTCGAAATTGGCCGAACCGACATAGACGATATCGTCGATGACGATCAGCTTCATGTGCAGTTTTTGCGGGCGATATTCAAATATCTCCACGCCGGCGCGCAGCATCCGCTTGTAGAGATGCCGCGCCGCGCCGATCGTCGCGCGGTTGTCCGACTTCATCGGCGCGATGAGCCGGGCCCCGCTCCGTCCGGCGATGCGGTTGATCCGGGTGATCATCGCCCGGCTGGGCGAAAAATAGGCGGCGACAAGGTCGAGCCGGCTCCCGGCGCGCAAATCCGCATTCACATTGCGCACCCAGCTGCTCGGATAGCGCGTCGGCCCACCCACCAGCCAGACCGCCTTGCCGGTCTCCGGTTTCCATTTGCGCACCAGCCGGCTGAGCTCGCGATATTTCTGGCGGCTGCCGAAGGTCCACGCTGCCAGCGGGTCGAACCAGCGCTGCAAGCCCGCGGCCAGCGGCCCCTCGATCAGCAGCGCCAGATCATACCAGGCGCGCCGGTCGTCATCCCGGCCGAAATAGGCGCGATCGCAATTGAACCCGCCAATCATCGCGCGCCGGCGATCCGCGATCACCATCTTCTGATGGTTGCGGATGAGATAGCGGGTCGTCCGCCGCGCCCCGAAATAGGCAAAGCGCACGCCGGCCCGCGCCAGCCGCTCGAAAAACGCCGCCGGCGTCATCGCCGAGCCGAATGCATCGACCATCAGCGTCACCGCGACATGGCGATTGCAGGCATCGATCAGCGCCTCGGCCACGCGCTGACCGCAATCATCATTGGTGAAGAGATAATAGCACATGTCGAGCTGGCTGCGCGCGCCGTCGATCAGGTCGATCAGCGCCTCGAGCCGGTCTTCACCGCCCGGTATGAGAAGCAGATCATTCCCGTCGACGATGTGACGAGTCTGCCCGGTCCCGTTCAATGGTTCACCTCCCACCCCTTGCACCCGCCCTCATGGGGCATGGCCGGATGCTTGCCAAGACGGGGCGCGTCGTCGGGCGCGTGGCCATCATGGAAAAGGCGCCCGGATTCGCATCCGGACGCCTTCTGCCATTCAGCCCTCTGCCCGGTCAGGCGAAATAGACCGTCTTGGTTTCGAGATAATTTTCCAGTCCCTCAATGCCGCCGTCGCGGCCGATGCCGGACTGTTTGAAACCACCGAAGGGCATCTCGATATCCACGATCATGCCGTTCACCGTCACCGAGCCGGTGCGATATTCGCGCGCCACGGCAAAGCCGCGCTCCGGGTCCTCGGTATAGACGGCGCCATGCAGGCCGTAGACGGAGTCGTTCGCCTTCGCGATCATGTCCTTCTCGTCCTGATAGTCGATGAAGGAGACGACCGGGCCGAAGATTTCTTCCTGCGCGATGGTCATGCCGGGCTCGACATCGGTGAACACCGTCGGCTCGACGAAGAAGCCGCGGTTGAGATCGGCCGGGCGGCCGCCGCCCAGCGCAACCTTGGCGCCTTCCGCCTTGCCCTTCTCGATATAGCCCAGCACGCGGTCGAGCTGGCGCTGCATGGTGAGCGGGCCCATCCCGCTATCCGCCGCGAAGGGGTCGCCCACCTTCACCCGGGACACCGCATCGGTATAGGCTTCGATAATCTCGGCCTTGCGGCTCGTCGGCACCAGCACGCGGGTGAGCGAGAAGCAGACCTGCCCGGTGATCGGCATCGAATAGGGCACCAGGCTCTGGAGCACCGTGTCCATCTTGGCGTCGTCGAGGATCAGCGCGGCGGACTTGCCGCCCAGCTCAAGGCTCACGCGCGCCAGCCGCTCGGCCGCGACTCCGGCAATATGCTTGCCCGCCGCTGTCGATCCGGTGAAGCTGATCTTGTCGATACCCGGATGACGGATCAGGTGATCGCCCACCTCGCGGCCGCCCGGCAGCATGTTGAACACGCCGGCCGGCAGGCCCGCGGCCTGAATGCATTCGGCGAGGATATGCGCGTCGATCGGCGTCTCGGGCGAGGGCTTGGCCACCATCGTGCAGCCGGCCGCAAGGGCCGCCGCCACCTTGTAGACCAGCAGCACCAGCGGCGCATTCCACGGCGTCACCGCCGCCACCACGCCGGCCGGCTCGGACACAACCCGCACCTTGCCGCCGGACGAGCGCGTGCGTGCGTCGACGAACGGATAGCTGTCGCACTGATCGGCGTAGAAATTGAACAGGCCCGGCACCTGATAGCTCGCCTTGCTGGTGAAGCCGATCACCGCGCCGACCTGCCCCGTCCACGCCTCGGCCAGTTCGGGCATGCGCGCCTGCAGCAGATCGGCCACCTTGCGCAGATAGACGCCGCGCTCGGCGGGCGCCATGCGCGGCCAGGGGCCGGTGTCGAACGCGCGGCGCGCCGCGGCCACCGCTGCATCCATGTCGGCCGTGGTTGGCTCGACATATTGCAGCATCAGTTCTTCATTATGGGGCGCGACGACATCCAGAACATGGCTGCCGCTGCTCTTGCGCCACTCGCCATCAATGAAGAGCTGCGCCGCACCGCGATCCTTGATGCCTTTGATCGTCTTGAGGAACTGTTCCATCCATCCATCTCCTGAGAATGAGTCGCCTGTAGCTGCCCCATGCACTGACGCCTCCCGCGCGCGGAGGCAAGCATGGTTACCCGATTTTAGCGCGCGACCATTCTGGTGCCGGCCATTTCGGGCACGCTCGCCTCCAGTCCCGCCTGCCGGGCATATTCGGGGCGGATGCGATAGACATGCCGCCAGCGCGCCGCGCCGGTCTTTTCCGCATGAACATGCACATAATGGCTGGCCAGCGCGTCATTCAGGATCGCCAGCGTCTCGCGGTTGACGAATTCATAGGCCGGTTCGTCGGTGACGACGGCATCCGGGCGGTTGGCGAGAATGCGGCGGAGTTCCTCCGTCGCCTCGACTCCCAGCGCATGGGCTTCCGGCGCATAGTTGAGATGGCCGGGAAAGACGAACCGCGAGGGCAGGCAGCTGTCCGCTGCATTGTAAAGCGCGGGAAAGCCATCCCAGACATAGAGGCAGTTGGGCGTCGGGCCGATCGCCGCGACGAGATTGCGGACGGTGCGCGCATCCCCCTTGGAGACGATGAAGAAGCCGATCAGGATCTGCCCCGCCACCAGTGCCAGCAGGCCCATGCCCGCCGTCACGACTTTCGCACGCCCGAGCACCGGTGCGGCGACCAGCAGGATCGGCGCCATCACCGGAATCCAGTAATGCGGCGAGAAGGTCATGAGCAACAGGATGGCCAGCAGCGCCGTCGCCGCCCAGAGGCCGAAAAACCACAGCGCCGGTTCACGCTCCCGCGCGGTGCGGATGGCATGGAGTGCGACCAGCAACGGCAGCAGGATGATGCCAATGCCGGTCAGAAAATCCTCGATGGTCGGCCCGGTCGGCAATTTGTCGCGCTTCAGGATGGAGGTGACATTGGCGAACAGCCAGGTGTCGCCATGCCCCATCGCGGCATAGGCGCCCCAGACCGCCAGCGTCGGCGCCAGCGCAATGCCGATCCAGAGCAGCGCCACGCCCGCCAGCGTCCGCATGTCCAGCCCCGCGCGGCGCCCGGTCCAGAGCATCGCAAGGCCGAACAGCGCGCCTTCCAGCGCCACGGTATATTTGATCTGGATCGCCGCGCCCAGCAGCGCCATCGCGACCGCGCCATCCCGCAGCCAGACGCGCGTGCCTCGCCCCGGCCCGGCCAGATGGCGCAACACCAGCCGCGCTGCAAGGCAGACCGGCAGCGTATAGAAAACGGAGGATTGCCCGCCCTCCCCCTGCAACAGGTTGAGCCAGAGCAGATAGAATATCGCCGCCGCCAGCGCGCCCCGCCAGCCCGCGACATGCCGGGCCATGCCGTAAAGGACGAAAGCGGTTCCCGTCGCGAACAGGGTCGCCAGCAACTGATAGGCGATCGGCCCCTTGCCGCCCACCAGCGCGGCAAAGGCGTAGATCAGGAAATTGCCGATCGGCTTGCGATCCCAGATATCAACATAGGGGACCGCGCCATCCAGCATCCGTTCGCCGACCAGCCGATAAAATTGCTCGTCAAACTCGATGACCGGGTTGCCAAAGGTCTGCGCCCGAACCAGCACCGCGACGGCCAGCAGGATCAGAAACAGCCATGGCCCCTGCCGCCAGCGCGGCTCCTCTGCCGCCAAGGGGCCGGGCCGCGAAAGGGAATTGCCATGCACGGCCGCCTGATCGGTCAATATCGGGTCCTTGTTCTTTCGCGGCGCACCCCACCACTGATGAGCCGCCCTATTGGCCGATGGCCGCGCGCACAAGGGCGCCATGGCCGCGGGGCATGGAGGCGCTTGCCACCGGGGGCCGCCGCCGCTTACAGAATAGACGTCCGGCCAGACGGGGAACGGACCGGCAGGGAGAGCCAGAAGCATGATGCAACGGATCGTGGTCGTCGGCGCGGGCGCCATGGGCTGCCTGTTCGCGGCACGGATCGCCCAGACCGGCGCGCAGGTCATGCTGGTCGATGTCGATCGTGCCCGGCTCGACGCGATCGCCCGCGAGGGCATCCAGTTGACCGATGACCAGGGCGAGCGCACGGTGCGGCTGGCAACCGGCGTGGCGGCCGATGTGCAGGCGCCGATCGACCTCGTCCTGCTGTTCACCAAGGGCATGCACAGCCGCGCAGCCACGCGCTCCATCGCGCATCTGGCGGCGACCGGCACGGCCATCCTCACCCTCCAGAACGGCCTCGGCAATCCCGAGATCATCGCCGAAACCTTCCCGGCCGACCATATATTGAAGGGCCTCGCCGCGCTCCCGGCCGACCTCCATGGCGCGACCGGCGTGTCCTCCCATGGCAGCGGCCATCTTGAACTTGGCCCGATGACGCCAGCGGGCACGGCGCTCGCGCAGGCCGCCGCCGCATTGCTGGCGCAGGCCGGGTTCGATGCGCGCTTCAACCCGCAGGTCGATGTCGCCATCTGGGAGAAGGTCGCCTTCAACGCCGCGCTCAATGCGCTCGCCGCCATTGCCGGCCAGCCCAATGCCGGCATGGACAATGAGCCCGGCCGCCGGATCATCGCCGCCATGGTCGATGAAGTGGTGGCGACCGCCCATGCCTGCGGCGTGGCCGTCGACGCGTCGCGCATCCGTAGCGCGATCGACTTCGCCCTCGTCCATCACCATGCCCACAAGGCCTCGATGCTGCAGGATATGATCGCGGGCCGAGCGACGGAGGTCGGCTCGATCCAGGGCGCCGTCTGCGCCCGCGCCCGCGCCGCCGGCATCGCCACGCCCGTCACCAGCACCATGACCGACCTGATCCGCGTGATGGAACTGGCCCGTCAATAAGATCCGATATTAATACAAAGCCTTGCAGGCGCTATTGAAGACCATTTCGCGAAGCTGCGGGAAATTGGGGATGTCATAATCGGTCACATCGCCGCCGCTGACAATCTCCACCCGGCCCCGATGCAGGGCAAGGTCGATGTCCTCCGGCTTGATGATCTGGCGCGCGCTGACATCATAGAATGTCCAGACCCGTGGCCGGGTATAGTCATCGATATTCTGGTCGACGACCAGCGCCAGCTGGCTGGTGTTGAGCCGCACCACCGAGCCGATGGGATAGACGCCCACGCTTTCGATGAACTGATCGAGCAGCGCCTCGTCAAATTGCCCTTCCATGCCGCGCATGATCGCCAGTGCGGCATTGGGGTCCGTGCGCGGGCGGTGCGGGCGGTCGGAGGTCATCGAATCATACACGTCGCAAATCGCCGCCATGCGCGCGAACAGGCTGATGTCCTCCCCGGCCAGCCCACGCGGATAGCCGCTGCCATCATAGCGCTCATGATGCTCAAGGCACACCTGCATCACCACGGCGGGCAGTTCGCCGCCCAGGTCGAGAAACTCCTGCCCCAGCGTGGTATGGGTGTGCATGATCGTGCGCTGCGCGTCCGACAGATCCTCCAGGATGGTCGAGACATCGATCGGCAGATGGCCCATGCCCACGTCCATCAGCAGGCCCGCCATGCCGGCATCCTTCACCTGCTCCTCGGAAAGCCCCATCTGGGTGCCAAGCGCGACCATCAGCGCGCTGACCGCCAGCCCGTGCGCATAGAGCGAGCTGTTTTCCCGGCGGATGCGCATCAGGCCGTTAAACGCATGCGGATTGCGCTGCACCGAGGCGAACAGATCCTCGATCACCGGCTCCACCTGCCCGCGCGAGATCGCCTTGCCCAGCCGCGCCTGCTCGAACACGGCCGAGAGCAGCCGGTTCGCCTTGGCCAGCACGGTGCGGGCGTTGCTCACCTCCCGCGCCGTCTCCAGCGGGGTGAGCGAGCGCGGATCGAACGGCACCACATTGGCCGTCGCCGGGCGGACAAGCGTGGCGGCGTCCATGCGCTCGCGCCGCGCCCGCTCGACCGCGCCGGCAAAGGATGGCGTCTGCGTGGTCACCAGCGGGCGCCGCAATGGCGTCACGCCACCGGCGGGCTGCACATCGGCGCCCTTCGTCACATCGATCACCACGCCGTCGACGTCGCTCGTCCGCAACTCGGCCAGCAGGTCGGCATCGGTCAGCAGGAATTTGGTGCGCCAGAAGGGGTGGTTGAGCCAGCTTCCCTCGACTTTGTGAATGAACATGCCAAGCCGCACGTCGGTCACGTCAATATGTTTGAGCATCGACCTGTGTCGCTCCAGGAAAAATTTTGAGACATCGGCCGACTGTAGGAGCCCGAAACATACGGAAGACATAATGGCTCTGGTTGACAAAAATTTACCATATCCTGTCAGGCTGGCGCCAAGCGCCAGCCTGACAGACATCTTGTCCATAATTTTTTGCGGTCCTGTGCGCCGGCCGGTTTGACGATCCGCTCAGGCCGGGGCATCCCGCACCGAGCCCCCCTCCCTGTTTCGAGGCACAACCCCATGTCCATGGCGACACGCGCGACCAGAGCGCTGGAACAAGCCGGCCTTGCCTTCACCGTTCACCGTTATGACTATGATCCCGGCGCGGACCGGATCGGCCTGCAGGCGGCGCAAGCGTTGGGGGAAGCGCCAGCCCGCGTGCTCAAGACGCTGATGGCGCGCGTGGATGGCAAGCCCGTGCTCGCCATCCTGCCGTCCGATGCGGAAGTGTCGATGAAAAAGCTCGCCGCCGCACGGGGCGGCAAGGCCGCGGAGATGATGCTGCCGGCCGATGCCGAGCGTCTCTCCGGCTACAAGATCGGCGGCATCAGCCCCTTCGGCCAGACCCGCGCCCTGCCCGTCGTGATCGAGGCGCAGGCGCTCGCCCATGCGGCCGTCTATCTCAACGGTGGCCAGCGCGGCTTGCAGGTCCGCCTCGCCCCGCGCGACGCTGCCGCGCTGCTCAAAGCCACGATCGCGCCGATTATCGCCTGATCGGCCGCCCGGCGCTAGACCACGCGCCGGCCGGTCACCAGCCGATAGACGAGCACCACCGCTGCCACGAGCAACAGCAGGTGGATGAGGCCGCCGCCAATATGGAGCGCGAGAAACCCGACGGCCCACAGGACGACGAGAATGACGACGATAGTCCACAGCATGATACTCTCCCGATAGATATCATATCTCGGGAAACGTCTGTGCCGGCGGGAAAGTTCCGGGGCGGCCGGTCTGGACGGGAACTGACTGACGGCGGCTGAAATCGGCACCGGTCGACGTCCAGTCTCCAGCGCCGCATGTCGTCGCCTACGGCCCCGCGCTCCTAACCCGCGCGGCCAAAGGCGCCGGGCAGCATGCCGGAGAACCACCGCCAAACGCCAATAAAAAGGCCCGCTCCCCAAAGGGAACGGGCCAGTTTTTCCAGCGGAGCCGGGCTTAATATTTCAGCGACAGGGTCGCGAAAGCCGAGCGGCCCGGCGCCATCATCACGAAATGGGTGGAATAGGTCCGGTCATAATAGCGCTTGTCGGTCAGATTCTGCACATTGACCCGCAGCGCCACATTCTCGGTCAGGTCCACGGCCGCCGTCGCATCAAAGCGCCAGTAGCTCGGGATCGAGCGCTCGGCCGTGCCGAGGCCCGCCACAGCGCCAAAGCCGCCATATTGCTTCGAATTATAGACCGCGCCGCCGCCAATCTGGAAACGATCGGCAATGTCGAACGTCGTCCACGCCGTGAAGCTGTGCTTGGGCGTGTTGGGGAAGGGCTTGCCGTTATTGACATTGCCCACGCCGGCATTGCGCACTTCGGAGTCCATATAGGTGTAACCGCCAAAGATGCTCCAGAAGGGCAGCGGCCGGCCGTTAAACCCGACCTCGACACCGTCGATGCGACGATTCCCGACGAATTCCGGCAGATTGTTGGCGCCCGTGATGCGGGCGTTGCTCGTATCCGTGCGGAACAGCGCGAGGTTGAGCGCCAGTGCCGAGTCGAAAAACTCCCACTTGGTGCCGATTTCGTAGGAGTTGGTCTCTTCCGCTTTCAGATCCTCGGGCAGGAAGGCGGACTCGCCGCGCCCCGGAGAGAGGCCCGCGCCGGCGCCTTCACCCAGATCGGAGCCGGGCGGCGTGCTCGACTTGGCATAGGAGACATAGAGGCTGCCATTCGCCACCGGCTTGAACACCAGACCGGCCTGCCAGTTGAAGAAATCATCCTTGCGCGACAAGGTGGTCGAGCCGACGGTCGTGGCGTGGGTGTCATACCAGTCGTAACGCAGGCCGAGATTCAGCAACAAGGCATCGGTGATGGTGACCGTGTCGAACGCATAAACCGCATAGTTCGTCGCTTCGGTCATGGCCGTTACCGGGCCCTTCACAATCGGCGTTTGCGCCGAACCGTTCGCGGTCAGGTTCACCCACGGATCATAAGGCGTCGGGTTGAACAGGTCCGTGCAATTATAGGTGGCGATATTCAGCGGCGCGCAGGTCTGCCCGGCACCCACTACATTGGTGGTGACACTGTAGCTGCCCCGACTCGACTTTTCCCAGCTCACTTCGGCCCCGGCCGAGAAGCTGTGCTTGATCCCGCCGGTCTCGAACGTGCCAGCCAGGTCCAGCTGGTTGGCCAGCGAGTCGACGCTGCTGTGGCGGCTGTTGATCCGGCGCCACACCTTGCCATTGGCGACATTGCCCTGGCTGTCATCCGGCTGGGTCAGGATATAGGCCTGCTTCACATTGGCATATTTGGCCGTGTTGCGCACCCGGACCGTGTCGCTCAGATCATGCTCGAAGCGGAACAGGAATTCATCGACATTGGTGGTGCGGAAATCGCGATTGGCCAGGCCATAGAAGACGTTCCGGTCGATCTCGCGGCCGTTGACCACTTCCGCCGGGCCGATCTTCAGTTGGCCGGCCGTGGTCACCTGCCCCGCGGTGCGCTCGAAGGGGATGCCCGCATCGGGAATATCGTCGCTCTCAAGGTGATACCAGTTGAGATAGGCGCGGGTCGGCGTGTCCAGACCCAGCACGAAGGAGGGCGAGATACCCCAGCGATTGCTGGTGACGACATCGCGGCCCGCCACGTCCGCATCGTGCCACATGCCGTTGAGGCGAATAGCCGCCATCTCGCCAAGCTGGTAATTGGCGTCCACGGTGGCGCGCTTGTAATTATCCGTGCCGTAGCTCAGATCGGCGCGGGCATCATTGCCCAGATGCGGCATCTTGCTCACCAGATTGAGGCTGCCGCCGGCGCTGCCGCGCCCGCCCATGGTGGAATCGCCACCCTTGACGACCTCGATCTGCTCGATCGCGAAAATCTCGCGCGACTGGCCGCCAACGCTGCGAATGCCATCGAGATAGGTGCTGCCCTGCGCGTCGAAGCCGCGGATGAACGGCCGGTCGCCCTGCGGATTGCCGCCTTCGCCCGCGCCGAAGGTGATTCCCGGCACCGTGCGCAGCGCGTCGACAAAGGTGGTCGATCCGCTTTCCCGGATCACCTCCGCCGGCACCACGATCACGGTCTTGGGCGTATCAAGCAGCGGCGCGGTATATTTGGGGGAGTCGGCCCGGTCGATCTTGTAGCCCTGCTCGTCGATCGCCGTATCGGTCACGACAACGCCGCCGAGCGCCGGACTGTTCGCGGTCGTCTCATTGCCCTGTGCGAGCGCCGGAGCAGCGAGACCGACACAACTCAGCGCGAGATAGGCTGGTGCGGCGGCGATTGGATGATGACGTAACCGAGACACTGGATTCCCCTTCAGATTCTTCACTCTGATTCGCTAATGAGAATGGTTTGCGTTTATTACAAGAATTTTCTCGTGGCCCGGTTGGTTTTCCATGGGGAAGTCGTGCTGGACGTTGCCTCCGCGCCACAAAGAAGGCCTGCGGAACGGAGTCCGCAGGCCCATAAATGGTCAGCCGCAAAAGATGCAGCGGCTCGTCAGTCAGGTCCGGAACAAACCGTCCGTCCCGTCATGGCGCCCTGTTTCAGTAGCGCAGGTTCGCCGTCAACAATGCCGACCGGCCCGGCGCGACATTGGCGAAAATACCGACATGCGACGCATCATAATAGAGCTTGTTGGTCAGGTTCTGCACGTTGAGGCGCAGGTCCAGATTGTCGCTCACCGCATAGCCGATCGTCGCATCCAGCCGCGCATAAGGCCGGAACGTCTGGGTGTTCGCGTCATTCACATAGCGCTTCCCGGTATAGTTGACCCCGCCGCCCAGATCGAGTTGCGGCGTCACCTGATAGGTCGACCAGAGGCTGAAGCTATGCGGGGCGATGAACTTGATCTGCTTGCCGCTGTTATTGCCCGCGCCATCGTCGATCAGCTTGGCGTCAAGATAGGTATAACCGCCAAAGACGTTCCATGCCGGCGTGATATTGCCCGACACGCCCAGCTCGAAACCGCGCACGCGATTATTGCCGACCAGCTGGACCGTCCCGGTGACCGGATCGGTCGCGCGGGCATTGTCCTTCTTCGTCTGGAACACCGCCGCCGTCAGCGAAAGCTGCTCGTCGAGCACATCCCATTTCGTGCCCAGTTCCCAGCTCTTTGCGCGCTCGGGCGCCAGATTGACATTATTATTGGTCAGCGTGCAGGCGCCCGCGCCCTCCGCACCACCGGCCATGCCGGCGCATTCGCCCGACGGGTTGGATGAGGTGCCGTAGGAGAGATAGAGGCTGCCATTGGGCACCGGCTTGTAGACGAGGCCGGCCTGATAGTTCCACAGGTCGTTCGTCGCCGCCCGCGTGCCATCCGACACCTCATAGCGGTCGTACCGAAGGCCCAGATTGATCTGGAACTGCTCGCTCAGCGTCAGCGTGTCGAACAGGAAAGCCGCCTTGGTCTCATGCTGGATCGGCACGGCCGGCGCGGCCAACGGCACCTTCACCAGCGCATTGAACGCGGCATAGGGATCGGGATTGGCCAGCGACTGGAACAGCGCACCCGAGCCCGCCACCTGCGTCCAGGCCGCGCGGCTGCGCTGCTTTTCCTTGCTATATTCGATCCCGCCGATGACGCTGTGCTCGATGCCACCGGTCTCGAAACTGCCGCGCAGGTCGGTCTGGTTGAGGAAGCCCTCAGTAAGGATGTTCGCCGAGCGGAAATCGACCGCGACCAGACCGGTCGCCGGCGTGGCCGTGGTCGTGTTGAAGCTCGGGCGGCTGATGATATATTCATTGGTCGTGCGCACCAGCCGCGTCGAATTGCGCAGGGTGATGCCGTCCGCCACGTCATATTCCAGCACCGCCGAGCCGAAATGGCCTTCCGTCTGCCGGAAATCGCGATTGGCAAAGCCGTAGAAATTGTCGCGATCGAGCTTGAGCGGGCTGACCGTGCCGGAATTCTGGAACGGATGGCCGAAATCCGGAATATCGTCGGTCTTGAGGTAGGAATAGCTCAGCGTCGCGCGCGCCGGGCCACCCAGGCCAAAGGCGATGGACGGCGCGAAACCCCAGCGGCTCACCGTCACGGCGTCGCGCCCGGCCACATTCGCGTCATGCCCCAGCGCGTTGATCCGCACGGCGATGCTGTCGGACAGCTGATGGTTGATGTCGAGCGTGACGCGCTTGGTCTCATCGGAGCCCACCGTGCCGCGGATCGCCACCGCATCGCCTTCATGCGGCGACTTGGTCACGAGGTTGATGCTCCCGCCGGTCGATCCGCGCCCGTTTAGCGCGCCGCCGGGGCCTTTGACGACCTCGACGGATTCCAGATTATAGACCTCATGGCTGAAGCGGCCGACATTGCGCACGCCGTCAATCTGCATGTCCGTGCTGGATTCATAGCCGCGAATGAAGGGTCGGTCGCCCACCGGCGTGCCGCCTTCCCCGGAGCCCAGCGTGATGCCGGGCGTGGTGCGTAACACATCGGTCAGCGACGTGAAACCGCGATCCTCGATCACTTCGCGCGGGATGACCGTCACGCTTCTGGGCGTGTCGAGCAGCGGCTGGGTGAACTTGACGGAGGAAGCCTCCTTGCGATCATAGCTCTCATGAATGGCCGTATCCATAACGGTAACGCCTCCCAACCGGGCAGCGTCGCCCTCGCCGTCCTGCGCGATGGCTGGCGCGGCGATCAGGCCGACGCAGCTGAGCGCAAGATAGGCAGGCGCGCTGACGATTGGATGATGACGAAATCGAGACAAGACAAACCCCTTTATTGATAATGAGTTTCAACCGTCCGGCGCTAATGCGAATGATTCTCGATTAATGCAAGCCGCATTTCAGGCACGTCAGCCATGCCAGTCCGACAAAGGATGGAATTGCGCTGTTGCCCCCGGTGAACCGCGCTTCTAACTGGAGCCTTACGCCCCTTTTCAGAACTGGTTGATCCCGATGGATGGCAAAGCGGCCGATATCACTCCGCTCCAGCATATATTGGAGCGCTTGCGTGATCCGGCCATGGGCTGTGACTGGGCGATGGCGCAGAGCTTTGCGAGCATCGCGCCCTATACGCTGGAGGAAGCCTATGAAACGGCGGACGCCATCGCACGGGAGGATATGGCAGCGCTCAGGGACGAACTGGGCGATCTGCTGCTGCAAGTCGTCTTCCATAGCCGCATCGCCGAGGAAGCCGGCCAGTTCGATCTGGCCGACGTGATCGCCGCCATTTGTGCCAAGATGATCCGGCGACGGCCGCATATCCTTGCCGATGCCCCGGCCTCGCCCGGCTGGGAAGCCATCAAGGCGACCGAGCGCGCGCAGGCCTCCAGCGACCGTTCGGCTCTGGCCGGCATCGCGCTGGCGCTGCCCGCCCTCACCCGCGCCGAGAAGCTCCAGAAGCGCGCCAGCACGGTCGATTTTGATTGGGACAACATCGCAGATGTGCGAGCCAAGCTACTGGAAGAGCTGGATGAACTGGAAGAAGCCTCAGGCAGCGCGGCGGTGACGGAGGAAATGGGCGACCTGCTCTTCGCGGCCGTCAACCTTGCCCGGCATCATGGCGTGAATGCGGAAATGGCCCTGGCGGCGGCCAACCGAAAATTCGAGCGCCGCTTCCGGGCGATGGAGGCCATGGCGGGCGAGACATTCGCCGGCCTGTCGCTCGATGAGAAGGAAGCCCTCTGGCAAGCGGTCAAGCGCGCCGAATAGCCCCGTCGCTGTCAGCCACGCCTGATCGCCGCGCCATGCAGGCGCAGGAAACGCTCATAATCGGCCGGCGCCATCCGGACCGAGACCTGAACATGGAACGAATCTTCCAGGGTTTCGTGCTCTTCCGCGAGGATCTCGCCATGCGCATGCAGCCAGGCCAGCGCCGCGCCATTGCGGCCATCCAGCGTCAATTCATAGCGGCGATGCCCATGCTCCAGCAACTCGGCCAGAAAGCGCCGCAATTCGGGAACCCCGTCGCCGGTCAGCGCGGATAGGAGCACGACATCGCCCGCCCGCTCTGCCCGCGCCTGCACCGCTTCCCGATATTCGGGGTCGTCGATCAGGTCCGCCTTGTTCCATATCTCGATGAGCGGACGGGCGGCGATCCCCTGCTCTTCCGCCCCGTCCGACACCACGCCAAGATCAGCCAGCACATCGAGCACATCGGCCTTTTGCGCATCCGTATCGGGGTGGGCGATATCGCGAACATGCACAATGAGGTCGGCAGACAGCACCTCCTCCAACGTCGCACGGAAGGCGGCGATGAGCTGGGTCGGCAACTCGGAGACGAAACCCACCGTGTCGGACAGGATCGCCTTGTCCAGCCCCGGCAGGCTGATCTGCCGCATCGTCGGATCGAGCGTGGCGAAGAGCATGTCCTGCGCCATCACATCCGCGCCGGTCAGCCGGTTGAACAGGGTCGATTTGCCGGCGTTGGTATAACCCACCAGCGCGATCACCGGCCATGGCGCCCGCTGTCGGCGCGCCCGGTGCAGGCCGCGCGTGCGCGTCACCTGATCCAGCTCACGCCGGATGCGGGCCATGCGATCGCGGATCATGCGGCGATCCGCCTCGATCTGGGTCTCGCCCGGCCCGCCGAGGAAGCCGAAACCACCACGTTGCCGCTCAAGGTGAGTCCAACTGCGCACCAGCCGCCCGGCCTGATAATCCAGATGCGCCAGCTCGACCTGCAGGCGTCCTTCGGCCGTGGCGGCACGCTCGCCGAATATCTCCAGGATCAGCCCAGTGCGGTCGATGACCTTGACGGACCACGCCTTTTCCAGATTGCTCTGCTGGATCGGGGTCAACCCATTGTCGACGACGACAAGTTCGGCGCCGGCGCTGACGACCAGCGCGGCAATCTCATGCACCTGTCCGGAACCGAAAAGCGTAGCCGGGCGCGACTGGCGCACCCGATACACCGCCGTCTCGACAATATCGAGGCCGATGGCGCGCGCCAGCCCGGCGGCCTCTTCGAGCCGCGCGGACACGTCACGCCGCTGCCGCCCGCCCAGATCGGCATGGACGACAACGGCGCGGGCGCCCCGCGCGACTTCTTCACGTTCCGTAAAATGCGCGATCGTTCAGGCCTTTACCGGGGTCATTCGCCATCGTCCGTATCGCCTTCGCCCGAGAGATCGAGCGGATGGGCGGGCTGCACGGTCGAGATGGCATGCTTATAGACGAGCTGGACCAGTCCATCGCGCTGCAACAGCATGCAGAACAGATCGAACGCCGCAATATCGCCCTGGAGCATCACGCCGTTGACGAGGAACATCGTCACCGGATCACCCGACTTGTGGACGGCGGAGAGGAAAATCTCCTGCAGCAGCTTGGGCTTGCGCTCATTTTCGAGGAATGCCGTCTCGATCCGGGTGAGATCCAGCGGATGAGCCGGCATCACCGTGGAGATGGCATGTTTATAGACGAGCTGGACCTGCCCGTCCCGGCGCAGAAGCACCGAAAAATTATCGAACCAGGTAACGATGCCCTGAAGTTTCACGCCCTTGACGAGGAACATCGTCACCGGCGTCTTGCTCTTACGGAGGCTGTTCAGGAAAATATCCTGAAGATTGTTAAGCTTATCTGCCATTTTTATACTCCGTTATTGGCGAGTCATAGCTCGCATCGTGCCCGATACCGGGCATCGCGTTTTCCCACAGTGGAACGGCCGTTAACCTAGGCGAATTTCCGGCGTAAATCCAGATGTCTTCGCCGCACCGCACAAAGTCGATGTGATCTGGCGCGGCGGCGCGGCCTACTCCCGCTCCTCGCCCAGCCCCAGCGACTTGAGCTTGCGGTGCAGGGCCGAGCGCTCCATGCCGATAAAGGCCGCCGTGCGGGATATGTTCCCGGAAAAGCGCTTGATCTGGATGCGCAGATATTCCCGCTCGAAATTCTCGCGCGCCTCGCGCAGCGGCGCCCCCATGATCGCGCTGGACAGCCCGAGCTCCTCATTGCCGCCCGTCGCCTCGACCGGGAGCATATCCAGCTCGATCGTGTCGCCCGATTGCATGGGGGCCAGGATGATCGTGCGCTCGACCACATTGCGCAGCTGGCGCACATTGCCCGGCCACTCACCGGCCTGCAACGCCACCATCGCATTGCTCGCCATGTTCGGCGCTGGCATGCCGCGCTCGGCGGCAAAGCGGGCGAGATAATGCTCGACGAGGCCGGGAATATCATCGCGCCGTTCCGAGAGCGGCGGAATGACCAGCGGCACCACATTGAGGCGATAATAGAGATCCTCGCGGAACTGGCGCGCCGCGATATCCTCCTTCAGGTCGTGCGCGGTGGAGGAAATCACGCGGATATCCACCTTCACCAGCCGCTGGCCGCCGATCCGGGTGAAGCTCTGGTCGGTGAGCACGCGCAGGATCTTGCCCTGCGTGGTCATCGGCATATCGGCGATTTCATCGAGGAACAGCGTGCCGCCATGCGCCTGTTCGAGCAGGCCGGGGCGAATGACCCCGTCCGTGCCCTCCACGCCGAACAGCGCCTCTTCCGCCCGCTCCGGCTCCATCCGCGCCGCCGTGACGATCACGAACGGTGCGGAGGCACGCCCGGACCAGTTGTGCAGCATCCGCGCGGCGACTTCCTTGCCCACGCCCGCCGGCCCGGTAATCAGCACCCGGCTGCCGGTTGCCGCCACTTTCTTGATGGTCGCGCGCACCGCGTTGATGGCGTTGCTGGTGCCGGTCAGTTCCTCATCCTGTCCGGACCGCGCCCGCAGCACCTGATTTTCCCGGCGCAGGCGCTCGGTCTCGGTCGCCCGGCCGACAATGTGCAGCAGCTGGTCGGACTCAAACGGCTTTTCGATGAAATCCACCGCGCCGCGCCGGATGGCGGCCACCGCCGTGTCGATATTGCCATGGCCGGAGATCATCAGCACCGGCAGGCTCGGGTCACCCCGCTTGATTTCCTCGAGCAGCTCCAGCCCATCCAGCCGCGAGCCCTGCAGCCAGACGTCGAGCAGCACCAGCGAGGGTCGCCGCGCGGCGACAGCCTCCAGCGCCTCGTCGCTATTGGCGGCAAGGCGTGTCTCGAAGCCTTCATCCTCCAGCACGCCGGCCACCAGCTCGCGAATATCCGCCTCATCGTCGACAATCAGAACATCAAGCGCCATTCAATGCCTCTCTCACAGATTCTCCGGGCCGATCCTCGCCATCTTCCCCAAGGCGTTCAAGGCGCGCCACATCGAAGCGAAGCCGCACAATCGCGCCGCCGCTGTCCGCATCGCCAAATGTCATGGAACCATAATGTTCCTCGACAATCTTCTTCACGATCGCCAGGCCCAGGCCGGTGCCCTTGGCCCGCGTCGTCATATAGGGTTCGATGATCCGCTCACGCTCGACCGGCAGGCCAACGCCATCGTCGGCGACGGTGATGGTCACTTCGCTCTCATTCCCCGCCACGCGCATGGTGACATGGCCATAGGGTGGCGCCGGGAGGTCCGCGCCGTCACCGGGCGGATAGTCCCGCAAATGGCGCTGCTCGATGGCTTCGACCGCGTTCTTGACGATATTGGTGAGCGCCTGACCGATCTGCCGCCGGTCGCAGACGAGCATGGGCTCTCCCCCCTCGCACAGAAATTCGAAGGCGATACGCGGGTGCGCGACTTCGTGCAGGAACATCGCATGGCGGGCGATATCGACCACCGCCTCCTCCCGGAACACCGGCTTGGGCATGCGCGCGAAGGAGGTGAATTCATCCACGATGCGCCGCAAGTCGCCCACCTGCCGCACGATCGTCTCGGTCAGCCGCTGGAAGGTGCCGGGATCGGACTGGACCTCCTTGCCGTAGCGGCGCTGCAACCGCTCGGCGGCGAGCTGGATCGGGGTCAGCGGGTTCTTGATCTCATGCGCGATCCGCCGCGCCACGTCCGACCAGGCGGCGCGGCGCTGGTCGAGCAATTGCTGGGTGATGTCATCAAAGGTCAGCACGCGATTGCCGTCTTCCGCCACCACCTGCGCGGCAAGCGTGCGGACATCGCCGGGCGTGCGGATCTGGATGATATCGCTCCCCGATCCCGCCTCCATCAGCTGGGCCAGCTCTTCGGACAATTCGCTCAGCGGCAGGCCCACTGCCTGCACGCCCGGCTCGACCAGCAGCGCCATGGCCGAGCTGTTGAGCAGCTGGATGACGCCATGCTGATCGACCGAGATCACGCCTGCGCTCACGCCGGAGAGCACGGCCTCGATCAGCGCGCGTCGATTGGCGAGCTGATTATTGGCTGAAACCAGCGCCCCGGTCTGCGCTTCCAGCCGCTGCGTCATGCGGTTGAACGCGCCGGCGAGCGTGCCCAGTTCATCCTGGGCGCGCGGATCGGTGACACGGGCGGACAGGTCGCCCGCCGTCACCCGCCGCGCCGCATCCACCAGCTCGCCCACTGGCCGCACGAGCCGATCCGCCACTGCCAACGCGATCCACACCGCGGTGCCGACCAGCATCAGCGCGCCGATGAACAGCGCGATATTGAACTGCAGCTGCAACTGGCGGGAGCGCGTCGTGAACTCCTCATAATCGCCCAGCACCGCCTGCGCGCGCTTCATCTCGCTAAAGGCCGTGGCGGCGGAATCCCGCGTGGCATAGAGAAATGTATTCGAGTTCGGATAGAGTTCGACAAAGGCCTCGATCTGGTCGGGCTTGGCCTGCACGACCACCGGCTCGCCGCCGCGCAGCCGCTTGACCACATCGGGCGTGAGAATATCCGGCGCGGTGCGCTGCTCGGGGTCCACCGTGGCGACGGGCGGCATCACCGTGCCATCCTTGCCCACCTCGAAAATGGCCGAGCGGTTCAGCTTGCGCGTCACCACCTGATAGACATAGCCCTCGGTGAAGGACGGGCTGGTGATCGGCGATTCCGAGAGATAGTCGCGCAGATCGCTGGCCATGATGCCGGTCTCATCCCCAAGATCCTTGAGGTTGGACTGGTAATAGCCCCGCGCCAGATCGCTGGCATTTTGCAGCATGCCGCGCGCATCGGCGGAGTTCCAGAACTGCACGCCATATTGGAACAGCAGCGAAGCGAAGATCACCACCAGCAGCAGCGGCACACTGGCGATCATCGAGAACAGCGCGACCAGCCGCACATGCAGGCGCCCGCCGCCGCCCACCAGGCTGCGCGTCGCGCGCCGCCGGGCGATACGCTGGCCGATCAGCACCAGCAGCACGATGGCCGGCAGCAGATTGACGACGAGGAGCAGCGCCACCACCGGCGCGCTGATCAGCATATCCTCCTGTTGCGGGCGGCCGATCAGCCAATAGGTGAAAGCCGCAATGGCGAGCAGGGTTGCGCCGGCCAGCGGTTCGGCAAGGCGGGCAAGGGTGCGCGAGCCGAACAAGGTCCGGCCCGGCTCATAATCCCCCTCATGCAGGCTCGCTGTCCGCTCCATCATGGCAGCAATACAACATCAGCGTGTCGCTGGGAACACGCTTTAAAGGGCCGTCAGCCGGGTGATGTCCTGCCCGAGCATCCGACCGGTCCATTCCCGCCACACCGTGGTCGCCCGGCCTCGCCGCATCAGCGCTCGCGCAGCGGCATGGTCGGATCAATGTCGTAATGGGTGAGTTTCTTGCGCAGCGTATTGCGGTTCATCCCCAGCATGGCGGCGGCGCGAATCTGGTTGCCATCCAGCGCCGCCAGCGCCTCGCCCAGCAGCACGGGCTCGACGATCGCCAGCAATTGCTCATGCAGATCGTCCGGGGCCTGCCCTCCGCCGACGGTCAACTGTGCCCGCGCCCAGCGGCGGGTCGCCTCGCGCAGATCGGCGGCATCCGCGCCCGTCATCAGGCGCGGCAGGTCCGCCAGCGGCAGCACCTGCTGCAAATGGCGGACCTGAATCTCCTGATCGCGCGTGAGCACGGTCAGCCGCTTCATCAGATTTTGCAGCTCGCGGACATTGCCCGGCCAGTCATGCTGCGCCAGCAGGGCCGCCGCCGCCTCTGCCAGCCCCTTGCGCGGCAGGCCGGATTGCGCCGCCTGATCGAGGAAATGGCGCGCCAGCAGGGGGACGTCCCCCGCCCGTTCGCGCAGCGCCGGCAGGCGGATGGGCACGACATTGAGGCGGTAGAACAGATCCTCGCGAAACCGCCCCTGCGCAATGAGATCGGGCAGATCCTGATTGGTGGCGGCAATGATGCGCACATTCACCCGCATCGAGCGCGTGCCGCCCACCGCCATCACCTCGCCGGACTGGAGGACCCGCAGCAACCGGGTCTGCGCGTCCATCGGCATGTCGCCAATCTCGTCCAGAAACAGCGTGCCGCCCTCGGCCTGCTCGAACTTGCCCGCCGAGCGCGCCAGCGCGCCGGTGAAGGCGCCTTTCTCGTGACCGAACAGGTCCGCCTCGATCAGTTCGCGCGGGATCGCCGCCATGTTGATCGCGATGAAGGGCTGCGCGCGGCGCGGACCAAAGCCGTGAATGGCTTCGGCCACCAGCTCCTTGCCAGTGCCCGATTCGCCCAGAATGAGAATGTTGAGATCATTGCCGACCACCCGCGCGATGGTGCGATAGACGTCCTGCATCTGCGGTGACCGGCCGATCAGCGGCAGCTCGTCGCCCGCCTGCTGCTCCGCCGCGTCGCGCAGAGCGGCTTCTTCAAGGCTCAACGCCTCATCAACAGCGCGCGACAACTCATTGAGATCAAATGGTTTTGGTAGATACTCAAACGCGCCCTGCCCGGTCGCCCGCACCGCCGTGTTCAGCGTATTCTGCGCCGAGAGAATGATGACCTTGAGGCCCGGTCGCTCGGCGAGGATCGCGCTGACATCGTCCAGCCCGTCGCCATCGGGCAGCATCACATCGGTAATGAGGATATCCGGCGCGAATCCCGGCAGGGCCTCGCGCCGCCCGGCGATCGTCCCCACCGTGCGCACGATATGCCCCTGCCGCTTGAGCGCCTCGCCAATGACGAGGCAGATGGCCGGATCATCATCGACCACCAGAATCTTGCCCACGCGCCGCGTCATCCGGTCGTCCCGATCGGCAGCAGCACGCGGAAGATCGAGCGGCCGCCATCCCGTTCATATTGGACGAGGCCGTTCATATCTCGCACCAGCTTGTCGACAAGCGCCAGGCCCAGCCCCTGCCCGCTGCGCTTGGCGGAAATGAACGGATTGAACAGCACATCGCGGATAGTGTCGGGCACGCCGGGGCCATTGTCGATCACCTGTATCTCGATTTGCAGCGGCGCGGCATGCTCGCCATGCGCGCCGAGCATGGACAGGCCATGCCGATAGGCCGTCGCCACCTGCACCGCGCCGCCTGCCTGCCCCTCGACCGCCTCCACCGCATTTTTGACGAGGTTGAGCATGATCTGGACCAGCGCATCGCCATTCACCTGCGCATAGGGCAGCGAGGGATCATAATGGCGGCTGATCGGGCAGGCGCGGGCAAAGCCGGCCACCGCAATCTCCACCGCGCGGTCGAGCAAGGGATAGATATTGGCCGGGGCGCACGCCAGCGGCTGGTTGCTGGTGAAATCCTCCATCCGGTCGATGAGCGCCGCGATGCGGTCCACCTCGTCGCAGATCAGCCGGGTGAGCGGCCGCGACGCCGCGCTGGCCTCGCCCTCGATCAGTTGCGCCGCGCCGCGAATGCCGGAGAGCGGGTTCTTGATCTCATGGGCCAGCATGGCCGCCGCCCCGGTCGCGGAGCGGATGCCGAGCGAGCCACGCCGCATGCCGAGCGTCTGGCTCTGGCCATGGACATGCAGCGCGACAATCCGCCAGCGCTCATCGTCCAGCAGCGGGTTGATCAAGATATCCATCGCCACGGCCGCATTGCGACCGGCATGAACCTCGACGTCATAAGCCGAGAGCGGCTTGTCGGTCAGCCAGATCGCCGCATCGAGCCGGGGATCGGCAATCCGCAGCACGCGGCTGACGACGCTCCCGACCAGCGCCGAGCGCGCCATATTGAGCAGGGATTCCGCGCGCGCATTGGCGGACACAATCTGCCCCTCTGCATCGATCAGCAGCGTTGCGACCGGATGAGCGGCAATCAGATCAGCGGCAGCCGGATGGCCTTCGGGTCGGCCTTCCGGCCATGGCTCTGTGGTATCAGGCGGCATTCAGAAGGGGATTGGGCGTGGGCTGCGCAAGCGCCGGCTCAGCGATGAACGGCGCATAGAAACGCTCCAGCATCTCCAGCACTTTGCTCGCCTCGGGCACCTGATTGACCATGTTGCGGAACTCGGCCGATCCGGGCAGGCCACGTGTATACCAGCCCAGATGCTTGCGCGCCATATTGACGCCGACCAGCTCGTCATAATGTGCGAGCATCGCGTGGTAATGCTCTATAATCAGGTGATATTGTTCGGATATCGATGGGTCGGGCCGCTCATGGCCAGTGGCCAGCGCTTCCATCACCTGCCCCAGCAGCCATGGGCGGCCATAAGCGCCACGACCGATCATCACGCCATCCGCGCCGCTCTGCGCCAGCGCCGTGCGGGCGTCCGCGATCGAGCAGATATCGCCATTGACGATGACCGGCAGGCGCACCGCCTCCTTGACCTTGCGCACAAACGCCCAGTCCGCGCTGCCCTTGTACATCTGGTTGCGCGTGCGGCCGTGCACGGTGATCAGCTTCGCGCCCAGATCCTCGGCGATATGCGCCAGCTCCGGCGCATTGAGGCTGGCATGGTCCCAGCCCATCCGCATCTTGACGGTGACCGGCACGTCGACCGCCTTCACCGTCGCCGCGATCAGGCTGGCCGCGAGCGGCAGGTCGCGCATCAACGCGGAGCCGGCATCGCCGTTCACCACCTTCTTCACCGGGCAGCCCATATTGATGTCGATGATCGCCGCGCCGCGATCCGCATTGAGCTTGGCCGCTTCCGCCATTTCCGTGGGCGAGCAACCGGCCAGCTGCATCGAGCAGGGTTCCTCGCTCGCATGCCAGGCCGCCTTTTGCAGCGACTGGCGCGTCTGGCGGATCATCGCGGGCGAGGCGATCATCTCGGTCACGTTGAGACCCGAGCCATAGCGCCGCACGAGGGTGCGGAACGGCATGTCCGTCACGCCAGTCATCGGCGCGAGGATCACGGGCTGGTCGATGGTGACCGGGCCGATCTGGATGGGCTTGAGGAGCGTCGTCATGATAAATTGCCTAAAAAACAGGCAGCGCCAATAGCGCGAAACGGGCCGCCCGGCAAGCAACGGCTCGGTCAGCACTGGCGCGCTCGCCAGGCCGGGACAGCGCGCGGGCTCGCTCCACGGGGCCGCCGGATATTTCCTTCCTCCGCGGAAATGCTCTAAGCGCTCCCCATGTCGACCGCGAACCGCCTTGCCGCCATCATCCTCGCCGCCGGGACCGGCTCCCGCAGCGGCGATCCAACGCCGAAACAATATCGCTTGCTGGCCGGCCGGCCGCTCCTCGCCCACGCCATAGCGGCGATGCGCGCGCACGACCGGATCGGCGAGATCTTGCTCGTCGTCGCGCCCGGCGCTGACGCGCAAGCCCGTGCGGTTCTGGGCGATCTGGCGGACGGCCTGCGCATCGTCGAGGGCGGCGCGACCCGCCGCCTCTCGGTCCGCGCCGCCCTCGATGCGCTGGCAGCGGATGGTTCGCCGCCCAGCCATATCCTCATTCATGACAGCGCCCGCCCGCGTCTCCCTGCCGCCGTGCTCGGGCGCCTCATCGCCGCGCTCGATGCGGGCGCGGCCGGCGTCATGCCGGTTCTGCCCGTCGCCGATACGCTGGTGCTGGCGCAGGACGATGCCGCCGGGGACGTCGTCGATCGCGCGGCGCTGCGCCGCGTCCAGACGCCGCAAGGCTTCCGGTTCGACGCCATTCTTGCCGCCCACCGCAATTGGCCAGCCGACCATGAGCCGACCGACGACGCGCAAATGCTGCGCGCCCACGGCGAGACCGTGCAACTGGTCGCGGGCGATCCCGCGCTCGAAAAAATCACCTATCCCGGAGACCATGACCGCATGGAACGCCAGCTTGCACCCGTCATGATCAGCCGCGCCGGCCTCGGCTTCGATGTCCACCGGCTGGTCGCGGGCGAGGCGCTCTGGCTTGGCGGCGTCGCCATTCCGCACAGCCACGGCCTGGCCGGCCACAGCGATGCGGATGTCGCCATCCACGCGCTAGTCGACGCCCTGCTCGGCGCGCTGGCCGAGGGCGATATCGGCAGCCACTTTCCCCCCTCCGACCCGCAATGGCGCGGCGCGCGGTCGGACCAGTTCCTCGCCTTCGCCGCGCAGCGCGTGGCGGCGCGGCAGGGCGTGATCGACCATGTCGATGTCACCATCATCTGCGAAGCGCCGAAAATCGGCCCCCATCGCGAGGCGATGCGCGCCCGCCTCGCGCAGATCATGGCCATCGACGTGGCGTGCATGAGCGTGAAGGCAACCACCACCGAGCGGCTGGGCCTGACCGGCCGGGGCGAAGGCATTGCCGCGCAGGTCGTCGCCACGGTGCGGCTGCCGTCATGTTAGGGTTGGCTTTGCGGGCCGAAACGCTCATGGTTCGCCCCCTATGATGCTGGCTGATCCCACCCCCTCCGTCCTGCCCGAAGCGCTCGTTGCGCTGGCCCGGCGGGTCATTGCGGAAAACAGCGCGCTGGGCCGGCGCATCGTCGTCGCGGAAAGCTGCACCGGCGGTCTCGTCTCGGCCGCGCTCACGGAGATCCCCGGCTCATCCGCCACGTTCGAGGGTGGCTATGTCACTTATTCCAACGCGCAGAAGACCGCGATGCTCGGCGTCAGCGAGGATGTGCTGGATACGTTCGGCGCCGTCTCCATCGCCACCGCCTGGGCCATGGCGCAAGGCGCGCTCGCTCGGAGCGGCGCGGATATCGCCGTCTCGATCACCGGCATTGCCGGGCCGGACGGCGGCAGCGAGATGAAGCCGGTCGGCACCGTCGTCTTCGCCCGGGCCGAGCGCGAGGCCGACAGCCATGGCGACAGCGAGGATATCGTCGCGGACCTGCGCCGGTTCGACGATACCGGGCGCGGCGCTATCCGCGTTCAGGCCGCGCTATGCGCGCTGGAGCTGCTGCTGCCGGATGCTTCAGGCGCATAAAGCGCATCGGCGCGCGTCTCGAAGGCGTTGATCATCTTGCGCAAGGCGCGGTCGAACACCTGCCCGGCCAGCATCTCGAACATCCGGTTCTTGAACGAGAAATCGACCTCGAAGTCGATGAGCACGCCGCCCTCGCCATCCGGCCGGAACTGCCAGTCATTGCTCAGGTGGCGCAGCGGCCCGTCAACATAATCGACATGCACGCTGCGCGCCCGTTCCTTGATGACGCGCGAGGTGAAGCTCTCGCGCAGTCCCTTGAAGCCGACGATCATGTCCGCGATCATCTCGCTCTCGCTGTCCGAGCGCACGCGGATCGCGCTCACCCAGGGCAGAAACTCCGGATAGCGCGCGACATCGGCCACGAGGTCGAACATCTGCTCCGGCGAGTAAGGGAGCCGCCGCGTTTCCTTATGTGTGGGCATTGCTGTGTCAGGCCTTCCGGGCCAGAGCAGCCTCGCGCGCCGCCCGCATCTGCGCGAAATCCTCGCCGGCATGGTAGCTGGAGCGGGTGAGCGGGCTGGACGCGACCTGCAGGAACCCCTTGGCACGCGCAATCGCGGCATAGGCCTTGAAGCTTTGCGGCGTGACGAATTCCATCACCGGGGCGTGCTTGGGCGTGGGCCGCAAATATTGGCCCATGGTGAGGAAGTCGACATCGGCCGAGCGCATATCGTCCATCACCTGATGCACTTCCAGCCGCTCCTCGCCCAGCCCGAGCATGACGCCGGACTTGGTGAAGATCGCGGGATCGTGCCGCTTCACCGTCTCCAGCAGCCGCAGCGAGGCATAATAGCGCGCGCCCGGCCGGATGGTGGGATAGAGCCGCGGCACCGTTTCCAGATTGTGATTATAGACATCCGGCCCCGCGGCGACGATCGCTTCGACGGCGGCCATATGCTTGTTGCGGAAATCCGGCGTCAAAATCTCGATGGTGGTCTGCGGAGTCGTCCGGCGCAGCGCCTCGATCACCTTGACGAACTGATGCGCGCCGCCATCGGGCAGATCGTCGCGGTCGACGGACGTGACCACGATATGCTCCAGCCCCATCTCCGCGCAGGCATCGGCCAGGTTCTGCGGCTCGCGCGGATCGACCGCGCGCGGCATGCCGGTCTTGACGTTGCAGAAGGCGCAGGCCCGCGTGCAGGTATCGCCCAGGATCATCACCGTGGCGTGCTTCTTGGTCCAGCATTCGCCGATGTTCGGGCAGGCGGCCTCTTCACAGACCGTCGCCAGCCCCTTCTCGCGCATCAATTTGCGCGTCGCCTCATAGCCGGCGCTGACCGGCGCCTTGACGCGGATCCAGTCGGGTTTGCGGAGCGGGGTGAGGCGCGGATCGGACGAAAGATCGTTCATGCGCCCCAGATAGCGATGACATCAGCGGGTTGCCAGCCCCATCGAACTGTTGCAGGAGCAAAATCCTATGGGGACATTCAAAGATTTGCTGGCCGGCTATCGCCGGTTCCGCACGACCGAATGGGCGCATCAGCGCGCCCGCTGGGATGAATTGCGCGACGGGCAGCATCCCGGCGTCATGGTGATTGCCTGTTCGGATAGTCGAGTCGACCCGACTATCATCTTCGACAGTCATCCCGGCGAGATTTTCGTCGTGCGCAACGTCGGCGCGCTGGTCCCGCCGTTCGAGACCAGCAAAGGCCTGCATGGCGTGTCCTCCGCGCTGGAGTTCGCCATCCAGATTCTCGGCATTCAGGAAGTGCTGGTGATGGGCCATGGCCTGTGCGGCGGCTGCTCGGCCGCCCTCACGCAGGATCTGCACGATGCCCCGCCGGGCGAAGGGGGCTTCATCGCCGGCTGGATCTCCATGCTGGACGAGGCCCGCGCACAGGTCGTCGCCGATTATGGCGAGGACCGCGGGCGGGACGCCAGACGCGCCATGGAGCATGCCGCGGTCAAGGTCAGCCTCGCCAATCTGCGCACCTTCCCGTGGATCCGCGAGAAGGAGGAGCGCAACGCGCTGGCCCTGAAGGGCGCCTATTTCGCGGTGGCGGACGGGGTGCTCCACCTGCTCGACGAGCAGACCGGCGAATTCTCACCCTATGAATGAGGCGGGGCTGAGCGCCTGAACCGACGCTCACGGGCGAAGCAAGCGCCCGCCCCTCACATGACGCTGCGCCCGCTTTGCCGAACGGGCGGCACTCCATGACGGTGACTGCATAGCACCGCGCAGTGCGCTCTGCTGCTCCAGCGGCACTCCCCGCCGCGCAAGCATGAGGCGGAACCCCCACGTCGCGGCGACCTCCTGATCGAAACGCGGTGGCCGGTAATCCCGCCCCTGCCGCCGCCATGCCAGTCACCATGCCATGAGAGCCGGCGCGTGATCCGCCCGGTGGCCGATCACGCGCCGCGCTTCAGCGCGTGAGCTTCTTATAGGCAAGCCGCGTCGGCCGGTCGGCCGCGTCGCCCAGCCGGCGGCGCTTATCCTCCTCATAGGAGGCGAAGTTCCCCTCGAACCATTCGACATGGCTGTTGCCCTCGAAGGCGAGGATATGCGTCGCGAGGCGATCGAGGAAGAAGCGGTCATGGCTGATGACCACGGCGCAGCCGGCGAAATTCTCCAGCGCATCTTCCAGCGCGCGCAGCGTCTCGACGTCGAGATCGTTGGTCGGTTCGTCGAGCAGCAGCACGTTGCCGCCCTCCTTCAGCATCTTGGCCATGTGGACGCGGTTGCGCTCACCGCCGGAGAGCTGGCCGACCTTCTTCTGCTGGTCGCCGCCCTTGAAGTTGAACGCGCCGACATAGGCCCGCGTCTGCATCTCATGCTTGCCGATGGTCATGAGATCATGGCCGCCGGAGATTTCCTCCCACACATTATGGTCGGGATTGAGCGCGTCGCGGCTCTGGTCGACATAGCCCAGCTTCACCGTCGGGCCGATGTCGACCTCGCCGGCATCGGGCTTTTCCTGCCCGGTGATGAGGCGGAACAGCGTGGACTTGCCCGCGCCGTTGGGGCCGATCACGCCGACGATGCCGCCCGGCGGCAGCAGGAAGGACAGGTCCTCGAACAATAGCTTGTCACCATAGGACTTGCTGACATTCTTGATCTCGATGACCTTGCCGCCCAGCCGCTCGGGCGTCTGGATGACGATCTGCGCCTTGCCCGGCGCGCGATTCTCCTGCTTCTCGACCAGCTCGTCAAATGCCCGGATACGCGCCTTGCTCTTGGTCTGCCGCGCCTTGGGGGACTGGCGAATCCACTCCAGCTCCTCCTTGATCGCCTTCTGGCGGCCGGCTTCCTCGCGTTCCTCCTGGCCCATGCGCTTGGCCTTGGCTTCCAGCCAGTTGGAGTAATTGCCCTCAAAGGGAATGCCCCGGCCGCGATCCAGCTCCAGCACCCAGCCCACGACATTGTCGAGGAAGTAGCGGTCGTGGGTGACGAGGATCACGTTGCCGGTATAGTTGATGAGATGCTGCTCCAGCCACTGCACGCTCTCGGCGTCGAGATGGTTGGTCGGCTCGTCGAGCAGCAGGATGCCCGGCTTTTCGAGCAGCAGGCGGCACAGCGCGATGCGGCGCTTCTCACCGCCCGAGAGATTCTCGACGCTCCAGTCGCCCGGCGGGCAGCGCAGCGCTTCCATCGCGATTTCCAGCTGGTTGTCGAGTGTCCAGCCGTCGACCGCGTCGATCTTCTCCTGCAATTCGCCCATCTCGGTCATCAGCGCGTCGAAATCCACATCCTCGGGCGGATCGCCCATGATGTTGCTGATCTCGTTGAAGCGATCGACCAGATCGGCGACGCCGCGCACGCCATCCTTCACATTTTCAAGGACGGTCTTGCTGGCGTCGAGCTGCGGCTCCTGCGCCAGATAGCCCACCTTGACGCCTTCCGCCGCCCAGGCCTCACCCTGAAACTCGGTGTCCATGCCGGCCATGACCTTCATCAGCGTGGACTTGCCCGCGCCGTTGACGCCGATGATCGCAATCTTGGTGCCCGGCAGGAATTGCAGGTTGATATTGTTGAAAATAGGCTTGTTGGCGCCGGGGAAGGTCTTGGTCAGATCCTTCATGACGTAGCTGTACTGGACGGCCATCGATATCGGTCCTTCTGGAACGCTTGAGCTGTACGAAATTCCGCGCCCGATTAGCCGAGCCGGGCTTTCTTGGCAAATTTAGGCGACATCGCCGATGGCGGCTGCGCAACACCGGGATTTTCCGGCCGGTTGGCATGGCCAAAAGCAAATTTGCGCGGCGACGATTTCCTATCGGTTAGGTTGATAACTCTATTGATTTCCCTGCCGCAAGCGTTAATTGGGCGGCTCGTGCCCCTTGCTGGAGCACGCACATTGCTATGGGAGCCAAATAATATGAAGAAGTTTGCTGTGGCGAGCGCTGCTGTTGTGCTGATGAGCTTGGCGGCATGCGGCGAGAAGCCCGCCGCTGAATCGAACGACGCCGTCAACGAAGTTGTCGTTGATGAGCTGGACAACGCTGCCGACGCTGTTGACAATGCGGCTGATGCCGTTGCCAACGCTGCCGATGAGCTGAACGCCACGAACGAAAACGCAGCCCCTGCGGCTGAGTAATTGCCTCCGGCTTCACGGCCGGTCTGAGCAATTCCGAAGGGCGGTGCCGCAATGCGGCGCCGCCCTTTCTGTTGGGGCCCGTCTGGCTACCCCTTCATCATCACGCGCAATGTCGCAATCCGGTCGGCCTCATGCGCCGGCTTGTCGGCGCGGATGCGGTTGATGCGCGGGAAGCGCATGGCCAGCCCGGATTTGTGCCGTTTGCTCTCATGCACAGAATCGAACGCGACCTCGAGCACCAGGCTCTTGTCCGTCTCCCGCACCGGCCCGAAGCGATTGACGGTATGGCGACGGACATGACTGTCGAGCCATTTCAGCTCTTCGTCGGTAAAGCCGAAATAGGCCTTGCCCACCGGCAGCAGGTCAGCCCCCGCATCCGGGTCGCCGGCCCAGCAGCCAAAGGTGAAGTCCGAGTAGAAGGATGATCGCTTGCCGCTTCCGCGCTGCGCATACATGAGCACGCAGTCGACCAGCAGCGGATCGCGCTTCCATTTATACCACAGACCCGTGCGCCGTCCCGCCACATAGGGGCTGTCCCGCCGCTTGAGCATCACGCCTTCGATCGCATCCGCGCGCGCCCGCTCGCGGAGCGCCGCCAGCGCCTCGAAACTGGCGGCCGCAATCACCGGCGAGAGATCAAAGCGCTGCGGGTCGAGCCGTGGCACAAAGGCTTCCAGCATCGTCCGCCGCTGCTCCCAGCTCAGCAGCCGCAGATCCTCCCCGTCCACGATCAGCAGGTCGTAAAGGCGGACAAAGGCCGGATAATCCGCGAGCATCGCCCTGGAGACCGTCTTGCGCCCCAATCGCTGCTGAAGCGCATTGAAGCTGGCCGCACTGCCTTGCGCGCCGCCCTGATGGGTGCCGCGGACCAGCAGTTCCCCGTCCAGCACCGCGTCAAGGTCCATCGCCGCGACAATCTCGGGGAAGCTCCCGGAAATATCGTCGCCGGTGCGGGAATATAGTCGCGTCTCGCCGCCGGCATGGACGATCTGCACACGGATGCCGTCCCATTTCCACTCGGCGGCATAATCGGCCATGTCGACCACCGTCTCGTCAAGCGGATGGGCCAGCATGAACGGCCGGAACAGCGGCTGATCGCCATCACGGGGCGGCGGCCCGCCATTGGCCGCCCAGTCGAACAGCGGCTGATAAGGCGGCCTCTGCCCGTGCCAATATTCCTCGACATCATCGATGCTCACGCCAAATGCCTGCGCAAATGCCGCCTTGGCGAGCCGCGCGGAAATGCCCACGCGCATGCCCCCCGTCGCCAGCTTGAGCAGCGCGAAACGCCCGGCCGCATCCAGCCGGTCGAGCAAAGCCGCCAGATCGCCCATCACGCTCAGCCGCGTCATCTGCGCCAGCGCCTCGACCGCTTGCGTCATGCCCGGCGGGTCGGCGGGCGAATCCGGGCCGGGCCAGAGCAGACTGGCCGTTTCCGCCGTATCGCCCACATAGTCGCGCGAGAGCGTGAACAGCACCGGATCGACCCGCGCCATCAGCAGATTGCGGATGGTCGATCCCTTGACCGCCGGGAAATCAAGGCCATCGGTCAGCGCCGCCAGCGCCCAGCCGCGGTCGGGATCGGGCGTCGTGCGCAGATAATCCGCGATCAGCTGTAACTTGCCGTTGCGGCTGCGCGTATAGACCAGCCCGTCGACCAGTGCGGCAAAACGCTCCATGCTCATGCTCAGCCCTCATCCCGTTTTCGCGGCGGCTCGTCGCACATGGTCAATCATCCTCCCCCTCATCTTCATAGCCGACGAGGGCCAGCGCCCGTGCCTGCCGTTGATGCAGTTCGCACCAGCGCAGCAGCGCGTCCTCGCGGCCGTGGGTGATCCATGTTTCGCGCGGGGCCACCTCCGCGATGGTGGCGGTGAGTTCGTCCCAGTCGGCATGGTCGGAGATGATCAGGGGCAGTTCGACATTGCGCTGGCGGGCGCGCTGGCGCACCCGCATCCAGCCGCTCGCCATCGCGGTGATCGGATCGGGCAGCCGCCGGCTCCAGCGATCATTGAGCGCGCCGGGCGGGCACAGCACGATCTGCCCGGCCAGATCGGCCCTCCCCGCATCCGCCACCAACCGCAGCGGACCAAGCGCGACGCCCAGTTCCTCGTATAGCGCGCACATCCGCTCCAGCGCGCCGTGCAGCCAGATCGGCTCGCCATAGCCCGCCCGGCGCAACTCGGCGATCACCCGTTGCGCCTTGCCGAGCGCATAGGCGCCCACCAGCACGCAACGATCGGGATGGAGCGCGCGGACGGTGAGCAGCTTGGCGATCTCCTGCTCAATCGGCGGATGCCGGAACACGGGCAGCGCGAACGTCGCCTCGGTCACGAAAATATCGCATGCCGTCGCGACGAACGGCAGGCAGGTCGGATCGGGCCGGCGCTTGTAATCGCCCGTGACGACCACCCGCTCGCCGGCATGTTCGAGCAAGATCTGCGCGGAGCCCAGCACATGCCCCGCCGGCAGAAACGTCGCCTGCACATCCCCGGGGAGGCGCAGGCTCTCGCCATAGCCGGCCGGTATCGCGCCGTCCGTCACGCCATAGCGCAGCTTCATGATCGCCAGCGTCTCGGGTGTCGCGATCGTGCGCGCATGGCCGCCGCGCGCATGGTCGGCATGGCCATGGGTGACCAGCGCGGTGTCGACCGGCCGGGACGGATCGATCCAGCAGTCCGCCGGCGCGACATACAGCCCATGCGCCTCCGCCCGCATCCAAAAGCTCGTCCTGGCCATTCCCTTCAAAATGGGATCGCGCTGCGAAAGTTCCAGCATGGGAGGCGCCGGGCAGCCCGGCCCGCCCGGCTCCATCCGCCCGATGTTGCCCATCCGTATCGTTGCACTGCCGGATGATGCCGCGCTGCAAGCGCAAGCATCGGCTCGCCCCACCGCGCATCGACCAGCTTGATCGCCTTGTCATTCCGGGTGATAGCCCGCCATTCAGGCGCCGATCGCGCTCATAGGAGGATGCGTGACTTTACCCCGACCGGGCCGATCGACGGCCGCAGCGGCGCTGGCCGTGCTCATGCTCGGCCTGGCCGGCGCAGCGCAGGCCCATGGCGTCGCGGCGGGCGACCAGGGCTTTATCGAACAGACGAGCGGCCCGCAGATCGCCGCGTTCCTCTACCTCGGCGCCAAGCATATGGTGACGGGCTATGATCACCTGCTCTTCCTCTTCGGCGTCATCTTCTTCCTCTACCGGATGCGCGATGTCGCCCTTTATGTGACGCTGTTTGCCATCGGCCACAGCACCACGCTCATCGCCGGGGTGCTGCTCGGCACCCATGTCAGCGCCCATCTGGTGGATGCGGTGATCGGCCTGTCCATCGTCTACAAGGCGCTGGATAATCTGGGCGCCTGGCGTCGCTGGTTCGGCATGCAGCCGGATACCAGAGCGGCGGTGCTGTTCTTCGGCTTCATCCACGGCTTCGGCCTCGCGACCAAGTTGCAGGATTTCGCCCTGTCGCCCGATGGCCTGTTGACCAACCTGCTGGCCTTCAATGTCGGCGTGGAGATCGGGCAGTTGCTGGCGCTCGCCGCCATTCTCATCGTCATGGGCTATTGGCGCCGCACGGCCAGCTTCATGCGCCACGCCTTCGCCGCCAACATCTGGCTGATGGTCGCGGGCTTCATCTTGTTCGGTCTCCAGATGACCGGCTATTTCCTGGAAGGATGATTTTATGACCAAGGCAGAAACGCCGATCACGCCCCAGCCGTCTTCCCGCAAGCTCGGCCGCGCGACCCTGCTCGCCGCCGGCGCGGCCGCCATCATCCTGGTCACCACCGTGCTGCCGGCCGAATATGGCGTGGACCCGACGGGCATTGGCGGCGTGCTCGGCCTCACCGCCATGGGCCAGATGAAGCAGGCGGCAGCCCCCGGCGCCACAGCGGGCGAGGCACCGGACCGGACGACCCTGCCCGATGGCTCCACCCAGTTGCGCCTGACGCTGCGACCCTATCAGGGCATCGAGGCCAAGGCGTCGATGAAGGCTGGTGAGGCGATCAGCTATCGCTGGTCCACCGATGGCCCTGCCGTCGAGTTCGAGTTTCATGGCGATCCGGCCGGCGGCGACGGCACGGATTACAGCAGCTATGAAAAAGACAAGGCCGCCAGTGGCAGCGGCGATTTTCGCGCGGGGTTTGACGGCGTTCATGGCTGGTATTGGAAGAACGCCACCAACAAGCCGATCGTCGTGACCGCCAGCGTCAAGGGCGAGTTCGAGACCTTCGCCGTGCTCGACTGAGCGGGCGGGCGCAGCGGAAAAGCGGCCGGGGTGATCCTGATCGACAGGATGAACCCCGGCCCAGTCTGCACTGAGCGCCTAAAAGGCGCTGGGGAACAAGGCTGCAAGGCTGGCGCGGTCGGGATGGCAGGTCCCGCATCGACGGGGGATGTCCCGTTCCGCTCCTCAAAGCATGCAGCCAATGTCCCGCAATCTGGCGACCAGACTAGGTTTCATACGGTTTAGCCGCCTGCCGTAACGGTTACAGCATGGCCGCTCCTGCCCGGCCCGCACCCCCGCAACGGGAGGAAAACAGGCAGGGCGGCGATGGCAAGGCGCCCACCGGCACATGCCGCCAACGGGACGGCAAAATGGGGCAACAAGGCCGCCCCGGCGCGCCGTTCGCAGCCGTTACACTTCCCGCAACCGGATCGCCGGGCGCCGATACCGCCCGTCGCCCCCGCCATCCCGAGTCTGCCGCGACAATCATTCGTCACGCGCGATCAGCCCTGCCCTGCCCGTCACGGGCAGCACGCACGGCACGCGGCATTCCGCATGCCGATTGACAGAGACGCCCGCCGCGTCACATTGGCGGCTCATGGCTGATCCTGCTCCAGCACCCGCCGCGCCGGCATTCTCCGCCCCGGCGGCCGACGCCCCCGTGCTCTTCTTCGATTCGGGCGTCGGCGGCCTCTCCATCCTCGGTCCGGCCCGCGCGCTGATGCCGCACATGCCCGTCGTCTATGCCGCGGACAGCGCCGGCTTTCCCTACGGCACCCGCAGCGAGGCGGACATTTCCGCGCGTGTGCCGGCCCTGCTCGGCCGTCTTGTCGAGCGCTATCGCCCGCGCATCGCCGTCATCGCTTGCAACACCGCCTCCACCATTGTGCTAAACCCGGTGCGCGCCGCGCTGGACATTCCGGTGGTCGGCACCGTGCCGGCCATCAAGCCTGCCGCGCTCGCCTCGAAAACGCGCGTCATCGGCGTGCTCGGCACGGATGCCACGGTGCGCCAGCCCTATGTCGATCGTCTCGCTGCCGAGCATGGCGCGGACTGTCTGGTATTGCGCCACGGCTGCGCCGCGCTCGTCACCTATGCCGAGGCCCGGCTGCGCGGCGAGCCGGCCGATCCCGCCATCCCCGCCCGCGCCCTGGCCGGCCTGCTCGATCAGCCGGGCGGCGATCGGATGGATATGGTCGTGCTCGCCTGCACTCACTTCCCGCTGGTCGAGGCGGAGCTCGCCGCCGCGGCCCCTCGCCCGCTCATCTTCCTGGATGGCGGCGCGGGCATTGCCCGGCGCATCGCCTGGCTGAACGGGGATGCGCCATGGCCTGCCGCCGTGCCGGAAGGGCGCGCCGTCTTCACCCGGCTGGATGACTATGTGGAGGCGCTGCGCCCCGCGCTGGCCCGCTTCGGTTTGCGCCAGATCAATGCGCTTTAGCGGCCGAGCCCCTACAGCTGCGCCGTCGAAACAAGGCGCCGGAACACCGGCCGCGAAGTTGCGTTTGTCCTTTTGCAAGCCATTAGCAGTGGCTTTCCGGGCGAGACGCGGCTAAGGGGCGCGGCAGAGGACATGAGGTTGCTGCCCAAGATGAATTATCAGCATGTTTTCAGTCAGGCGATCGAACGACTGCATGGTGAAGGCCGCTATCGCGTCTTCATCAACATCCTGCGCAACAAGGGCATGTTCCCGGACGCGCGCTGTTTCGCCCATCATAACGGGCCGCAGCCGATCACCGTGTGGTGCTCCAACGACTATCTCGCCATGGGGCAGCACCCCAAGGTGATCGCCGCGATGGAAGAGGCGCTGCATGATGTCGGCGCCGGCTCCGGCGGCACCCGCAACATTGGCGGCAACACCCATTATCATGTCGATCTGGAAGCCGAGCTGGCGGATCTGCACGGCAAGGAGGGCGCGCTGCTCTTCACGTCCGGCTATGTCTCGAACGAGGCGACGCTGGCCACGCTGGGCAAGATTCTCCCCGGCTGCGTCATTTTCTCCGACGAGCTGAACCACGCCTCGATGATTGCGGGCATCCGCAATTCCGGCTGCGAGAAGCGAGTCTTCCGTCACAATGACGTCGCCCATCTGCGCGAGCTGCTGGAAGGAGTCGATCCCGACGCACCCAAGCTCATCGCTTTCGAGAGCGTCTATTCGATGGACGGCGACGTCGCGCCCATCGCCGAATTCTGCGATCTGGCGGACGAGTTCAACGCCATCACCTATTGCGACGAGGTTCACGCCGTCGGCATGTATGGCCCGCGCGGCGGCGGCATCACCGAGCGGGACGAGGTCGCCCACCGCGTCACCATCCTGGAAGGCACGCTCGGCAAGGCGTTCGGCGTCATGGGTGGCTATATCGCCGCCGACAAGATGATCATCGACGTGATCCGCAGCTATGCGCCCGGTTTCATCTTCACCACCTCGATTTCGCCGGTGCTCGTCGCCGGCGTGCTCGCGGCCGTGCGCCACCTCAAAAGCTCGCAGGTCGAGCGGGACGGGCAGCAGGCCGCCGCGGCTTTCCTCAAGGCGGAGATGGCCAGCAACGGCCTGCCCGTGCTGCCTTCGGTCACCCATATCGTGCCGCTGATGGTGGGCGATCCGGTCAAGGCCAAGCGGATCAGCGACATCCTGCTTGCCGAATATGGCATCTATGTGCAGCCGATCAATTTCCCCACCGTGCCGCGCGGCACCGAGCGCCTGCGCTTCACGCCCGGCCCCTCGCACAGCGAAGAAATGATGCGCGATCTGGTCAGCGCGCTGGTGGAAATCTGGGGCCGGCTGGAGCTGGAATTCCGCAAGGCCGCCTGAGGTTCAGCGAAGTCGTTCGAGTCGCGCAGGACGCGCTATCCGTTCATGGCGGGAGCGCCTGCGCGGCGCCAACGGACGTCGCCCCCGCCTCACCAACGGGACGCCCGTTAGCAGGCCTTAATCCGCGCCGAGCAGCGGGCTGGTCAGGCAGAAATCCTTGAAGGCCCGCGCATCATGCAGCGCGTTATGCGGCACCTTGCTGTTGGCGGCGGCACTGAAGCCGGCGCCATTGACGAGCTGGAGTCGCAAGCCGTTCAGACCGATCATGTCGCCCGGTCCGGTCAGCAGAAGCTGGCAGAAATGCGCCAGATCATCCGGCCAGTCGGCCACGATCAGCGGATCGCTATCATGGATCAGATAGGCTTCCAGATGCTGCGAAGCCTCGGCCCGACTCAGGTTCGCATCCACGCCTGGCGGCACAAACCGCAGATAAGGCACGACATTCTGCGCGACCCACGGATGCAGTTCATCCGGCAAGGGCAGCGACACATAGAATTCCTGATCGCCATATTCCGGCACCAGCGCAAGGCTGATGAGTCCACCGCCAAAGCCGTTGAATTCGGTATCCAGAAAATAGCGCATCAGCGGCGCGGTTCACGAAAAGGAGGCATAGTCATATCGCACCCGCTATGACGCCGCAGGACGGCAACGTAAAGCCACCCCTCACCCATTCGGCCCGCGGACACATAGGGCCCTGCCAAGGAAGACCCATCGTGCAACCACGCGAACTGATCGCAACGGCCAATGTGCCGGGCGGCGAGCCCCTGACGCTCTACCGCCGCGGCGCGGATTTCATGATCGTGATGGATCGCAACGAGCTGATGAGCAGCCGGATGAGCGGCTCGGAAATCGCGCTGGCGGAGATGAGTTGCGCGCGCCTCGCCGCGCGGGGCCGCACCGCGCCGCATCTGCTGATCGGCGGTTATGGCATGGGCTTCACCTTGCGCGCCGCCCTCGCCGCGCTCGGCCCCGATGCCACGGTCACCGTTGCCGAACTGGTGCCGGAGATCATCGAATGGGCGCGCGGGCCGATGGCGCAGCTGGCGGCGGGCTGCCTCGACGATCCGCGCGTGGAGCTGGTCCACAGCGACGTCGCCGCGCTGATCGCGGCGGGCAATGGCCGCTATGACGCGATCCTGCTCGATGTCGACAATGGCCCGGACGGGGTCGTGCGCGCCGCCAATGACCAGCTTTATTCCGCGTCCGGCCTCGCTGCGGCCCGCGCGGCGCTCACGCCCGGCGGCGTGCTCGCCATCTGGTCGGCCGGGCCGGACCCGGCCTTTGCCCGCCGCCTCGCTCGCAGCGGGCTCATGGTGGAGGAGGTCGCCGTGCGCGCCCGCAGCAACGGCAAGGGCCCGCGCCACGTCATCTGGTTCGCCACCAACGGGCGCTGACGGCCCCGCCCGTCACCCCGTCAGCGCCGCCTCCCGCGCGATCAGCCTTGTCAGCACCGCGCTCGTCACCGGCGGCGAGCGCAGAAAACCCTGATAGCTGGTGCAGCCGGCCCGCGCGAGCAAGGCGAGTTGCTGCGGCGTCTCCACCCCCTCGGCGACCACGCCCAGATCGAGCGAGCGCGCCATGTCGATGATGGCCCGCACGATGATCCGGTCCCGCCCGGAGCCGACAATGTCCCGCGCGATGCTGCTGTCGATCTTGAGATAGTCGAGCGGCAACGCCTTGAGATAGGCGAGGCTGGAATAGCCGGTGCCGAAATCATCGATCGCCACCGCCAGCCCGGCCGCGCGCAACTGGCCGAGCAGTAGCGAGGCGCTCTCCAGATTGGCCACCAGCCCGCTTTCGGTCAGTTCCACGGTCAGCCGCCCGCGCGCGAAGCCGGTCTCGTCGATCAAGCGCAGAAAATCCGTCATGAAGTCCGGCTCGGCAATATCGGCCGCCGTCACATTGACCGCGAGCCGCAGGTCGGCCAGCCCATCCGGCCATGCCCCTGCCTCGGCCAGCGCCCGCGCGTGGATATGATGCGAGAGCGGCCGCAGGAAATCCGAGCGTTCGGCAATGGCGAACAGCGCGCCCGCGCCAATCTCGCCATAATGCGGGTGCTGCCAGCGGGCGAGCGCCTCCACGCCGATGATGCGGTCGGTCGCCATGTCATATTGCGGCTGGAACAGGATCTGGATCTGGCCGCTGTCGAGCGCGTGGCGCAGATCGCTCTGCAACCGGTCATCGTCGAGAATGCGGCTGCCACTATCGGCAATCCGCACGCGGATGCCGCCCTGTGCGCCGCCCCGCCGCGCATCGGCCAGCGCGTTGCTGGCGCGCCGCAACAGGACTTCCGCCGCATCCCCCGCCTGCGCCGGCGCAATGCCGCAGCGGGCAGAAAGGCGGATGAGATAATCGCCCGCGTTGAACGGCCGGTTGATCTCCGCAATCAATTGCCGCGCCACCAGCGCCGCACGCTCCAGCGGCGGCGGCGCACTGCCCGGCTCACCCAGCAACGCCACCAGAAACTCGGTGCCGGCAATCCGTGCGATCAGGGCGTCCCGCGCGCCCATCGCGTCGACAAGGCGGGTGATGCGCACCGCCACGCGGGCCAGCATCGCATCGCCGACCATCTGGCCGTAGGCGCTGTTCACACCCTCAAATTCGCCAAGGCCGATCATCAACGCCACCGCGCTGCGGCCATCCGCCTGCACGTGCTCCAGCCAGCGCAGCGCGCCCTGCCGATTGACGAGCCCGGTCATCGGGTCGCGGTCCCGCGCTTCGGCGCGGCGGCGCATGTCGAGTTCCTCCACCTCGCCGCTGAAGCCCTTCGCATCGGGGTAGAGATGCTGCACCAGGCGCCGGTCCGGTTGCCCCGGAACCGCATGGGCAAAGGCGGCCGGCATGAGGTCATCGACCGCGTGGCGGATCGCCGCGATCGCCCCGCTGCGGTCCGTCCGGTCCAGCGCGCGCACCAGATCGCGGATCGTCCAGCGGCTGTGATCGACACCGGGCGCCATCATCGTGAGCAAGTCCGCCAGCGCCGGACTGATCGACAGCACCCGCTCCGCGCCGTTCCAGCGCCAGAACAGCGCATCGCTGCGCTGCACCGCATGGCGATCGCGCGAGGCGGCCATGTTGCCGATGAGCCGCTCGGGCAGCTTGTCCGCCATGCGCAGGGCGGTTGCGAGCCGGGCCTGCGTCACCGCGCCATCCAGCAGATGCGTCACGCCGGCCGCAATCAGCCCCATGACGTCCGGCGCGCCCCCTTCATCGACCAGTGCGAGCATCGCCCCGCCCGATGCTTCAACGGCCGGCGCGAGGCCGCAGACCATTGCCAGCGCCTCCTCGCTCGCCAGGCCGCGCAGATCCACCAGGGCGATCCGCGCGAGGCTGCCAAGATAGCGGCTTTCCGCCCGCTCCCTGCTGCGCGCGGCGACGGGCCGCCAGCCCGCCCGGCTCGCCATGCGCGACAGCGGATCGCGCTGGCCCGCCGACAGGATGAACAGCGACAGGGCATCCGCGCTGCCGCCCGGCTCGCGCCCGGCCAAATCCCCGGCCGACTCCGTCGCGCTCTCGTCATCCACGGCTGCGCCCTCCGTCAAAAACCGGCGCGCGTCGGCGCCCCGCCGTGTGGCGATGGTTGCGCCATCCCCCCGCATGGCCTAGCTAATGGCTATGGCGAACGCAATCGACACCACCATGCTGGCCACCGGCCCGACGGCGAGGGATGGTATGCACGACCGGCACGGTCGACGCATCGACTATCTGCGCATTTCGGTCACGGACCGGTGTGATCTTCGTTGCCGCTATTGCATGAGCGAAACGATGCAGTTCCTGCCTCGGCACGAAATCCTCACGCTGGAGGAAATTGCGATCATCGCCGCCCGCTTCATCGCGCGTGGCGTCCGCCGTATCCGCCTGTCCGGCGGCGAGCCACTGGTCCGCCGGGATTTTGCCGATCTCGCCCGCGCGCTCGGCCGCCATGTCAAGTCCGGCGCGCTGGACGAGCTGACGTTGACCACCAACGGCACCCAGCTTGCGAAACATGCACAGATGCTGGCCGATGTCGGCGTGCGGCGCATCAATGTCAGCCTCGATGCGCTCGATCCCGTCATTTTCGCCCACATCACCCGTGGCGGCGATGTGGCGCAGGTGCTGGAAGGGCTGGAGGCCGCCCGCGCCGCCGGGCTCAAGGTCAAGCTCAACGCCGTCGCGCTGCGCGGCGTCAATCAGGACCAGCTGCTTCCCCTCCTCCACCATTGCGAGGATCGCGGCTTCGACCTGACGCTCATCGAGACGATGCCGCTCGGCGAGATCGAGCAGGCCCGCGCCGATCAATATCTGCCACTTAGCGAGGCGATCGAACCGATCCGCGCCGCTTATGAGCTCACCCCGCTGGACTATCGCACCGGCGGCCCGGCCCGTTATTTCGCGCTGTCCGGCCTCAAGACCCGGCTCGGCCTCATCACCCCGCTGTCGGAAAATTTCTGCGCCGGTTGCAACCGCATGCGCCTCACCTGCCAGGGCCGCATCTACATGTGCCTGGGCCATGAAGCCCATGTCGATCTCAAGGCAGCCTTTCGCGAGCAGGGCGTGGCCGGCATCGACGCGCTGCTCGACCGGGCGCTGGCGACCAAGCCCCTCGCGCATGATTTCAGCGTCGCGCGCGGCGCCTCGCCGTCCACGCAGCGCCACATGAACGTCACGGGCGGTTAAGCGCAGCATGGAGCGCAAGCTCGCACTGCTCGCGTCCCCCACGGCGGCGGCGCAGGAAGCGGCCAAGCGGCTGCAGGCGGTCACGCATTTTGTCGAACCGAATCAGGCTGATGCCATCATCGCGCTCGGCGGCGACGGCTTCATGCTGCAAACGCTGCACGGCATGCTGGAAGATCACCGTATCCTGCCCATTTTCGGCATGAACCTCGGCACCGTCGGCTTCCTGATGAATGAATGGCGGCTGGAAGGGCTCGACCAGCGCCTTGAGCGCGCCAAGGTCTATCGGGTCAACCCGCTGCGGATGATCGCCGCCACCGTCACCGGCGAGCAGATTGCCCTGCCCGCCATCAACGAAGTCTCGCTGCTGCGCGAAACCCGCCAGACCGCATGGCTGGAAGTCTCGGTCAACGGGCGCGTCGTCATCCCGGAGCTGGTCTGCGACGGCGCGCTGGTCGCCACCCCGGCGGGCTCCACCGCCTATAATCTCTCGGCGCAGGGCCCCATCCTGCCGCTCGGCTGCGGCCTCGTCGCCCTCACGCCGATCAGTCCGTTCCGCCCGCGTCGCTGGCGCGGCGCGCTGCTGCCGGAGCGCACGCGGGTCACCCTGCGCGTGCTCGATCCCGTCAAACGCCCGGTCTCCGCCGTGGCTGACCAGCGCGAAGTGCGCGATGTCGCGTCCGTGGAAATCGCCATTGATCAGGCGATGCCGCTCACCTTGCTGTTCGATCCGGAGCACACGCTGGACGACCGGATCGCGGCGGAACAATTTATCTCCTGACGGCTCTTGCCTTCCGTCGAATCTCGCTGCTATAGGCCCGGCCTCGTCAGGTGAAACTGACTGCTCCCCGATAGCTCAGCGGTAGAGCTCTCGACTGTTAATCGAGCGGCCGTTGGTTCGAATCCAACTCGGGGAGCCACTACCATCTAGAAATTGGCTCAAGTCAGCCATTTTTAGTACCTTCATCTGGTAGTTTGCCAAATCCAAGCGTATCCACCACGCGGTCCATGGCGCGATCCGCCATAACCTCGCGGTTGGCCGCAGCAGCATATGGGCGAACATCGCGTCGGACTTGTGCCCAGTAACCGCCCTTCCCTCCAGCGTCGTTGCGCCAGCCTCAGCCAATCTCCGGGCCATCACCTTGCGCAGCCCATGTGCCGAGCAATGCGGTAAGCCGGCCAGATTGCAGCGCTCACGAAACCTATTCCCGAATCCCGCCGCTGTGAAGGGCTTGCCAAACTCGGTGACCAGATAGGTCAGGTGATGATGATGATCGACGCCATCCAGTGCGACAGCGAACGGCGGCAGAATGCGAATCGTCGTTTCAGATTTGTTCTTCGTGTGGCGCAGGACGAGCTTGGCTCCATCCTTGCTCCGATTCTGCCGGCCGACGATCACCATGTCTTTGCGACGCAGTGCTGTGTAGAAGTAGTAGCTTCTTGGCGAGCCTCTCGCGCGTGCCTACAGGCCACCGCCTGTCAAAGGCTGCGATCTCGTCCTCGGTCCAGCAATGATATCCTTCGCCGTCCGTCTCCAGCGGGTCAACCACAGCAACCGGATTATCCGTTCGCAGGCCAAGCCGTATCGCGTACTTCATGAGCTGATTGAGCATCTTGCGCAGGTCATTCGCCGCATGGGGGGTGGCCGCAATTTCATCCATCCATCCCGCAACGTGCCGAGCCATGAGGGCAGTCATGGGCTTGTCGCCATGCTTTACCCGCCAGCGCTCCAGCGCCTTGGTTCGCATACGACGATACTCGTCTCCCATGCGGCTCCAGCGCTTCGATTTGTAATAGCTTTCGATCAGCGCGTGGAAGGTGCCGGGACGAAAGCATTGCCGTGCCGAGCAACGACCTTCACCGCTCGGTCCATGTCGGCTTGAGAAATGCGCGCCGCTGCTGTCACGTCTCTCCCTCCCCTGTGATACGGGGGGGGGGGGGGGGGG
>DATMGL010000022.1:0-13054 GCA_035555575.1 Sphingobium sp.
GTACTGCCACGGATAGCGAGGGCGTGAGCCGAAGTGGTCGCGGAAGCACCGTCCGGGACTGTTATTGCCATCGCCGGAAAGCGACACTTGCATTAACGCCGCCAAAGCCGAATCCGTTGGAAATGGCATGTTCCATGAGAATGGGCCGCGCAGATTGGTGAACTAGGTCGATACCTGCGGCAACAGGATCGGGGTTTTCTAAGTTTCTCGTGGGGGGAGCGATTTGATCCCGTAGGGCGAGTATCGTGAAGATTGCCTCAATACCACCTGCGGCACCAAGTAGGTGCCCCGTCGCCGATTTCGTGGCGCTTACGGCCACATCATGATTGCCAAACACGGATTTTATCGCGGCAATTTCTCCTCGATCTCCTACGGGGGTGGAGGTCGAATGAGCGTTCAAATGTTGAATATCGATTGCCTTCAACCCGGCACTCTGGAGTGCAATTTCCATCGCACGGGCCGCGCCTCGGCCGTCCTCTGGACCGGCAGTCATATGATGTGCATCGGCGCTTGTGCCGTATCCCACCAATTCCGCTATGGGCTTGGCACCCCGAGCGAGGGCATGTTCTAATTCTTCTATGACGATCAGACCCGCCCCTTCAGACATTACGAAACCATCGCGCTCGGTGTCGAACGGCCTCGACGCCAGTTCCGGGGTAGTATTGTAGCCGGTGGATAGTGCTCGCGCGGCGGCAAATGCCCCGAGACTAACCTTGTCAATACAAGCTTCTGCTCCGCCGCACAGAGCGATATCCGCCTCGTTGGAGCGTATCAGCCGCGCGGCGTCGCCGATGGCCTGAACGCTGGCAGCGCAGGCGGTTACAGGCGTGCCAATTGGGCCTGTAAATCCATACCTAATGGTAGCCTGTCCTGCCGCGAGGTTGGCGAGGAACGATGGCACGGTAAAGGGTGAGAGCCTCCGTGCTCCCCGTGTATCCGTTATGCGAACTGCCGAAGCGATTGCAGGAAACCCGCCTATACCAGAGGCGATAATTGTCGCCGTGCGCTCACGTTCGTAGTCGCTTGTGGGATGCCATCCCGCCGTTTCAAGAGCCTCCTTCGCGGCCGCAAGTGCAAACAGAATGAAGCGATCCATTTTTCGTTGATCCTTTGCGTCAACGATCAAATCGGGATCGAAACCGGCTTCGGAATCTTCAATCTGGCTAGGAACGATTCCCCCGATTTTCACCGGCAGATCGTTGGAGATTTCATCGGGCAAACTCCTAATTCCCGATTTCCCGTCAAGGAGTCTTTTCCAGCTTATTTCAGCCCCGGAACCAAGGGGGCCGACTAAACCCATGCCGGTCACAACAATTCGACGCATTGGATTATTCCGCTCCTTTTTCTGAGCTTATCCGCTTCACGCGGTTTATGACGCGCATCGTTTCTTCCGTTGCCGCTGGGCCTGCTAGAAGAACCGTGTTTTCAGGAGTGATTTTTTCTCCAGTATCCGCATCGACTATGATGGCGTTTCGTTCCCTACCGGTTGCTCTGTCGCCAAGGCGCATGGCTATTTCATTGGGCGCAAGGTTCCGGTTTCCCCATGCAAACAGGGCGATTGCTACCGGATAGAAATCTCGCCCCTTGTCGGTAAGGACGTATTCAAATCGAGGCGGATGATCATTGTATCGTTGCCTTTCAAACAACCCTTCGGCTGTGAGATGTTTCAATCGCCTCGCCAAAATGTTCGCGGAAATACCGAGATTCTTCTCGAATTCATCGAATTTGCTCAACCCTTGGAAGGCGTCCCGCAGGATCAGGATGCTCCACCAGTCACCGACGCTTTCCAGCGCTCGGGCTGCGGGACACTCTAATGACAGAAAGCTTGTTCGTTGCATGACACATCCATAATGGTGTAACTTCCATCATGCAAGTCACTTGTGCGTAGTAGGCGACATAGAGGGAGGGGGCAATCCAATGCGTCATTCTAAGGAAGCCAAGCAACTGCGTCCGCTACGGCGTGCAATGAAGGACTGTAGTGGCATTTGAGCGATGCGACGGCGGCGATCAGCACCGATGAATGGTTGCCCATGGGGCGTGCCGACCACGCTCGGCTCGCGCATCCCCCTCGCATCGCTGATCCAGACGCTTGCCGTCGCTGAGTATCTGAACTTCCGCCACGCGGCCAATGCGCTCGGCGTAGCGCAATCCAGCGTCAGCGCCCGCGTGAAGGCGCTGGAAGAAGACCTTGGCGTCCTCCTGTTCGAGCGTCACGCGCGCGGCGTCCGACTGACCGAGGCCGGACACCACTTCGTCGAGCGGATAGCGGCAGGCGTCGATCAACTGGACCATGCGGTGAAGACGGCTGGCGTGGCGGCGGCGGGAGAATGTGGCCGCTTGCGCATCGGTGTCCATGCCCTGATTCCGGGTAGCTTCCCCGCCGAGCTGATCGGGCAGTATCGGGAAGACCATCCCGGCATCGAGGTTGAGATTGCCGAGGGCACGGCACGCGATGCGGTCATGCAGCTTCGCGCCAACCGACTGGACGTGGCGTTCGTAGCGGGTGCGCCCGAACTGCCGGACTGCCATTCCCGGCGCATATGGACCGAAACATTGATGGCCGTATTGCCGGAGGGGCATTGCCTTGCTGGACAGCAGGCAATTACTTGGGCCGATCTGACGGGCGAAACGTTCCTTGTTCGTCATGGTGGCACCGGTCCGCAGGTTCACGATCATATCGTGATGCGCTTTGCCGGGCGCTGGCCTTCGCCGTCAATCCAGCGTTTCGATGTGGGGCGCGGCACTCTGTTATCCATGGTTGGACAGGGCTTTGGCATCACCCTCGCCGGAGCGGCCACGGCGCTATTGCCAACAACCGGCATCGTCTTCCTGCCCTTTGCCGATGAGCCAGAGCCGGTCGCCTTTACCGCCGTCTGGTCGCCATTCAGCCGCAGCGCCGCGTTGAAAAACCTGCTCAACCTTGCAAACAATATAAGGCGTTTCGGCGATTCGCCCGGCCAGTTGCGCAGCGGCGATCACCCGGCCGGGTGTCGGTGAAGGCAACCCGTCCTATTTGCCGCCGATAGTATCCGGCAGCCCTCCGGCAGCCTCTTTCCTGTTGCCCGTCCCGATTTTGCCTACTCTCTGATCGGCTCCGTCTCTTTTGCCGACTGGAGCCTGCATTGCGCGGAGGCCGAATCCTTTGGGGTCAGATCGCTGTCGTCTTCACCATCGTTCTGGTGATGACGTGGGCGGCGACGCAATGGGTAGCGTTCCGCCTTGGCTTCCAGCCCCAGCTTGGCAATCCATGGTTCGAGCTGGCGGGCCTGCCGATCTACTACCCGCCGGCCTTCTTCTGGTGGTGGTTTTCGTTCGACGCCTACGCGCCCACGATCTTCGTCGAGGGCGGCATCATCGCCGTATCGGGCGGCTTCCTCGCCATTGCCGCCGCCATCCTCATGTCGATCATCCGGGCACGGGAGGCGCGCAACGTTGCCACCTATGGCTCGGCCCGATGGGCCGAGAACAGAGAAATCCGCGCGGCCGGATTGCTCGGCCCCGATGGCGTCGTGCTTGGCCGTCATGCCCAAGACTATCTGCGCCATGACGGTCCCGAGCATGTCCTATGCTTCGCCCCGACGCGCAGCGGCAAAGGCGTGGGGCTGGTGGTGCCGACGCTGCTGACATGGCCGGCATCCGCCATCGTTCACGACATAAAGGGCGAGAACTGGACGCTGACAGCCGGCTTCCGCGCGAAGCATGGCCGCGTCCTGTTGTTCGATCCGACCAACCTGAGTTCGTCGGCGTACAACCCACTGCTGGAGGTGCGACAGGGCGAATGGGAAGTCCGCGACGTGCAGAATATCGCGGATATTCTGGTCGATCCCGAAGGCAGCCTCGACAAGCGCAACCATTGGGAAAAGACCAGCCATTCGTTGCTGGTCGGCGCGATCCTGCATGTTCTCTATGCGGAGAAGGACAAGACGCTGGCGGGCGTCGCCAACTTCCTGTCCGATCCCCGCCGCCCGGTCGAGGCGACCTTGCGCGCCATGATGGACACGCCGCATCTCGGCGAGGCCGGCGTTCATCCCGTCATCGCGTCGTCGGCCCGCGAGCTGTTGAACAAATCCGAGAACGAGCGGTCGGGCGTGCTCTCTACCGCCATGTCGTTCCTCGGCCTCTACCGCGATCCCGTGGTGGCGCGGGTAACGGCGCGCTGCGACTGGCGCATTGCCGATCTGGTCGGCAGCCGCCAGCCCGTCACGCTCTATCTGGTCGTGCCGCCGTCCGACATAAACCGCACCAAGCCGCTTATCCGCCTGATCCTCAACCAGATCGGCAGGCGGTTAACGGAGGAATTGACCACCTCCGGCAAGCGGCATCGGTTGCTGTTGATGCTGGACGAGTTTCCGGCGCTTGGCCGGCTCGACTTCTTTGAATCGGCGCTCGCCTTCATGGCGGGTTACGGCATCAAAGGCTTTCTGATTGCGCAGAGCCTCAATCAAATCGAGCGCGCCTATGGCCCGAACAACGCGATCCTCGACAACTGCCACGTCCGCGTCAGCTTCGCCACGAACGACGAAAGGACGGCGAAGCGTGTTTCAGACGCATTAGGCACCGCGACCGAGCTGCGCGACTCCACCAACTATGCAGGGCACCGCCTAGCCCCGTGGTTAGGTCACTTGATGGTGTCACGGCAGGAAACGGCCCGGCCGCTGCTCACGCCCGGCGAGATCATGCAGCTACCGCCCACCGATGAAATCGTCATGGTCGCGGGCACGCCGCCGATCCGGGCCACCAAAGCCCGCTATTTCGAGGATGTGCGGTTTCAGGAACGCATCCTGACCCCGCCCGATCTGGTCGCCGCTCCGCTGGCGCCCAGCCCATCCGCCGATGATTGGTCCGGCCGCGTGGTCGCGGCGGAAAGCGGTTCCGCGACCGACGCGGCAGACGGGACCGAGGACGATCCAGCCAATGCCGGCATCCGCCGCGAGCCGGAATTGCCCGAGCATGAGGAAGTCGTCGCCCCGCCGCCGTCGCCCGAACAGGAGTTCGAGTTTCTGGACGACGAGCCGGACGTTGACGCGGCCAAGGCCCGCGCCATGCGCCAGCGCATGAGGATGGTGGCGCGACAGGTGGCGATGAACCCCGATGATGGAATCGACCTTTGAGGAGACGCCCATGGCAACCAGAACCCGCCTGAATCTCTATTTCGACCCCGCGCTCATTCCGCAGATCGAAGCGCTGGCTTTACGCCGCTCGGTGGCGTTGCGCCGCAATGTCTCGAAATCCGCCATCGTGGAGGCAGCGGTCATGTCCTATCTGTCCGGCGATGCCGACGACCAGCTTGAGGCCGCCATGTCACGCCGCCTGGACAAGCTCGGCCGCCAGATCGACACGCTCGACCTGGATCTCGCCGTCCTCGGCGAGACGGTCGCGCAGTTCATCCATTACTGGATGACGATTACACCGCCTTTACCGGATGCAGCGAGACAATCAGCCCGCGCCAAAGCAGCAGAGCGGTTCGAGGGCTTCATGCAGAACCTTGGTCGGCGTTTGGCGACGGGAGACAGGTTCCTCAAGGAGCTGTCGCGTGACCTCGACTCACTTCCCGACGATCCGGTGCCGGAAGAGGCACAGACCAACGGCGATCAAGAGTAAGTATTCGGACCCATCCTATTTACCGCCGTTCGCCGCCGATCACCGCACAGAGCTAGATACTTGTTGAACCGGCCCAATTCCGGGCTTTCTTAATCGACCCCGATCCGGGGATAGCCTGTCGCGTCCCCGCCAGAAGCCGGGGCCGACATGACCACCAACCACCAAAGACCGGAAGCCATTGCGCGCGGCGCACGCATGTTGCGCACGGCATTGGGGCCGGCAATCGCGCGACTGCTCGAAGACCCGGCCGTGGTCGAGGTGATGTTGAACCCGGACGGGCGGTTGTGGATCGACCGCCTGTCCGAAGGGCTTTCCGATACGGGCGAGCGCCTGTCCGCCGCCGATGGCGAACGCATCGTTCGGCTGGTCGCGCATCATGTCGGTGCGGAGGTTCACGCCCGCAGCCCTCGCGTCTCGGCCGAGCTGCCGGAGTCGGGCGAAAGATTCGAGGGCCTGCTGCCGCCCGTGGTCGCCGCCCCGACCTTCGCCATCCGCAAGCCCGCCGTCGCCGTGTTCAGCCTCGACGACTATGTGGCCGCCGGCATCATGAACGCCGATCAAGCGGAAACGCTGCGCGAGGCCGTCACGGCCCGCGCCAATATTTTGGTCGCGGGCGGCACCAGCACCGGCAAAACGACTTTGACCAACGCGCTGCTCGCCGAGGTGGCGAAGACGGCGGATCGCGTCGTCATCATCGAGGACACGCGCGAGCTGCAATGCGCCGCGCCCAACCTTGTCGCCATGCGGACGAAAGACGGCGTGGCGACGCTTTCCGATCTGGTCCGTTCCTCGCTGCGCCTGCGCCCCGACCGCATCCCCATCGGCGAGGTGCGCGGATCGGAAGCCCTCGACCTTCTGAAAGCGTGGGGCACCGGCCATCCGGGCGGGATCGGCACCATCCATGCAGGCACCGGCATCGGCGCGCTGCGCCGTCTTGAACAGCTCATCCAAGAGGCTGTCGTCACCGTCCCGCGCGCGCTGATCGCCGAGACTATCGACCTTGTTGCCGTCCTCTCCGGGCGCGGTTCTGCGCGCCGGCTGGCCGAGCTTGCCCGCGTCGAAGGGCTGGGGCCGGACGGCGACTACCGCATCACCCCCGCCATCCAAACCAGCACAGGAGAATCTTCATGATCCGCACGATTCCGTGCGGCTATCGCAACCTTGCGACCGCCGCATTCACCGTTGCCGTCAGCCTCGTGCTCGCCCCGGCCGCCCATGCGTCTGGTTCGTCGATGCCATGGGAACAGCCCTTGCAGCAAATCCTCCAGTCCATCGAGGGGCCGGTCGCCAAGATCATCGCCGTCATCATCATCATCGTGACCGGCCTCACCCTCGCGTTCGGCGACACCAGCGGCGGCTTCCGTCGCCTGATCCAGATCGTATTCGGCCTGTCCATCGCCTTCGCGGCCAGCTCGTTCTTCTTGAGCTTTTTCAGCTTCGGCGGCGGGGCGCTCGTTTGATGGCGGGCGGCCTCGAACAGCTCGACGCGGTGCCGGGCTTCACGATCCCCGTCCATCGGGCGCTGACCGAGCATATCCTGCTCGGCGGCGCTCCCCGCGCCATCGCCATCATGAACGGCACGCTGGCCGGGGCCGTGGGCCTCGGCCTGCGCCTCTGGCTTGTCGGCATCGCCATCTGGGCCATCGGGCATTTCGCGGCCGTGTGGGCGGCGAAACGCGATCCCCAATTCGTCGAGGTCGGGCGGCAGCATATCCGCATCCCGGCTTTTCTGTCGGTGTGAGGGCGCGGCCATGATGAACCTTGCAGAATACCGCCGCACCGCCACCCGGCTCGCCGATTATCTGCCATGGGCCGCATTGGTCGGCTCCGGCGTCGTCTTGAACAAGGATGGGAGTTTTCAGAGGACGGCGAAGTTTCGCGGTCCCGATCTGGATTCCGCCGTGGCGGCCGAACTGGTCGCCGTCGCCGGCCGCATCAACAACGCCGTGCGCCGCCTCGGCTCCGGCTGGAGCATCTTCGTGGAGGCGCAGCGCAGCGAGGCGGCGACCTATCCCGACAGCACCTTTCCCGATCCCGCGTCGGCGCTGGTCGATGCAGAGCGGAAAGCCGGTTTCGAGGAAGCGGACGCGCATTTCGTGTCCGGCTATTTCCTGACCTTCCTCTGGCTGCCCCCGGCCGAGGAAGCCGCGCGGGCGGAAACATGGCTCTACGAGGGCCGCGAGAAGATGGGCGTGGACCCGTGGGAGCTACTGCGCGGCTTCATCGACCGCACCGACCGCGTGCTGGCGCTGCTCGACGGCTTCATGCCCGAGTGCCGTTGGATGGATGATGGCGCGACGCTGACCTACCTGCATTCGACGATTTCCACGAACCGGCATCGCGTGCGCGTCCCCGAGGTGCCGATGCACCTCGACGCGCTGCTCGCCGACCAGCCATTGACCGGCGGGCTGGAGCCTCGCCTTGGCGACAAGCATCTGCGCGTGCTGACCATCGTGGGATTCCCCACCGCGACGACGCCCGGCCTGCTCGACGAAATGAACCGGCTGCCGTTTCCCTATCGCTGGTCCACCCGCGCCATCCTGCTCGACAAGACCGACGCGACCCGGCTGCTCACGAAGATCAGGCGGCAATGGTTCGCCAAGCGCAAGAGCGTCGCGGCGATCTTGAAAGAGGCCATGACGAACGAGGCGTCCGCGCTTGTGGACACCGACGCCGCCAACAAGGCGCTCGACGCCGACATGGCGTTGCAGGAGCTTGGGGCGGACGTGGCGGGCATGGCCTATGTTACGGCCACCGTCACCGTTTGGGATGCCGACCCGCGCCTTGCCGACGAGAAGCTGCGCCTGGTCGAGAAGATCGTTCAGGGCCGCGACTTCACCGCCATGCCCGAGAGCGTCAACGCGGTTGACGCATGGCTCGGCAGCCTGCCCGGACACGCCTACGCGAATGTCCGCCAGCCGCCTATCAGCACTTTGAATCTCGCCCACATGATACCGCTTTCAGCGGTGTGGGCGGGGCCGGAACGGGACGAGCATTTCGGCGACGCTCCATTGCTATACGCTAGGACCGAAGGCTCTACCCCGTTCCGGCTAAGTCTCCATGTCGGCGACGTAGGCCATACCCTTGTCGTCGGCCCCACGGGCGCGGGCAAATCCGTGTTGCTTGCCCTCATGGCCTTGCAGTTCCGGCGCTATGCGGGATCGCAGGTCTTCGCCTTCGACTTCGGCGGCAGCATCCGCGCCGCCGCGCTCGCCATGGGCGGGGATTGGCACGATTTGGGCGGTGGCCTCACGGAAGGGGACGAGGCGTCCGTTTCGCTCCAGCCACTTGCCCGCATCCACGACACCTATGAACGCGCATGGGCGGCGGACTGGATTGCCGCCATCCTCATGCGCGAGGGGCTGTCGATCACGCCAGAGGTGAAAGAGCATCTTTGGACGGCGCTGACCTCGCTGGCGTCCGCGCCGGTCGAGGAACGCACCATCACCGGCCTCGCGGTCCTGCTGCAATCCAACGATCTGAAACAGGCGCTCCGGCCGTTCTGCGTCGGCGGTGCCTATGGCCGGTTGCTCGACGCCGAGACAGAGCATTTGGGATCGGCGGACGTGCAGGCGTTCGAGATCGAAGGGCTTGTCGGGACCGGCGCTGCCCCCGCCGTGCTCGCCTATCTGTTCCATCGCATCGGCGACCGGCTCGACGGGCGGCCGACGCTGCTCATCATCGACGAGGGCTGGCTTGCGCTGGACGACGAGGGATTCGCCGGCCAGCTCCGCGAATGGCTGAAAACGCTGCGCAAGAAGAACGCCAGCGTCATCTTCGCCACGCAAAGCCTGTCCGACATCGACGGCAGCAACATCGCGCCCGCGATCATCGAAAGCTGCCCGACGCGGCTCCTGCTGCCGAACGAGCGCGCCATCGAGCCGCAGATCACGGCCATCTATCGCCGCTTCGGCCTCAATGACAGGCAGATCGAAATTCTCGCACGGGCCACGCCCAAGCGGGATTATTACTGCCAAAGCCGCAGGGGCAATCGCCTGTTCGAGCTTGGCCTGTCCGAAGTCGGCCTCGCGCTCTGCGCCGCATCCTCCAAATCCGGCCAGACCGAAATCGCGCGCATCCATGCCGAGCACGGCCGCGCCGGTTTCCTCGCCGGCTGGCTACGCCATCGCGGCGTCGAGTGGGCGGCCGACCTGATCCCGAACCTCACCAATCTTGCCGACCAGCCGGAATCCGCCGCGCCGGCCCGGCTCGATACCCACCCCACACAGGAGATTCTTCCATGACCTATCCCAAGATCGTCGGGGCCTCGGCCCTCGCGCTGGCGCTCGCCGTGCCTGTCGCGCTTTCGCCCATGCTGGCAAGCCCGGCCCATGCGCAATTCGGCTTCGGCCGCATCGTCTATGATCCGAGCAACTATGCGCAGAACGTGCTTACGGCCGCCCGCACGCTGGAGCAGATCAATAACCAGATCACCAGCCTTCAGAATGAAGCGCAGATGCTCATCAATCAGGCCCGTAATCTGGCGAGCCTGCCGTATTCGTCGCTCCAGCAGCTCCAGCAGAACGTCCAGCGCACGCAGCAGCTTCTCGGCCAAGCGCAGAACATCGCGTTCGAGGTCGGCCAGATCGACCAAGCGTTCCAGAGCCAATACGGCAATGTCTCGCTGTCGGCGACCGACGCCCAGCTTGTCGCCGACGCGCGCGGCCGTTGGGAAAATACGGTTGGCGGTTTGCAGGACGCCATGCGCGTGCAGGCTGGCGTCGTCGGCAACATCGACAGCAATCGCGCCGAGATGGCCGCGCTTGTCGGCCAGAGCCAAGGCGCGACCGGCGCGCTGCAAGCCACGCAGGCCGGCAACCAGCTTCTCGCCCTCCAGTCGCAGCAGCTTTCCGACCTGATCGCGGTCATCTCGGCAAATGGCCGCGCCGATGCGCTGACAGAAGCGGAGCGCGCGACCGCCGCCGAGCAGGGCCGCATCCAGCGCGAACGGTTCCTGACACCGGGCAGCGGTTATCAGCCGGGCAATGCGCAGATGTTCAACAACGGCAACAACTGACCGGGAGGCTCGCCATGGACGGCAAGATGCTGGCCCGGCTCGGGGCCGTGGTGTTCATCGCCATCGCCGTCACGGCGACCGCAATCGACATGGCGCGGAAGGATGAACCTTCCGCGCCTCCCCCTGCGCCGGCCTTCCAGCCCCCGGCCGATCCCTTGCGCGAAACCCTGCGCCGCTGCCAGCAGCTCGGCGAGGCAGCCGCCAGCGATGCCGACTGCCTCGCCGCGTGGGCGGAATCCCGCGACCGCTTCCTCGGCCGTGATCGCAGCGAGGCGCGCTGACCATGGGCAACACGGGCGTCATCGACAATTTTCTCGGGGTCTTCACCTCCTACATCGACTCGGGGTTTGGCCTGCTCGGCGGCGAGGTCGCCTTCATCGCCACGACGCTGATCGTCATCGACGTGACGCTCGCCGCGCTCTTTTGGGCATGGGGCGCGGATGACGACATTATCGCGCGGCTGGTCAAGAAGACCCTGTTCGTCGGCGTCTTCGCCTACATCATCAGCAATTGGAACAACCTCGCCCGCATCGTCTTCGAGAGCTTCGCCGGCCTCGGCCTCATGGCGTCGGGCACCGGCTTTTCCGTCACCGATCTGATGCGGCCGGGCCGTGTCGCGCAGACCGGCCTCGACGCCGGCCGCCCGCTGCTCGATTCCATTTCCGACCTGATGGGCTGGATCGCCTTTTTCGAGAACTTCATCCAGATCGCGTGCCTGCTGTTCGCATGGGCGCTGGTGGTGCTGGCCTTTTTCATCCTCGCCATCCAGCTTTTCGTGACCCTGATCGAGTTCAAGCTGACCACGCTTGCCGGCTTCGTGCTGATCCCCTTCGGCCTGTTCGGCAAGACCGCCTTCATGGCCGAAAAGGTGCTCGGCAACGTAGTGTCGTCCGGCATCAAGGTCTTGGTGCTCGCCGTCATCATCGGCATCGGCTCGACCCTGTTCTCGCAATTCACGGCCGGTTTCGGCGGTGCAACCCCGAGCATCGACGACGCCATGGCGATTGTGCTCGCCGCGCTGTCGCTGCTCGGCCTCGGTATCTTCGGCCCCGGCATCGCCAACGGCATCGTCTCGGGCGGCCCGCAGCTCGGCGCGGGCGCAGCCGTGGGAACCGGGCTTGCGGTCGCAGGTGCAGGCGTCGCCGCTGGCGGCGGGGCCATGCTCGCCGCCAAGGGTGGTGCTGCTGCGCTGTCCGGCGGGGCCGCTGCCGTCCGCGGCGGGGCGACGGCCGCGGGCGCGGCAACCGCAGCCTATAGCGTCGGCGCGCTCGGCCAGTCCGGCGCGGCCGGTGTCGCTTCCGGCCTTGGCGGTGTTGCCCGCGCCGCAGGCTCGGCCGCCGTCTCTCCCTTGAAGCGCGCCGTCTCGAAAGCCACCGAAAGCGTCAAATCCAGCTTTTCCGGTGGCGCACGCGCCGCCTTCGGTGTGACCGGCGGCTCATCCACCGCAGGCACGGTCAGCGGCGGGAGCACCGCCCCCGCCACATCATCCGCATCGGCCGGCACCGCTCCCGCGTGGGCGCAACAGATGCGGCGCTCGCAGGCCATGAACCACGGCACCACCATGGCCGCCCATGCGGTGCGCTCCGGCGACAGCCACGGCTCCGGTTCTTCCATCAACCTTTCCGAAAGTGACCGCACATGAGCATATTCAAACGACCAGCCACCCATTACGGCAAATCGCCAGAACCCGAGACGCCCTATCAGAAGGCCGCGCAGGCGTGGGACGAGCGTATCGGCTCGGCCCGCGTGCAGGCGAGAAACTGGCGGCTCATGGCCTTTGGTTCCCTGATCCTGTCGGCGGGCTTCGCCTCGGCGCTGGTCTGGCAGTCTGCACGCGGGACCGTGGTGCCGTGGGTAGTGCAAGTCGATGATCTCGGTCAGGCGCAGACCGTCGCGCCCGCCAATGCCGACTATCGGCCGACCGATCCGCAGATTGCTTTCCATCTCGGCCGATTCATCGAGCAGGTCCGCGCGATCCCGGCCGACGCGATCATTGTCCGCCAGAACTGGCTTCGCGCCTATGAGTGGACCACGGATCGCGGCGCGGCGGCATTGAACGACTACGCCCGCGCCAATGACCCCTTCACCAAGGTTGGCCGCCAACAGGTCGCCATCGAAGTGTCATCGGTCATCCGGGCATCGCCGGATTCCTTCCGCGTGTCGTGGGTGGAGCGGCACTACGAGAACAGCCAGCTCTCCACGACCGAACGATGGACCGCCATCCTGACCATCGTGATCCAGACCCCGCGCGATGCCGAGCGACTGCGCGCCAATCCTCTTGGCATCTACGTCAATGCAATTTCGTGGTCGCGGGAGATGAGCCAATGAAAACTTCAGCTTGCATCAATCACCTCGCTGATCTTTCCCTCGGAGATCATGAAAAACGAGGTGCCCGTCATCTCGATCTCCTGCCCGGCCTTCCAGCCATTGGGCAGG
>DATMGL010000023.1:0-99185 GCA_035555575.1 Sphingobium sp.
TCGACGGCGATCTCGTCGAACGGGTTCATGCTCTGCTTGACGTTGGCGAGGTCAATCCCGCTGCCGTCCGCCTTCACACGCGGTTTCAAATTATAATCGAGCACCCGCTTCACGGGGACGAGGATCTTCATCGGCGCTCTCAAACGTCTTGCTGTGCGGATTTGCCAGCGCTCTGACGCACCAACCCGTTAAATATCGTCACCGCTCGATCATGCGCTGAGGGCACGAAGCGCGGATCGGACATCATCTGCATATTTCTATATTGGGCTTCGATCATGACTTTATCTTCAGCAAAAGCCATTTTCGCCACTTCGACCATGGCATCGCGATCGCTTTCAGTCCCATGATCTCGATGCGGGCCGGTCGAGAAGAAATAACGGGCCTTGCCGGGCGCAACCGGTGTTACCGCCTGACTTGTGACAGCCCATGCTCGCAATGCCTGCGACATATCCGGCGGGCCATCACTCCCGAAGCGATCCGCACTGCCTTGAGGAAAGCTGCCGCTTTCCATTATCAAAACACCGGGAAGCAAGAAATCATAGGAGTTCCAATAGTCGATGAAACTTCCCGGGGCCGCGCGCCCGGCACTGCCGGGACCTTCCGTATTTCTGATCCACCGGGATATTCTGACACCGCGATCAATTTTCCGAATGATCGGCTGATCCAGCGTAAAATTATCGCCGGACCCAAAACTATTGGCATGGACATATTGCAGATGACTGAAGTCAAGAAGGTTATCGCAAATGAGCCCGGCTTCAGCCTCATAATCGAGGAAGCCCCGGCCAAGCAGCCACCGGTCATCATCAAAGCCGAAAGCCCGAGGAATTAGATCGGTGTCGGCCTTATCGACATCGCCCATCCAGATCCAAATCCAGCTATGCCGTTCTACAACCGGGAAGCGGCGGGCGACCGCCTGCGGAGGAAGCTTGTCCTGCCCGGGAACTTCGATGGTTCGCCCTTCATGGTTCAGCAGAAAGCCGTGATACATGCACCTCAAATGCTCGCCTTCACAGCGCCCCAGCGAAAGGGGCGCAAGCCGATGAGGACAGCGATCGATAAGAGCTGTCAGCTGATTGGAGGGAGATCGCCACAATACGATCGGCTCGCCGAGAATTTGGACCGCCATTGGTTCGCCCATGCCAAGATCGTCGCTCCACGACGCGACGTACCAACTATTCTCAACATATTGCATCGTCTGCGTCCTTTCCCATCGCGTTGGCTTCAAACCACGTGCGTCGTCCATCTTCCCGGTCACAAACCGCTAAGTCTGGGCTTTCCATGATAAGCGCCTCGGCTCGCCAGCCAGAGATGAAGACGAACGGCCTTGTCGACCCATGTCAGGCCACTCGTGTCACAAGGCTCGCCTAGTATCTGTCGACATAGCCCGTCGACACGTCCTCGCTGTAACTCGCGAGCGGATAAGGCATCATCTCCGAATTCCATGTATCGAACGCCCGGCGCAAATCGGACGCCCTTTCAGGAAACCGATGGAGCAGATTGGCTCTCTCTCGTTCATCTTGAGACAGATCGAAGAGATATTCCCGGCCTGCGAGTTTCAGATACTTCCAGTCGCCCGATCGCACGGCAGCCTGCTCGTTCGCCTTGAAGCGCCAGAATACCGTGCGCCGCACGGTTTCCCCCTGAATCAGCTGCTTTGAAAGGTCGGCACCATCAAAATGTTCGGACACGCCGATCCGCTTGCCAGCCATTGCGCGCAATGTGGGCAGGAAATCCATTGACGTCATGACCTGCTCGCTACGCGAACCAGGTGCGATTTTTCCGGGCCATTGCATAAGAATTGGCACGCGAATGCCGCCTTCGAGCAGTTCGCCCTTCACCCCAACGAACGGCCATGTATCGGAAAAGCGTTCTCCACCGTTATCACTGGTGAACACCACAATCGTATTGTCGCGCATCCCCATGCGGTCCAGGGCGGCCAGAACCTTGGCCACATTGGCGTCCATCGCTTCGACCATCTTCTTGTATGTCACCAGATTGCCGCCATCGCGATGAAAGATGTCCTCAAGGCCATCCGATATCGTGCGATCCTCCGGCCCCTCCCATGGCCAATGCGGCGCATTGAAATGCAGACTCAAAAACAACGGCTGGCCGTTTCGGGCCGTCTCGATCGCTCGAACAGCCTCGTCGCCGAACAGGTCGGTCAGATACCCTGCTCGCTCAATCGGATCATCGCCCTGAACGAGACCCGACCCAAAATCCTTTCCGTCAACGACGATGCGATGCCGGAAATAATCGCCGGCCCCTTCCAGCAAGCCCAGAAATTCGTGATATCCATGTTGGAGAGGGCCGTGCTGGGGCGGTGCGCCCAGATGCCATTTTCCCACCAGCTTCGTATGATATCCCAGATCACGAAAGACCGAGGCGATGGTCGGGCGATCAAGGGGAACACCATAGTCCAGCGTCGCCATCGGCTCCTCAAAACCAATGCGGAACCGATATTGATAACAACCCGTCAGCAGAGCCGTGCGTGTGGGCGAGCATATCGAACTGTTGGAATAGCCCTGTCGGAGCAGCAATCCATTTTGCGCAATGCTATCAATCGCCGGCGTCCGAATATGACGCGAACCGGTGCACGACAGGTCAGCATAACCCATGTCGTCGGCCATGATGAAAATCACGTTCGGCGGTTGAGGGCGCTCGGCACCGATAGCAGGCTGACCCAATGCGAAAGCTGCGCCAGCCGATGCTGCGGCTCCCACAAATTCCCGGCGATTGAGACCATTTGACATCTGCGGCTTCCTCCGACCTGCCGCTGCATCCTTCATGTCTGCCTGCGGCGTTGGTGCGGGGCTGCCAGATCAATGGCTGACAGCCCCGCCATCCCGTTTCAAAAGCGACGGGCAATACTCAACATCCACTCACGCGGACGGCCGAGGATCGACTGGGCGAGGCCGAAATTGACGATATTCTCGGTCCTCGACACGGCGTAATATTTATCGAACACATTGGTCACTGACGCGGTGACCGCCCAATTGCGATCGGCGGTTTCATAGGTCAGCCGCGCATTCACCAGCGTCCGCTCCGGAACCAGGCTATAGGCGGAGTTCACCGGCAGGGTGTAGAAATCCGATTGATAAGCGACATCGAACCGCGGCGTCAGTCGTCCAGCACTCCCAAGATCCGCCTCATATTGCATGCCGATCGAGGCCATGAGTTCGTTGACGAAGGGCGCCTTCATATCCAGCGTGATGCCGGTGAGCGGATTGATCGACCGATATTTGAAATCCATCAAATTGACAGACCCATTGATCTGCCACCCCCGCGCTGGCCGAAGGGCCATTTCGAATTCCGCGCCATAACTACGCCCGTCACCCGCATTGACGGGCATGCCGCAGGTCGTGCTGACGCTGTCCGGGCACACAAAGACGGTCCGCTGGATATCCTTGTAATCATTATAGAACACCGAGCCATTCAGCACGACCCGACCATTTACGAATGATGACTTGAAGCCAGCCTCATAGGTGGTGAGCGTTTCGGGCGCGAAACTTGTGACCTGATCGGGCACGAACGGGCGCGGATTGACGCCGCCGCCCTTATAGCCAGTCGCGATCTGGGCATAAGTCATGATGCGGCTGTTCCACGCATAATTGACGCCCAGACGATAATCCCAGCGATTGCCGGAATAGGTTCCTGATACACCATCAAGATCGGCCACAGTGAAATTGGGTGTCAGCGGGATACCGGAAATCGGAGATCCGTCATAATTGGTCCGCGAGAATGTGTAAGTCTTCTTGTCATCGGTATAGCGGACCCCACCAATGATATTGAGCCTGTCTGTCACATGCAGTTCAGCATGCGCAAAACCAGCGATACTGCGGTTATCGACTGGATCTTCCGTATCGAAATCAAACAGGAATTGCGGAATGCCGATATAATAATCGAGCATTTCATTGGCTTTGTAATAGAAGCCGCCGACAGTGAAATCGAGCAAGTCCCCAACCTTGCCAGACAGTCGCAATTCCTGCGTGAACTGCTCATGCTTGTTCCGCAGGCGTTCCAGCAGGATATCGAGCGGCGAGCCGTCAATATCAATCACGCTCGTGCCTACGACCTCGCGATAGGCCGTGATCGATTTCACACTGAGACTGTCCCCCAATTGATAGTCGATCGCCCCGGACACACCCCAGCCATCGGCGGAATTTTCGCGCTGATGCGGGCGAGACCCCGGCGCCTGCTGGTGGAGTGTGCCGTAAATCGTGGTGAAATTGCCGCCATCGCCATAATCGGCATAGCTCGTATAATCGCCGTCAGGCGTAATGAACCGGCTGTCGAAAGGGATACCACCGGCGGGGTTTGCCGCATCATAGCTGCGCACGAGAGGGTTATCCGCATATTGGATCTTGCCCGCCACCGGCTGGCGACGATCCCGGCTATAATCACCAATGATGTTGACCTCCAGCGGCGAGCCGACCGGCGCGAACCGCAGAGCGCCACGCACCGTCAGCATATTTTCGCCGCCGGCCCGGCCCAGCACGCACTCATCATCTGCCCGACCAGTCGCCGCGATACCCTGCCCCGGATGCACGCAGCCATAATCGAGCTCTTTGAAATAGCCGTCATCGCGCCGATAGACCGCCGAAACGCGCGTGAACAGACTTTCGCTCAGCGGAATATTCACACTCCCGCGCGCATCAACCTTGTCGAAGCGGCCATAACCCACTTGCAGCATGCCGCCGGGATTATCATCCGGCTTGCGCGAATAGAGCTTGATCGATCCGCCTAGCGAGTTTTTGCCTGCGAGTGTTCCCTGCGGCCCGCGCAGGATCTCCACGCGATCCAGGTCCACCAGATCCAGCGAAGCGCCAAACGTCGTGCCGAAATAGACATCGTCAATATAGATGCCGACGCCCGGTTCGAGCGCGAAATTCGAGTCATCCTGCCCAATCCCGCGAATGAAAGCGGAAATGGAGTTCGACTGGATCGCAGCCGCCGTCGACAGGTTCACACTCGGGGTGAACGATCCGATGTCCATGATGCTAACCTGACCGCGCGCTTCCAGCGCTTCGCCGGACACCGCCGTGATGGCCAGCGGCGTATCCTGCACGCGCTGCCCCCGGAACTGCGCCGTGACGATGATGTCACCCGCTTCGGCATCGTTACCGGCTTGCGCGTCGCCGATTGCAACGCCGTCGCCTGTCACCTGCTGGGCCAGTGCCGACGAACAGTGCGTCGCCAGCAGCGCGGCGAAAGAGGCGTGCAACAGATATGAGACTGATCGCTTCATCATTCCATCTCCCTAAACGATCCGATGCGAGCGAGCGGACGCATCGGCCTTCCGTCCTGTTTTGGACCAGCGAGAGCCGGTCGAACAGTGTTCGAGGAAGGGGCCTAGACAAACGCCGTTCGAGAGTCAATGAGGCGGTATGGAAGAGAATAAACTCGACAGGAAGCAGATCGTTGAGGCTGCGCTAGCGCTGCTTCAGGAAGAGGGAATCGAGAAACTGAGCATGCGCAAGCTGGCCTCGCGCCTCGCGATCCGCGCGCCCACGCTTTACTGGTATTTTCCGGACAGAAGTTCAATTCTGCGGGAGATCATCAAAACACTCATCCTGGAAATAATCGAGCGCACGCCGCGATGCGACTCCTGGCAGGGCTGGTTGAAGGCGTTCGGAGCCTCACTGTGGGAGACCAACCGGCACACCCCCTATGCAATGCTGCTGCTGCAATCCGCTGAACTTAACGACGAAACCGTGGTCGAACTCGCAACTGGCCTGGTCGAGCGAGAGCGCCAGCATTATGATGTGAGCCGCGAGGTTTTCCACCGCGCTTATTCGGATATCCAGGCCTATGTCCTGGGCTGGTCCGTCTTTCACCATTCGGGTGTGTGGGAACGGATCGACGCGCTATATCAGATCGATCAGTCGATCGAGGATGGGATCGACGGTATTGTCCGCATCTGGGAATGGCGCGCGGCGGGAAAATGATGGCCAGTGCGCCCTACGTCATCACTGGCTGGGCCTGGTGTCGATATATTCGAACGCCTGAATGGCAACCCTGATCCGCTTGAATTGACCGTCCGGTGCCAGGTCATAATGATTGAAGCACATCATCTTGCAGGTTTTACCTTCCGGGATTGGCACGAAACCCGGCAAATCAAACGCCTTTTTGCAATGAAGCAAGGTCGGCACTTCGACCGCGATCATCCGATCGGTAATCGCAATATTGTCGATCGCCACTTCCTCGTCAAAATATTGATGCAAGGCGCGATAAAGGTCTGATATCGCCTTCCTGCCGTGGAATATCTTACCATTGTTCTGATCCATCACATAGAAGACATCATCTGCATAGAACTGCGGGAAAATATCATATTCACGGGCATTGAACGCTGAAAAATATTCTTTGAATTTTTCAATATTCATCACACCATCACCTCCTTAATAACGACCTATTATTGCAGGGACTTCACTTTATTAATCTAAAGCCATAGCCCGCTCCGGAGACAAAGCCGGGCGCCCCAGGATCATATCGGCCGCCTTTTCCGCGATCATCACGGCCGGTGCATTGGTGTTGCCGCGTATGATCGTGGGCATGACCGAGCAATCGACGACACGCAGCCCCTCAACGCCCCGGACGCGCAGGTCGCCATCGACAACGGCGTCCGCATCCGGCCCCATCGCGCAGGTGCTCGTGGGGTGCGCCCCGCTCATCACACTTGCGCGCAGCCACGCATCGATCGCGTCGTCGCTCTGCGCATCAGCGCCCGGCGCCAGTTCCTGGCCGACATAGTCCCGCAGCGGACCGCTGGTGAAAAACGCCCGCGAAAACCGGATCATCGCCCGCAATCTGAGGCGGTCCCGCTCCGCCGAGAGGAAGTTCAGCGCGATTGTCGGCTTGTCATGCGCGTCGGGCGATGCCAGCGACACCTGCCCCCGGCTCTCCGGACTGAGCAGCAGCGCGCCGGCGGACAGCACATGGCCCGCCCCCTTGCGCACCCCGGGAAACCACGGCCGTGCCTCATAAGAGACATGGCTGACCTGAAACTGGACGTCCGGCCGGTCTTCATCCTCGCTCGACCGCATGAAGCCTTGCACGGTCAACGGACTTTGCGCCGGTGTGCCCTTGCCGGTCAGGCTCCAGCGCAGCAGATTGAAGGCCAGCCGGTCGAGCCGCAGATCCCGCTCGAAGGTGATCGGCTGGGCGGCCGCCCAGAAATTCAGCGCGATGGGATGATCCTGAAGATTGGCGCCAACACGCGCGCTGTCCACCATTGGCGCAATCCCGGCCGATTTCAGCGCGTCAGCCGGACCAATTCCGGACAGCATGAGCAATTGAGGGGAGTTGAATGCACCACCACACAGGATGATTTCCCGGCGCGCGCGTAAAACCCTGCGCTGGCCATCCTGTTCAAATTCCACGCCAACCGCTCGCCCGTCCTCCAATATGATCCTGGTGACGAAGGCGCCGGTCTCGATCCGCAAATTCTGGCGCGTCTTGATGGGATCAAGATAAGCATTGGCACTCGAATGGCGGCGGCCGTTCCGGATATTGCAATCCGGCATACCAAAACCTTCGGGAGACGGGACGTTGAAATCGTCAATCTCGCCATAGCCCATTTGCGCTGCCGCCCGGATCATCGCGGGATATAATTGCCGGTGCTTTTTGAGCGGCGTGACATGCAGCGGCCCCGAGCCGCCATGATAGTCTCCTTCGCCCCGCCAGTTCAGTTCCGAGCGCTTGAAATAGGGCAGGACATCGGCATAGCCCCAGCCCGGCAACCCCATGTCGCGCCAGCCGTCATAATCCGCCGCCGCGCCGCGAATATACATGCCGCCATTGATGGCGCTGCACCCGCCCAGCACTTTTCCGCGCGGCAAGGGTTGGACACGCCCGTCCATATGGCGCTCGGCAACGCTTTGCGTTCCCCAGCCGAACTGCGGCATGTCGAGCGTTTTCATCCAGACCAGCGGCATGGCGATCATCGGATGGCGATCACTCCCGCCTGCCTCAAGCAAAGCGACCTGATGACGGGGGTCTTCGCTCAGGCGCGCTGCAACAACGCACCCTGAACTGCCCGCCCCCACCACGACGAAATCGCATTCTTCAACCGATATTCTGTTCATCTCAAATCCTGAATGCGCCGCAACATGGGCGTCTGGCTCGTCAAAATATGCGGCGCTCGCGGCAAAGCGATCGTCCGTCCCGCAACAGCGGTCGGGCAGAGTTCCACGGATGGAGAAAATGGGCATGCGCCGCTTGCGCGGCCCATGCCCAGCCCCCTTATGTCGCGGCGGATCGCGCGACGTTGATCACCTTCGCCTGGGTGAATCCCTTCAATCCTTCAATGCCTTGCTCGCGGCCGATGCCGGATTGGCCGGCGCCGCCGAAGGGCACGTCAAAGCGCAGGTCCAGATGCTTGTTGATCCAGACCGTGCCGGTGTCGATCCGCCTGGCCAGCGCGATCGCCCGGGGCACATCGTTGCTCCAGATCGACCCTGCCAGACCATATTCGCTGTCGTTCGCCCGCGCGATGAGGTCATCTTCATCCTCATAGGCGAGAACCGGAATCACTGGACCAAACTGCTCCTCGCGCACGAGCCGGGCGTCATCGGGAAGATCGCGCACAACCGTCACCGGAATGAAGTAGCCCGGCCGGTTCAGGCGGTCGCCCCCGGCGATGATCGTCCCTTGCGTCCGTGTCTCCTCGATCAGGTCCAGCAGCTTGTCGAACTGCATCTTGTTCTGGATCGGGCCGATCGTTGCCGCCTCGTCCAGTCCATCGGACACGACGGCGGTTTTGGCCAGCGCGGCCAGCGCGTTGCAGAGCTGGTCATATTTCGCGCGCGGTGCATAGATGCGCTTGGCCGCCATGCAGACCTGCCCGGCGTTGAAGGTCGCCGCGTTGAAAATCTGCGGGGCGACGGCGTCGATATCGACATCGTCGAGCAGGATGGCGACGTCGTTCCCGCCCAGCTCAAGCGTCAGGCGCTTCAGGCTGGAGGCCGCGCCTGCCATCACCTTGCGCCCCGTCGCGGTCGAGCCGGTGAAGGTCACTTTCGCGACGTCCGGATGAGCGGACAGGAGACCGCCCAGATCATTCTGGTCGGCAATGACGTTCAGCACGCCGGCCGGCAGAATGTCCGCCGCGACATGGCCAAGCAGCAATGTCGTCAGCGGCGTGGTCGGCGCGGGCTTGGCCACCAGCGTGTTGCCGCTCGCAAGGCCGGCGGCCAGTTTGATCGCGAGCAGGATCATCGGGAAGTTCCACGGCGTGATCGCCGCGACGACACCGAGCGGCGCATAGCTCTCCACGATCAGCGAACCATCTTCATCCACCAGCGTCTCGTCGGTCAGTTCCTGCGCCGCGAAATAGCGAAACGCCGCGGCCGCCCCGCCAATCTCGCCGCGCGCCTGCGCCAGCGGCTTGCCCTGCTCGCTGGTCAGGAGCCGCGCAAACTCCTCCAGCCGCGCCTCGATGCCATCGGCCAGCGCGTTGAGATAGGCGGCCCGCGCCGCCCATGGGCGATTTGCCCAACCGGGAAACGCGCGTTTGGCGGCGGCGACAGCGGCATTGAGCTGCGCTTCATCGGCCCGCGCGCAGGATGCGAACACGGCGCCCGTGGCGGGGTTGACGACATCGAGACGACTTGGTCCACCGACCAGCTGGCCGTCGATCAGAAGTTTATAGTCCATTGATTACAGCCTTCACAGGAGTGCGTAATAGCGGATGGTGTTGCCGGTCAGTTGCCGGGTGCCGATGCCGATCACGACCGTGCGCATCAGCCAGTCATAAGGCCCGGTTTCGACCTCGAAGGTCGGCGTTACCCGCAGATAATAATCCTCGAAGGGCACGGGCGGGCCATTGTTGAACATCCAGTCCTGAATGCGCGGCAGCACATCGGGCGCGCGGCCGGCGAGATAGCCCTTATTGTGCATCAGGATCAGGGTGCCGTCCTCGGCCTGGAGCATATAGCGCGCATCGAGGCCCAGCACCTTGTCGGGCCGGAACAGCGCCCAGTCGGCACCGCTTTGCGGCACCACATTGCCACTCAGATGCGGGCCCGTGATCGTCCCGGTATCCAGATAAGTGGCGCCGCGCCCGGCCCCGCTCGGCATATTGGGGATATTCTGGAGGTTTTTCCAGGTCAGCGCGATTTCAAAGAGGAATTCAAAGCGCGGCTCATCGGGCAGCGACACATTCTCGAAATATGGCATGGTGATTATCGACCTTTTTCAGAAGCTGACCGCGCCGCCATCGACCAGCAGGTCGATACCCGTCACATAGCTGGAGTCTTTGGAGGCGAGGAACAGGACGGCGCCAGCGGCCTCTTCCGGTGAACCGAACCGGCCCATGGGAGAGATCGCCTCGATCATCTTGCGGAAGTCGGCGATCTCCGCCTCGCTCATGTCGCCGCGCGTGACCAGCGGCGTGTCGATCGGCCCGGGGCTGAAGCAATTGACGCGAATGCCGCGCTTGACGAACTCGACCCCGAAATTGCGGGCCAGCGCACGCAGCCCGGCCTTGCTGGCCGCATAGACGCTGTTGCCGGCAATGCCTTTGCAGTGGCCCATCGAGGAGGTGAGGATCACGCTCGCGCCCTCCGCCAGCAGTGGCGAGGCATGTTTCACGGCAAAATACGGGCCCTTCAGATTGACCTGCATGATGCTGTCGTAAAAGGCCTCGTCGACGCTTTCGAGCGGCCGGAATGCGCCCGTGCCGGCATTGACGAACAGCACATCGATGCGTCCCTCGCGCGCGGCGATATCGTCCATCAGCGCCTGCGAGGCGGCAAGATCGCCGATATCGGACGGCACGCAGCGACCGCGCTCGCCAAGCAACGCATCCACCTGCGCCAGCGTCTCCGGATTGCGGCCGGTCACGACCAGCCGGGCGCCTTCCGCCGCGAAGGCCAGCGCCGACGCGCGGCCAATCCCGCTATTGCCACCCAGCACCACGACGACCTTGTCCACAAACCGGCCCGGCCGGGAGAAATCATCAGCCATGTCAGAACATCCCGTTGCTGTTGCCGGGCTGGTTGGGGACGGGCTGCGAGGCATCCCAATGTTCCGCGATCCGGCCATCCTCGATGCGGAAGATGTCGATGACGGCGTTGCCAGCCGTGCCCGGCTCGATCACCACATGAACATGCGCGATGACATGATCGCCATCGGCAAACATGCGCTTCACATCATGATGGGCATCGGGCGACGTGCCCCGAGCCCAGTCGAGAAAATCCTTCAGCCCCTGCGCGCCGCTGCGCGCCATCGGGCTGTGCTGGATATAGCCCGGGGTGAAATAGCGGTCGACCGCGCTGGCATCGAGCGGCTCCAGCACCTCATCATACACCTTGCGCACCAGCGCGAGATTGGCCGCCTCAAGCGCGGAGCAATCGCTCATGCGCTGGCCTCCCGAGCCGCCCTGATGTCATCCGCCTTCGCCTCGAACAATGCGCGCAGGCTGCGCGGCCTGCGCCCCGTGAGGCGCTCGAAGTCATTGGATTCCACCGCGAAATGGCCATCGCGCACGGCGACATCGAAGCTCACCATATCATCGGAATTCCACGGATTGCCGCTGGCGACAAAATTATCGACCGGCTCGCGCGGCACGCCGAGCGCATCGAAGATCGCATAAAGCGCCTCCGGGCTGATCTGCCGATATTCAACCGGGTGGCCGAAAAACCCGGCCGCCAGCGCCGCGATATCCCGGTGCGAGATCATGTCCGGGCCGGTCAGGTCATAGGCCTTGTTCTCATGCCCCGCGCCCAGCAGCACGGCGACCGCCGCCACCACGCAATCGTCCCGCCAGATGAACGGCATTTTGCCATCACCCGCCGCGGACTGCATGAGCCCATCCTTGATGAGCGAATGAATGATCACATCGGTGACCGCATCGGCATATTGCGCATCGCGCAGCGCCGTCCATGCCACGCCCGAAGCGCGCAGCATCTCTTCCGTCGCGCGATGATCCTTCACCGCTTCGGACAGATTGGCCGGATCATCCGCCGCGATGAACGAGGTGTAGATGATGTGGCCGACACCGGCCTGCCGCGCCGCATCGATCGCCGCGCCATGCTGGGGGATGCGCTTGCCGACGCGCGTGCCGCTGATCAGCAGCAGCCGGTCGCCGCCCTGAAAGGCCGCCGCCAGACTGGCCGGGTCATCGAAATCCCCGTGCCGGACAATGCAGCCCTTCGCCGCCAGTTCAGAGAGCTTCTCCGGCGTTCGGGATACAAGGATCAGATTCCCGGCGGGCAGGGTTTCAAGCAGCAGTTCGGCGGCGCGGCGTCCGAAATTGCCGGACGCCCCGGTGATGACGATGTTCATTGGCTCACCCCTTTGCGAAGATCAGACGCGCGACTGGTCAAGCTCGGCACGCGTCACCCAGGTGCCGTGGACCTGCTCGCAGCTGGTAAACGGCATGAACGCCTTCGCGATCGGCCCCTTGCCGATATGATCGGCTTCAAGGATCCAGACCTCCTGCGCGAAATGGCCTTCCGCGATGATGCGATCGACCATCATCATCAGCCAGCCGCCATGCGACGGATCGTCGGCCGGGATGTGAACCGGCTCGTTAAACGCGATACCCGGCCCGTCCGAGAAGGCCTCGATTGCGCCGTCGGGGAAGCTGACCCGCAGCAGGCAGTTGAAGACGACGTCCGCCGGCCCATTTTCGAGCCGGGTGAACTTGGCCGGATCGACCGTGAGATACCAGCCGCGCTGATAATCCTTGCCGGCATCGGCATGAACGCTGCGGGGCATTTCGCCGAACGGGCCGATCTTCCATTCCGCCACGCCGGCCTCGACATTGTCGAGATTCAGCGTCCAGCGCGTCAGCCCGCCTTCCAGCGGCAGGTCGATCCCGGAATCCTGCGCGATGAAGGGGATGAGGTTGGTATTGGCCATGCACTGATCGATGTGCACCTTGCGGCCATCGGTGAAGGCATTCATCACATGATAGCTGTGCACGCCGTCCGGCCCGCGAAACCACACCATCTCCTCGACCTTGCCGTAGCGCGGCATCACGCCGATGTAGCTCGCGCCGGCCTGATCGTGAATCCAGTGCGGGCCGCCCTGTTTCAGCCGCTCCAGATCGGCCTTGGTCGGGTAGACGGTGAAGATGGCATGCTCGTCGGTGACCGCGAAATCATGCATCATCGCGCAATAGGGCGCGTCGAACCATTGTTCGGAAACCAGTTCGCCGTCCGGAGAAATCACGCAATAGGCGATCGTCGGGCTGGCCAGACCATTGGCTTCATAGCCGAACAGAAACAGCTCGCCGGTGACCGGGTCGATCTTGGGATGGGCGGTCAGGGTTTCCGAGCGGAGTTTGCCGCCATAATTCCAGCGGCCGATCGTCTCCAGCGTATCCGGGTCGATCTGGTAGGGCAGCCCGTCTTCCTTGGAGATGAACAACCGCCCGGCGTGATAATAGGGCGTCGTGTTGGCCACCGTCCGGTCCACGCCCTTGACGCTGGGATCATCGGTGAAGGGATTGCGATACTGGCCGAACAGCGCGCGGCCGGCTTCCCGTTCGGCCAGAAAACGCGCCGTGCGGACATAACGGATGCCGCAACTGACCCGGCCATCGCGAAACTCGATCTTGCTGATCTGGCCGTCGCGCGAGAGCACATGGTCCGTCGCGAAGCGCGGCACATAGGCGGGATCGTGGCACGCGCGGAAAAACGCGCCCTCAATCTCCCTGGGCAGCTCCCCCTCGACATAGATGTCATGGGCGCTGGCCTCGATATGCGTCGGGCGGTTCAATCCCAGATAATGGACGGTCCGGGGATATTGCGGCGATATGGTCATGTGTCGCTCCCGGCTTCCATCTGGACGAGCTTGTTATATTCGGAGAAATCCGCGCCGGCCCCGAGCACCGCCAGCGCCTCGTGCCATTGGTGCTGGGTCGCCTGAAGCATCGGCAGGTTGAGCCCGAGATGCGCGCGCATCCTGTCCGCCGTGCCGACGTCCTTCGTCATCAGCGCCAGCGCAAAGCCCTGCGCATAGCTTTTCGGCAGGATGTGGTTTTTGACCACCGTCTCGCCGACGGCGCTGCGCCCCGTCGAGCTGTTGATCACATCCAGCAGGACGGCCGGATCGATGCCGAACCGCTCGCCCATCGTCAGCCCCTCGCAGGTGGCGGCGAGCGTGCAGGCGGCAATGGCCATGTTGATCGCCTTGGCGGCGTGGCCCGCGCCCAGCTTGCCGACCGGCGCGATCCGTGCGCCCAGTTGCGCGAAGATCGGCTGGAGCTGCTCGAACAACGCCGGATCGGTGCCGCCGACCATGAGCGTCAGCTTACCCTCCCGCGCCAGCGGAACGCCGCCGGATACCGGCGCATCGACCAGCCGGATACCGCGTGCCGCCAGTTCCTCGCCAAGCGCCACCGTGCCGGCGGCATCCGACGAGCTGCAATCGATGACAATCGCGCCCGGCTTGAGCGAAGCGGCGGCATTGCCCGCCCCTACCAGCACGTCCCGCACGATCTGGCCGTTCGGCAGCATGGTGATGAGCACGTCCGCATGCGCTGCCGCCTCGGCCGGGCTCGCCACCCAGGCCGCGCCGAATGTGGCGGCAAGCGCCGCATTGGCATCGGCCACGCGGACATCGAACCCGCCGGCGATCAGCCGCTCGGCCATGGGATGCCCCATCATGCCAAGCCCGATGAAGCCGATCTTCATGCCTTGGCTTCCTCGGCGAGTTCGGCCAGCGCGGCTTCTGCTCCGCGCAGCGCCGTGAAGGACGCCGGGACGCCGCAATAGATCATCGAGTGCAGCACGATCTCGCGGATTTCATCGACCGTCAGCCCATTGGCGAGTCCGCCCTTGACGTGCATCTTGATCTCCATCTCCTTGCCCTGCGCAATGAGCATGGAGAGGGTCGCGATGCTGCGATCGCGGCGGCCCATCGCCGGCCGGTTCCACGTCTCGCCAAAGCAGTAGCGCGTCATGATATCGTGGAACGGCTTGGCGAAGTCGCTGGCATTCTGCACGGCAAGCTCGGCCAGTTCCGGCCCCCACATCTCGCGACGGACCTGCATTCCTTTTTCGAACATATCGGACATTCATCGTCTCCTAAAAATGGGTTGGAGCGCCGCAGCGCCGGATTATAAAATGATCGACTTGGTCTCGGTGAACGACGTGAGCCCGGCCTCGCCGCCTTCCCGCCCGATGCCCGACGCCTTGAAGCCGCCAAATGGCAGGGACGGATCAAACAGGAAGCCGTTATGGGCCATGGTGCCGGTGCGCACCTTGCGCGCCACGCGATAGGCGCGGTCCTGATCGGCGCAAAAGACAGCGCCATAGAGGCCGAACTCGCTGTCATTGGCGATGCGGACCGCTTCGGCTTCATCGCGCGCGCGCAGCACGGTGAGCACCGGGCCGAACACCTCTTCCCGCGCGATCCGCATGTCGGCCCGCACATCAACGAACAAAGTCGGGTCGAAATACCAGCCCTTGTCCATTCCCTTCGTGCGCGTGCCGCCGATGAGCAGCCGCGCGCCCTCGGCCCGCGCGATGCCGACATAATCCTCAACCCGGTCCCGCTGGCGGGCCATCGCCAGTGGCCCCATCCGGGCGGCCGGATCATCAGGCGCGCCGACGGTGATCCGCGCCATTTCATCCCGGATGGCCTCCACCAGCCGATCGTGAACAGCATCCACCACGACCACGCGGCTGAGGGTCGCGCAGACCTGCCCGGCCGACATGGTGATGACATTGGCCAGCAGCGCGCCTGCCGCCGCGATATCGGCGTCTTCCAGCACGATGGCCGCGGATTTGCCGCCCAGCTCCAGCGTGCAGCGCGCAAAGCGCTCGGCGCAGGCCATGCCGATGGTGCGGCCGGCCGCCACGCTGCCGGTGAAGCTCACCTTGTCGATCGCGCCGTGGCGGACCAGATGGTCGGACGCCGCCCGGTCCGCGCAGACGAGGTTCAGCACGCCCGCCGGAAGCCCGGCTTCCTCGGCCGCTTCGGCCAGCAGATAGGCCTCGATCGGCGTTTCCGGCGCGGGCTTCATGACAATGGTGCACCCTGCGACCAGCGCTGGCGCCACTTTTCCCGCCATGATGCCGAACGGATTGTTCCACGGCGCGATTGCCGCCACCACGCCCGCCGGCTCGCGCACGATGCGGGCGACGCCCTGCCCGTCGAACCGTGGACGTTCCTCGACCCAGTCATAGCGCTCGGCAAGATCGGCATAATAGTCGAACCAATATTTCCCGCCGCCCGTGACCATGGGCGCGGCGGCCGCCAGCGCGCCGGTCTGATCGACCCATGCCCGCGCGATTGTGGGCATGCGCGCTTCCAGCGCCACCGAGATACGCCGGAGATAGTGCGCGCGCTCCTGCGGGCTGAGACCACTCCACGCCCCGTCATCAAAGGCCTTGCGCGCCGCCATCGCCGCCTGATCGACATCCGGCGCCGTCGCCTCGGCCACCGCCGCGATGACGCGCTCGGAATGGGCGGAAACGACATCGATTTTCCGGTCCGAACGAGGCGCCCTCCATGCCCCATCCACAAAGATGCGGTCGGGATGGCGCATCCAGTCCTGCTCGGTGGCACTTATTGTCTCAGTCACACAACATTCCTCATTCTATCGATATCATGGGTCGCGGAATGGTCAGACCGTCGGGGTGATCTCGCTATTGCGGCTGTCAGACAGGAGCGGGAAGCGATCGACCGTGACGCGGACCGGCTTGATCCGCTTGCCATGATCGCCCCATTCGACGATCAGTTCGGTCCCCGGTTCGAGATGCTCGCTATCGATGCACCCCATCGACAGGGTTTCCCGCAGATAATAGCTGTAGATGGTGCCGGACGAGACCCCGACGTCCCGGCCGTCCAGAAGCACCCGGTCGGCATGTTCCAGCATGCCATGCGCCCATGTCGGCGTGGTCGGCAGGTCCATCGTCTTATACTCCTCGCCCTGCCGGAAGAGTGAGGCATGGACGTCGATGACATCCTCGGCGTTCCAGCGCAGGGTGACAGTGCGGCGCTGTTCGGGCGCAGCAGCGATGACCTCGAGCGCCGCGCGACCGATGAAATCATGGTTGAAGCGAACCGCGCTCTCCCAGTTCACCTCAAAAGGCGTGCGTGAGCGCGCGCGGAAATCCGTCGGGTCAAAACTGCCGGAAATCTGCGGGTGCAGCGCGAAATGATCCGGCCCCAGCCACTCGCGAACGCCCGGTTCGCGGAACATGGGAAAGCCGAAGGTCCATCCCATTTGCGGGAAGCCGCCCTCGACATGGTTCACCAGATAGGTCCGCCAGCCCAGCCGCTCGATGCCGATGTCGCGATTGGCCTGATAGATGGCATCGAACACGGCCGCACCATCCTCGATCGGCCCGCGCACCTCATAGGCCAGATTGCCGGACATGCCGATGCGGCCCACTTCGACCGTCTTGCCCGCGATCCGGGTCGTCCGATAGCGCAGGAACGCGATGTCGCTCAGATCCTCGCCACTCGCCCGCTGAAGGGCTTCAAGCGATTTCGGCCCGGCGATTTGCGTGAGGTAACAATCCTCCATCCACGCCCGAACATCGAACTTGCCACGCGTGGCCTGAAACAAAATCCACGGCACGGACGCGAAATGGCGATATTGCCCGTTGTCATAGCGTTGCAGGATACCGTGCGCGGCGACCAGACCTTCATCGTTGCACATGACGGCATGTCGCATCGTCCCTTCCGGGAAGCTTTGGAGGCTGTTGGTACAAAGATACGCGATGAATGCGTCCGCATCCGGCCCATCAACGCAAGTCACCCCACCGGAGAGCCCGGTGTGGATATAGCAGCTGGTTTTCCATGACAGGCTTTCGGGCTTCCATCCGTTGAACTCCCATGGGCGCAACTGGTCGCCGACCGTGACATAAGTCGCAGGCTCGGGGTAATAGGGATAGGCATGGGTTTGCGTGAAAGGGGTCTTCACCGTCCCTCCTCCCACAAGCCAAAACCATGGGCGGAAGCACCTCTGACAGCTTCAACGCACTCCATATATGGCATGTCGCCTCTCCTATACGGCCCGCTCATGGCAAGGCAGCCGACTTTTCTCGAACACTGTAAGACAGCTAACGAGAATTGGCAAGCGGCCATTCGCCGGGTCAACTTTATGCGAGCGTGCGGGCGGTGTTCGATCAGATTTTACGCCGACGGACTCGCGCCGGCTTTCGCGACGATGCGTGTGCAACTCGCCCCGGACACGCCGGTGCGTTCGGCGATCTTCGGGGTGTCACGCCCCTGCAGGAACGTTGCTCGACCTGTTTGCGCTTCGCCGCAGCAACCTTGATGCCGCTGCCCCGGCCGCGACAGGAAGTGCACAGCGTCCACCAGACGCTCGCGGCCAATCCCGAAGCGGGCATTGAGCGCATCTACACAGCGGATGAACTCTAAGGGCGCGGCCTTTCGCCACAAGCCCGGTTCGTCATCGCCCTGAATGCCGGCTACCGCATGGGCAATGCCATGACCGGCCCGCTCAGTCCCCGTTTAAAAGGCAGCGCACACGGCGTTTTTTTTCGACCGGAAGCATCCGTCCGGACATGCACCTGACCCGTCAAACCAAGGGGATGGGAATTTGACGGCCCCATCAGAAAGGGCTTGAGTGAGGTTCGCGGCCAGGCACCGTTTGGCCAGTGGAAAGCGGTCGGCCCGTCTCTCGTGGGCGGACGTCCGGACAGGCCTATCCATCCAGAGCATTTCGAAGAGGCCCCGGCACACCCTCTCTGCGCACCTGGCATTATCCGCCTCGCCTTGCCCCTTTCAGCGCACCCTGCCGGGGCGGCTGACCATCACGTGCGCGATGCACACGGGCAGCCGCCCCCTCACCAGGGGAAACGCAGACCTTGCGCGTCAGAAGTTCACGCCGACCCGCACGCCATATTCACGGGGCGACCCGTAAAATTCATTGCTGCCAAACTGCCCGGAGACATAGGCCTTGTCGGTCAGGTTGGTGCCATAGGCCTCGATCTTCCACTGATCCTTGCGCAGGGTCACCAGCGCCGAAAGCAGGCCGCGGCCGGACAGATAATCGCTGATCGGCGAATAGCCCAGATAGGTGAATTGCGACCCGACATAAGAATAGTTCACGCGCGGGGTGAGCGTTGCCCCGTCACCCAGTTCGAAACGATAATCCGCGCCCAGATTATAGGTCCATTTCGGCGCGTAGAGATTGGGCCGCCCCCCGGTCGTCTGGAGGAAGGGACCATAATCGAAGCAGACCGGCGGCGATGACGGCGTGCCCGCCGGACATTGCGGCCCCAGCGTGCCGGACGGCAATTCCCGCGTGTTGACGAAGGTCACGCTGGCCAGTTTGGAATCGATATAGGCGACGCTGGCATCGAAACCGAAGCCGCCAAGCCGCGCCTGAAGTTGAGCCTCCAGCCCCTTGATCTTGACCGACGAGATATTCTCGACACCGGAAAAGCCGGTGCTCGGCTCCACCACGTTGAACTGGAAGCCTTTGTAACTATTGTAGAACGCGTCAATCTGCGTGCGAATGCGGTTGTTCAGGAAGCTTGATTTCCAGCCGACCTCATAGCTAATCACCGTCTCCGGGTTGAATTCGGAGGTCGCGGAGTTGAAGCCACCCGGCTTGTAGCCGCGCGCCACCAGCGCATAGAGGAGATTATCCTCGTCCGGCTTCCAGTTCAGCGCCGCCTTGCCGGTGAAGCGCGAATCCTTATGCGTGCCCGACAGATCCGCGACCGCCAGACCGCCCGGCGGGAAGCCCGGAATCCCGTTGCCGATCACCACATCGCCGGTGCCCGTCGCCTTATAGGTCGAGTAGCGGCCGCCCAGCTGGATTTCGAGGCTGGGCAGCAGCTGATAATTGCCCTGCGCGAAGAAGCCCGTGGTGGTGCGCTGATTGTCCGGCGTGATGTCGGTCGGAAAGCCGCCCTGATCCTCATAGATGCGCACCACGATATCATTGCGCTGGAAATAGGCACCCAAGATCCAGTCGAACGGGCCATCGGTGGGCGAGATGATGTTGATTTCCTGGCTATATTGCCGCTCGCCCGCGAAATAATCCTGACTGATGTCGCCATCATCGGCGAGCGGCGCCTGCGACCCGTCGACATCGTAGAGATTCTTGATCCGCTTATATTGATAGCCGGAGAGCGAGCGGACGACGATGCCGTTCGCCAACTCCTGCCGCAGTTCAAGGCTGGCGATGAACGCCAGATCGCGATTGCCCGTCTTGTCGTCAAAGCTGAGCGTCCAGATATCGCCGACCCGGAACGGCGCGAAGGTAGTGCCGGGAATGGGGCGATACGCATAGCCGCCGGTATCGCGGTCGTTAAATTGCACCTTGGCGATCGCCTGAAAGCTGCCGGGCTTCCACATGGCGGTTGCCCGCCCGCCAAATTCCTTCAGCTTGCCCGCGTCATTATGATAAGGGCCGACATCGTGATAATAGCTGTCATGGCTGCGATAGAAGCCGGCGACGCGCAAGCCGGCCTCATCGGTGAAGGGCAGGTTCAGCGCCCCTTCGGCCGCGACATTGTTGAAATTGCCATAGGCCAGTTCGCCATAGCCGCCGATGCCGGAGGTCAGATCCGGATTGCGCGAATTGATGAAGATCGCGCCGCCGGTCGAGTTGCTGCCGACAAGCGTGCCCTGCGGCCCGCGCAGCACTTCCACGCTGGCCAGATCGTAAAAGCTGTTGGCCTGCACGATGGGCGGCTGGAACAGGCCATCGACATAGGTGGCGACGCCGGCGGTGACGTTAGGCGAATCGCTCGCCAGGCCGATGCCGCGAATATTGACGTTCTGGATGATGCCGCCATTGCTGACCGAGAGCGCCGGGGTCGCGGTTTGCAGATCGGCCAGATTGGTGACCGCCTTTTGCGCCAGCGCCGCGCTATCCAGCGCCGTTGCCGAGATCGCCACATTCTGGAGCCGCTCGGTACGCCGCTGGGCGGTGACGATGATGTCGACCAGCCCATCATCGGCCTGCGCCGCGCCCTCCTGTGCGGCGACGGGCACGGCAAGCCCAAGCGCCAGCGCCGCGCAGGATGCGCTCGTCAGAAATCCCTTCATGCTCATTCTCCCTGTGTTTTTTAGGTTTTTTGCGGTCTGGCCTTCAGCGCGGCGTCCAGGCGGAGGCGGCGGCGAGAAAGGCGGCCGTCTCGGCCGAGGCCTGCTCGTCGGCGGGCGGGAAATAGCTGAGCTTCACCACCACTGTCCGCGTCGCCGGATCGACGAACACATATTGGCCCTGGAGGCCGATTGCCGAGTAAGCGGGCGTATCGGGCATGGTCCACCACTGGAAGCCATAGCCGCCGCCCGCATCCTCCGGCGCCGTGGGCGCGGTCGATTTGTCCACCCAGTCGCTCGACACGATCTGATGGCCATTGGCGGCACCCCGGTTCATCATCATCAGCCCGAACCGCGCCCAGTCGCGCAGCGTGGCGTTGAACCCCGCCCCGCTAAACTCGCGGCCAACGCCCGGCGCGCCATCCATGATGTAGAAAGCATCGCTCTCCATGCCGAGCGGCTCCCACAGCGTCTGCGCGGTATAGGCCGCAACGCTGGTGCCGGTGACGCGCTCGACCAGCCAGCCGAGCACGGCGGTATCGAGCGTTTTATACTGGAACACCGTGCCGGGCGCATGAAGGCGCTTAATGGTGCGCGCCGCATCGGCAAAGCGCGCGATATTCTTGACGAGGGCGTTGATATGATTGGTCGCGGCGATGCCGGGATTGGCAAAATCATAACGCTCTTCATAATCGACGCCCGAGCGCATCTGCATGATCTGGCGGATCGTCACGCCATTATAGCCGCCCTGCTTCAGCTCCGGCAGATAGGTGGTGATCGGATCGTCGAGCGATTTGATCCGCCCTTCCTCCAGCGCCCGGCCGACCAGCACCGAGGTCACCGACTTGGTCATCGACCAGCCCATGAACCGCGTGCGCTCATTGCTGTTGTTGCGGTATATTTCCGAGACGATCCTGCCGTCCTTCATCACCAGCAGCGCATTGGTGTAGCTACGCTCGAGAAATTCCTGCGCCGAATAGCTTTTCCCCTGGAAGCTATAATTGAAATCGAGCGCATGATCGGCACGGGGCAGTGCCCAAATGCTGCCCGCGCGCGCCACGGTGCGCGTCGTGAACAGCGTGTCCATGCTGCGGAACATGAGGGCGTTCACGTCCCCATCGAGCATGTGCCAGCGCAACGTCTGCACCGCGACCGGCACCTGCGATGGCGCGCCGGACGTCAGTTGCGGCGGCAGCGCCTGCTGGGCCACGGCCGGCGTGCCACAGCAAGCCAGGCCCGCCGCCAGGGCAATCGCCTTCAACGGATTTGATATCATTGTCATCCTCGCCTGAAGCATGAGCGACCTGAGTGTCGCTTCGGGCCACGGATGGAGAGATCGGGATGCGCCCGCATCTCCCATTTGGGATAGGCGCGTCCGGTCATCGACCTGGCGCCGACCGACTGCGCTAGGGGGCGATCATATAGGCCGCAACGGACCCGGAAAGCTTGCGCACCAGTTCCGCCTGACGACCGGAGCGTGTCTTCGCCAGCGCCTGCTTGAGCTGAATGCGCGCCGTGCCGAGAGCGATGCCCCGCTCCGCCGCGAAATCGGCCAGCGTTGTGCCCGATGCCAGTGCCGCGGCCAGCCGGGCTTCTGCCGGCGTCAGCGAGAAGAGGGCCGCAATCTCGGTCGCATCGAGACGCGGCAAGACCGTCGAATGGGAGAGGAAAAGCGCGATCGGCGTCGGTGCTCCGGGCCAGCGCGATGCCTGGCTATCGTCCTCCAGCTGCACGATCCGCACATGAACCGCCTCGCCGCTGCCTGCGTCCAAAGCGACCGTCGCGCCTGCCTGCCTGCCCTGCGCAACCGCCGCTGCCAGGTCCCGCAGCCGCTGACCATCTTGACGGCCGCGACACCGCAGCTGGCCATCGGCAACATATAAGGCAGGCGACGCCGCCAGTATCCGCCCTGCCGCCTGATTATACCATTCCACGTCCAGCGCGCCGGTGCACAGCACGACACCGGTGCGCAGCTGGTCCAGCGCTGCCGCAAAGCCCTGGCGGCGCTCCTCCGACCGGGTGACGCGCGTATTCAGTCGCACCGCCTGCTTGAGGTGCGGCAACAATATGTGGAGGAAGCGCTCCTCGGCGGCTTCCACATCGCGCGAATCCCCTGGCTCTCTATGGAGAATTAGCGTGAAGCGCCGTCGATTGTTGATCGGAAAGCTGGCCCAGATCGCATCGCCAAGCCCGCTTTGCTGCAGCCGGTGGCGAAGCTTGCTGTGCAGCGGGTCGCTCGGATCGAACAAGCGCTGATCGCTCCCCACTTCGCCGGAAATGCGCCCCACGCGCCTGGTATCAAACCGTGGATTATCCGGTCGATTGACATATCGGTCATGCAGCGCCGCGTGCGAAAGCGTTCTGGTATCCCGCGCCGTCCATTGTTCGCAGAACCGACCATCGCGATGCTCCAGCGCCTGAACCACGGCGCTGCGCATGCCAAGGTCTGCGCAAAGCTGGTCGAGCATGACTGTCCAACGGCTATCGCACTCGACCGTGCCATAGAGATCCAGCAACATGCGATGAGACAGTTCCATTCTCCTCCCCTCACCCCCCTTGTCACCGTCGGTCCTCAGCTTGCAGTCCACCACGTTCGTCAGGAAATCGCCATAGAAATCCGCCGTGGCAGAGCGCATCGGAAGATGATCAACGATGCGCGGCTCAGGCCGGATGGTGGCCGGGCAGCCACTCGACCGAGATCCGGCGCAATGCGGTGAAGCTATCGACGCCGGCCTGGCCGGTGCTTTCCCCCGTGCCGGATGAATATGGCCTTCACCCTATGACGCCGGCGCGCCGAACAGCTTTTCGATTTCCGCCATCGGCATGAACAGGCGGTCGAACTGTTCGGGCAAGCTCATAAACGCGTGCCGTTCATAAAACGAGGCCGCCGCGTCGTCCTTGGCGTCCACCACGACCACCAGGGAGGCCGTCTCGCTCCGCAGGCAACGCCGGAGTGCATCAATCAGAAGCTCCGTTCCCAGCTCCCTGCCCGCTCCTTTGCATCGACCGCGAGCCGGCCAAGCCGCGTGGCTGGCAGGACGGGATAGCGTGGCAGTTTCTTGACCAGCGTTGCCGCCAGCTCCGCTGCTTGCAGCGACGCATTTGACAGCGTGTAGAAACCGAGGACGTAGGGCGATGGCGGCTCTATCAGCACATAGGGAAACGCGACGCGCTGACGTGCGTCCCGGCCCGGCTATGAGGACCGGCTCGTTACGCTGAGCGACGACAGCATCCGTGAGATGTTCGGATCAGTGCGCTCCGGGTTCTGGCCCCTCGGGCTATTTGTCGAGCCGATGGCGGATACTCACCGTCAATATGTCGGCGAGCGCGCGCTTCTCGCGGCCAGAAGCAAGACTTTATGTTCGCGCACAGCGCGCCATCTGCCAGCGCGGGCGTCGGCTTTTATGAGATGCTCGCCAGTGAAAATCCGGCGGGGCGCATGATTGCAAGGTTCGAGAAGCCGACAATCAGCAATTAGGAGCGCTGCCGCAATCCCGGGATGTCCGAACTGGCGCACTCTTGCCGGGGGCCAACGTTCTTCCCAGCATTCCACGGATGCGGCTTTTCGCGCGCGGCCTCATCGCGCCCTCATGAAAAACTCAACTGGCACCACCAGCTCAATGGTGTCGCCCTTCATGTCCTCAGGCGGCTTGGGCAAAGGTGACGCGCGCTTGGGGAGCGCGACGGCCTCCTCGTCAAGCGCCCGGAATCCTGAGGATCGCTCGAGGCGCACGGACAATATCTTGCCATCCCGATCCATGATGAAGCGGATATAGGGCACACCCTGCTGGCGGCGGAACGAGGCCTCGCGCGGATAGCGTTTCACCTTGTTGAGCGCGCCCAGCACCAGCCCTTCCCATGTCGGTTTGCCGCTGGAGACTTGCGGGGCGGGCGGCGCAGGCTTTGCCTCCGGCGCTGTCGTGTCTTTCACCGGCGGACCAGGATCAGGGATGGGCTTTGCCGCCTGGACCGGCATGGGGTTGACGGACGGCAACCGGATTTCCGGCGGATCGATCTTCGGTATCTCGATCGGCGGTTGCAGCTTGTCCTTCTGGACCTGTTCCGGGCCGGGGGGGATTTCATTTGCCGGCTCAGGGGGTGCGGCAGGCGGAGCCACATCGAAAACACTCAAAGCCTGCGGGGCCTGCACTGCCGTATAGGTCGTCCATGTGATGACCATCCCGCCAAGGATCAGCAAGGCGATCAACGCCACGCCGCCCATGCCGCACAACCGTGTCTGCCATGTCGTCGGCTGATCCGAGTAACGGGCAGAGCGGCGATCCGTCTGATCCGGGGCTGGCCACATCTCCGCCCGTTCAGTCTCACCAAGGTCGTCGGTCGCCGGTCGCTGCCTATGCCTGTCCAGCATCATCGATCGCGTGTTTTCATCTTACAAGGCGGGAATGTGGGATAGCGCATCCATCGCAAGAGCCGGGGTCTCCACGAGAGCGAAGCGACGACCAAAAAGGCCGCGACCATGAGCATGCCGAACCAGACCACGATCGCCACGGACAAAGGAAAGGCGCGGGCGCAGGGTGCCAGCGCAACGCCCAGAAACGCGAACCCTGCAAGCCGCGACAGCCATGCGGAAGGGGGCGAAGCTGTACCAAACACATCGCGGTGATGTCGGGGCATCGACAGGCCAAGCTGCGCGAACCCCAAAAGGGCCAGCCACAGGCTCGACAGGAGCCATGCGAGCATCATTCACCACCTGCCACGGGGGCAACATCTCGCACGGAGGGCGCGCGCATCGAGGCTGTCGTCCGCCGTTTCAGCCTATGTAACGCCCACCACGATGCCGCGCCGCAGACGAGGGCAACCAACTCGAGCCCCGCGCTTTCCCAATCGCCTCTCACGACCTCCATCGGAAGCATGTCGCCAACGGTCAGCAGGTTGACCAGCGGCAGCGCCAGACAGAGGAAGGCGAAGAAGGTCCATTGCTCTCTCCACGCCGGGCCCGGCGATCGGATCAGCGCATGGGAGAAGGCCATCAGCCAGACGACGAAAAACACGCCGACCTCCCAATCTTCACGGTGCGCAATATCCGTCGCGATGAGGCGATTGGCCCAGAGATAGGCGATGCTCGCCACGGCAAGGCCGGCAATCGCGGCAATATTGAGCGCCTCGATCAGTCGATAGACCTGCGGCGTGGCCCGGCCGAATTCGTTTGCCGCACGGCCCCGGCGCTTGACCATGAACAATATCGCGCCCGTGCCCATCATTGCAGTGCCGGCCAGCCCACCGATGAAATAGAGCCATTTGACGGTAAATCCGCCAAATTCTGCCATGTGCAGCGCGGCGAGCGTCGCGATGGCATAGGTGGCGCTGCCTCCCGCCATTTTTCCCGCTGGCCGCGTCTCCAGCACTTTGCCATCGGCGGAGAAGCTGACCATGGCCGTCGTGCCGACAAGACGCTCCTGACGCTCTTCGTCATCATTCCAGCCATAGGTGCTGATCCGCATGTCAGGCTGGCCCGGCTTATCGATCACGATGGCCCGCAAGTCCTGTTTCATCAACGTCTCGCCACGCCGTGCGAAGGGCTCCAGGTCGGGAATGGCGAGCAAGGACGCCGACGATGCCTCCACCCTGGCGCCACCCATGGCCGGTTCCGCCCATGTCGCCGCCGGCATGTACATGTTCCCGTAGAAAAATATGCCGGTCAGGGCGATCATGAACTGAAACGGCAGGGAAAGAACCCCTGCGGCTGTGTGCCCGTCCAACCACGACCGCTGCCCCTTGCTCGCCCGGAACGTGAAGAAATCCCTGAATATCCGCTTGTGCGTGATGACCCCGGAAACGAGCGTCACCAGCATCGCCAGCGTCGCCGCGCCGACGATCCAGAGGCCGATGGTGCCGGCGTGGAGCGTGTAATGAAAGTCCACGAAGTGATGCCCGCCCAGCGTCGCGCGCCCGGCATCATGGTCGTCATGCGGGTCGGCGATCACTTTACCGCTGAGCGGATCGAGATGGCGGGCAATATAGGCGCCCTTTTCCATCCAGTAGACGGTCAGGTCGTTGCCGTGGCGGGCGCTGCCCGGCCATATTTCCCACATCTCGCCCGGCGGTTGTTCACGTTGGAGATAGGCCACCGCATGGGCCAGGCTGCGCGGGCGATCGGCAAGAGGGGCCGTCTTTACGACCGCCGCTTGCCGCGCTTCCTCCGCATGATGCTCGGGCGTCATCCAGTGCGTGATCGGTTCTTCCATCACGGCCAGCGTGCCGGTGAGGAAGATCGCATAGAGCAGCCAGCAGAACCAGAGGCCCCCCCATGTATGCAGCCACGCCATGGATGGCCGCCACCCGGTTCCAGGCGCGCTCATCCAAGGGCCCCGCTGCACAAGATGATCGCGCTGAGGAGAACGGCCGACAGCCCCGCGAACCACAGCGCCACCCGGCGCACAGACGCGATGCCAAAGCTCGCGACGATCGCCGCGACATAGACCGGATACCCTGCCAGCATCCCCCACTTGCCCCCTTCGCGGGCGCCCGTCAGCATCAGGGCAAGCGCGGCGGCCAGCAGGCTGGCCAGAATATAGCCGCCGATCACGCCGATCAGCACCCGGAGGGCCACATCAGGCCAGGATTTTGACAGGGTCGGTTTGCTAGCCATGGCACGCGACCGCGCCGGGAATGCTCATGCCACCGCCGATGCAGCAAGCCCTGCTCATCACGGGCGGCTTCAATAGCTCGCTCGCAATGTCACCATGACATTGCGCGGCTCGCCATAATAGCTGCCATAGGTTGTATAGCCGATTGTCTGATAATATCGCTTGTCGAACAGATTGTTCAGATTGACGGCGACATTCCAGTTTTCATTGAGGCGATACCCCACGCGCGCATTCCACACAGAATAGCCATCCTGCGTGATTTTCGTGCCGCGGTTCAACGTATAGATTTTGGACTGTGCGGTGACGCCGCCGCCAAGGCTGACCCTGCCGATGTCATAATTAGCCCAGAGCCGCAACAAATGGCGCGGTGTCAGGCCGTTGAACACGGTGCCTTCGTCGGCGGCGCTCAGGTCGCGCGTAATCCTTGTTTTGGTGAACGTATATCCCGCCAGCAATTCCAGCCCCGGCAGCAACTCGCCGCTGAGTTCGGCCTCAAAGCCTTCGGCACGCACGTCGCCGGAATTGATATAGCAATAGCCGTCCGAGGAACCGGGGCAGGAAGAGGCATAATCGGTCTGGGCCAGATCATGACGGTCCGTCCGATAAAGATTGAGCGCGCCGTTGAGGCGGTCGTCCAGCCACGCGCCTTTCACGCCCAGCTCATAGCTGGTTCCCGTGACAGGGCGCAGCGGATCGCCCGATTCCGTCTCATAATCGCTCTGCGGCGTGAATATCTCGGCATAGCTGGCATAAACGGAGATATTCGGCGTCACGTCGAGAATCGCTGCCGCGAAGGGCGTGAACTTCGCATTGTCCTTCACATGCCGGTAGGAATAGACGCCCCAGAAAGCCGCATTCTCACGCTCATAATCATACCAGCTGAGACGCCCCCCCAGGATAACCGTTACCGGGTCCGCGACCTTGAGCCGCAGATTTGCGTACATGCCCAGATTCTTGCTGCTGCTCTGGTCCGGTACGGCGCCGCCACGATAGGCGTTGGGGGCATAATAGCTATCATCCGGCTCGGCGATGTTGTGAACGGGAGCGAACGCGTCCTGCGTCTGCGTCATGCGGATCAGCGCCCAGCGATCATCATGCTTCGAACGGCTGGCGTTCATCCCGACGATCAGTTGATGTTCCTGACCGAAGGCGCGGAACTTGCCGTCGATAAAGGCATCGATGCCATAATCCTGATGGTCATAATCGAACAGGCCCGAATAGAGCGACAGCGGCGCCACGGTGCTGCCGAGCGGGATCTCCCCTTCGGCAAAGGCATATTTGATGTCCTGATCGTTCTGGCTGAACACGGCCGAGGCCTTGAAGGTCCAATCCTCGCTGAACTGATGGGCAACGTCCGCGAAGAGCGTCGTGCGGTCGCTCTTCCACCGGTTCCACTTCATGCCGAGGCAGGTCGATCGGTCGAGCCGGGGGTCGCTGGCGTCGCTGTAGCGCGGCAATCCGTGGAAGCATGGGGTCGCGTCCAGCTTCTCATAGGAAAGGCCCACGCCCAGAGTCGTATTCGGCGAAACATCATAGTCGAGGGCCGCATAGGCGATCCGGTCGCCTCGCTGCCCGACATCGTAGAAATAATCCCGCTCCTGCATGGCGAGCAGGCCACGCGCCCGCAGCGTACCCGACGCATTGAGCGGGCCGCTTGCGTCGAGTTGTGCGCGAACATTGTTCCAGGACCCGGCCTGGACCGTGCCGGAAAATGTCGGTTCATAGGTGCCGCGCTTGCGCACGAAGTTCACCGTTCCCGCCGGATTGCCAACGCCCCGGAGCATACCGGCCGTGCCGCGGAGAACCTCGACCCGATCATAGAGCGCCATATCAGCGTTGAAGCTGCTGGCCTGAACATAGTTGCCGCCAATGTCCAAAGGCACGCCGTCATAGAGATATTGACCGGCCTGTCCGGTCATCATGAAGCCGCGAGAATAGAAATAGCGCCCGCCCATCGGAGATTCGCCAACGGTAATGCCGGGCGTTTTTTCCAGCACCTGCTCGATGGTATTGAGATTGAGGTCATCCAGGAACGGGCGTGTGATCACCGTCACGGACTGGGGCGTTTCCTTGAGTGTTTCCACCCCCTTGAACATGCTCGAACCGCGCGCGGTATAAGATCCGGTCCCCTCCGTCGCGATCGGGTCGGTGGTCAGGCTCGCCGCAGCGCCCGCGCCTTCAACCCGCACAGGCCCCAGCTGAACCGCCCCGTCAGCGGCCTGCGGCGCCCGTTCGATGCGAACCGCATTGGCGCTGACATAGCGGAAAGTAAGCCCGGTCCCGGCGAGAAGCTGGCTAAGCGCCTGACCCGACGGCATTCGTCCGGCGACGGCACTGGCATTGCGCCCCTCCACCAGCGGCGCTTCCGCGGTGACCTGCATGCCGGACTGACGCCCAAATGCCATCAACGCATCGCCCAGCGACTGGACCGGGATATCGAACTGGCGCTCGTCGGTCTGAGCCTGTGCCTGAGAGGGAAGCATGACGGCGCCGCTCATTGCTGTGGAGAGCATCATGGCCCTCAGCAACAGCGCGGCGCGCCCGTATCCGCCAGAAAGAAAATGCCCGCGCATGTCGTCAAACCTCCTGAAAAAGATCGCGAGGCTTTCTGCAACCGTGTCGCAATAGCACCTCTAATGATCGGACGCTCATCGGAGGTGGTTTGTCCGAATTTTTTTGCGGCTTTGCTCAGAAAGTGCGCGCGCGGCCTCTCAGCCGGTGACGATCACAAGCCAGGGCGTGACCTGAATAACCCTTCCACCATAAGGGTTTACCAGCAACGCCAGAGCATTGGCCGGATTGGAAACATCGTAGATGCCGGTCACCTTCTGCGCACCAAGCCGTCTGTTCATCAGCAGGATGCGACCTTGCTGCCATGGCCTGATCTCGTCGATCACGTCGGCTATCGTCCGATTGCGGACAAAGGCCTTCCCCGTCCGCCAGGCTCCGGCAAGATCGGGCGATTGCCGCCCTTTCCGCATGTGGCCGTCCCTGTCGATCCGTGTCCAGTCGCCTGCCGCCAGCTCTTCCTGCGTCGCCTTTGACTGGACCCGGACCCGGCCATGATCCACGCCTATATCGATGTTGTCTCCCAACAGCCGCACGTCAAAGGCCGTACCGAGGACGGTGGTGCGAACACCGTGCGCTTCCACCGCGAAGGGATGGGCGGGATCAGGACGAACGGCGAAGAAGGCCTGACCGGACACAAGTTCAACGACGCGGCGTCCATCAGCGAAATCGAGGCGCGCCGCGCTGCCTGGACCAAGGATTGCTTGACTGCCATCCGGCAGGCGAACGATTTCGACCTGCCCCACCCCGGTCAGATGATCGGTCGTCGCTCTCAGCCAGAGCGAGGGAGCGGCCACGATTGCAAGGCAGGCGGCGATCGCCGTGGCCAAAACCATACGGCGCTTACCGTGAAGGCGTGACGCGGCAGGCCAACGGCGCAGGGCACGACGCCGGCCGCTGACGCTGCGGGTCGACATCGCACGGTCTTTGATCCTTGCACGTAAATCGGGTGGCGTGCGTTCGAGCGCGGCTGCGGTGGCATCCATCGCGGCCCAGGCATCGGCATGGCCCGCCTCTGCCGCCAGCCATTGCGCAAAACGCTCACGCAAGGCGGCATCCTCCGGCTCTTCTCGCAGCAGGATGTACCAGTTCGCCGCTTCGTCGAATGCGGAAACCTGCTCCGGGGCGGGATCATTCATGCGGCGAACACTCCCATCCCATGATCAATTCCCCCGTCTTCCTATAAAGAAGACGAATTGGCGCGTCCGTTGTCCCCACAAACATCAACGCCCCCGTTCACGACGAAGAGCGCAAATTTTCAGCCCTTCCTGGATCAGGCTGTGCGTGGTCGTACGCGACAAACCAAGCTGGCTGGCCACTTCCCTGATTGTCAGGCCATCAAAGATATAGGCCGTCATCGCTTGCTTCTGTCGATCGGGCATCGCCTCGATTGCCGACAGGACATGATCCATCTCCTGCCGATCGGACAGGACGACATCCTGCAATGGCTCGGCGTCGGCATGACTGTTTGCAATATGATCGATCGTGTCTCCGCCATCGGTCCTGCGCCTCATTCGTCCGCGCGCCAGATCGATAGCGAGATTGCGCACGATCCGCTTGAGATAGCCTAGCGGTTCCCGAATAGCAGATGGCTCAGCATTCTGATCCATCTTGAGCCAGGCATCATGGACAATGTCCTCCGCATTCGCCTCATCCCCGGAAAAACGGCGGGCATAGTCGACGAGTTCTTGTCGGTGACGGCTGTAGAAGAGGGATGTCGCTCGTTCGCTGCCCAATGCACTGCACCTTCCCGCGCATCGTGGCGCCGAAGATCGTCGCGGCAGATTAGATGCGAATCATTCTCAATTGAGAATTAACGAAGGTAGGGCAAGCTGGCAACATCGCATTTTTATCAACAGGCATCCTATGTGCCGACGATCTGCGTCCAGAGGTGAAGCGCGGTGCAGGTTTCCGCCCAATCTCGATACGGACGCGCGGGCCATGCCGCTGTCAACGGCATTGCGGCCATGCCCTGCCCGCCTGCACTGGTGCTAGATGTTAGTCTGGTCAGGCGGCACGTCTGCCGGAAGCGTTGCCGCGTCGTAGCCCTCGCGGCAGCCGATCGTCTCGCACGATACCCCGTAGCAGGTCATCGACAGCGACCCGAGCGAGTAACCCCTTACCAGCGCCTCCGCACCATTCGGTGCGGCCGCGGCGATGCCGGCGGTGTAAAGCAGCGGCACGAAGTGATCGGGCGTCGGCACAGCCGCGGCGAAGTCAGGATGATCGGCAAGCGACGCGATATCACCGGGCCGATGGATCATCAGGTCGGCGGCCGCATCGTCGAAGCGTTGCGCCCATGCCTCGCCGGTGTCGCCGGCGTGCCAATCGATCCGGCGGAGATTGTGCACGACGTTGCCGCTCGACAGCACCAAGATGCCGCGGTCGCGCAGCGCGTTGAGCCTGGCACCGAGTTCGACATGATAGTCCATCGGCTTCAGCGCGTTGATCGACAGCTGCACGACCGGCACGTCGGCATCGGGGAAGAGGTGCGCCAGCACGCTCCAAGTGCCATGGTCGAGGCCCCATTGATCGCGATCCAGCCCGACCCAATCGGGCCTGGCGACATCGACGACCTCTTCCGCGAGTTCGGGCAGGCCGGGCGCGGGGTATTGGAAGTCGAACAAGGACTGCGGGAAGCCGTAGAAATCATGGATGGTGCGCGGCTTCGCCATGGCCGTGACGGCGGTCGATCCGATGAACCAGTGCGCCGACACGACCAGAACGCCGCGGGGCTTGCCGATCACCTGCCCCATTCGTTTCCACGCGTCGGTAAAGCCATTGTCCTCAAGCGTGTTCATCGGGCTGCCGTGGCCGATGAACAGGGCGGGCATCCGTTGCGTGCTGGTGTCGTTCATGCTGCGTGCGTCCTTACCCAATCGGCGAAGCGGTCCATCCATCCTTGCAGGAACGCCCGACTGCTCTTCGCGATGTCGCCGTCCGTATCCAGCAGCGCGTCGGTCCACTGGATGAACGCCTCAGGCCCTCTCCTGCAACCTTGCACTTGATGATGGTGTATCATCGATCCGCTCGGCGTCCTTATCCCTTTCTTGGCGATGATCACCTCATGGAACGGCCTTCGCGGGCCGATGACGCGGTCATGCATGTCGCTGCCATCATGGATGGTCGACAACCAGCGTCCCTCAAACGCAAGACACTGATGGCCACAACGCTGTCGCCCAACTGGGTAGAACAACGACGGCAGCTCGGGTGCGTATAACCCTGAGCAGAGCAACTGGCGGCATGGGGGCGCTGATGAGCCCCTATCTTGTTGGTGGGCCACGCGGGCATCAAAGCCGCAACGCAACTGGGGTCAGTTTTTTTGGCGAATGGAGACAGCGGCATAGGTCTGTCGTCCTATCGGCGGCTGGAGACCAAATTGTCGGCTGGAGCGTTTCGCCGCTGCCGGCAAAGCCCCGGGAACCCGGCGGCATTTCGCCTCGCCCCTGAAAATTATCACTGTGCATCAAGCACTTGCAGTGACTGGTGCGGTCGAGAAGACTCGAACTTCCACGGGCTTTCGCCCACAACGACCTCAACGTTGCGCGTCTACCAATTCCGCCACGACCGCACATCAGGGAGGTTCGGAGCCGGTTGGCCCCAGGTAGGCGGCGGCCTTTAGCAAAGGGTTTTGACCCATGCAACCACCCTTCGCATATCACAGCAACACTCTGTGACTTACCCACCGGAAGAGACGCCAATCACCCCGCCCGGAACCGCTCCATCCATCATATGGATATATATATCTCGTTGTTAATAAACGGAAATATTATTCCATCGCCGATTGTGAGTTTTTCCTGACGCCGATCATCCCACCATCCGGCTTGCGCCTGCGAGAGCGACCGATGACCATGGGCCGGCTCGAATCATCGGGCCAACGCCATCCCTGCACGCGGTCGCAAGGCCATCGCCCGGCCCTTTCACGCTCCGGTTCGCGCGCGACAGCCCAGGCTGGCATAACAGGCTGGACCTTGAGCCGCCCGATCACTATCGGCCCAGGAACGAATGCCGGGCCGTGCGCGGAGGCCTATCGCACTGCCCGGATCGCCCAATGTTTGGCGTCGCCACGCGCCGCGAGGCGCCGTCAGGCCTGGCCCGGCCGGCAAGGAAGATCCGACAGAACGCCCATGCTGCACACCGGCACGATCAGAAGCCAGGACCTCATCACAGAGGCCCGGCGCATCGCCAGGCTGGCCTGGCCCATCATTCTCACCAATCTCAACTGGACGATCATGCACCTGATCGACGTGGCGGTGGTGGGGCTGGCCGGCACGGACGAGCTGGGCGCGCTGGCGGCGGGGCGCGTGCTGAACTTCGTCATCCTGATGCTGCTGCTCAGCGGCATGTCCGGCATCGTCGTGTTCACCAGCCGGGCGGACGGCGCGGGCGACCTGCCACGCACCGGCGGCCTGTGGCGCGAGGCGGTGCTGACGGGCTTGCTGCTCGGCACGCCCAGCGCCGTCATGATCGCCCTGACCGCCGAGCCCCTGCTCGCGCTCACCGGTGTCGCGCCCGATCTGATCGGGCCGGGTTCGGCCGTGCTCACCGCGATGATGGTCGGCCTGCCGGGCCAGATGCTGCTCATCGCCTGCGGTTATTTCCTGGAGGGCGTCAGTGCGCCGCGCCGGGTGCTGTACGTCAACCTCGCCATGCTGCCGCTCAACGCCCTGCTCGCCTATGCGATGACACTGGGCCATCTCGGCTTCCCGCCGATGGGCGCGGTCGGCGCGGCGCTGGCCACCTCCATCGTCAGCACGATCGGCGGCCTTGCCATGGCACTGCTCGCCTGGACGCTGCCGAGCGCGCCGCAGCGCGGCCTGCATCGGCTGGACCGGGGCGCATGGTGGGCGGCGTTCCGGGGCATTCCGGCGATCATCCGCTTCGGTGTCATGCCCGGCATCGGCGCGGCGCTGGAGGTGCTCGGCTTCTCCTTCCTCATCATCCTCTCGACATGGATGGGGGACATCATTGCCGGCGCCTTTCAGGTCATGCTCTCGCTGCACAATATCGGCTTTGCGCTGGCGCTGGGCCTCGGCTCGGCGGCCGGCGTGCGCGTGGGCAACGCCGTGGGCACCGGCGAGCCATGGACGGCGCGCAGCCGAACGCTCATCGCCTGCGGCCTCTCCATGATCATCATGGGCAGCGTGGTGTTCGTCTATCTGCTGTTCGCGCGGCCGATCGTGAACGGCCTCACCGCCGACATCGCCGTTGCGCGGGAAGCGACGCTGATGGTGCTGATCCTCGCGCCCTTCATCCTCGCCGACGGCATCCAGGCGATCCTCGTCGCCGCGCTGCGCTCACTGGGCGATCAGGTGGCGGCCGGCCTCAATGGCATCGCCGCCTTCTTCCTCGCGATGAGCGCGGCCGGCTGGGCCGGCTGGCATTTTGGCTGGGGATCGGCCGGCCTCGCCTTCGCCTCCGCCATCGGCATGATCGTTGCCATGCTGCTCCAGGGCGGACGCTTCTGGCAGATCAGCTCGCGCTATCGACGAACCTGAGCTCCAGATTGCGGGCATTTTTGGGGATGTCCAGCCGGCTTTCGGACACCCGCGCCTCCTCATTGGGCTTGAGCTTGTTGCGGTCCGCCTTGGTCATCCAGCTGAACACGAGGCGCCCCTGATCGTCCCGCAGTTCGACGACGACCGGCGGCACCGTCAGTTCCTGATCGCTGTCATTGAGGATGCGCGCATTGAACGCGAAATATTCCTCGCCGGTGGGCAGGTTGCGCCGCTCCGGCGGCTTGGGCAGATAGAAGTTCAGCCCGGCCTGCTGATCGCGCGCGCCAAGCCCCAGATCGACCGCCCATGCCGGCGGCCCGAAATACGCCAGCGCGCCGCCCACCGCACTGACGAACAGGAAGAAGATGACCGCCGCGATGGTCCACAACCGGGCCGGATTGCGCCGCGCACGGACGGGCGGCTGATAATCCTCATCGGGATAATGGATGAACTCGTCCGCCTGCGGAACAGCGATGGCGACCGCCTCGTCCGCGACGGGGATGGCATCCTGCCGCGGGACCGGACCATCGTCCGTCGCGCCGGGCACGGGCGAGTCCGTCACCGGCTCCGGCGCGGCCATGCCGTCCACGGGACCGACCACGGGGCCGTCCTCGAGCCCATTCACGATGCCGTCCACGGATCGCTCATCGGCCCGCGCGAGCGCGGCGGCATGCGCCGGCCCGTCCGCATCCGCGCCGACCTCGGCCAGCGCCGGCTCGGGCCGCTCCACCAGCACGCCATCCTGATGCCAGCTATGGCGGCAGGACGCGCAGCGCACTTGCCGGCCGGTGGGACCGATGGCGCTGTCAGGAACAACGTAGCGCGTGGCGCATTGCGGGCAGACGAGGATCATTGGATGCTCATAAACACTGGATTTCCTGCAAGAGCAAGCAGGGCTTTCACCGAGTCGGTGCGAAGCGGCGGCCGCGTTTCGCAGAGCGCCTTGCCCGCGCCGGGACGCTGTGCCATGCACGGCGCAGCGATCACCGGGCGCGGCAGGATTGGCGCCCCACCAACGGGGAATAGCGGCGCCGCAATGGCCATGATTGTCCAGTTCGAGCCATGATAGTCCAGTTCGACAATGTCGGCCTGCGCTACGGCCCCGGCCCCGAAACGCTGTCCGACCTCAGCTTCGCGCTCGATGCGGGGGCGTTTTACTTCCTCACCGGCACCTCCGGCGCGGGCAAGACCTCGTTGCTCAAATTGCTCTACCTCGCCCAGCGGCCGAGCCGGGGCGCGATCCGCCTGTTCGATGCCGACATCGTCACCCTGCCGCGTGCGCGCCTGCCCGGCTTCCGCCGGCGCATCGGCGTGGTGTTTCAGGATTTCCGGCTGGTGCCGCACCTGTCCGCCTTCGACAATATCGCGCTGCCGCTGCGCATTGCCGGTGTCTCGGACGCGCAATTGCGCGCGCCGGTCGAGGAGATGCTGCACTGGGTCGGGCTCACCGACCGCGCCAACGCCTTCCCCGCCACCCTCTCCGGCGGCGAACAGCAGCGCGTGGCGATCGCCCGCGCGGTGATCGGCCGGCCGGAACTGCTGGTCGCCGACGAGCCGACCGGCAACGTCGACAACGAGATGGCGACGCGGCTCATCACATTGTTCGAGGCGCTGAACAAGCTCGGCACCACCATCATCGTCGCCACCCATGATTATGATCTGCTCGGCAAGGTTGCCGGCGCGCAGATGCTGCGGCTGGAGCGCGGCCGCCTCACCGAGCGGCCACGCCCGGCAGGAGCGCGCTGAGCATGGCGAGCGAGACGAAGGACATCGCCGCCAGACCCTATGCGCCCGGCGCGCTGCTGCCGCAGGGGCGGCTGACCGGCCCGATGCCGTGGGTCATCGCCATCATGATGTTCCTCACCGTGCTGGCGAGCGCCGCCGGCCTGGCGCTCGATCATGGCGCCCGCAGTCTGAGCGCCAATGTCTCGGACCGCATCACCATCCAGATCGCCGAGGCCGATGGCCCCACCCGCAGCCGGGCGGTCAGCCGCATCGTCGCCCTGCTCGGCGCGACCGGGGGCGTGGACAATATCACCATCGTGCCGGAAGCCGAACTCTCCCGCCAGCTCGCACCATGGCTGGGCACCGACCTCAAGATCAGCGACATCCCGGTGCCGGCCCTGATCGATGCCGACTTCATCGCCCCGGCCGAGGAGCGCGAGGCGCGGATCGCCGCGCTCGATACGGCCGCCAAAGCCGTCAACGCGGCCGCGCGGGTGGAGCCGCACGCCACCTATCTGGGGCCGCTCGCCCAGCTGGTCGGCGTGATCGGCTGGCTCTCCTTCGGCGTGGTCGCGCTGATGGTGGCGGCCACGGGCGCCGTCGTGGTGCTCGCCGCGCGCGGCGCGCACGCCACCCATCGCGGCACGATCGACATCATCCACATGCTCGGCGCGACGGATGCGCAGATCGTCCACCTGTTCCAGCGCCGCATGACGCTCGATGCGCTGTTCGGCGTGGCGGTGGGCTTTGCCTGGGCGATCGCCGTCATTCTGCTCATCGGCCGCTCCGTGGCCGCCGTGACATCGGACCTGGTGCAAAGCGCCTCCCTGCCGGGTTTCGCCTGGGTCCTGCTGCCCTTGCTGCCCGTCGCCGGCGTGGGCGTCGCCTGGCTGTCCGCGCGGGTCACCTTGCGGCGCGCGCTGCAGCGGTCGCTATGACCCGGCGCCTGTTCGCTCTTGCCGTCCTGCTCTGGGCGCTGGGCTTTGCCTGGTTTGCGCTGCTGCTCCCGCAGCCGCATGGCGACGAGAAGACCGACGCGATCGTCGTGCTCACCGGCTCGGCCGGGCGGATCGACCGCGGTCTCGCGCTGCTGCGCCGCGATCAGGCCAGCAAGATGCTCGTCTCCGGCGTCGACCGGGATGTGAAGCCGAAGGAGTTCGCCCATTTCTACAAGGTGCCCGACGCCCTGATGGACTGCTGCATCACGCTGGGCCGCGAGGCGATCGACACCCGCTCCAACGCGATCGAGACCAGCCGCTGGCTCGCGCGCAACAAATATCACACCGTGCGGATCATCACGGTTGACTGGCATATGCGCCGGGCGCGCTACGAATTGTCGCGGCAATTGCAGGGGCCCATCACCATGATTCCGGACGCCGTGCGCAGCAGCCCCAGCCTGACCGTGCTGCTCCGCGAATATCATAAATATCTGCTGCGCCGGATCGCCGGCCTGATCGGCATCTGATGCCGTCGCCCACCCTTGCCCCGCCGGCGCCGCTGCCTCCGCTGACGCCGCTTGGCACGGCCGTCACCGCCGTGCGCTCGACCTTGTTCGCGCTGTCCTTCTATCCGCTCACCCTGCCGCTGGTGCTGCTCTCGATCCTCGTCACGCCGCTCGGCTGGCGCGCCGTCGCAACGGTCGCGACGGCCTGGTCGCGCATGCACCGCTTTCTCGCGCGCTGGCTGCTCGGGCAGAAAATCGTCATCGAAGGCCGCATGCCCGCCGAACCGCAGCTCATCATCTGCAAGCATGAATCCATGTTCGAGACGATCGACGCGCTGTGCCTGTTCGACCGGCCGGTGATCGCCGCCAAGCGCGAGCTGATCGACATTCCGCTCTGGGGCCGGGTCGCGCGTGCTTATGGGCTGATGATCGTCGAGCGCGCGGGCGGCGCGGCCACGCTGCGCGGCATCCGGACCGAAGCGCGCGCCGCCTTTGCCCTTGGCCGGCCGGTGCTGCTCTACCCGGAAGGCACGCGCGTGCCCCATGGCGAGCGGCCGAACCTGCAGTCGGGCTTTGCCGGCCTCTATCTGCTGCTCGATTGCCCGGTCACCCCCATCGCGATCGACAGCGGCCGCGTCTCGCCGCGCAACAGCTTCCTCAAACGCGCCGGCACCATCACCTATCGCATCGGCGAGCCGATCCCGCCGCGCCTGCCGCGAGCGCAGGCCGAACAGCGCGTGCATGCGGCCATCAACGCCCTCAACCCGGCCGTGCCGGACGCCTCGGCCGATGCCACCCGCTGACCGCCCCGCCCGCCGGCCGACTCGCCTCGACGCGAAATCGATTCGACTCGCCGTTCGTTCATTGTCGTTTCATCCGGGGACGCGGATAGCACTGGTCGATAATGGTCGCGCCCTGCGCGCATGGAGCAGCCAGGAGCTGCGGGAGATATCAGGATGAACCGCACGATAGCATCACTCCGCCAGTGGTTACGCATGGCCGTGATCGCGGCGGCGGCCACGGGTCTGGCCACCGCGCCCGCGCTGGCGCAGATCGGCACAGTGGACCCCAACACCCAGATCGACGCCGATCTGGTGCCCGGCGCGCCGGCGAGCGACAGCGCGCCGCCGATCCAGAATTATCCCGCCGACCCGCCGGCCACAGCCTATGACGAGACCGGCAACATTGCCGCGCCCGATGTCGCCCCGGCCGCCAGCGCCGCCCCGATCGTGACCAATACCGGCCCCACCTATCAGCAGGATGATCTTATCGGCGCGGCCGAGGGTGTTTTCGGCAAGGGAGCCGAAGGGCTGGCCGGCATGATCGAGAATATTCTCAAGGATCAGGGCGAGCCGATTGGCTATATCACCGGCCGCGAGGCCTCCGGCGCCATCGGCGTGGGGCTCCGCTATGGCTCGGGCACGCTGTTCCACAAGGTCGAGGGCCAGCGCAACGTCTACTGGACCGGCCCGTCGGTCGGCTTCGACTTGGGCGGCAACGCCGCCAACACCTTCGTGCTCGTCTATAATCTCTACGACACGCAGGATCTCTACAAGCGCTACCCGGCCGGCGAGGGCGCGGCCTATCTGGTCGGCGGCTTCACCGCCAGCTATCTGCGCTGGAAAAATGTGGTGCTCATCCCGATCCGGCTCGGCGTCGGCTATCGGCTTGGCGCCAATATCGGCTATATGAAGTTCAGCGAGAAGCGGAACTGGCTGCCCTTCTAAGGCCAGCCCGTCCCAAGCCGGACTTGCCGAATATACAGTTTTGGCCGCTGGCCAGCGCGAAGCGATGCGCTAGTCTGCACGCCTGACACTCATCGCAGGAGAAACGCCTTGGCCGACAGCGACCCGTCCCAGAACCAGCCCGCCGGCTATGTGCCGCCCCGCGTGTGGACATGGGACAAGAAAAATGGCGGCCAGTTCGCCAGCATCAATGCGCCGACGGCAGGCGCCCGCAAGCAGATCGACCTGCCCGTCGGCAAGCACCCCATCCAGCTCTATTCGCTGGGCACGCCCAATGGCGTGAAGGTCACCATCATGCTGGAGGAGCTGCTCGCGGCCGGCCACAGCGAGGCGGACTATGACGCCTGGCTGATCAAAATCTATGAGGGCGACCAGTTCGGCAGCGATTTCGTCGCGATCAACCCGAACAGCAAGATCCCGGCGATGATGGATTACGCCCAGAACCCGCCGCTGCGGCTGTTCGAGAGCGGCTCGATGCTGATCTATCTTGCCGAGAAGTTCGGCGCCTTCCTGCCGACCGAGATCCACAAGCGCACCGAGACCCTCAACTGGCTGATGTGGCAGATGGGCTCGGCCCCGTTCGTCGGCGGCGGCTTTGGCCATTTCTACGCCTATGCACCATTCCGCATCGAATATGCGATCGACCGCTACGCCATGGAAACCAAGCGCCAGCTCGACGTGCTCGACAAGCAGCTGGCGGACAAGGAATTCATCATCGGCGACGAGATCACCATCGCCGATTTCGCGATCTTCCCCTGGTATGGCTCGATCATGCGCGGCGGTTACAGCGCGCAGGAGTTCCTCTCGACCCACGAATATCGCAACGTCGACCGCTGGGTCTCGCAGATGGAAGCCCGCCCCGCCGTGCAGCGCGGCCAGATGGTCAATGCCGCCAGCCGGCCCGGCGGCGGCATTGCCGAGCGCCACAGCGCGGCCGATCTGGACGAGGCGATCCGGCAAGCGCAGGAGAGCGCCGCAAACCCGGCCTGACATGACCCCCGCCCGCTTGCGCCCGGACGAGGCGGAAGCGGGCGCGGGCGGCTGACACCGGGACCGGGCCGCCCTGCCATTCACTCAGCCGATATTCAGCTTGCCGCTCCTACAGCGCGGCTCATGAGCGGTTCCTTCGACATGGTCCGGCCGATCTGGCAACATCCGGCATCCGCCGTCCGTTGCGGATAAGCCATGATGCCTGAGCCTGCGCGCCCCGTGACGGCGCCACCGCCCGCAGCCCGCCCCCGCACATCCCCCCGCCCCTGGGTCTGGGCGGCCATCGCCATGCCGGCCCTCGTCTGGGGCGCGCTTTATGCCGGCGCGGCGCAGCCTTTTCGCGCGCTGGTCGCCAAGCAGGCGAGCGTCGCGCTGGGGCGCGATGTCACCATAAGCGGGCCGCTGCGCATTCTGGTCACGCCGCTCTCCATCTATCTGACCGTCGGCGACGTGCGCATCGACAATCCGCGCTGGGCGATGGCGGATGACCTGCTGGTCGCCCGGCGCGTATCGGTGCGCCTTGCCACCTTCGATCTGCTGATCGGCCGCACCGGCGTGCGCGCGCTGGATGTGCGCGGCGGCACGCTCGACTTGGAACGCTCGCGCCATGCCGGCAGGGTCAACTGGTCGCTTGGCAAGGCCGGCACCCTGTTCGACCCCGCCGCGCTGCGCCGGATCGACGCCGATGATCTCGCCGTGCGCTATCGCGACTTTGGCGCGGACACCGACGTGCAATTGACCGCTTCCACCGCCGGCGCCGGCAGGGTCCGCTTCGCGGGCCGGGGCGAGGCCGGGGCGCATCGCCTGACGGTGGAGGGCGAGGCGCAATCCGCGGCCGATCGGCCCACGCAGTTCGCTGTCGCCCTGCGCACGGGCGGCCTGGGCCTGCGCCTGCAGGGCGAGGCCGCCGGCCCGCTCCAGCTGGCCACGGCGCGGCTCGGCGCCACGGCGCGCGGCAGTGATTTCGCGGAACTGGCCGCGCTTGCCGGCATCGACCTGCCCGCCATGCCCGGCTATGCGCTGCAGGCGCAGATCAGCCATGCGGCGCAAGGCTGGCATTTCAGCCGGATCGACGGGCACATCGGCCGCACCGATCTGGCCGGCAAGCTGACGCTCGACCAGCGCCATGGCCGCCCGCGCGTGGTCGCCCGGCTTACCTCCCGCACGCTCGACGCGGCCGACGGCATGGCGCTGCTCGGCCTGCACCACGACGCCCCGCCGATCGACATGGCCGATGCCGGGCTGCCCCTGCGGCAGCGCCTGTTGCCGGATGCCGCGCTGGCGCCGGACCGGCTGCGCAGCTTCGACGCGGTGCTGACCTATGCCGCCGAACAGGTGACGGGCACAGCGCATGCGCCCAGCCATCTCTCACTGGCGCTGGCGCTGGTGAATGGCGTGATGGCGCTCTCGCCAGCCAGTGTCGATCTCGCGGGCGGTTTCGTCTCCGCCGATATCACGCTTGACGCGCGGCAAAGCCCGGCGCTTGCCCGCTATGACATCCGCCTCTCGCCCACGCCGATGGGGCGGCTGCTGCGGCAATGGGGCGTGGCGCAAAACGGCACCAATGCCACGGCGCGCGGCCGCATCCAGCTGACCGGCCGGGGCGCGACCCTGCGCGAGACCCTGGCGACGGCCTCCGGCCGCATCGCGCTCGTCATTCCCGAAGGCACCATCCGCACCGAGCGCGCCAGTTTCTCCGGCCTCGATCTCGCCAACCTCAACGCCGCGCTGTTCGACGCACCGCCCTATGGCGCCGCGCAGGTCAATTGCGGCCTCATCGCCTTCACCGTGCGCGACGGCCTTGCCACCGCCGATCCGATCCTCATCGACACGCCGGGCAATGCGCTCACCGGGCAGGGCAGCATCGACCTGCGCGACGAAACGATGGACCTGCAGCTTGCCGCCGACGGCAAGCATTTCGCCTTCCGCAGCCAGCCCGCCCGCGTGCATGTCGGCGGCACGCTGGCCGATCCGCTGGTCATGCGGGAACGGACCCGCTGGTTCCGTCCCTCCCGCTTCCTCGGGTTCGGGATGATGCTGCCCGATTTCGGCTCGATCTTCAGCTTCGTCGATCCCGGCGATGCGCAGGACCTGGCCTGCGACTCCATCTTGCGCGGCGACACGGCAGAGGCCGACCCGCCCCGACCGCAAGCGCTGGCGAGCCTTCCCTGAGGTGCCACGCCAGCATTTGCGCGCATCGATCGTGCGCATATGGACGGCCGCCGCCAGCCCGTTGTCCGGTTGAGCAACGCCCAGCCCGTCCACCGGATTGCTGACGGCCGATCGCCTGCCTGCCGCGCGCTACGCCCGCGACCGATGGGACCGACAAGCCGGGATGCGCGCCTATAGGCCGGAGCCGGCCGCCGGAAGCGCTGGGCCGGATCAATCAGCCCGATGCCGGCCCGCACGCGCCTGACGGCCGTCCGGTCGCCCGACCCCATCCTGTCCATCGGGGACAGGGGGGAGAATAGCGAAACACCCGCCCTCGTTCAAAAGCGGATGCCCACGGCCCCCGACGCTGCCGGCGCCGGGAGCCGCCGGTCAGGCCCTAGACCTCCGCCAACTCGATGGCAGCGATGGCCCAGCGATCGCCGGTCTTCACATAATCGGCGCGGACCCGGCGGGAGGTCTGGTCACGGCTCACGCCGCCGCCCTGCGCCAGCGCCATTTGCGCCAGCGTGCTGTCCGGCGCCATGCGGCTTTCCGTCTCGATCAGGCAGAGGAAACGGCCGGTCGCCCGCTTGCCGTCCGCCGCCAGTTCGATCCTGTCGCCCTGCGCCGCGCCCGGCGCGCTGGCAACGCCGCAGACGGCGCTGTCCAGACAGCGGGCCGCGCTGGCGTTGACGAACAGCCCCGCCATATCCGCCTCACGCGCATTCACGCGCCGCAGCCAGTCCTGATGCAGCGCGCGGATGGCGGCCTCATCCTCCAGCCGCTGTAGCCGCACGGCGCGGTCGTCGGCGGCCATGGCGGCAACGGGCATGGCCATGGCCAGCGGCGCTGCCAGAACGGCGCTTCCCTTGAGGAAGGTCCGGCGTGTCGATTCCCTGTTGTCCGTCATGACCTCACCCCTCCTTCTTGGGGAAAAAACGTTGCACGTCGAACAGCCCGGCGTGACGCGCATGGGCGGCGACCTGGCTCATGCTCAGCCCTTCCTTGCCGCAATGATAGCCGATGCCGGTATCATGCATGGTGCGCATATTGACCAATATGGTGCCGAGCGTGCCGTTGCAGGCCTCCTCCAGCCAGTAGAGGAAATACAGGTCGTCCCGGATCTTCACGAAATCGCCCGGCCCGCTCCATTGCATGCCGAGCGAGCCGCTATCCGTGAAGATGAGCCAGGAGGTGGTGGTCGGCGTCGAATAGAGATGCATCGACGACAGGTTGGGCGCGTAATTCCACGTGATGGCCCGGCCCAGCAACTCGCGCGTGCGCGCGTGCCGCAACGTCCCGGCCTTGGGAATATTCGCGCCGTCGATCACGCCGAACAGGGTCCGCACGCCCGCCTCATTGGCATAATAGGGCGTGTTGAGGAAACCGTTGAAGCAGGTGACGCAGCCATTGTTCATATCGACGACGATGCTGTGCCCATCATGGTCCGGCTCGCTTTCGAGCAGATGGCCGAACATGACGACGCCGGGCACCGGCTCCCAGGCATTGTAGCGCGTCTTGCTCCACGCGCCGCCATCCTTGCGCCAGTTGAGCGTATCCGCGCTCTCCACCCGATAATCCATCACCGGGCCGCCATCATAGCGGATGGTGAAGGTCTTGCCGGCCAGCACATCGACCGGCGGGGCCGCGTGGGTCGCCATGCCCGCCGCGCCGCTGCCCGCGCCAACACGCGGCGCGAAGACACGGCGGTTCTTGGCGACGGCGGCCGCGACCTCGGCCTTCGTCATCTTGTCCATCGTCGTCAGCGGCCGGTAGATGCGCCGCGCGCCCTTGCCGCCCCCTTCCGGGTCCGGCAACGCGCCGCCCGACGTATCGCCCAGCTTCTCGAACTGGGCGATCTGGCCAAGCCACTCGCCCTTGCCGCGAAACACATAATATTCAAACGCGTCGGTCCGGTCGAAACCGAGCCGCAGGCCGACCTGCTCCTGCCGGTTCAGGTCCACCACATAGAGGGTGAACGTGCCCGAAAACTCGCATTCGGTGCGGGTGTAGATATAGAAATCATCGTTGATCTGGATATAGTCCGAGGGGCCGCAAAAGCCGAGTTCATCCCCCCGCCCGGTCAGCTCCACGAAGTGCGAATAGGCCACCGAGGCATAATAATCGAGCGTCTCGTAGCCGGTATCCTGCTTCCAGTAGAAGCCCTTGCCCTCGAAACGATTGCTCGCGACATGCCGCGCGGCGGGTGCGGGCTTGCCGGCCTGCTCCACATAGCCGGCATAGATGACGCGCATGACCTCGCGCTTGTCCTTGTAGCCGCCAAACCACATCTCGACCACGGTCGCGATATTGCTCTTGTTGTCGATCACCACGCCATAGCCGCGCAGCGTGCCCGGGATGAGGTGCGTGAACAGGGTCAGATGGTCCTGGACCAGCGCGCCATAGCCGGCCTCGATCGCCTTGCCGCCATTTTCGGACAGGGTCAGGCGATTATTGGCCGTGAAGCGATAGGCCAGCGCAGGGCCGTCCCCGTCCGTCACGATGCGGATGGATTTGCCCTTGAGCGCATCCGAAAGCGGCGAGGCGCTGACGGGGCCGGTCGCGGCGACCCTGGCCAGCGCCGCGCCGATCTGGTTGTCATCCAATTTGGTAAACGCATAGCGGTGCATCGGCACCTGCGGATCTGGCTTTGCCGGCAAGCGGTCCTCCCCCTGTTTTTTCTGTGCGACACGAATCGCGCGGCGGAAGCATGGGGCAGGAACAGGATGCTGACAAGGCGCGGAGCCGCCGCGCTGAAAAATCAGTCGTGCAGCATCGCCAGCATCGCGGGACTGAGCCATTCACGCACCAGCCCGGCCTCGCGAGCGAGCATGCGCACCGCCAGTCCTTCCCGTATCGCGCACGCCGCGCCGGCCTCCCGCCCGAGCACGGTGAGGGCCGTCGCCCAGGCATCGGCCACCATCGCCTCGGCATGGATAACGCTCACGGCGCCGATGCCGTTGCGCACCGGATCGCCCGTGCGCGGATCAAGCGTGTGGTCGCCGCGGACATAATTGCCCGAGGTCGCGATGGCGAGCTGATGCGCCGCCACGCGCAGCGGCTGGACCCGCCAGTCCGGCGGCGCTTCCAGATCGACCCACCATGGCTCGCCATCCGGCTTCATGCCCCGGCCGAGGCACTCCCCGCCAATCTCGACCAGACAATGGCGCAGGCCCCGATCCGCGAGCAGATCGGCAACCGCATCAACGGCATAGCCCTTGGCGATACCGGAAAGATCGAGCCACAGCCCGCCCGGCTGGCGCAAGCGGCCCGTTGCGTGATCAAGAGCGAGCTTGCGCCAGCCGGAAGCGCGCAGGGCCGCCGCGCGCGCGCGACCGGACGGCGGGTCGGTCATCGCATTCGGCCCCAGCCCGTAGAGATCGGTCAGACGCCCGGCGGCAGGATCGAAAGCGCCATCCGACTGCTCGGCGATGGCCAGCCCCGCCGCCATCACCGCCGCGAAATCGCGTGGCAGCCGCGCCCAGTGGCCGCCGGGCGCGCGATTATAGGCATCAAGCAGGGACCCGGCCTGCCAATGGCTCATCTGCGCCACCAGCCTATCGAGCCGGGCCTGAATGGCGTCGGCCAGGCGCGCCCGGTCCAGCGCGGGCGGCCCCGCGAGCCGGACCCGCCAATAGGTACCCATCGTCTCGCCCGCGAGATCGACAATCGCCGCCATGGGGTCGAGCCCGGCAAGCGAGCCGCCATCGATCATGGCAGGCACGGCGATGCGCACCGACAGCATTGGGGCGGGACCGGAGGCGGGGGCGGGCCTGTCCGTCATTCAGGCCGCACCGGCTCGGCAAGGCAGGTGAGACGCCGGCAACCGCGGCGCCCGCGCAGCAACGCGCCGGGGATCATGACGCCGTGCGACCCCGGACCGGCGCGCCGGACGCGAGGATCGCGCCATGCCTCCCGACCGGGAACAAGACGGGCCGAAATGGAGACGCGCCAATATGGCGGTCTCCAACGGCAACCGGCCGGCAGGGCACGCCGCACAGGCAGCCATGGTCCGCGATGACCAGCCCTGTTGGCGCTCTCTCCGGAGCACGGCCCGCCGGAACGCGCGCGCCGATCCCCGGCGGGACGGGCTCTCATTGGCGAGACGCACCGGTTCGGGCGGCCGCGCGCCCTTCCCCGTCCCGGCCTTCATGCCCATCGCGTGCCCCGGCCCGGAGACTGAAAGACGCGCGGCGGCGATCAGGGCGCCATCACTTCCAGCGTGGTGGTGAAGCTCAGCCGCCGGGCGGTCGCGCGCGGAATCGTCGGCTTGTCGTCGCTATAGGTCGTGTTCAGCCAGAACATGCCGGCCTGCGACCAGTTGACCTGCGCCACGCCGTCGGCGCCCGTCACCACTTCGATCAGCCCGTCATCATCGCGATACCGCTTGCCGCCGGGCAGCACGGAGATTTTGAGGTTCGCCGCCGGCTTGCCATCCACAAGGAATTTGAAGCGCGCCGGCTCATCGGCGACCAGCTCGGAAGGGTGGGTGACGGGGACCATCTCCAGCCCCTTGTTGGTCGGCTGGAAGATGGTGTCCGTCGGCTCGCCCGTCGTCACGTAAATCTCGTTGCGGCTGGCGCTTTGCGTGATCTGGAGATCGGTCGCATTGGCGGGAACATCCGCGATGCCGGCGACGCTGTTGGGCTGCGCAGGCGCGCCGGGCGGCGGCGGCGGACCACGGCGGCCACCCACGCGCCACTCCACGCCATCGACCTTGAACGTGCCCGACACGCTCTCCTGCGCGGTGCCGATCTTCCAGGTGCCGGGCTTGTCCAGCTTCACGTCGAACATGGAGCGATGGCGGCCGGTCGCGCCATTCTCGATCTTCGCTTCCGTGCCGTCCGGCGCCCATGCCTTCACGCCATCGAGGCGCAGTGGCTGATGGTCGGGAAAGAACAGATCGTTGGAGGCCGCGCCATCGACCGTCACCCAGGCATCCGTGCCCGAGAAGATCGTGGCGCTCGGCAGCAGCCATTGGCGATGGGCCATGGCGGGGGTGGCGGCGGTCGCCAACGCCACGGCGGCGAGCAACAGGGACTTGATGCGCATGGAGTGGACCTTTCAGCGAGAAATGGTGATGGCGCCCAGCTCGGTCTTGCCCGAGGCGGCGGCGGCCTTGGCCGGCACGGTGAGCGGGATCGAAATAATCTCCCGGCCGCCCGTCTCGCGCGCGGCCTCGACATAGAGCGTATATTGGCCGGCCTTGAGATCGGCCGGCAGGGCTACCTTGTGGGTGCCGGGCGCGCGGGTCGCGCCGCTCACGCCATCGGCGGGCAGCTTGAGGCTGCGGCCGCCCTTGCGCCACCAGCTGCGCAGATCATGCAGCCATTTGGTGCCCGGCTCGGCGCCGCCCTTCTTGACGTCATACCAGACAGCCAGCGTGCGCGCATCGCCGCCCGCAGCGGGCTCGAGCCACGCGGCGACATAGGGCCGGTGATATTCGGCGACATCGAGCCGGGGAATGGTGATGCTGATCGTGCTGGCCGACGCCGGCGCGGCGGCAAGGCCCGCGATCAGGAGAGACGTCTTTTTCATAAGCTGGCTCAATCCCTAATGGATGAAGAAAATGGCGAGGATGACGGGGATGGCGAGGCCCAGTCCGACAATCGGCCAGGTCGACGGCCGGTGCCGCGCATGCATCTGGAGCAACACCAGCCCGGTCAGCGTGAAAACCACGCAGGCCACCGCGAAAATATCGATGAACCAGAACCATGCCGAGCCCGCATTGCGGCCCTTGTGGAGATCGTTGAGATAGGACACCCAGCCGCGATCGGTCTTTTCCGCCGTCACCGCGCCGCTGGCGCGATCAATGCTGACCCAGGCGTCGCGGCCCGGCCCCGGCATGGCGACATAGACGTCCTCGTCCGACCACTCCGCCGGCAAGCCGCGCACGTCCATATCCAGCGAGGAGCGGAGATGGCTCGCCACCGCATCGGGCAACGGCGCGGCATCCTCGCCCTTGAGCCGGGCGAGCAAGGGCGGCGGCAGCACCGCGGCGCTTTCCGTCACGCGCGGGGTGGCGCTGATCGACCCGGCATGGTTGAGCGTGATCCCGGTCACCGCAAACAGCATCATGCCGACGAGCGACACCGCCGCACTGATCCAGTGCCAGCTATGGAGCTGCTTGAGCCACCAGCTGCGGCGCTTGCGACTCGCCCGCCCGCCGCTCGCCTGCGCGGGTTCGCCCCGCGCCGATCGGGCGGCACGCACGGCAGCACCCGCGTCGTCCTTCTGCAATCCGGCGTTCAACAGTCTGGCGTCCATTCACCTGCTCGAACCGTCCGGACCGGTCAGACTGGCCCCGGAACGGCTTTCTCGAATCAATTGTTCCGAAAACCTCTTTGCCTATATTGCGAAGCATTCGCAAGATGTCTAAATACGCCCGCGAGGAAAATCGACATGCGAGTCGCCGTGGCGACAGCGTCTCGTTGGGAAGGTTTTTTGGCTATGTTGGATGCGGAACATTGGACCGGTGATGCGAATGACTCGCAATCACTTCCATCCGCCGCTATTCCTTCGGCCATGAACGCCCCCTTCAAATCGGCTCGACGAGCGGACGCGGACGCGCAAGCGGGGTTCGCCGCGCGCTCGACCTATCAGCGTGGGCGCGGCGCGGATTCCATGGCGTCCATCAGCGCGGTGCTGATCACCTGCGGGATGATCGGCGCCTTCGCGTTCATGAACCCTCATGTGAACCCGAAGATGAAGCGCGAACCGACCGTGGTGACGATGCTCGCCCTGCCCAACGAGCCGCCGCCTGCTCCCGCCGAGCAGCCTCCCACGCCGGAGACGCCACCACCCGTGGCGCAAGTGGCCGCGCCGGTGCCGCTCATCACCCTGATCGAGCGCCCGACCGTGATCGCGGCGCCCGCGATCGTCCAGCCGGTGACCGCGCCGGCGCCCGTGGCCCCGCCCGCACCGGCCGCCCGCGCGCCGGAGAATATCGGCGATCTGTCGACCCGGATGATCTCGGCCAAGCCACCCAAATTCCCGATCGAATCGCGCCGCGCTCATGAAGAGGGCGTGGTCGTGCTCTCCGTCCTCCTCTCCACCGAAGGGCGCGTTGCCGAGATTTCCGTCGCCTCGAGCAGCGGCTTCACCCGCCTCGACCGCGCCGCACTCGAGGCCGTGCGCGAGTGGCGCTGGTCGCCCCTCATGCGGGACGGGCAGGCCGTGATGGTGCGCGGCGTCGTCACCATCCCCTTCATCCTCAAAGGCGTGCGACGCGGCGGCGGCGGCGAGGACCGCCATAACCGGCCGGGCAAGGCGGCCGACAAGGATTTCGACACGATCTGACCGGCGTCCGGCCGACCGCATGAGAGGAGCCGTTCGCCAGTGTCCGCTTTCAGCGAACAGGAGCCGGCGATGTTGACGGCCCGTCATCGCACGGGACAGCCAGGGATGCCGCCCCCCGGGTCGCGGCCCGTTTTCCTTCCACCGATGCCCCGTCCATGGCGCTGCGCCCGCGCCGGCGCTAAGGATCAGCCACGCGCCTATCCGGAGTAACCGAATGCTGTTGCAAATCCCCGATCTCCTGTCTGCCGACGAGGTGCGCGAGGCCCGCGCCATGCTGGCGGCGGCAGACTGGCAGGACGGCCGCGCCACGGCCGGGCACATCGCCGCGCGCGTGAAGAGCAATCTGCAATTGCCGCTCGACCATCCGGTCGCCAGCGAACTGGGCGAGCGCATCCTCGACCGGCTCTGGCGCACGCCGCTGTTCATCGCCGCCGCGCTGCCGCTGCGCGTCCTGCCGCCGCGCTTCAACCGCTATGGGGGCGGCGGGGCCTATGGCAATCATGTCGACAATGCGATCTTCCCGATCCCCGGCACGGCGCAGCGCATCCGCACCGACATCTCCACCACGCTCTTCCTGAACGACCCCGATGACTATGATGGCGGCGAGCTGGTCATCGAGGGGCCGTTCGGCACCCGGAGCGTCAAACTGCCCGCCGGCAGCGCGGTGATCTATCCCGGCAACAGCCTGCACCGCGTCGAGCCGGTCACGCGCGGCGTCCGTCTGGCGTCCTTCTTCTGGACGCAGAGCCTCGTGCGCGATGAGGCCCGGCGCCAGATCCTGTTCGACCTCGATTGCGCGATCCAGCAGCTCGCCGCCGACCATCCCGACCATCGCTCGATCGACGATTTCACCAACACCTACCATAATCTGCTGCGGCAATGGTCGGAGACATGAGCGCGCCGCCGCCCGGACCGCCGGAGCCCCCGCTCGCCACGATCCCGCCCGACCTTGTCTCGCTGGCGGACTATGAGCGGCGCGCCCGGGCGCATCTGCCGCCGGCCTCATGGACCTATCTGCAGGAAGGAACCGGCGAGGACCTCTCCCGCGCGCGCAATCGCGCCGCCTTTGACCGGATCGGCCTGGTTCCCCGCGTGCTGCGCGATTTGCGGCAAGGCTCGACCCAGATCACGCTGCTCGGCCAGCGCCATGCCGCGCCGCTGCTGCTCGCGCCGGTCGCCTATCAGCGCATTGCCCATCCGCAGGGCGAGCTGGCCACCATCCGCGCCGCGACCGCCATGGGCATCGGCATGGCGGTGAGCACCCTTGCCAGCGTGACGCTGGAGGATATCGCCACCGCCCGCCGCGCCGCCGCCGCCGAGCTGGGCTCCCCGCCCCCGCCGCTGTGGTTCCAGCTCTACATGCAGCCGGACCGGGCCGCGACGCTGGACCTCGTCCGCCGCGCCGAGGCGGCCGGCTATGAGGCGATCATGCTGACCGTCGATGCCTCGATCAAGCGCGCCGGCTTCACCCTGCCGCCGGGCGTCACGGCGGCCAATCTGCACGCCCCGCGCACCACCCAGACCGCGCAGCCACTCGGCCGCATCCTGTTCGGCACGCCGCTGCTCGATGATGCGCCGCGCTGGGAGGACCTCGCCTGGCTGCGCGCGCAAACCCGCCTGCCGCTGCTGGTGAAAGGCATCATGGCCGCCGATGACGCCCGGCGCGCCATCGACCAGGGTGTCGACGGGCTCATTCTCTCCAACCATGGCGGGCGCGTGCTCGACAGCATGCCGGCGGCGCTGGATGTGCTGCCCGGCATCGCGCAGGCGGTCGCCGGGCAGGTTCCGCTGCTCCTCGATGGCGGCATACGGCGCGGCACGGATGTGGTGAAGGCACTGGCCCTGGGCGCCTCCGCCGTGCTGGTCGGCCGGCCGCAGATCCATGCGCTGGCGGTGGCGGGCATCGCCGGCGTCGCCCATGCCCTGCTGATCCTGCGCACCGAGCTGGAGCTGGCGATGGCGCAACTGGGCTGCGCGACCTGCGCGGAGATCGGCACGGACCGGCTCTCTGCGATCACCTGACCATGGCCTATTGATCCGAACTGGCATGAAATTCGGATCAACCTCTCCTTTTACAAACCGATATTGCGACTCATACTGAAAATATGGCGGCCGACTCGAAAGATCGCCGCAGGATATTTGAGTAATTTCGGGCCTGATCCGATGTCATCTCATAATATCCGCAGTTGTTGAGGCCAATGCTTTCGCTGCGCCGGCACGGCGCAAAAGGAGGGATCATGGGCGCGACACTCCCATCAACCTGGCCGAACTCGGTCTCGGCGGCCGAACTGGTGCGCAACTTCGCGGAATGTCGGGAAGTCGCGGCGCAGCAGAGCCTGCCGGTCACCCATCATGGCCGAACGACCCATGTCCTCATGGGGATCGACGCCTTCAACGAGCTGAAACGGGCTGTCAGGAGCGATCGCGAGGGCAGCGTCCTCGACTCCGTCCTCGTCTATACGCTGGCCGACTGGCTCGATGCCGGGCTGGTCCTGTGCGATGAGCGACGGATGATCCAGTTCGTGAACCGCGTGGCGCAGGGCATCACCCGCGCGCCACCGCACGGGCTGGTGGGGCGGCCGCTGCTGGAGGCCCTGCCGCAACTGACCGGCAGCCTGATCGAGACCCATTTGCGCCGCACGGAAACAGCGGGTGAATTTGGCAGCGCCGATACGCCCTCGCCGTTCAGCGAGGCCTGCTGGCTGCGCTTCCAGAGCTTTCCGCTCGGCCCGTGGAACGCCCTGCTGTTCCATGACATCACCGAGGACGTGCGGCGCAATCGGCTGGCGGACGTCAAGCAGGCGCTGTTCGATGCGATGCGCCTGCATGGCGGCGTCTGCTTTGCCCACCTCTCCGTGCGCGGCACCATCGATGGCGTCAATCTCCCCTGCGCGCAACTGGTCGGCCTCTCCGAAGAGCGGCTGCGCGGCGTTGCCTTTGCGGACATTGTGACGACGGCCGAGCGGGTCACCTTTCGGGAAGCGCTGGAGGCGGTGCTGCGCGGCGATGGCGATCGCCAGCTGGAAACCCAGGTGCTGACCAATGGCGGCGCGGTCGTCGCCGTCCAGCTATCCCTGACGCAATTGCGCGGCACCTATGGCGTGGAAGGGGCCGTGGCGCTCGCCACCGCCATCGCCTGACACCGCCAGCTTGAGCCCGGACCGCTGCAAGCGGCTGCCGGCCCCTTACCCGATCGCAGGACGATTGGCGCCCGCCGGGGGGCTATCCCGCCACGATATCTGCACCGGGCGTCCGTGCAGATCGACCGCAAAGCCGCGCCGGGCCGCTGCACGCCCGCACCGCCCCGCCCGGCCGACGCCATCGCGGCAACGCCCGGAGTCCCACGGGGCGCCGGATGGCATGGTTGCGCCATATCGGCCGGGTCGCCAGCGCCGCATGGCGATGGGGCGGCGATGCACAATCCCTGCGCTGGCGGCCGACACGGCGTTAACAATCCCGGCCGACAAGGCCGACACGCCCGCACCACATCCTGATAAAGCGCCCGTTTCCGCGGCCTTGCGCCGTCCGCGGTCGCCGAAGCGCCAGCCGCATCAATAGGAAAATTGCGCAATTTGCCCACGCCCCGCCGCTAGAACTCCCTTTGACTTTGCATGGCAGGTTACGGGCCATGAGACGGATTGACCGACACTCTTGCCCCGCTGCTCCTCCAAAGGGCTCCCCCCGGCCCGGCACCGGCCTTGCGCCGCACCTCCTCGCGGACAAGGCCGGTGCCGTTCTGGTGGAGGTTGCGCTGACCTTCCCCATTCTCATCGTCCTGATCCTCGGCATCCTCTCCTATGGCTCGTGGCTGATGGCCGCCCACACCGTGCAGCAGGCCGCCAACGAGGCCGCCCGCGCCGCGCTGGCCGGGATCAGCAGCAGCGAACGGCGATCGCTGGCCGATGAAAGCCTGCGCCACAGCATCGATGGCGCCAGCTTCATCGATCCGGGGCTGGTCTCCATCTCCATCTCGCAATCCGGGGCCTTCTATTCGGTCGCGGTGAGCTATGACGCCGCCCGCTCGCGCATCTTTTCGATATCGCCCGTTCCGCTGCCGGCCACGGTCATCCGCCGCACCGCGGTCGTCAAACTGGGGGAGGTCTGACCATGGCGCGTGCATGGCCCGGCACGCTCTGGCGCAACCGCGACGGCGCCGCCACGGTGATGCTGGCCATCTCCTTCACCACGCTGATGGGCGCGGCGGCCGTGGGCGTGGATGTCGGCGCGCTGTTCCTCGCCAAGCGCCAGTTGCAGGGCATTGCGGACGCCGCCGTGCTCGCCGCCGCCACCGGCGACATGGCCAATGGCGCCACCGCCTCGGCGCAATCGGTGATCGACCGGAGCGGCCAGCCGGGCGTGGCGATCAACCGTCTGGCGCGCGGCATCTACCGGCGCGACGCCATGATCGCTCCCGCCGCGCGCTTCGTCGAGACCGGCGCGCAGCCCTCCGCCGCGCAACTGGTGATCGAGCGGCCGGTGCCGATTTTCTTCGGGCGCTTCCTCACCGGCAAGGCGACCACGATGGTGCGCGCGCAGGCCACCGCCGCGCGGACCGACCTGGCCGCCTTCTCGATCGGCACCGGCCTTGCCGCGCTGTCGGGCGGGCTGCCCAATCAATTGCTCTCCGCCCTTGCCGGCACCCAGCTCAACCTCTCGGTGATGGATGGCCAGAGCCTCGCTGCGGCCAATGTCGACATCCTCGGCTTTGCCGATGCGCTGCGGGTCCAGCTCGGCCGTCAGGGCAGCAGCTATGCCGACATATTCGGCACCGATATCCCGCTCCAGTCACTGGTCCGCGCCATGGCGGAGGCCGCGCCGGATATCGCCAGCCGCACGGTGCTCGCCACCATCACCCCCCGGCTCGGCACCGGACGGGTGCGGCTCGCCGATCTCATCGACCTCGGCCCGCTCGGGCAGAATGACGTCCATGATGGCGACGCCCCCATCAAGGTGGATGCCTTCACCCTGCTGCGCGCGCTGCTCGAAAGCGCGCAGGGCGATGTCTCGCTGGCCACGCTGAACATCGTTGCGGCAGGCCTGGCCGACGCGAAGCTGACCCTCGTCACCGGCGGCGGCGACGCCCGCTCGCCATGGATGACGGTGACACAGGCGCGCGATGTGGTGATCCGCACATCCCGCACGCGCCTCTATCTGGAGGTGAGCGCGCTCGGCGACCTCGTCCCGTTGCACATCCCCGTCTATGTCGATCTGGCGGAAGCGCAGGCGCGGCTTGCCGACATTCAATGCGGCGGCAATCCGGCGAGCGACGGCGTGACGCTGGCGGTGACCCCCTCCATCGGCACCGTCGCCATCACCGACCTCACCGCCGCCCAGCTCAAGGATTTCTCGCGCGCACCGACGATGCCGCCCGCCGTGCTCGCCAATGTGCCGATCAATTTGCTCGGCACCAAGATCAGCGCCAGAGCCGAAGCGCATCTGGGCGGCGTTGCCCCGCGCAACGTCTATTTCGACCGCAACGCCATCGCCAGTCGCACGCCCATCACGATCGCCACCAATGATCTGGCTGCCGGCATCACCAGATCGCTCGTCAAGGATGTCGACATCAGCGTGACGGTCCTGGGCATCACCACGCGGGTCGGCCCGATCGTCAGCACCGTCGGCGCCCAGCTTGGCCTTCTGGCGCCGCTCATCGACGGCGTGCTCAATCAGGTCACCGGGCTGCTCGGCCTGCAACTCGGCGCAGCCACCACGCGGGTCGACCGCATGCGCTGCGGTGTCCCGACGCTGGTCGCCTGAGAGAAATGAGGAGCCCCGCCATGGTCCCTGCCCCGCCATCCACCCGCACGACCGACAATCGGGCCGAGGCCGCCCGCAAGATTGCGCGCTTTGCCATGCAGCCCCGGCGCACCGGCGCCTTTGCGCAGGCGGCCTATCAGGGCGCGCTGGCCGTGGCGGCGCGGCTGGCGGCTGCCCCCGCGCCCGAGGCCCGGCTCGCCCTCCTGACCGACATGTATATCCACTGGCAGCATGACGTGCCCTACAAGCTCGCCGATGCCGCGCTGGTCCTCACCGGGGATGACGAGCAGCGCCATGGCCTCGTCACGCGACTTTGCCGGGAGGGTGTGGTGCAGCGCCGCCGCGCCGGCGCCGCTCGCGAACCCCTGCGCGAAGCGACGCAGATCGAGCTCTCGCCGGCCGCCCGCGCGGACCTGAGCGGCCATTTCGCGCACCACCAGCTCAGCTTGGGCAACCCGCCACGCGAGCCGGACAGGCCGGGCGGATGAACAGAGGGTCAAGCGGCGGGGGACAGGCGGCGGGGGACAGGCGGCGGGGCCCGCCTTCAAGGGGGGGCGGGGCGTGTGCTGATGTGGGACAGAGCACACGCCCCGTTCATTCTTCGAGCCGATGGCCAGCGCGCGCCGGCCAGTTATTTCCGGCCGGGCTCGATCCGCAGCACGGCGCCCTTCGCTTCATCCGTCAGCAGATAGAGGAACCCGTCCGGCCCGAGGCGGATATCGCGAAAGCGCTGCTTGAGTTCGGTCAGCATCAACTCCTGCGCCACCGGCTGGCCCTTGGCATCGAACGTCTCGCGCACGACCGAGCGCATCATCGTGGGCATCAGCATGTTGCCGCGCCAGGTTGGGAAGCTCTTGCCCGTGTAGAACAGCAGATTGCCCGGATTGATCGACGGGGCCCAGGTCAGCACCGGGTCCTCCATGCCGGGCACGCCCTTCACGTTCTTCACCGGATCATTGTTGTAATGCTGGCCCTGCGTCACATCCATCCAGCCATAATTATGGCCGGCCTTGATCACATTCACCTCATCGCCGCCGCGCGGACCAAACTCCGAGGACCAGAGCGCGCCCGTCACCGGGTGGAAGCTCAGGCCGAGCGGATTGCGATGGCCGATCGTGTAGATTTCCGGCTTGTAGCCCGGCTTGCCGACAAAGGGATTGTCCGGCGGCACGCTGCCATCATCGCGCAGACGCAGGATCTTGCCGAAATGGTTCGACGGGTCCTGCACCTTCTCGCCATAATTGCGGTCGCCGCTGGTCACATAGAGATAGCCCTTGCGATCGAAGGCCAGCCGCCCGCCATAGCTGCCGCTCGACGGGCCCTGCCCGCAGCAGCGCTCCGGCAGCGGCGCGGCGCCATACCAGGCATCGGCGACGAAGATATCCTGCACGTCCGTCAGGGTCGCTCCGCCATCCCAGCGGGCCCGCGCCACGGCCAGCGTCGACCGATCCCGCTGCTGCGCGCCGGGCTTGGAATAGGCCAGGTAGATAAGGTGGTTCTTGGCGAATTTGGGATGCAGGGCAATGTCCATCAGGCCACCGATGCCGGTCGCCAGCACATCCGGCACGCCGGCAATCGGCGTGGGGTCCAGCACGCCCTTGCGGATGATCCGCAGCCGGCCGGGCCGCTCGGTCACCAGCATGTCGCCATCGGGCAGGAAGACCATGCCCCAGGGATGATCCAGCCCCTTGGTGACCAACGTGACGTGGACCGGGCCCGTTTGCGTCGGCAGATCCCATGGGCCGTCACCCAGCGCTGTCGGCCCCGGTGGCGCCGGCATGGCCGCCGCAGGCGCAGCCGGTGCGGCCTGTGCAGCGGGCGCATTCTGCCCCGTCGCCATCCCGCCATAGGTCGCCAATGCCACGCCCATGGCCAACAGCCGCAAATTCCTCATGCTTGTTCCCCTCCTGTGCGGCAGCCCATGGCTCCGCCCCCGTCAATCAGTCTGCGCCGGCACCCTGGTGCGGCAGCAGGGCCTTGCTAAGCATTTTCACGCGTGATGGAAACAGCCGTTTACACCCCCGGCCACCGGCAGGCCGCCCGCGACCATCGTCATGAATTTCGCGTTAACCTGTCATGAAAGGGTCGTCCGGCGCGCCTATGGCGGCGCGGAATGCCGGGCCTTCGCTCGTCATTCGCATTTGTGGGAGATAGCGATGAAGACGATTGCCTATGCGTTCGGCCTGCTGGCCGCCGTTGGTTCAGCCAGTGCCGCGCAAGCCGTGGAGAGCCTCCAGTCCTATACATTCAACGGCCTGCTCTACGACAATTCCAAAACCATAACGGGCAGTTTCACCCTGCTCCAGGACGACGCCACCCAGACCGCCAGACTGGACAGCATCGATTTCACGATCGGCTCGACCATCTTCACCACCGCCAATACCGGCCTCGCCCCGTTCGGCGCGGTGGGCAGCAGGGATGCCTTCATCCTGTTCGGCAACCAGGATCAATATGGTCAGGGCGTTCAGGGCACGACCGAGGACTTTGCTTTCACGTTCAACCCCTTCCTCATGACCGCGTGGCAACTCCTCTACTCGGAACAGGGCATGCCGGTGAAGTCGTCAAGCGGCGGCAACCTCACGCTGGCCCTCATCCCGAGCGCCGTTCCCGAGCCGGCCACCTGGGCCATGATGATTGGCGGCCTTGCCCTCATCGGCGTGCGCTTACGGGGGCGCAAGGCGGCGGTCCGCTTCGCCTGATCCAGTCCCGCCGTCAGCAAGGGGGAGGCGGGCAACTGCCTCCTCTTTCCATTGCCGCCATGCATGAAAAAAAGCCCCGCCAGTTGCGGCGGGGCCAAGTCAGCGACCGGGATCGGATGGATACGCTCCCTCGCCGAGCCTCAGACACCAGAATTTTTACACCGATATGACAAAGCCGCGCGACCACGCGATTCCGCCGGCTCATCCACGCCGCAGCTGCGGGACAGCGCGCATGAAAAAGGGCGGCGAGTTGCCCCGCCGCCCCCTGCATTCCAAACCCGGTCGATCAGGCGAAGCTGATCTCGACCTTGCGGCGACGCATCGATGCGCCGACGAGGGCAAGGCCGCCAATCATCATGGCCCAGGTGGCCGGCTCGGGAACGGCGCCCTTCACCATGAGGTTATCGACCTCGAACGAATTCGAGCCAGACGCGAATGTGATGCTGTTGAACGTCTCACCAGCACTGCCAAACACGCGGAACAGGCCATTCGTGTCGGCGTCGAACTGGTTGCCGTTGGCCGGGTTCGTGAAATTGCCGCCCGGCACGATCGTCAGGCTCTCACCGTTATTAAAGAGAACGGTCAGGCTGTTGTAGGTGTCGATCGACCCCCATTCAAACGCGAACTCGGTCACGCCGGGCGCAAAATCGATCGTGGCGAAGCCGCCGCCCAGCACGGAAAGATATTCGCTGCCATCGCCATTCGGCAGCACGGCACCGTCGCTATCCGATGGATTGGTCTTGATCTGATAATTAGCACCCGACGAGATGCCGCTATCGGCATTGAAGTTATTAAGAAGCGTGAAGCCAACAAGATCGTTCACGCTGCCGTCCTGGCCAAAATCCCACAGCACAGCGGCGCTTGCCGGAACAGCCGCGATCAGAGCGACAGCGGCGACTCCCACAGAAACGAGTGATTTACGCATTTTTGAAAGCTCCCACGTTCAAATGATGATCAGCCACATACATGACCGGCCGCAAAGTTCATAATTCATTAACTCTATTTTGCGGTTAATGACGACAACGTGCTGGACCTTGAACGGTTCCGGCCCGGCGCAGGCGGATACCGTCCCCCGCCCCGCCGGCGTTCGGCGGCGCTCCCGCAGGGTGCCTCAGCCGATCATCATCAGGCTCACATTGCCGCCCGAGGCCGTCAGGTTGATCGAGGTGGAGACTTCCTCCAGCAAGGCGGTGACCGGATAGGGCAGCAACGCCGCCGGATTGGCCGCATAGACGGGCACCAGCGGCCCCGGCCGCGCCGCGATGGCCGCCAGTGTCGCCGCGATGCGGGCCGCGTCGCCTTCGACGAGGACAGCGCTGCAGGGGCCGTCCTGTCCCCCGGCAAAAACATCGGCAAGGACCGGCGGGAGCCCGGCCGGCAAGGCCATGCCATCGAGCGTGCCGCCGGCTCCGGCCGCGAGCACCGCCGCGATCTGGGCATGGAGGCCCGCGCGCGTCGCCGGGCGCAGCAGAATGGAACCATGCGGGCGCAACGCATAGAGATTGCGTTCGGCCACCGGCCCCGGCAGCAGCCGTTCGCGCGTCGATACGGCCGCATCGCGATAATGCCGGGCCAGCGTCGCCGCATCGTTTTCCCGCTGCGCATCGAGCCAGCCGATGAAATCGTCCAGCAATGTCACGCGCCCGGCGGCCGGGCCGGAGAAGGCCGGCGGCACCGTCACCAGCCGGCCGAGATAAAGCGGCCCGCCCGCTTTCGGCCCGGTGCCCGACAGGCCCCTTCCGCCAAAGGGCTGCACGCCGACGACCGCCCCGACCAGATTGCGATTCACATAGATATTGCCCGCATGCACCCGCGCCGTCACCTGCGCGATCGTCTCGTCGAGCCGGGTATGGAGGCCGAAGGTCAGGCCATAGCCCGTCGCGTTGATCGCATCGATCAGCCCGTCCAGATCCTCGCGGCGATAGCGCAGGACGTGGAGAACGGGGCCGAACACTTCCCGCTCCAGATCGGCCACGGCCTCAATCTCGACGATCGTCGGCGCCACGAAGGTGCCGTGCGCCGCCTCGGCCGGGAGATCAGACCGTGCGATCCGCAAGCCGCGCGCGCGCATCGCCGCCACATGCGCTTCGATCACCGCCTGCGCCTCCGCGGTGATGACCGGGCCAATATCATTGGCCAGCCGGTCGGTGCGGCCGATGCGCAGTTCCCGCAGCGCCCCGTTCAGCATGGCCAAGATCTGATCGGCCACCTCGTCCTGAAGGCACAGGATACGCAGCGCCGAGCAGCGCTGACCGGCGCTGCCGAAGGCGGAGACGACAACATCGGCCACGACCTGCTCGGGGAGCGCCGAACTGTCCACGATCATGGCGTTCTGCCCCCCGGTTTCGGCAATCAGCGGGATCGGCCGGCCGGCGGGGGACAACCGTTTTGAAAGCGCGCTCTGGATCGCGCGGGCGACATCCGTCGAGCCGGTGAACATGACCGCCGCCGTCTCGGGCAGCGCGACGAGCGCCGCGCCGATCGTGCCATCCCCCGGCACCAGTTGCAGCGCATGTTCGGGAATGCCCGCGCCGTGCAGCAGGCGCACCGCCTCGGCCGCGATCAACGGCGTCTCCTTGGCGGGTTTCGCCAGCACCGGATTGCCCGCGACCAGCGCCGCCGCCACCTGCCCGGTGAAAATGGCGAGCGGAAAATTCCATGGGCTGATGCAGACGACCGGGCCGAGCGCAACCTGCTCCGGCCCAAAGCCATTGCGCGCCTGCATGGCGTAATAGCGCAGGAAATCAATGGCCTCGCGCACTTCTGCAACGGCATTATCGGCCGACTTGCCCGCCTCGCGGATGAGCAGCCCCAGCAATGTCGGCAAGCGCGCCTGCATGGCGTCGGCCGCCTGCTCCAGCATCGCGCCCCGCACCGGCACCGGCGTTTCGCGCCAGTTCGACCGCGCGGCCAGCGCGACCGCAGCGGCCGCCTGCTCCGCCGACGCCTCCACCACAATGCCAACGATATCGCGGTGATCGGCGGGATTGCGCACCGCGCGGGGCGGGCGGCCCTCCCCCTCCGCCGCGACGCCCGCGCGCCAGGGCATGGCCGCGCTCTCCTGCATCGCCCCGGTCAGCGCGGCCAGTGTCGGCTCATCGGCAAGGTCGATCCCCGCCGAATTGCGACGGTCCGGATAAAGCGCTCCCGGCAGCGCGATGGCATCGTGCCGGGCGCCGGGTTGCGGCATGGCGCAAACGATATCGACCGGGTCGGCAATCAGCACCTCGACCGGCACCGCCGGATCGGCGATGCGATTGACGAAGGAGGCGTTGGCGCCATTTTCCAGCAGGCGACGGACGAGATAGGCCAGCAATGTGTCATGCGTCCCCACCGGCGCGTAGATGCGGCAGGGGCGATCCAGCCTGTCCTTGCCGATCACCTGCTCGTAAAGCGGCTCGCCCATGCCGTGGAGGCATTGATATTCATATTGGCCGACCGTGAAATCGGGCCCGGCAAGCGCGTGGATCGTCGCCAGCGTCTGCGCATTATGGGTCGCGAACTGCGGAAAAATGGCGGCGGGAGCGGCGAGAAGCTGGCGAGCGCAGGCGATATAGGCGACATCGCTATGGGCCTTGCGGGTGTAGACGGGAAAGTCCGAGACCCCCTCCACCTGCGCGCGGTTAATCTCCATGTCCCAATAGGCGCCCTTGACCAGCCGCACCATGAGCCGCCGGCCCGAACGCCGGGCAAGATCGATCAGCCAGTCGATCACGAACGGACAGCGCTTGCCATAGGCCTGCACGACGAAGCCGAGCCCGTCCCACCCGGCCAGTTCGGGATCAAGCGCAAGACTTTCCAGCAGATCAAGCGACAATTCCAGCCGGTTGGCTTCCTCAGCATCGATGTTGAAGCCGATGCCATAGCCACGCGCCAGCAGCGCCAGACGCTTCACCGCAGGCAGCAGCTCGGCCATCACCCGGTCGGCCTGCGCCCGCGCATAACGGGGGTGCAGCGCGGACAGCTTGATCGAGATGCCCGGCCCCGCGTAAATGCCGCGCCCGCGCGCCGCGCGGCCGATCGCGTGAATGGCCTGCTCATAACCGGCGTGGTAGCGGGCCGCATCCGCCGCTGTCGCCGCGGCTTCCCCCAGCATGTCGTAACTATAGCGGAAGCCCTTTGCTTCCTGCTCCGCGGCACGCTTGAGCGCCTCCTCGATCGTCTGGCCGGTGACGAACAATTCGCCCAGCAGGCGCATCGCCAGATCGACGCTGCGCCGGATGGCAGGCTCCCCGACACGGGCGATCAGCCGCGTCAGCGCAGCGCCCAGCCCCCGGTCGTCGACGCTGCCGACCAGCTTGCCCGTGACGACAAGCCCCCAGATGGCCGCGTTGACAAACAGGGACTTGCCCGCCGCCCGGTGTCCGGCCCAATCGCCGCCCGCCAGCTTGTCGCGGATCAGGGCATCGCGCGTCGCATCATCGGGAATGCGCAGCAACGCCTCGGCCAGACACATCAGGGCGACGCCCTCATTGCTGGACAGCGAGAATTCCTGGACCAGACCGGCCACGCCATTGCCGCGCCGGCTCGCGCGCAAGCCGATCACCAGCCGCCGCGCGAGATCCGCCACGGCCGTGCGCGTCGCCGGATCGAGCGTCGCCGCCGCAATGAGCGGAGCCATGGCTTCGGCTTCATCGCGGCGACAGGCGGCTGAAATGGCCCGTCGCAACGGCGTCTGCGGGCGCACGGGCGGCGCGAAGCGCGCGAAAGGCGGCAGCGGCAAGGAGGCTTGCGTCATGGCGGGATTATAGACCGGACTGCCACGGCATGCTGACTTTTCACGTCACCTTTGCAGGCTGAATATCCCAAACCCTTCCAGCCGAGAGACGTGAATGGAGCCCAACTCGATACATTCAGTCGAGCTGGATGAATTCGACCGCAAGGTGATTGCCATTTTGCGCGAGGAGAGCCGGACAACCGTGACCGACCTTGCGCGACGGGTCGGCCTGTCCAAGACGCCCGGTCAGGCGCGGTGCCCCGCCTGATCCCGCAGGGGGTCATTCGCGGGTTCGCGGCCATTTCTCGACCCGGCGAACCTTGGCCATGCCGCCTTTGCCAAGGCCAAGCTGCCGGACACGCGCGAACAGGCGCTGGCCGAATTCAATGTCGCCGTCCGGCGCATCGCCGAGGTCGAGGAATGCCACATGATCGCGAGCGACTTCGACTATCGGCTCAAGATGCGCACGGCCGATATTCGCCGCTATCGCGGTGCTCGGCGAGACAATCTCCGGCCTGCATCCCTCCGCCAGAAACCACGGATTTCTACGGCTTCCTGGGACTGCTAGGGACGCTTGCGGAGAAGCAAAAGAGACAAAATGGTGCCCGGGGACGGAGTCGAACCGCCGACACTGCGATTTTCAGTCGCATGCTCTACCAACTGAGCTACCCGGGCACGGGGTCTTTCGCCGGAGCGAATGTCCGGGCGAGGCGTGCGCTATAAGCATGTCACTGCGCCGCTGTCCACCCCCCTGATGCGATATCATGGCGTGGAATGGAACAGACGCCCCGCCCGCTCCCTCCACGGTCAGCGATTGCGCTTCAGCACCGCGTCGCAGCGACTGTTCGTGGCCGTGCCCTTGCCGATCAAATGGCCCGCCAGCGCGCCTGCGCCGCCGGCCAGCAGCGTCTCGCCGACATCGCCGCCGGCAAGGACCGAGGCCCCCGCACCGCCCGCACCGCCGACCAGCAGGCCGGTCTTGCCGCCCTTCTTGCGCTGGATGAGGCAATAGCGGACATCCGCGCGATCCTTCGCCGGCGCGCGGTTGACCCGTGCGCGGTCATTCTGGCTCAGCGTCGTCTTGGCGACCACGGGTTGCGTCACCAGCAGCGCCAGCAGCGCACCGGCACATAGCTTTGGGATTTTCATGGCTCGTCTCGCTCTCTCTCTGGGCCTGCCGCGCGATCACGCCGATCCGCGCGTCGTCGTGGCAGCAGCCCCAGCCTTACGGCAGGGAAGAAAAACGCTTCCTGAACAGCCGCCGGAGCGCGCGCGAATCAGGCGTCGCGCTGCTCCGGTGCATCCTCATCCTCGTGGGGACGGACCGGCAGGCGATAGCCCTCGTCGAGCCAGTTGACGAGATCGCGGTCCCGGCAACCGCGCGAGCAGAACGGGCGAAACTCCCTGACGGTCGGCTTGCGGCAGACCGGGCAGCGCTGGTCAATGGACATGATGCACTCCGGGCGCGAGGGCTTCATCGGCGACGATGGTAACGCTTCCGCCGCGCCGTCGTTCCAGCAGGCGCACCCAGTCGCCATTGTTACGCAGGTCGCGCGCGACAGCCGGCGCGAGGGTGAGCGTGATCGCGCCGGCGCCATGGTGGCGCTCGGCCGCGCGCAGGGCTGCCATGGCCGCCGTGCGCACCGGATCGGCGCGCAGCAGCTCGATGAGCGAGGCGCGCTCGCGCTTGCGGATGATCTGGACAAAGCCGAAGCCGTTGACCGCCGTGCGCTCGAAGGGCTGGACGAGATATTTGTCGATCTGCGCCGCCGCGATCAGCCGCTCATCCTTGTTGTTCATCGTCGGCAGGTCGATGCCGATCGAGCCGGCAAGCCCCATGCGGCGGATCGCCAGGGCGGCGAGCTTGGCGCCCTTGGGGCCGAGCTGGGCCGGCGGCGCGACGCCGTCGACGTCAATGAGGGTCATCGCCGGGGTGGGGAAGATGCGCAGCGCGGCATCCTCGCGGCCAACCTCGCCGGTCATCGCCTCGGTGAGCAGTTCGCTCCAGCCGGCGGCCTCGAGATGATCCTCCTCATGCGCCGGGCAGGGGACGATCGGTAGGCCGGTCTCGCCGATGCGCTGGAACAGGCTGGGGCCGGGCCCGGCGACCAGCGCCGGCACGGCGATGCGCCCGCGCGCCAGCTTGTCGCGGCCGCTCTCCAGCCCCGGCTCGCCAATCGCCTCGCGCAGGATTTCGACGCGGACGCTCGCGCCTTCCGCCACCTTGGGCGGGATCGGCTCGATCAGCACTTCCTCGCCGCTGTTGAGCCGGGCGATGCCGCGCTTGCGCACGATCAGCGTGTGGATGAGACGGCCGGGATGCACGCCGCCGGCGCGCACGCGCTTGTCCTCGCGCTCGATCTGCGCCTCGAGGATGCGGCCGCTCTGGACGAGCGCGGCGCGCGCCTCGCCAATGCCTTCTTCATAGAGCCAGTGCGGCCCGACGGGAATTTCAGTCACAGGCGATCCCCGCAGCGCGCAACAAGGCGCGCGTTTCATAGAGTGGCAGGCCGATGACGCCGGAGGGGCTCCCCGAGACGGCCCGGATAAGCCCGGCGGCCCGGCCCTGAATGGCGTATCCGCCCGCCTTGCCGTGCCATTCGCCGCTGGCGAGATAGGCCGCGATCTCATCGTCGTGCAGCGGCTTGAAGGTGACGATGCTGGTCGAGAGGCGGTGGCGTGCCTCGCCGTCGGCAGCGATCAGCGTGATCGCGCTCAGCACGCGGTGGCGGCGGCCGGAGAGGAGCTTCAGGCAGGAACGCGCCGTCGCTTCATCCTCTGCCTTGGGCAGGATGCGGCGGCCACAGGCGACCACCGTGTCGCCGCTCAGGATGACGCTGCCGGGATGACGCGCGGCAACGGCCACGCCCTTCTCCGCCGCCATGCGCGCGGCATAGAGCGGCGGCAGTTCGGCCTTGAGCGGCGTTTCATCGATATGGGCGGGATCGACGGCATGCGGCGTCACCCCGATCTGGGCAAGCAGATCGAGCCGGCGCGGCGAGGCGGAAGCCAGAATGAGACGCATGGGCGCGCGCGGCAGGGGCGCCACCGCGCAACCGGTCAGGGCTGACCGGGGCCAGGCCCGCCACGGCCGGGCATGTAGCGATAGGTGATGCGGCCCTTGGTCAGATCATAAGGCGTCAGTTCAACGAGCACCTCATCCCCGACAAGCACGCGGATGCGATTCTTGCGCATCTTGCCCGCTGTATGACCAAGAATTTCATGATCATTTTCCAGTCGGACACGGAACATTGCGTTAGGAAGCAGTTCAACCACCTGCCCACGCATTTCGAGAAGTTCTTCTTTGGCCATATTCATCCAGTGTTTCGCGAATGGGGGCCCATAGCGCCAAACGCGGCAATTGAAAAGGCAGGAGCCTGTCAGGCCCTGCCGCGCGGGACCATCGCGACGATCTCGCCAATGATGGCGAAGGCCGCCGCGATCTCCGCATCGCTCGTGCAATAGGGCGGCATGAGATAAATGGTGTTGCCGAGCGGACGCAGCAAGAGGCCCCGCGCCAGCGCCTGCGCGCGCAGCATCGGCGCGACATCGGAGAGATAGCCGGCATCCTCCACCACAAGATCGATCGCCGCGATACCGCCGATGCGGCGCGGATTGCGAAGCGCGGGATCGGCGGCGAGCATGGCCAGTCCGCGATCCAGCGCCGCGCCCAGCGATGCGATGCGGGCGGGGACGTCCTCGCTCTGCCAGATCGCGATATTGGCATTGGCCGCCGCGCAGCAGATCGGATTGGCGGTGAAGCTGGAGGAATGGAAGAACATGCGCGCGCGATCCGTGTCGCGATGCGCCTCGAAAATCGCCGCGCTCGCCAATGTCGCCGCGAGGGGCACGAGGCCGCCGGTCAGCCCCTTGGCGAGGCAGAGCAGATCGGGCGCGATGCCGGCCTGCTCGCAGGCGAACAGCGTGCCGGTGCGGCCCCAGCCGGTCATCACCTCGTCCGCGATGAACAACACGCCGTGGCGCGCGCAAATCGCATGCACCGCGCGCAGGATGTCGGGCGGGTAGACCAGCATGCCCCCCGACCCCAGCACCAGCGGCTCGACGATGAAGGCGGCGGGCTTGTCCGGCCCCGCGCAGAGCGCTTCCAGATGATCGAGGCTGGCCTGTTCCGCGCCCGTCGCCGGGAACGGCACGGTCGCCACATCGAACAGCAATGGCGCATAGGGCCGGTTGAACACGCCGCGCTCGCCCACCGACATCGCGCCGATCGTGTCGCCATGATAGCTATGCTCGAGCACGAGGATGCGGTGGCGCGGTTCGCCGCGATTATGCCAGTAGCCCAGCGCCATCTTGAGCGCGACCTCGACGGCGGTGGAGCCGCTGTCCGAGAAGAAGACATGCCCCAGCCCCGCCGGCGCCATCCCCACCAGCGCGGTGGCGAGGCGATCGGCCTGCGGGTGGCTGTAGCCGGCGAAGATGATCTGATCGAGCTGCCCGGCCTGCGCGGCAACGGCAGCGGCGATGCGCGGATCGCAATGGCCGTGGGTGATGACCCACCAGCTCGATATGCCATCCAGCAGCTCGCTGCCATCCTCGCAGGTGAGCCGCGCCCCCGATGCCGAGACGATGCGCGGCACCGCCTCGTCCAGCCCGTGCTGGGTGAAGGGGTGCCAGATGGGCGAGGTCGTCATGCCGGAGTATCCATGAGTGCGTGCAGGGTTGTGACGGTGAAGCGCGGATGGCGGGGGCCATAAGGGATGGCCCGCCAGCGCGACAGGCCGTGCGGCTGTTGAACGCCATGCGGGCCGGCCGGCCTCGCCCCCATGGCCGCAATGTGACGCGGCGCGGCCTGGCCCGGCCTGTGCCGGGCGGCGGTCGCCGCCATGGCCGATGGTCCATGGCCCCGCGCGGATCGCGGGCCGTGCGGCGCGAGCCTTGGCGCGCCCTTCCTCGACATCGCCCGTCCGGCCGACAGACCCTGCCTCCGCCCGCACGCCGACGCCCGGCCCATGGTCGGTGACGAGGCATCGACCGGCGCCGTCATGCCGCCATGTCCATCGCCGCGCGCAGCCGTGCCAGATCGATATGCGCCGCCATCGCCTGCGCCAGCGTGGCTGCATCGAGCGGGTCGAGCAGCGGCAGCCGGCCGACATGGGCCACGCGGGCCAAGGCGGGAATGACGGCCTCATTCTCCTCATGGCGCTCGCCGACGAACAGCAGGCCCGCAATCGGGATGGCGCGCGCGCGCAGGGACTCGACGCTGAGCAGGCAGTGATTGATGGTGCCGAGCGTCGTGCGCGCCACCAGCAGCACCGGCGCCTGCCAGCGGGCGAACTGGTCGATCATCAGCCAGGGCGGATCGCGGCGCAGCGGCACCATCAGGCCGCCAGCCCCTTCCACGACCAGCGGGCGCGCGGCCGGCAGGGCGAAGCGGGCCGGGTCGGGCTCCAGTCCCTGCGCGCGGAACGCCAGATGCGGCGAGGCCGGCAGCGCCAGCCTGTAGCCCTCGCCCAGCACATGGCCCGGCGGCACGCCGAGTGCGATGGCGCTCTCGCTGTCCGTGCCATCTGCCGTGCCGGCCTGAACGGGTTTCCAGTAATGCGCGCCCAGCGCGGCAGCGAGGCCGGCGGCGACCACCGTCTTGCCGATCCCGGTATCCGTCCCCGTGACGATCAGCACGCCGCTCATGCCACCTCCGCCAGCGCGGCTTGCAGGGCCTGCCCGAGCGCGGCGATGCGCTCCGCATCGATGTTGAGCGTCAGGGAAATGCGCAGGCGGGCGGTGCCGCGCGGCACGGTCGGCGGGCGAATGCCGCGCACGTCGAACCCGGCGGCCTGCAACGCAGCGGCAACCTGCATGGTGCGGGCATCCTCGCCAAGGATGATCGGGAGGATCTGACTGCCCGGTGGCGGCAGACCGAGCGGCGCGCAGATGTGCCTCGCCGCCTCCTCGACCAGCGCGGCCAGCCGGGCGCGCCGATCATCCGCCCGCCCCATCCGCTCCAGCGCCGCACTCACGGCCACCGCCATGAGCGGCGAGGGCGCGGTGGAAAACACGAAGCTGCGCCCGCGATTGACCAGCAGATCGATGATCGGCCGCGCCGCCGTGACCAGCGCGCCCTCCACGCCCAGCCCCTTGCCGCAGGTATGCAGCGCGATGACATGGCCCTGCCCTTCCAGCGCCGCGCCAAGCCCGCGTCCGCCGGGGCCATGCACGGCCGTCGCATGCGCTTCATCGAGGATCAGCATCGCCTCATGGCGCAGCGCGACGGCGTTGAGCGCGGCGATCGGCGCGCGGTCGCCATCCATCGAATAGAGCGTCTCGGCGACGATCCACGGCCGGCCGGTGCCGCCAGCCGCCCGCCATGCCGTGATCGCATCATCCACCGCCTGCGCGTCATTATGCGCGGCCAGCACGCAGCGCGCGCGGCCCAGCTTCATGCCATCATGGGCGCTGGCGTGGATCAGCGCATCGGCAACGATCAGATCGTCCGGGCCGGGCAGGCCCGCCAGCAGCGCCATATTGGCCGCAAAGCCGGTGGCGAGGAACAGGGCCGCCTCGCTGCCGAACAGGCGCGCCGCCTGGTCCTCCAGCGCCTCATGCTCGGGGGCATTGCCGCGCAGCAGCCGCGAGCCGCCCGAGCCGACCGGCACACCGCGGGCAATGGCAGCGGACACCGCCGCCGCAATGGCCGGGTCATGCGCCAGGCCGAGATAATCATTGGAGGCAAAATCATGGCCGGCGCGCGGCAGCAACCGGCGCAACCGCGCGCGCCGCGCCAGCATATCGAGCCGGGCGGAGAAAGGAGCGAGCGAAACAGCCATGCCGGGCGCTATAGCGCCGACCGGGCCGCCTGCCTACCATGTGCGCTGACGGGGTTTCGATTGATCATGACGGCCCCGGCAGCCTGCTGCGCTCCGCCCGGCACTCGCGCTCAAACCGGTTGCGACAAAGCCCTGTCCGCCGGCACCCAACCAGACCGCGACAGGATGACACGGCGGGTTCCACATGAACGGGGCGCTTGTAACGGGAGTCGCCGCCCGGATCGAAAAAGCCCGCCCGGACGGATCGTCCGGACGGGCCTCCCCCTCTCCCGTTTCCGGGACCCGCGCCGGGACTTGTTACATCGCCCCGTGCGCCAGCGCGGCGAGCAACAGCAGCGCCACGATATTGGTGATCTTGATCATCGGGTTGACGGCCGGGCCGGCGGTATCCTTGTAGGGATCGCCCACCGTATCGCCCGTCACGGCCGCCTTGTGGGCCTCCGAACCCTTGCCGCCATGATTGCCATCCTCGATATATTTCTTGGCATTGTCCCATGCGCCGCCGCCCGAAGTCATCGAGATGGCGACGAACAACCCGGAGACGATCACACCGAGCAGCAGCGCCCCAAGGGCCGCGAAGCCCTCCGCCTGCCCGGCCACCGCGCTGATCACATAATAGACCAGGATCGGCGTCAACACCGGCAGCAGCGAGGGGACGATCATCTCCTTGATCGCGGCCTTGGTGACGATGTCCACGGTGCGGGCATAGTTGGGCCGCGAGGTGCCCGCCATGATGCCCGGATTGTCCCTGAACTGGTCGCGGACATCCTCGACCACCTTGCCCGCCGCGCGGCCCACGGCGGTCATGCCGAAGGCGCCGAACAGATAAGGCAGCAGCGCGCCGAGCAGCAGCCCGACGATGACATAGGGATTGCTCAGCGAGAAATCGACGATGACGTCCGGGAAGAACTCCCGCAGGTCCGTCGTATAGGCGCCGAACAGCACCAGCGCGGCGAGCGCCGCCGAGCCGATCGCATAGCCCTTGGTCACCGCCTTGGTGGTGTTGCCGACCGCGTCCAGTGCGTCGGTGCGCTGGCGCACATCGTCCGGCAGGCCCGCCATTTCCGCGATGCCGCCGGCATTGTCCGTCACCGGGCCATAGGCATCGAGCGCGACGACCATGCCGGCGAGCGCCAGCAAGGCGGTCGCGGCAAAGGCCACGCCGATGATGCCGGCGATCTGGAAGGTGGCAATCACCGCGACGACGATCACCAGCGTCGGCAGCGCGGTCGCCTCAAGGCTGATCGCGAGGCCCTGAATGACGTTGGTGCCGTGGCCGGTGAGGCTCGCTTTCGCGATGGATTTCACCGGGCGGTAATTGGTGCCGGTATAATATTCGGTGATCCACACCAGCAGGCCGGTGACGATGAGGCCGATCACCATGCACCAGAACAGGTCCATGCCGGTATAGCCGCCAAGCCCATCGAGGTCCGCGCCGATCACATTGTGCATGCCGCCGAGCACCTGGCTCGTCACATAATAGATGCCGATGACGGAGAGGCCGGCAGTCACCCAGAAGCCCTTGTACAGCGCGCCCATGATGCTGCCCGAGCTGCCCAGACGGACGAAATAGGTGCCGATGATCGAAGTGAGGATGCACACCCCGCCGACGACGAGCGGCAGCGCCATCAGCGCCATCAGCTCGGCCGAGCTGGCCTTCACCAGCAGCGCGATGGAGACCATGGTGAGGCCCAGCGTCACCACATAGGTCTCGAACAGATCGGCCGCCATGCCCGCGCAATCGCCGACATTGTCGCCGACATTATCCGCGATCACGGCCGGGTTGCGGGGGTCGTCCTCCGGGATGCCGGCCTCGACCTTGCCGACGAGATCGGCGCCGACATCGGCGGCCTTGGTGAAGATGCCGCCGCCCAGCCGCGCGAAGATGGAGATGAGCGAGGCGCCGAAGGCCAGCGCGGTAAGCGCGGCGATGATCTGGCGGTCATTGGGCGCGAGGCCGGCAACGTCCGTCAGATACCAAAACAGCAGCGCGATCGCGAGCAGGCCGAGCCCGGCGACCAGCATACCGGTGACCGCGCCGGAGCGGAAAGCGAGGGTGAGCCCGCCTTGCAGCGAACTGCGCGCGGCCTCGGCCGTGCGAACATTGGCCCGCACCGAGATATGCATGCCGACATAGCCGGCCACGCCGGACAGCACCGCGCCGATCAGGAAGGAGAGAGTGGACAACAGGCCCAGGGTGACGGCGAGGATGAGGGCGACGACGATGCCGACAATGGCGATGGTGCGATATTGCCGGCCCAGATAGGCCTTGGCGCCTTCCTGAATGGCCCCGGCGATTTCCTGCATTTTGGCATCGCCGGGCGACGCGCTCAACACCTGGCGGCTGGTCACGAACCCATAGATGACGGCGATGATGCCGCATCCTATGGCAATCAAGATAGATGTCATGCCGATCAACTCCCCTGCCTTGAACCCCGGACGTTTGCCGTCCTGTCGGTTTCATGGTGGCGGAACGTAAGGCACGCAGCCGCGCCGTCAAGCGGATTACGCGGCGGCGATGGGCCCGGCTTGCCGGCGACGCCGGGCCGGCAACATCAAGTCAGCCATGCTCATAACCCAGCCGCGCGGGCAGGCGCACCGCTTTGCCGTCGAGGCGCAGGGACAGCCCCTCGCCATGGCGGAAACGGCCGATGGGAAGCAGGCCGTGCGGCGGCGCCTGCTCGGGCGACAGCGCCACCAGCAGCACATAATCATCCCCCGCCGTGGCCGCCGCCAGCCGCGCTTCGGCGGACGATCCGCGATAATCCTGATAAGGCTGCGACAGCGGGACCGTGTCGATCTCCACCGCGCAACCGCTCGCCATCGCCATGCGGCGCGCGTCGATCAGCAGGCCGTCGGACACGTCCATCATCGCATGGGTCATCCCCGCGATGGACTGGCCGAGGGTGAGGTGCGGCACCGGCACGCGATAGGCGCGGATCAGTTCGGCCGGCTCGGCGGTGCCCTCGGTCAGCATTGCCAGCCCCGCGCCGGCATCGCCCACCGGCCCGGAGACATAAAGGATATCCCCCGGCCGTGCGCCGCTGCGCGTTGGCACCGGCTGCCCGTCCGGCACCTCGCCAATGGCGGTCAGCCCCAGCACGCGCAGGGCGCCGGGCGGCACCGCCACCGTATCGCCGCCGATAAGGTGCATGCCGAAGCGCCCGAGCGCGCGGCCAAGGCCATCGAGAAAGGCGGCATCCCAGGCTTCATCGCCGGCCAGCGTATAATTGAGCAGGCAGCCGCTGGGCGCCGCGCCCTTGGCGGCCAGATCGGAGAGATTGACCGCGGCAAGCTTCCAGCCGACCGTCTCGGGCGGATCGTCAGCCCGGAAATGCACGCCCTCGACCATCGAATCGCTGGTGAGCACGAGCTGCTGGCCCATGGTCGGCAGCACCGCGACATCATCCTGCAGATCGCGCGCCGCCGGATCGCTGACCATGGCGCGCAGGCGGCGCAGCAGGGCCGCCTCGCCGCTCATGAGGTGCGGCGCACCACCCTGGCGATGGCGTCGAGCAGGCCGTTGACGAACCCGGCCTCGCGCTTGTCGTAAAAGGCATGGGCGACATCGACATATTCGCTGATCACGCTGGCGGTCGGCACATCGACGCGGGCGAGCAGTTCATAGGTGCCGGCGCGCAGGATCTGGCGCATCGGCTTGTCCAGCCGCTCCAGCGTCCAGCCCTTGGCGAGATGGCCGGCGATCAGGTCGTCAATCTCCGCGCGCCGCGCGTCCACGCCCTGCACGACCGCATCGAAAAACGCCTGCTCGGCCGGATGATAGGTCTCATCCTCGATCGTCGCGCCAAGGCGATGCTGGTGGAACTCGTGGAGCAGCACCGGCAGCGGCGTCTGCTCCATGTCGAGCTGATACAGGGCCTGCACGGCGGCAAGCCGGGCAGCGGAACGGGTCCTGGAACGGGAAACAGTCATCATCATTGTCCTTAGCCGTTCGCGCGGCGCTTGTCGAAGCGGGCGAACGCTTGAATTAGCGAAGCCGCGCCGCCACGCTTTGCGCATGGGCGGGCAGCCCTTCCGCCTCGGCCAGCGCAAGCGCCGCCGGGCCGATGGCGCGAATCGCGGCATGGTCGAGCTGGAGGAAGCTGGTGCGCTTCATGAAATCGAGCACGGAGAGGCCCGAGGAGAAGCGCGCCCGCCGCCCGGTGGGCAGCACGTGATTGGGGCCGGCGACATAATCACCGATCGCCTCGGGCGTCATGCGACCCATGAACACCGAGCCGGCATGGCGCACGGCATCGAACAAGGGCCGGGGCGCATCCACCGCCAGTTCGAGATGCTCGGGGGCCAGGCGGTCGACCAGCGGCATGGCGGCCGGCAGATCGGGCACGAGGATGATCGCGCCATTGGCCTCCCAGCTTTGCCGGGCACGGGCACCGGTCGCCAACTCGCCGAGCTGTTCCTCCACCGCCTGCGCCACCGCATCGGCAAAGGCGGCATCGTCGGTGAAGAGGATCGACTGGCTGGTCGGGTCATGCTCGGCCTGACTGAGCAGATCGGCCGCGATCCACGCCGGATCATTCCTGCCATCGGCCACCACGACGATCTCGGACGGCCCGGCGACCATATCGATGCCGACCACGCCATAGACCTGCCGCTTGGCCTCGGCCACCCACGCATTGCCGGGGCCGACGATCACGTCGACCGGCGCGATGCGGTCCGTGCCATAGGCCAGCGCCGCGATGGCCTGCGCGCCGCCGACACGCCAGATCTCAGTCACGCCGGCAATATGCGCGGCGGCCAGCACCGCCGGGTTGAGCGCGCCGCCGGGCGTGGGCGACATCATGACGATGCGCTCGACACCCGCGACCTTGGCCGGAATGGCGTTCATCAGCAGCGAGGAGGGATAGGCGGCCAGGCCCCCGGGGACATAGATGCCCGCCGCCTCGACCGCATTCCAGCGCGCGCCCAGTTGCACGCCGGCATCGTCCGTCCAGGCGCTGTCGGCGGGCTTTTGCTGGGCGTGATAGGCGGCGATCCGCCGCGCGGCCAGCTCGAGCGCGTCGCGCAGTTTCCGGTCGATGGCGATATAGGCCTGCGCGCATTGCTCGGCGCTGATCGTCCAGCCCTGTTGGTCGAGGTCGAAACCATCAAACTGGCTGGTGAGCGCGGCGAGCGCGGCGTCACCCTCGGCGCGGACGCGCGCGATGATGCCGCGCACGGCGTCGGCCACATTCGGGTCCGCCTCGCGCCGGGCGTTGACCAGCCTGTCGAACTGGCGCGCGAAATCCGCGGCGCTGGCGTCCAGTCTAAGCGGCACGGCTGGCCTCCACGGCGGCGCGGAACCGCTCGACCATCGGCACCAGCTCGGCCGCGCGCATCTTCATCGCCGCGCGATTGACGACGAGGCGCGCCGAAATCTCCATGATCCGCGCGGTCTCGACGAGGCCGTTGGCCTTGAGCGTGGCGCCCGAGGAGACCAGATCGACGATCCGCCGCGAGAGACCGAGCGAGGGCGCCAGCTCCATCGCGCCGTTGAGCTTGACGCACTCGGCCTGCACGCCCTGCCGCTCATAATAAGCGCGGGTGAGCTGCGGATATTTGGTGGCGACGCGGACATGGCTCGCCGTCATCTGGTCGCGCTGCGGCTCATCGGCCGGCTCGGCGACGGACAGGCGGCAATGGCCGATGGCGAGATCGACCGGCGCATACAGCTCGGAATAGCCGAACTCGGCGATCACGTCCGAGCCGACAATGCCGATCTGCGCCGCGCCATGCGCCACGAAGGTCGCCACGTCGAACGCGCGCACGCGGATGATCGAGAGCCCATCGACATTGGTCGCGAATTTGAGCGCGCGGCTTTCCTTCCGGTGGAACTCGGCCTCCGGTTCAATGCCGGCGCGCGCGAGCAGCGGCAGCGCCTCGTCGAGGATGCGTCCCTTGGGAATGGCGAAGATGATAGGCCGGGTCATGACGCGCCGGGCCTTAAAGCCTCACGCGAAAAAGGGCAATGCGCCCGTCGTCAACCGCGCCAGATCGGACAGCGGGGGAACGATCCCGCGTGACGGGGCGTTTTACCCACGCAACAACTGGAGGATGATCAATGGGTAAAGGCATATTGCTCTGGCTGATCGGCGTTCCGATCCCCGTGATCATCATTCTCTGGCTGCTGTTCCGGTAAAGGACGCGAGGGCGCAAACGAAGCGCCCTCGCCGCTCGGGACTCCTGCTTTCGCAGGAGCCCCGTAAATTTTAATCCTCGAACGGATCGCGCACCAGGATCGTGTCGTCGCGCTCGGGGCTGGTCGAGACGCTCGCGACCGGCGTTTCGATCAGTTCCTCGATGCGGCGGATATATTTGATCGCCTGCGCTGGCAGATCGGCCCAGCTGCGCGCGCCGACGGTGGTGCCTTCCCAGCCGGGCATCTCCTCGTAGATCGGCTCGACCGCCGCCTGATCCGCCGCATGGGCGGGCAAATAGTCGATGACCTCGCCGTTGAGCTTGTAGCCGGTGCAGATCTTGATCGTCTCGAAACCGTCGAGCACGTCGATCTTGGTGAGCGCGATGCCGGTGACGCCGGAGAGCGCGCAGGTCTGGCGCACCAGCACGGCGTCGAACCAGCCGCAGCGCCGCTTGCGCGCCGTCACCGTACCGAATTCATGGCCACGCACGCCCAGCCGCTCGCCGGTCTCGTCGTCCAGTTCGGTCGGGAACGGGCCGGAGCCGACTCGCGTGGTGTAGGCCTTGACGATGCCGAGCACGAAGCCCGCCGCGCTCGGACCCACGCCCGAACCGGACGCGACGGTGCCGCTCACCGTGTTGGAGCTGGTGACGAAGGGATAGGTGCCATGGTCGACATCGAGCAGCACGCCCTGCGCGCCCTCGAACAGGATGCGCTTGCCGGCCTTGCGCACATCGCGCAGGCGCTTCCACACCGGCTCGGCGAATTGCAGCACGAAATCGGCGATGTCGCGCAGGTCCGCGATCAGCTTGGCGCGGTCGATCGGCGGTTCGCCAAAACCGGCGCGCAGCGCGTCATGATGGGCGCAGAGGCGATCAAGCTGCGGCTCCAGCGCATCGAGATGGGCCAGATCGCACACGCGGATCGCGCGGCGGCCGACCTTGTCCTCATAGGCCGGGCCGATGCCGCGCCCGGTGGTGCCGATCTTGCCCTTGCCGGCCGCCGTCTCGCGTAGGGCATCGAGATCGCGGTGGAAGGGGAGGATGAGCGGGCAATTATCCGCGACGGCGAAATTGCCGCGATTGACGGTGACGCCCTGCCCGGCGAGCTTCTCCAGCTCGGCCTTCAATGCCCAGGGATCGAGCACCACGCCGTTGCCGATGATGGAGAGCGTGCCGGTGACGATGCCGGAGGGAACGAGGCTGATCTTGTAGACCTGCCCATCGACGACGAGCGTGTGGCCCGCATTATGGCCGCCCTGAAAGCGCACCACGCAGTCCGCGCGGGTCGCCAGCCAGTCGACGATCTTGCCTTTGCCCTCATCGCCCCACTGGGCGCCGATCACGGTAACATTTGCCATGGATACTAGTCTCCGCCCTGCCGGGCGGATCCGGACCACCCTTCGACAGGACTCGATGGTCGGATTGAACACGCAGAGCGGCTGAGGCCGCCCCGTTTCGTCGGCCGGTTAGCCGGGGTGCGCGCCTCAAGTCAAGATATGCGACGAAAGCGCCTGGCCGGCCGCCCCCGCGGAGCTGACGGTTGCGGCCTGCCGCAAAATATATATTCTCCGGATCGTGAGGCCGGTATGTCGCCCGGAGATCTATTGGAGAGAAGCGTGATGCGCCTGTTCTTGATCAGCACGACCCTGCTCGCCCTCGCCGGCTGCAGCCCGGCCAATGTGGCATCGAACAATGACGTCGCCATCGACAATGCCGCCGCGAGCGTGCCCTCGAACCATGGCGAGGCGGTCAATTATGTCGCGGAAATCGACAATATGTCGGAGAACGGAAAACAGGGCGTGTTTCTGGGCGCCATCCGCGATGCCGATATTTCCTGCCGCGATGTCACCAAGGTCGAGCGGATCGCCGACCAGCATGGCGTGCCCACCTGGCGCGCCCAGTGCGAGCAGGGCGAACAGCATCTGATCCAGGTGCAGCCCGATGGCTCGGCCAAGGTGACCAGCCGCACGACGCCCTGACCATGGGAGGCTCCCTGTCCGGGACCGGGGGCCTGCTGACTCACCGATGCCGGCCTTGTCGGGCAGGACCGTTGAGTCGCGCGAGCCTTGACGGGCCCGCACGAGCGGCCGCGCCCGGGCAGTCACACATCATCCACCCTTATGCGATGGCCAGATCCGCGCTTTCCGTCTCGGCGATCCAGCCGCCGCCGAGCACCCGCTCGCCGGCGTAAAGCGCCGCCGCCTGCCCCGGCGCCACGCCAAATTCCGGCGCGTCGAAGACCAGCCGCATGCCCTCGAGCCGCGCCGGCACCGGCCGCGCCATGGAGCGGACCTTGGCGGTGAGCGGTCCGTCATGGTCGCCACCCAGCCAGTTGATCTCCTCCAGCCGCGCCGCGCCCACCGCCAGCGCCGCGCGCGGGCCGACGATCACGCGCCGCGCGGCCGGGTCCAGCCGCACGACATAGAGCGGCTCGGACAGGCCGCCAATCTCCAGTCCCCGGCGCTGGCCGACAGTATAATGGATGAGGCCCTTATGCGCGCCGAGCACGCGGCCATCGACATGGACGATCTCGCCACGATCGTCCGCTTCCGGGCGGATCTTGCGGACGATCGCGGCATAATCGCCATTGGGGACGAAGCAGATGTCCTGACTGTCCGGCTTCATCGCCACGCCGAGCCCCAGCTCGGCCGCGATCGCCCGAACCGCCGGCTTCTCCATGCCGCCCAGCGGAAAGCGCAGAAAATCAAGCTGCGCCTGCGTGGTGGCGAACAGGAAATAGCTCTGGTCGCGGGCCGGATCGATGGCGCGGTGCAGTTGCGCCCCGTCCGCGCCGAGCACGCGGCGGATATAATGGCCGGTCGCGAGGCAATCCGCGCCCAGATCGCGCGCGAGGGCAAACAGGTCAGTGAACTTCACGCCCATATTACACCGCACGCAGGGGATGGGCGTGCGCCCGGCGAGATATTCGTCGGCAAAGCCCTCCATCACCGATTCGCGAAAGCGGCTCTCATAATCGAAGACATAATGCGCGATGCCGAGCTTGTCGGCGACGGCGCGGGCATCGCGAATATCCTGCCCGGCGCAGCAACTGCCGGTGCGGCCCACCGCCGCGCCATGATCGTAAAGCTGGAGCGTGACGCCGATCGTCTCGGCGCCGGTGCGCGCGGCAAGGGCGGCCACGACACTGGAGTCGACGCCGCCGGACATGGCGACGACGATCCGCTTGCCGCCCGGCGCAGATCCCAGCTGAAACAGGTCATCCATGCGCGCCATATAGGGACATGCCGCGCAATGAGCCAGTGCGGCGATGCCGTGAATATCACGACCGTGCCGCCAGCCGGCCAGCCCGCCGAACCGTGCGCCAACCGCCATGAAATGACAGCGCTTTTACTCTCGCTTATCCTTTGACTGCTACCACCTGCCGGATGGACATGAATGCACTCCCCCATGAACCGGGTCTGCCGCTCAACATCGCGGGCGGGCGCGGCACCCGGATTCCCGATCTGCGCCTGCTGCTCGCCGTCCATGCCGCTCGCCAGCAAACCGGCGAGACGGTGCGAATCATGCGGGAGGGCAGCCAGATCCCGGCGACTGGCGACGAGCCCGCTCGGCTCATGCTCATCTTTGGCGCCGCTTCCCCCGGCCCCTTGCTGCAGCGCAAGGCATCCGGCGCGTTCAATGCACGGGTCGCAGCACTTATGCCCATGAAATCAATGATGAATGATCGGTTTACTGTGGCGGTTAGCCAAGGGGCAAAGCTTTGATGGCACTGTCTATCGACCGCGCACGTCACGCCGTTTCGCCCACGGCACATGAGGAAAAAATGATCGAAAACCAAAAAATTCGCCCCTCTCAGGTCGTCGGCCCCCTCGGCGAGCCCCTCACGCTGGATTCCCTCCCCCCGGCCAGCACCACGCGCTGGGTTGTTCGGCGCAAGGCCGAGGTCGTCGCCGCGGTCAATGGCGGCCTCTTGAGCGTTGATGAAGCCTGCGAGCGCTATTCGCTGACGCTGGAAGAATTCGCCAGCTGGCAGCGCGCCGTCGACCGCTCCGGCATGCCGGGCCTGCGGGTCACGCGCATCCAGCACTATAAATCCCTCTATGAGCGCCAGCAGCGCTACTGATCACACGCGGGGCCGGCTGAGAATGATCCTGGCCCCGCGCTTTTCCGGCCGGCGCGCCGGGGCGGCACCAGCGGACCGGATCATGTTCCCGCAGGCTTCCGTTCGCCCGGCCTGATGATGGCGTGGCTGAAGATGGTCGGCAGCGCGCTGGGAAAGGGCCGCACGGCGACCATTGGCCCCAAGCGTGCCCCGTCCTGCTCACGCCGCGAGCGCGCTGGCGCCTCACTCTGGACGAGCAATCTGGCGGGCAGACCCTGAGCCTGCCCGCCCTTATTCAAGATGGCCGCTCAGGCGGGCGGCGGTTCAATAACCGATGGTCAGACCGGCCGAGATATATTTGGGGCCCAGATTGCCCTTGACGGCCACCGTGGGCAGCAGCGGCATGGCGATCGTCGCATAGGGGCGCGGATCATCGCCGCTGAAGCGCACGCCGGCGCCGATGCGGAAGGAAGCGGGCAACTGATAGGCCAGCTCGACCCGGCCATAGACGGACGTATCGCCATCGCGGAAGAACAGGCCCGCGCCCGGCGTCAGGCTGAAGCCGGCGAGGCCCAATGCATAGCCGGCGCCCAGTTCCGCGCCCCAGCTGCCGTTCGCGCGTCCATAATTGCCTTCCGCGCCAAGCCCCTCGGCCTGCGCCGGCATCGCCGCCAGACCCAGCGCCATGGCGCCACATATCATTGCAATGCGCTGCTTCATCTCACTCCACTCCGTGTTCCGTCGATGACAGGCCGCTAGGCGGCCGCCGGCGCGGCAGCAAGGCCATGGCCGGTGAACCGAGTCTGACCAGCGACGGAACGCCGCGGCGCGCGATCAGCCCCGCGCCCGGAACCACGGGATCATGCGGGCGATGGCCTCCTCGATCAGCGGGGTCGAGATCGCGAAACTGAACCGGATGAAGCGATGGCCCTCCACCGGGTCGAAATCCAGCCCCGGCGCGGTCGCAACGCCGGTATCGCGCAGCAGCTGCTCGCAAAAGGCGAGGCTGTCCTGCGTCAGATGGCCGATATCGGCATAGATGTAGAACGCCCCGTCCGGCGGCGCGATCCGCCGCAGCCCCAGCGCCGGCAAGGCATCGAGCAGCAGATCGCGATTGCGGGCATAGCTGCGGACATGGCCGTCCAGATCCTCGCCACAGTCGAAAGCGGCAAGCGCGGCATGCTGCGCCAGCGCCGGCGGGGTCAGGAAGAGATTGCCCATCCGCGCGCGGGCGGGCGCGATGAGATCGGGCGGCACCACGGCCCATCCCAGCCGCCAGCCGGCCATGCTGTAATATTTGGAGAAGCTGTTGATGATGACCGCATCGCCATCATGCTCCAGCATCGAGCTGGCCGGCGCGCCGTAGCTCAGACCATGATAAATCTCGTCCGAGATGATGCGGATGCCGCGCTGCCTGCACAGATTGGCGATGGCGGCCATCTCCGCGCGCGCGATGATCGTGCCGGTGGGGTTGGCCGGGCTGGCGACGATCAGCCCCTGCGGCGCGGGATCGAGTTGCGCGATGGCATGGGCGGTGAGCTGGAAGCGCTCGGCCGGGCCGCAGCCAATCTCCACCGGGTCGAGATAGAGCGTCTTGAGCGTGTTGCGGTAGGCGACATAGCCCGGCCGGGCGAGCGCCACGCGGGCACCGGGGGCAAAGCGGCAGGAGAGCGCCAGCACCAGCGCCGGCGAGGCGCCGCAGGTCAGCAGCAGCTGCTCGGGGTCGATCGCCACGCCATAGCCATCGCGATAATGGCGGGCGATCCGCGCTTTCAGCGCGCTGCTCTCCCAATAGCCCATCGGATCATGATCGAGGACATGATGCGCCGCGGCGATGGCGCGCGCAGGCGCGCCGGTGGAGGGCTGGCCGAACTCCATATGGATGACCGCCCGCCCCTCGGCGGCCAGGTCGTGCGCCAGCCGGCTGATAGCGATGGCATGAAAAGGGTCGACTGCTGCGATCATGCGCCCTGCTAGGCCAGCCCGACGATTTGGACAATCTGCAAGGCCGACCCGTGTCAGGGACGGGACAGCGCGCGGGGGATGGGGCGAACATGACCGAAATTTAATGCGACGCGGCGCCCCGACGCTGTATTCTGCCATGAAAATCCCGACGGCGCGCACGCGCCCGTTGCGGCTTGCCTGTGGAGATTGTCGATCATGTCGAACGCGCGCACCGGGGCCATGGTGGCCATGGCGGTTCTGCTCCTTTGCGGTTGCAGCAAAAAGGAGGAACCCGCGCCGACGATCAACAGCAGCATGGCGGATGTGATGGAGCCGACCGCACAGGCGATCTGGGACATCATGAGCCGCGCCTATAATGCGGCGGGCGACGGGCTGGACTCCACCAAAATCAGCAGTTCGGACTGGAAGGCGCTGCAAACGGCGAGCCTCAAGCTCAAGGAGCGCGCGGAGATGATGGCGCTTGCCGACCATCTCGTCGTGGCGAACGACCATCAGCCGATCCTGGGCTCGCAGGCCGTCGGCACCCGGGGCCGGATTGGCGCGGCGTGGGATGCGGTGAGCGCACAGCAGGTGCAGGCCCGGATCGACGCCGAGCCAGCGCTGTTCGCGCAAAAGGCCCGCGCCCTTGCTGACACGGCCGACCGGATCAGCCATGCGGCGGACGCGCGCAATGCGCGGCTCTTCTACACCGCCACCAGCGGCCTCGATGAGGTCTGCGATGCCTGCCACGAGCCTTTCTGGGGCACGGACGAGCCGCCGCCCTATCCGCATGATGCCAGCCCGGCCCGGCCGTCGACAAGTTGAAGGCCGGCCCCAGACGCCACCGCTCCAGCTCCGCCGGGCGAAATGCGATCCCATGATTGCGGGGCCATCAACGCCGCGCACCTCCGGCGCCCGAACCCGAACCCGCACCCGCACGACCGGCTTGCCCACGCGCCCTGCGCCGGCTTGATCATCAGACGATACCTCGCTGCGCCGACCGGGCTCGGCGTCGCCAGTCACTGGCCGAGCCCCCTTCTCATCCCGGCCCCGACCATCCCCGCAGCGTCGACAGCCCGGCGTGCCCCACCCCGCCGATGGCCACGACAGGCCCATCGACCGCCACGGCGGCAAGGCGCGGGGCCGCATGACCAGATGGGCATTTTGTCCGCGCGCCAAACGCTGTAGGCGGGCTCCATCCAAGGGGGACGTTGACGACGATGGCGATGAGTTTTTCCGCGACGGGCCTCCTTCTCGATAGCGAGGATCGCGCGCATGGGCTGCCGCGCTTTATCGACACCGTGCTGCGCGGCATCGGGCAGGTCATGTTGCAGAACAACAGCTATGCCGGCCTGCTCTTCCTGATCGGGATCGGCTATAATTCGCTGATCTTCGGCGCGGCGGTGCTGCTCGGCACCGTGGTGAGCACCGCCACCGCCATGCTGCTCGGCGTCGATCGCGCGCTGGTGCGGGCCGGACTGTTCGGTTTCAATGGCGGGCTTGTCGCCATCGCCCTGCTCTATTTCCTGCACCCGGACGCGTTGACCTGGACCTGCGTGATTTTCGCCGCGGCCTGCTCGACGATCGTGATGGCCGCATTGATCACCCTCCTGGATGTCTGGAAAATCCCGGCGCTCACGGCCCCGTTCGTTTTCATCTCCTTCTGCTTTTTCCTTGCAACGGCGCGCTTCGGACGACTGGAATCCACGCATTTGCTGCCGACCGCCGGGCTCCCCAGAGCTGTGACGGTCGAGGGGGTGGTGACCGGATCAACCGTGACGGACGGGCTGTTCAACGGCCTCGCACAGGTGTTCTTTCAGGGTAATATCGTCACCGGCATCCTGTTCGCGCTCGGGCTGCTCATCAGCTCGCGGCTGGCCTGCGCGCTGGCGCTGGGCGGCTCGCTGACCGGGCTGCTGGTCGCATGGGGCATGGGCGCGGCGGAACCGGCGATCCGCGCCGGCGCGTTCGGCTTCAACAGCGTGCTGACCGCCATCGCGCTGGGCGGCGTGTTCTTCGTGGCCGACCGGGCAGCGCTGGCCTATGCACTGCTCGGGGCGGTCGCCACCACCTTCATGGTCGCGGCGGTTTCGGCGGCGCTGGAGCCGCTGGGCATCCCCGCGCTCACCCTGCCCTTCGTGCTCGTGACATGGTTCTTCCTGTTCGCGAGCCGGGTCTTTCCGCGGCTCACCCCGGCGCTGCCGTAGCGGAAGGTCACGCCCCAACCCGGCGGATTACGCCGGAAAACATGAGCTTCCGGCGGCTTTTGAACATCCCGTCTGGCGTCGCGCGGTGCAACCGGCCATAAGATGGGGAGTGACGGCTCCCTCCCTCCTGCGGGCGGCATTTTGCATCGCCATATCCGGCTCGCAAATGGCGGGCGCGCAAACACAGGCCGAGCCCGTCGCGATGAGCTTCGGCGCGGCGCGCCAGCAGATGGCCGCGACCTCCGGCGCGCTGGCCAGCGCCGGGCATGGCGTGCGCGCCAGCGAGGATCAGGCCGCCGCGCTCAAGGCGCTGAACCGGCCGGTGATCAGCGGCACGGCGCAACTGGTCGAATATCAAAAGACGCTCTCGATCGACCTGACCGGCGGCAAGGACCGGTTCGCCGAGAATGCCAGTGATTATCTGGCGGACCTGCCGGGGCAGTTTCCGCCGGAGTTTCAGGCCATCGTCAGTCAGGTGAGCGGGCGGATCGAGCAGGCGCTGCCCGGCCTGCTCGATGCGATCCCGGATGCGCTCAGCTTCCGCACCCGCGACACCATCTTCCGCCCGACGGTGACGGCCGCGCTGCCGCTCTATTCCGGCGGGGCGATCCCGGCGATCCAGCGCGGTGCCCTGGCCGGCGTGGCGCTGGCGCGGGCGCAGGCGGCCGGAGCGCAGAGCCTCGCCGATGTGCGGCTGGTGCAGCTCTATTTCGGGCAGCAGCTGGCGGAGCAATTGCTGCTCTCCACCACCCAGACGCGCGACGCGCTGGACCGGCACCTCGCCAATGCCCGCATCATGGAGCGCGAGGGCGTTCTGCCGCATGTGCGCACGCTCCAGGTCGAGGTGGCGCGCAACACCGCCGAGCGGGCGCGGATCAGGGCGCAGCTGGAATTGCGCACCGCATCCGAGGCGCTGGCGCGCTATCTCGATGTCGAAGGGCAAGGCGTGCAGCCGACCACGCCGCTTTTCGTCAACAGCCAGCCGCTCGCGCCGGTGGATGACTATATTGCGAGCGCCACGGACCAGCATCCGCAGGTGCGGGCGGCGCAGGCCGGGGAGGAGATCGCCAGGGCGGGCGTGGACCTCGCCAGATCGCGCTATCTGCCGCAGGCCTATGCGTTCGGGGAATATAATCTCGATCGAGGCAATGCCCTGCCGGTCGAGCCGGACTGGATCGTCGGGGTCGGGGTTCGCTACACATTTCTCTCCAATATCGACCGGGCGAAGACGCTGAGCGCGGCGCAGGAGCGCGAGCAGGCCGCCGCGCAAACCGGGCGCGAGGCGCGCAAGCTGGTCGCCATGGAGACGAGCCGGGCATGGGATCTGGTCGATACGGCGCGGCAATCGTTCCTGCTGCTCGACGGCAATATCAAGGCGGCGCAGGAGAATCTGCGGGTGCAGGAGATTTCGTTCAGGGAGGGAGAAGGCACCGTGGCGGACGTGATCGACGCGCAGGCCGCGCTGGCAACGGCCCGGACCGAGCGCATCGCGGCGGCATATGAATATGACGTCGCGCTGGCGGCCCTGCTCGCAGCGACCAACCGGAGCGATGAGTTTGCCAGCCACCTCGCGCGCGGCGACCGGGTGGTGGCGCCATGACCGAGGCGGACGCCCTCCCCCCGCCACCCGCGCCATGGCACAAGCGCCCCGCCCTGCTCCTGGGTGCCGGCGCGGTGCTGGTGCTGGTGCTGCTGTTCGGCCTGTGGCTGGCATCCCGGCCGGGGCCCGAGCAGTTGCAGGGCATGGTCGATGCCGATGAGATCAATGTCGCCACCAAGGCGATCGCGCGGGTGGACCGGTTGATCGCCAGCGAGGGCGACCGGGTGACGGCGGGGCAATTGCTCGCCACCCTCACCAGCCCGGAAATCGCCAATGGCCGCACGCAGGCGCAGGGCGCGCTCGATAGCGCCAAGGCGCTGGCGGCGATCGCGGACGAGGGCGCGCGCGGGGAGGATATCGCCTCGCTGCGCGCGGTCTGGCAGGCGGCCGAGGCGGCTGCCACGCTCGCCCGCACCAGCGCCGCGCGGGCGGATCAGCTCTATGCGCAGGGCGTGATCGCCGCCCAGCGGCGGGACGAGGCCCATGCCGCGCGCGAGGCCAGTGCGCGGCAGGCCGAGGCAGCGCAGCAGCAATATCGCAAGGCGCTGGCCGGCACCCGCCCGGAGAACAAGGCGGTGGCCCGCGCGCAGGTGCAGATCGCCTCGGCCGGGGTCGCGACGGCCGATGCGCTGGTGGCCGAGACGCAGCTTGTGGCGCCTGTGGCCGGCGAGATTGCGCGCAGGCTGGCCGAGCCGGGCGAGATCGTCGCCACGGCGGTGCCGGTCTATCAGATTGTGGCGATCGACCATCCATGGGTGTCGCTCACGCTGCGGGAGGACCGGTATCGCAACATGGGCGTGGGCCGGCTGATCCATGGCGACGTGCCGGCGCTGGGCGTGAAGGGCGCGCCGTTCCGCGTCTATTTCGTCAGTCCGCAGGCCGATTTCGCGACATGGCGGGCAACGCGGCAATCCGCCGGCTTCGATGTGCGCGCCTTTGAGATCCGGCTGCGTCCGGACCGGCCGATCAAGGGATTGCGGCCGGGCATGAGCGTCCTGTTCGACTGGCCGCAATGAGCCGGCGAGCGACGGGCCCCGGCTTTCGCGCCGCTTTCTTCCGCGAGATCGCGCATCTCGGCCGCAGCCGCTGGGATCTGGGCATGATCACCCTGTTCCCGCTCATGGCACTCGCCATCGTGGCCGCCATGCTGATCGAGGGCGTGCCGCGCGCGCTGCCGGTGGCGGTGGTCGATCTGGATAACAGCGCCTTCTCGCGGGCGATCGTGCGGGCGGCGATGGCCACGCCCGCGGTGCGCGTCGCCAGCCTCGGGCCGGATATGCCACGGGCCGAACGGCTGGTGCGCGGCGGCCAGATGTGGGCGATCCTCCATATCCCCAAGGGCGCCGGCACCGGGCTGGAGCGGGCGCGCACGCCGGCGATCCAGATTTTCTACAACGCGTCCTATCTCAGCATCGGCGGGGCGGCGGCGAGCGGCTTGCGCACCGCCGTGACGACCGTGATCGCCGCGCGCGGGGCCGAAGCGCTGCACAAGCGCGGCCTGCCCGCAGCCCGGTTCGTTGCGCCCACCGTGCAGGTGACCATCCTGTTCAACCCACAGACCAGCTTTGAATGGTATCTGCAGGCACTCATCGACCCGGCCGTGCTCCACCTGCTCGCCGCCTGCGTGACGGCGATGGCGCTGGGGCGCGAGCTGGAAGGCAGATCGCTGCGCCGCTGGGCGGCGGAGACGGGCGGCGGCCTTGCCGCGCTGGCCGGCAAGCTCGCGCCCTATGTGCTGGCGATGAGCCTGTGGGGCATGGCCTGGCTGATCTGGCTGACCGGCGTGCGCGGCTGGACGATGCAGGGCAGCCTCGCGCTCACCATCGCCGCGCAGGCGCTGCTGTTCGCCGGGACCGCCTGCATCTCCGCGCTGCTGATCGCCGGCCTGCGCGAGACGAGCACCGCGCTCTCCGCCAGCGCCATCTATGCCGGCTCCGCGCTGGCCTATTCGGGCGGTACGCTGTCGCTGGACGGCGGCAATCTCTTCGCCCGCATCTGGAGCGGCCTGCTGCCTTTCAGCCATTATCTGCCGATCCAGATGGACCAGTTTCTCGGCGCGCCGGCCGGCCGCGCGCTGCCCGGCCTCGGAGTGCTGGCGCTCTATGTGATCGTGCCGCTGCTGGCGCTGCCCCTCCTGCTGCGGCGGGCGGCGCGCTGATGGGCTTTCGCGCCGCCTTCGTTGCCACGCTGCGCCATATCCTCACGACGCGGGCACTGCTCAGCACGATGATCCTCGCGGTCCTGCTCTACGGCTTTTACTATCCGGCGCCTTATGCGCACCAGACCTCGCAGGACCTGCCCCTCGTGATCGTGGACCGGGAGGACAGCGCGCTCACCCGGGCGCTGGTGGAAGGGCTGCAGGCGACGCGCGCGGTGGCGGTGGTCGCGCGGGTGCCGACCGTGGAGGACGGGCTGGCGATGGTGCGCCAGCGCAGCGCGGACGGCGTGCTCTACCTGCCGCGCGGCCTGACCGACGGCGTGCTGCAGGGCAAGGGCGCGGGCGGCATCGCCATCTGGGTCAACGGCACCTATCTGCTGCGCGCGCGCGATATTGGCGGGGCGATCGAGCAGGCGCTGATCGGCGTGGCGGCGCAACAGGCCGGGCCCCTCGCCGCAGCGCTGCACCTGCAACCACCGATCGCGGTGGTCGAGCGGCCGCTGTTCAACACGCGCGAGGGCTATGCGGATTATATCTTCCCCGCCGTCGCCATCATCATCCTGCAACAGACCTTGCTGTTCGGCGCGGCGATGCTGGCGGGCGAGCGGCGCGCGGCGCATGCACCGGGGCTGTCGGCCGGCGCGTTTCTCGGCGCATGGGCCGCGCTCACCGCGCTGGGCGTGGCGATGGCGAGCTTTTACTTCGGCTGGATCTTCTGGGCGCAGGATGTGCCGCGCGGCGGCAATATCGGCGCGCTCATTCTGGCCATGCCGGTCTTTGCCGCCGCCGTCGGCGCGCTGGGGCTGCTGGTCGGCAGCGGGTTCGATCATGCCGACCGGGCCTTGCATGTGCTGGTGCCGACCTCGATCCTGCTCTTCTTCCTGACCGGCGCAGCCTGGCCGCTCGCCGCCATGCCCGGCTGGGTGGAAGCCATCGCGTGGCTCTCCCCGGCCACCGCCGGCGTCACGCTGTTCGTGCGGCTCAACCAGATGGGGGCGACGCTGGGCGAGGTGTGGGCGCCGCTGGCGTGGCTGGGCGGCGCGGCGTGCCTCTATGGTCTGGCGGCCTGCTGGCGCTTGCGGGTAGCAACGGAACCCGATGGGCCGCCCGGCGTTCTCAAGGCAGATGTCCTTCCCCCTGACTGAAAGAGATCGCCATGGCCAAAAAGCCCTCATCGACACGCCGCCCGGATATGGCGCAGCCGCAGTTCAACGTCACCTATCGCGAGATACAGGCCTTTGGCACGCTCAAGCGCCTGCCATTGGGACTGGAGGATAATGCGCGCACCCAGAGCGTGACCGCGCTCAACCAGATCCTCGCGGATACGATGACGATCCGCGACCTCTACAAGAAGCATCACTGGCAGATGTCCGGCGCGACATTCTACCAGCTCCACCTGCTCCTCGATAAACATTATGAGGAACAGGCCGCGCTGGTGGACATGATCGCCGAGCGGATCATGGCGCTGGGCGGGATCAGCATCGCCATGGCGCCGGACGTGGCCGAGGCGACCAAGATCCCGCGCCCGCCCAAAGGCCGCGAGGATGTGCCGACCCAGCTTTCCCGCCTGCTCGAAGCGCACCGGATCATCCTGACGCAGGCCCATGAGGCGGCCGACGCGGCGGACGAGGCCGGCGACGATGGCACCAACGATCTGCTGGTGAGCAACATCATCCGCACCAATGAACCGCAGGTGTGGTTTCTGGCCGAGCATCTGGCCGAAACGGATCTCGTCCGCCCGGATTGACGGGCGGCGGTGCGTCACCTGCGATCCTGATCGGATCGTGGCGCGCCCTACCCTCTCACCGGCCTTGCGCCCTCTCCGGCCCGGCTAGCCCCAGATCATGCCGGCCGTGATCATCGCCCCCGCCAGCAGGATGGCGGCGGCGATCCAGAGGCCGGCCTGCCGCACCGCGCCGGCCAGCGCCCCATCGGCCACGGGCGGCCGGGGCGCGGCATCCAGCTTGCGGGTCACCGCGCGCAGCAGCCGGGGCAGATTCTCGCCGATGCGCGACAATTCCATCAGCAAGGCCTGCCCGGTGTCGATCCAGTGGCCGGGCGCGAGGCGGGCCTGCAACAGGCGCGGCCAGGCGCGGCGCATGGCACCGGAGAGGTCGAAGCCCGGCTCGATCGCCCCGAGCACCCCGTCAATCGTCACCATCGCCTTGAAGATCAGCAGCAGGTCCGGCGGCAGGATCAGGCGCTCCTCCCGCATGATCGGGAAAAAATCCGCGATCAGCGCGCTCAGCACGAGGCGGCCGCCCCCATGTTTGGCGATCAGCCGCTCGGCGGCGCGCCGGGTCGCTTCGGCCGCCACATCGCCGCCGGACCAGACCGCCAAGAGCCCGGCGAGCGCATCGGGATCGCCGGCGAGGAGCGACTGGATGAAGCCCAGAAACTCCTCGCGCCGGCGCGGCGAGACATGGCCGATCATGCCGAAATCGAGCAGCGCGATGCGGTTGCCCGGCAGGCACAGGAGGTTGCCGGGGTGCGGATCGGCATGGAAGCGGCCATTGATGAGGACCATGTCGAGCACGAGGTCCGCGCCCACACTGGCGATCGCCGCCGGATCGAGGCCCGCCGCGCGCAGCGTCTGCGGATCGCGCGGCGGCACGCCCGCGACATAATCCATGACGATCAGCGTTTCCGACGTCCAGCGCCAGTGGATTTGCGGGATGACGACCCGGGTCTCGCCGGCGAAATCGGCGCGCAGCCGGTCGGCATTGCGGCCTTCATGGGTGAAGTCCAGCTCCGCCAGCATCGCCTCGGCCAGCTGGCGCAGCAGCGCTTGCGGCCCGAAGCGCCGGGCCTGCGCACTGGCGCTCTCGATGGTGCGCGCCAGTTCGCCAAGCAGGCGCAGATCCGCCTCGACCCGCGGGCGGATGCCGGGCCGGCGGATCTTGAGCACGACATCGCGCCCGTCCGCCAGCGTCGCGCGGTGGACCTGCGCCATGGAGGCGGCGGCAAGCGGCGCCGTCTCGAATGTGGCAAAGGCAGTCTCGGGCGGCTCGCCCAGCGCATCCTCGACCGCCGCGCGCAGCTCGTCGAACGGCAGCGTGGGCGCCTGACTGTGCAACCGCTCAAACTCCGCGATCCATTCGCCGGACAGCAGATCGCCCCGCGTCGCCAATATCTGCCCCAGCTTCACGAACACCGGGCCCAGCGCCTCGAAGGCGAGGCGCGTGCGCCGGGCCAGCGCGGCGGCATCCTCCTCCCCGTCCGGCGCCGATGGGCCGAGGCCAAGGCGCGCCAGCAGCAGGCCGAGACCATAGCGGGTCGCGACGCCGGTGATTTCAGCGAGGCGGGCCCGGTCCCGCGCTGCAACGGCGAGTGTCTTGATCATCCTCAACAGATAGGTCTTCGCGCCACCCTATGCGAGAACTTCACGTTGAATGCCGCTACGGAAATATTCTTCCGACTTTCCCAAGTCCCCGGCAACCATCCATCGACCGATGATCGAAGATCCCATGTCGATCTTTTTCGGGTTAACGCGACAGGAACTTCCATCCGCGCTTCGAGTTATTCCAGCAAGCGATGAGAATGCGTTCATCTGGCCGGACTTTGCAATAAGCCGGCCAGAAGGTCAGCACGCGCCGCCGCCTCGTTGACCAGTTCACAGGAGATGCGCGTGCCCGATCCCAAATCGAACCCCGGTTCCCCCAGCCATGACAACGCCCTCAAGGCCATCAACCCCGGCAGCGGGCAGCCGCCGTTCGAGGATCATCTCGGCAATGCCGGCGAATTGCATCAGGACATCGGGAAGAACGCCGATCATGGAGATGGCCCGGCGCATCTGACCGACAATTTCGGCCATCGCATTGCGGACAACCAGAACAGCCTGCGCGCGGGCGAACGCGGCGCAACGCTGCTGGAGGATTTCGTCCTGCGCGAAAAAATCTTCCATTTCGATCATGAGCGGATTCCCGAGCGGATCGTCCATGCCCGCGGCTCCGGCGCGCACGGCGTGTTCGAATGCACCAGGGCGATGGGCGACGTCACCAAGGCATCGATCTTCCAGACCAAGGGCGCGACCTGCCCGGTCTTCGTGCGCTTCTCGACCGTCGCGGGCGGGGCCGGATCGGTCGACACGCCGCGCGACGTGCGCGGCATGGCGGTCAAGCTCTATACGGACACGGGCAACTGGGATCTGGTCGGGATCAACTTCCCGGTCTTCTTCATTCAGGACGCGATGAAATTTCCTGATCTCATCCACGCCGCGAAGATGGAAGCCGATCGCGGCTATCCGCAGGCGGCGACGGCGCATGATACCTTCTGGGATTTCATCAGCCTGATGCCCGAATCCATGCACATGATCATGTGGGCGATGTCGGACCGGGCAATCCCGCGCTCGCTGCGGATGATGGAAGGCTTTGGCGTCCACAGCTTCCGCCTCGTCAACGCCAAGGGCGAGGGCCGGTTCGTCAAATTCCACTGGAAGCCGGTGCTCGGCATCGAATCCACGACATGGGACGAGGCGGTGAAGCTGGCCGGCGCCGATCCGGATTTCCACCGGCGCGACCTGTTCGAGGCGATCGCGGCGGGCGACTTCCCGCAGTGGGACCTGGGCATTCAGCTGTTTGACGAGGCCTGGGCGGCGCAGCAGCCCTATGATGTGCTCGACCCCACGAAACTGATCCCGGAGGAGGATATTCCGGTCGAGATTGTCGGGCGGTTGACGCTCAACCGCAATGTCGACAATTTCTTCGCCGAAACGGAGCAATCGGCCTTCCTGCCGACCAATCTCATCCCCGGCATCGATTTCTCCAATGATCCGTTGCTGCAGGGCCGGCTGTTTTCCTATCTCGACACGCAGAAATCGCGGCTCGGCACGACCAATTTCCACCAGATTCCGATCAATGCGCCGAAATGCCCGTTCCATAACTTCCAGCGGGACGGGATGATGCAGACGCAGGTGCCGGTCGGCCGCGCCAGTTACGAGCCCAACAGCCTGGCCGAGGCCGGCGAGGAAAGCGGACCGCGCGCCTGCCCGGAGACCGGCTTCACGACCTTCGCGGCCAATGGCGAGCGCAATGACGGATCGCAAAAACTGCGTATCCGCGCGGCGCTATTCGCCGATCATTATAGTCAGGCGCGGCTGTTCTACCGCTCGCAGACCGCCAGCGAGCAGGCGCATATCGCGTCGGCGCTGGTGTTCGAGCTGTCCAAGGTGACGCTGGCGCATGTCCGCGTGCGCCTCGTCTCGCGGCTGCGCAATATCGACGAGGATCTGGCCAGGCGCGTGGCGGCCGGCCTCGCCATCGACCTGCCGGCAAAGGCCAAGGCCGCCCGTGCGCCGGTGGACATGCCCCCCTCCGATGCCCTCTCCATCCAGAAGAATGCCAAGGACACGCTGCAGGGCCGCAAGGTCGGCATCCTGTTTGCCGAAGGATCGGACAAGGCGGCGATCGACACGCTCAGGGGCGAGATCGAGGCGGCCGGTGGCTCGGTGTTTCTGGTCGCGCCCAAGGTGGGCGGCCTCCCGGTCAAGGGCGGCACGCTGACGGCGGACGGGCAGCTGGCCGGCTCCCCCTCGATCCTGTTCGATGCGGTCGCCTCCATCCTCATGCCGGATCAGGCAGCCAAGCTCGCGAAGGACGGCGCGGCGGTGCAGTGGTTCATGGACGCCTTTGGCCATTGCAAGACCATCGCCCACTGCAAGGGCACGCAGATCCTGCTCGACAAGGCGCATGTCACGCCGGACGACGGCGTCGTCGCCATCGAGGATTTCATGACAGCCGGCGCGCGCCGCCACTGGGCGCGGGAACCCAAAGTCCGCGATCTGGCCTGAGAGGAGGATAGCATGGCGACACATAGCATCGAGCACGGCGACAAGACGCGCACGACCGCTCGGAAAGCCAAAGCCGACGCGATCGCCAAGGCCAGGGCCATCGCGCCCTCGGTCGCGGCGCGGATCGGCAGCACCCCGACGACCCGATATCGCGGCGACCCCGGCATTTTCGGACGGCTGGTGGAGGATCATGACCATCACCGCGCCTTGCTGGCGATGATCGAGGAGACGCAGGGCAAATCGCCCGACCGGCAGGCGCTGTTCACCGCGCTGGTGCGCGAGGTGAAAGCCCATGCGGCGGCCGAGGAACAGGCGCTGTGGTCGACCGTGCTGCGCAATCCCGAGACGACGGAGGATGCGCGCCACGCCATCGCCGAGCATAAGGAGCTGGACGATATGCTGGCCGATCTGGCCGCGCGGGACATGGCCTCACCGGGCTGGTTGCGGCGCTTTGCCGGGCTGAAGGAGGAATATCTCCATCATGTCGGCGAGGAGGAGCAGGAGCAGTTCGTCGCCGCCGAGAATATCCTGAGCCCGGGCGACATCCGCTATATGCGGCGCGTCTTCAACCGGCGCAAAAAGGCAGAGAAAGCGGCCGCCAAGGTCGAGAAGAAGATCAGTTACAAGGACTGAGCCCCCAGCAACGCAAGGTGCATCCGTGTTCACCCAGCTTGACCCGCCCATTCCCCTCCACGTCATCGGCAAGGGGACCGGCTATGCCATCGCCGTCATCGACTACAGCCAGGAGCATAATCTCATCTGGGTCACCGCGCTGGATGACAGCGGCGAAATCTGGTGCGCGCCCAACCCGCTGGTCCGGCTCGGCAAGAACTGGACCATGGGCCGGGAGCCCGCGGCCTGCGCGCCCGGCCGCCGGGAAACGCCGGCTGCCGGCGAACACGCCTAGCTGGCAGGCTGCCCTCCGGCAGGGCTCGACGCCGCCTGCCCTGAGCGGGATGGATGCTGGAGCTTGTTGCGAGCCCTAGGCAGGGCGCCGGCGTCGAAACCGCGCTAGCCGCGCCTCACTCCCACTCGATCGTGCCGGGCGGCTTGCTGGTATAGTCATACACCACGCGGTTGATGCCCTTCACCTCATTGATGATGCGGGTCGTCACGCGGCTCAGGAAGGCGGAGTCGAAGGGATAGACGTCCGCCGTCATGCCGTCCGTCGAGGTGACAGCGCGCAGGGCGAGCACATTGTCATAGGTGCGCCCGTCGCCCATCACGCCGACGCTGCGCACCGGCAGCAGCACCGCAAAGGCCTGCCAAATCTCGTCATACAGGCCGGCGCTGCGAATCTCTTCCAGATAGAGCGCATCGGCCTTGCGCAATATGTCGCAGCGCTCCTGCGTCACCTCGCCCGGGATGCGGATGGCAAGACCCGGTCCGGGGAAGGGATGGCGGCCGACGAACACGTCCGGCAGGCCCAGCTCCTTGCCGAGCGCGCGCACTTCATCCTTGAACAGTTCGCGCAGCGGCTCGACCAGCTGCATGTTCATGCGCTCGGGCAGGCCGCCGACATTATGGTGGCTCTTGATCGTGACCGAGGGGCCGCCGGTGAAGCTGACACTCTCGATCACGTCCGGATAGAGCGTGCCCTGCGCGAGGAAATCCGCGCCGCCAATCTTGCGGGCCTCTTCCTCAAACAGGTCGATGAAGGCCTTGCCGATAAACTTGCGCTTGGCTTCCGGATCGGTGACGCCGGCCAGGCCGCCAAGGAAGGTCTCGCTCGCATTCACATGGACGAGCGGGATGTTGTAATGGCCCTTGAACAGGCTGACGACCTGCTCGGCCTCGCCCAGCCGCATCAGGCCATGGTCGACGAAGACGCAGGTGAGCTGATCGCCGATCGCCTCATGGATGAGCACGGCGGCGACGGCCGAATCGACGCCGCCGGAGAGGCCGCAGATGACCTTGCCCTTGCCGACCTGCGCGCGGATTTCCGCGATCTTGGTGGCGCGGAACTCGGCCATCGTCCAGTCGCCCGCGCAGCCGCAGACATGGCGCACGAAATTGGCGATGAGCCGCGCGCCATCGGGCGTGTGGACGACTTCCGGATGGAACTGGGTGCCGTAGAAGCGGCGCGCATCATCGGCGATCACCGCGAAGGGCGCGCCATCGGACGTCGCCACGATGCGGAAGCCCTCGGCAAAGCGGGTGACCTTGTCGCCATGGCTCATCCACACCTGATGCCGCTCACCGACCTGCCACAGCCCGTCGAACAGGGCGCACGGCTCGGTGACGGTGAGGAACGCGCGGCCGAACTCGCCGCCCTCGCCCGTCTCATGCCCGGGCCGCACCTCGCCGCCGAGCTGCTGCGTCATCACCTGCTGGCCATAGCAGATGCCGAGAATCGGGACGCCTGCATCGAACAGCGCCTGCGGCGCGCGCGGGCTGCCCTCGTCCGGCACGCTGGCGGGCGAACCGGAGAGGATGATGCCGCGCGGCTTCATCCGCTCGAAAGCGGCCTGCGCCTGATTGAAGGGCGCAATTTCGGAATAGACACCGGCTTCACGCACACGCCGTGCGATGAGCTGCGTGACCTGGCTGCCGAAATCGACAATGAGGATGGAGTCGGGATGAGTGTCTGACATGGCGAGCGGATAGGGGAGCGCCGCGCGCCTGTCCATATCCTGCATGGCTTTGCCTCAACGGATACCAAGTTGTCGGCCATATGCGCACGAGCCCGGCAAGGCGGCCCCCGCCTCGATCGGCCCTAGCCGAAGGTGACGCCGCTCACCCGGCCGGCATCCCAGATGCAGCGGAAACTGCGCAGGCGGCTGTCGCTCGCACGCCAGCCCGCGCGCTGGTCGATCGTGCCGGTGACATCCCAGCCGCTGCCATAGGGCTGCGTGTCGGTGATGTCGCGCACCTCGGCAAATTCGCCCGCGCGGGATGCCTCATCGCGGGCCGCGATGGCGCAGGCATCCACGGCGGCTCCCTCATCGGCATAGCTGACGCCATAGTCGTCACCATAGCCGTCGCCATCATCGCGCCCGTCGGGTGCGCGGCCGCCATAATCGCGCCGATCATCCCGGGGATAACCGCCATTGTCGGCCCGGGGATCGTCATAGCGCGGGTCGTCATAGCGCGGGTCGTAACGCCGCTCGTCGTCGCGCCGGACCGTGCCCTTATTCTGTGCGGCGGAGGCCACGGCTGCTAGGATGCCGACGCCAAGCAGCACGCCGAACACCGCACCGGCATCCACGCGATCATGATGGCGAGGGTGCCAGCGGCCATAGCCGCGCGCATCGGCCGGGCTGGCCGACACCAGCAGGAGCGCCACGGCGGCAAGCCCGCCTGCGAGTTTCGATTGCGATGCCATCAAGGCTACCTCCACCCGTGCGCCGACTCCATGGCCGGCAGCGATTGGCCTAGCAGCGCGATGCTGAGCGACGGCTGAATGACGCCCCTCGGCCGCGCCCGACCGGACCTTTCACCGCATCCCGCACCGCGCTCTCGCCCTCGCCCTCGCCCCGGCGGGCACGAAAAACCCCGCCGGCGATGACGCGGGCGGGGTTCTCGATTTTCAGCGCTGTGAACGCGTGAGGCGTGGCTCAGGCTGCTTCCAGCTCGCTCTCGTCCGCGCTCTGGACCGGACCGGAATCCTTGCCCTTGGCGTCGACATCACGGTCGACCAGCTCGATGATCGCGATCGGCGCGGCGTCCGAGGCGCGGATACCGGCCTTGATCACGCGGCAATAGCCACCGGCGCGGTCGGCATAGCGCGTGGCCAGCACGTCGAACAGCTTGGCCAGCTGCGCATCGTCGAGCAGGCGGCTGTGCGCGAGACGACGGTTGGAGAGGCCGCCGCGCTTGGCCAGCGTGATGAGCTTCTCGACATAGGGGCGAAGCTCCTTCGCCTTGGGCACGGTCGTGGTGATCTGCTCATGCTTGATGAGCGCCGCGGCGAGATTGCGGAGAAGCGCGGTGCGGTGACCGCTGGCACGCTGCAACTTACGGCCGGCAATTTTATGACGCATGAGTCTGTCCTTCGTTCGTCAGGGGCCCGTATGAGGTAGCCCGGTCCCGGCGGTGATGGGCAAGGGCCACCGCGCAAAAGCCCTGCGCCATCCCGAGCTTGCGCCGGGATGGCGATGTGGGGTCAGCCGAGCAGTTCCTGCTCGAGCTTCTTGGCGATCTCCTCGATATTCTCCGGCGGCCAGCCGGGGATATCCATGCCGAGGCGCAGACCCATGGACGAGAGCACTTCCTTGATCTCGTTCAGGCTCTTGCGGCCGAAGTTCGGCGTGCGGAGCATTTCGGCCTCGGTCTTGAGGACGAGGTCGCCAATATAGATGATATTGTCGTTC
>DATMGL010000024.1:0-56650 GCA_035555575.1 Sphingobium sp.
GCCGATGATCAACGGAGCCATCCGCTCCCAAGCTGCATCGCTCAGCACCAATCGATCCATCACGCCCAACGCCGCCTCCAAAAGACAGCCTTGAATCAGACTTTGCCGAAAATGGGAATCCTAAGAGTCCACACAACCTAGGGCATCGCACGAACGGCAGGCGGTGCCCGGTGGCAGATTGCCGAGGCATGGCTGGCGCTTGCCACAGGTCGCGCAGAGCGCATTGGTGAGCAAGCCGTGCATATGGACGATCTGCCGGGAACCGGCGCGCTCGTGCAGATCATCGACATTCTGGGTAACGAGGAGCACCTCGCCCGGCCACGCCTGTTCCAGCCGCGCCAGCGCCAGATGGGCGGCATTGGGCGACACTGTCGCCAGCGCCGCACGCCGCATATCGTAAAAGCGATGGACCAGCGCCGGATCACGCGCCAGCGCCTGCGGCGTGCAGACATCCTCGACGCGATGCTCTTCCCACAAGCCGTCCGACGCGCGAAAGGTGGCAAGACCGCTTTCCGCCGAAATGCCGGCACCGGTCAGGATGATGATGGTCTGGATTTGCTTCATGCCCGGATCCAATATCAGTCACAGCCGGTCGCAAGCCCTGTTGGATATGAAACGCTCCGAAAGCTGACGAAGCTCCATGTTCAGGACGTCGCGGCCGGCACGGCGCCTTCCATGAGGACAGCTGGCATTTTGACGTGAGGCCCCATCGAAATCTCGATCAGATACAAGCGCCTCATCCCGAGGCCTTGATAAAACGGCTCGGCGTTCAGACTGGCGAACGCGTGAAACCGAACGGCACCGCATCTTGCCGCCAACGTCGCGCACCGATCAAAAATAGCGCGACCTATACCCCGCCGCGCCATGTCCGGATCGGTCGCGAATTGGCGCAAATGGGACAGTCCTGCCTCAACCTTTCCCGAGCCCGGCGGCTCGAAAGCCCGTCCACCGCAGCGAACAAGCCTTCCGGCATTTTCTGCGAGGTAATAGCTGTCGCTCGCCAGCAAGGTCGGGCTCGACTGTGCCATGGCCGGAGGCGCCGCTGCGAAAATATCGGCATCATAGGCCGGCGCCATCAACATGGGACAGGCGCGTGCCAGGCGTTCGGCCAGCGCCGCAACATCATTCGGGTGGGCGGTCCTGATCCGCATAATCGTCCCGGCCGAGCGTCAGTCCTTGGGCCACCAATGCGCTACGTAGCATAGGTCCGGATGACAAGCGCCCGTCAGTCTGGCATCGGCGCGGTAACACAAGGCTAGAGCGGAAGGGACGCAGGCATCATGAGCGCGATCGGCATTTTCGGAGCAAGGGGCCGCATGGGCCAGGCAATCGCGCAGGTTGCGGCGGAGCAAAGCATCACGGTGGCCGGTGGCACGGATGCGCAGGCGAGCGGAACGGTCGGCGCGGACAAGATCGCAATTACCGCCGAGCCGGCCGCGCTCGCGGCGCAGGCGGACATCCTGATCGATTTCTCTTCCCCTGCCGCCTTGCAGGCGCACCTCGACGCCTGCATCGCCGCCGGCAAGCCGCTGGTGATCGGCACGACCGGCCTGGAGGCGGCCCATCACGACGCGATCGACGCGGCGGCGCGCAGCATCCCCGTACTCCAGACCGGCAATACCTCGCTGGGCGTCAACCTGCTTGCCGCGCTGGTGCGCGAGGCGGCGGCGCGGCTGGGCGATGACTGGGACATCGAGATTGTCGAGATGCATCACCGCCACAAGGTCGATGCCCCCTCCGGCACCGCGCTGCTGCTCGGACAGGCGGCAGCGGACGGGCGGGGCATTGACCTCGCCACCCACAGCGCGCGCGGCCGTGACGGCATCACGGGCGCACGCACGGCCGGCGACATCGGCTTTGCGGCCCTGCGTGGGGGATCGGTGGCGGGCGACCATATGGTCATTCTCGCCAGCGACGGCGAGCGTATCGAGCTTGGCCACCGCGCCGAAAACCGCATGATCTTCGCGCGCGGGGCGATCAAAGCGGCGCAATGGCTGACCGGCAAGGCGCCCGGACGCTACAGCATGGCCGACGTGCTCGGGCTCTGACGATGGCGGCTCGCCGGCTGACTCGCGCCCAGATTTTCGAGCTGTTCTCCCGCCTTGCCGAGGATAATCCGGCACCGCGGACCGAGCTTGAATATGGCAATGACTATCAGTTGCTCGTCGCCGTGACGCTCTCCGCCCAGTCGACCGATGTCGGCGTCAACAAGGCCACCCGCGCGCTGTTCGCGCAGGTGAAGACGCCGGCGCAGATGGTCGCGCTGGGGGAAGATGGCCTCAAGGCGCATATCAAGACCATCGGCCTGTTCAACACCAAAGCGAAGAATGTCATCGCCCTCTCCGCAGCGCTGATTGCGAACCATGACGGTGAAGTTCCGCGCGACCGGGATGCGCTGACCGCTCTGCCCGGCGTTGGCCGCAAGACCGCCAATGTGGTGTTGAACACAGCCTTTGGCGAAGAGACATTCGCGGTCGACACCCATATTTTCCGCGTGGGGAATCGCACCGGGCTGGCGCCGGGCAAGACGGTCATGGCCGTTGAAAAAGAGCTGGAAAAACGGGTTCCCCAGCCATTCAGGCGCGACGCTCACCACTGGCTGATCCTGCATGGGCGCTATATCTGCAAGGCGCGCCGGCCGGAATGCTGGCGCTGCCCAATCAGCGATATTTGCCTGTATAAGGACAAATCACTACAACCGTAATAACCAAATAGGTGATATTTAGCTGTCCTACAGCGCATTTTTCTGGCTTGTTCTCAAGGCGGCGATTCGTCCGCGACGAGAGTTCAGGAAAGGCGCGGACCATGGTCGACCATTTCGACAGCCAGATTGATTCCCTTTCGCAACCAGCGCGGCAGGCCTTCGCCATCACGCCCCATGCGACCGCGGAAATCGACCCGCTTCCCAAAGCAATCTATGTCGGCGGCGGCGGCGACATCACGCTGCGGGCGGCCGATTCGAACAGCGACGCTGTGTTCCGCAACGTCGCGGCCGGCCAGATTCTCGATGTGCGTGTGCGCTATATCCGCGCGGCCGGCACCACCGCCACCGGCATTGTGGGCCTCGCCTGATGCCGGGTCTCGGTTTTGGATATGGCTATGGCGCGGGCGGCCATAACCGGCGCGCGCATCTGGCACAGGGCCACGAAACGCCCACCCCGACGCCCACCGCGCCAGCTGCGGTCAGCGACCTGAGCGCAGCGCCCGGCGACAGCCGCGTGACCCTGCACTGGTCCGCCCCGGCTGACGGCGGCAGCGCGATCACGGACTATGCCGTGCAATATAAGCGCGCCTCATCCGGCACATGGCTGACCTTGGCTGATGATCTATCATCCGTGCCGGGCGCCGTCGTCCCGGCGCTCGCGAATGGCATGCCGCATGATTTCCGCGTGGCGGCGGTGAACGCGATCGGCATGGGTCCATGGAGCGACCTGGTAACCGCCACGCCGGACAGCGCCGACCTCATGATCGGCCCGGAATATTACGCGCTTGCCGACGACTTCGAGACACCGCCGGGCGTCACGCCGATGACCGGGCGCGCCCATTGGTCCGGCGACACCGACAAGTGGGTGACGGACAACGGCACCAGCCATCAGAACGTCCGGTTCAGCCCTCGCGTCACTGCCCTGTTCGGAGACGGGCCATGGGGCGATCTCGACGTCCGCTTTGATTATCGCACGGGCGATGCCGATCCGGTCGGCAGCAACGCCTGGGAGGCGCATCGGCAGGTCTATCGCGTCTGGCAGGTCGACCCGACCAACCGCATCGACCTCAATCTGGACACCACCAACCGGCGGGTCGCCGCGAGCATCGTCGTCGACGGCGTGACGACCACGCGCAACTTTGGCGATCGCAGCGGCACCGTGGGCGGCTCGGGAGTGACCATTCGCCGAGCCGGGCAGCTACGCGTCCAGATCCGGAACAACCGCCTGCGCGTCTGGATGGACGGCAAGGCCCTCACCGCCGGCCCCTTCGCCCCGCCATGGGATTATGTGGACCTCGCCACCATCATCACCGATCCGGCCAATCGCGGCGGATTGGTGGGCGCGGCGCAGGAGACCTACGCCTGGCCGGTGCTCGATGGCATTGCCGTGCGCGCGGCCGACATCATGTGCGACGGCATCGACGGGGCGGTCGGGCGGGACGCCTATGACCGGGATGAAGGCACGGTCACCTATACCGGCCGCTATGCCGGCACGCCGGTGGCATGGGTCTCACGGCTGCTCGACTGGGCCGATCCCTCGATCGTGCGGCGCGACTGGCAAGCCGTTACCGCCACGCTCGACGCCGGCTCCTACAGCATATCCGAGGCGCTGCCGCTCGGCGGCCCCTATCTGGTCGAGCATGGCTGGCTCGATGCCGATGGCCTGCGGCACACCACGCTCTCGCCCCCGACGCTCGTGGCCCGTCGGATCATCACCTATGGCCAGTCGACCGCCGTGGGACGCGGCGGCGGCGGGGCCTATGCCTTCCCGAAACTGCCCCGAGGGGCGGTGCCGGCGAGCGTCTATAATGTGCTCGCGAATTACACGGCCGGTTACATGATCAACGGCGTTGATCCCTTTGTCTCGGCCACCCAGGACAAGGCGGTCTCGTTCACCACGCCGTTCCAGCAGATCACCGACGCGCCGGTGATGTTCGAGGCTTATGGCAACCCCGGCTCCACGATCAACGGGCTGACGGTGGGCAACCCGCTCTGGGCGACGTTCACCGCGGCGCTCGCCACGCGCAAGGGCGTCGTCGAAGCGGTGATCTGGGATCAGGGGCAAGGCGATACCGATGTCGCGCCGGCGAGCTTCGCGTCCAATCTCGCCGCCTATCCGGGGCGGTTCCTGGATGGCGTCGTCGCGCCGCTGCGGGCCTTGTTCAATCGTCCGACACTGCCCTTCTTCATCAGCCATATGGGACGCTATGGCGGCGCGCCTCCGTCCGGGCTGACGCAGGCCCAGTTCGACAGCCAGCGCGATGCGTTCCGCAAGATGGCCTTCTCCCTCACCACGGAAGGTGGCGGAAGCGATCCGCACATCCACAGTTCCAGCCACCATGACGGGCTGCTCCAAGGTGATACCTATCACGCCACGGACAATCCGGCCGGCTACGGGCGGCTCAACGAGCGGGATGTGTGGTCTGTGGCGCAGCGCGTGCTGGGCCTGCCGGTGCATGATGGACGCGGCCCGCGCCCCACCGGCCTCAGCCGCAGCGGCGCGGTGCTGACCATCGCGCTCGACATGGGCGGCGCGACCGGCTTGCAGGAGGTGACGCTCGACACCCGCGCCGGCACCTCCACCTATCCGGCGCAGCCCGCCAACCGGATCAAGGGCTGGGATTTCAGCCTGACGCGCGACTTTGCCACGCTGTTGCCGGTGGCCTCGCTGGTGGTGGCAGGCAATGCCATCAAGGTCACCCTTGCCGCCGATCCGGGCGCGCCGGTCTATGCCCGCAACCTCTATGGCGCCGGCTATGACGACAGCGTCATGGTCCATGGCGTCTATTCCGGCGCGGCCTATGACCAGACGATCCCGGTCGAGCCGACCATGGCCGGTCCGCTGGTGAGCAATTGAGATGGACCTCGACCCGCAAACCACCGCAAGCATCAAGATCGCGCTTAGTGCCGGCGCGGGCGGCATCGTCCGCATGTTTCTGCGCCCGGCCCGCTCGCTCGTGCAGACGGCGCTGCTGCTGGTGAGCTGCATCACCTGCGGCTTTTTCGGCACGCAGCCGGCGATCGATCTTTGGGGCCTCCCGGTGAGCCATGCCGGCGCGGTGGGGGCCTTGCTGGGTTTCATCGGCCTGTCGATTGCCGAGGGCGTCTTGCGGGCGATCGACGCCTTCGACTTTCGTGCGCTGCTGGCAAGCTTGCTCAAGGGGAAAACATGATGTCCGACCTGTGGAAGACCATTCAGGTCCATGTCGGCGTGACACCCGATGGTATCGCGGGCGCGATGACGGCTCGCGCGGTGGCTATGGCGCTCGGGTTGCATGAGGCGCTGGCCGGCGGGCAGCGGATCGGCCCGGCCGGCATCGCCCTCATCAAACAGCATGAAGGCTGCCGGCTCAGCGCATACCCTGACCCCGGCACCGGCAGCGCGCCATGGACGATCGGCTATGGCTCGACCACGGGCGTCAGCCCCGGCATGACGATCACGCAAGCGCAGGCCGATGCGCGGCTCACTGTCGATCTGGCGCGCTTCGAGGCGGCGGTGCGCACACTCTGCCCGGTCGCGACACAGGGGCAGTTCGATGCACTGGTGAGCCTGGCGTTCAACATCGGCGAGGCCGCACTGCGGGACAGCACGCTGCGGCGCCTGCATGTGGCGGGCGACCACGCCGGCGCGGCCGCGCAGTTCCAGCGCTGGCGGTTCGCAGCCGGCAGGGAACTGCCGGGGCTGGTCCGGCGCCGCGCCGCCGAGCAAGCTCTCTATGAGGGGCGGGCATGAGCTGGAACGCACGCGACTGGCGGCAATTCTCCGCCCTCATGCTGATGGCGCTCTCCGCCATCCCGCTCACCGGCATCATGGCCGCCGCGCTGTGGGTGGTCCACCATGTCCCGCGCAACCATTACGCCTTCTGGCTGGGCCAGTCGGCCGCCGCCCTGATCGCGCTCGATCTCATCGGCCTCTCCGCCATCCTCGGCCGGCGCACCTTTCGCATCCGCGTGGGTGACAAGGAACTGGACATGACCGGCGAGGAGGCAGAGCGCGTGCTGTCCGGCGGGGATGCGACATGACGCTCCTTCACCTGATCCTGCGCCATCGCTGGGCGCAGGGCCTCGCGCTCGGCGTCGTCGTCATCCTGCTGCTGGCCGTCATCGATCGTTGCGCGCGCCATGCCGTGACGGCCGCGACCCGCAGCGCAACGCAGGCGGGCCGGGACGAGCAGCGCGCCGATTATCTTCAGGAAACCATCCGCCAGACGGAGAAAGCCAATGCTGCTGCTGACAAGATACGCCGTGATGGCCCTGCTCGCGACGACTGCCTGCTCGACAACAGATCACCCGAGAACTGCTGACAGTGCTTGCGTCGCGCTCAGAACGCTGACTTATGCCGGCGCAAAGTCCGGACAGGAAACCGCCGACGATCCCGGCAATCGCTACGACACGGCGTTAACAGTGGCCGGGATCGCCGAGCATAATGCGCGGTGGCGGGCGATGTGCCAGGTCCATTGATCAGGCGAAGCTGACCGTGATCTCCCGACGACGCATCAATGCGCCGACCAACGCAAAGCCGCCCATCATCATCGCCCAAGTCATCGGCTCGGGAACACCGGTCATCACCCAACTCGGCACACGGGATGGCTCGGGATCATCCCATGACACAATGTAGGTGCGCGCGCTCGCGAAGGTGTATTCGTATAACTCACCAACATCGCCGCCAGCATATAGCCAAAAGGAGCCATGGCCTTGGCCCACGCGCCAAACGCCATCATGTGCTGCCAAAAGCGGATCGTCATAGTGAAACGACACACTCAAATATGGATCACTACTAAGGCTAAAGCCGCCATCCACGCGGTGTGACTGACACCACAATGTACACATGCCCGTCATCACACCGGTCTCATACCTAACGCCGGTGACTTCGCCTGTTGTCATGCTGCTTGTGAAAATCCGCAGCATCCCTGACAGTTCATATACAATTTCGTTGGGCTCTGCATGAGCCGGCACAGTCACACAGCCGCCCAGAAGGGCAGCAATCAACAATTTCCGCATGAACACCTCCCACAGTGAGCGGATATTGAACCACAGGCGCTCCGATTCGGACAAACTGGTTAACGCCCCATTATGGAGCGGCCGACCCACTGCCATAGGACGAGGTGCGGGCGATGTGCTCTGTCATGAGCGCTCAAGCACCAGCCAGCGATCCCGGCCTTTATGTTGCACGCAAAATTAACGGTCTCCGGCTAGTGCATAGCTCGTGCCACAGGCTGGCCGCTGTTCATCAGGCACACTTGTTTCAGATTCGGCGGCACTGTATCACGGCACCTTGGGCCAATCGGCCGGATGACGAGGTTTCGGCGTGGTTCGCCAAAGGGGGAGGATGCGTCCAGATGGAGTCGAGCAAGCCCGCGCGGCCATGGCCCACATGGGCGCGCTTCTCATGGCCCTGACCCGCCATCCTGACCTGGTCCCGCCTTCCAGCCGATGCCGGCTCGCCCCGGACGAACCCGAATATCCGTCGCTCCCGCACACTGCCTCTCGACCTCACAACCCATCCCACCTGACTGGAGACCATCGATGTCCACGCTAAGGAGCGCCTCGATCATTGCGCTTGCCTCGCTCACCCTTGTCATGACCGCGTGTCAGAAGAAGGCGGAGGGTCAGGTGGTCGCCATCGTCAACGGCGAGGAAATCACGCTGAGCGAGTTGAACACCGAGATTGCCGATCTCAACGTGCCCGCATCGGCCGACAAGGATGCCGTGCGCAGTCAGGTGCTCCAGCGGATGGTCGACCGCCGTCTGCTCGTGCAGGCCGCCAAGGAAGCCGGGCTGGATCGCGATCCGCAATATCTGACCCAGCAGCGCCGGATGCAGGAGCAACTGCTCGTCAGCATGTATGGCAAGAAGACGATGGACGCGATCCGGGTGCCCGACACGGCGACGATCGACAAATATATCGCCGCCCATCCGACCGCCTTTGCCGATCGCAAGCGCTTCAAGCTCGACCAGCTGCAGATCGATACGCCGGCTGACACGACCCGCCTCAAGGAGCTGGAAAGCGCGCACTCGCTGGCCGAAGTCGCGACTCGCCTCACCGCCATGGGCATCGCCTTCCAGCGCGGCACCGGCACGCTGGATTCCGCCGGCGTCGCGCCGGAGATGCTGCAGCGCCTGCAGGCCCTGCCGCCCGGCGAGCCGTTCATCGTGCCCGCCAATGGCAAGCTGGTCATCAATGCGATCACCGCCGTCGAGCCTGTCGCTGTCGACGCCGAGCAGGCCCGCCCGATCGCCGCCCAGACGATCCGCAACGAGGAGCTGAACAAGATCGGCGAGCAGCGCCTCAAGGAAGCCAAGGCAAAAGCCAAGATCGAATATCAGCCCGGCTATGAGATCAAGGCCGAGGACGCCAAGAAGCCGGCTCTCCCGGCGCCCGCCAATGCGGCCGCCCCCGCCGCAAACTAAGTGATGTCCGGGGGGGGGGGGCATCCCACGGTGCCCCCCGGCTCCCGTCCGGCATCTGCCAGCCCAGAGCCGGTGGGCATGTGAAGCACAGGTTCGTTTCGTGATTTTCGATATCCTCGCCTGGAGCTTGACTGCCGCCCCGCTCATGCTGCTCGCCGTGCTCATCATCGAGCTGGCGCTGGGCTCCCTGGTGCGGCCCCGCGCTTACCCCGCACGCTGCCAGACGCCCCCCACCGCGATGATCCTGATGCCGGCGCATGACGAGGCCGGTGGCATCGCCGCCACGCTCGCCCGCCAGCTTCCGCTGCTCGACCCGCAGATCCGGCTCCTCGTCATCGCCGACAATTGCGCGGACGATACGGCGGCCATTGCCCGTGCGGCCGGCGCGCTGGTGCTGGAGCGCCATGATGCGACCCGGCGCGGCAAGGGCCATGCCCTCGCCTTTGGCCGCGATGCCCTGCGCGATGGAGCGCTCCCCGGCCAGTTCCCGCCCGACTGCCTCGTTATCCTCGATGCGGATTGCGAGATCGACGGCGACGATCTGCGCCGGTTGATCGCCACCGCCTGCGCAACAGGACGGCCGGTGCAGAGCCGCTATCTGCTGCGCACCCGATCCGGCGCGAGCGCGATGACGCAAATCTCCAATTTCGCGTTTCTCATCAAAAACCTGGTGCGCGCGCGCGCCAACGCGTGGCTGGGGGCGCCAGCGATGCTCGGCGGCACCGGCATGGCCTTCCCATGGTCCCTCGCCGAACAGGCCCCGCTGGCGACCAGCCATCTGGTCGAGGATCTCGTGCTCGGCATCGATTTCGCACGCGGCGGCCACGCGCCGATCTTCCTCGAACAGGCAACGACCTGGAGCGATCCGGCCAGCCAGCAGGATACGCGCACGCAGCGCACCCGCTGGGAGCATGGCTATATCGACACGGCGCTCAAACATGGCCTGCCGCTGGTGCTGGCCGGGCTCGGCAGGGGCCGACCAGCCCTTTGCTGGCATGGCCTCAGCCTCCTCGTGCCGCCGCTGGCGCTGATGATCAGCCTCAGCCTGCTCATCCTCGCCACTGCCGCCACCCTCGCCCTGCTCGGCGCCACACCCATGCCCGCCATCCTGCTCGCCGCGGCGCTCGGCCTTGCCGGCATCTGCCTGCTGCTGGCCTGGTCTCGCGATGGTCGCAGCACGGTGCGCGCCGCGACCCTGGTACGCATCCCGCTCTATCTCGCCTGGAAAATCCCCGTCTATCTGCGCCTTATCGGCAAGCCAGAGCAGAGCTGGGTGCGCACCCGCCGCGACGGCGAAGACTGACCGCCCCGCCCGCCGACCGGCGCAGGAGAACGGCCATTTGCGCACGGCAAACAGATTTCCGCTTGCATCCCGTGGCGCGACCCGCCTCTATGCGCGCGCGCCGGCATGGCCGGCAATGAGGAGGGGGATGATTTGTCCAGTCAAAGTGAGGCGCGCGAAGCGCCCGGTGCCAGCGAAACACACCGCGGCTGGGGCAGTTTCGTCCTCATCCTGATCGCCCTCATCGTCGAGGGCTTTGATTTGCAGGCCGCCAATTTCGCGGCGCCCGCCATCATCGAGGATTTCGGCATTTCCCGCGCCGAAATTGGCCCGCTGCTCAGCGCCAGCCTGATCGGCGTGCTGTTCGGCGCGATGTTCATCGGGCCGCTGGGCGACCGGTTCGGCCGCCGGACGATCCTCATTACCTGCTGCGTCGCCTATGGCCTGCTCTCGCTGGTCGCGGCGTTTGCGGTCAATCTGACCCAGCTGATCGGCCTGCGCTTCCTCATCGGCATCGGTCTTGGCGCGGTGCTGCCCAATGCGCTGGCGCTGGCCGGTGAACTGGCGCCGCGCCGCCTGCTCGCCACCGCGACGGGGCTGGTCGGGATCGGCATCACGTTCGGCGGCGTGGTCGCCGGCGCGGTGGCCGCCCATTTCCTGCCCACCCATGGCTGGCCGGCGCTGTTCATCGCCGGGGGGATCCTGCCGATCGCCATCGCGTTGTTGCTCTGGATTGCGCTGCCGGAAAGCCCCGCTTTCAAGGCCGGCATCGTGCCCAAGGCCGGCTCCACCGGCGTGCGCGCGGTGCTGACGCCGGAATTTCGCGGGCGGACGCTGGCCATCTGGTTCATTTTCGCCCTCGTGCTGATGGTCATCTATCTGCTGAGCGGCTGGGTGCCCCTGCTCATCAAGGATCAGGGCTATTCCGTGGCGGAAGCTTCATGGATCGCCACGATGATCCATGCCGGCGGCGTGGCGGGCGGCGTCTCCGCCAGCCTGCTGCTCGCCCGCGCGCAATGGAAGATCGTTGCCATCTTCGCTGCCCTGGCGGCGGTTTCGCTGGCGCTGCTCGCCATGCGCGACTGGGGCATGGGCATGCTGATCGCCCTGCTGCTGCTCGTCGGCTTCTTCAGCACCGGCACGCAAAACGGCCTCAACGGCTCGGCCAGCGCGACCTACCCCGCCGCCTTCCGCGCATCCGGCCTTGGCTGGGCGCTCGGCATCGGCCGCGTCGGGTCGATCCTCGGACCGCTGGCCGGATCGCTCGCGATCCTGCTCGGGCTGACCGCTGCCCGCCATTTCTTCGTCATCGCGCTGGCGCCGCTCGCCATTGCCGCCCTTCTCGCCCTCTGGCTGGCCCGTCGCCAGCGTCTCGCTCCGCCCATCGATGGAGAGCAATAACCCTGGAGGAACATGCCATGTCTGCAAAAATGCGCCTGATCGCCACCGAAGAAGCCTGGTCCATTCCGGAAGTCGCGGCGCAATTGCGCGAGGAAGTGCGCGGGCCGACGAGCAGCCTCGACAAATTGCTCTGCCGGGGCATTTATGATGCCGATCCGGACGAGTCCGGCTACGGCCAGATGAACTTTCTCGATGGCCTGCTCGATGTGGACGCCAGACGCCTGCCGGAAATGGATGCGCTCGGCGTCGACATGCACCTGCTCTCGCTCACCGCACCGGGCGTGCAGATGTTCGATGCGGACACCGCCACCGATCTCGCCGCACTCGCCAATGACCGGCTCGCGGCAATCTGCGCCAAGCGGCCCGAGCGCTTTGCCGGCCTCGCCAGCTTCGCGCCGCAAAGCCCCAAACGCGCGGCGAAGGAAATGGAGCGCGCGATCAGGGATCTGAAGCTCAACGGCTTCATCCTCAACAGCCACACCCATGGCGAATATCTCGACGATCCCAAATACTGGCCCTGTCTGGAAGCGGCCGAGGCGCTGAATGCCTGCATCTACATCCACCCGCGCGCCGCGTCCGACCTGCTCAAGGGCCCGCTGATGGATTATGGCATGGACAGCGCCATGTGGGGCTATGGCGTGGAAGTCGGCACCCATGTCGTGCGGATGATGGCCGGCGGCGTGTTCGACCAGTTCCCCAACCTCAAAATCTGCATCGGCCATATGGGCGAGGCGATTCCGTTCTGGATCTGGCGGATCAACTTCATGAACAGCCGCGCGCAGGGCATCGGCCGCGCGCCCAAGACGAAGCTGAGCATCGCCGACTATTTCCAGCGCAATTTCGTGGTGACGACGAGCGGCGTCGAGGACCCGCTGGCGCTGCGCTACACGATCGACAAGATCGGCATCGACAATGTGATGTGGGCGATCGACTATCCCTATCAGCCGATGAAACCGGCCGTGGATTTCATCAAGGCGTTTGAATGCTCGGACACGGAACGCCATGCGCTCTGCCACGGCAATGCCGAGCGGATCTTCCACATCGCACCGCGATAGAACCGGAGGGGGCAGGCCGCGCCGGGACCGGGCGGCGCCGGGCCGGCCCCTCACCGTCTCCGCACCGGGCACACCACGCCTGCGCCCCACCAAACCCACGCGAACGGCTTCCCGGTCAATTTCCTGCGGAGGCTGCCTGATCCCTCGAAATACCGCCATCCCGCGCCGCTTGCGCGCCCATCCGCCATCGCGCCCTTGCCCAACCGGCCTGCATGGCTATGAACAGCCCGGTGAGTGCCTCGATCGTGATCGGGACCGATGCCAATGGCGCACCGGTCCCAATGGACATGGAAGAACTGCTGGCCACCCGGTTGCTCGTTCAAGGCAATAGCGGGTCGGGAAAGTCGTATCTGCTGCGCCGGATGCTCGAGGAAAGCGCCCGCATGGTCCAGCAGGTGGTGGTCGATCCGGAAGGCGACTTCGTCACGCTGGCCGAGCCGTTCGGCCATATCGTCATCGATGGGGCGGCCCATGATGGCCGCGACATCGAGCGACTCGCCGCCAAGGTGCGCGAGAAGCGCGCCTCTGTCGTCCTCACGCTCGACGGGCTGGAGCTGGAGGCGCAGATGCGCTGCGCCGCGCAATTCATCGCCGCCATGTTCGATGCCCCGCGCGAACACTGGTATCCCGCGCTGGTCGTGGTGGACGAGGCGCAGATTTTCGCGCCCGCCGCCGCCGGCGACGTGTCCGACGAGATTCGCCGCATGTCGCTGGCCGCCATGACCAACCTGATGTGCCGGGGCCGCAAGCGCGGGCTGGCGGGCGTCATCGCCACCCAGCGCCTCGCCAAGCTTGCCAAGAATGTGGCGGCCGAAGCCTCCAACTTCCTGATGGGCCGCACCTTCCTCGATATCGACATGGCCCGTGCCGCCGATCTGCTCGGCATGGAGCGCCGGCAGGCCGAACAGATTCGCGATCTGGAGCGCGGCCGCTTCCTCGCGCTCGGCCCGGCCATCTGCCGCCGCCCGATCGCGGTGAAGATCGGCTCGGTGCAGACCAGCGCGCGCACCTCCTCCCACACGCTGATCCCGCTGCCCAAGGAAACCGGCGAAACGGCCGAGGATTTCTTCGCCGTCGAGCCCGAGCCGCGCGAGCCCGGCCTGCCGCTCGGCCCGCCGCCGATCAAGCCGGTCGATAACAGCCGGCGGCTGGACTGGGCGGAGGCGGAGAGCAGCATGGCGCTGATGGTCGAGGATGAGGGGGCCGGACCGTTCACCGCGGCCGATGCGCCGGATGCCGCCGCGATCATCCGCGCGGTCATCTTCGACATGGCGGCGGAGGAGGATTGCACCTACCGGCCAACGCCGGCGCTGTTCCAGGATTTCTGCGTGCGCTGCCGGATGCAGCGGCTGCCCGATCCGGGGCTCGACATGCTGGCCTTCCGCCGCCGCTTCTCCGTCGCCATCGCGGTGGTCGGCAGTGAGGTGGAGAGCGATCCGCAATGGCCGGCCGTGCTGCATCTGGCCGCCCATGTGCCGGACGATCTGCTGGCGCCGTTCCTCCTGCTCGCCCGCACCGCCATCGCCGGTGAGCCCTGCCCGGACGATGCCGCGCTCGCGCGCATCTACGGCACCAGCTCGCCGGGCCGCATCCGCCGGCTGCTCGACTATCTGGAGAAGATGAACCTCATCGTCGTGCGCACCGATTTCGGCGGCCGGCGCTCCGTCACCCTGCCCGAACTCGGCCTGACGACAGCGCCCGCCGAAGCCTGACGGGCGCCCCTCATGTCACCGGGTCGCGCCCTCATTCGAAGAAGGCGATGCTCCGGAACTCGATGCTCTCGCGCACATTGGCGCCGGGCAGGCTGTCATCCCAGAAGGCGGTGTGCGGGCAGCGCCACGGGCGGCTGCGGTCGCTGTCATGGAATTTGAAGAGCAGCGCCTCATCCCGCGTCATCTGCGAGAAATACCACCAGCGATGATCCGGATTATGGCGGAAGATCGCGGCGGCGAGCTGATTGTCGTCGTCCATCGGCGCGAGCATGGCGTCGCCTTCCGGGATCTTGTCGACCACCCAAAGCACATTGGGCGTGCCCTCATCATCCCGCACGGTGCGCGCATCACACACGGCGAGCGGACAATTTTGCGGCGGCGGCGAGAAGGTGCGCCAAAAGCTGGAGATGACGAAGCGCTTGAAGCCTGGCCCGTCCGGCCGCGCACGCTCATAGGCGCGCTGGGCGGCGGCGGGCTGGCGGCTCGGCTCGGTGTCGACATGCACTTCGCCCGCAGCCGGCTGGACGCCGCCATAGTGGCGATAGGGCTCGTCCGACTTAGGCGCTGCGGGAATGTCGCCCGAGGTGCGCAGCATCCAGCCCATCGGCACGACGAAATCCGCGCCATAGGCCGCCTTCACATAATCCAGCACTTCCGCCTGATAATGCGCCTCGACCTCGGCCTTGTCATGGAAATCGCGAATCATCGTCGGCGCATCGAGCAAACGGAAGCCGTGGGTATCGAGGGTGAACCGGTCGCGAATGTCCCGTCCGTCACGGATCGTCATCGGAAACGGACCATAACGCCCGGTGTTCACCTCAACCCCGGCCGAGACAAAGCGCCGGTTGATGTCTGTGCCCGGCAGCAGATAGTTCAGGTTGGCCTGCACCGTGCGCACTGTCTCCTCGATGTCGAGGGCTTCCGTGGCCATGTCCGTCTCCATATCGTTGATCTTGTCCGAATCGAAATACCAACATGGCAAGTTTGGCGGCGCCTGCAAGAGCCGACCACGCATGAGCCCCGGCCCATCCCCTTGCCGGACGCGATCGGCTTGCAGCTTGCGGGCACCATCCCTAGTCTCGGCCGTGCAGCGCCACCGCGCGCGGAGAGGAAACGATCAGGCAATGAACCCCGCCACAGGTCATGACGATCACAGCTGGACCTCCAGCGGCCTTGGCCATGGGGAAGCGCTCAGCCAGTGGCAGGACTGGGCCGCCAGCACCATCGCCCCCATCGACGTCACCGTGTTCGACACCGATCGCTTCGCCGCGCGCTGGAGCAGTCATGGTGTCGGCCAGCTCCGCCTGCTCCAGCTCCATGCGCCCGCCCAGCGCGTCGTCCATTGCGGCACCGATGGCAGCGCCGGGCAGGCCAGCCCCACCATCCAGCTCGTCTATGCCCGCACCGGCGCGCTGCGAACGCGAATGGGCGGCAAGCATTTCATCGTCGAGCCCGGCCAGTTCGTGCTGCTCGACAATACCCGCTTCTACCAGATGGAGATGGACACGGCGCATGAGGCAATCGACCTCATGATGCCGCAGGGCTGGCTGGAAAAACATCTGCCTGACCCCGAGGCACTGCTCGCCCGCCCCATCTCGGCGCGGCAGGGCTGGGGCGCGCCGCTCGGCTCGCTGATCGAGACGATGGTCCGCAATCTCGATGACAGCCCGCTACCCCGACCGCTCATCGCCGAGCAGGTCGGCGCGCTGCTCACGCTGGCCACCGGCTTCCACGAGCCTGCCGAAAAACCCAGCGGCAGCCGCCATCGCGGCCAGCTTGCCCGCCAGATCTTGCGCCGGATCGAGACCGACCATGCCGACCCGGAGCTGACCCCCGAGCGCGTGGCGCGGGAACTGGGCATTTCCCGCCGTTATTTGCAGGTGCTGCTGGCCGGGACGGGCACCAGTTTCGTGCTGGAGCTGAATGCCGTGCGGCTCGATCGCGCCGGCAATCTGCTCACCGATCCGCGTGCGCGGGCGCTGTCCGTCAGTGAAATCGCCTTTCGCTGCGGCTTCCTCGACCCGGGCTATTTCGCCCGGCTGTTCCGCAAGCGGTTCGGCGTGACGCCAAGCCTGTGGCGCGAGGGCGGACAGGGGCACTGACCGCGCAGCGGGACGGAATGGGGACAGCACGACTTCGCTTTTGTCCTGCTTGCCATGCGCATAAATCCTTTGGTTCGGCCGGCCGACGCTTTAGCCTCTAAGCGTATCGCATCGGGCATGCGCCGAGTCCCTCCGGGCCGGCAAACGCCCGGCGCAGACAAGACCCACCATCAGTCCGCCGCCAGACGCCCAGAAACAGCGCAGCGCCGGATGGAGACCGGAGAGGATTGCCATGAGCCAACCGACCAAGGGCTTCCCGCTGCCCAGTTCGCTGAAGGTGGTGCCCGGCACCGAAGCAGCGCAGGCGGCCTTCCCCTATTACACCCAGTTCCATGACGGCGACGATGAGCGCTTCTGGTTCTACAACAGCATGCACTTCCCTGAACCGATGCATCATTTCGACATGATCACGGCGGAGGCCGCCTATTGCGCGCTCGGCAGCTTCAACACCCGCGTGCATGTGCTGCCCACCACCAAGGGCATCGACCATCGCATCATCAACGGCCGCGTGTTCATCGGCGGCGTGGCGGTGACCGACCCGGCCGAAATCGAGGCGCGCGCCAAGGAATTCCAGCAGCGCGCCTTCTATTATTATGAGCATTGGGAAACGCTCTACGACCAGTGGAAGACCAAGATGCGCACGCTGATCGCGGACGCACAGGCCCTCCCCACGCCGTCCCTGCCCGAGCTGGAGCCGATCGAGACGACGCACACCGGCAAGGGCGTTGCCGCCAACCATGCGCTGATCGACACCTATCGGAAGACGCTCGAGGGCTATTTCCGCATGTGGCACCATCATTTCGAGTTTCTGCTGCTCGGATACGGCGCCTATCTGACCTTCTTCGACTTCTGCAAGAAAGCCTTCCCGGAAATCAGCGATCAGGCGATCAGCCGCATGGTCGCGGGCATGGAAGCCGAGATTTTCCGCCCGGACGAGGAAGTGAAGCGCCTCGCCCGCCGCGCGGTGGAGCTGGGCGTGGACGATAAATTCCATGACGGCATGGTGATCGACGATGTGCTGGCCGCGCTCGACCAGCTCGGCGGCGCGGGCAAGGACTGGCTGCAAGAGCTGGAGACCAGCCGCAACCCGTGGTTCAACGTCAATGTCGGCGATGGTTTCTACCATTATCACCGCTCATGGAATGACGATCTCTCCATGCCGTTTGCCGCGCTGCCCGGCTATATCGACAAGGTGAAGGCCGGCATCAAGCTGGAGCGCCCGACCGAGCGGCTGATCGAGGAACGCGAGCAGCTGGTCGCCGATTATCGCGAGCTGCTCGATACCGACGAGGACCGCGCGACCTATGACCAGCTCATCACGCTGGCGCACCGCGTCTTCCCCTATGTGGAAGGCCATAAATTCTACTGCGAGCATTGGTACACCAATCTCTTCTTCAACAAGATCCGCGAATATGGCGATCTGCTGGCCGCCAACGGCTTCTTCGCCAAGCCGGAGGACGTGTTCCACCTCACCCATTATGAGCTGGAAAGCGCGATCATCGACCTGATGCTGAGCTGGTCGAGCGGCTCGGACCCGATCGGCCCGCGCCACTGGCCGCCCATCGTCGCGCAGCGTCAAGCCGCGAACAAGGTCTGGGGCGAGCATGTTGTCCCGCCAGCGCTTGGCGCCGTGCCCGATGTGATCGACGATCCGGCCATCGTCATGCTCTGGGGCATCACGCGCGAGAGCCTCGATGCCTGGCTCTCCGTCGATGAGGATGCGCCGAGCAACGAGCTGAAGGGCTTTGCCGCCTGCCAGGGCGTGGTCGAGGGCACGGCCCGCGTGGTCAAGTCCGTCGAGGAAATCAGCCGGTTGCAGCAGGGGGATATTCTTGTCTGTCAGGTCACCAACCCGACCTGGGCGCCGATCTTCCAGAAGATTTCGGCCGCCGTCTCGGACATTGGCGGTTCGATGAGCCACATGGCCATCGTCGCGCGCGAATATGACCTGCCCGCCGTGGTCGGCACAGGCTCCGCGACCCGGCGCATCCGGGACGGCCAGCGCATCCGCGTCGATGGCGGACGCGGCATCGTCACCATCCTCGAAGAGACGCCGGGCCTCGCTGACGCACCCGCGCTCGAAGACGCCTGAGGAGGCGGCCTATATGACTGACAAGGATGCGATCGGCTGGTTCGCGGACCTGCGCATCGATGATCGCCCGACCGTGGGCGGCAAGGGCGCGAGTCTGGGTGAGCTGACCCATGCCGGCATCGACGTGCCGCCCGGCTTCGTGGTCACCACCCATGCCTTCGAGCTGTTCCTTACGGCGCTGGAACAGGCCTCCCCGGTGCGCGCGCTGGTCGAAGCGGTCGACCCGGCCGATCTCGAGGCGGTGACATCGCTCTCCACGGCCCTGCGCGCGCGCGTGGAGGAGGAGCCGCTGCCGCAGCCGGTGGAGCGCGCTATCCTTGATGCGCATACCAAGCTGACCGGCGGCGACATGGGCGTCACCGTTGCGGTGCGCTCCTCGGCGACCACGGAAGATGCCGAGGACGCCAGCTTCGCCGGCTTGCAGGACACGTTCCTCTGGGTGCTCGACGCGCAGGATACTGTGCAGCGCGTGCGCGAATGCTGGGGCAGTCTCTATTCGGTCGAGTCCATCACCTATCGCCGCAAACATGGACTGCCCGAGGAAGGCGTCGCCATGGCGGTCGTCGTCCAGATGATGGTCGATGCGCGCACGGCCGGCGTGATGTTCACGCGCAGCCCGACCACGGGCGACAAGTCCGTCATCACCATTGAGGGCGCGTGGGGCCTTGGCTCGGCGGTCGTCTCGGGCGAGGTGACGCCGGACCGCTGGGTGATGGGCAAGATCACCGGCGAAATCAGCGCGCGCAACATCAGCGACAAGCATATCAGGCAAGTGCCAGCCCCCCATGGCGGCGGCATCATCGACGAGGATCTGCCAGCCGACCTGCGCACCGCGCCCTGCCTCTCGGACGAGCAGTTGCAGGCGCTGCGCACGGTGGGCCGCCGCATCGAGAAACATTATGGCCGCGCACAGGATATCGAGTGGGCGATCGACAAGAGCGGCGCGCTGCTGCTGCTGCAAAGCCGGCCGGAAACGGTGTGGTCCGCCAAGGCGCAGGCGCCCGTGACCGCGCCGCTGGCCGATCCGCTCAAACATGTGATGACGATTTTCGGAGGACGTAAATAGATGAGCCTCACCGCCAGAGACGTCGAGGAAATCATGAAGCTGCTCGAAGCTTCGACCTTCGACCGGCTCAGCCTCGAACTGGATGGCGTCAAGCTGGAGCTGGAGCGCGGTGGCAGCACCGCGCCCCGCGCGCGGCGTGAGGTGGCACCGGCGGCGCCCGCGCCCGCCGCCACGCCGGCACCCACCGCCGCGCCGGCACCGGCCGCCGCCCCCGCCTCAAAGCCGCCCAGCAACCGCGAGGCCGGGCTGGTCGAGATTACCGCGCCGTTGCTCGGCATCTATTATCGCGCGCCCAAGCCGGGCGAGGCGCCGTTCGTCGAGGTCGGCCAGCGGGTCGATAGCGAGACGGTGATCGGCATTGTCGAGGTGATGAAGCTGATGAACGCCGTGCCCGCCGGCGTCAGCGGCGAGGTGGTCGAAGTGCTCGCCACCAATGGCGAACTGGTCGAATATGGCGAAGTGCTGATGCTGGTGCGGCCGGACGCCGGGTGATGGGACAAGCGCCCGCCATGCCGCCCTTTCCACGCTTCGACACGCCCCGCCCGGCATGCGCGGACGCGGTGCGTTGAGCATCCGCCGTATCCTCATCGCCAATCGCGGCGAGATTGCCGTGCGGATCATCCGCACCGCGCAGGCGCTCGGGCTGGAGACGGTGCTCGCCGTGTCGCAGGCCGATCGCGATTCGCTCGGCGCGCGCATGGCGGACCGGGCGCTGTGCATCGGCCCCGCCCGCCCCGGCGAGAGCTATCTGCGCGTCGAGGCGATCGTGCAGGCCGCGCTGGGGTCCGGCTGTGACGCCATCCATCCCGGCTATGGCTTCCTCGCCGAGCGCGCCGATCTGGCTCGCCTGTGCGAGCAGGAAGGCGTCATTTTCATCGGCCCGACCGCGGCGCAGATCGAGGCCGTGGGCGACAAGCTGCGCGCCCGCGCCGAGGCGATCGCGGCGGATGTGCCGGTCGTCCCCGGCGGCCCGGTGGAGAGCCCCGCCCATGCGCAGGCGCTGGCGCAACAGATCGGCGCGCCGTTGCTCATCAAGGCGGTCGGCGGTGGCGGCGGACGCGGCATGAAGCTGGTCGAAAATCTCGCCGATCTCACCGCGATCATGGCCATGGCCTCGGCCGAGGCCGGCGCGGCGTTTGGCGATGAGCGCGTCTATCTGGAGCGCTATGTCGCGCAGGGCCGCCATGTCGAGGTGCAGGTGCTGGGTGACGGCCAAGGTAACGTCATCCATCTGGGCGAGCGCGATTGCTCGGTGCAGCGCCGCTACCAGAAGCTGATCGAGGAGACGCCCGCCCCGTATCTGCCCGAGGCGATCCGCAGCGCCATGCATGAGGCGGCGGTGCGCTTCGCCGCGCGGCTCGATTATCGCGGCGCCGGCACGGTGGAATTTCTCTACGATGTGGCGCGGGAACAATTCTACTTTCTGGAAATGAACGCGCGCATTCAGGTGGAGCATCCGGTGACCGAGATGGTGACCGGCATCGACCTTGTCGCCGAGCAGATCGCCATCGCCAACGGGGCAGGCTTGCGCCGGACGCAGGACGATGTGCGCATCGACGGCGCGGCCATCGAAATCCGCGTCAATGCCGAGGACCCCGCCCGCAATTTCGCGCCCAGCCCCGGCACGGTAAGCGCTGTGCACTGGCCCGCCGGCGCGGGCATCCGCGTCGACACCCATATCGTTGACGGCGCGAAAATCCCGCCTTTCTATGATAGCATGGTCGCCAAGATCATCGCCCATGGGCCGGACCGCGCCACGGCACTCGCCCGGCTGCGCGCCGCGCTACGCGACACACGCATCGACGGCATCTCGACGAACATCGCGTTTCAGGCCGACAATCTGGCCGATCCGGATTTTGCTCATGGCGGCGTCGATACCGGCTTTCTCACGCGCCGCGCCGCGCGCGCTACAGGAGACTGAGCATGGCGGACATCAAGCTCGTCGAAACATCGCTGCGGGACGGCAATCAGTGCCTGTGGGGGGCGCTCGGCGTCGACACCGCCCGCACGCTCAGCATCGCCCCGGTGATGGAGCGGGTCGGCTTCAAGGCGATCGACTTCACCACCTCCACCCATATGGGCGTGGCGGTGCGCTACAAGCAGGAAGACCCGTGGGAGCGCATCCGGCTGATGGCGGCCGCCTGCCCGACCACCCCGCTGCAATTCCTCTCCACCGGCTTCCGCTTCATCGCCTGGGAGACGGCGAGCCCGGACTTCATGGCGCTGGCGTTCCGCACGCTGATGAAGAACGGCATCGGTCGCTTCGCGCTGGCCGACCCGATGAACGACGCCGACGCGAACGTCGAAGTCGCCCGGATGATCCGGCAAGATGGCAACGCTTACATCATCGGCGCGCTGGTCTTCACGCTGAGCCCGATCCACGACGACGCCCATTATGCCGAAGCGGCGCGCAAGATGGCCGCCAGCCCGGATATCGACGCGCTCTATATCAAGGACCCCGGCGGCCTGCTCAGCCCGATGCGGGCGCGCACGCTCATCCCCGCCATCCGCGCGGTGATTGGCGACAAGCCGCTGGAATTGCACGCCCATTGCACCATCGGGCTGGGCGAGCAGAGCTATTATGAGGCGGCCGATCTCGGCATCGAGGCGCTGCAATGCGCGAGCGGCGCGCTGGGCGACGGCACCTCCAACCCGCCGATCGAGCGGGTCGTCGCCAATCTGCGCGCGCTCGGCCACAGCGTCGACATCGACGATGAAGCGCTGGGCGAGGTCAGCGCCTATTTCACCGCGCTGGCCGCTGCTGAAAATCTGCCCTCCGGCCACCCCATGCCGTTCGATGCCACCTATCGCCAGCATCAGTTGCCCGGCGGCATGGTCGGCACCATGCGCCGCCATCTGGCTGATCACCGCGTGCCGCATCTGGAAGGCGCGGTGGTCGAGGAACTGGGGCGCGTGCGCGAGGAGCTGGGCTGGCCGATCGTGATGACGCCCTTTGCCCAGATGGTGATGACGCAGGCGGTGATGAACGTGACGGCCAAGGAGCGCTACAGCGTGATCCCGGATGAGGTGATCCGCTATGCCATCGGCAAGTTCGGCCGGCCCAACCAGCCGATCGCCCCCGATGTGCTGGACCGGATCATGGCCCTGCCGCGCACCAAGGAACTGGCCGCCGAGCCGGGCATGGCCGACCTGCCCGCGCTGCGCAAACGCATCGGCACGCATCTCAGCGACGAGGAATTTCTGCTGCGCGCCACCATGCCCGCCAATCTGGTGGACGCCATGCAGGCCGCTGGCCCCGCCCCGCGCCAATATGACCCGAGCCTGCGCCCGGCCATGGCGCTGATCCGCCAGCTGCTCGCGCGCACGGATGTGACGCGCGTCAGCGTGGAGAAGGCCGGCTTCAAGCTCGAACTCGACAGCTGCGTGCCCTGACAGAAGGACCATAACCCCGTGACCACTCCCCTCTGGAGCGAGGCACTGCGCCCCGCAGCCGGCTTCATGTTCGATCTCGATGGCACGCTGATCCTCAGCGACAAGGCGCTTGGCGGCTACACATTGCTGCCCGGCGCAGTGGAGTTGCTCACCGATCTGGAGGCCCGCGGCGTGCCCTTCCTCGCGCTCACCAACGGCAGCGCCTATCCGGTGACGCAGCAGGCGCCGCGCCTGCGCGCGCTCGGCCTGCCGATCTCGGACGAGCATCTCTTTACGCCCAACAGCGTGGCCGCCAAGGTCTTCCATGATCGCGGCATCCAGCGCGTGCTGGTGCTCGGCACGCAGGGCGTTGCCGACGCGCTGCAAGGCGATGGCGTGGCCACCTGCTTTCCCGGCGAGGATGCCGCCGCGCAGGCAGACGCCGTCTATGTCGCCTGGCATCCGGAGTGCAGCATGGCGGACATCCACGCCGCCTGCGACGCGGTGCTGCGCGGCGCGGCCTTCTTCACCGCGTCGGACGTGCCCTTTTTCGCCAGCCGGCACGGCCGCGCTTTCGGCTATAGCTGCGCGATTTCCGGCGCGATCGCCCGCGTCACCGGGCAGGAACCGGAAGTGACCGGCAAGCCCTCGCTCCACGCCATGCAGTTCGTTGCCGCCAGGCTCGGCATTCCGGTCGAGTCGGTCGTCGTGATCGGCGATGATCCCCGCGTGGAAACCGAGATGGCGCGGCTGGGCGGGGCGATGGGCGTTGGCGTCACCACCGGCACCACCTCGGCCGCCGAATGGGCCGCCCAGCCGCCCGAGCGCCGCCCGCACCGCGTTATCGACAGCCTTGCCGAGCTGGACGCGGTCGGCCTGCTCATCTGAGCCCGCGACCCCGGACATTGCGTCAATCGGAGAGGTGCACCACCCGCTTGGCGCCAATGTGGCCCATTCAGACCATGATGGCCGCCACGACCGGTCAATGCGGCGCCATGCCCGGCAAGGCGCTGGTCTTCCCGCCTGATTTGGCCGACACTGGCGCCGACCTATCACCGGAGACCCGCCGCCCATGATCTTCACCGATCCCGCCGTTGCCGCCGTTTTCGCGAGCTATGAAGCACATGCCGCCGCCGATCGGGCGCGCCTCGCCCCGGTCGATCGGGATCCGATCCACCGCGATGAACTGCTTCTGCCCGTCGGCCCCGAAGTCGGCGCGTTCCTGCACGCGCTGGTGCTGGGCCGTCGCCCGGCACGCATCCTCGAACTGGGCACCAGCTATGGCTACTCGACCCTGTTCCTCGCCGATGCTGCCAAGCAGGTCGGCGCGCGCGTCGTCACCATGGATCTCGTCGACTACAAACAGGCCCATGCCCGGGAGCAACTGGGCCGGGCGGGCCTTGCCGATGTCGTGGAGTTTCGCCTCGGTGACGCCGTCGCGATGATCGCGGACGATCCCGGCCCCTTCGACCTGGTGCTGCTCGATATCTGGAAGGACATGTATCTGCCCTGCTTCGAGGCGCTTTACCCCAAGCTCGCGGACGAGGGGATCATCGCTGCCGATAACATGATCCACCCCGCCTCCGCGCGGGCGAGCGTGCGGAAATATCGCGCGGCGGTGGCGGCCAGGGCCGATCTCCAGACCACGCTGTTGCCGATCGGCCAGGGCGTCGAACTCAGCGTGCGCTGGCGCGAGGGCAACCCCAAACTCTGATGCGCTGCCCTGGTGCGCCGGCCCACGGGCCGGGGACGGTGAACCCGGTGGAGATGGTCACGATCGCGGCCGATAGATCGACACGCTTGCCCGCCGGCACGGCCGCCCCGCGCATCACCGGCCAGTCTCGGCCGGTTCCTCGATCGCCTGATATTGCGTCGCGAAGGAGGGGTCGCAATCATAGGGGAACACATAGCTCCCATCCTTCTTCTGCCACTGAATGTAGCGCGCGCCCGCATTGTCGAGGGTTTCGGGGTCCTCGAACCACTGGGTCGCCTTCAGCGTCCTGCGATCCGCGCTCAGCTTGTAGCGCTCGACCATATGCACATTGGCGCTGTGATCGAGCCCGTTATTGGTAATCGTCGCGGGCGCAAGATGGGTGGTGTCGACCACCAGTTCATCGCCCTCCCAATGGCCGGTCGAGTGCCCGACCTTGCTATGCGGCGCATCGGCCGGCGGATGCGCGCGCCCATCCATAAAGATCAGCCGGACCTGATCGAAATACTCATATTTGAAGACGATCAGTGTGGGCGTCTGGTAGATTTCAAACGGGAAGGGCCCCTGAATGGCATAGACGACAGACGGCGCGGCACAGACCCGCGATAGCGTCATTTCATCCTGCGGCCGCCACTTCGCCGCCGCCGCCTGCGCGCCGGGCTTGAGCTTGAGCCCGCCAAATTCGCCGCTCGGAAACTCCGCCACGCCGGTATCGTCCAGCACCACCGTATCGGGTGGCAGTTTGGCGATCAGCGCCGGGTCCGTGGCGTCTGGCGTTGTGTCCAGCGACCAGAAGCCCGCCAGATCGGGCGGTGCGCGGTCCGCCGCCGCAGCCGGCAGCGGCAGCGCCACCACCGCCCATGCCGCCAGCCCGGTCCGGGCCGCGCGCCTCATCCAGTCCATGCTCCTCCCTCCATGATCATGCCCTGCCAGCCATCCCGCCCTAACCATCGCTTTGCCCGAACATCTGCCCGATCGGCTTGCCGTTGGCGTCAAAGGCAGCGCGTAGGCGCAGATAGGGCTTGCCGTCACGCGAGACCCAGCCGTCGATCGTGACGATGTCCCCCGGCTTGACGCTGTCACGCGCCCAACCGCGCCGCATCAGCACTACCGGCGCATTGGTTTCCGCTCGCCAGCGCTGGACCTTGCCGGTCTCGTCCGTCACATCGAGACCGATGGTTCCGTGCGGGTTGGTGAAATGAAAATCCGTCACCGTGCCGCGCAGTTTGACGGTTTTGTTCGCGTCAAAAAAGGCGGCAAAGGAATGATGGGCCTGCGCGGCCGATGGCCCGATCAGGCACAGCGCCACGGCGGCCAATAGCGACTTGCCAAGCATATCCAGTCCTCCCCTTGCCGGAGAGACTAGAGGATCAATGCCGGAAAAGTCGAGCCTTCCCGTGCAAGATCATCTTGTCCATCATGATCCTCCCGCGCGCCATGACGACACCGCCCCGGCCAGCTCCTGCCGACACGAAGACGCGCGGCGAACCCATTGGGCCCGCCGCGCGTCGCAATCCGATAAAACGGGTCTGGCGGGCCCGACGGGCCCTCCCGCTCAGCCCTCGGCCGCTGCCTTGGGCCGCAGCACGATGTGGCCGACCGCCGTGTTGGAGGCGGGCACATGGTAGAAGCGGTGAAGCTGCTCGACATCCTTGCCCAGCGCGGCGCGCATGATGAGCCACATGATCAGCTCAATGCCTTCCGAGCCGGATTCGCGCAGATATTCCAGCCGCGTGATCGCCCGCAGCTTGTCGGTATCGTCGATCAGGCCATCGAGGAACGCATTGTCGAACTCGGGATTGATGAGCCCGGCGCGCGGACCCTGCAACTGGTGGCTCATGCCGCCGGTGCCCCAGATCTGCACGTTGAGATCCTCCGGGAAGCTGCGCACCGCATGGGCGATCGCCTCGCCCAGCATCCAGCAGCGATTGCCGGACGGCGTGGGGAACTGCGTCACATTGACGGCGAGCGGAATGACGCGGCAGGGCCACTCCTCCACCTGACCGAACATGAGGCTGAGCGGCACGGTGCAGCCATGGTCCACATCCATGTGGTTCATCAGCGTCAGGTCGAACTCGTCGAGCACGAGCTGCTCGGCCAGGTGCGCCGCCAGCTCGACATGGCCATAGACGGTCGGCACCGGGCGCGGGCCCCAGCCTTCGTCCGCCGGCGCGAACTCTTCCGCGCAGCCAAGCGCGAAGGTCGGCACCACGTCCAGCATCAGGGCGGAAGCGTGGTCGTTATAGCACAGGATCACCACATCGGGCTTTTCCTGCTCTTCCCACTGCTTGACCCAGTCATAGCCGTCGAAAACGGGTTTCCAATAATCTTCGCCCGTCCGCCCATGGTCGAACGCCGCGCCGATCGCGGGTACGTGGCTCGTGGCGACGCCCGCCGTGATCCGCGCCATTAATTGCCGTCCCGGATCGAGCGGTTGCCATCGGGCGAGCGGCCGCCCGCGCGCATCATCGCGGCATATTCGTCCGCGGTCATGGTGGTCATCGAGCTGACCGCCTTCTGCACGCTCCAGCCATCCGTATTGGAAAGCTTGACGAGGAAGTAGATATTGCCGCCAAGATCGATCAGGCGATTGAAATCGCGCTCGAGAACGGCCTGCTTCTGCTCGGCGCTCATCCGGAAGCGATCCAGATAGCTATGCTCGTCCGCCTTGAAAGCCTGGCGGTTGGCCGGCTCCATCAAGGACATGCAGAATTTGTGGAGATGGTAAGCCTCGCGCGACCGAATAGCGGTGAACACCGTCGTGCCTGGAATATCTTCCAGATCTTTCAGCGGATAAAGGCGGGGGGTACGCATGGTTTGACTTTCAATCGAGCAAGTGAAATGAAATTGGGTGAAAGCCCTCCCCTATTTCCGGAGGTTCGAGCCTCCCTGTGCTTGCGCCTGTGTCCGTGTGCACATGCGAGATCAAGCCGGCTCCTAGCATAGACTGGCGATGATAGCTATGTGCTTCGCGGCGGGGCCGCTGCGCCGCGGAACCACGGGCGGAAAAACGAACCCGCCATTTGCCTCGCGCGGCGTTGTTCCATAGCTTTGCGCTGGACCGTCCATGGTCACGGGCGCACAGGATCGCCCGATTCACCACGCAGGGAGCGCGCCTATGGACTCCGCCACATCCGGCTTGCCGCCATTTCAGCAATCCCTGGCAGCCCGGCTCATTTCCGCCAGGGAAGCCGTCATCGGCCCGCTGCGCGTGGCGTTGCGGAAAGTCGCGCTGAGCGAACCGCAATGGCGCGTGCTGCGCGAGCTGGCCGAGCGGACATCATGCGATCCGACGACATTGGCCTCCGCCGCGCTGCTCCACCCCCCCAGCGTCACCCGCATCATTCGCGACCTGGAATCGCGCGGCCTCGTCATCCGGCGTGAGGATGGCAACGACCGGCGCCGGGCCCATGTCAGCCTCTCACCCGCAGGCCACATGATGGTGGGGCAGGTCGCCAAGGACATGGCCGGCGTCTATCAGGATTTCTCGCGGCGGTTCGGCGCCGATCGGCTGGAACGGCTGGCCGCCGAGCTCCATGCGCTCTCCACCACGCTGACCGCCACCGAATAGCCTGGATTCGCGGCGTTGCGGGGCGCTGGCATAAAGGCTTTGGCAAAAATAGTTATCGTGTTAATTATAAAGGCGTCGAATCGGCGAAAGCGTATCGACGAAGGAGAGTGAGATGCAGGAAGTCCGCGTTACCCCGTCAGGCGCATTCGACAATCACGCGCGCCCTTACCGCCACATTACCGCGCGCCCGCTCGCCGCCGCCATGGGCGCGGAGATTGCCGGCGTGGATGTGCGGTCGCTCTCCGACGAGGCTTTTGCGGAAGTGCAGGATGCGCTGTGGCATCACAAGATGATCTATTTTCGCGATCAACCCCTGAGCCATGCCGATCATGAAGCGTTCAGCCTGCGCTGGGGGCCCTTCGGTACCGATGCCTATACCGCCGGCGTTGCGGACCATCCCGATGTCCAGCCCGTCATCAAGGAAGCCGAAACCTGTACCAAGGCGGTGTTCGGCGGTTCCTGGCATACCGATTCGGCCTTCCTGCCCCAGCCGCCCTCGGTGAGCACGCTCTATAGCGTGGAGATCCCGCCCTATGGCGGCGATACGGCCTGGGCGAATACGGTGCTCGCCTATCGGATGCTGAGCCCGGCGATGCAGGCGATGCTCGCGCCACTGCGGATCCATATGTCGGCGCAGGTCAATTTTGATACGCAGGCTCGGCTCGTCGGCGCAGCCATTCCCTTCGCCTCGGACGCGAAGAAGGACCAGGCATTCTCCGGCTCCTATCATCCGCTTGTCCGCACGCATCCGCACTCCGGCGAAAAAGCGCTCTATGTCGATGAATCCTATGCAATCGGCATTGAAGGCATGACGAGCGCGGAAGCCCGGCCACTGCTCGCCTTTCTCGCCGCGCATATCACCCAGCACGCCTTCACCTGCCGCCTGCGCTGGGAGCCGAAGATGCTGGTGCTGTGGGATAACCGCATCAGCCTGCACCACGCCAGCAACGATTATGACGGCCATCGGCGCGAACTCTATCGCACGACCGTTCAGGGCGAAACACCGGCCTGACCAGCTTGCGGCCGTCGCTCGACGCGCGGCCCGCACAATGAAAAGCGGCCCCGCAGAGTGCTGCGGGGCCGCCTGTCTCATGCCCTGTAATGCACGCTCAGCCGATCAACCGAAGCTGATCGCCGTCCGCATGGCACGCCGGCGCAGCGTGCCGCCGACCAGACCGAAGCCGATGATCATCATCGCCCAGCTTGCCGGCTCAGGCACCGCTGGTGGCGGGCCGAACTCAAAGAACAGCAGATCCTGATTTTTGGCGTTCTTGGCCACGTAGAAGCTCAGGCTGGGATCGATGGTGAGATCATTTGCGCCCGCCAGATACTGGTTCGCCAGGTCGCGGACCTCCGAGCCTCCTTTCCGTGTCTGGTCGCTCCAGTTCGAGCTGGTGAAGGCCCCCGTGCTGACGTTGAAGTTGCTCTTCGTTTCATAGAAGGCTTCCCAGACCGCCAGTTGCACAGCCGCATCGACCAGCGGGCTGTTGGTGGTCGTCCCATAGGTGCTGATCAATCCGGCGATCGTGTCATAGCTTCCGCTCTTGCCTTTACCGGCCAGATAGTCGGACAGCGTCACGACTTCGAAACTGCCCTTTTTGGAGGTCTGGGACAGCTCGATGCAAAAGGCCTTGAGAGTCGTGGCGGCCCCGCCATCAAGGCTGCCCTTGATCGTCTGTGGTGACAGCAAGGCCGTGGTGCTGACTTTCGGCGCGCTGTTGGGCCAGAAATTGACGGCTGGCGCATTGACCTTGGCAGAATATTGATTGCCATGAATGGTCGAAACCGACGTAATATCCAGCGTCGTCGCGCTCGCCGCACCGGCAAAACTCATGGCGGCCGCCCCCAGGGCAACCGTGAACCAGCTTTTCATATCCTTGTCTCCCACAAAAGATGGCGCTCGCCTTATCGGGGCATCGCAATTTGTTAAATTGCGTTAATCACCTTCTGATTCATTCGTATTGTTTTGGGACAGACTCTGTTGTTACGACCGATTCCACCCCATCGAGGTGGCCGGTTACTGGCCATTGCTCACGGATGAATATGCATAATCCCGATTTTACAACGCATTGTGAAGGCTCGCGCCACGACAGCGCCCCTCTTCGCTTCGGACACCCTAATCGCCTTGACCCCGCTCTCATCGACCGCTCTTATGCCGGGCAGACACGCCTTATGGACAAGCTGCGCATCCTGATCGGCAAGCCTTCCGTGCCCGAAACCCGCGTCAGCCGCGCCCCTGGAGACGCATCATGAAGACGGCCGTCATCATTGGCGCGGGATTTGGCGGGCTAGCGCTCGGCCTGCGCCTGCAATCGGCGGGCATCGCCACCACCATCCTCGAGGGCCGCAACCTGCCCGGCGGGCTCGCCCATGCCTGGCAAAAGGACGGCTTCACCTTCGATGCCGGTCCCACCATCATCGCCGATCCGGACAGCTTCGCCGGGCTTTGGCGCCTCTCCGGCCATAATATGGCCGATGATGTGACGCTGCTGCCGGTCGATCCCTGCTACCGGCTCAATTGGCCGGACGGCACCAATTTCGATTTCAGCCATGATGATGCGCAACTGCGCGGCGAGATCGCCCGGCTCGATCCCGGTGACCTTGCCGGCTATCAGCGCTTTCTCGATTACAGCGCCGCCGCCTGCCGGGAGGGGTATGAAAAGCGCGGCCATGTCGCCTTCCAGACCCTCGGCGCGATGCTCAGCGCGGTGCCCGACCTTGTGCAATATCAGGCATGGCGCTCGGTCTACGCCATGGTCGCGCGTTTCGTGAAGAATGAGAAGCTGCGGCAGGCATTGTCCTTCAACACCCTGCTCATCGGCGGCAACCCCATGACGACGAGCGCCATCTACGCGCTCATCCACAAGCTGGAGAAGGACAGCGGCCTGTGGTTCGCCCAGGGCGGCACCCATGCGCTGGTGCGCGCCATGGCCAAGCAGTTCGAGCGGCTCGGCGGCACGCTCCATCTGAGTGATCCGGTGGTGCGGATCGAGACGGTGGGGGATCGCGCCACCGCCGTCACCACGCGCGCGGGGCGGCATGTCGAGGCGGATGCGATCGCCAGCAATGCCGACCTCATGCACAGCTATGCCGACCTGCTGGCCGATCACAAGCGTGGCCCCGAGCGTGCCCACGCCATCGCCCGCAAGCGCTGGAGTCCGAGCGCGTTTCTCGTTCATTTCGGCATCGAGGGGACGTGGCCCGGCATCCCGCACAACATGATCCTGTTCGGCCCGCGCTACCGCGAGCTGCTGACCGATATTTTCGATCATGGCGTGCTGCCGGAGGATTTCGCCATCTATCTCCATCACCCGACCGTGACGGACCCAAGCCTGGCGCCGCCCGGCCACTCGACCTTCTATGCGATGGTGCTGGCGCCACATCTCGGCAAGCTGCCAATCGACTGGAACGAGGTGGGGCCGATCCTCACCGAGCGCATTCTCGACGAGATCGGCCGGCGTTTCATTCCGGACATACGCAGCCGCATCAAGGTGCAATTCTCCTATGCGCCGCCCGATTTCGCGCAGGATCTGGGGGCTCATCATGGCAGTGCCTTCAGCCTGGAGCCCCTGCTCACCCAAAGCGCGTGGCTCCGCCCGCATCACCGCGACGATGTGATCGGCAATCTCTATTTCGTCGGGGCCGGCACGCATCCGGGGCCGGGCGTTCCCGCCGTGCTCGCCTCGGCCCGCGCCACGGCCGCGCTCATGCTGGGCGATCCGGCGTGAGGCGACTGCGCCGGCTTGCCATCTATTGCGGCTCGGCCAGCCCGCGCGATCCGCTCTATGCGCAGACCGCGCAGGCCGTCGGCACGCAGCTTGCGCAATGGGGCATCGGCCTCGTCTATGGCGGTGGCAAGGTAGGCCTGATGGGCGTGCTGGCGGATGCCGCGCTGGCCGCGGGCGGCGAGGTGACCGGCGTCATCCCCGAAGCGCTGGTCGACGCCGAAATGGCGCATCGCGGCCTCACGCAATTGCATGTCGTGCCGGACATGCACGCCCGCAAGGCGCTGTTCACGACGCTGGCGGACGGCTTCATCGCCCTGCCCGGCGGTGTCGGCACGATGGATGAGCTCTGGGAAGCGGTGAGCTGGGCGCAGCTTGGCTATCATGACAAGCCGGTGGGGCTGCTCAACGCCGGCGGCTTTTTCGATCATCTGCTGGCCTTCAACGCGCATATGATCGAGACGGGCTTCATCCGCCCCGCGCATGCCACCATCCTCACCGCCCGCGCGACACTGGCCGAACTGGTCGACGCCATGGCGTGCTATGCCCCGCACGAAGCCATCTTCAGCATGAAAATCGACCGGTTGTGAGGGCCTGTCGAGGCCCCTGGGGCCAGCGCGCAGGGCTATCGCAACAACGAGCAGACCGTGCCCCTTTGCGGATAATCCCCCGGCATCGTTGACCCACACCAAAGGGCAGGCCGCAACCGGGATGACACCACCGGCCCAGCCTCGCCCGCGACCGCGAATCAACCGGCGGCAGCGTCGGCGTCGGCGTCGGCCGGCCGCGGCGTTGCCGCCGCATCGGCCAACCAGTGCTGCCCCGGCTTATTCCTTCGCGCCGGCGACGCAGTGCCATGATGCGGGATCATTGGCCTCGCCCTTGCCGCTATAATGGGCGACCTGCGGCCAGATGCAGGCCGGCCGCGTCCTGGTGCCATCGGCCCGCGTGGCAACGAGCGTGCCCGGCGCCTGCCCTTTCTCGACCCATGCATCGAGCGAGCCCAGCCAGTTGACGACATCCGCGCCCGGTCCGCCCCGGCAATGGCCGACGCCCGGCAGCAAATAAGTGCGCAGATGCTCTGCCGCGCCCTTGGCATCCCCCTTCGCCACGGCCTTCGCATAATCGAGCGTGCCCACCGCGCTCGGTCCCGCATCGGACTCGCCATGCCACAGGATCAGCCGGCCGCCGCGCGCGAAGAAAGCGGAGAGATCGGGATTGGTCGCCTCATATAGTTTGGCGAACGCGCTGGATCGTGCCTCAACCACATCCTTGGGAGTGAGCTGGGCGAAATCCACCTGCCGGCCATCGAACAGCAGATGTCCCAGTCCCGGCATGCCACCGCCTGTGCTGGCCGTGGTGCCGCCGCCGGAGGTGTTGATGAACATGCTCCAGTCGGCCTCGCCGCCCTTGCTCAGCGGCAGTTGCGCCCAGCTTCCGTCCGGTGCGCGCACGCCGGCATACATGGTGTTGAGCGCGGCGACCTGCCCTTTGGAGAGGCAGCTATCCGCATTCTGCCCCGGCTTGCAGGCCAGCGCGGATGGCTGCCAGCCACAGGCGCGCGGCTGCGCGATCACGCCATCGACCAGTCCGTCCTTGCCGTCGCAGGCCTTGAGCGCGCTCTCGCTGACCAGCTTGAGCAATGCCGGGGTGAAGGCGCCACCCGGCCGCGCAAAGCCGATATTGCGCAGCACCGCGCTGGATTGCACCTGCAGGCTGTAAACCGGGGCGCCGGCGATGATGCCATCATAATCATCCGGAAAACGCTGCGCTTCCATCAGCGCCATGCGGCCGCCGGTGGAGCAACCGTGGAAATAGGCGCGCTCCTGCGCTCGCCCATAATAGGCCTTGAGCAGCGCCTTGCCGCTCACCGTCATGCGATTGATCGCGCGATAGGCAAAGTCGGTCACCGCGTCCGGACTGCTCGTCCACGACATTTCCCACACTTCCGTGCCGGGATGGCCGCCATCGGTCTGCGCCGTCGCGTAATTCTGCTTGAGCCCCTCACTGGCCGCGGCGAGTGTCAGATTACCGGCCCAGCCGCCTCCGCCAAGACCGAGCAGCTTGCCGTTCCAGTGCACGGGCAAGCGATAGACCACGCCAATATTGGAGCCCTCCGTGGGGTGGAGCGTGCCCCTCACCTCGCAATAGGCCGGCAGGCCGCTATGCGCATCCGCATCGACATAAAGCGCCGTGACGTTCGCCCCATCGAACATCGCGCCGGTCACGGCCTCGCAGCGCGCGCCATCATCGCCCTGCGCCGCCGCCGGGGCCGCTGCCAAGCCGCCGCCCAATGCCGCCGATGCCAAAAGTCCGATGATTGTCGCTGTGCGCATGCTTCACTCCCGAATCCGTTCGGAGGACTGCTTAGCGTCCCGCGCCAAGAGCGAACAGACCGAAGCGCACCCCGGACGAAAAGGGGCCGCGCCGGGTCGCACCGGCGCGGGCCCGGTCAATCAGAAACGGATACCGAAGCCATAGAGAACGGTATCGCGATCCAGCTGGGCGCGGGCGCCGAACGTGCCGTCGCGATAGTCGAAATCCTTATAATCGGTGCGGACATATTCCAGCTTGGAATAGATATTGCGCCCCAGATCGACCTGCACCCCGGCGCCAAGATGATAACCGTCGAAATTGCCGCCGGCACGGAAATCATAGCTGGGGTCGACCGGATCACGGTAGCTCACCTTCAGCCGGCCGTTGGAATAGCCGCCCTTGGCATAGAGCAGCACATTGCCGCTCAGCATCGCACCCGCCCGCACGCCGGCCGAGAAATTGCGACCGGCCTTCAGACAGGCTTCGTCGCCGCCATAAACCTCGATGCATTCACCCGTGCTCGCACCGGTGATGCCACCATAGACGCCCACGAGGAAGTTGCCGGCCGGCACGTCAAAGCCGATTTCGCCGCCATAGGCGAAGCCATCCCGGCTATCCTTGCCCGATACGACACCGACCGAATCGCTCAGCAGCACGTCGACCGACTGATGGTCCCAGCCGATCTGGACGTCGGCGCGCAGGCCGGTCTGCGCCTGTGCGGCGGACGCCGAAGCGGTGATGAGCGCAACGAGCGCAAGCTTTTTGAACATTGGTCCTCCTAGGATGGTTCGTCCGTGATCCCCGCTCCCTAGGAAGGCGCCGTATAGAGATCGTTAACATTCCGGCACGGGCGGCAAGCGTTGCCGTCCATGGCGGAGCGAACGGCGCAGCGCCGGGCAATTTTCTCGCTATGAGGAAGGCGGCGTCCTGACAAAACCGGGGTGCCGCTTGCCTCAGCCGGCCCCCGCCGGGCCCTCGCCCAACAGCTTGAGCGCCCGTTCACGCAACCGGCCAAGGCCCGCCTCGTGGATTGCCGGCACCGCGCAGAGCAGGCCGGTCACGCTGGGATCGGGCTTGTTGAAGCGGATCGACTGGCCGAGCGCATCCGTCACCCGTGCGCCGGCCTCCTGCGCAATCAGCGCGGCGGCGGCAAGGTCCCATTCCGCGCCGCGCCGCAGGCCCGCCACCAGATCCGCCTCATTGGCCGCCACCATCGCCATGCGCAGCGCAATGCTGTTGGGCTTGTCGACCACCGTATAGGCCACATCGATGCCGCGCAGATTGTCGATCGGCACGCGCGCCCCGGCCAATGTGGTGCGGCCGCCCACTTCCAGTCGCGCGCCATTGCGCCAGGCGCCGCCGCCGCGCGTCGCCCACCAGCGCTCGCCGCGCGCCGGCGCGATCAGCACGCCGATGATCGCCGCGCCATCCTCGACCAGCCCGATGGAAACCGCCCAACCCGGCCGCCCGCGCACGAAATCGCGGGTGCCGTCGATCGGATCGACCACCCATGCCAGGCGCGCATCGCTGCGCCCCGGCGTCTCGCCACTTTCCTCGGAGAGCCAGGCCGCCTCGGGCAGCAGCGCGCCCAGTTGTTCGCGCAGCAGGGCGTCGACCAGCAGGTCCGCATCGCTCACCAGTTCGCCGGGGCTTTTTTCCCATTGATTGTCATGGGCGCGGCCCGGCGCCCAATGCGCCATGGCCAGCTCGCCGGCCATGGCGGCAATCGTCAGGATGGGCTGGAGGAGGCGCTCATTCGCCGGCAATGGTCATCCCGTCGATGCGCAGGGTCGGCACATTGATGGCGTAACGGAACGCCAGATCGTCCGCCGCGATGAGCCGTGCCAGCATGTCGCGCAAATTGCCGGCGATGGTGATTTCCGCCACGGCATGCGTCACCGAGCCATTCTCGATGAGATAGCCTGATGCGCCCCGGCTATAATCGCCGGTCACCGGATTGACGCCATGGCCGATCAACTCGGTCACATAGAGGCCGCGCATCACATCCGCCATCAGCTCGCGCGGGGTCGCGCTGCCGCCTTCCAGATGGACATTGCTGGCACCCGCGCCAGGCGATCCGCCCCCGCCGCGCGTGGCATGGCCGGTTGGCGCCAGGCCGAGCTGGCGGGCCGAGGCGCTGTCGAGCAGCCAGCCCATCAGCACGCCGTCATCTACCAGCCGCATTTTCGCGGTGGGCAGGCCTTCCCCGTCAAACGGCCGCGAGCGCAGGCCGCGCAGGCGATGGGGATCATCGACGATGCTGAGGCCGGCGGGCAGGATGCGCTGCCCCTTGGCGTCCAGCAGGAAGCTCGCCTTGCGGGTGATCGCCGGACCGGTGATCGCGCCGATCAGCGGACCGACGAGGCTGTTGCCCACGCGCGGATCGAAGATCACCGACATGGTGCCGCTGGCGATGCGGCTGGGATTGAGTCGGGCGACCGCGCGCGCGCCGGCCCGCGCGCCGACCGCGTCCGGCGTCTCGAGATCTGCCCGACGGCGCACGACATGGCTGGCATGATCGCGCTGCATGCCCGCGCCCTCGCCAGCGATGACGCTCGCCCAGATGCTGTGCTGCGTGCCGGCATAGGCACCCGCAAAACCATGACTGGTGGCCAGCGCCATCTGCGCCCGGCCGAAGCTGGCGCCGCCGCCCTCGCTGTTGGTCACGCCGGTGACGCCGCGCGCCGCTTCCTCGATTTCGAGCGCGCTGGCCCGCAACTCGGCGGGGTCTGGCTCCTCGTCATCGGCGATATCGAGCGCGGGGAATTTCTTGCGCATCAGCCGGTCCTCGGGCGCGAGCCCGGCATAGGCATCCTCCGGCGCTTCCTTCGCCATGGCCAGCGCCCGCTCGACCAGGGTCGCCAGCGTGGCTGGTGCCATATCGGACGAGGACACGCTGGCCGAGCGCTGACCGACGAACACGCGCAGACCGACATGCTCGGATTCGGAGCGCTCGACATCCTCCAGCTCGCCCAGCCGCACGCTCACACCGGCGGAAGCATCACAACCATAGACGGCATCGGCCGCATCCGCGCCGGCCCGGCGCGCCGCGTCAGCCAGCGATTGGGCGCGATCGAGAGCGTCATTGAGGCTGAGCATGAGTCAGAAAATCCCGGCAGTCCAAAGGATAGAAGGGGCGCTGTAGCCATTGCCCCGAGTCGACGCAATGCGTGCGCCGATCACCTCATCAGCCGCATCGCAGCGCCCGCCTGAATTGTCGCGCGGGTGAAACCGCCAACGACCCGTGCGGGCCCGAAACCCGCGCCGCGCCCTCAATCGCCCAGCCAGTCCCGCAACATCACATGCGCGACCGCGACCGGCGGCGGCGCGAGAAAGCGTGCGCCGTCCTCGCCGGCCAATGCGGCGCGCACCTCGTCGCGGCTGACCCACATCGCCTCGGGCACCTCCTCGACATCCAGCGTCAGCGCATCGCCCAGCGCCTGCGCCTTGCAGGCGATCATGAGCTGCGAGGGAAAGGGCCATGGCTGGCTCATCAGATATTCCACCCGGCCGACGCGGATGCCGGCCTCTTCCCACAGCTCGCGGCGCACCGCTTCCTCGAAGCTTTCGCCCGGCTCGACGAAGCCCGCCAGCGCGGAGAAGCGCCCCGGCGGAAAGCGCACCCCCCGGCCGACCAGCACCTTGCCCTCATATTCGGCGAGCATGATGACGACCGGATCGGTGCGCGGAAAATGCTCGGCCTGACAGGTGCCGCACTGGCGCGCCCAGCCGGCCTTGGCGGGATAGGTCGGCGCGCCGCAGCGGGCACAGAAGGGATGGCGGTCATGCCAGTCGACGAGGCTGCGCGCGCCGCCATACAGCGCGGCCTCCTCCGGCGTGAGCAAGGGCACGATCTGCCAGACTTTGGGCGGAGACCCCGGCGGCGGGGTGGGCGACGCCTCGCCCGATGCCGCGATATGGAGCGAGACGAAAACTGGCGCGCCATCCGCCCGCAAGCCGAGCAAGGCATGGTCGGCCAGCGCGGCATCGGCAGGCACGGGCGTGGCGGCGAGTTGCCCTGCGTCCGTCGGCAGCGGATCGAGCCCATCGAGCCGGATGACCCGCGCGCGCGGATCGCTCCATGCCGCCGCCAGCCGCTCCGGGTGAACGCGCAACTGATCGGCGCGATCGAGCGTGCCGCCGGTGAAGGTGATCTGATCGGCTGCTCGCATGCTGCTTCGGTTCATCCCGTCTCGCCTTGCGCCGTCCGGACAGCTCGCGCGACATGCGCGAACAGCGTCGGCAGCCCCGCCTCGTCCAGCCGGTCGAGCGGCCACCACTGGCCCTCGCCAAGAGCGCTGGCAAGGCTCTGCGGTGCAGGCGGATGCTCCAGTTGCAACCGCGCGATCCGTAGCTCCAGCGCAAAATGGGTGAACACATGCCGCACGGTGCCGGTGATCGCCCGCCAGTCACCGGGCAGCGGCGGAGGGGATACGGGGACGCCGCCCTCCACCCAGTCGCCGGTCGGCACGCCGAGCATGCCGCCGAGCAGGCCGCGCTCGGGCCGGGTGACCAGCCACACCGCGCCTGCCCACTCGACCCACCATGCCGCGCCGCTGCGCTCGGGCCGGGCTTTTCTGGGCGTCTTGACCGGGAAGCGGCCGGGGTCATCCGTCGCCTGCGCCGCGCAGCCGCTGCGCAGCGGGCAGGTGAGGCAGGCCGGCCGCGTCGGCGTGCAGATGGTGGCGCCAAGGTCCATCATCGCCTGCGCGAAATCCCCCGCGTCCCGCTCCGGCGTGATGCTGTCCGTCAGGACGCGCAGTTCCGGCTTGGCGGCGGGCAGCGGCGTCTCGACTGCAAACAGCCGGCTCACCACCCGCTCGACATTGCCGTCAACGACCACCGCACGCTGGCCGAACGCAATGGCGGCGATGGCCGCGGCCGTATAGGCACCAATGCCCGGCAGCGCGCGCAGCCCGGCTTCGTCCTCGGGAAATCGCCCGCCCAACTCCCCCGCCACATGCCGCGCGCACGCCAGCAAATTGCGCGCCCGGGCATAATAGCCAAGCCCGGCCCAGGCGGCCATCAGCGCGGCATCATCCGCCGCCGCCAGTGCTTCCACCGTGGGCCAGCGCGCCAGAAACCGCTCATAATAAGGGATGACCGCCGCCACCGTCGTCTGTTGCAGCATGATCTCGGACAGCCACACGCGATAGGGTGCGGGCGGCGGCGTGCCGGGCGGGCTGCGCCACGGCAGGCGGCGGGCATGGGCGCGATAATGCGCCAGCAAGGCAAGCGCCACCGCGCCATCCGGCATGGCTGCTTGCGGCATGGGCATGATTAATCCGTCGACGGGCATGGCCTGCCTATGGCATGGACCGAGGCATGACAAAACCCGTGGAGAGCAAGGCGTCGGACAAGCCTGAGCGCAAGCCGCGCGCCGCCAAGGCTGCGCCGGCGATTCGCGAACGGCCACGCGGCGGCCCGGCCCGCGCGATCGTAGACCTGATGCCGGACATCGGCCGCGCGGCTTTCCGCAAGTTCGGCTTCATCCAGTCGAGCATTGTCACGCGCTGGGCGGAGATTGTCGGCCAGCGCTATGCCGCGCTCACCAGCCCCGAATCGATCCGCTTCCCGACCGGGCGACGCTCCGGCGGCACGCTGCAACTCACGGTCGGCGGCGGTCACGCACCGATGGTGCAACATCTCATCCCGGAGATTATCGAGCGGGTGAACCGCTTTTTCGGCTATGAGGCCGTCTCGCGCGTTGCGATCAAGCAGGGCATGGTGCAGCCGATCGAGCCGGTGCGCCGTCCCCCGCCCGTCATGCTGCGCCCCATCCCGCAGGAACTGGGCGAGGGCCTGCGCGAAGTGAGCGATCCGGAACTGCGCACCGTGCTCGAATCCATGGCGCGCGGGCTTGCCAAGCCAGCCCGGCTGCCCCGGATCAGCTAGCGGCGCGCGGCCCGGCCATGACCTCATCCCGCCCCGCGCCCGCAACGCCCGCCCTGCGCCCGAATGTCGGGTGCCCGGCGCGCGTCGGGCGGCGCCTTCGCGCTGCGCCACCACCCCGTTTCCGCTCCTCTATCCCCGAAAGAGCCCGACCGATGCTGCGCCGCCTTCTTGCCTGCCTTGCCGCCTTCACCCTGTTCACGCTGGCCACGGCGGCGCCCGCCCAATCCGGCCGCGACTGGAGCAAGACCATCACGCTCGGCGACAATGGCGCGTTCATTCTCGGCAATCCGGCGGCCAGGACAAAGCTGGTCGAATATCTGAGCTACACCTGCCCGCATTGCGCGCATTTCGCGGCGGAAGCGACGCCTTCGCTCAAGGCGGACTGGATCAGGCAGGGCACGCTCAGCCTCGAACTGCGCAATTTCGTGCGCGATCCGTTCGACCTCACCGCCGCCATCCTCGCCCGCTGCGGCGGGGCCGCCCATTTCCTCGCCAATCATGAGGCGCTGTTCGCCAATCATGACGCATGGATCAAGCAGGCCGACATCTATGCCCGCGCGCAGGAAGGCCAGCCCAAGCGCGAGCAGGCCGAACAGGTCGCTGATATTGCCGACAAGACCGGGCTCATCGCTCTGCTCGCCAAACACGGCGTCACGCCCGCCGCGCAGCGCAAATGCCTGGCGGACAAGGCCATGCTCTCGCAAGTGCTGAACCTCACTGCCAGTGCGTGGGATACCAAGGAGTTCAGCGGCACGCCCTTCTTCATTCTCGACGGTAAGCCGCTCGCCGACGTGCATGACTGGGCGCGCCTCAAGGCGCTCCTCCCCGCCACCGGCAAGTGAGCGCTCGCTCCGCCATTGCAGAGGCTGCCCCCGCATCCTAAACCAGCGGCCCGATCATCGTTCCGCCGCACCCTGACGAGGCCTGACACGACATGAAACCAATCGCTTACGCCCCTCTCGCTTTCGCCCTGCTGGCGCTCGCCGCCTGCGGCAAGCAGGATGGCGCCAGCAACGGCGCAGGCAGCACCGCCGCGGTCGCCGGCGCTGAAGCCCCCGCCGGCAAGAGCTGGACGGACATCGTCGAGGAAACGCCGGAAGGCGGCTTCCGCATGGGCAACCCGAATGCGCCGATCAAGATCGTCGAATTCGGCTCCTACACCTGCCCGCATTGCCGCGATTTCACCGAAGCCGCGCATGAGCCGCTCGAGCGCGACTATGTGAAGAGCGGCAAGGTCAGCTTTGAATATCGCAATTTCGTCCGCGACCCGCTGGATATGGCTGTGGCGCTCATCACGCGCTGTGGGGGGCCGGAGCCGTTCTTCCCGCTCAATCTGCAATTCTTCCTCAATCAGGAAGCGATGATCACGCACATCCAGGGCAGCGGCGAGGGCTCCTATCAGGCCGCGTTGTCCGCCGGCCCGACCGAGCGGTTCGTCAAGCTGGCCGAGCTGGCCGGGCTGATCGAATATGCCAAGCAGCGCGGCCTGCCGGAAGACAAGGTGCGCGCCTGCCTCGCCGACCCCAAGGCGCCCGAAATGCTCGCCGCCGCCGTAGAGCGGGACAGCAAGCAATATCAGATCGCCGGCACGCCCTCGGTCGTCATGAACGGCAAGCTGCTCGACAATGTCGCGACGTGGGATTCGCTGGCCAAGCATCTCAAAGACGCCGGGGCCTGATTGACCCCGGGGGGGCCGATCACCACCTTATGGGGCAGGCCTCGCCGCCTGCCCCCGGCGCGCGGCTGAGCCATGGAGATCCGCCGCCTCAAGCTGACCGGCTTCAAAAGCTTCGTCGAACCCACCGAACTGCGCATCGAGCCGGGGCTGACCGGCATTGTCGGCCCCAATGGCTGTGGCAAGTCCAACCTGCTGGAAGCGATCCGCTGGGTGATGGGCGAATCCAGCCCCAAATCGATGCGCGGCGGGGGCATGGACGATGTGATCTTCGCTGGCACCGCGACCCGCCCGGCGCGCGATTTCGCGGAGGTGAGCCTGCTTGCCATGCAGCCGCCGGGCATGCCGATCCCGGCCATCGAGCTGGGCGCGGATGGCGAGATGGAAGTGGTGCGCCGTATCGAGCGCGGCGCGGGCAGCGCCTACCGCGCCAACGGCCGCGACGTGCGCGCGAAGGATGTCGCGCTGGTGTTTGCGGACGCCGCCACCGGGCCGCATAGCCCGGCGCTGGTCAGTCAGGGCAAGATCGCCGCCGTCATCGCCGCCAAGCCGACCGAGCGCCGCGCCATGCTGGAGGAAGCAGCAGGCATTGCCGGCCTGCATGTGCGCCGCAAGGACGCCGAGCAGAAATTGCGGGCCAGCGCCGCCAACCTCGCCCGGCTCGACGACATCCTCGCGGAGATGGATAGCCGCGCCGCCGCCCTGCGCCGGCAGGCCCGCGCCGCCGAGCGCTACACCGAACTCAGTGAACGCATCCTGCTGGCGGAGGGCCGCGCCATCTTCGCCCGCTACCGGGAGGCCGCGACGGCCGCCGACCGCGCCGCGCGCGAGGCCGAGACCGCGGAGGCCAGCGTGCGCGCCGCACAGGAAGCGCAGCTCGGCGCGGCGGCCATCAATCAACAGGCGATCGAACAACTCGCCACCGCCCGCGCCGCCGCGACCAGCGCCCGCGAGGCGGCGGCCGAGGCGCGGTTCAACCTCGAACGGCTGGCGGCGGAACGCGATGGCCATATCCGCCGTATCGCGGAGCTGGACGGCCAGCTAGGCCGCATGAGCGAGGATCAGGCCCGCGAGGGCGCGCTGGCCATCGACGCTGCCGATGCGATCGAACGGTTGCAGGCGGAAGAGACGATGCTCGCCGCGCGGCTCAAGGATGCCAGGGCGCTGCTGCCCGGCTTCGCCACCCGGCTTGCCGAAGCGGAACGCGCGAGCCGAGACAGCGAGGTCGCGCTGGCGCAGGCCATGGCCCGCCTTGCCGGCGAACAGGCCGAGCGCCGCGTCGCGCAGGCCGCGCTGGGGGCCGCGCGACAGACGCTCGCCCGCGCGCAGGCAGAAACCGAGCGGATCGCCACTGCCCTTGCGGCGCTCCCGGACGCCGCCCCGCTCACCGCGCGTCAGGCCGCTGCCGAGGCCGCGCGCACCGCCGCGCTGGACGCCCGCGGCGCGGCTGAAACCCGCATCGCCGCCGCCCAGCAAGCGCGGGAAACCCAGACCGAAGCCGTCGCCACCCAACAGCGCCTCCTCGCCACCGCTCGCGCCACCGCCGCCGCGCTGGAGAGCGAAGCCCGCGCACTCGCCAAGGGCATTGAGCGGCCCGATGGCGACCATCGCGCCATCGATGCCTTGCGCGTGGAACCGGGCTATGAGCGCGCGCTCGCCGCCGCGCTGGGCGATGATCTTCACGCTGGCATCGGCGAAAGCGGCGGCGCGCGATGGGGCGGGGCAGACCCGCTGCCCGGCGACCCGCCTCTCCCGCAGGACTGCGAGCCGCTTGCCGCCAGGGTGGAGGCGCCGCCCGCGCTCGCCCGTCGCCTCGCGCAGATTGCCGTTGCGGCCGTGGATGCCGGTCAGCCCCTACAGGTCGGCCAGCGCCTCGTCACGCCGGATGGCCGGATGCGCCGCTGGGATGGCTTCATCGTCACGGAAGGTGGCGCCGCGGCGGCCGAACGGCTGATCCGCATCAACCGCCTGCAAGCCATCGCCGCCGAGCGCCCCGCCATCCTCGCGGCGGTGGCGGACGCCGAGGCGGCGCTGGCCACCGCCCAGGCCGCGCTGACGCAGGCCAATGACGAGGATCGCGCCGCCCGCGCCGCCGCCACCGCTGCCGACGAGGCCCAGCGCGCCGCCGAGCGGACGCTGGCCGACATCGCCGGAAACCTGGAGCGTCTTGCCCACCGCCGCGCCGATCTCGACCGCAATGCCGCTCTCGCCGCCACCGATCATGCCGCCGCCGGACAAGCCATGGCCAGCGCACAGGCCGCCCATGATGCGCTGCCAGAGGGCGCGGACACGGCTGACGAGGTTGAGCGCTTCAAGACCGCGGCGGCGGACTGCCGCGCCGCGATCGGCCGTATCCAGACCGAACAGGCAATGGCGCAGCGCGCGCTAGCGGTGGATGAGGATCGCGTCAAAAGCATCCGCGCCGAGGTGGCCGGCTGGCGCGCCCGTGCCGGCGACGCCGCCCGGCGCATCGCCGACATGAAGGAACGGACTGAAGCGCTCACGGTCGATCTCGCCCTTCTGCGCGGCCGGCCGGATGCGCTCGCCGCCGAACTGGAGACGCTCGCCGCCACCGCGCAGGCCGACGCCGATCGGGCCCGACAGACCCAGACCGATGAGGCCGCCGCGCAGGCCGCCCTCACCATCGCCGAAACGACGCTTGCGACCGCCAATGAAGCTTTCTCGGCCGCCCGCGAGGCCCGCGCCGGCGCGCTCGCCCGCGCCGAGCATGCCGTCGCCCGCCGCAAGGAGGTCGGCCAGCATTGCGGCGAGCGCTTCGCCTGCCCGCCTCCCGTGCTGCCCGGCAAGCTCGGCTTCGAGAGCGACGATGTCGGCCCCGCGCAGGACGAACAAGCCCACCATGACAAGCTGGCGCTGGACCGCGAACGGCTCGGCCCGGTCAATCTCGTCGCCGCGAGCGAACTGGCCGAACTGGAAGGGACGCAAGCCCGCAGCCGCGCCGAGAGCGAGGAGCTTGCCCAGGCGATCAACCAGCTGCGCGGTTCCATCGGCCATCTCAACCGGGAGGGCCGCGCCCGCCTGGTTGCCGCATTCGAAGCCGTGAATGGCCATTTCCAGCGCCTGTTCACCACCTTGTTCGAGGGCGGTCACGCGCATCTCGAACTGGTCGAGAGCGACGATCCGCTGGAGGCCGGCCTCGAGATCATGGCCCAGCCGCCGGGCAAGCGCCTCACGACGCTCACCCTGCTCTCCGGCGGCGAACAGGCGCTCACCGCCACCGCGCTCATCTTCGGCCTGTTTCTTACCAATCCGGCGCCGATCTGCGTGCTGGACGAGGTGGACGCGCCGCTGGACGACGCCAATGTCGAGCGCTTTTGCGATTTGCTGGAGCGCATGGTCGCCGATACGCAGACCCGCTACCTCATCGTCACCCATAATGCCGTGACGATGAGCCGCATGCACCGCCTGTTCGGCGTCACCATGGTCGAACAGGGGGTCAGCCGCCTCGTCTCGGTCGACCTGCAGGGCGCGGAGACTCTGCTGGCGGCCGAGTGACGGCGCCGGCGGTCAGCGGACGTTGAGACCCAGTTCCGCCAGCAATTGCCCGGCCTGTTCCTTGGAGATCGTCGCACCGCGAAACCGCGCGGCGGCGATCAGGCGCAGGCCGCCAAGGTCCGCCCCGCGCAAGTCCGCCCCCTCGAAACGGCAGTCCGCCATATTGGCGTCACGCAAGCTGCACCCATCAAAAACAGCGGCGCGGAAATCGCATTTGTGCAGATCGGCCTGACTGAAATCGACCTTGTGCAGCCGTTGCCGATGAAAGGAATAGCCGGGCAGCTTGGCGTTGATCAGCAAGGTTTCATCGAAGCCGACATCCATCGCCCGCGCTTCCGACAAGTCGGCCCCGGTCAATTTGCATCCGCGAAATTGGGCCGATGCCAGCCTCGCACGGCGAAACAGCGCATTGTTGAAATCGCTCGCCGCAAAGACCGCCTCGGTAAGATCCGCGCCCTGAAAGTCTGCGAACCCGCCCCGGCAGGATTGCCATTGCGTGCCATCGAGCCGCGCGCCGCCGAACCGTGTCCGCCGCATGGAACATCCGTGGAATCTCCAGCCGGTCAGATTGAGATTGGACAGATCGGCCTCATCGCAATCACAGTCGATCAGCCAGCCCGAAGCCGGTTGCGCCACGAGCGTGCTGAGCGCATCCCGGCTCAATATCTGGTTCCGGATCACCGGGCCCGCAAAGCTATCGTCCGTCATGCCGCCTCATAGCGCGGGCAGGGGCCTAATCACAGGGAGCGCACCGCCGGCCGCCGATCGCAAGGCGGCGCCGGCGAATGCCGCCCCGTCGATCAGTGCGGTGCCTTGTCCGTATCCACCTTCTCCACCCATTCAGGGTAGAAGGTCGGCTCGCGGGTGGACCAGCCGACGGCCGTGGCGGCCGCTTCGCTGATCGACTGGAGCAGCGCACGACGACGCTCCGGGTGGATATGTGGCAGGCTGGCGGCGGCACAGAAACTGCCCGGCAGCCATGGCCGCGCACTGGCGCCGATCAGCCGCTCGTAGAGAAAGCGGTAGGACTGGAAGCTCTCCAGCCGGTTCTGGCTGAGATCGAACGCGGAGACGGTGACCAGCGGCGCCAGGAACGGCTCCACCTGATCAAGCCCGCTATCGTCCGGCACCAGCGTCTTGATCGCATCGAGCCGGCCGTAGATGCGCGTCTGCGCACGGATGCTCGCTTCCTCCACGACATCGCGGCTCCATGTTTCCATAGGCGTGCCGCGCTGGAAGGCGATGTCGAGAGATCGGCGGATATAGCGCTGCGTCGCGGCGGGAAAGGATGCGAATTCGCGCAACTCCGCGAGCGTGATGACGCCGTCATTCGGCCTGGCATGCTGACCCATGATTGCCTCCATCTTTCCTGTGGCAAGCGGACAGTGCGCCCCGCCAGGTTAGCCGGCGGTTAAGCGTCCGTTGTGCCACGTTCACAAGGAATCAGATTTCCTTGTGCGTCGCAACGAAAAACCGCGTCAGATAACGCCGACGCAGCATAAAGCAGAGCCCACCATGCCAAAAAAGCCACATTATTATTGGAAATAACAGCCATGCAAAAAAGCAGAGCGCGCCATATTGCGCCGCAATATCATGCGCAGCTATGCGTTAGTTGTTCGTCCATCCCAGCCTAGCGCCTGCCCGCACGATCACAAGAGGCACCGCGCACCGTGCCAATCGACCCCGATCTGGGCGAGTTGCCTGGCCCGGCAGGCGGCACCAGGCAACCATCATCCTGTCAGCGCCGGGCGTGCGAGCGGCCTTCCCGCTCGGCCGCTGCCAGCGCCTCCGCCTCGCTGCCGGACAGGGCGCGCTTGGCCGCTTCGGCCTCCTTGTGCACGGCGGCCTTGTCCTTCGCATGCTTGCTGGTCTCGGCATCATAGGCGCGCGCGGCCTCATAATTGCCTTCACCTTGCACTTTGGGCTTGTCGCTCATCGCGAATACTCCTCTCGCTCCGTCTCCATGAGACCAGAACGCAGCGTCGCGGCACCGGTTCCGGGCAACGCTTCGCTCGCCCCGACGGCATGAGGGGAGTTTTGGAGACCAGCCCCGGCTGCCCGGCCGGCTGCCGACAATCATGGCCGGCGCGCCGGATTCGGAAGCCGGCCGGGCCGTGGCTCCGGCGTGGTCGGCCAGCGGGCATCGGGGACGCCGGACGTCCGCCTTTTCAGCAAGATCGGCAAGAACGACCCCGCTCCCCGCCGGCCCTGCGGCACCGTGGCGGCGCCTCGGCCGTGCGTGAGATCAGGCCGCCTCGACCGGCTTGATCGCCGGGGCCTGTTTGAACAGCTCGCCAAACGGATCGTCGTCGACGTCCGGCGCCGGCGCTTCGCGCACGGTGGCGCGGCGCATATCGCGGCGCTCGTTCCAGTCGAACAGACCACCCTTGTGATAACTGGCGAGATTGTCCCAGATCACCATATCGCCGACCGCATAGTCGATCGACATCACATAGGGGTCCTGTGTCGCAAAATCGTTGAGATAGTCGATCAGTTCGCGGCTTTCCTCCCAGCTCCAGCCCACCACGCGGTAGCAGTGCGCGCCGAGATAAAGTCCCTTGCGACCCGAGCCGGCATGGACATGCACCATCTTGTGGACCGGCCGGTGCCGCTCCTCGATCTGCTCGCGCGTGATGTCCGCGCCGCCCTGCTTGCGCGACCACCAGAGGCTGTGCTCGCATTCGAGATTGTCGATCTTGTCCTTGATGGCCTGCGGCAGGTCATCATAGGCCGAGCGCGTATCGGCAAACCAGGTCGGTCCGCCAGTGCTGGGCACCTCGACCGCGCGGAGCATCGAATAGGATGTGCGCAGATCCATGAAGCTGCTGTCCGTGTGCCAGATCTGGTCGCCCTTGCGATAGGTCGTCGCCTGCGGGCTCCAGTTGATCTCGCCATTGGCATCGAGATTGCCGGCGTTGAACAGGAAGATACGCGGCCGTCCGTCGCGGGGCGGCAGGCTCTCGAGATGGCCGAAATTACGCGCGAACGCGATCTGGCTCTCATCATCCAGCCCGGTGTTGCGATAGACGGTGACGCCCCATTTATCCTGCTGGGCGATGATATCCCGGATCGTCGCCGCATCCAGCGGCTTGCTGATGTCCACTCCGAAAATTTCCGCCCCGAAACGGGGAAGAATGGGAGTCGCAGTTATGGTCATGAACAATCTCCTATCACAGTAGATATTCTACCAATAACCATTGCAAAAATCAAGAGTTGCCAGTCCCGACGACGATTATGCGGCGCGCATCAGGGCACGCCCCGGCATCGGCATCGCTCGCCTTGCGACCGCGCCGATGCCGGGGAACCCCAGATCCTGCCCTGAAAGACCGCTCGCCGACTGACGAGCGGTTCGACTATGGCTGCTGTGGCTGCGCGCACTGGCTGACGTCGCCCGCATTACATGCGGCAACGGCAGCCTCCCAGCGCGCGTGATCGTCAGCCGCTTTCTGCCGGGTTGCGGCAATATCGGCATCGCGAGCGGCCACGGCATCGCGATAGGCAGCTTCCTTCGCGGCCTGCTCCTCTGCGATGGCCGCCTTCTGCGCCTGATAGTCGGCGATTTGCTGCGCGGCGAACTTGGCCTGCGCCTCGTTAAGCGCGCGGCGTTCGGCCTGCGTCTCGGGCGGGTCCTCCGCCAATGCGCTCACAGAGGCCCCGGCGATGGCCGCGACCAGAAACCCGACCTTTGCCCATGAACCAATATGCATGCCCGTTCCTCCTTATTCCATGCGCCACATGGCATCTGCCTTCGCAGGACGCCGGCCCATATTTGTGCCAGGTCACTGTGGCTCTAATCGCCTCTCCGGCCGCCATCCATGACATTGATCAAAATCCCGCACGCGCCGTCCGGTTCCCCCTGCGTCGTTCCCCCTCGTATCCGGTGGTGCGCGTTCCTATGTTGCGCTCTGGATTCCCCGCAGGAACAGAGATAGAACGCAGCGCATGAGTCTTACCACCCTTTCCGTGCGCGGCGCGCGCGAGCATAACCTCAAGGGCATCGACGTCGACCTGCCGCGGGACCGGCTTATCGTCATCACCGGCCTCTCGGGCTCCGGCAAATCCTCCCTCGCCTTCGACACCATCTATGCCGAGGGGCAGCGGCGCTATGTCGAGAGCCTCTCGGCCTATGCCCGCCAGTTCCTCGAAATGATGCAGAAGCCGGACGTCGAGCATATTGACGGGCTCTCCCCGGCCATCTCGATCGAGCAGAAGACGACCAGCCGTAACCCGCGCTCCACCGTGGCGACCGTCACCGAGATATACGATTATATGCGCCTGCTCTGGGCACGCGTCGGCATCCCCTATTCGCCCGCCACGGGCCTGCCGATCAGCGCGCAGACGGTCAGCCAGATGGTCGACCGGGTGCTAGCACTGCCGGAGGGCACCCGTGCCTATCTGCTCGCGCCGGTCGTCCGCGGCCGCAAGGGCGAATATCGCAAGGAATTGGCCGAGTGGCAGCGCAGCGGCTTCACCCGCGTGCGCATCGACGGGGACTATTACCCGATCGAGGAAGCCCCCGCGCTCGACAAGAAATACAAACATGACATCGAGGTGGTGGTCGACCGCGTCATCGTCCGCGCGGACATCGCGCAGCGCCTCGCCGAGAGCTTCGAGACCGCGCTCAAGCTGGCGGATGGCCTCGCCTATGTCGATCTCGCCGAGGGTGTCGTCCCCGGCCGCGAGGACGAGGCGAGCGACGGCGGCGCGATGAAGGGCACCGGCATCCCCGCCAACCGCATCATCTTCTCGGAAAAATTCGCCTGTCCCGTCTCCGGCTTCACCATCGCCGAGATCGCGCCGCGGCTGTTCTCGTTCAACGCCCCGCAAGGCGCCTGCCCGGCCTGCGACGGCCTGGGCGAGAAATTGCTGTTCGACGAGCAGCTGGTCGTCCCCAATGAGGCGCTCACCCTCAAGAAGGGCGCGATCGTGCCATGGGCCAAGTCCAACCCGCCCTCGCCTTATTATATGCAGGTGCTGGCCAGCCTCGCGACGGAGTTCGGCTTCGATCTGGATACGCCCTGGCAGGATCTGCCCGGCGAGGTGCGGCTGATCATCCTGCACGGCACCGGTGGCAAACCGGTCACGCTGCGCTTCCAGGATGGCCGCAAAAGCTACGAAGTGAAGAAAGCCTTCGAGGGCGTGATCGGCAATCTCAACCGCCGCATGCTGCAGACGGACAGCGCCTGGATGCGCGAGGAACTGGGCAAATATCAGACCGCCCAACCGTGCGAGACCTGCCACGGCGCCCGGCTGAAGCCGGAGGCGCTGGCGGTCAAGGTCGCCGGCGACGATATCGCCACGCCCACCCGCATGTCCGTGGTGGCGGCGCTGGACTGGTTCAGCGCCCTGCCGGCCCAGCTCACCGACCAGCAGAACCAGATCGCCAGGGCCATCCTCAAGGAGATTATCGAGCGGCTCGGCTTCCTCAACAATGTCGGGCTGGATTATCTCAATCTGGATCGCACCTCCGGCACGCTGTCGGGCGGCGAGAGCCAGCGCATCCGCCTCGCCAGCCAGATCGGCTCGGGCCTTTCCGGCGTGCTCTATGTGCTGGACGAGCCGAGCATCGGCCTCCACCAGCGCGATAACGACATGCTGCTCGTCACCCTCAAGCGGCTGCGCGATCTGGGCAACACCGTCATCGTCGTCGAGCATGATGAGGATGCGATCCGCTCGGCCGATCATATCGTGGACATGGGACCCGGCGCCGGCGTCCATGGCGGCGAGATCGTCGCGCAAGGCACGCTGGCGGACATCCTCGCCACCAGCGGCTCACTCACCGCCGATTATCTCAATGGCACGCGGGAAATCCCCGTGCCGGCCAAGCGCCGCAAGGGCAATGGCAAGAAGCTTACGCTCACCAATGCCCGCGCGAACAATCTGAAGGGCGTCACCGCGTCCATCCCGCTCGGCACCTTCACCTGCATCACCGGCGTCTCCGGCTCGGGCAAGTCGAGCTTCACCATCGACACGCTCTACGCCGCCGCCGCCCGCAGCCTCAACGGCGCGCGCATCGTCGCCGGCGCGCATGACAAGGTGGACGGGCTCCAGCATCTCGACAAGGTAATCGACATCGACCAGTCGCCCATCGGACGCACGCCGCGCTCCAACCCGGCAACCTATACCGGCGCCTTCACCAACATCCGCGACTGGTTCGCCGGCCTGCCCGAATCGCAGGCGCGCGGCTACAAGCCCGGCCGCTTCTCCTTCAACGTGAAGGGCGGCCGCTGCGAGGCCTGCTCGGGCGACGGCCTCATCAAGATCGAGATGCACTTCCTGCCGGACGTCTACGTCACCTGCGAGGAGTGCGGCGGCAAGCGCTACAACCGCGAGACGCTGGAGGTGAAGTTCAAGGGCTACAGCATCGCCGACGTGCTGGACATGACGGTGGAAGACGCCGTCGAATTCTTCAAGGCGGTGCCGCCGATCCGCGACAAGATGGCCATGCTTGCGGAAGTCGGCCTGGGTTATGTCAAGGTCGGCCAGCAGGCGACGACCCTCTCGGGCGGCGAGGCGCAGCGCGTCAAGCTGGCCAAGGAGCTCTCTCGCCGGGCCACCGGCAACACCCTGTATATTCTCGACGAGCCGACTACCGGCCTCCATTTCGAGGATGTCCGCAAGCTGCTGGAAGTGCTCCACGCCCTGGTCGAGCATGGCAACAGCGTGGTTGTCATCGAGCATAATCTCGACGTCATCAAGACAGCGGACTATCTCATCGATCTTGGGCCGGAAGGCGGCATCAAGGGCGGCGAAATCGTCGCGACCGGCACGCCGGAGCAGGTGGTGAAGGAACAGCGCAGCTATACCGGGCATTATCTCGCGCCGTTGCTGGGCAAGAAGGCGCAGAGCGTGGCGGCGGAGTGAGGCAGGCACCCCGGCGCCGAAGCGCGATCATCGCGCGCTCCACGGTGCCGCATCAGCCCCGCCGCCGGGAGACGCATATGGTCCTGCAGGAGCAGGCGGGCGGCCGTTTTCCGACGCGCCGCCGCCCGGAAACCGCCAGCGCCGGGACGCAGCGGCAGCGTCGCTTGCAAGCCGCCACCGCCGCCGCCTCTTCTCTCATCGCGATCCGGCCCCATATGGGGTTTGCCCGGCTGGGTGGTCCCATCCGGTCCCAGAGGAGATTTGCGATGGTAAAACGCAGCGCATCGGCCCGCTATGACGGGCTGGGCAAGGCCGGCAAAGGCCATGTCTCGACCGAATCCGGCGTGCTTTCGGACAATCCCTATGACTTCAACACCCGCTTCGACAACGAGCCCGGCACCAATCCTGAGGAACTGATCGCGGCAGCCCATGCGAGCTGCTTCACCATGGCGCTCTCCTTCGCGCTGGCCAAGGCGGGCTATACGGATGGCACGCTGGAGACCGAAGCCGTGGTGACGCTGGAGCCGGATGGCGAGGGTTTCACCGTCACCCGCTCGGACCTGACGCTGACCGCCACCGTGGCGGATATCGGCGCGGACGAGTTCATCAAGATCGCGAGCGGGGCCAAGGCGAATTGCCCCATCTCCAAGCTGCTCAAGGCAGAGATCACGCTCGATTATACGCTGAGCTGAGCCTGGGCGCCGCGTTGGTGGACGCAACGCAGCCGGCAGCATGCGCGGAACGCAAGCGCAGATGGCGCGTTGAGCAAGGGGAAGGGCGGCCCTTGCGAGGCTGCCCGGCACGCCAACAGAAAGGCTCCACCATGCGCAAGACCTTGATCATCTCCCTCGCCGCGCTCACGGCCAGCCTGCCGCTTGCCGCCTGCGCAGACGGCTATGGCAACGATCGGCCGCGCTACGAACGGCCTCGCCACAATGCCAATCGCGGCCACTATCTCGGCGACAACGACCAGATCTACCGCGACAATCGTGGCCGTTATTACTGCAAGCGGGCGGATGGCTCGCGCGGCGCCATCGTCGGCGGCCTGGCCGGCGGTGTTCTTGGCAATGTCATCGCTCCCAATGGCAGCAAAACGCTGGGCACCATCCTTGGCGCCGCCGGCGGCGCGGTTGCGGGCCGACAGATTGACCGGAACAACGTCCGCTGCGAGTGAGGCGAGCCGGCATCGATCGCCGCGCACGACCGGCCTGGCTATACGTGCACGCCATGCCGGAACCGCGCGCCTTACCGCGCGTTGAACCGGCATCCCTTCACGACCAGGAAAGACCTATGTTCAGGACCCTCATCGTCGGCGCAGCCGCCGCTATCATTGGCGTCAAACTCAAGCGGGCCTACGATGCGGGCAAGCTTGATCCCTATATCGACCGCGCGAAAGCCGCCGCGCGGGATATCGGACAGGGCGACACCACCCCGCGCCGTCCATCGGCCGCGCCCGCGGCGAGCGACAAGGCACGGCCAAGCCCGCCCGATAATTCGTCGCGACCAGCCAGAGCCGCGCCATGGCCGGTGGACACGCGCGCGATGCCCGCAAACTGACGATCCCATAAGGCTCGGTGCGAGCTATCCCCGGCCCGTCAATTCGTCATCGCAGCCATTTGTCATGCGCCGGACACGCATCTGTCCGGGCGCGTGGCGCGGCGGGCATAGCAGCGACCGCCGCGCCCAAGCTCAACGCCGCTCGATCAGCCTTGTGAGCAGGTGCACGCGCTGCCTGCGCACAGCATCCAGGGCATCACCGCTCCCCTCACCACATTCGTCCTCCATGAGGTCGCGGATCTTGCCAAGCTCCGCTTCCGTCAGATGCTCGATGCCGATGAAATCATTGCGGGCCGCCTCCATCGCGCGGATCAGCTCATCCAGCTTCACCTGCATCGCGCTCGCATCGCGATTCTGGGCATTCTGAATGAGAAACACCATCATGAAGGTGACGATGGTGGTGCCGGTATTGATCACCAGTTGCCAGGTGTCGGACCAGTTGAACAGCGGCCCGCTCGCCAGCCAGACCACAACAAGCCCCGCCGCCAGCACGAACGCAGCAGGTTGGCCGGCCCAGATCGACATGCGGCTGGCGATGCGGGTAAAAAGACGATCCATGGGTGCGCCGCTCCGCCGGGCAAGTCCGTCCTGTCGCGGTCCTGCGCAGCAACGCGGACGATGCGACATCAGGCCCTGCCCGTCAATCGACCGCCGCGCCGGCCTTAATCGCTCAGGACGAAGGTGATCTTGAGGGCGACGCGCCACTCGGCGATCGTCCCGTCCTTCACAGTGGCATTGATGTCCTTCACCCAGACGCTCTCGATATGATCCAGCGTCTTCGCAGCGCGTGCGACGCCCTGCTTGACCGCATCCTCGATGCTGACGGTGGATGAGGCGATGACTTCCGTGATGCGGGCAACCGAGCTCATGGCGATGCTCCTCTCAGGTCATTGGCAGGCCGCATGGCCGGCCCGCGCAGTCTAACATGTCCACGCCACAGCGCCACTCCCGTGCGACGGCGTGACTGGCGCCGGGTGCCGTGCGCCGTTAGATAGAGGCCATGACAGCCCTCGCCCTCCCCCGCCGTAGCGGCCGCTTCGCGGCGCTCGCCCTGCTCATCATCGCCATCTCCGGCTGCACCACGCCCGAAACGCGGTTGCGCACCGGACTGATCGAGGCAGGCCTGAGCGCGCCGATGGCCGGCTGCATGGCCAAAGCCATGACCGACCGCCTCAGCACCGGCCAGCTGAGAAAACTCGGCGCACTCCACAGAGCGAGCAAGGTGGATTTGCGCGACATGTCCTATGCGGAGCTGACGCAGCAGGTGCGCGCGCTGGGCGACCCGGAGATTATCGCGGTGACGACATCTGCCGCCGTGCGCTGCACACTTGCGATCTGACGGGCGCATTTCGCAACTTTGCAAAACCCCGCGCGGCGCGATGCGCTATGGCCGCGCCCAACGGCTCATATCGCAATTGAAAGGCGCAAGGCTCTCATGAATATTCACGAATATCAGGCCAAGGAACTGCTTGCCAAATTTGGCGCGCCCGTCCCCGCCGGCCATGCCGCGCTCACGGTCGAGGAAGCGGTCGAAGCGGCCAAGCGGCTCCCGGGCCCGCTCTATGTCGTCAAGGCGCAGATCCACGCCGGCGGCCGCGGCAAGGGCAAGTTCAAGGAGCTCGGCCCCGACGCGAAAGGCGGCGTCCGCCTTGCCAAGACGCTCGAGGAAGTCGAGGCCGCGGCCAAGGACATGCTCGGCAACACGCTGGTGACGATCCAGACCGGCGAGCATGGCAAGCAGGTCAACCGCCTCTACATCACCGACGGCGCCGACATCAAAAAGGAATATTATCTCGCGCTGCTCGTCGACCGCGCCACCAGCCGCATCGCGGTGGTCGCCTCGACCGAGGGCGGGATGGACATCGAAACCGTCGCGCACAATACGCCCGACAAGATTCACACCATCGTCATCGACCCCGCGACCGGCCTGATGCCGCACCACGGCCGCAGCGTCGCCGCCGCGCTCGAGCTCGAAGGCGATCTCGCGAAGCAGGCGGCGAAGACGCTCGCGGGGCTCTACAACGCTTTCCTCGCGACCGACGCCGAGCAGATCGAGATCAATCCGCTCGCGGTCTGCGAGGGCGCGAACGGCGACGAACTGCTCGTCCTCGACGCCAAGCTCGGCTTCGACGGCAATGCGATGTTCCGCCACAAGGATATCGCCGACCTCCGCGACCTGACCGAGGAAGACCCGGCCGAGGTCGAGGCGTCGGAATATGACCTCGCCTACATCAAGCTCGACGGCAACATCGGCTGCATGGTCAACGGCGCCGGCCTCGCGATGGCGACGATGGACATCATCAAGCTCAATGGCGCTTTCCCGGCGAACTTCCTCGACGTCGGCGGCGGCGCGAGCAAGGAGAAGGTGACGGCGGCGTTCAAGATCATTTTGAAGGACCCGGCGGTCGAGGGCATCCTCGTCAACATCTTCGGCGGCATCATGAAGTGCGACATCATCGCCGACGGCATCGTCGCCGCGGCGAAGGAAGTGAACCTGTCGGTTCCGCTCGTCGTCCGCCTCGAAGGCACGAATGTCCAGCAGGGCAAGGACATCCTCGCGAACTCGGGTCTGCCGATCGTCGCGGCGAACGATCTGGGCGATGCGGCGAAGAAGATCGTTGCC
>DATMGL010000025.1:0-20922 GCA_035555575.1 Sphingobium sp.
ACTTCGTCGCCGCCTACAACTTCGCTCGTCGCCTCAAAACCCTCCATGGTCTCACGCCCTATGAAGCGATCTGCAAAGCATGGACAGATCAGCCAAAGCGATTCATATCAAATCCGCACCATCAATCACCGGGACCAAACAGGTAATCCAACGCCGCATAGTGAAACTGGAGGATACCGGGAAGCCAAGGCCATCGCCCATCGCGGTTTGGTATGGTTCATTGGACGCATGGGGTGAGAAGGCGGTCTTGCCCGGCGTTGAGAGCGGGGCGCCGGAAGCGGACGACATGGTTGAGGTTGTCGCTGCCCTTCGCAGGGTGGGAGGCGCTGTATGTGGCCTTACGGTGAACCCGCGTGGCTGGTAGCATGGTGCAACTGCGACCATCAGCAGCTACCATCGCCAGCACCTAAGCCACCGCCTCGCAAGCCAGTAGATGGACCCTATGTCCCGCTCCGCATGCGGGGGCAGGCAGCGGCAATCGGTATCATCGCGCCGAAGGCTTGGCCGTTCGACGGGGGCAAGCGCCGCGAGCCGGTGCTGGATGAAGGCATTCCGGACCGTGTGGCCAGGAAGGTAGGCTGGCACCGCTGCATGAGGTGCCGCAAACCGTTTTGATCCGCGCGACTGCCGCTTCCAGCCGCCCGACAAGGATGACATCGCCGAACGATCGCCGCTCCGGCGCAATGCTGTCTGGCGCGATGGCGGAGCCGTGAAAGCAGGACCAACCAAGTTCTTGCAGCGTTTCCAGTGCCACCAGTTCGACAATGTATTCGGTGATGCTCAAGTGGCATCCCCCGAAGGCTCAGGGAACTTGAAAAGTTCCCGCACCTTTCCGTTTACGGGGCCGATTGTTATTTTTCCGCCAGTTTGATTCGAATAAATCCAGCAAATGCACAGCGCATGAATCTGCGACAGCGCTGTTGACGCTGTTACTCAACAAAAACCTGCGGAATTCGAGCTTGAGGCTGGCCCGTGCAGCTTCGCGTTCGGGCCAGTCGGTTCCGGCTGTGCGTTCATAAAGGTTGATGATCTTTGGCGCCCATCCGGCCAGCAATTCGGTGGGGAATTCGCCACTCTGCCCCAAAGTGTTTTGTAGAAGGCCGGTTATTACATCTGCCGAAACAATCCCATCTGCTATCAGGCGTGGATCGGGTGCGACCGGGACGGTCTCACGCTGGGCTCTTGTCTCTCAACTTTGGTTTGCAGTCGTCGCTGCTCCAGCGCCTGAGCTTCCAGTTCAGGTCGCTCGCGGCGCTGGTGGTCGATCAGGTATCCTACAAGGCCCAGGCATGGGAACTCGCGGGCGATATCTTCGATCTTTTGAAGGACACGCATGAGGCCAGAAAGGCCTGTCTCACCTCGATCGAAACCGAGGATAATGTCCCCGCCCGTCAGGGGCTGGCCTGTGTTCTGGCAGCGCGGATCGAAACACGCCCGGAAGCCGAGGAAGTGCTGCGCGCCATCATCGCGGCCCCCCGTAAGGCTGTCTGCGGGCAGGCCGCGAACTGGCCGAATTGCTCGTGCACAATGGTGACGAGGCGGCGGCGGCGCAGGTGGTCGCAGACACGCTCGCCACCAATTGAAAAGTGGGAAAATCGCTCGGAATGGCCTAGATTCGGCCTTCGCGACTTCGGAACTCGCATAACGAGCGTCCGCTCCTCGCCGTTGTGATAACCTTTGACACGGACGCCTCCTTCAAGTGGTGATCAACACCGCCACTTTGGCACATAGATGCCGTCGGGGGACGTCCACCCCATCAGCTATGTCGGCGTGAGCAGCCGATTGATCGCTTTTAAAGTTCTGAATGCGACCGGCCTCTCGCCGTTAAAACAAAGTCCTTCACGTCCGCACTTGCCGTTGCCTGAGGAGACCCAAAGTGCCCAACACGAGTATGAAGCCGGCCCCGAGCGCGCAAATCAATGGCAGGGCTGAAGAGGATGGGAACAGGGAAACTGCTGCGCTGCCAAGCGCGGTCATAGCGAGTTGCATTGTGCCGAGCAGCCCGGCTGCCGCTCCTGAACCCTGCGTCGATGTGTCGAGGGCCGTGATCGCCGCCGGCGTCAGCATCAGGCCTGAGGCGACGAAGACGAGCATGGAATAGGTCTGAAGGATCGCCAGCGGTATATGGGTGAAGGCAAACGGCATGATCAAAGCCGTGGCCGTGCCCGCGATCAGAGCGACGCCGGTGATCAACGCACGCACACCGAAGCGTCGCATGAGATCGGGCGCAAATTGCGTCGCGACGATCGATGCGACGGCGTTCAAAGCAAGCAGCAAGCTAAAATATTCGGGTGTGAGGCCATAGCCGAGCGTGAAGAAGAAGGGCGCTGCAGTGATGAACGCAAATGGGATGATCGTCGCGATGCCCGTAATGAATGTCCAGCCGAGAAACGCCGGGCTCGAGAGCAGATAGCCTATGGACTGAGCCATCGATCGGGATCGCATACGGCGCACCGGAGGTAATGTTTCAGGCAGGAAGGAGAACACTGCGATCGTCGCAAGCAGAGCTACGCCGCAGAGGATTAGAAACAGCCCTTGCCATGACATGAATCTCAGCAACATGCTGCCCGCCACGGGCGCGAGAATAGGCGAAATGCCGATGATGAGAAATGTGAAGGCCATGAGGCGCGCCGCCCGATGGCCGCTATGCGCATCCCTGATCATGGCGCGCACGCTGGAGGTGCCGGCACAGGCGGCCATGCCCTGAAGGAAGCGCAACAGGACCAGTTGATCCAGGTTGCGAGCGAGCGCGCAGCCTGCAGATGTCATGGCAAATAGAAGCAGACCGCCGATCAGTGGCCTGCGCCGTCCGAAGCGATCACCGAGCCATCCGAACGGGATCTGGGCAGCGGCGAGGCCGAGGAAGAATGCCGACAAGGTGCGCTGTACGGCGCCGCTGTCCGCCGCCATGGTTTGCGCCAGACTGGGCATGGCGGGGAGATATAGATCGATCGCGAATGGGCCGAGCGCGGACAGGAAGCCAAAGGCGATGCCGAGCAGCAGGCTTGGTTCACTATCGTTGTGGCGGTCCTCAGTCGCATCTGAATTTTTCATAGCGCGTCCGGCCAGCTGGTGAAACCCGCGCGCGTTGAAGCGGTCAAGGCCAGCTCTGTGCCCCTCATGACGGCCTGCTCCATCGATCAATCAGAGGCTGGGGATTATGACTGGTGCTGGCGGGGAAAGTGGGTGTTCCCGAAAATCTCGGCGCGGGTGCCGGGAGGCCGTCAATGAAGGCATTTCGCGCCTGATTGACAGGATGATCCGGAGCCTCCTGAATTGAGATGACCGGGGCGATGCAAGCGTCGCTAACCGCGAACTGATCGACCCAATGGCACCGCGGCTGCTGCCGGATGCGTGCCGCAAAGGTCTCCCGCAAAGCCGGCCAGTTTGCCTCGTCTGTCCGGTCTGGAAGCGAGACGAGGTCCAGCCCTAACCCTTCGACAAACGCAGCGTAGAAACGCGGTTCAAGCGCGCAGACGACCATGAACAGTCCATCGCGCGTTTCATAGAGGCGCGCATACGGACAACTCCCGTCGTTCATGGGCTGCCATAATGCCGCCGGCTTCTGTCTGCGCTGCATCATCGCGAAAATTGGCGTCATCAGTGAAAGCGTGCCATCAATGATGGCGCCGTCGACGACTTGCCCCATGCCGGTCTGGCGCGCGTGTAGCAAAGCGGCCAGGACGCCCATCACAAGGTAAGTCGCGCCGCCCGCTGTATCCCCGACAAGTGCAAACGGCGGCATTTTGGGCGTTCCGCCAAGCCCAAGCCATTCCAGCGCGCCGGTATAGGCGACATAGTTGGGATCGTGCCCCGCAGACGCTGCGAGCGGCCCGGTCTGGCCCCATCCGGTGGAACGCCCATAGACCAGGTGGGGGACACGCGACATGCAAGTGTTCGGGCCAAGCCCCAGCCGCTCCATGGCGCCGGGCCTCAATCCCTCGATCAGGATGTCGGCCTTGTCCAGCAGGCCGAGGAACGCGTCGCGCCCGGCTTCTTCCTTCAGGTCCAGCGTGATGGTAGCACGGCCGCGCAGGAGCGGGTCGTCGGTCGCATAGACCAGTTCTCGCTTGCGGGGCGTTTCGATGCGCAGAATCTCGGCGCCCATATCGGCCATCAACATCCCGGCAAATGGCAAGGGACCGATCCCGGCGATCTCGACGATGCGGACACCGGCTAGCGGCCCGCGCCGTGGTTCGGCACTGCTCATTCTGCCTGCCCGTCCAGCAAGCGGGACAGGAGGCCGACGAGAACCCGTGTCTCCGCCGGGCTGAGGGCGTCGCCGATGAACGTGCGCTCCACGTCCAGCGCGATGGTCCGAACTTCCTCGAACTTGCGTTTTCCGGCGGCTGTCAGATGCACGCGCCGAGATCGGCCGTCCGTCTTGGAGGCCTTGCGCGCGATATAGCCCAGCGCATCCAAGGCATTGAGCATCGTCGCGACCTGTGCGGGTTCAATCCCCAGCGCGGCGCCTAGCTGCGAGGGCGTGACGCCCGGATTGTCGCCAATCGTGAACATCGCGCCGACATGGTTGGGGTGGAAGCCATCAGTCCCCGCCATCCGTGTAAAATGCTTCTTAAAATCCAGCTGCAGGCGGCGCAGCAGATAGCCCAGTGATGAGGAGAGGGCGGCCGAAGCAAGCGCATCTTGCGCACTTTCCGACGGGGTCTCCTTCTCGGCCTGCGCTTCAGGCTGACTGCGTGCCATTTCCGGTCTCCCTCAATTGTCCGGGCAGCTGCGCGAACGCGCCTCAACACCCATTCAATGCCTCCATAAAAACTACTTTACAAGAAAAACTATATCTGTTTTAGTTTATAAAATAAATTAGATTCGTCTGATTAAGGACTGGCAACCGGGAGAGTGTGATGACGAGGAGGGAGAGGCGCTTGCGCACGATGGGCTGCAGCGGTTTGATGGCTGCAACCTGTTCAATTGCGTTGGCCGTCGGCGCGCCGGCTTACGCGCAGCAGCAGGCCGCCGGGGATGCGGAAGCGGACGCCGTGCCGGATATTGTTGTCACCGCCCAATTCCGTTCGCAGAATCTGCAGGATACTCCGCTGGCGATTACGGCAGTGAGCAGCGCGATACTCGAAGCGCGCGGACAGACCAATGTGCTGGACGTCGCCGCGCAGGCGCCGAATGTCACCCTGCGGCCCGCAACGGCCAACCTGGGCCCCTCGCTGCAGGCGTTCATCCGTGGTGTCGGCCAGTTCGATTCCAGCTTCGCGCAGGAGCCGGGCGTCGGCGTCTATGTCGACGATGTCTATTATCCGACCATGACCGGCTCCATCCTCGATCTCGTCGATCTGCAACGGATGGAGATTCTGCGCGGACCGCAAGGCACGCTTTCGGGTCAGAATTCGATCGGCGGTTCGATTCGGATCTATTCCCGTGTTCCTGACGGTAATGGCGATGGCTATATCCAGGCAACCTACGGCCGGTTCAACAGGCTGGAGCTGCGCGGTGCTGCTGAATTCTCCCTCGTGCCAGACCGACTGTTTGTGCGCGTATCCGGCGCCGGCGTGGCGCGTGATGGCTATGTTACCCGATATGACTATGCCTGCACGCATCCCGGCACGACCGTCCCGAGCGCCCAAACCGGCAGCATGGGTTGCAAGCTCGGCACACAGGGTGGCAAAGCCTATCAGGCTGGCCGCGTCCTGCTGCGCTGGCTGCCGAGCGATCGGCTGGATGTGCGCCTGACCGCCGACTACACCAACGACACGACCGAAGGTGCGCCGTCGACCCTGCTGTTCGTCGGCAGCCCCGAGGGTGCACCCGGCGTCCCGGCTGACAATCCGGCCTATGTGACGGGAAGCGTCGCGCTGGGTAACGCAACCGGATCGCCGTTCATCAGTTCGTCGCCGTTCGGGGGCTATGCACAGGATAGCTTCTCGAGCAACCCGTACATCAACTATTCCACCTTCACCGATATGGCGCCGCGGGACGGTACGGCGCCCTATTCCATTCAGGATCGCTATTCCGTTACCGGCGGTGGTCTGTCGCTCAACCTCAATTATGAGCTGAACGACGTCATTTCGGTGAAATCGATCACGGCGTGGCGTGAGTATCGCAGCCGCTACGCCTTCGATGAAGGCTCTCCGATCAATACCGCGATGATCGACAATGACGTACGGGGCGAATCCTTCAGTCAGGAACTGAGGCTGAGCGCCGATGTCCTGGATGCTGTGCAACTGACCGCTGGCGGCTTCTACTTCAAATTCACGGGTCATTCGCGCCAGCGCGTGGGCATCCCATCGCTGCAGTTCATTCAGGATGATTGGGCCGAGACATCCAGCACGGCGGTTTTCCTGAATGCCGACTGGGCCCTGACGGACGCGCTGCATCTGATTGGCGGCGTGCGATATACCGATGCCAGCAAGACCTACATCTATGGGCGCCTGGGCATACCGGGCAGCACCTTCGGTGGCCTTGCAGATCCGCGCGTGCGGGCACTGGATGGCCAGTCCAACACCTCGGCTTCTGATCACTGGGATTTCCGTGCCGTCGTGCAGTATCGCTGGTCCGATGCGCTGATGACCTACGCGCAATATTCCACGGGCTTCAAGATCGGCGGCGTCAATCCGCGCGCCTTCTTTCCGGTGCAAGCGCTGCCATTCGGCCCGGAAACCCTGGCCGCCTATGAGGTCGGCGCAAAGTCCGATCTCTTCGATGGCGCGCTCCGGCTGAATCTTTCGGCCTTCCTGAACAAGTATAATGACATTATCATCACCGTGAGCTCCTGCCCTCTGCCCGGCGCTCCGCCGGCGCCATGCGCGCTCCCGGTCAACGCGGGCAAGGCGGATGTGAAGGGATTTGAGCTGGAGGGGAGTCTGCAGCCGGTGAGGGGGCTCAGAATCGATGGCTCGCTGGCCTATCTCGATTTCGAATATACCTCTCTGTCCGCCGGTGCGATCTCATCGGGTGTGCAGCTGCCGATGCGGGGCCCGTATACGCCAAAATGGCAATCTAGCGCGGGTATCCAGTATGACGCTGAGCTTGGTGGCGGCGGTAAGCTGACGCCCCGGTTCGATATCACCCACAGCTCCGGCTTCTACACACAGTCGGTGAATGAACCCCTGAACTTCACGGCCGGTCGAACCCTGATGAACGCCCGCATTACCTGGAGACCGGCGAATTCGGCCTTCTCCGTGACCGCAGAAGTGACCAATCTGGCCAACAAGCTCTACTATAATGCCGTGTTCGACAATCGTGGTTCTAACTATACCGTCACGGGTTTCCCCGGTGCGCCGCGAGAGTGGGCGGTGACGGTCAAGCGGACATTTTGAAGATGACGACGGCGGCCGAAATGGGAGTGAGGATTGCTCCCCCGCTGTTGCGTAAGATCCACCTCCGGTTGATCGTCCCGATTGCGGTGATCACTTTCGTGAATTCGATCGATCGCATGAACATCAGCTATGCAGGCCATGCAATGGCCGGCGATCTCGGCATGTCGCCATCCGCATTCGGCATTGCGGTCAGTGTCTTCTTCGTCGCTTATCTGTTATTTCAATATCCGCATGCCGCCCTGCTTCGTCGTTGGGGCATCAAGCGCTGGCTCCTGTGCTCGATGCTGCTCTGGAGCGCGTCCGGCCTGTGGATGTCCCAGGTCCGCTCGCCATTCGAATTCTATTGTGCGCGCTTCCTGCTGGGCATGGCTGAAGCAGGGTTCGCGCCCGGTATGACCTATTATATCGGGATCTGGGTGCCCCGTTCTGCGCGGGCCACGGCCATGGCCAGCGCGCTGTCCGCTGTGCCCTTTTCGCTGGTGCTGGGCGGGCCGCTCTGCGGTTGGCTGCTGGGTATCGCCAATCCCTTGGGTTGGGAGCCGTGGCGCTGGATGTTCCTGCTCCTGGCGGTTCCCAATCTGCTCCTTGCCATCCTTGGCTATTTCTACTTCGTTGACCGTCCCGCCGGCGCACGCTGGCTCTCCTCTGCTGAAAAGGGTGCGCTTGCCGCCAGCATGGCGGATGAGAATGCGGATGATCCCGCAGCGCGCACGCAGCCCGTGGCGATGATCGTCCGCGATCCCTGGGTGTGGCGCTGCTGCCTCGCCTGGCTGCTGATCATGACGGGCTCCTATTCGCTGGTATTCTGGCTGCCGCAGCTGGTGCGCGAAATCGGAGACGGTCAGAGCGAATTCACTATCGGGGTGCTCAGTTCCCTTCCGCAATTGGCGCTGCTGATCGGGCTGATCTTGAACGGACGCCATTCTGACCGGAGCGGCGAGAGATTGTGGCACGTGGGACTGACGGCGGCACTGGCCGGGGCCACGATGATGATCGCGTCGATCATCCCAGCAGGCTGGTGGGTGCTGGCGCTGCTCACGCTCGCCGGGCTCGGCATCGGCGCTGCGCAGGGCGTGTTCTGGGCCATTCCCTCGACCGTTCGCATCGGCGGCGGTGCTGTGCCGGTCGGCGCCATCGCGATCATCAGCATGTTCGGCACGATGGGCGGCGTCATCGGCCCGATGCTGATCGGCGTCATCGTTTCCAGCACGGGGCGGTTTGCGCCGGCCATCGCAGCGCTTGCCGTGCTTTTGATTCTCGCACTGTTCGCACTGGTCGCCGGCACGCGCCGCGACCCGCGCATATCACAATGACATTTCGGACCAGGAGAGCCACCCTATGGGACTGAGCGCAATCGACTATTTCGACATCGGCGTCTCCCGCTATCCAGACCGGCCCTGCCTTGTGTGCGAGGGCGAAACGTTGACCTATCTGGATGTGCAGCGTCTCTCTTGCCGGATCGCAAATGCCCTCGAAAACAGCGGCATGGCGTCTGGCACGCGCGTCGCGGTGCTCGGGCATAATTCCAACATCGCCTTTGCCTGTGTGCTGGGTGTGCTGCGGGCAGGGGGGACGTGGGTGCCCGTCAACGCGCGCAACGCCACGGCCGAGACCGTGCATATCCTGAACCACACGGATGCACAGTTCCTCTTCTACAGCGGGCGCTTCTCGGACACCGTTGCGGCCGCGCTCAGCGCTTGTTCCGCGATCGAACGGGCAATCTGCATCGATGAAGCCGGCATCGTGGACCATCCCTCGCTTGAGCTGTTCTGCGCCGGCGTCGGGGACGATTTCTCCCGCCGGATCATCGATCCGGATGCGCTCGCGACGCTGTCACCATCAGGCGGCACGACCGGCTCGCCCAAGGGTGTCATGACCTCGCACCGCACATGGGGATATCGCATCGCCGAGGTCGCAAGCCGTCTGGCCCACCCGGCGCCGGTGAATCTTGTTGCTGCACCGATGACCCATGGCGCCGGTGCCGGTGCCCTCGAGATGATGCCGCTGGGTGCGACCCATGTCGTGCTGCCCGGTTTCGATCCTGCGGCCATCGTCGCAGCCATCGAGACGCATGGCGTGACGCACATGTTCCTGCCGCCCACGGCGCTCTATCGCCTGATGGCCGAACCGGGCATCGAAGAGGCCCGACTGGGAAGCCTGGCCTATATGATCTGTGGGGGCGCGCCCATCGCGCCGGAACGCCTGCGGCAGGCGCATGCCTTGTTCGGCAATGCCATCCATAGCGGCTATGGCGGCACGGAGTTCGGCGGCGGACTTTGCTGGCTCACGGGTGTCGAGATTGCCGCTGCCATCGAAGTCGGGAACGCCGATCGGCTGCAAAGCTGCGGGCGCCCGTCACCCCTGTCGCGTCTCGAGATTGTGGATGATGCCGGCCAGCCGGTCCCGCCCGGAGAGACCGGGGAGATTGTGGTGGACGGCTATGTGCTCGCATCCGGCTACTACAAGAATGAGGTGGAAACCGCGCAGGCATTCCGTCCAGGGGGCTTCCATACTGGTGACATCGGGCACCGCGATATCGAGGGCTATGTCCATGTCACGGACCGCCGCAAGGACATGATTATCTCCGGCGGGTTCAACATCTATCCGTCGGAAGTCGAGCAAGTGCTGTTGATGCATGACGCCGTGCAGGATTGCGCGGTGGTGGGCATGGCCGACAGTCATTGGGGTGAGGTCGTGACGGCCGTGGTCGAGGCAAAGCGCGGCCGGGATGTCGATGCGGCTGAACTGGAAACGCTCTGTCGCGTACATCTCGCCGGCTACAAGACGCCGCGTGCCTTTCTCCAGTGGGAGCGGCTGCCGCGTAGTCCTGTGGGTAAGGTCTTGAAGCGGGCTATCCGCGAACAACTGGCCGCAGAAAAGGGGAATTGAGATGGACGCACCGGGGCTGGAATTCGCTTTTCGCATGCGCCTGGAGTTCGGAACCGAAGCAAGGCTGCGGTTCGAGCCGGCGCTGATGAGCGTGACGCGCGGATTCGTGGCGGTGCTGGGTGGGGTGATCGAGGGGCCGCGCCTGCAGGGCCGGGTGGTCAGCCGCTCCGGCGGCGACTGGCCGCGCCTGTGGAGCAGCGGCCTCGTCGAGCTCGAAGCCCATTATGTGCTGGAAGCCGATGATGGCACGCCGATCTACATCCACAATCGTGGAATCGCATGGCAGCCGCCGGAGGTCATGGTGGCCCTGGAACGAGGGGAGAAGCCCGAAGTGCCGCCCTATTGCCGGGTGACCCCGCGCTTTGAAGTGCCCGACGGCCCACACGCCTGGATGAACCACACCCTGTTCGTAGGCACTGGGGAGCGCCGCGGTGACCACAGCATCTTCGATTATTACGCCGTTACCTGATTGGGGCCGAACACATGCGAGATATTGCAAGACCTTTGACGTCGGACGACCGGTGGCAGATCACAGAGACCATCCATCGCTATGCATGGGCGCTGGATACCGGTGACGCGGACGCCTTTGCCGCATGCTTCGCGGCCGATGGCGAACTGCTGTGGGATGCCTTCGATGTGCCCTATGCCTGGCGCGGGACGGTAGAGCTCCAGAAATTCGCGGCGCATCTGCGTGATATGCCGACCACGGCCGGGCGCCAACATCATGTTAGCAACATCCTGATCGAGCCCGATGGCGAAGATGGTGCGCGCAGCCGCTCCTATGTGGCCGTCGTGGTTCGGCAAGGCGATGCCCCGTTCCCGACCACGGTGCTGGGTTGGTACGAGGACCAGTTCCGCCGCACGGACGCTGGGTGGCGCATTGCGCAGCGGGTCATCCGAGACTGGTCCGGCCCGGTCCTCGCCGGTCTGGCCGGGCAGACCGGCGAGCGCGAGGCGAGGGAAATGCCCCACGTCCTTGCCGGTCTGGGCGGAAGGCGCGTGGCATGAAGACGCTGCTGAGTCATGAGCCGGGCCCGCCTGAAAGCCTGGTGCTGGAAGACATCCGTCCCGCCGAACCGGGCGACGGAGAAATCTGCATTGCTGTGACCGCTTGCGGCGTGAATTTCCCGGACCTGCTGATGGTGGCGGATCGTTACCAGTTCCGCCCACCGCGCCCCTTCGCACCGGGTGCCGAAGTTGCTGGCATCGTCGCGCGTGTGGGGCCGAACGTGAGTGGCTTCGCGCCGGGCGATCGCGTCATGGCCATCTGCAGCTGGGGCGGTATGGCGGAGGAACTCGTGGTGCACCAAAGCAAGTGCTTCGCGGTGCCTGACTTTCTCCCGCTGGCAGAGGCGGCCGCCTTCCAGATGACTTACGGCACGGCGTGGCACGCGCTCGTCACCGCAGGCCGCCTGGTCGCGGGTGAGACCGTGCTGGTGCTGGGCGCCTCGGGCGGCGTGGGTATGGCTGCGGTGGAGATAGCGACGGCGCTTGGTGCTCAGGTGATCGCTGCAGTTTCCACAGAGGAAAAGGCCGCGATCGCAATGGAGCGCGGGGCGAAATCCGCCATCATCTATTCGCGCGGGCCGCTGGATCGCGATCAACGCCGCGCGCTGGGCGCTGAGATCCGCAAGGCGGGCGGGGGCGGCCCCCATCTCGTGATTGATCCGGTCGGCGGCGACTATACCGAAGCGGCGGTGCGCGGCATCAGGCGCGGGGGCCGTCTGGCCGTCGTCGGCTTCACGGCCGGGATCGCAAGCATCCCGATGAATCTGGTCCTCCTGAATGAGGCGACCATCGTGCCGGCCGCGTGGGGCGCTGTGGTCGCCCATGATCCGGATGGCTTCCGCCAGACCATTTCCGATCTTTTGCGTCTCTATGAAGGGGGCGGCATCCGTCCTTATATTTCGCGTCGCTTCTCTCTGGAAGATGGCGCGGCTGCGCTGCGATCGCTGGGCGACCGCGCCACGATCGGCAAGACCGTCGTCGACGTCACACCAGAAAAGGGAGAGCCGGAATGACCGCTCCGGGCATGTGGCCAAACTCGTTCGATTTCGTAGGCTTCAACGCGCCGATCGGCGAGGAATACGCCATCGATGATGTGGAAGTGGAGGGAGAAATCCCGCAGGAGATTGCCGGCGCATTCTTCCGGGCCGGCGCGGATCCCAAATTCCATCCGATCGTCGAGAAGGACACGTTCCTCTCCGGCGATGGTGTCATCAGCCGCTTTCTGATCGAGAACGGCCAGGTTTCGTTCCGGATCCGCTACGTGGATACGCCGCGACATCTGGCTGAGTTGCAGGCTGGCCATGCCCTGTTCGGCGCGTATCACAGTCCGTATACGGACGATGTATCCGTCAGCGATCTGGACCGCACAACCGCGAATACGACGCCCATCTGGCACGCGGGCCGGCTCTTCCTCTCCAAGGAGGATGCCCATAGCTATGAGGTGAACCCGCACACGCTCGAAACCGTCGGTCCATGGACCTATGGCGGCAAGCTGCGCACGCTCACGACATCGGCGCATCCGCGCTTTGATCCGCAGAGCGGTGAGATGTTCATCCATGGCTATGAGGCGGCGGGACCATGCTCGCGCGATGTCGCCTTCTGCGTGGTCGATGCGACTGGCGAACTGATGTCGGAAACCTGGTTCGAGGCGCCTTATTGCGCGATGCTCCACGATTTCGCGCTGACGGAAAACTGGGCGATTTTCCCGATCTTCCCCACCATATCCGAGATTGACCGGCTGCAGGCCGGCGGTCCGGCTTGGATCCACTATCAGGACCGTCCATCCTATCTCGGCGTCCTGCCGCGCTATGGGCAGGGCAGCGATATCCGCTGGGTGAAAGGGCCGGATGGGCTCTCCGGCTATCATATCATGAACGCTTATGAGGAGCGTGTCGGCGACACGACACTGATCCATATCGATCATAATGTGATGGAAACGAACATCTTTCCGTTCATCCGCGAGGCATCGGGCATCGATGCCAGCCCCGCCGACATAAGGGCCGCGCTGATGCGCTGGACCATCGATCTTGACCGACTTGAGGATGGCTGGACGGAAACGCTGATAGGGCCTCCAGGTGACATGTCGCGCACAGCCAGCTGCGACCAGGGACGGCCCTATCGCTATGGCTTTTATGCCAATTATGATCCGCGCGTCGGCCCACCCCATGCTCACAGCGTCGTCGGCGCAGGGTTCAATTGCCTGCAGCGGATCGACGTGCAAAGCGGCGAACTGGTCGTGCTGCCGCTTGGCCCGGACCGCTCCGTCAACGAACCAATCCATATCGCGTCTGCGGAGCCTTCCGGAGCGGGTTGGCTGCTTGTGGTGGTCGATACCCATTCCACCATGTGCTCGGAACTCTGGTTCCTGGACGCGGGAGACATTGCGAAGGGGCCAGTCGCGAAGGCGAAGCTCGGCCGTCGGTTGCGCCCGCAAATCCATGGCACCTGGGTTCCCATGGACGCGTTCAATGCATCCACTCTCCGTCGAACCGAAGAGGCCTAAGCATGGCAATCTCCTCTGATACCCATCCCAGTCCTGCGGCGAGACGCGCGTTCGCGGCGATCGTCGGCGACGATAATGTGTTTTTCGATGAGCAGGATCGGCTTGCCTACCAGGACAAGTTTGCCGTCGACGATGCGCTGCATCACCCCGCCGGGGCTGTTGCGCCCGCGACCGTCGAGCAGGTGCAGGCGATCCTGCAGGTAGCCGGTGAGCGCGGCATCCGCCTCTGGCCGATCAGCCGCGGCAAAAATCTGGGTTATGGCGGTTCGGCGCCGGTGCTGGCGGGATCGGTCATCCTCGATCTCTCCCGCATGAAGAAAATCGAATATGACCCGGCGAACGGCACCGTGCTGCTGGAGCCGGGCGTCGGCTTCTACGATCTCTACGATTTTCTCAAGACGAAGGGGATGAAGCACTGGCTCTCGGTGCCGGGTAACAGTTGGGGATCGGTGGTCGGCAACGCGCTTGATCGCGGCGTTGGCTATACCCCCTATGGCGAGCATGCGACCAAGATCTGCGGCATGGAGGCCGTGCTGGCGGACGGGTCCGTCGTGCGCACGGGCATGGGCGCCCTGGATGGCGCGCCGACATGGCAGCTCTATCGCTTCGGCTTCGGGCCCGGCTGGGATCAGATGTTCGTTCAGTCGAATTTCGGGGTGGTTACGAAGATGGGCCTGTGGCTGATGCCAGCGCCTGAATCGCTGATGGGCATGGACCTGGAGTTCGACCGTCCCGAAGATCTGGGGCCGCTGATCGATGCGATCGCGCCGCTCCGCCGCGAGGGGTTGCTCCAGCAATCGCCCACCATCGGCAACTGGCTTCGCGCGGCCGCCATCCTCACGACGCGTGGCGAGTGGACGGACCAGCCCGGCGCCCTGGCCGACAATGTCATCACGGCGATCCGCAAGAAGTTCCACGTTGGTTGGTGGGGGGTGAGCCTGCGTCTTTATGGCCGTGAGACGGTCAACAAGGCGGCCTACGCGATACTCGAGCAGGAGATGGCGAAGCTCAAGCCCATGTCGCTCCGTCCTGCGATCTGGAAGGCCGGCGAGGCGCTGGAGGCAACCGGCTGGACGGGAACGCCGCTCACCATGCCGATGCAGAATGCCAACTGGCATGGCGGGCGCGGCGGGCATGTCGGCTTCTCCCCGATCCTGCCGCAATCCGGGACGGCGGCCATGGCGCAGTTTCAGCGCACTTATGCGCGCTACAAAGAATATGGCATGGATTATCAGGCCAGCTTCGCCTTCGGCGAGCGGCACCTCATCAATGTGAACGCAGTGCTGCTCAACAAGGATGACGAGGCGATGATGAAGAGGGTCGACCCGTTTCTCAGGCAGCTCATCATTGATGCGCGCGCGCAAGGCTATGGCGAGTATCGAACGCACCTCGATTATATGGATCACGTTGCCGATACCTATGATTTCAATGGTGGCGTCATGGCCAGGCTCAATCGCAAGGTGAAGGACGCGCTCGACCCGCAGGGCGTGATCGCGCCGGGCAAGAGCGGCATCTGGCCCAGCAGCATGATGGAGCAGGCGATATGAGCCGGCAGGCCTGGACGCTGCTTGCCGCACCGCTCCTGCTGGTTGGCGTCCATGGTTGCCATCGCTCCAGCGAAGCGCCGGGCGCACCGGATGGTTCGCCGCCGCTTTCCGCGCCGGAGACGGTGTTGTCACGACCCGATGCCGGTCCCGGTGAGGGGCTCTACCTTGAAAAATGCGCGATGTGTCATGGGCCCGGCGGCATGGGCAGTGGTCTGCTCGCGCGGCGTAACGATCAACCTCTGTTGACAAAGCGGACTGACCTCACGGTCGATTTCGTCGTGCAGGCCGCACGGACGGGCATTGGTAACATGCCGGCGATCCCGCGCGGTGAGGTCAGCGATGCCGATATGGCGCTGATCGCCGACTATCTTGTGAGCGCGCCTGGTGCGGCGCGATGACCGGGCTGTCCCGCCGCGATCTGATGTGCCGCGCCGCCCTGCTCTCGGCGGCGTTCGGCATCGGCGGATCGACCAAGGCCGCAATGGCAGCAGAGCCGGTCCTGCTCTACGATGCCAGCTTCATTGCCGCCCGGCGTTTCGCGGCGCGCGCTGTAGCGCTAGGTGGCGCGCCGACGCGTCTCGATGGCGACCGGGTGCGCCAGATGCGTGCCTTATTAGGCTTTGCCCCGGCAGCCTGTTTTGGCGTCAGCCGGCATGGCGACGCGTTGCTACTCTGCGAAATCGCGCTGGAAGCGGGATATCGCAGGCTCGCGTCGGTGCAGCATCAGGCCGCGGGGCAGCTCGTGGCGTCATGCCTTTCACAGGGCGTTACGATTGGCGCTCTGGCCAGAATCGCGGGCGACCGGTGGCCTGAAACCTTTGCGGAGTTTGCGCTCGGTGGTCTTGCGCATTGCCAAATGAGCGCTAACGCCGGTGTCGCCGATCCCGCATTCAGCTGGGTGCTCGTCAAATCCTGACATTCCCTTTTGGTGTGCGAAATTGCTTTAGCTCACGCGTCTGCCTCAGATCCGCAAGCTGAAAAGGGTCACCGCGAAAATCCGGCATGCCGGCCTGCTCCGCCCGGACGAAATTTCCGTCATGGGCTTCGATGATATCCGGTTCGCGCGGTTCACATTGACCCCGAGGTGGAACTTCTCGTCATAAACAGCGCGTCCATGGGCAAGGACCCGCAATCGACGAAGTGCAAGAAAACTCTCGCTCATGCGCCCGGTCTCCGAAGCCCCGTGCTGAGCCTGAGCTCGCCTGGCTCGTTGGCGCCGATCGTAGCGAAGCTCTTCACGAGAAAAGACACTATGCTTCGTTCAGCCGTCGTGATCAGGACGGTGTCGGATATCTCGGGCAGCTTATCTTCACCCTTGATGCGTCCTTCCCGCAATGGTTCGATCGCGACAAACCCTTTTCCGACGATGGTGCTGAGGTGGTGCCGGTTTTCTGGACAGGATGCTAAGCTAATCCCGACCTGATGGATTGGTACGGGAATGAAGACGACAAGGAAGCGCTACAGCGCGGATTTCAAAGCCAAGGTGGCGCTGGAGGCTATCCGGGGTGACCTGACGCTGGCGGAACTGGCAGCCAAGCATGGCGTGCACCACACGATGATCGCGGCTTGGAAGCGGCAGGCCATCGGCGGGATGGCGGACACGTTCTCCGGCGCTGGCGATGCGGCAAAGGCTGTCAGCGAGAGCGAGGTGGAAAAGCTGCACGCCAAGATCGGGCAACTGGTCGTGGAGCGGGATTTTTTAGCGAAAGCCTTCGGTCGATGAGTGTGGACCGGAGGCGGGCGATGGTCGAACCGGCTCACCACCGCCTGTCGATCTCGGCGCAGTGCCGCCTGCTGCGGATCAGCCGCTCGTCCTACTATTATGCGCCGGTACCGGAGACGGACGAGACGCTGGCGCTGATGACGGTGATCGACGCCACCTTCATGGCGTGCCCGTGGTACGGTAGCCGCCAGATGGCTCGGCACTTACGGCGTACAGGTCACGAGGTCGGCCGTCGCCGGGCACGGCGGTTGATGGCGAAGATGGGGCTGACGCCGATCTACCACGGACCAGCGATCCGCACCCGCAGCATCGGGTCTACCCGTATCTGTTGCGCAAGCTGGCGATCGAGCGGCCCAACCAGGTCTGGTGTGCAGACGTGACCTACCTCCCGATGCGGCGCGGCTTCCTCTATCTGGTGGCGATCATGGACTGGACAACCCGCAAGGTGCTGGCCTGGCGGTTGTCCAACACGATGGATGCCGGCTTCTGCGTGGCAGCGCTGGAGGAGGCGCTGGCCCGGTTCGGGGGCCCCGATATCTTTAACACCGATCAGGGCAGCCAATTTTACGTCACAAGCCTTCACCAGCGTACTGCGCGATGCCGAGATCCGCATCAGCATGGATGGTCGGGGTCGGTGGATGGACAACGTCTTCATCGAGCGCCTTTGGCGATCCCTGAAGTACGAGTGCGTCTATCTCCATGCCTTCGAGACCGGATCGGAGCTGAAGGCTGGCCTTGGCCGGTGGATCACCTATTACAACACCCAGCGCCCGCACTCAGGTTTGGCCGGGAGGACCCCGGTCGAGGCCTATCGGCGGATCGGGCAAGCAGATCATGGGGGCATGCCCCCCATGATCTGATGAGCAAAATAGCGGCATGAATGACAACCGGGGTTAGCTTAACTCAGCCGCTAAACTGTCCAAGAAGGCGGGACCACCTCACCCCGTGATAAGGGACTTGATTAGCACGGTTGGCGTCGAGGTGGGCAGCGTCGCGATGTGCCCAGGGATCGCGCCGCCCCAGCGCATGCGCGAAATCCACGCGCAGTGCGACCTCGATCCGCTCCAACGCATCTAGGAATATGAGGCGCAGTTTCTTGTCGAACAGGTAAAGGTCGACGACGTGGCGAAACTCGGCGCCAGGTTGAAAATCTTCCAGACGGATCGCACGGTTGCGGTCATTGGGATCCGGGATGGTTTGCTGAAATGGCTGCCAATACGGCGCCAGACGACCATAGCCGATGCGCTGAAGGTGTTCGATCGCTTTTGGCGCGTCGGTGACAACCAAGCCACGGTTCATCAACAGCGTGAGCTGATCCGGGAAACTGAGGTGGGGTTTGGTGTAGGGCGGTAACATCAGCCCTGATATGAAGAAGGCCGCCCCTTGATGCCAGCGGCAACAGCCATGTTGCGATCCATGTACGCCCTAAAACCTAAGGATTCAAGAACGAGTTGAATCCATGCTGCGGACTGGGCCTGCGTCCTTACTTACCGGTCGACCAGCGTGTGAAGCGAGCGAAAATTCCAGGGCGAAAGGCTGGCTCGCTCGGCTGCGTCGGCCTTGGTGCCACAGGCTCGCCTTTTGCCGCTCCTTGCGGTCGCGATCGATGAGGCGGCCAAGTTCGATTCGCTCGCGCGACCACTTGTCTGCCAACGCACCCGCCCACCGTCGAGAAGGTAATGCGACTGGCAGGAGAAGCTCCAGTTGCCGATGGAAGGGCTGAACGTCTGCTCAGGCCGGAACCGGTGGCTGGCGTACGGCGAAAACTGAGGGGCGGCAATGCACCAGCTTACGTCGCTTGGAGATCGGTGTATGAATACGGAATCGACCACCTGCCGAGCGCCAATGCGCAGGGTACAAGCTGTGCGCGCGCCACGAGATGCATTAGGACGACGTCAAGGACTTGGCAGGTAGGTAGGCACCATGTCACGCGCCGACCAGCTGCCCCGCCTTGCCGTCCTCATTGACGCCGAGAACATTTCACCCCGCATCGCACAGCGCCTCTTCGAAGAGATCGCAACTTTCGGCGAGGCGAGCGTGCGACGCATCTACGGTGACTTCTCGGATGAGCGGCTCAAGGGCTGGGCGCAGATCCTCGCCGACCATGCGATCATACCGCAGCAGAATTTCGCGCTGACCGTGGGTAAAAACGGATCCGACATCGCGCTGGTGATCGACGCGATGGACTTGTTGCACAGCGGTCGATTCGCAGGATTCTGTCTGGTGTCGTCGGACAGCGACTTCACACGCCTCGCTGCGCGCATCCGTGAGCAAGGCCTCGACGTGTTCGGCTTCGGCGAAGCCAAGACCCCCAAGAGCTTCCGGCAGGCCTGCAAGCGTTTCGTCTTCACCGAGAATCTGCTCCCTCAGCCCGAGCCTGCCGCACCAGTCGCCAGCACGAAGGCTGCGGTCGGCTCTCCTGCCACCCCTACTCCCGCGCAGCGCAAGCCTGCGCAGGCAACGGCCATGGTCCGGCGCGCGATCGCGCAACTCGAGGATGAGGAGGGCTGGGTCCACCTCGGCGGTCTTGGGTCGCGGCTCTTAGCGATGGACCCCGAGTTCGATCCGCGCACATACGGTTGCGCCAAGCTGACGACGCTGATCGAGCAAGCAGGTGGCTTCGAGGTACGACGCGGCGGAGGCATGTCTGTGCAGGTTCGGCAAAGGGACAGCGGGCACGGATCCAATCTGGTCACATAAGTGAAGGACAGCTGGTCGCGGCTCCCGACCAAGGCCGGTCGTATACTCCATCTGCGATGAACGATTGCTTCTAGTCTTGCACGTCAAAGCCAAGGAAGCGCAGGGCTTTGATCGTACGGCCGTTGATTGGTGGTCGTTCTGCATCCATCCAGCCAATCAGCTCCATGACGCACGCTTCACCGAATCCGCTCAGCGACTTGGTTTCATCAAAGGGGCAGTCATAGGCTCGCTCGAGCTGAGTGCCTCTGCCATGCAGCAAGTAGATCAGGGTGTCTTTGATGCTGGATAGACCATTCTGGGCAAGAAATTCCGGCCGTAAACCCCGTAAACCGCCAGCAACGAACCGTAGGCGCTCGTTGAAGGCGTGTACCCCGCTTAGCGCATCAAAAATCTCGTCGTAACTCGCAGCCTCACTCGCGGCAGCAGACTTCAATGTTTCCCGCAAACGCTGAATGTTACCGACCTCACTCGCGGCTCGAACCATGTCGCCCGCATCCGTTTCCGTCTGGGAAAACCAAATATCGAGCCAATCACGCACACGTTGGGCTCGCTCTTCGCTATCCGCCAGAGAGGTCGAGTGCCAGGTGTCCGCAGGTGCATGGGTCACACGCAACCAGCCAAGGAAGCGCCCAATTTCAATATCTGGATCACCCTCACGGAACTCTGGTCGACGGCGACCGTCTGCTGCGAAAACGTCGCGTACTTGCTGAAACGCTGGGATCAGTTGCTCTTCATATTTGCGGCGCAACCCCTGCAAGAAGGACCGCTTCTTAGAGACTACGTCGCTGCCAACCCTTGCGTTAGCCGGTGAGGCGGGAGGAACAAAACGCTCAATGTGCTTCTGAAAATCGGCATCTTCTCTGGGTGCCCCGACGGTCCGAAACGCGAGTTCGTACTGCGTACAAAGCTCGTCAGTGAAGACGTCCGCGTGATCCCAGAACATGTTGAAGAGACCAGCAAGCTCGTCAAACCCGGGATCTCTTCCCTTGTGCAAGACTACGGATACCTCGCGGTTCCGCATCATGCCTGCGTCGGTAAGATTGGCGGAGCCGACCATGGCGACGTCGCCGACGATGTACAGCTTCGCGTGAAATTCTCGGCTAGTATAGTACCGAACGCTCACTAGGTGGTGTGGACACTTATCTGAGCCATAGGACGGTTGCGGCGAGTGTGACGATGGCGAGGTAGTTTCGCGCGGTTTTCTCGAAGCGGGTGGCGACGCGGCGGAACTGCTTGAGTTTGCTGAAGCAGCATTCGACGAGA
>DATMGL010000026.1:0-165244 GCA_035555575.1 Sphingobium sp.
CGTCACCACCGTGGGCCGCCTCATCTGGGAACGCCGCCTCGAACGCTGCCGCAGCGACCTGAGCGACCCCGCCTGCCAGCACCAGTCCATCACCGCCATCGCCTATCGATGGGGCTATAGCGACAGCCAGCATTTCAGCCGCTCCTTCAAGACACGCTATAATGTCAGCCCAAGAACTTATCGGCAGATCCATCGCGCAAACTGACCGGGAGACGCGCGGGCAGACCGCTTGCGCGAGGCGCGCTTGACGAAAAACCGGCCCCGCCATAAGCCCGGCCTGCACATATTTGCGGTGCCGCATCGCGCTGCCCGGCCCTGATGGCCCGGCGTCGCGGCAACCCGGAATCGAGAGGAGAGCGTCGTGAGTGATACACCGGAGCAGCCAAGGCTGCGGCAGGTCCGGCAGACCGAAGACCGGTTTCTCGCGTCCGACGTTTTCGAGACGCGAAGCCGGGCCTTGCCGCCGCGCAACGGCACCGGCACCATCCGCGAGGACGCCCGCGAGATCGACATTTACCACCGCTGCGACGTCGCCGTGATCGGCGGCGGGCCGGCCGGTTGCGCCGCCGCCTATGCCGCCGCCAAGGCCGGCGCCGATGTGGTGCTGCTGGAGCGCTACAATCATCTTGGTGGCCTCTCCACCGGCGGGCTCGTCATCTGGATCGACCGGATGACCGACTGGTCCGGCCGCCACGTCATCCAGGGCTATGCGCGCGATTTCATCGACCGGATGCCGGCCGACGGCATTGCCGGCCCGGCGCGGGACGACTGGGGCTCGCGCGACCCGCTCAAGGCGGCCTATTGGGGCCAGCGCACCTCCGCCTTCCACGGCGTGGTCTGCTGGGCGCCGACGCTCGACCCGGAGCGGATGAAGCTCAATGCGCAGGAAATGCTGCTCGAGGCGGGCGTGCGCATCGTCTTCCACAGCTGGGCGGCGCGGCCGGTGATGGACGGCAATGCCGTGGCCGGCGTGGTGTTCGAGAGCAAGGCCGGGCGGCAGGCGCTGATGGCCAAGGTGGTGGTCGACACCACCGGCGATGGCGACATGTTCGCGCGCGCGGGCGCCGGCTTCGACACCGATATCGAGGAAGGCGACGTCCACCACAGCGCCAATACCGGCTTCGTGCTGGGCGGCGTGGACATGGACCGCTGGCTGGCCTTCCGCCGCGAGGATGCCGAGCAATATGCCCAGTTCGCCGCGCTCGGGCGCGAGCGACTGGGCTTTTTCCAGCCGCCCTATGTCTCGTGGCGCAACGATATCGCGCTGTTCCTGGGGCCGCGCCAGTCCGGCCTCTCGGCGCTCGATGTCGACGACCAGACCGAGCTGGAGATCCGCTCGCACCGCTTCATGCAGACGCATTGCGACTTTTTCCGCGAGAACGCGCCGGGCTTCGAGAGCGTCTACATGCTCCAGAGCGCGCCACAGCTTGGCGTGCGCCACACCCGCCGCCTTGCCGGCGTGGGCCGGATCGAGCGCAAGGACTGGAGCGCGGGCACGCCGGCGGTGGACGAGGTCGGCGTCAGCCCCTCGGTCTCGCCCAAATTCCCGATCGTCTCGGTGCCTTATGGATCGCTGGTGCCGCGCGGGCTCGACGGGCTGCTCGCGGCCGGCCGGCATATCTCCTGCGACGCCAATTCACATGGCTTCATGCGCGAGATCCCGCAATGCTGGATGACCGGGCAGGCCGCCGGCGTCGGCGCGGCGGTGGCGGCCAATCATGGCATCGCCCCGCGCGACGTGGATGTGCGCGAGGTCCGCAAGATCCTGCGCGCGCAAGGCGTGTTCCTGCATGACGACGACGCGGTGCAGGCCGCCGCCCGGACGAGCAGCGCGGCGGCCACCGCCGGCTGAGCCCTATTCGGCCGGGGCCGGCTTTGCCGCCCGCACCGGCCGGAGACCGGGATCGCGCGTCACCCGCGCGATCGCCAGCGCGGTGATGGCGAGGATCGCCGGGCAAATGGCCAGCACCGCATAGGAACGGATGATCGGCAGGCCGCTGGACAGCACGATCGCGCCCACCACCGGGCCGAGCACGCCGCCCACCTTGGCGATCGACGCGGCCCAGCCGGCCCCGCTGGCGCGGATGGCGCTGGGGTAGAAGATGCCGCAGATCGACTGGATGCCGAAATGGCCGCCGGTGATGACCAGCGAGGCCAGCACCACCATCGGCAGCAGATAATCGCGCCCGACCAGTTCCAGCCCGAGGATCAGCAGGATCGGCACCGAGAGCAGCGGGAAGACCGCGACCGCGACCGGCCCGTAGCGATCCGTAAAGCGCATCAGCGCCAAGCCCGCGGCGGCCCCGAGCAGGCCGGAAAAGGCCGTGACGAGCGCGGCGGTCTGCCGATCGACATCGAGAAATTCGAGGATCAGCGGCCCCCAGGATGAGGCGAAATAAATGCCGAGCGAACTGACCGCATAGCCGAACCAGAGCAGCGGCGTGAGCCAGCGCAGCCTGCCCGCGAACAGATCCGCCACATGGAATTTATGGTGGATGGCCGGCTCGTCACCGAGATAGAGGGCATCATCCGCGCGGATGTCGAACGCCGGATCGACCCGGTGGAGCGTGCGGCGCGCCAGCGGCAGCTTGATCTGCCGACTGACGAGAAAGCGCACCGATTCCGGCAGGTAGAACAGCAAGGCGACGGCGCAGGCCAGCGTGCCGAGGCCGCCGGCGACATAGACCGCCTGCCAGCCATGGGCGGGCGCCAATATGTTGGTGAGCGGCCCCGCCAGCGAGGTGCCGACGGCATAGCCCATCATGATCGTGGTCACCACGGTCGCGCGGATATGGGCGGGCACGAACTCGATATTGAGCGCCCAGGCGAGCGGCAGCATCCCGCCGATCGCCAGCCCGTCGGCAAAGCGCAGCACGAGCAGTTGCGGCACATTATGCGCAAAGGCGGTGGCCAGCGTGAGAATGCCGAACAGGAAGGCGGTGGCGATGATCGTCGGGCGGCGGCCGATGCGATCGGCAATCCACGAAAACAGGAACCCGCCCGCCAGCATCCCGGCGATGCCCGCCGAGACGATATAGCCGATCTCGCCATTGGTGAGGTGAAACTCGTCACGCATATAGGGCGCGGTGAAGCTGATCATCATCTGGTCGAAACCGTCAAAGGCGGTGATCAGCCAGGAGAGGCAGATGAGCTTGATGTTGAAGGCGTTGAGCTTGCGATCATTGAGCAGCCGGGCAACATCGATCCGGCGGCCCTGCGTCTGCTGCACCTGATCGTCGCCCATATATCCTCCATGACTGCACGCCCGCGATCGCTTGTGCGCCCTGCCAGGCCGCGCGTAAACCGCCTTGCGGCAAAAACCGCATGGCCGGCACAGGCGCCCGATGCAGGGGCTCGACAGGGGGCGCGACACGGCGGCTCGACACGGGGCCGAACAGCGGCCCGCGCGTCATCTGCTTGCGCGGGGGCCCGCCGCCGCCCGCCTGATCCTGCGCGCTCGCCACAGATTGTTACGCCGCGCGCGCCTGGGGTCCCCGGAAGCTGCGGCTCCCCGCGCAAAAGCAAATCTTCGCCGCAGGTCTATTGTCAACTTAATCAATTGAGTTATTTTCAGGCGGCGCAATATGCGTGATTCGCGTCCGACCACATACAGGAGGCCCTATGTCGCAATCATCCTCTGGCCCGTCCCCCGGACCATCCGCCGGCGCCGGCGACGACCCGGAAACGGGCACCTTCGCCCTTGTCCGCCAGGCGCTGGACAAGCTCCGTTTCGGCGCTGTCCATCTGACCGTCCATGAAGGCCGGCTGGTGCAGATCGAGGTCACGGAAAAAATCCGGCTGACCGCCTGACCCTTTTTTAGCGGCACCCCGCGCTGCAGCGTCAGCGCGCGTGCGGCTGTTCCTTTCCCATAGCTGATGCTGACCGGACCACTGGAGGCATCCCTTTTTCATCAAGGGGGTTCCACCATGGTTTCCACATCATTTCTCGCCACCAGCCTCTCCACCGGCGCGCTTGCCGCCGCGCTCCTCGTCAGCGGGCCCGCGCGGGCGCAGGAAACGGCGCCGCCAGCCACCAGCCCGCCCGTCCAGGCCAGCGCGCCCGGCAGCGGCGATATCGTCGTCACCGCGCGCCGCCGCACGGAGACCGCGCAGGAAGCGCCGCTGGCGATTTCCGTCGTGAGCAGCGCGCAGATCGAGAATACCGGCAGCTTCAATATCAGCAAGTTGCAGCAGATCACGCCGACGCTGCAGGTCTATTCCTCCAACCCGCGCAATACGGCGGTGAACATTCGCGGCATCGGCGTGCCGTTCGGCCTCACCAATGACGGGTTCGAGCAGGGCGTCGGCATCTATGTGGACGACGTCTATTATGCGCGCGTCGCCTCGGCCGTGTTCGATTTTCTGGACGTGGCGCAGGTCGAGCTGCTGCGCGGGCCGCAGGGCACGCTCTATGGCAAGAACACCACCGCCGGCGCCATCAACATCACTACCAACCAGCCAAGCTTCGACTTTGAAGGCAGGGCGGAGGTCAGCATCGGCGATCTCGGCTTCAAACAGGCCAAGGCGGCGGTGTCCGGCCCGCTCTCGGACACGCTCGCGGCGCGCATCGCCCTCTCATCGACCAGCCGGCAGGGCACGATCTACGATGTGACCAGCCGCAACTGGATCAACGCGCAGGATAATATCGGCGTGCGCGGCCAGTTGCTGTTCAAGCCGAATGAGGACCTGCGGATCACGCTGGCCGGTGACTATAGCAACCAGAACCCGATCTGCTGCGGCACGGTATTCGTGCGCACCGGCCTCACCCAGCGGCCGCTCGACCGGCAATATGACGCGCTGGCCGCGGCGCAGGCCTACAAGCCGCCCAGCACCAACCCGTTCGACCGGCTGACCGACCTCGACGCCAATCTCAGTGCCGGCAACAAGACCGGCGGCGCCTCGCTGCGGATAAACTGGGATGTGGGGCCGGGCACGCTGACCTCCATCACCGCCTGGCGCTTCTGGGACTGGAAGCCGGAGAATGACCGGGACTTTACCGGCCTGCCGATCGTCACCAAGTCGCAAAACCCATCGCAGCAGAATCAATATTCGCAGGAGCTGCGCTATAATTATGCCGGCCGCCGGGTGAATGTCGTCGCCGGCGCCTTCGCCTTCCATCAGCGCATCGATACGCAGGGCACCGAGCAGCATGGCACGGCCTCGAGCCTGTGGAACCTCGCGCCCTCGAGCCCGCTGGCGCATGACCCCGCCACGCTGGCCGGGCTGACCGCCCTCAACACCCAGTGGCTGACCAATACCAGCCTCGCGCTGTTCGGCCAGCTCGACTGGAAGCTGACCGACAGCCTGACGATCCAGCCCGGCGTCCGGCTCAACTATGACAGGAAGCAGGGCTATTATGAGCGCACCGTGTTCGACGGGCAGGGCAATCCGGTGCTGTTCGGCCAGACCGACCCGGTGAAGGTCGCCCAGCGCGGCATCCTCGCGCCGCAACTGGTCGAACCCGCCTTCAGCGCCTGGAATTTCAGCTATGACCTGACGCTGAGCGAGCGGGTGGCGCCGGACGTGCTGCTCTATGCCACCTATGCCAAGACCTTCAAGACCGGCGGCATCAACATGAACGGCGTGCCGGCCGATGCCGCCGGCAATCCCATCCTGGCCACCGGGGCGATCAAGCCGGAATCGGTCAATCACTGGGAAGCGGGCATCAAGACGCAATTCTGGGACCGCCGCGCCACCTTCAATCTGGCGGCCTATCGCACGACGATCGACGATTATCAGGCCAATGTCACCAATGGCCAGTTCGGCGTGCTGCGCGGCTATCTCGCCAATGCCGACAAGGTGCGCACACAGGGCGTCGAGGCGGATTTCTCCATCCGCCCAAGCGCGCGGTTCAACGCCTATGCCAATGGCGCCTATACCGATGCCCGCTATGTGAAGTTCGTCGATGCCCCCTGCCCGCCGGAACTCTCCGGCGGCACGACCGTCGGCGCCGGCCAGAGCCCGGACGCCCCCGGCACGCCCGGCGGCCTGAGCCCGGCCAATTGCGACATTTCCGGTCAGGTGCTGCCCGGCGTCTCCAAATGGTCCTTCTCCTACGGCGCAGAGGGCAATGTGCCGGTCAGACTGCTGGGCAGGGACGGGCAGGCCTATCTGGGCGTGGACGGCAATGTTCGCTCGCGCTTCTCGTCCAACCCGTCGCCCTCGGCCTATACCTGGGTGGCGGGCTATGCGCTCACCAATCTGCGGATCGGCTTCCGCACCGAAGGGCTCGATATCTATGGCTGGGTCCGCAACGCCTTCGATGTCGATTATTTCGAGCAGCTGGCGGTCGGGCCGGGCAATAGCGGGCTCATCGTGGGCCAGCCGGGCGATCCGCGGACCTTTGGCGGCACCGTCAAGTTCAGCTTCTGATCAGCCGATGATCGCATCCGGGCGCGCTGGCGGATCGTCCGCGCGCCTGGGGAGCGGCAAAAGCGCCGCCATGCCGGACAGCCCGGCATGGCGGCGCTCATCTCAGGGCCTGCCGCTCAGACGGTGAAGCTCTCGCCGCAACCGCAGCTGCCCTTGGCATTGGGATTGGTGAAGACGAAGCCGGCGGCGAAATCATCCTCCACCCAGTCCATCACCGAGCCGATCAGATACAGCACCGAGGCCGCATCGATGAAGAGCTGGCCGCCGGGGGTCTCGATCCGCTCGTCGAACGGGGCGGCTTCCGTCACGAAATCGACCGAATAGGCCAGGCCCGAACAGCCCCGCTTCGGCGTGGAGAGCTTGACGCCGATCGCCTCTGCCGGCGCCTTGGCCATCAGATCAGCGACGCGCTGCTCGGCCGCCGGGGTCAGCGTGATGGCGGCGGGGCGCGCGCGCGCGGCGGTCATCGGTGCATTCATCGTTTCAACTCCTGCGCCGGATCATAGCACATCCCGAGGATGGGCACATCCGGCCGATCGGCTACAGCATGCCCAGTTCGAGCTTGGCTTCGTCGGTCATCTTCTGCGGGTCCCATGGCGGGTCCCACACCAGATCGACATCGACAAGGCCGACGCCGGGCACCGAGCCGACCCGCATTTCCACCTCGCCCGGCATCGATTCGGCGACCGGACAATGCGGCGTGGTCAGCGTCATGGTGACCGAGACATGGGCATCCTCGCCCAGCTCGACCCCGTAGATGAGGCCGAGATCATAGATGTTCACCGGGATTTCCGGATCATAGATGCTCTTGAGCGCGTCGATCACGGCATCATAGAGCGCGCCGCCAGGCTCGCCCGGCGGGGTGAGGCTGGGCTGTTTCTTGAGGAAGCCCTCCAGATAGTCGCGCTTGCGGCCCATCGTGTCAGCGGGCGTCTCGGCCGCATCCTCGACCCGCGCGCGCGGCGGCGCATCCACGCTCGCCACTTCCTCAATCTCGATCTTGCGTTCCTCGTTCATCCGAATATCGCCCTCACGCGATCGAGCGCCGCGACCAGCGCCTCGATATCGCTCTCGTCATTGTAAATCCCGAAGCTTGCGCGGGCCGTCGCCGGGACGCCCAGATGCGTCATCAGCGGCTGCGCGCAATGGTGGCCGGCGCGGATGGCCACCGCGCTTTCATCCAATATGGTGCCGATGTCGTGCGGATGCACCCCCGCCATCGCAAAAGAGACGATGCCCGCGCCATCTTCCGGCCCGAGCAGGTGGATCGCGTTGATGTCGCGCAGCGCGTCGCGCGTCTGCTTGACCAGCAGCGCCTCGTGCCGGGCAATGGCATCCAGCCCGACGGCGTCGAGATAATCCATCGCCGCGGCGAGGCCGATCGTCTCGACAATCGCCGGCGTGCCCGCCTCGAACCGCGCCGGCGGCGGCGCATAGGTCGTGCGCTCGAAGGTGACCTTGTCGATCATCGCGCCGCCGCCTTGCCATGGCGGCATCGCGGCGAGAATCTCCGGCCGCGCCCACAGCACGCCGATGCCGGTCGGGCCATAAAGCTTGTGGCCGGAGAAGAGATAGAAATCGCAATCCAGCGCCGCCATGTCGAGCGCCATGCGCGGCGCGGCCTGGCAGCCATCGACCAGCAGCAGCGCGCCGGCATCATGCGCGATTTTGGCCGCGCGCCGGACATCGAGCACGGAGCCCAGCACGTTGGAGACATGGGCGAGCGCCACGATCTTGTGCTCGGGCCGGATCATTGCCGCCATCGCGTCCAGGTCAATCGCGGCGTCGGCCGTCAGCGGGATCACGTCGATCGCCGCGCCGGTGCGCTCGGCGATGAGCTGCCAGGGCACGATATTGCTGTGATGCTCCAGCAGCGAGAGGAGGATGCGGTCGCCCGGCTTGAGATGCGCGCCGCCCCAGCTTTGCGCCACCAGATTGATGCCCTCGGTCGCGCCGCGCACGAAGACAATCTCGTCGCTGCTGCCCGCGTTGATGAACCGCGCCACCCGCTCGCGCGCGGCCTCATAGGCCAGCGTCATATCCGCCGAGCGGGCATAGACGCCGCGATGCACCGTGGCATAGTCCGCGCCCATCGCCCGGATGGTCGCGTCGATCACCGCCTGCGGCTTCTGCGCGGTCGCGGCGCTGTCGAGATAGTGCCAGGGCTGGCCGTCCGTCGTGCGCAGACCGGGGAAATCGGCGCAGGCCGATGCTGTCAGGGGAGCATGCACATTCATCCCAGCGCCTCCAGTCGGGCCAGCGCCGCCGCATCGAACCGCGCGCGCTCCGCCTCATCCGCCATGTCATCGAACAACCCGGCGATGAACGCCCGCAGCAGCAGCGCCTGCGCCGCCGCCGGATCGAGCCCGCGCGAGGCCATGTAGAACAAAGCCGCCTTGTCCAGCTCGCCGACCGTCGCGCCATGCGCGCACTTCACGTCATCGGCGAAAATCTCCAGCTCCGGCTTGGCGTTGGCGGTCGCCGTGCGATCGAGCAGCATGGCCTTGAAGCTTTGCCCGGCGTCGGTCTTCTGGGCATCGCGCGCGACGCGGATCTGACCGAGATAGCTGGTGGTCGACCGGCCCGCCGCGATCGCCCGCACCGTCTGCTGGCTGGTCGCCTCGGGCTCGGCATGGGTGACCGTGGTGATCAGCTCCATGGTCTGCGTATCGCTGCCGATCAGCGCGGCCTTCAGTTCGAAATGCGCGCCGCGCGCCAGCGTGACGTCGAAGGTCACGCGACCCAGCACGCCGCCGCTGTTGAGCAGATGCACGTCGAACGTGCCGCCCGCACCAATCTCGATGCGGTAATCGCGGATGACGACATCATCCGCCCCGGCATCCTGCAACAGGTTGAGCGTGCGCGCCTCCCCCGCCGGCACGACGATCCGCTCCGGTTCGTCAACCGGCCAGACGCGCGCGACCGCATCAAGGTCGCTATAGCGCCACGCCTCGTCGCGCTTCGTGGGCAGGGCGGCCAGGCGACTCATGCCGCGATCACCTCGGCATAGCCCTCGCGCTCCAGCGCCACCGCCAGCTCCGGCCCGCCGGTGCGCACGATGCGGCCATCGGCCAGAATATGCACGAAATCGGGCTCCACATAATCGAGCAGGCGCTGATAATGGGTGATCAGCAGCACCGCCTTGTCCGGCGCGCGCATGATCGCGTTGATGCCCGCACCTACGGTCTTGAGCGCGTCGATATCGAGACCGCTATCGGTCTCGTCGAGGATCGCGAGCGTGGGATCGAGAATGCCCATATGAACCATTTCGGCACGCTTCTTCTCGCCGCCGGAGAAGCCGACATTCACCGAGCGCTTGAGCATCTCCATATCCATGCCGAGCAGCCCCGCCTTCTCGCGCGCCAGTCGCAGGAAGTCGGCGGCCGAGAGCGGCTCCTCGCCCCGCGCCCGGCGCTGGCTGTTGAGCGCCTCGCGCAGGAACTGGACGTTGGAGATGCCGGGGATCTCGACCGGATACTGGAAGCCGAGGAACAGCCCGGCCGCCGCGCGTTCATGCGGCTCCATGGCGAGCAGGTCCTTGCCCAGCAGCGTGGCGCTGCCGCCGGTCACTTCATAGCCGGGCCGGCCGCCCAGCGCATAGGACAAGGTCGACTTCCCCGCGCCATTGGGGCCCATGATCGCGTGGATCTCGCCCGCGTTGATGGTGAGGTTAAGCCCCTTGAGGATCAGGTTGCCGCCAACTTCGGCCTGGAGGTTTTCAATTTCGAGCATCATCAAATTCCGTTGCTGTTCTGGGCCCGGCGCGCGGCGCCATGGTGGATCGGCAGGAGCAGTGTGAAGGGCGCGCGGCTCACCCGACGCTCCCCTCAAGGCTGATGCCGAGCAGCTTTTGCGCCTCGACGGCGAATTCCATCGGCAATTGCTTCAGCACATCCTTGGCGAAGCCGTTGACGATCAGGCTGACGGCGCTTTCCGTATCGAGCCCGCGCTGCATCGCGTAGAACAGCTGATCGTCGCTGATCTTGCTCGTCGTCGCCTCATGCTCGACGATGGCGGAGGGATTGCGCACCTCGATATAGGGCACGGTGTGCGCGCCGCAGCGATCGCCTAGCAGCAGGCTGTCGCACTGGGTGAAATTGCGCGCGCCCTCGGCATTGGCCGCCATGCGCACCAGCCCGCGATAGGTGCCGCTGGAGACGCCGGCGCTGATGCCCTTGGAGATGATGATCGAGCGGGTATTTTTACCGTTATGGATCATCTTGGTGCCGGTATCGGCCTGCTGATGATTGTTGGTGACCGCGACCGAGTAGAACTCGCCGACGCTGTTCTCGCCATTCAGCACGCAGCTGGGATATTTCCAGGTGATCGCCGATCCGGTTTCCACCTGGGTCCAGCTCACCTTGCTGTTGCGGCCCTGGCACAGCGCCCGCTTGGTGACGAAATTATAGATGCCGCCCTTGCCCTCGGCATCACCGGGATACCAGTTTTGCACGGTCGAATATTTGATCTCGGCATCGTCCAGCGCGACCAGCTCGACCACGGCGGCGTGGAGCTGGTTCTCGTCGCGCATCGGCGCGGTGCAGCCCTCCAGATAGGAGACATGGCTGCCCTTTTCCGCGATGATCAGCGTGCGCTCGAACTGGCCGGTATTCTCGGCGTTGATGCGGAAATAGGTGGACAGCTCCATCGGGCAGCGCACCCCTTCCGGGATGTAGACGAAGGTGCCGTCCGAGAAGACCGCGCAGTTGAGCGCCGCGAAATAATTATCGTGCATCGGCACGACCTTGCCGAGCCACTTCTTCACCAGATCGGGAAACTCGCGGATCGCCTCGCTGATCGAGCGGAAGATCACGCCGGCCTCCTCCAGCTCCTTGCGGAAGGTGGTGGCGACCGAGACGCTGTCGAACACCGCGTCAACCGCGACGCGGCGCGCGCCTTCCACATTGGCGAGCACCTTCTGCTCCTCGATGGGAATGCCCAGCTTCTCGTAAGTGCGACGAATCTCCGGGTCCAGCTCGTCCAGACTGCCGAGCGTCGCCTTCTCCTTGGGCGCGGCATAATAATAGGCGTCCTGATAGTCGATCGGCGCCATATCGAGCTTGGCCCAGTCCGGCGACTCCATGGTCAGCCAGTGGCGATAGGCCTTGAGACGCCAGTCGAGCATCCATTCCGGTTCATCCTTCTTGGCGGAGATGAACCGGACGGTATCCTCGTTCAGACCCTTGGGCGCGAACTCCTGCTCGATATCCGAGACGAAACCCCACTCATAGTCGCTCGCCTTGCGAACGGCTTCGAGAGCTTCGGCATTCTTCACGGGCGCGTTCATTGCACGGCCTCCACAGCTGAGGGGCGAACCGGACGGACGATGCCCACAGGCAACCCGTCGGGCGTCGCGATAAGATGGGCGAGGGTGACCTGGCTGAGCGCATCGCGCACGATGGCGTTGACGTCGACCCAATGCGGCCGGATCGCGCAGGGGCGATCGAGCGCGCAGCAATCCGAGCCCTCCGCATCCAGACAGGCGGTGAGCAGGATCGGCCCGTCGACCGCCTCGATGATGTCCGTGAGGGTGATCGCCGCGGCCGGCCGCGCGAGCTTGAGGCCGCCGCCACTGCCGCGCGTCGCCTTGAACAGGCCGGCCCGGCCGAGCAGACTGGCGAGCTTTTGCGCGGTGGGCACCGGAATGCCGGCTTCCTGCGCCAATGTCGTGGCGTTATGACGCACGCTGCCGCAATGCAGCGCGGCCGTCCGCATCATCAGCACGGCATAATCGGCAAGACTCGACAAACGCATGGGTGACAGCGACACCTTCAAATCAGACCAGATCGGTCCGATTGGGCACATGGGGCCGTCCGGGCCGCAAATCAAGCCATTTCTTGCCAATATGCGATGGACAGCGGCAACGACTTCACCGCCCCGCGGCCATGGCGCCCTGATGGCGACGGCCCGCACCGGCGCAGCCGAGCGTGAAGCAACCGCCGCGCCCGCGGCCATGGGCGCACCCTTCAACGGCCGTTTGCGGGGAGCGAATCCCCACCGGGGCAGATCAGGCGGCCCATAGCGTCATCTGCCGCTGAGGCCGAGAGTTTTTATCCGCCTCGGCGCGGCACGGCCGATCCGGCCGGGCGCTCAGGGAGCAGGGCAGGGAGGCGCACGCCCGTGTCGCCCCATGGGGAAAGGGCGCGGGCTCACGCCGCCGCTGGCTCAGCTGATCCGACTCAAGCGCGCGATGCCGTCATGATCCGCCCGTTTCATCGAGAGGCGGGTGACGATGCTTGCCCGCTCGCGCAATTCCGTTGGGGTCAGGCCGGTGAAGTGCTTCATTTCGCGGATGAAATGGGATTGATCGTAAAAGGCATCGCCGCTGACCTGCGACCAGTCCAGCTCCTCGCGCATGAGCGTTTGCGCACAGCGCAGCGCCCGATATTTTCGCGCCAGATATTTGGGCGGCGCGCCATAGAAGCGGTTGCACCAGCGCGCGAGCTGCCGGGCCGACAGACCGGTCTTCGCCTGGAGCACATCGACACGCGGCGACTGCTCATTGGCCAGCCACAGGTCCGTCTCCGCGACGAAGCGCCGCTCGGCCGGCGAGACCGGGTGAAGCTGCGTGCGGATGAACGCCCAGAACGCATCCGTCGCCGCCTGCGGGTCCTCATTGCCCCGCAGCAGCTGCAACATCTCCCGCCAATGCGCGCCGAACCGCGCCGGGAGATCATGCGCATCATCGGCAATGCCATCCGCATCGCCAAGGCGCAGCGCCGCCCAGCCCAGCGGCAGCACCGTCACGCCGACGACCTGCAGCGGCCCGACGACATCGAAATGCGTCGCCATGCTGGTCGGCCCGAGCAGGCAGGCCTCCGGCGTTTCGACGACCCGACCATCACTGAAATGATACGCGCCCGAGCCGGCCAGCATGAAGCGGATCTGCGCGAAATCGGCGCGGGTATGATCGGCCACGCGCGGCTGATCGGTGGTGAAGAGATACATGGCGCCGAAATGATCCGCCAGATCGGCAGGCGGCACGAAATAGCTGAGCGCGACCATGTTCGCCGCATCGGCAACGGAGAATCTGTGACGCATATGCGACCTGGCCACTCTCCATGAACGACGCGCGCAATCCGCCTTGCGCGGTGTTTGCGGGCATTCGCGAAACGGCGACGAGCGCCGCACCCATGGCGACGGGTCTCGCATGAAATCCACAGGGATGGAACGAAAAAGCGGCCCGGCCGGCAAAACCGGTCGGACCGCCAAGGTCAAGGTCTCCAAGCCGGACGACTTAAGAGCCCTTCGGGTCGCCCATCCTCTCTAGCCCGATTCGCGGCGGCATGATTGGACGGAATGGACATGGCGCAACGGCCTGCCGCTTCTTTTGCGGTTCAAATGGATATGAGCGCCATTTCTGCGGGGCTCGCGCGCCAATCCGCCGCGCCGTGCATCGACCCGCTTGGCCGGAGCCGGCCGCGCTGGCATAGGCGGCGCATGTATCGCATGCTCCGCCCCCTGCTGTTCGCTTTCGAGGCGGAAACAGCCCATCACCTCGCGCTGGCGACCCTGCGCCTGCCCCTGCCCCGCGCCGCCGCGCCGGACCCGCTCTTGGGCCAGTCCCTGCTGGGCCTGCACTTCGCCAGCCCGATCGGCCTGGCCGCCGGGTTCGACAAGGATGGCCATGTCGCCCACCGGATGGGCGCGCTCGGCTTCGGCTTTGCCGAACTGGGAACGCTGACGCCGCAGCCACAGGCGGGCAATCCGCGCCCGCGGCTGTTCCGGCTGGCGCAGGATGACGCCATCATCAACCGCATGGGGTTCAACAATGGCGGGCAGCTGGCGGCGAGCGCCCGGCTGGCGCGCCACGAGACTCCCAAGGGCTTCGTCCTCGGCGTCAATATCGGCGCGAACAAGGATGCCGCCGACCGCATCGCCGATTATGAAGCCGGCGTGCGCGCGATGAGCCCGCATGCGCATTATCTCACGGTCAACATCTCCTCGCCCAACACACCGGGCCTGCGCGCCTTGCAGGACCGCGGCGCGCTGGACGAACTGCTCGGCCGGGTGATGGCGGCGCGACCCGCCGGGGGCCCGCCGATCCTGCTCAAGGTTGCACCGGATCTGGAGCCGGCCGATATCGAGGACATTGCCGAGCTGAGCCTCGCGCACCGGATCGACGCGCTGATCATCAGCAATACGACGATCAGCCGGCCGGCGCTGACCTCCCCGCAGGCGAACGAGACGGGCGGCCTCTCCGGCGCGCCGCTGCATGATCTGGCTCTGACCCGGCTGCGTGATTTCCGCCGGCTGCTGGGGCCGCGCCTGCCGCTCATCGGCGCGGGCGGCATCGCCAACGCGGCGCAGGCCTATGCCCGCATCCGGGCGGGCGCGAGCCTGATCCAGCTCTATTCCGCGATGATCTATGAAGGGCCCTATCTGCCCGCACGCATCAACAAGGGCCTTGCGGACCTGCTGACGCGCGATGGGTTCGACCATGTGAGCGCGGCGATTGGCGTGGACGTGGATTAACGGCCCAGCCGGGTTTCATCGGTGCGAGGGCGAGCCCGCCTGAGGCGGCAGTGCCCTGTCAGGGGGCCCCTCATGGTGGCGCCCTGCCATGGTGGCGGGTGAAATGGCGCCGCTGTGCGAGGGCGATGGCTATGGCGAGGGCGTCGCCATTTCCGCCCCATCCACCCGAGCATGGTGGTGCATGATGGGTGGGCAGCGGGCCGTCGACCGAGTAGGGGACGAGCGGCCGGGAGGCGGCGGCCGCCGGACGATCCTGGCGGGCGGGAGATCGCGGGCGGCGCGCGGGATGAGAAGCCCGGCAACCGGGTCGCTCACCAGCCCCGGCCCCGGCCCCGTCCGGTCAGCGCGCCGGATCGGCCTTTGGCGCGTCGGGCGCGAACAGATCGCCGAAAAAATCACCCTCGATCCAGCGCGGCGGCGTGTCGCCATCCGCCATCGCCCGCGTGATGCGATAATTGGCCTCGGCGAAGCGGGCGCCGGCACGCCAGTTGATCGGCTGGTTCAGATCATCCCCGGGGCGATGATAGAAATGCGCGTTGAAATAGCGAAAGGCCGCCTCGCCGCCATTGCCGAACCCGGTCGCGAGAAACACGGCGGGCACGCCCTGCTTCACGAACATATAATGATCCGAACGGACGAACACGGTTTCCTCGGGAACAGGATCGGGCGAGAGGCGCAGATGCATCGGCGCGACGGCATCGGCAGTGAGCCTGCCGAGCGTGGAATGATCCGCGCCATAGGCGGTCAGGTCGGTGAAGGCATAGGTCAGCACCGGCATATCCAGATCGACATTGCCGACGATGCGCGCGATCGGCACGCTGGCATGGCGGGCATAATAGTCCGCGCCGAGCAGGCCCTTTTCCTCCCCCGTCGTGGCGAGGAAAATCACCGAGCGGCGCGGTTTTTCCCGATCCTCGCTCATCACGCGGGCGACCTCCAGCAGCGTGGCGATGCCGGCGGCATTGTCCAGCGCGCCGTTGTTGATGCGGTCCCTGTCCGCCGGATCGCCCGGTCTGGCGGGGCTGATGCCGATATGATCGAGATGGCCCGAGAGGATGACATAGTCCCCCGCCAGCGCCGGATCGCCACCGGGGATCATCGCGACCACATTGGGGCTGGTGACGCGGCGGCTCTGGCTTTGGCCGAAAACACGCGCACTGGTGCCGAGCGGAAAGCCTTTGGGCCGGGCGCCCTTGCGCGCCGCGGCTTGCCGCACCTGCGCGAGCGAACGGGGCGCACCGGCGAACAGCGCTGCCGCCGCCTGGCCATCCAGGGACGCGACCGCCCGAATTTCGGGCGTCTCGTCATGGGGCTTGCCGTCCGGCCCGACCCAGGTGAAGCCCGGCTGGGACGCATCGCGCAGCCGCTCGTCCCACGGCCGCTGGCGGGCCGACGCCTCGGTGTCGATCTGGATCACGCCGATCGCGCCGTGCGCCTGCGCGGTCCTGCTCTTGGCATTGACCAGATAGGCGCCCGGATCGGCCGGCAGATTGGCGGGGAAACCGCGCAAGGCGACGACGATCCTGCCGCGCACGTCAAGCCCGGCATAATCGTCCAGCCCCAGCCGTTCATCGACCATGCCATAGCCCACGAAGACCAGCGGCGCGGTCACGTCCAGCACCGGTTCGCCGGGACGGGTCGAGACCAGCGCCTCGACGCCATGGCTGAAGGTCGCGCTGCCGGACGGGCCGCTGATGGTGACGCCGGAGGGCGCATCGCGCCGCTCGGTCTGCTGGAACGTGATGCGCTGGAACCAGCCGCCGGCATCGCCCATTGGCGCGAGGCCGAGCGCGGCGAAGCGTTGCGCCACAAAGCGCGCGGCAATCTCATGCCCGACACTGCCGGTATCACGCCCTTCGAGCAGGTCATCGGCCAGAAAGCTGATATCCGCCTTCACCCGCGCGGCCGAGAAACGCGGATCGAGCGGCAGTTGCGCCTCCGGGATCAGCGCCTCCGCTGCTGCCGCCGGCGGGTTCGTGCGCGCCGGTGCGGGCGCGGCGAGACACAGCAGGGCCACCACCGGAACCAGCCGGAAAGCGCGGGACGCAGCGATGAAGTTCCTGTCAGTCATGCCTATGTCCGCACGGTCTGGAAACGGAAGTCTAGCGGGGGCGCTTCCCCTGTCCAGCAAGAAGCCGGATTGCACTGCCAGGGCACATGATTATGGTGCATGATCAAACCCCTCCGACCGCAGATGAAGGCCCTCCCCCTCATGCGCCAGCCCAAAACTCTCGCCCGCTCCATCGCCGCGCTGCTCGCGGGTTCATCGCTGCTCGTCACCACGCCGACCGTGGCGCAGACGGGGCCGACACCCGCCGCCAAAGCGACGCCGGCGCTCAAGCTGGCCCCGCTCACCGACCTCATCAAGCAGGTCAACATCCCCTATGAGACGTTCACGCTCGCCAACGGGCTGCGCGTCATCGTCCATACCGATCGCAAGGCGCCGGTGGTCGGGGTGACCGTCTATTATCGCGTCGGCTCCAAGAATGAGCCGGCCGGCAAGACCGGCTTTGCGCATTTGTTCGAGCATCTAATGTTTGGCGGCTCGGAAAATGTGCCTGATTTCGATGAGCCGCTGGTCTCCGCCGGATCGACCGCGACCAATGGCTCGACCTGGTTCGACCGCACCAACTATGTCGAGACGGTGCCGACGGGCGCGCTCGACCTTGCGCTGTTCATGGAGGCGGACCGCATGGGGCATCTGCTCGGCGCGGTGACGCAGGCCAAGCTCGATGCGCAGCGCGCCGTGGTGCAGAACGAGAAGCGGCAGGGCGACAATCAGCCTTATGGCCTGGTCCAATATGCGCAGATCGCCGCGCTGTTCCCCAAGGGCCACCCCTATGCCCATTCGACGATCGGCTCGATGGCGGACCTCGACGCCGCCTCGCTCGCCGATGTGAAAAGCTGGTTCCGCGACAATTATGGGCCGAACAACGCCATTCTCGCGCTGGCCGGCGATATCGACCTGAAGACCGCGCGCGCGAAGGTGGAGAAATATTTCGGCGGCATTCCGGCCGGCCCGGCCGTGGCGCCGGTCGTCTCGCCCGTGCCGACGCTGCCGGCGCGGATCGATCAGGTGATGAAGGACCGCGTCGCCACCACGCGCCTCTACCGCATGTGGGTGACGCCGGACCGCAACGACAAGGACGCGCCACTGCTCGATGTCGGCGCGGCGGTGCTGGGCGGCCTTGCCAGCTCCCGGCTCGATAACGAGCTGGTCCGCAAGGAGCAGATCGCCGTCGGCGTGACGGCGGGGCTCCAGCAATTCGAGCAGGTCGGCATGTTCGTGGTGACGGCGGACGTGAAGCCGGGCGTGGACCCGGACATGGTCTCCAGGCGCCTTGATGAGCTGATTGCCGATTATATCAAGACCGGCCCGACCGCCGATGAAGTGCGCCGCGTGGCGACCCGGCAGGTCTCGGCCGAAATTTCCAGCCTGGAAGTGGTCGGCGGTTTTGGCGGCAAGGCGGCGACGCTGGCCGAGGGGCTGCTCTATTCCGGCGATCCCGGGCAGTATAAGAAGGATCTGGAGGCCATCGCCTCGGCCACCCCGCAAGCCGTGACCGCCGCGATGCAGCGCTGGCTGACCCGGCCGGTCTATGCCCTGCGCGTCGAGCCCGGCGAGCGGGAGGCCTATGAGGATGCCGCGGTGAGCGCGCCCGGCGTCGCCACGCCTGCGCAGGTGCAGGCCACCGCGCCCGCGCCGACCCTGCCGCTGCCGGCCGTGCAGCCGAGCCCGGCGCTGGTCTTCCCCACGGTCGAGACGGCGACGCTGAGCAATGGCGTGAAGCTGCATGTCGCGCGGCGCACGACCGTGCCCACCGTGCGCATCGCGGTCAGCTTCGATGCCGGCATGGCGAGCGATCCGCATGATCGCCTCGGCCTGAGCGCGCTCATGCTGGAACTGCTCGAAGCCGGCACGACGAGCCGCTCGACCATCGAGATTGCCGAGGAGCAGGAACGGCTCGGCGCCAGCATCGCGACCGCGCAGAGCATGGATCGCACATCCGTCTCGCTCTATGCGCTCAAGGCCAATCTCGCGCCGTCGCTCGACCTGCTGGAGGACGTGATCCGCAACCCCGCCTTCGTGCCCGGCGAGGTCGAGCGGCTGCGCGCGATCCAGCTGGCCGGCATCGCGGCGGAAAAGACGCAGCCGCAGGGGCTGGCCAGCCGCGCCATCTTCCCGCTGCTCTATGGCGAGGGCCACCCCTATGGCGTCTCTGCCAGCGGGCGCGGCGACACCGCCACCGTGGAGGCGATCACACGGGACGATCTGGCCCGCTATCACAATCGCTGGATCGTGCCGAGCAAGGCCGAGATTTTCGTCGCGGGCGACGTCACCATGGCGGAGATCAGGCCGCTGATCGACGCACATTTCGGCCGGTGGCCGCAGAACCGCATGGCCTCGCCGCAAAAGGATTTCTCCGTGCCGATCCCGCCCGCCAAACCGGGCATCTTCCTGATCGACCGGCCGCAATCGCCGCAATCCATCATTCTTGGCGGCTTCGTCACGCAGGCGCGGGGCAGCGACGATCTGGTGCCCTTCTATGCCGCCAACACGGTGCTGGGCGATGACTTCCTCTCCCGCCTCAACACCGATATTCGCGAGGTGAAGGGCTGGTCCTACGGCGTGCGCGCCTATCTCGCCACGCGGGCGGAGCGCAGCCCCTATATCGTCTCGGCGCCGGTGCAGGCCGACCAGACCGGCCCCGCCATCGCCGCGATGCGGGCGGATATGGCGCAATTCCTCGATGGCAAGGGCGTGACGCCGGCGGAGTATAACCGTGTCATCAAGGGCGAGATCGCGCAGCTGCCGGCGCGCTTCGAGACCGCCAGCGCCGTGCTCGGCCAGATGCAGGCCGATGCGCTGTACGGGCGGCCATTCGATTATGTCGAGAGCCTCGGCCGGCGTTATGGCGCGCTGACGCCCGCCAGCATGGACGCCGCCGCGCGCGCCATCATCGACCCGGCCGCGCTGAGCTGGATCGTGGTGGGCGACAAGAGCCAGATCGCCGGCCAGCTCGACGCGCTGGGCCTGCCGGTCACCGAGATTGACGCGGCCAAGCCGGCCGCCCGATAAGAGCCGCCATCAAACAGGAGACAAAGCATGGCCAAGGTCGACGGCGCCTATGATTGCATCACCAAGACCCCCATGGGCGACCAGTCCAGCGTGTTCACCATCGTCAGCGACGGCGATCATTTCAACGGCACCAATGCCGGCCCGCTCGGCTCGCTCGACGTGAAGGACGGCAAGGTCGACGGCAATCGCCTGACCTGGACGATGGACATGACCATGCCGATGCCCATGACGCTGACCTGCGAGGCGATCGTGAAGGATGGCCAGCTGACCGGCACGATCGACGCCGGCGCCTTCGGCACCATGACCATGGCAGGCACACGGCGCGCCTGACCGCGCGGGCCGGCGGAAGGAACGCGCGACCGGAGCAAACCGATCGCGTCACGCGCCGCTGTCCGGGCAGACGCGGGCGGGAGTGACCTAGGCCCTTGACGGCGGTGACGGGCGCCAGCCCGGGCAGTCTCTCGACGGCGCCGGCATCGCACCCAAGCCGCAAGCCGTGGCCGGCGCGGCGATCCGCGCGCTGCGTGTGATGATGCCACGGTCCATCCGCGTCGATGCCCGCTCGGCGGAGATAACGCTGCCCCATGCCGCGGCGCATCAGCGGCGGCCAGCGGTGGCGTTCACCGGCGGCTTGCGGACGTGCCGGCGCGCCTGACGATCGATCTGTGCGGGCGGTCGACTCTGGCTGAGGCCGGCGATGCGCGGGAGCCGGCGCCCTTCACCGTGGCGCCATCGTGACCCCGCGCCTTCACAGGCGAGGCAGCGCTTGGAAGAAGCCCGCCAGACGCCGTCCTGACCGGATGTCCCCATCCCGTTCGCGGCAACGCGCGCGCGCTCTGTCACAGGCGGGACGCCATGCAGGCGGGCGTTGGACGGGAGAACAAGCGGACGGATGGGGAGCCTCCGGCCGTGCCCCGGCATCGCCGCTCGCACCCCGCCTCCCGCAACGAACAATGCCGCCGCACGCCAGATCGCATGCAGCGGCATCTCTTTGCTCGTTCACGGGCAGGCAGGCGCCGGAACGCCGCCCGCCACATGCATCACTCGATGGTGACGGTCACCGCGCGGCGATTCTGCGCCCAGGCAGCTTCGTCCGAACCCAGCGCGACCGGGCGCTCCTTGCCGTAGCTGATGGTATTGATGCGGCTCGGATCGATACCCAGCGCCGCCAGGTAGTTTTTGGCGGCGTTGGCGCGGCGATCGCCCAGCGCGAGGTTATATTCGCGGGTGCCGCGCTCGTCGCAATGCCCCTCCACGGTGATGCGCTTTTGCGGGTAGCGCTGCAGCCACTCCGCCTGGCTGCGCAGGATGTTGCGCGCCGTGTCGTCGATATCGCTCTTGTCCGTGCCGAACAGGACATGGTCGGAGATGACGCTCGCGACGAAATCCGCCTGGCTGCCCGGCGTCACGCCGGACGGAGCCGGGGCCGCCGTCGACGGGGCCGGCGGCGTGGTGTCGGCCGGGGCCGGGGGCAGCGTTTCAGGTGCCTTCTTGGAACAGGCCGAAAGCGCAAGCGCCGCACCCGATACGATCAATGTGATGGTTCTCATGCGCATCGTTTCTTCTCCTACAAAAATCCCACGGAACAATTCAATTCGCCGCACGCTCGGGGCGCTTGGTCGACAAGTCAACCAAAAAACAGTCTAACATATGTGCATTGTCAATGCAGCAGCGGTCCCCAGGCCGGATCGGACCCGTCCACCGGCGTGGCGATCTGGCGCACATTCACGCCGGTCAGATCGACCTGCCAGATGGACGAGCGCCCGGAGCGCCCCTGCGTCGTGCGGAAAAACTGCAGAACACGGCCATTGGGCGACCAGGTCGGCGCCTCATCCTGCCAGCCATTGGTGAGCAGCCGCTCGCCGCCGCCATCCGGGCTCATCACGCCGATGCGGAAATTGCCCGCAATCTTGGTGAAGGCGATGAGGTCGCCGCGCGGGCTCCACTCCGGCGTGGCGTAGCGACCGCCGCCGAAGCTGATCCGGCGCTGGCTCGAGCCATCGGCGTTCATCACGTAGATTTGCTGCCCGCCCGAGCGATCGCTCTCGAACACGATTCGCGAGCCATCCGGCGAGAACGACCCGCCGACATTGATGCCCGGCGTGTTGGTGAGCCGCACCGAGCGGCCGCCGGCGACGGGAATCTTGTAGATATCCGTATTGCCGCCGCTCGCCATCGAATAGAGCAGGGTGCGGCCATCCGGCGACCAGCGCGGCGCGAAGACGGCGCCGCTGGTCTCCAGGATCGCGCGCTGCTGGCCCTGATCGACATCATAGATGTAGATGCGCACCGTCCGCCCGACATAGGAAACATAGGCGATCGACTTGTAATCCGGCGACCAGCGCGGGGTGAGCGCGAGGCTCTGGCCATTGGTGATGAAGCGGTGATTGGCCCCGTCGCTATCCATGATGGCGAGGCGCTTTACACGCTTATCCTTGGGGCCCGTCTCCGCGATATAGGCAATGCGGCTATCGAAGAACGGGCTCTCGCCGGTGAGGCGCGAATAGATGAGGTCGGCGCAGCGGTGCGCGGCCCGGCGCCAGTCGCGCGGGGCGACGACATAGCCCTGCCGGGTCAGTTCGCTGCGCAGCGCCACGTCGTACAGATAGCAGCCCACGGTGATCTCCGCATCGCCACCCGCCGAGCGGACGAAGCCCTGCACCAGCGCCTCGGCATTCATGCCGGCCCAGCGATCATAGCCGGGATTGGTCACCTCCGGCACGGTCGGCTTGTAGACGCCGGACGGGCCCATCGGCGTGAACAGGCCGCTGTTGCGCAGGTCGGTGGCGATCACCTCGGCGATCTTCTGCCCCAGCAATTCGGTCGAGCCGGCCGGCGTCTCGACATTCTGCTGCGTCGGCATGCCCGGAACGGCGATACGCAAATTGCTCTCGATCGTGTTGGTCACGTCGACACTGAGCTGGGCCGTGGCTGGCCCGGTGGTGAGAAAGGCCAGCGCCGCGAGGGCCCCCGCCATGGTGGTGCTGCGAAGTCTCTGCATCATTGTCCCAAACTCGCATAAATGCGGAGCGGCCGCAGCCACTTCCACTGATCATAATATTCCGGCGGCAAATCGCGAAACGGCGAGGCGCGCATCACCGCCTGTACGGCGCGCTCGGCATGAAGATCCGCCTGCGCGCGGTTGCTCGCCGTGATCCCCTCCTGCCCGATCACCTCGATCCGGCCAACCACCGCGCCATTCTGGTCGAGATGGACGCTCAGCAAGGTCACCAGCTTCTCCGCGTCCGCGCCCGAGGGCGGCCGCCAGAAGGGTTTGATCTGCCGGGTGATCTCGGCATTGAGCGCGCGCGCGGCAATCGGGCTCATCGGCGCGTTCGAGCCGGCCGTGGCGGGCGCGTTGCGCGGTGAAGGCGCGTCCGAATCGAGCCCCTTGAGGAAATCACTGCCCAGCCGCGAGGCCCGCGCCGGTGCCGGCTTGGGGGTCGGCTCGGCCTTGGCCTTCGCGGGCGCCTTCTCGGCCGGGGCCGGCTTGGTGCTGGCCTTGGGCGGCGTCTTGGGCGGTGCTTCACGCGGCTTGGGCGGTGCCGGCTCGACGGCGCGCGGCTTGGGCGGCGCGGGCGCAGGCGGCGCCGGGGTCGGCGGCGTGGGCGGCGCGACAGGGGCCGGCGGCGCCTCGGCCGGCTCGGGCGGCGCGGCGTCCGGCTCCATCGGGCCCTGCTCGGGCGCGGTGGCGACGAGCGGGTTTTCCGCCACCGGCTGATTGGTCGTGCTCTGGAGCGCGATGCTGTCCGCCAGCGTCACCTCGATCGTCGCCGGGCGCGGCGGCAGCGGCGCGGTGGTGCGCAGCAGGCCGAGCGACAGCGCACCGAAGAGCAGCACATGCCCCGCGGTCGCAACCCCCAATCCGATACGCTCGCTGCGGTCCATCATCAGCTGCCTATGGCTCGCGCGATGAACGGTCGATGGACGAACGCGGTTCCTCCGTCGCCCCCGTCGTCACCAGCGCCACACGATCCAGCCCCGCGCGATTCAACTCGCCCATGATCCGCATCACCCGGCCATAGGCCAGGCTGGTATCCGCCCGCAGGAAGAGCTGATCGGTCGGCTTGAGCTGATCGCGCAGCAGGGCGAGGCGCTCGGACAGCTGATCCTCCGGCACACCTTCATCCCCGATGAACAGCGCGCCCTCGTCATTGATGGACAGCACGGTCGGCTTCTCGTCCTGCTCCAGCGCCTTTGCGCGCGTTTCGGGCAGCTTGACCGGCACGCCGGTGACGAGCAGCGGCGCGGTGACCATGAAGATGATGAGCAACACGAGCATGACGTCGACCAGCGGCGTCACGTTGATCTCCGCCATGGGCCCCGCCCGCCGGCGACGGCCGCGTTTGCTGGGAGGCACGCTCATCCGGCTTCAAGCTCCCGGCTGAACGTGGTGTAGAGCCCGTCCGCGAAGCGCGAGAGCCGGCCTTCCAGCCGGTTCACGCCGTGGCTGAAGCGGTTATAGGCGATCACCGCCGGAATCGCCGCGAACAGGCCGATGGCGGTGGCGAACAAGGCCTCCGCAATGCCCGGCGCGACGACGGCAAGGCTGGTATTCTGCTCACCGGCAATGGCGGTGAAGCTGCGCATGATGCCCCACACCGTGCCGAACAGGCCGACGAACGGCGCCACCGCGCCCACGGTCGCAAGGATGTTCAGCCGATCGGAAATCTTGTCGATCGCGCCGCCAACGGCCGAACTCATCGCCGTGGACAGGCGATCGCGCGTGCCCTCCGGCTGCATCTTGCGCTGGCCGGTGGAGCGGCGCCACTCGCCCACGGCGGCGTTGAGGATCTGCGCGCTCGGCACATCGTCGCGGCCGCGCTCGCGCACGAAACTGTCCGTATCGGGCGACTTCCAGAAAGCGCGCTCGAACGAATCGCAGCCCTTGTCGACACGGCGCAGGCGCGCCGAGAAGGTGAGGATGATCGCCCAGGTCCAGATACTGGCGAGCAGCAAGCCCACCATCACCAGCTTCACGATGATATCCGCCTGGAGAAACAGCTTCCAGGGCGAGAGCGAAATGGGATCGCCGGACAGGGCGGGCGCGGCGGCGGCCAGCACGGTGGACAGGGTCAGGGACAAGGGGTGGTCTCTCCTCGGAAACGCAACTGATTGAAGCGGTCGATCCAGTCGGCCGGCTGACGGCGCGGCCGGCCGGCCGGATCGATGAAAGCAACGGTGACGCCGCCATCCGACAGCAGCCGGTCCGCACGCCAGACGGCTTGCGCAATGACACAGCGGACGGCGCTGACCTGTTCGATGCGGCTGCGCACGATCAGCGCATCGTCCAGCCGCGCCGGCGCATGATAGCGCAGATTGACCTGCGCCACCGCATAGCTGCCCACGCCCGCCTCATGCGCGGCGCGCTGATCGATGCCGGCCACGCGCAACATGTCCGAACGGGCGCGCTCCATATAGCGCAGATAATTGGCATGATAGACGACGCCGGACAGGTCGGTATCCTCAAAATAGACACGCACCGGAAACACATGTTCCCCGCCCGTGAAAAGCCCTGAAGCAGGCAGAGAGTCCGAGATGGGCGACATGGCCGGGGAACCCTAATCGAGCCGAGTCGCGGGGGGAAGCCCCTGAAATGCGCAATTCGCACGGCCTGTGCCTCCGGTCGTCTCACCACGGCCACGCATCCGGCTCCAGTCGAGCCGCCCAAGGGCTTGACGAGGTAACCTGTAGGTGACAATTATCACCTGCAGGTTACATTGCGGGGACGCGGCCATGAACAGGATCGAACGCGCGGAACGGCTGACGCGGTGGCGGGCGCATGTCTCGCACGTGCTCGGGATCCTCTTCGTCGTGCAGGGCTTTCGGGCCGCGGACTGGCGCGTCATCCAGCCGACCGATTATGCGCAGCTCGTCGGCTGGGCGGTCTGGCTGGCGGTGCTGCTGGGCTTTTTGCTGTTCGGCAGCGGCCTGCTGCATGGCCCGGCCTTCGGCGCGCTGGTCAATGACGAGACGACGGCGGCCAACCGCCGCGCCGCCCTGCTCGCCGGCTTCTGGGCGATGCTGCTCACCGCCGCGATCTGCTATGGCGCGAGCTTCACCATGGCGCTGGCGGTGCGCCCCGCCATCCATGTGATCGTGGCGATGGGCGTCGGCGTTGCGCTGATGCATTTCGGCAGCCTTGAACGACGAGCGCTCAAGGCGTGACGCCCCCGCTGCACAATCGCCTGCGCGCCCTGCGCGAAGCGCGCGGCTGGACACAGGCGGAACTGGCCGAGCGCACCGCCGTCAGCCGCAAGACGATCAACACGGTGGAAAACCGCGTGTTCATTCCCTCGACCGTGCTGGCCCTCAAACTGGCGCGGGCGTTCGAGCGGCCCGTTGAAGACCTGTTCTGGCTGGAAGACGACGCCCCGGCGACGTAGCGACTGGCCAGCGCGGATCGCCATTCAGAAGATGGCGTGCCGACAATGGTGGGTTTTCGTGACCCGGCGTGCAGCGGGCGAACGGCCCATGGGCACCGGACGTGCGGAAAGGCGCCATTGGCAGGCCGTCAGGGCTGAAGGCGATCCGCTCTAATCGAACAGGCCGCCCTCGCTCCCGTCCGGCGGATTGAGGCCGAGATGCTTCCAGCCCGGCGCATTGAGGATGCGGCCGCGCGCGGTGCGGGCGATGAGGCCGAGCTGGAGCAAGAAAGGCTCGATCACATCCTCGATCGTGTCGCGCGGCTCGGACAGGCCGGCCGCCAGCGTCTCCACGCCGACCGGACCGCCTTTATAAATGTCCGCGATCATCCGCAGATAGCGCCGGTCCATCGTATCCAGCCCGAGTTGGTCGACCTCGAGCCGGGTCAGCGCGCCGTCGGCCGCCGGCGCATCGACCAGATCATGCCCCGCCGCATGGGCGAAATCGCGCACCCGGCGCAGCAGCCGCCCGGCGATGCGCGGCGTGCCCCGCGCCCGGCGGGCAATCTCCCTGCAGCCATCCGGCGCGATCGGCAGCCCCAGCAACCCGGCGGCGCGGGCGATCACCTGCTCCAGCTCGCTCACCTCATAGAAATTGAGCCGCACCGGAATGCCGAATCGATCGCGCAGCGGCGTCGTCAGCAGGCCCTGCCGGGTGGTCGCGCCGACCAGCGTGAATTGCGGCAGGTCGATGCGCACCGAGCGCGCCGAAGGCCCCTCGCCGATCATGATATCGAGCGCGCGGTCCTCCATCGCGGGATAGAGAATTTCCTCCACCGCCGGATTGAGCCGGTGAATCTCGTCGATGAACAGCACATCGCCTTCATCGAGATTGGTGAGCAGCGCGGCCAGATCGCCCGCCTTGGCGATGACCGGCCCGGAGGTGGAGCGGAAGCCCACCCCCATCTCGCGCGCGACGATCTGCGCCAGCGTCGTCTTGCCGAGGCCGGGCGGGCCGAAGAACAGCACATGATCGAGCGCTTCGCCGCGCGCCTTGGCGGCTGCGATGAACACGCGCAAATTCTCGCGCGAGGCCTTCTGGCCGATAAAGTCGTCCAGCGACCTGGGCCGCAGCGCGGCATCGACATCCTCGCTCGCGCGCTGGCCGGAGAGCAGGGGGCGGGGATCAGCCATAGGGACGAGACTTTCCGGAAACCGACATCATCGATGCGAGCGACATCGCGGCGCGCCGGGCGCCAGCCGCGCCCCTCACTTCGCCGCCTTGCGCAGGGCGAGGCGCACCAGCGCATCGAGGGTGGCACCCGCGCCCAGCTCGTCCAGCGCCGCGCCGACCGCCGCCGAGGCCTCGCCGGGCCGGAAGCCGAGCGAGGCGAGCGCCGCCAGCGCATCGGCCTGCACGCCCGAGGCGGCGACGCCGCCGCCGGCATCGGCCGCGCCGCCAATCGCCAGCGCCGAGGTGGCGATGAGCCCGACCTTGTCCTTCAACTCCCGCACGATGCGCTCGGCCAGCTTGGGACCAACGCCGTTGGCGCGCGCCACCATCGCCTTGTCCTGCGTGGCGATGGCGCGGTGCAGCTCGGCCGGGTCGAGCACGGAGAGGATCGCCAGCGCCACCCGCGCGCCCACGCCCTGCACGCCGGTGAGGACCCGGAACCAGTCACGCTCCGCCTCGCTGGCAAAGCCGACCAGCCGGATGGCATCCTGCGCGACCAGCATCTCGGTATGAGCTGTCACCGCCTCCCCCACCGGCCCGAGCGCGGCGAGGCTGCGCGCCGACATGCCGACAAGATAGCCGACGCCGCCCACGTCGATCACTGCATGGTCAACGCCGGTGGCGCTCAACAGGCCTTTGAGATGTGCGATCATCGGGCGGGTCTAGCGATGTTCCCGCTTCGTTTCCACTCCTTCCGTGCGAGGGCCGCACAGGGCGCATCGTCCCGTTTCGGCCGGGCGACTTGGCTGCCCCGCCCGGCTGGCGAACAGCCCGCGGCTGGTCCGCGCCCGCGCCGCCGATGCCCTCATCGCCGGGGCGGCGGCGATTCGCTTGCCCCGGCCGTGTTTGCGCAGACGGGCATGCCCCGCGCCCGGCGTCATCGCGCGTGCCGGCTGCTCGCGGCGGCGCGCCTTTCACGATCGCCATGGCGGACCGGCCGCCACCCCCAAGCCAGCCCCATGACGCCCTGGCCGCATGGCGGCGAGCAGGGCCAGGGAATCCACGCCGTTCCATTGACAATAATGCGCGCTTTGCCTATCGGCGCGCCTTCGGACAGTCGGCCATCCCGCGAGCGGTGGCCCATTGCTGTCGCCCCGATACCGATTCGAATTTGAGGAATGAACGATGAAGCGCACCTTTCAGCCGAGCAATCTGGTTCGGAAGCGCCGCCACGGTTTCCGCGCCCGCATGGCGACCGTCGGGGGCCGCCGCGTCCTGAACGCGCGCCGCGCCCGCGGCCGCAAGAAGCTGTCCGCCTGACAGACGACGCCGGGCGCGCTGTGGGTCGGATGACCCGCCGCGCCGATTTTCTGGCGGCGAATCGCGGCCAGCGGGCGCCCATGCCCGGCTTCGTCCTGCTGGTGCGCGATCGCAAGGATGGCGATCCGGCGCCGCGACTCGGCATCACCGTTACCAAGAAGATCGGCGGCGCTGTCATCCGGAACCGGATGAAGCGCCGTTTCCGTGCGCTGGCGCGCGCCGCCCTGCCCTCCCTTGGCATTGCCGGCGCGGACCATGTGCTGATCGGTCGGGCCGGGGGCGTGGAGCGGGATTATGCCCGGCTCGCCGCCGAGCTGGAAACCGCGCTCAGGCGCCTCGCTGCCCGCAAGGACAAGCCCGCACCGCCCCGGAGCGACACCGCGCCGGACCAGCCCGGTTCGGCACAATCCGCAACGGGCCCCGCCGCGCCGGGCGCATGATCGCCCGGCTGCTCATCCTCATCGCCCGCTTCTGGCAAGTGGGGCCAAGCCGCATCCTGCCGCCGACCTGCCGCTATTCGCCCAGCTGCTCGCAATATGCGATCGAGGCGCTGCGCAAACATGGCGCGATAAAGGGTGGCTGGCTGGCCATGAAGCGGCTATTGCGCTGCCACCCTTGGGGCGGTTGCGGCCATGACCCCGTGCCATGAGGCACGGCAACGCCGACATATCAGCCGGCCAGTGACAAATACGGGAAACGAAACGACGTGAGCGACAAGCGTAATCTCCTCCTTGCCGTGGTGCTGACCATCGCCATCCTGTTTGGCTGGCCCTATATTTCCAATCACTTCTTCCCGGTCGCGAACCAGCCGGCACCGGTTGTGGCGGGTGCGCCCGCCGGCAGCGCCGCCCCGGTCGAAAAAGCGCCCGAGGCGATCCGCGAGACCGCGGTGGTGCTCAAGGAAAGCCCACGGCTTGCCATCGAGACGCCCAAGCTCAAGGGCTCGATCAACCTGAAGGGCGCGCGCATCGACGATATCGTGCTGCCGCAGCAGAAGGAAACGATCGCCAAGGATTCGCCGCCGGTCCGCCTGTTCAGCCCCAGCGGCACCAAGGACGCCTATTTCGCGAGCTTCTCGTGGATCGGCCAGGGCGCGACCCTGCCGGACGCCAACAGCCTGTGGACCGCTGATGGCGCCACGCTCACGCCGGACACCCCCGTCAGGCTGCACTGGGACAATGGCGCGGGCCAGCGCTTCGTCATCGCCCTGTCGATCGACAAGGATTATATGCTCACGGTCGCCCAGACCGTGGAGAATCGCAGCGCCAACAGCATCGTGGTGCAGCCCTATGGCCTGCTCTCGCATCTTGGCGTCGCCAGGACCCCCTCGACCTGGACGATCCACACCGGCCCGGTCGGTGTGTTCAACGACAAGGCCAATTACAGCGTCGACTTCAAGGATCTCGACAAGGAGGGCGCCCAGCGCTTCCAGACCACCGGCGGCTGGCTCGGCTTTACCGATCTCTACTGGCACGCCGCGCTGATCCCGGCGCAGTCCAGCCCGATCGAGGCGCAGTTCCGCGCCGGGGCGGACAAGCGCTATCAGGCCGACATCACCTATGCGCCGGTCACCCTCGCACCGGGCAAGAGCGCCACCACGGCCAGCCGGCTGTTCGTCGGCGCCAAGGAAACCAGGGTGCTCGAAGCCTATACCGACAATGCCGGTGTGATGCTGTTCGATCGCGCGATCGACTGGGGCTGGTTCCGCTGGTTCGAGAAGCCGATCTTCTACCTGCTCGACTGGCTGTTCACCGTGATCGGCAATTTCGGCGTGGCGATCATCTGCCTCACCTTCATCGTGCGCGGCCTGATGTTCCCCATCGCCCAGCGCCAGTTCGCCTCCATGGCGGCGATGCGGGCGATCCAGCCCAAGATGAAGGCGCTGCAGGAGCGCTACAAGGACGACAAGCCCAAGCTCCAGCAGGAGATGATGGCGCTCTACAAGACGGAGAAGGTCAACCCGCTCGCCGGCTGCCTGCCCATCTTCCTGCAAATCCCGATCTTCTTCGCGCTCTACAAGGTGCTGATGCTGACGATCGAGATGCGCCACCAGCCGTTCGTGCTGTGGATCAAGGATCTCTCCGCGCCCGATCCGCTGCATGTGCTCAACCTGTTCGGGCTGCTGCCCTTCACGCCGCCCGGCTTCCTGGCCATCGGCCTGCTCGCCATCATCCTGGGCATCACCATGTGGTTGCAGTTCAAGCTCAACCCGGCGCCGATGGACGATATGCAGAAGCAGATCTTCGCCTTCATGCCGTGGATCATGATGTTCGTGATGGCGCCGTTCGCGGCGGGGCTGCTCATCTACTGGTGCACGTCCAACATCCTCACCATCGCGCAACAATGGTGGCTGTATCGCCAGCATCCGGTGCTGAGCCAGAAAGTAGCCAAGTAGATGACGGACCAACCCGACATGGGCGAGCCGGAGCCCGTGCGCGACGAAGCCGCGCAGGCGCAGGCGATCGAGGAGGCCCGGCGCATCTTTGCCGGGCCGATCAACTTCCTGCTCTCGGCGCCCAGCCTCAAGTTCCTGCCCGAGCCGATCACCGAGGAAATCGCCTTTGCCGGCCGCTCCAATGTCGGCAAATCCTCGCTGATCAACGCGCTGACCAGTCGCAACGGCCTCGCGCGCACCTCCAACACGCCGGGGCGCACGCAGGAGCTGAACTTCTTCGATGTCGGCCCGACCGAGAGCGGGCCGCCGCGCTTCCGCCTCGTCGACATGCCGGGCTATGGCTATGCTCGCGCGCCCAAGGACATGGTGCGCGCGTGGAAGCATCTGGTGAACGACTATCTGCGCGGCCGCGCGGTGCTGCGCCGCACCCATGTGCTGATCGACAGCCGCCATGGCCTCAAGGATGTCGACCACACGCTGTTCGACATGCTGGACGAGGCGGCGGTCAGCTACCGGGTCGTCCTGACCAAGGCGGACAAGGTGAAGGCGAGCGAACTGGCCGAGGTGCGCGAGCGCACCGCCGCGGCGATCCGCAAGCGCCCCGCCGCCCACCCGGAGATTATCGCGACATCGAGCGAGAAGGGCATGGGCCTGCCCGAACTGCGCGCGGCGGTGATCGACGCGCTGACCTGAGCGGACTTGCCCCGCCCCCGTTGATGGCGACTTGAAAATACCGCGAAAACGCCGCATTCCCGGCGGGGAGGCGCGCATGCTCAAACTCATCATCGGCAATAAGGTTTATTCGAGCTGGTCGCTGCGCGGCTGGCTGGCGGCCCGGCAATCCGGCCTGCCCTTCGAGGAAATCACCGTCCCGCTGTTCGACGAGGCATGGCCCGCGCGCAAGGCGCAGCCCGACCTGGCGCCATCGGGCGGGAAAGTGCCGGTGCTGTGGGATGGCGCGACCCCGATATGGGACAGTCTCGCGATCATCGACTATCTCGACATGCGCTCCGGCAACACCCGCTTCTGGCCGCTGGAGCCGGCCGCGCTCGGTCTCGCCCGCGCCATGGCGGCGGAAATGCACGCCGGCTATGTGCCGCTGCGGCAGGCCTGCGGGATGAACCTGCGCCATGTCCTGCCGCCCGCCCCGCTCAGCGCCGAGGTGACCGCGGACATCGCCCGCATCCTCCAGCTATGGGACGAGGCGCGCACCCGGTTCGGCCGTGAGGAGGGCGACTTTCTCTTCGGCGCCTTCGGGGCGGTCGACATCATGTTCGCCCCGGTCGTGACCCGCTTCGTCACCTATAGCGTGGCGGTGCCGCCCCCGGCCCGCGCCTATATGGATGCCGTGCTCGCCCACCCGTTCATGCGCGACTGGATCGCCGGGGCGGAAGCCGAACATTGGGTGGTGCCCCGGCTGGAACCGGTGCCGGAACGCCCCTAGGGCATCCGCTCCGCCACATAGGGCGTGCCATCGCGGTGCTGGTAGCCCGCCCCGGTGAAGATCATGTCGATGTCCGAATAGCCGCCTCCGGCCGCGCGATCGCCCGCGCTGACGCACAGGAAGACGCAGTCCGCCGCGCTCCGGTTGACCAGATGATGGCCGTTGCGCACGCCGGCCGGCCAGCCGGCGCAATCGCCGGCGCGCAGCAGCGTCTCGCCGGAATCCTCGATCAGCACGGCCTCCCCGCTCAGCATCACGAGAAACTCATCCTCGCCATCATGCCAGTGGCGCTGCGACGACCATGCGCCCGGCTTGAGCAGCACATGGCTGACGCCCAGCGCGCCGAAGCCGGCCACCGGCGCGAGGCGGCGAAGCCGGCGGCCGGCGACCGCCGCATCGAACGGCGCCGGATAGCCCGTGCCCGCGCGCAATTCCGCAAGATCCAGATCGATTCGGGGCATGATCCTCTCCTTTCAGGCCGGTGGCGCATGGGCTAGAATGAGCCGCCTGCAAATACCAGCCGCCGCGTGCAGCGCCGCCCCGGAGGACCAGCCATGATGCAGCTATCAGGCACCATCATCGTCGCAAGCTGGACGCTGTTCCTGCTGGTCTGGGCGCTCAAATATCGCGGCAACAAGGAGAGCATCCTCGTCCAGCCCCGGCGCGAGCGCCTGGCCTATTCGCTGCCGCTGCTGCTCGGCGTCATCGCCATGAGCGCGCTGCCGGCGCGGCTCTGGCCACCGCTGGGCGTGCTGGCCATCCCGCTCTGGCCGCGCAGCCCCGCCAGTGTCGGCGCCGGCGCCAGGCTCGCGCTGCTCGGCCTTGCCCTCGCGCTGTGGGCGCGCTTCACGCTCGGGCGCGACTGGAGCGGGCTGGTCACCCTCAAGCGCGACCATCGGCTGGTGACCAGCGGCCCCTATGCGTGGATCCGCCATCCCATCTACACCGCCATGATCGCACTGTTCGGCGCGCTGATGCTGGCCTTCGGCACGGGCGGGGCGATCATCGGCTGGCTGCTGATCATCGCCAGCTGCCAGGTGAAGCTGCGGCAGGAGGAAGCGCTGATGCTCGGCCGGTTTCCGGAGGCCTACCCGGCCTATATGGCGCGCACCCGGCGGCTGCTCCCCTTCCTCCTCTGAGCGGTCGGTCTTTTATCGCCGCGCCGGCTGTTTCCATCCGGCATGAAAATGCTCTAACGCCCGCTGCATGACCCTGCCCCTCACCGACCCCGCCGCGCTGGCCGAAGCGCTGATCGCCTGCCCCTCCATCACGCCCGCCACCGGCGCCGTGTTCGATTGCCTCACCGCCATGCTGGAGCCGCTCGGCTTCACCGTCGAGCGGTTCATCGATGGCGCAGGCGAACCGGAAGGGCCGGTCGAGAATCTGCTGGCGGTGCGGCGCACGGGCGCTGGCCCCCACCTCGCCTTTGCCGGGCATCTCGATGTCGTCCCGCCCGGCGAGGGCTGGACGAGCGACGCCTTCCGTCCCGAGCGGCGCGGGGAACTGCTCTATGGGCGCGGCGCGGTGGACATGAAGGGCGCGATCGCCGCCTTCGTCGCCGCGGTCGCGCGCGAACCGGCCGGGCCGGGCACGCTCAGCCTGCTCATCACCGGCGACGAGGAGGGCGACGCGATTTACGGCACCCGCGCGCTGATGCGCCACATGGCGCAGCGCGGGGTGACGCCGGACCTGTGCATCGTCGGCGAGCCGACCTCGGTCAGCCGGCTGGGCGACACCATCAAGATCGGCCGGCGCGGCTCGGTCAATATGTGGATCGCGGTGGAGGGCGTGCAGGGCCATGTCGCCTACCCCCATCTTGCCCGCAATCCCATCCCGCCGCTGCTGCGCATCCTCACCGCGATCGAGGCGATCGAGCTGGACCGCGGCACCGACTGGTTCCAGCCGAGCAATATCGAGCTGACCGACCTGATGGTCGGCAACCCGGCCACCAATGTGATCCCGGCGCGTGCGACGGCGCGCCTGTCGATCCGCTTCAACGACCTGCACAGCGGCGAGGCTCTGACCGAGCAGATTCGCGCGCTGGTCGAGCAGGAAGGCGGCACGCTGACCGCGAAGATCAGCGGCGAGGCATTTCTGACCCGGCCCGGCGCGCTCTCCACGCGGGTCAGCGCGGCGATCACGGCGGAAACGGGCCTGACGCCCGAGCTGTCGACCAGCGGCGGCACCTCCGACGCGCGCTTTCTCAGCGCGCTGTGCCCGGTGGTCGAGTTCGGCCTCATCAACGCGACGATGCACAAGCTGGACGAAGCCGTATCGCTCGCCGATCTGGAGCAGCTGACCTGCATCTACCAGCGCCTGATCACCGCGCCCACCGATTCTTAATGGTCTCGCGGCTAGGCTGGACGTCATGAGCCAGCCCATGCCTGCCTATCGCATTGACGCCGACCCGGCCCGTGGCCTGCTGACCATCGTCATGCACGGCTATTGGGATCAGCCGACCTTCGACCGGTTCGCCGCTGAATATGGCCGGACGTTGCGCCAGATGCATGCCAGCGGGAAGCTCGACCATGCCCTGGTCGACGGGCGTGCCTTTGCCGTGCAGGCGCGGTCCATCTCCGACCAGTTTCGCGATCTGATCGCCCGGCACAGCCCCTGGATGGCGCGGCGGACGGCCACCGTGGTCCCGGCCCAGCTCAACAAATTGCAGGCCGAGCGCACCGGAGAAGCGATCGAGGCGCATTATTTCACGGATAAGGACGCCGCAAGGGCCTGGCTGTTTGCCGCGCCCTGAGGCGCAGGCGATCAGTGACCGCGCCGCAGGATGATGTAAAGCGCGCCCTCGCCGCCATGCCGGGGATGCGCCCGGCGCACGCTGGCGACGCGGCTCGCATGGGCGCTGCGGCTCAGCCAGTCGCCGATCTCCGCACGAATAGCGCCGCGCTGGCGGGCTTCGCCGGGGAGCGGCGCGGGACGCGGCTTGCCGGTGATCACGAGCAGCACACGCCACCCGTGCCACAGCGCCTCATCCAGCAACCGCTCAAGGCGCACATGCGCCGCCGCGAGATTGAGGCCGTGCAGATCGACAGTGATATCCGGAATCAGCAGGCCGCCGCGAATGCGCTTCTCCCAGCTGCCATCGAGCACCGCAGCCGGTGCGGGCGCACGGACCGGCAGGGGCGGCGCGAGCGGCCGCGGCGGCGGGATACGCCCCTTGACGCGCGGCCGGGCCAGCGCCTCGGCAAAATTGTCCACGGGCGGCGGCGCCACCGGCACCGGCGGCAAGGGCTTCGCGCGGCGCAAGGGCGTGACGGTTTGCGTCAGCTTCTGCCAGAGCGCCTTTTCTTCAGGGCTGAGATGACGGCGCGGCATTTTGCTGCGTCAGGCGGTTATAGGTGCCGATCGGCAGCAGCAGCAGCGCGCTGCCCCGGGCCGCCATGCCGCCGGCAATCGCACGCGCCCGCTCGCCCGCACCCCAGAAGGTGTCGAACCGGTTCGCGCCCTTGATCGCGCCGCCGGTATCCTGCGCCACCCACAGGCCATTGGGCTCGGCCCGGTCCATGGAGAGCAGCACCGGCGCGCCCAGCGGTATGAAGGTCGGGTCGGCCGCAACGGTCGCTTCCTGCGTCACCGGCAGGCCGAGCGCGCCCAGCGGCCCGGCGCCGGTCAGCTCGCGGAAGAACACATAGCTCTTATTCTCGTTCATGATCGCCGTGCCCTCGACCGGGTTGGCACGGATATATTGCATGATATCCTGCATCGAGCCGGCCTGGATCAGCCCCCGATCCTTCATCAGCTTGCCGATGCCGGTATAATCGCGCCCGTTCTGGCCATCATAGCCGACGCGCATGATGCTGCCATCGGGCAGGCGCAGGCGGCCGCTGCCCTGGATCTCCAGGAAGAACAGCTCGACCGGATCATTGGCATAGGCCAGCTCCAGCCCGCGCCCGGCCAGCGCGCCGGCCGTGATCGCGGCGCGCGCATCATAGGGGATGAACGTCGTGCCGCTGACCTTGCCGCGAATCCGCTTGCCCTTCAGGCTATCGCTGAACAGGCCGAGATCGACCTCGATCAGATCGGCCGGGCGCTTGTAGAGCGGCGTCGTGCAGCTGGCCGTGGCGGTGCGGCACCCGGTGATCTCCGGCTCATAATAGCCGGTCGCATAGGCCTTGCCGTCGCCCACCTGCACCAGTTCGAAATAGCGGCGGAAAAATTCGCGCGCGTTGGATTCGCTCCAGCTCGCCGCCGCGCTGCATGCCTGCTGCCAGTCGCTCCCGCTGGTAAGGCCGCTCTGGTCATTGCGCCGCTGCAGCGAGGGGCAGGAGATGCGGAACGCCCGCAAGGCCAGCGCCGTGCGCTCCCCGGCCGGCAGCACCGTGTCGATGGCCGGGCCGAGCGCCAGCCCGGCCGCCACGGCCGCGCCGGTGCCGGGCGCGACCGGCGCGGTGGGCGGCGTCACCGCGATGGGCGGGCGCGGCGTCGCCGGCTGCGGTTTGACGCCCGGCTCGCTTGGTGCGGGCCGGCCGCCGGCCGAGCCGGGCGGAATCACGCTGCCGCAGCTCGCCAGCGCCAGTGCGCCGACAAGGAGGGCAAGCCATTTCACAGGATTTCGAGCGGCGACGGGCAATGGTCCGAGGTGGAGCGAGCGTGGCATGAACGGCATGCCGCTCAGCCTTCGTCCGTCTCCACGAGCTGCCAGTTGGGATCGGCGCTGCGCAGATCGCGGCCGAAGGTCCAGGTCTCGACCGTCGGCACCGCATCATCGAGCGTGCCGGCGACAACCGTGCCGTCGCGATCGCGCGTGACGGCGGACAGATCGGCCTCGAAGCGGACGGCGACCAGCGCATAGCCCTGATCGACGCTCGCGCTGATGATATTGGCCTCTTCGATGCGCACCAGCTTGTTGTCCAGCGTCAGCCCGGCGGCCTCGCGCTCCGCGATGGCGGCGCCGAAGGCCTCCTTCACGTCCGAGTCGCAGTAGCGCGCCAGCGTCTCGCGGTCGCCCTTCCAGAAGGCTTCCAGGATGAGGCCGTAGGCGGCGCGCGCGCCGCCGATGAACTGGCCGACATCAAAGCTGCGGTCCGCCGCGATGAGCGCCCGCATGCCGGACTGCGCGGGCACCGCCACGATGGTTTCCGCCGCGCGCTGGCCCTGTGCGCCGCCGTCGCCCTGCGCGCTGGCTTGCGCGCGAGCGGCGACCGGGCGGTCATCGGCCGGTGCCGGCAACTGCTGCTCGTGGCCGGTGCGGCGACCAAGAACGGAAAACAGCCGCAGCGCCAACAGGGCAAAGATCATGGCCAGAACGACGATGACGGTCACGTGATGTGGACCCTTCTGAAAAACTCTCGAACGTGCGAGACATAAGCGGTCTTGGGCCGAGATTCAAACCTGCAACGGCCAAAGGTCCGCTTATCTTAGCCATCAGGCTCAAAAAAGCATCAATAATCGCCGGACGACGGCCCGCCGCCGCCACGGCGCGGCCTCGCGCGCGCAGGCGGCCTTGCCCCTCAAATCATTGCGGTGGCCCGGCACGCCTGCTAAGCGCGCGCTCCATGGGCAGGCCGCTGCCCTGCGATTTTCCCAGCGCCCCCGCCGCGGCGAACAGGCTCACGGCATGGCGGCAACAGCCTGAAGGACACAAGTGACATGACCGACACGACCGCAAACGGCGCTGACACCCAGCCACAGATCGGCCTGATCGCGCAATATGTGAAGGATCTCTCCTTCGAGAACCCCAATTCGCCGGGCGTCTACCAGTGGCAGGAGCAGCCGCAGATCGACGTCAACTTCAACATCAGCAACGAGAAGGCTGCCGACGACGTGCACGAAGTGTCCGTCAAGATCACCGCCAAGGCCGTGGCCGAGGCCGGCACCGCCTTCGCCGTCGAGCTGGTGTTCGCCGGGTTGTTCGGCATCCGCAACGTGCCCGAGGACCAGCTGCGTCCGTTCCTCTATGCCGAAGCGCCGCGCCTGCTCTTCCCCTTCGCCCGCCGCATCCTGTCCGATGCCGTGCAGGATGGCGGCTTCCCGCCGCTGCTGCTCGACCCCATCGACTTCGGCGCGCTCTATGTGCAGCAGCAGGACCAGATCCAGGCCGCCGTCGAAGGCGCACCGGCCGGCCACGCCTGACCCGCACGGCCGACGGGGGGCGCCGGCGATGAACCTCGTGCGAGCACTGGGATCGGTGGGCGGGCTGACGCTCGCCAGCCGGGTGCTCGCGCTGGTGCGCGATTCGCTGGCCGCCCGCTATGTCGGCGCGGGCTTCGCGGCCGACGCCTTCAACGGCGTCGCCTTCCGCCTGCCCAACATGTTCCGCGCCCTCTTTGCCGAGGGCGCGTTTTCCGCCGCCTTCATCCCGATGTTCAACGCCAGGGCGGAGAGCGACGGAGGCCTCGCCCAGGGCTATCGCTTCGCCGAGCGCGCGCTGGCGCTCCTGCTGCCGATCCTCATCCTCTTCACCATCGTCCTGCTGGTCGCCGCCTGGCCGCTGACCATGCTGCTCTCCGGCGGCTTCACCCGCCAGAACCCGACGCATGAGCAGCTCGCCTATGCCGTCACCCTCTCGCGCATCACCATTCCCTATCTGGCGCTGATCAGCCTTGCCTCGCTGCTGGGCGGCATATTGAATTCGCTCAACCGCTTCTGGGTCAATGCCGCCGCGCCGATCCTGCTCAATGTCGCGATGATCGCCGGGCTGTTCTTCTTCCATGGCGAGAATGCCTATGAGACGGCGCGGGTGCAGGCGATCAGCGTCACCGTCGGCGGCGTGCTGCAACTGGGCTGGCTGCTCTGGGCCTGCCGGGCCGCCGGGGTGAGCCTGCGCCTGCGCATGCCGCGCATCGATCCGGACATGCGCGAGCTGTTCAAGCGCATCATCCCGGCTGCCGCCGGCGCCGGCGCGGCGCAGATCAACCTGCTCATCTCCACGGCGCTGGCCGGCTGGTTCCTCGCCTCCGGCTCGATCACCTACATCTATTATGCCGACCGGCTGAACCAGCTGCCGCTCGGCCTGATCGGCATCGGCCTTGGCACCGTGCTGCTCCCCACCGTCTCGCGCATGCTCGCGCGCGGCGAGGAGAAAGCCGCGATGGAGACGCAGAACCGGGGCATCGAGCTGGCGCTGTTCCTCACCCTGCCGGCCGCCGTCGCCTTCATCGTGGCGGCCGAGCCGATCGTGCGCGGGCTGTTCCAATATGGGCTGTTCACCGCAGAGGATGCGCGGCGCTGCGGCTGGGCGCTCTCCGCCTTCTCGATCGGCCTGCCCTCCTATGTGCTCGTGAAGGTGCTGACGCCCGGCTATTATGCGCGCGGCGACACCAGGACGCCGGTGCGCTTCGCGATGATCTCCATCGTCGTCAACATCATCGGCAACATCATCCTCATCCCCACATTGGGCCATGTCGGCCCGCCGCTCGCCACCGCGCTCGCCTCCACCATCAATGTGGCGATGCTCTACCGGACGCTGCGGGCGCGCGGTCACTTCATCGCCGACGCCCAGCTTGTGGGCCGCTTGCCGCGCCTGGCCCTTGCCGCCGTGCTGATGGGCGTGGTCGTCTTCGCCGGCAAAACTTTGCTTGATCCGTGGCTGGGCGGCAGCTTCGTCCAGCGTTATGCCGCGCTGGCCGTGCTTGTCGGCGCGGGCGTGGCGCTCTACGGCATTGCCTGTTTCCTCACCGGCGCTTACCGGATCGCAGACTTGAAGGCGCTGCTCCGTCGCCGCGCCGCCAACCAGGGTTGAACCATATCATGCGCGTGCTCTCCGGCATCCAGCCGACCGGCAATCTCCATCTCGGCAATTATCTCGGCGCAATCCGCAACTGGGTGAGCATGCAGGACGAGATGACCGGCGATTCCCGCTGCTTCTTCTTCCTGGCGGACATGCACTCGATCACCGTGGCCGAGACGCGCGAGCAGCGCCTCGCCAATGTGCGCGACATGACGGCGGCGCTGGTCGCCTGCGGGATCGATCCGGATCGCTCGGTGCTGTTCAACCAGGCGCGCGTGCCCGCCCATGCCGAACTGTGCTGGCTGCTGTGCGGCACCGCCCGCATCGGCTGGATGAACCGCATGACCCAGTTCAAGGACAAGGCCGGCAAGAACCGCGACAGCGCCAGCGTCGGCCTCTATGTCTATCCGGTGCTGATGGCCGCCGATGTGCTGCTCTATCAGGCGACCCATGTGCCGGTGGGCGACGACCAGAAGCAGCATCTGGAACTCACCCGCGATGTCGCCACCAAGTTCAACACGGATTTCGACGTCGAGCTGTTCACCCTGCCCGAGCCGATCATCCCCAAGCAGACGGCGCGGATCATGTCGCTGCGCGATGGCACGTCGAAAATGTCCAAGTCCGACCCGTCGGAAATGAGCCGCATCAACCTCGCCGACGATGACGACCAGCTTCTCCAGAAGATCCGCAAGGCGAAGACCGATGCCGAGCCGCTGCCGGGCGAAGCCGCCGGGCTGGAGGGTCGCCCCGAAGCGCTCAACCTCGTCGGCATCTATGCCACCCTCGCCGGCACCACGCCGGACGCGGTCTGCGCGCAGTTCGCCGGGCAGGGCTTTGGCGCGTTCAAGCCGGCGCTGGCGGACCTGCTGATCGCCACGCTCGCGCCAATCCGCACGCGTTACGTCGCGTTGCGGGACGATCATGCGGCGCTGGACGCCATCCTCATCAAGGGCGCGGACAAGGCTGCGGCCGCCGCCGAGCCGACCCTGCGCGGCGCTTATGAAGCGATGGGCCTGATGCGCTGAAATCGCGCCGGAAACAGATATTCAACGGCAGTTCATTTGATCCAAGGTAAAAGGGCGCTAACTTCGTCTTACAGGGTGCATCCCCCACCCGGGAAACGGACAAACCATGATGAACAAGCGTCTTTTGATCCTCGCCGCCGTCTCCGCCCTGTCACTGGGCGGCCTGGCAGGCTGCACAACCGGTTTTCGGGCCGATGTCTCGCGCTTCCAGCAATTGCCGCCGGCGCAGGGCCAGACCTTCACGGTGATGCCCGGCGAGGCCCGTCTCGCCGGCAGCCTCGAATTCAACCATTATGCCGATCTGGTGGCCCAGCGCCTCAGCGACCAGGGCTATGTGCATTCCACCGACCCCGGCGCGGCGCAACTCGTCGTGACCCTCGACTACGGCATCGACAAGGGCACGCAGCGCATCCGCTCCTCCGGCTTCGGGCGTGATCCCTTCTTCTACGATCCCTTCTATTATCCCGGCTATTATCGGGGTTGGGGGGGCTGGCGCGGCCGCTACATGATGGGCTTCAACGATCCCTTCCTCTGGGGCTCGGGCTTCAGCGACATTGAGAGCTATGTCGTCTACCAGAGCCGCCTGCGCATGAAGATCAACCGCGTGGACGGCGAACCGCTGTTCGAGGGCACCGCCCGGGCGCAATCGGTCAGCAACAAGATGACTTATCTCGTGCCGAACCTGATCGACGCGCTGTTCACCGGCTTCCCCGGCAAGAATGGCGAGGAAGTCCGCGTGACGGTCGCGCCCGAGCCCAAGGGCTGAGACCACCACCAGCGGCGGCGGGCGGTCCTCGCCGCCACTGCAACGGCAGCGGCAATGGCAGCGGCTCTGCGCCGTCACGCGACGGCGCGGACCGCCCTCCCTCCAGCATCGTGCGAGCGCCTGTTCCGGCCGCTGCAATCACGGATGCCCAATCACGGGTAACGGCGACTTGAAGCGGCCGATCGTCTGCGCCGCTCCGACCATCTGTTGGCACACCCCCGGAACGACGCGCCTCGCGACCGGAAACGGCCGCTAGCCTTCCTCGACCAGCGGGGCATCCGGCGGCGGCGTCTTGCCGCCGCGCGTGCGGCGGAACAGCGAGCGATCGGCATCGTTGAACGCCCATGTCCAGACGATCGCGCAATAGGCGAACAGCATCGCGGGCACGCCGACCACCAGCTCCATCCACTCATATTGCCTGGGCAACTGCGTGAAACCGGTGCCGATCAGGATCGCGACCAGCGCGGCGACGATCAGCCGCGGCCGCCACACGCCAACCGGCGCGCCCAGCAGCGCCCGCAGCAGCCACGCCTTGACCAGCGACGCGCAGCCCAGCGCGAGCGCCAGCGCCAGCGCGGGCATCGCCGCGACATACAGCTCCGACATGCCCAGCCGGCGCGCCGCGAGGATGAGGATGATGGTCAGCCCCGCCTGCAGCGCGATCGTCGCGAGCGAGACCGCAAGGTTGCGCAGCCGCGCCAGATAGACCAGCGCCGCCTCGCTCACCACGGCGGGCGCGGCCAGCACCTCGGCCGCGAGCAGGCCGGCGAGCGCGCCGGTGCCGGCGACGAAGGTGGGGCCGACAAGCCCCATCACCGCCTCGCCCGGGATGCCAAGCGCCAGCGCCACGCCCAGCTGCGCCGCCACGATCCAGAAGCCCACCTGGCTGACTTGCCGGGCAATCGCCTCATAATTGCGCAGCCGCACGTTGCGCGTGATGACCGGGCTCAGGATCGGCTCAAAACTGCTCTTGAGCTTCTGCGGCAGCGAGGCGACCTGCTGCGCGACATAATAGATGCCCACCACATAGGGCGTGGCGAACAGCCCGAGAATGGCGAGATCCAGCCGGCGGGTGCCCCAGTCGATGGCATCGGCCGCGGCGAGCGGCAGGTTGCGCGCGGCCATGCCCCAGAGCCGACCGGGATTCGGCCGCCAGCCGCGCGGCCAGCCATAATGGCGCAGCAGCGGCCAGAGCGTGGTCGCCATCGCCGCCACGGTCGCGGTGACATAGGCAAGGATCAGGCCGTCCCGCGTCGAATAGAAATAGAAGACGAAGGCGGCGATGCTGATCGTCCATGGCTCGACAATCGAGCGGGCGCGCACCGTGGCGGCGATATTATAATGATAGGCGCAGGCGGCCAGCGCCACATCGGTCATGGCAATCGCGATGACGACAAGCGGCAGCAGCTGGTCCAGCCCGTTGAGGCCGCTATTGGGGAACATCGCCTGCGGGAAGAGCAGCAGCGCGCCCGCCGTCACGCAGCTGCCGATCAGGCAGAGCAGCAGCCCGTCGGCCAGCACATGGGATTGCGGCCGGCTATCATGCGCGAGCTGCTCGGCCAGGCCGCGCTTGAGGCCCATGGTGGCGAGCTGCGCGGCGAATTCGACGACGAGCACGGCATAGGCGAAGCGCCCCAGCACCGAGGCGCCATAAAGGCGGCCGGCGATGAACAGGAAGGGGATGCGCGCCGCCAGTCGCAGCACGAACCCGAAAATATTGGCTCGCCCCCCCTTGGCCAGCGCGGCGATATCATCGCGCTCGGCTTGCTCGGCCTGCGCCGGCGCATTCGTCATGCAAGACGCTCCTCGACGCCGCCCATTGACATGGACACCGCCTGCTTAAGCATGTTGACGCCGCCGCGCAAAGTTTTGCCGTCCACGGGACTGTTACTCCGCACGCAACGGCCGCGCGAGCAGCGCACCGATCACGTCCGGCACATTGCTGGCGCCCGCGAGCAGATCGCAGACCGCCGCCGTGACCGGCATCTCGACGCTGCGGGCGCGCGCCGCCTCGCGCAGCACCGGCGCGGTGAACGCGCCTTCCGCCACGGTGCGGCGATCCGCGAGCAGGGCAGCCGCCGCGCGGCCTTCGCCCAGCCCCTGCCCGAGCGAGAAATTGCGCGAACTGGTCGACGAGCAGGTGAGCACGAGATCGCCAAGGCCGGAGAGGCCCGCCAGCGTCTCCGCCCGACCACCCATGGCGAGGCCGAAACGCGTCATCTCGGCAAAACCGCGCGCGATCAGGGCCGCGCGGGCATTCTGCCCCAGCCCCGCCCCGGCCACCACGCCGCAGGCAATGGCGAGCACATTCTTGACCGCGCCGCCAATCTCCGCGCCGGTCACGTCATCGGAGACATAGGGCCGGAAGGTCGGCCGGGCGATCATCGCGGCCAGCGTGCCGGCGAGTTGCTCGTCCTGCGCCGCGAGCGTCACCGCCGTCGGCAGCCCGGCCGCCACTTCATGCGCGAAGGTGGGGCCGGACAGCATGGCGATGGGCGACCCCGGCATCGCCTCGGCCGCGACCTGATGCATGAGCTTGTGGCTATGCGCCTCGATCCCCTTGGAGCAGAGGATGAGCGGCTGCCCCTGCGGCGTGAAGCGCGCGAGCACGCTGCGCATATGCTGCGCGGGCGTGACGACGAGCAGCGCGCGCGCCTCCTGCAACAGCGAGGGATCATAGGTCGCGCGGATCAGCGGCGAAAGCATCTGGTCCGGCAGATAATCCGGATTGGCATGATCGCTGTTGATCGCGCGCACGACCTGCGCATCGCGCGCCCAGAGCAGCACATCGCTGCCGCCGGACGCCAGCACCTGCGCCAAGGCCGTGCCCCAGGCGCCGCCCCCCACGACCCCGATCGGCCGGTCTTTCCTCATGCTTTCACCCCTGCGCCGCGCACCGCTTCCGCCGCCGGATCGAGCGGCCAGCGCGGCCGCGCCGGCACCGCCAGATCGTCGATCAGTCCCGCGCCGAAGCGCTCGCAGCCCGCCCAGCCGATCATCGCGCCATTATCCGTGCACAGCCACAGCGGCGGCGCGACGAAGGGCAGGTCATGCGCCCGCGCCAGCGCCTCCAGCCCCGCCCGCACCGCGCCATTGGCCGCGACGCCACCAGCGACGACCAGCGCGCTCGGCCGATCGGCCACCGCCAGCGCGCGCTTCGTGCGGTCGACCAGGCAGTCGACCACCGCCTGCTGGAAGCTAGCGGCGATATCGGCATCGCGCCATTGGCCGCTCTCGACCGCGCGCATCACCGCGCTCTTGAGCCCGGCGAAGGAGAAATGCGGCTCCGCCGTGCCGAGCAGCGGGCGCGGCAACGGCACCGCGCGCGGATCGCCCTCGCGCGCCAGCGCTTCCACCTTGGGGCCGCCGGGCATGCCGAGGCGGAGCAGCTTGGCGGTCTTGTCGAAGGCCTCGCCCGCCGCATCGTCAATGGTCGTGGCGAGCCGGCGATAATCGCCCACGCCGCGCACTTCGAGCAGCTGGCAATGGCCGCCCGAGACGAGCAGCAGCAGATAGGGAAAACGCAGTGACGGATCGGCCAGCCGCGGCGAGAGCGCGTGGCCTTCGAGATGATTGACCGCAATCAGCGGCTTGCCCACCGCATGGGCGAGCGCCTTGCCGGTCACCAGCCCGACCATCACGCCGCCGATCAGCCCCGGCCCGGCTGTCGCGGCAATGGCGTCGACATCGGCCAGCGCCATGCCGGCATCGTCCAGCGCGGCCTGCACCAGCGGGATCAGCGCCTCGACATGCGCGCGCGCGGCGATTTCCGGCACCACGCCGCCATAGGGCTGATGCGCGGCTTCCTGCCCGGCAAGGCGATGCGCGAGGATCGCGCGATCGCTGCCGACGAGGGCTGCTGCCGTCTCGTCGCAGCTCGATTCCAGTCCAAGAATGATGGGCATGACGTTTTCCTCTAGAGCCCCGCGTCGCGAGGGTCTATCGGCTTTCCATCCATGACTGTCGTTCCTCCCTCCCCCGCCTCGCCGTTCCGTCTCGGTTCGCGCGGTTCCCCCCTCGCGCTGGCGCAGGCCGCGCTGACCGCCGCCGCGCTGCGCGCCGCCCATGGCTGGACGGAAGATACCATCCGCATCGTGACGGTGACGACGAGCGGCGACCGCATCCAGGACCGCGCGCTGGCCGAGATTGGCGGCAAGGCGCTGTGGACCAAGGAGCTGGACCGGGCGCTGCTGGAGGGCGAGATCGACTGCGCCGTCCACTCGATGAAGGATGTCGAGACGATCCGGCCCGAGACGATCATCATCGCCGCCATGCTGCCCCGCGCGGCAGTGGAAGACCGGCTGATCGGCGCGCCGTCCATCGCCGCATTGCGGCCGGGCGCAATGATCGGCACCAGCTCGCCGCGCCGCGCCGCACAATTGAAAGCGCTGCGGCCGGACCTGCAAACCACGCTCCTGCGCGGCAATGTCGCGCGCCGGCTCGCCCGCGTCGAGGCCGGTGATATCGACGCGACCTTGCTGGCGGCGGCCGGTCTCGACCGGCTCGGCCTGGCCGATACCGGCGCGACCATATCCGTCGAGACGATGCTGCCGGCCGTGGCGCAAGGCGCTGTCGGCATCGAATGCCGCGCCGATGATGCGGGCACCGCCGCGCTGCTGGCCGCGATCAACCACCGCGCGACCGAGCGCTGCGTGCGCGCCGAACGGGCGCTGCTGCTGGCGCTGGGCGGCACCTGCCACTCGCCGATCGCCACGCTCGCACGGGAAGTGGGCGCGGATATCCATCTGCGCGCGCAGATCCTGCGCGAGGATGGCAGCGAGCAGGTGGACGGCGAGGCGCTGCTGCCGGGCGGCGCGCTCGATGGCGCGGCCGCCCTTGGCCGGCAGCTGCTCGACCGCGCCAGCCCGGCCCTGCGCGCCTTGTTCACGCCATGAGCCGGCCGCTCCTGCTGCTGCGCCCGCAACCGGGCAATGACGAATCCGCGGCCCGCGCGCGGGCGCTGGGCATCGCGGTCATCCAGCGCCCGCTGTTCGAGATCATGCCCCTCACCGCCGACGCACTGCCGGACGGGCCGTTCGATGCGCTGCTGGTGACCAGCGCCAATGGCGTGCGCCATGGCAGCGATGTTGTACGTCGCTTCATCGATTTGCCGATCTTCACCGTGGGCGAGGCGACGGCGGACGCCATCCGCGCCCTTGGCGGCCACCATGTGCAGGTCGGCGGCGGGGACGCGGCCACCACCATCCCGCTCATCGTCGCGGCCGGCCATCGCCGCCTGCTCCACCTGTGCGGCGCGGATGTGCGACCCTTCGACCCGCTCGGCCTCGCCATCACCCGGCACAGCGTCTATCGCAGCGCGGCGCTGGACAGCCCGCCGCTCACCGACCTGCCGCCAGCCGTCATTGCGGTGCATTCACCGCGCGCGGGCGAGCGCCTCGATGCGCTGATTCCGGCCGGCCGGGGCGATCATATCCTCATCGCGATCAGCCGCGCCGCGGCCGATCTGGCCGGCCCCGGCTGGGCGCAAGTGCAGGTCGCGCCCGCGCCGGACGATACGGCCTTGCTGCGCCTCGCCAGCGCGCTATGTAAGAACGCCTCTTGATCCAACCGGCGAGGAGCATGGCAAGTAGTATCGAGCCCGATGGCGACGAGATCGCGGCGGCCGGAGCGCGCAAGCCTTCCCGCTCGCGTCTGGTCGTCGCGCTGACCTTGCTTGTCGTCATCGGCGTGCTGGCCGTTCTGGTCTGGGCTTTCCTCAACCGGAACGACCGGCTGCCCTGGAGCGATCTGGTCAGCGGCCCGGTCGCGCAGACCGGCCTCAACGGTGCCTCCAATGCCACCGATCCGACCGGAACCACGCCGGTTTCGGCGGCGCTCGCCCGCGCCCCGGCCCAGCCGCTGAATGGCGACCAGCAGGCCGTGCGCATGCTCGACCTCGAACAGCGGCTCACTCGTGTGGCCGTCGCGGCGCAATCGGCCTCCGGCTATGCCAACCGCGCCGAAGCCATGATGATCGCCTTCGCCGCGCGCCGCGCGCTCGATAGCGGCGCGCCGCTCGGCTATGTCGAAGGCCAGCTGCGGCTGCTGTTCGGCGATGCCCAGCCCAAGGCGGTGGCCACGATCGTCAATGCCGCCGCCGAGCCGGTGACGATCAGCGATCTGCGCGCCGGGCTCGATCGGATCGCGACCGCCGAGGCACAGGGCGCGCCGGACGAAAGCTGGTGGAGCGCGCTGGTCGACGAACTGCGCGACCTGGCCGTGATCCGCGCCGCCGGCACCCCGCCGCCGGCGCCCGAACAACGGATCGCGCGGGCGCGCCTCTATGTCGAATCCGGCCAGATCGAGCGCGCCATCGGCGAGGTCTCCGCGCTGCGCCAGCAGGCCGACAGCGTGCGCTGGCTGGAGCAGGCCCGCCGCTACAATGAAGCCCATCGCGCACTGGACGTGATCGAGGCCGCCGCCATTCTCGAACCGCGCATGGCGCCCCCGGCAATGCCGGCGCCCGAGGCCGCCGGCCAGCGCTGAGACCAAGCGCCTGCGCAGACCTGCCGGGCCGGCCCTGAACAGGGCCTTGCCCCGAGCCGCCGTCGGTCCAGCCTCTTGCTCGCAAGGATGGCGGGCGGCGAATGGCGCATGGGCAACTGCCCCATGAGCCCGAGGCTCCCGGCCCGGGCTGCACGCAACGCCCAACGGGGAGCCTAGCTCCCCCAGCGCAAATCGGCTGGGACGCGGCCTTGCTCTCCTTGCCAGCGCTTCGGCTCAGGCCGGCAGGACGAACAGGTCCGCCAGACCGGGCGGCACGCGCATCAGCCGGTGGCTCTCCAGCGCGATCATCGCCCAGGTGGTGCGCGCGGCGACCCGGACCCTGCCATCCGCGCCGGAAAATTCGACGATGCGATCGAAGCGGGCGCCGCGCGGCGGGTCCGGCACCCAGCTGCGCGCCGTCACCATCTCGCCCGCGCCGACATTGCCGCGATAATCAATCTCGTGGCGGGTCACCACCCAGCCATAGAGGCGCTGCGCCTCGGCCGGGGCGAGCGCCTGCCAGTGCGCGGTGGCGATGGCTTCCATCCACTGCACCCAGACGGCATTGTTGACATGCCCCATGATGTCGATGTCGGCCGGCGTGGCCATGATCGTCATGGAGAAGACGCCGCTCATGGTCGCCGCGCCATCCGGGCCGAAGCGGGGGCCCTGACCCCGCCACCGGCGATGGCGCGGCGCGCCGTCACCCCTCGATGCCCAGCTGCCAGAGGATGAAGGCAAACTCCTCGGCGGTTTCGCGCAGCGATTCCCAGCGGCCGGATTTGCCGCCATGGCCCGCTTCCATATTGGTCTTGAGCAGCAGCAGCCCATCGTCCGTGCGGGTGGCGCGCAGCCGGGCGACCCATTTGGCCGGCTCCCAATAAGTGACGCGCGGATCGTTCAGGCCCGCCGTCACCAGCATCGGCGGATAGGCCTGCGCCCGCACATTGTCATAAGGCGAATAGCTGGCGATCAGGTCATAGGCGGCGGCGTCCTCGATCGGGTTGCCCCATTCCGGCCACTCGCCCGGCGTCAGCGGCAGCGTCTCGTCCAGCATCGTGTTGAGCACATCGACGAACGGCACATGCGCCACCACCGCGCCCCAAAGCGCCGGATCGGAATTGACGATGGCGCCCATCAGCTCGCCGCCGGCCGAACCGCCAGCGGTCGCGATGCGGCCTTCGCTGGTATAGCCGCGCGCGACGAGACCGCGCGCCACGTCGACGAAATCGTTGAACGTGTTGGTGCGCTTCTCCAGCTTGCCATCCTTATACCATTGCTGGCCCAGATCATCGCCACCACGAATATGCGCGATGGCGAAGGCGAAGCCGCGATCGACAAGGCTGAGGCGCGAGGTGCCGAAGCCCGGCTCCATGGCGATGCCATAGGCGCCATAGCCATAGAGATAGAGCGGCCGCGAGCCATCCAGCGGGAAATCGCGGCGGTGGAGGATGGAGACGGGGATGAGGGTGCCGTCCCGCGCCGGGATCATCAGCCGCGCGCTGGCATAGAGCGCGGGATCGAAGCCGGAGGGGATCTCCTGCACCTTGAGGATCTCGCGGTGGCCGTCCGCCAGCGTATAATCGAGCACGGTCTCCGGCGAGACCATCGATTCATAGCTGATGCGCAGCCTGGTCACGTCATATTCGGGATTGTCATCGAGCCCGGCGACATAGCTCGCCTCGGGGAAATCGAGCCGTTTGGCGGTGTTGGTCGCGTAATCGCGCAACTCGATCTGGTCGAGCCCGGCCTCGCGGCCTTCCGTCACGTAGAAGGTTTTGAACAGGCTCACATCGGTCAGGTAGAAATGATCGGTGGCGGGCAACACCTCTTCCCACTGGTCCGGCGTCTCGATGCGCGCGCGGGCGAGGCGGAAATTGGGATGGGTGTCGTTGGTGCGGATGTAGAGCCAGCCCTCATGCTCATCGACATCATATTCGCGCTCGACCTTGCGCGCCGCGACGAGGATGGGCGCGGCGGTCGGGTCACTGGCGGGCACGAGGCGGGTCTCGCTGGTGACATGGTCGCCGCTCGCGATGACGATCCAGTTCTCCGCCGAGGTGATGCCGACGGAGACGCGGAACCCCTCATCCGGCTCATGATAGAGCAGCACATCATCGGCCGCATCCGTGCCGAGGCGGTGCAGCATGGCGCGATCGGTGCGCCACTGGGCATTGGCCGGCGCATAGACGAGCGCTGTATCGTCCGTGGTCCAGACCATGGCGGAGAGCACATCCGGGATCACGTCCGGCAGCATGGCGCCGGTCGTCAGGTCCTGAATGCGCACCGTGTAGCGCTCGGACCCATTATCATCGACCGCATAGGCAAGCAGCCGGTCGTCATTGGAGATGGCGACGCCGCCGAGGCGGAAATAATCCTTGCCCTGCGCCAGCGCCGGCTCGTCGACGATGAGCTGATCGGCCGAGCCATCGTCCGGCGCGCCGACCGGGCGGCGCCAGTGGCGGCGATATTGCTCGCCCGCCTCGAAGCTGCTCCAGTAGATGAACGCGCCGTCCTTTTGCGGCACCGAGCGGTCATCCTCCTTGATGCGCGCCTTCATTTCTTCGAACAGCGTATCGACCAGCGGCTTGCGCGCGCCCATCTGCGCATCGAAATAGCGGTTCTCGGCAGTGAGATAGGCCAGCACATCGGGATCGGCCACATCGGGATAGCCCGGATCGCGCAGCCACGCCCACGGGTCGTCCAGCGTCCGGCCGTGATGGATGGTCTGGTGCGGGCGTTGCGCCGCGAGCGGCGGCCGGGATGTGTCGATCATGACGCCGGGATAGGCGAGCGCGCGGCGCGGCTCAATGACCTTGCGCAGGGAAAGCGCGCGCGCCGATCAGTCCGGCCCGTCATAGTCGGCCGTCACGTCCTGCTTGGTGCCGGTGAGGCGCACGGCCCGGCGACCGGCGACCACCGGCAAGGCGGACAGACGCATCCAGCGCCGCGCGCCATCGGGCCGGCTGATCTGCGCATCCAGCGTGAAACCGCGATGATGCTTGATCGCATGGGCCCGCAATTCCTCCATCGCGCGGCGGGACCCCGGCCGATAGAGCGAGACTGCCAGCGCGCGCGTCGGCGGCTCGCCCGGCGGTAGGCCGAACAGGCGATAGACAGCGGGCGACCAGATCAGCGCGCCGGTCTCCAGCAGGCAGGTCCATATCCCGACAGGTCCGGCATCGCCCTGGTCCGCAAGGTCCGGCCGCGCCAGGAGCGGCACGCGCTCGGCCGCCTCATAGAGCGGCCAGCTGTGCGAGAGAATGAGCGATTGCGCCACCATGCGGTCCCATAGGCTGTGAGCGCGATCCTATGGCGCCATGCCGTTAAGGATTTGTTAGAGCGCATGGCCCGCTGGCAAGCGGCGGCAAATCGCCTATGTTGGCGGCAGCGAAACAATCAGGATTGCCCCATGTCCAGCCATGAAGACCGCCTCAAGGCCCTGCGCGCGCAATTGCAGCGGCAGGCGCTCGATGGCTTCGTCGTCCCGCTCACCGACGAGCATCTCTCCGAATATGTCGGCGCCTATGCCCAGCGGCTGGCGTGGCTGACGGGTTTTCTCGGCTCGGCGGGCAGCGCCGTGGTGCTGCCGCAGGAGGCCGCGATCTTCGTCGACGGGCGCTATACCCTGCAGGTGCGCGATCAGGTGGATGGCGCGCAGTGGACCTATGAGAGCGTGCCGCAGACCAGCACCGCCGCATGGCTGGGCGCCCATGCCCCGGCCGGCGCGCGAATCGGCTATGATCCCTGGCTGCACACAAGGCGCTGGGTCGAGGAAGCGACGCGGGCGCTGGCGAAGCAGGGCGCGACCCTCGTGCCGGTGACCGCCAACCCCGTCGACGCGGTGTGGACCGACCGGCCGGAGCCGAGCAAGGCCCGCCTCGTGCCGCATGACGAGCGCTATGCCGGCATCGCCAGCGCCGCCAAGCGCGCGGACATGATCGCGTGGATGAAGGCGCAGGATGTCGACGCCACCGTGCTGACCGCGCTCGATTCCATCGCCTGGACGTTCAACATTCGCGGCGCGGACGTCGCCCGCACGCCGGTCGCGCTCGCCTATGCGCTGCTCCATGCCGATGGCCGGGCCGAGCTGTTCGTCGACCCGGCCAAGGTCAGCGCGGACGTGCGCGCGCATCTGGGCAATGCGGTGACGATCCGCGACCGCGCCGACTTCACCGCCGCGCTGCATGATCTGGCCGGCCAGAGCGTCGCGGTCGACCCCGAACGGGCGGTGGCGGCGATTTTCGAGGCGCTGGAGACCAGCGGCGCGACGATCCGCCCGCTGCGCGATCCGGCCGTGCTGCCCAAGGCGGTGAAGAACGCCGCCGAGATCGCCGGGCACCATGCGGCGCAGGCGCGCGACGGGGCGGCGCTCTCCCGCTTCCTCCACTGGCTCTCGGTGGAAGGCCCCAAGGGCGGCGAGACCGAACTGACCGTCGCCGACCGGCTGCAACGCTTCCGCGAGGAGACGGGGGCGCTGGTCGACCTCTCCTTCGACACCATTGCCGGCGCCGGGCCGAACGGCGCCATCGTCCATTACAAGGCGAGCGAGGAGACCAGCCGGCCGGTCGAGACGGGCACGCTGCTGCTGGTCGATTCGGGCGGGCAATATCGCGACGGCACCACCGACATCACCCGCACCATGGCGATCGGCACGCCGAGCGACGCCATGCGCCGCCACTTCACGCTGGTGCTCAAGGGCCATATCGCGCTCGCCGGCGTCACCTTCCCCGCCGGCACGCGCGGCAGCCAGCTCGATGTGCTGGCGCGGCAGTTTCTCTGGGCGGAAGGGCTCGATTATGCGCATGGCACCGGCCATGGCGTCGGCAGCTTCCTCTCCGTGCATGAGGGGCCGCAGCGCATCGCCACCTATGCGGCCGGCGACGAGCCGCTCCAGCCGGGGATGATCCTCTCCAACGAGCCGGGCTATTATGAGACCGGCGCCTATGGCATCCGCATCGAGAATCTGGTGCTGGTGGTGGAGCGGGCCATTGCGGGGGCCGAGAAGCCCTTCCTCGGCTTCGAGACGCTGAGCCACGCGCCGATCGACCGCGCGCTGATCGACACCGCCCTGCTCACGGCCCAGGAGCGCGACTGGGTCGACGCCTATCATGCCCGGACGCTGGACATCGTCGGCCCGCAGCTGGAGGGTGACGCGCTGGCGTGGCTCGAAGGGGCCTGCGCGCCGCTCTGAGCCAGCGCAGCGGTTTCGCCTGACCAAGGCGTCAAAGGCCGGCGCGGGGCGAGCGGTCGTCTCAGCCGGTCGCACGCCGCAGGATGGTCGCCCGGCCAAAGGCGATCGGTCCGGGCGCGCATCGCCGGGCACCAGCAGCGCGTTTTATCGCGCCGCTCCGCAGCCGGTCAGCGCGGCCTCATGCGCCTGTCCACCCCCACCAGCGCGAAGCCGGCCAGCAGGAACCCGACCGCGATCGCCGCCGCATTGGCCAGCACCTGCGCCCAGCCGAGCTGGTCCACATCGATGAACGGATAGGCATAGCGCCCGTCCTGCGCGGCGCGGGCGAGCGCATAGGGCAGATAGGCGAGCGGCAGCATCGCCCAGCGCACCGGATCGACCCATGACAACCCGCCCCGGGGCGCGACCAGCAGCCAGAAGGCCAGCATGAGCGGCGGCATCACATAATGGAGGATGACATTGGCGACATAGGCCCCGCTGCCAAGCTCCACCATGCCGCGCAGCAGCAGCGCATAGACGATGCCGATGAGCAGCATGACGAGCGTGACGCAGCCGATGATCCGGGGCCGGAACAAGGCGCGCGCGCCCAGCGCGATGCCCGCCATCACCACCACGGTGAAGAGATTGCCGATGATGGTGAAGAAACGCAGCATCGACCACAGCGCGCCGCCGGCCGATCCGGTGATATCGAGCGAGACGCCAAAGCGGATGGCGAGACCGGCCAGGCCGACCAGCGCGACCAGCCCGGCTGCGCTGCGGGTGCGGATGGGCAGGGCTGTCATGGGCGCGGGTCTCCGGGTCATGTCTGGCAATGGGGGCAGTAGAAGGTCGAGCGGCCGGAGTCGACGCGCCGCCGCACGGTGCCGCCGCAGGGGCAGGCCTCCCCCTCGCGGCCATAGACGCGCCATTCCTTGGCGAAATAGCCCAGCTCGCCATCCGGCCGCGCATAATCGCGCAGGGTGGAACCGCCCGCCGCGATCGCCGCGCGCAGCACCGTGCGGATCGCCTCGACCAGCCGCGCCAGCCGCGCCTTGCCGATGCGCCCGGCCGCGCGGGTGGGCGCGATCCCGGCCATGTTGAGCGCCTCGCACACATAGATGTTGCCAAGGCCGGCGACGGTGCGCTGATCGAGCAGCGCCGCCTTGATCGGGGTCGCCCGGCCGGCGAGGACGCTGGCGAGATGATCGGCGGTGAAGGCCGCGCCCAGCGGCTCGGGCCCCAGCGTGACGAATGCCGGATAAGCGCCCAGCGCCGCGCTCTCGACGAGATGGACGAAGCCGAAGCGGCGCGGATCATGCAGGGCGAGGCGGTGGCTCGCCGTCTCGACCAGCAGATGGTCGTGCTTGCCGATCTCGGAGGGGTCGATCCGCCAGCGGCCGGACATGCCGAGATGGAAGATCATCGTATCGCCGCGATCCGTCTCGATCAGCCCATATTTGGCGCGACGCGCCAGCCCGGTGATGGTCGCTCCGGTGAGGCGCTGGCGCAGATCCACCGGGAAGGGAAAGCGCAGATCCGCGCGGCGCGTCTCGATCTGCGTGACGCGGGCATGCTCCAGCACGGGGCGCAGACCGGCGATGGTGGTTTCAACTTCGGGAAGTTCAGGCATCGCCCCTCAATAGGGAGCATGACGCCCGCCGCCAACCGCGATCAGCGGGCGAGAGAGCGCAGGATGGCCATCCAGCGGGATGATGCGGGAAACATGTTCCCGCCAGCACCCTGCAAAAGCCGCGCACGCACCGGCCGGATTACCGTTGTGCCGTTCGACAATAGCGTGCCCCGCGCATGTCGATACGCATCGCGTCCACGCCGGCGGCTCCCTTCGGCGATCGCCCCAGCGCCTGCACGTCCAGACGGCCCGACTTGAAGGTCGATGGCCTCGTCCGCCCCATTCCCGTTTCCCGCACCGTTGCAGCCGCGCATGCCCATGACAAGGCGCCCGGCTCAACCCGCCACAGCCCGCTCGGTCCATTTTGCATTGGCTCAGGGCACCGTCCCGGCCCGCTCGCACCGACATAGACGGGGCGGGAACACGCTCGCCGCGCCCCCGCCCCGTCATCGTCTCAAACCCGGCACCCCGCACGCTTGCGAACGTGCCCGGCGGCGCTCAGCGGGCGATACCGCCGGCCGCCAGCACCGCCAGCGTCACCAGCTCGGACGCCGTCGACGCCATGGTGGCGACCTGCACCGGCCGGCCCATGCCGATGAGCATCGGACCGATCACCGTCTCGCCGCCCAGTTCGCGCAGCAGCTTGGCCGAGAGATTGGCCGATTGCAGGCCCGGCATCACGAGGATGTTGGCCGGGCCGGACAGGCGGCTGAACGGATAATTGCGCGCCACCTGCGGATTGAGCGCGACATCGGGCGGCATCTCGCCCTCATATTCAAAGTCCACGCCGCGCTGGTCGAGCAGGGTCACGGCCTCGCGAATATTGTCGAGCCAGTGCCCCGTGGGGCTGCCGAAGGTGGAGTAGGACAGGAAGGCGACGCGCGGTTCATGCCCCATGCGCCGGGCCACGGCGGCGGTATCGGTGGCGATATCCGCCAGCTCGGACGCGCTGGGCCGCTCATTGACCGTGGTATCGGCCATGAACACGGTGTGGCTGCGCCCGACCAGGATATGGATGCCGAAGCAGGTGCGCTCCGGCGCCGGATCGATGACACGGCGCACTTCCCGCATCGTTTGCGAATAGGGACGGGTGACGCCGGTGATCATCGCATCGGCCTGCCCCATCTCCAGCAACAGCGCGCCGAAGATGTTGCGATCGCGATTGACCATCCGCTCGCAGTCGCGGCGCAGATAGCCGCGCCGCTGCAACCGCTCATAGAGCCTGTCCACCATGCCGGGGACGAGCGGCGAATTGACGCTGTTATGCACCTCGAAGCTCTCGGCATCCTTGACGCCCAGTTCGCGCAGCTTGTCATAGACTTCCTGCCGGCCGACCAGCACCGGAATGCCATAGCCGCCGTCACGGAACTGGATGGCGGCGCGCAGCACCACCTCTTCCTCGCCCTCGGCGAAGACCACCCGCTTGGGCGACGCCCTGGCGCCTTCATAGGCGAGCGTCAGCACCGAGGTCGTCGGATTGAGCCGCGCGCGCAGTTCCTGGCGGTAGGCGCCCATGTCCGCGATCGGCTTTTGCGCCACGCCGCTATCCATCGCGGCCTGCGCGACGGCCATCGGCACGACTTCCATCAGGCGCGGGTCGAACGGCGCGGGGATGATATAATCCGGGCCGAAATGATGCGAGGTGCCGTAAGCCAGCGCCACTTCCTCGGGCACCTGCTCGCGCGCCAGCTCGGCAATCGCCTGCGCCGCGGCGATCTTCATCGCCTCGTTGATCGCGGTCGCCCGCACGTCCAGCGCGCCCCGGAAGATGAACGGGAAGCCGATGACATTGTTGACCTGATTGGGATAGTCCGAGCGGCCCGTCGCCACGATCGCATCCGGCCGCGCCGCCTTGGCGACGGGGGGCAGGATCTCGGGATCGGGATTGGCCATGGCGAAGATGATCGGCTTGGCGTTCATCTCGCCGATCCACTCGGGCCTGAGCGCATCCTTGGCGGAAAGGCCGAGGAAGATGTCCGCGCCCTTGAGCGCATCATGCAGCGTGCGCGCCTCGGTCTTGACGGCATGGGCGGACTTCCACTGGTCCATCGCACCGGTCGTGCGACCCTCGTAAATGACGCCGTCGCGGTCGCACATGAGCACATTCTCGTGCGGCACGCCGAGCGCCTTGATCAGCTCCGTGCAGGCGATGGCGGCAGCGCCCGCGCCGTTCACCACGACGCGCGTCTCGCTGATCTCGCGGCCGGTCAGGAAGCAGGCGTTGATCAGCCCGGCGGCGCAGATGATCGCCGTGCCATGCTGGTCGTCATGCATGACCGGGATGTTCATGCGCTCCTTGAGCGCGGCCTCGATCATGAAGCATTCCGGCGCCTTGATATCCTCAAGGTTGATGCCGCCGAAGCTGGGCTCCAGCAGCGCCACCGCATCGACGAACGCCTGTGGATCGAGCGTATCGACTTCCAGATCGATGGAATCGACATCGGCGAAGCGCTTGAAGAGCACCGCCTTGCCTTCCATCACCGGCTTGGAGGCCAGCGCGCCCAGATGGCCCAGCCCGAGAATGGCCGTGCCATTGGAGATGACCGCGACGAGGTTGCCCTTGGCGGTATAATCATAGGCCTTGGCCGGGTCGTCCGCGATCGCCTGCACCGGCACCGCGACGCCGGGCGAATAGGCAAGCGCGAGGTCGCGCTGCGTCGCCATCGGCTTGGATGCGATGATCTCGATCTTGCCGGGCCGTCCGGCCGAGTGGAACAGGAGCGCCTCGCGCTCGGAAAATTCGATAGTTGCCTTGTCGCTCATGGGGTATCCTTGCCGATCCGTCCTGCCCTAACGACATTCCCCGGCCCTCCACAAGGGGGGCGCGCACATAGTCTTTGCGCAAGGCCTGCCTTTTCTGCAGCGAAATGTCGTTATGGGGCACGATCCCGCCGGGCAAGATCGGGCCATGCGCCAGCGTCTTTCGCCTGCGGCATCTTCGGAGCGTCAGGCGGTTCCGCCTGACCTGAAAATGCTCTAACGCATCGCGCGTGACCAGCAAAGCCCCTCCCCCCGCCAAAGCCGCCAGCGCCCCCACCCCGATGATGGTGCAATATCTCGCCCTCAAGGCAGAAGCGGGCGACGACCTGCTTTTCTATCGCATGGGCGACTTTTTCGAACTGTTCTTCGAGGATGCGAAGATCGCCGCGCAGGTGCTGGATATTTCGCTCACCAGCCGCGGCGAGCATCAGGGCACGCCCATTCCGATGTGCGGCGTGCCGGTGCACAGCGCCGATGCCTATCTCGCGCGGCTTATCCGCGCCGGGCACCGCGTGGCCATTGCCGAGCAGATCGAGACGCCCGAGCAGGCGAAAGCGCGTGGCTCCAAGGCGCTGGTCGGCCGCGCCATCGTGCGCTTCGTCACCGCCGGCACGCTGACCGAGGATGCGCTGCTGGACAGCCGCCGGGCGAACCTGCTCGCCGCGATCGGCGAGACCGGCGGCGCGCTCGCCATCGCGGCGGCGGATATTTCCACCGGGCGGCTGGAGGTCGTCACGCTGGAAAGCGACCAGATCGGCGCGCAGCTCGCCCGCATCGGCGCCAGCGAGGTGATCGCGCGGCCGGCGCTGGCCGAGCGGATCGAGAGCGTGCAACCCTTCGAGAGCCGGGGGTTCGACAGCGGCCGGGCGGAAGCGGAGATCTGCCGCCATTTCGGCGTCGCCACGCTGGACGGGTTCGGCGACTTCACCCGCGCCGAACTCGCCGCGCTGGGCGGGCTGCTCGCCTATCTGGAGCATGTCGGCAAGGGGCGCATGCCGTTCCTCGCCGCGCCGGTGCGGGCGGGGTCGAGCGACCATCTCGCCATCGACCCGGCGACGCGCGAGAGTCTGGAGATCGTCCAGACCGCGACCGGCCAGCGCGCCGGCAGCCTGCTCGCCACGGTCGATCGCACGGTGACGGGCGCCGGCGCGCGCCTGCTCGCCGCCGATCTCTCCGCCCCGCTGATGGACCGCGCGGCGATCGAGGCGCGCCTCGCCTTCGTGCAGTGGCTCCATGACGATGGCCCGCAGCGCGAGCATATCCGCGCCCGGCTGCGCGCGCTGCCCGATATCGGCCGCGCGCTCGGGCGCATTGCCATCGGCCGGGGCAGCCCGCGCGATCTGGGGCAGCTGCGCGACGGGCTGGAGGCCGCCCGCATCCTGCGCGAGCGGCTCGGCGCGCTGCCCGATCGCCCGGCGCTGCTCGATGCGCTGCTGCCCGCGCTCGATGGCCATGGCGCGCTGGTCGATACCCTGCTGCGCGCGCTGGTCCCCTCCCCGCCGACCGAGGCCACCAATGGCGGCTATATCGCCGATGGCTATGACGCCGCGCTCGATGAACTGCGGCGCATGGCGGGCGATGGTCGCCGCGCCATCGCCGCGCTGGAGGCGCGCTATCGCGAGCAGACCGGCATCGCCGCGCTCAAGATCCGCCATAATGGCGTGCTGGGCTATCATGTCGAGGTGCCCGCCCGCCATGGCGACGCGCTGATGGCGCCCGAGAGCGGCTTCACCCACCGCCAGACGCTGGCCGGGGTGGTGCGCTTCAATTCGGTGGACCTGCACGAGGAGGCCGGCCGGGTCGCGCAGGCCGGCGGCCATGCGCTCGCCGCCGAGGCCGCGCATTTCGAGGAGCTGGTCGCCAGCGTCATCGCCCGGCGTGACGCGATCGCCCACGCCGCCGATGCACTGGCGCGGATCGACGTATCCGCCGCCCTGGCCGAGCGCGCCGTCGAGAGCGGCTGGACGCGCCCCGTTTTCGTCGACGAGCCGTGCCTTGAGATATGCGGCGGCCGCCATCCGGTGGTCGAGGCCGCGCTGGCGCGGGACAACACCGCCTTCGTCGCCAATGACTGCACATTGGACGCAAACGACCGGCTATGGCTCGTCACCGGCCCCAATATGGGCGGTAAATCGACCTTCCTGCGGCAGAATGCGCTGATCGTCATCCTCGCGCAGGCCGGCGGATTCGTGCCCGCGCAATCCGCCCGGCTCGGGCTGGTCGATCGCTTGTTCAGCCGCGTCGGCGCCTCGGACAATCTGGCGCGCGGGCGCTCCACCTTCATGGTCGAGATGATCGAGACCGCCGCCATTCTGGCGCAAGCGACCGTGCGCAGCTTCGTCATTCTCGACGAGGTCGGGCGCGGCACCTCGACCTATGATGGCCTTGCCATCGCCTGGGCCGTGGTCGAATCCGTGCATGACAGCAACCGCTGCCGCTGCCTGTTCGCCACCCATTATCACGAGCTGACCCGCCTTGCCGAGCGGCTCGACGCGCTCTCGCTCCACCATGTCCGCGCGCGGGAGTGGCAGGGCGACCTCGTCCTGCTCCACGAGCTGAGCGAAGGCCCGGCCGACCGCAGCTACGGCATCGCCGTCGCCCGCCTTGCCGGCCTGCCCGCCCCGGTGCTGGCGCGCGCCAAGGCGGTGCTGGGCAAGCTGGAGGCCGGCAAGGCGCAGACCGGCGGCATTGCGGCGGGGCTCGATGATCTGCCGCTGTTCGCCGCCACGCTTGCAGCCACGCCCGAACCCGCCGCCGACCCCCTGCGCGAGCAGCTGGCCGCGATCGATGCCGATACCCTCTCGCCACGCGAGGCGCTGGACCTTATCTATACGCTGAAGCAATTGTCGGAGCCGCTGCCCACAGGATGAGCGATGAACAAGCCGGCTGAACCCACCCATGGCCGCCGCGCGATCATCGATCGCCGGCAGGTCGCCGATGCGCTCAATGCGCAGCTGGCCGCGCTGGAGGATGCGGGCGCCCGCCGCCGCGCGATTGTCGACACGCTCAAGGCGGCGCTGGCGCATGGCCGGAGCGAGGTCTCCCGCCGGCTCGCCCATAATCCCACGCGCGGGCGCGACGCCGTCACCGCGCAGGCCTTCCTGATGGATCAGCTCGTCCGCCTGCTGTTCGATGCGACGGTGCGCTATCTCTACCCGATCAACAACCCGACCGCCTCCGAGCGGCTCGCGCTGATCGCGGTGGGCGGCTATGGGCGCGGCGAGATGGCGCCCTATAGCGACCTCGATATCGGCTTCATCACCCCTTACAAGCCGACCGCCTGGACCGAGCAGGTGATCGAGAGCATGCTCTATGCGCTCTGGGATTTGGGGCTGAAGATCGGCCACTCCAGCCGCTCGATCGACGAGACGATCCACATGGCCAAGGCCGATCTCACGATCCGCACCGCCGTGCTGGAGGCCCGCTTCATCTGGGGCGATCGCGCAATATACGAGGAATGCGTCCGCCGCTTCGATGCCGAGATCATGAAAGGCACCGCGCGCAGCTTCGTCGCCGAGAAGCTGGCCGAGCGCGACGCCCGCCACAAGGCGATGGGCGACAGCCGCTATGTCGTCGAGCCCAATGTGAAGGAGGGCAAGGGCGGCCTACGCGACCTGCACACCTTGTTCTGGATCGGCAAATATGTGCACCGCGTGCGCACCGTGGCGGAACTGGTCGGCGTCGGCCTGCTCACCCGCGCCGAGCTGACCCAGTTCCAGCGCGCGGAAAATTTCCTCTGGGCGGTGCGCTGCCACATGCACGAGCTGTCTCACCGCTGCGAGGACCGGCTGACCTTCGACCTCCAGCTCGAGGTCTCCCGACGCATGGGCTTTGTCGAGAAGCGCGGCCGCTCCAGCGTCGAGCGGTTCATGCATCTCTATTTCCTCGTCGCCAAGACGGTGGGGGACCTTACCGGTGTGTTCCTCGCGCATCTGGACGATGCGATGGGGCGCAAGGGGCGGCGCTATATTCCGGCGCTGCCGGCGCTGTTCAGCCGCCCGCGCAAGCTCGATGGCTTCGAGCTGGACCGGGGCCGCATCACCATCCCCTATGATGATTTCTTCCGCGAGAAGCCGGTGCGGATGATCGAGATTTTCGCGCTGGCGGACCGGCATGATCTGCAAATCCACCCCAACGCCATGCGCGCGCTCAACCGCGACGCGATCCTGATCGACCGCAAGGTGCGCCATGATCCGGAGGCGAACGCGCTGTTCATGAGCGTGCTCACCTCGCCGCGTGACCCGGAAAAGCTGCTGCGCTGGATGAACGAGGCCGGCACCTTCGGCCGCTTCGTGCCCGATTTCGGCCGTGTCGTCGCGCAAATGCAGTTCGACATGTATCATCATTATACGGTCGACGAGCACACCATCCGCGCCATCGGCCTGCTCGCACAGGTCGAGCGCGGCGAGTTTGAGGAGGATCATCCGCTCGGCTCGGCGATCATCACCAAGATCAATTCGCGCCGGGTGCTCTATGTCGCCGTGCTGCTGCACGATATCGCCAAGGGGCGCGGCGGCGACCACAGCATCCTGGGCGCGCAGGTGGCGGAAAAGCTCTGCCCGCGCTTCGGCCTCACCCCGGCCGAGACGGAAACCGTGGCCTGGCTGGTGCGCTATCATCTGCTGATGTCCGCCACCGCCTTCAAGCGCGACCTGTCCGATTACAAGACCATCCTCGATTTTGCCGAGATCGTGCTCAGCCCGGAGCGGCTACGGCTGCTGCTGCTGCTCACCATCGTCGATATCCGCGCGGTCGGGCCCGGCGTGTGGAACGGCTGGAAGCGCCAGCTCCTCGCCGAGCTGTACGACGCCGCCGAGGAGCTGATCCGCCCCGGCTACAAGCAGCGCGGACGGCTCGAACGCATCGACCAGAAGCGCGCGGCGCTGGCCGCCCAGCTCGCCATCGGCCCGGCGGCCTTCGACCAGCTCGCGGACCGCTTCCCGCAATCCTACTGGATCGCCGAGCCGGACAATATCCTCGAGCAGAATGCCCGCCACCTGCTCGCGGCGGGCGATTCCCCCCTGTCGATCGAGGTCCGGCCTTCGCCCGAGCATGATGCGACGCTGGTGACGGTGTTCGCGGCGGATCATCCGGGGCTGTTCTACCGCGTCGCCGGGGCGATCCATCTGGCCGGCGGCAACATCATCGACGCACGCATCCACACGCTCAAGGACGGCACCGCGCTCGACAATTTTCTGGTGCAGGACCCGCTCGGCGGCCGCTTCGATGAAGCCGAACAGCTTGCCCGCATCAAGACCTCGATCGAGGATGCACTGGCCAACCGCCAGAAATTGATGACCCGGCTCGACCAGCGCCCGCTGCCACGCCCCCGCGCCGAGGCCTTCGAGGTGGTGCCGCAGGTGCTGATCGACAACAAGGCCTCCAACCGCTTCACCGTGGTGGAAGTGATGGCGCGCGATCGCCCGGCGCTGCTGCTCAGCCTCGCCTTCGCGCTGTTCCAGTCCAAGACGACGGTGCACAGCGCGCACATCTCGACCTATGGCGAGCGCGCCATCGACGTATTCTACATCACCGACCTGCTCGGCGAGAAGCTGGAGAGCAAGGCCCGCCTCGCCACGCTCGAACGCCGGCTGGTCGAGGCGGCGACCAATCCGGTCGGTGGGCTGGTGGACGTCAACGCCTTCGCCATTTCCAGCTGAGATGCCGGCGCCGACCACCCCGGACTCCGAGCCCGTCAGCGCCACCGCGCCGCTGCTGGCCTGGCGCACCGACACCCATGGCGACGCCTGCTATCTGAGGATCACCGGCCCGGCGGCGGAGGCGATCAGCGCGCATGAGCTGGTTCGCCGGCTGGAAACCGGCCGGCGGCGCGGTTTCGGCTCGGTGAAGGTCGCTGCGGCGATCGGCGACAGCGACTGGTCGACATCGGTTTTCCCGCTGGGGGAGGACGGCTGGTTCCTGCCGGTCAAGAAAAGCATCTGCCGCGCGCAGGATCTGGCCGTGGGCGACGCAGTGACGGTGCGGCTCGCGCTCCTGTAGCGGCGGCGCGGCCTTGATCGGGCCACATTTGGCGTGCTTGATCGCCCCATCGACCAGGATGAGGTGCGCGCGCCATGCTTGCGTTGCTCGTCGGCTATCAGATGGCGTTGACGCAATCGGCGCCCGCCGTTGCCGAAGCCGATTTCGACCTGCGGCAGGTCGAGCCCAGCGTGCCGGCCTCCGAGACGATCGTGGTCACCGGACGACGCCGGACCGATCAGCGGCTCGCACCATTGCCATATCGACCGGCCCCGATCCTGCCGCGCGCGCAGCTTCGCCTGTTCGGCGATGCGCGGTTCGGCCCCGATGTGAACCCGGACGCGGGCGGGATGCCGAGCATCATGGTGACGCTCAAATCCCGTTCTAGGGCCGGTCGCGGGCAGCCGCCGTGGACGCGAGGCGGGCGCCCTAGCTGCGAAAATCGCCCGGCCAGGCGATCTCGTCCCGCGTCTTGCGGCCGCTGGGGGTTTCCCGCGCGCGCTGCGATTCGCTCAGCATCGCCGGATCGCCGATGCGGCCGAGCGCGATCGCCGCCTCAACGCGGAAATCGTCCGGCACACCCAGCTCCGCCGCAATCTCGGAAAAATGAACGCCCGCCATGGCATGGGTATAATAGCCCAGCATCGTCGCCTGCATGGCCAGCATCGCCCAGGCCGCCCCGGCGTCGAAACTGTGGGTGTGGCTCGGCCGCTCCGGGCCGCCGGCATGTTTCTGCGAGACGACATAGAACAGCACGGAGGCATTCTCCGCCCAGGCGCGATTGCTGGCGACGAGTCCGGCGAGGAACCGCTCCCAATTCTCATCCCCGCGCCGCGCATAGAGGAACCGCCATGGCTGGATGTTCGAGGCCGAAGGCGCGAACCGCGCGGCATCGATGATGGTGGCGAGATCCGCCTCGGGCATGTCGGAACGATCGAACGCGCGCGGCGACCAGCGATCGAGAAAAACAGGGTCGAGCTTGGTATCCGTCGTGCGCGTCGTCATGCGGGGCTCCTTCTTGCCGGCGGTGCAACGCCACGGACCGAAACGCCGCGGCGAGGCGCCTCACATAGAGCGCGCAAACGCCGCGGGCCAGAGGGAGCCGGGCCGAGCCGCCAGCCATCCGCGTTCGGGCTCCGGCCCCGGCCGCCCTGCGTCAGCTCCCCGGCCCCAGCCGCCAGCAATCACCGGATGACCGACCCCTCTGGCCACCGGCGCCTGCCCGGCCCGCCGGGCCCGTGCGATCAGCGGGAGATCAGCAGCGGCACCCCGGCCCTGGCGAGCAGCGTCTTGCTCGCGCCGCCGAACAGCTGCTCGCGCAGCCGGCCCCGGCCATAAGCCCCCATCACGCACCAGTTCGCGCCGGACTCTTCCAGCGCCGCCAGCAATTGCGCCGGCACGCTGCCGCTCTTCGGCTCCCGGCGGATGGTGACGGTGCAGCCATGGCGATCCAGATAGGCGGCGACCTCGGCCGGATCGGCCTGCTCCTCGCCCTCGACGATGGTCAGCACGGTGACGTCGCTGGCGAGCCGAAGCAGCGGGACAGCCGCCCGCACGGCCGCATCGGCCGGCCCCGATCCATCCCAGGTGACCAGCACCTTGCCAAACAGGTCGAGCCCGCGCTGATCGCTCGGCACCACCATGATCGGCACGGACATCTGACTGGCCAGCCGCGCGGCGCAATCGCCCGATTCGATCATGTCGCCAATGCCATGCTTGCTCATCACAAACAGGTCGACGAGCCGGGCGCTCTCGGTCAGCGTCACATCCGCATGGCTGTGCACCCGCGCCCATTCGTAGCTGATCCCTTCGTTGACGATGCGCGCATCCAGCCGCTCGACATTGCGGTCCTCCCGCTCGCGCTCATCCATGAGCAGCAGGCCGGTGCCGCCGCCGGCGCCGAAGCCATCGGCCACCACCGGCATCTGGATGACATCCAGACAGACAAGATGGCCCTCGACCGCCCGCACCACGTCGAGCGCGCATTGCAGCCGGGCTTCCTGACCGGCATCATCGTGAATCAATAGCATCACTGTCTTCATGGCAGCCTCCTGCGCCCGGTAACCGCCGGCGCCCCCGACTCGCCGCGGCCATGCCGTGGATCATGCCACAGGCGGCGGCGGGTTTCTTGATTCGCATCAAAGGCCGCTCCGGCGGGGCGGATTGGCCCTTGCCTCCGGCGACGGCGCAGCTTATAGCGCCGCGCTTCCATACCATATGGAACATGCATGGGACGGGCCGGCTATCAGGGCTGCCGCGTTCGTCCGCAAACGTCTGCGCTCCGCCCTCACGGGTGCGCGCATCAAAGGACAAGGAGACGAAAATGCCCAAGCTCAAGACCAAGAGCGGTGTGAAGAAGCGCTTCAAATTCACCGCGACCGGCAAGGTCAAGCATGGTGTGGCCGGCAAGCGCCACCGCTTGATGAGCCACAATGCGAAATATATTCGCCAGAACCGCGGCACGGAACTCGTTGCCGACGCGGATGTCGCCCATGTGCGCCTGTGGGCGCCCTACGGCCTCAAGTAAGGAGTAGAGCGACATGGCACGCATCAAGCGCGGCACAACCACGCGCGCCAAGCACAAGCGGCTTCTGGATCAGGCGAAGGGCTATTATGGCCGTCGCAAGAACACCATCCGTATCGCCCGTCAGGCCGTCGAGAAGGCCGGGCAATATGCCTATCGCGATCGCAAGGTTAAGAAGCGCAGCTTCCGCGCCCTGTGGATCCAGCGCATCAACGCCGCCGTGCGTATGGAAGGCCTGACCTACGGCCAGTTCATGCACGGCCTCAAGCTCGCCGGCGTCGAACTGGACCGCAAGGTTCTGGCCGACATCGCGATGCATGAAGGCGATGTGTTCAAGGGCATCATCGCCCAGGCGCAGGCCGCCCTGCCCAAGGCATAAGCGGTTCCTCGAACCAGTTGACAGGACGGGCGCCGGGCGAAAGCCTCGGCGCCCGTCTTCGTTGGCGGCCAGCTCCCGGGATGGGAGCCACGGAAACGGACGATGATGGCAAATCCACGCCGTCGCCGCTTTGCAACGGGCCGCCGGACGCCTATGTTGGCGCGATGTCCATTTTCCCCCGCCCGGTTTCCCCACGAAGCGCCTTTGCCGATCTGCGCGACATGTTCTCGCGCGATCGCCCCCATCGCTGGAGCCTGCTGGCGCTCTCGGCCGGGCTGACCGGCATGCTGTTCTGGGGCTTCACCCTCAGCTCCCGCCTGCCGGACAAGCCGCGCGAAATCTATTATGTCCAGAGCTGGATGGCCGACCGCAAGGATAGCGACATCATCCGCAAGCAGATGGCCGATCTTGATGCCTATGAGGCCGGCCTGGTGAAGGAGCAGGGCAAGTTCCAGCGCCTCGCCGACAGCCTCGGCATCGAATGGCGCGAGGAAGAGGCCCGCAACGCCGCCCAGCGCAAGGCCGTGATCGCGGCGATCCACAAGCGCCTGCAAGAGCGGCTGGAAGCAGCCGAAGCCGGAGAAGGCCGCGCCCCCGCCGACCGCGCGGCGGCCCGCTGATTTGCCGAGCGACACGGCCTGGCTCCGCGCCGCCATTGCCCTCTCCCTGCGCAGCCGGGGCCGGACCGCCCCCAATCCCAATGTCGGCTGCATCCTGCTCGATGCGCAGGGCCGCGTCGCCGGGCGCGGCTGGACCCAGGCGGGCGGACGCCCCCATGCCGAGGCGATGGCGCTGGCGCAGGCCGGCGCGCGGGCACGCGGCGGCACCGCCTATGTGACGCTGGAACCCTGCGCCCATCGCTCGCCGCGCGGCCCCTGCTGCGCCGATCTGCTGGTGGAGGCCGGCGTCGCTCGCGTCGTGATCGCGGCGGGCGACCCCGACAAGCGCACCAATGGCGCCGGCATCGCGCGGCTGCGGCAGGCCGGCATCGCGGTCGACGCCGGCCGGCTTGCGGATGAGGCCCGCGCGGCGATGGCCGGCTTCTTCACCCGCCTGGCGCTGGGCCGCCCCTTCGTCACGCTCAAGATCGCCCTGTCGCTCGATGGCTGCATCGCGCTGGCCGATGGCGCCAGCCAGTGGATCACCGGCGCGGCCGCCCGCGCGCACGCCCATCTGGAGCGGGCCGGGCATGAGATGATCCTCGTCGGGCGCGGCACGCTGGCGGCCGATCAGCCGCGCCTCGATGTGCGGCTGGCCGGGCTGGAGGATCGCGCCCCGCAGCGCTGCCTGCTGAGCCGCCGCGCCGCCGCGCCGGCGGGCTGGCTGGCGATCCGCGAGCCGGCCGATATCGCCGGGCTGCCCGGCGACCATCTGCTGGTCGAGGGCGGGGCGGGCACGGCGGCGAGCTTTCTTGCGGCGGATCTGGTCGACCGGCTGCTGCTCTATCGCGCGCCAATCCTCATCGGCGGCGGGCTGGCCAGCCTTGGCGACATCGGCCTGCGCGACCTGCCGCAGGCGCATGGCCGCTGGCGTCTGGCCGACACGCGGACCTTCGCGCCCGACCAGCTCGACATTTACGAGCGGCTGCGCGCAATCTAAGCGTGGCCGAACCCGGTCCATCCCGGCCGCATATAGTCTAGAGGCAGTTCCATGTTCACCGGCATCGTTTCCGACATCGGCACCATCACCGACGCGACGCAGCGCGGCGACCTGCGGCTCGTCATCACCTGCGCTTACGACATGGCGGGCGTCGCGATCGGCGCGTCCATCGCCTGTTCCGGCGTGTGCCTGACCGTGGTGGAAAAGGGCGCGGACTGGTTCGCCGTCGACCTCTCCGCCGAGACCGTCTCGCGCACGGCGCAGGGCGCGTGGGCGACCGGACGCGCACTCAATCTGGAGCGGGCGCTCAAGGTCGGCGATGAACTGGGCGGCCACATCGTCACCGGCCATGTGGACGGTATCGGCGCGGTGATCGCGATCACGCCGGAAGGCGATTCGCACCGGGTCGAAATCAGCGTGCCCGCCGATCTGGCGCCTTATATCGCGCCCAAGGGCTCGATCACCGTCGACGGCGTCTCGCTCACCGTGAACGGCGTGGAGGATGGCCCGGACGGCACCCGGTTCGGCCTCAACATCATTCCCCACACATGGGAAGTGACGACGCTGGGCACGCTCACGGTGGGGCAGCCGGTCAATCTGGAGATTGACGTGCTGGCGCGCTATCTGCACCGCATGCGAGACCACGCCGCCACAATGTGACATTTCATGTTTACGGATCACACCGCAGTGTGATATCGCGCCATCTATGAGCAGCGAACTGATCGACAATGTCCGCCAGCTGGTGCGCGAGGGAACCCTCTCGCGCTCCGGCCTTGCCCGCGCCGCCGGGCTCCACGCCAACAGCCTGCGCCGCCTCGACGAGCCGGACTGGAACCCCACGGCGGAAACGCTCGGCAAGCTGGAAAGCTACCTGTTCGCGCGCGAGCATGGCACGGCGCTGGCCGGCGCGGAAGAAATCATCAACGAAGCGCGCAACGGCCGCATGTTCATCCTCGTCGACGACGAGGACCGCGAGAATGAGGGCGACCTCGTCATCCCCGCGCAGATGGCGACGCCCGACGCGATCAATTTCATGGCGACGCATGGCCGCGGCCTGATCTGCCTGGCGCTGTCGCAAGGGCGGATCGACCAGCTCGGCCTCAACCTGATGAGCGCCAACAACGGCACCCGGCACGAGACCGCCTTCACCGTGTCGATCGAGGCGCGCGAGGGCGTGACGACGGGCATTTCCGCCGCCGACCGGGCGCGCACCATCGCCGTCGCCATCGACGCGACGCGCGGATCGGCCGATCTGGTGTCGCCGGGCCATGTCTTCCCGCTCGCCGCGCGCGATGGCGGCGTGCTGGTGCGCGCGGGCCATACCGAGGCGGCGGTGGACGTCGCGCGGCTGGCCGGGCTCAACCCCTCCGGCGTGATCTGCGAGATCATGAAGGATGACGGCAGCATGGCGCGGCTCGACGACCTCATCCTCTTCGCCCAGAAGCACCGGCTCAAGATCGGCACGATCCGCGACCTGATCGCCTATCGCCGCCGCAACGACCATATGATCGAGCGGCGCGGCGAGGCGACCTTCACCAGCCGCTGGGGCGGCGACTGGCGCACGGTGAGCTTCTTCAACCGCGCCACCCAGTCCGAGCAGATCGCGCTCATCAAGGGCCATGTCTCGCCGGACGAGCCGACGCTGGTGCGCATGCATCAGGTCTCGATCTTCTCCGATATTTTCGGCGAGGACGGGCCGCGCGCGCGGCTGCTCGCCCGCTCGATGGAGATTATCGCGGAAGAGGGCGCGGGCATCATCGTGCTGATCAACCGGCCGGAAAAGGACCGTTACAGCCGCATGATCCGCTTCCGCACGGAAGGCGAGGGAAGCCCGGCGCGACTGATGGAAGAGCTGCGCGATTATGGCGCCGGCGCCCAGATCCTCTCCGAACTGGGCGTGCACGACATGATCCTGCTGACCAACAGCCATCATAATCTGATCGCGCTCGACGGCTATGATCTGGCGGTCGTCGGCGAGCGGCCGATCACCGAAGCCTGAGCATGGGAGTCGGCATGGCGGACGGCATGGCGGCGGGGCTGGCGCTCGCGCTGTTCTCCGCCATCACCTCCGCCTTCGCGCATGCCACGCTGAAATCGGGCGACGACAAGCTCGCCGTGATGGCGTGGATCCGGCTGGTCGAGCTGGTGACAGCACTGCCCTTCGTGCTGTGGATCGGCCTGCCGCCCGATGATCTGTGGCCGTGGATATTGGGCGCGGTGGCGGTCCATGCGCTGTATCAGCTCATCCTGTCCTGGTCCTACACCGTCAGCGATTTCACCGCCGCCTACCCGATCGCGCGCGGCTTCACGCCGATCTTCACCGCGCTGCTCGGCATCGTCGTGCTGGGGGACCGGCTGGACGGGCTGGCGCTCGCCGGCATCGCCATCGTGAGCGGCGGCATCCTCGCGCTCGCCACCAGCCGCGCGCTCACGCCGGCCGGGCTGCTGGCCGCCTGCCTCACCGGCCTGCTCACCACCGCCTATACGCTGATCGACGCCAGGGGCGTGCGCGCCGCGCCCGATCCGCTCACCTTCATCGCCTGGTTCTACCTGATCTGCGGCGTGCCGATCCCGCTGATGCTGCTCGCGCGTAGCGGCCGGCGCACGGTCGCGCTGCTCGCCCATGATGTGCGACCGGGGCTGGCCGCGGGCGTGCTGGCGCTGCTCTCCTTCGCGCCCGCCCTGTTCGCCTTCGGCCTGGCGCCGGTGGGCGCGGTGGCGGCGCTGCGCGAGACCAGCGTGCTGATCGGCCTTGTGATCGGCGCCGTGATGCTCAAGGAGCGACTCGACCGGCGGCGTCTTGGCGGCGGCGTGCTCGTGACCGCGGGCATGGTCACCATCATCGTCAGCGCAGCCCTTGCGTGATAGCTCTTCCCCCGAAAGGACATGACATGGCCAGATTTCTCATCGTCGAAGCCCGCTTCTACGAGCATCTCAACGATCAGCTCATCGCCGGCGCCCAGGCGGCGCTGGAGGCGGCGGGCCATCATCATGAGGTGCTGACCGTGCCCGGCGCGCTGGAAGTGCCCGGCGCCATCGCCATGGCGGCGGAAACCGGACGCTTTGACGGCTTCATCGCGATCGGCGTGGTGATTCGCGGCGAGACCTATCATTTCGAGGTCGTCTCGAACGAAAGCGCGCGCGGGCTGATGGCTCTCTCGATGGACGGAATCGCCATCGGCAACGGCATCCTGACCGTGGAGAATGAAGCGCAGGCGCAGGTCCGCGCCGATCCCGCGCAGAAGAACAAGGGCGGCGAGGCCGCGCAGGCGGCGATCCGCATGCTGGAGATTGCGAGCCGCTTCCGGGATTGAGGGCGGGCGCCGGACCGGCGCTCCCATGCGCGACAGGATCGCGGCAGGGGAGCGCCAACGCGGCGTTCATAAATGACCGGCTCAGCACTGCGCCCCGCCACCCGGTGGCGACGTGGTGTTAACGCGGCCTCTGTCTCGCAGCGAATGCGGCAGGAAGATCGCACAGCCACGCCCTCCATGACGGAGCCTGTCGCCCTGTCGGGTCGGAGCCTCACGCCATTCTGCCTGCCGTCAGCCCGTTTGCGCGGGCCGGCGCGTGCTTTCAGGCCAGCGCCGGCTCATGCGGCGGATAATCGACATAGCCCTCATCGCCCTGTGAATACCATGTCGGCGTGGCGACCGGCTCGGTGAGCGGAACCCCGCGCCGGATACGCTCGGGCAGATCGGGATTGACGATGAACAGCCGGCCGAAGCTGATCGCATCCGCTTTGCCCTGCGCCACCGCCTGCGCCGCCTCCTCCGGCGTATAATCGCCGTTGAGCACCAGCACGCCCTTGAAGCTCTGGCGGATCAGCGGTGAGATGGCGGGCTGGTCACTGCCCAAAAACGCGCCGCTCGGCCGCGCTTCCCGCAGTTCGAGAAAGGCGATGCCGATCTTGTCCAGCGCCCGCGCGGCATAGCCGAACAGCGCTTCCGGATCACTGTCGACGACGCCGTTGACCTCGCCATTGGGGGAGAGGCGCACCGATGTGCGATCCGCGCCGACGGCATCCGCCACGGCCTGCGTCACCTCCAGCAGCAGCCGCGCGCGATTTTCGATGCCGCCGCCATAGGCATCGGTGCGGAAATTGCTCGAATCGCGCAGGAACTGATCGATGAGATAGCCATTGGCGGCGTGGATCTGGACGCCGTCAAAACCCGCGGCGATGGCATTGCGCGCGGCCGTCACATAATCGGCGATGAGGCCGGGAATCTCGTCCGTCCGCAGCGCGCGCGCCTCGACATAGGGCTGCCGGCCCTCATAGGTGTGCGCCTCGCCTGGCGCCGTCGTGTCGCTGGCGGAGACCGGCTGGGTGCCGGACATCGCCGGATGCACCACCCGTCCCATATGCCAAAGCTGCGCCACGATCCGCCCGCCCGCCTCGTGCACGGCCTGCGTGACCGGCCGCCATGCCGTCACCTGCTCGTCCGTCCAGAAGCCGGGGGAATAGGGCCAGCCGGCCCCTTCCACGCTGATCGGCGCGGCTTCGCTGATGATCAGGCCGGCACTGGCGCGCTGGCGATAATAAGTGACCATGCGCGGGGTCGGCACATGCGCGCTCGTGCCGCGCGCACGGGTGAGCGGCGCCATCAGGATGCGATTGGGCAGCGCAAGCGCGCCGGCGGACAGAGGATCGAACAAACGGGTCATGAGGGCTCCCACTTTGATTTCATTTTGAAACGAGACTCGGGCTCCCGCATCAGCTAGGGGGCCGGGATGGTGACTTCAACCGGCCCTGTCATGCGGATGGCCAAAGGAAATCTTCCGGCCATGGCCTTCCCGGCTTTAATCGCCGCCAATCTGCTGCTGGCGGCAGGGCCATGGTTCGTGCGGGTCGCCGACACCGGGCCGATCGCCACCGGCTTCTGGCGGATGGCGATCGCGCTGCCGGTGCTGCTGCTGCTGGCCGCGCGGGAGACGCCGTGGATCAAGCCGCCGCCGCGCCGCGTGCTGCTGCTGGTCGCGATCGGCGGCCTGTTCTTCGCGACGGATATCGCCAGCTGGCATCTGGGCATTTTGCGGACCAAGCTCGCCAACGCCACGCTGCTGGGCAATTGCTCCAGCCTCATCCTGCCTTTTGCCGGCATCATCCTGACCCGGATCTGGCCGACGCGCCGGCAATGGATCGCGCTCACGACCGCCATCATCGGCGCGGTCATCCTGATGGGCGGCAGCTATGAACTCTCCGGCGCCAATCTGGCAGGCGATCTGCTCAGCCTGCTCGCCGGGATCTTCTATGTCGGCTATCTGCTCGCGGTGCAGTCGGCCCGGCGCAGCCTGACGAGTTGGAGCGTGCTCGCCCTTTCCACCCTGTTCAGCGCGCCGCTGCTGCTGCTTTACGCCTGGCTCGCCGGCGAGCAGATCCTGCCGGGCGACTGGACGCCGCTCGTCACGCTGGCGCTGACCAGCCAGGTGCTGGGGCAAGGGCTGATGGTCTATGCCATCGTCCATTTCTCGCCCCTGATCGTCGGCCTCGCGCTGCTGGTGCAACCGGTCGTCGCGGCCCTGATCGGCTGGGTCGCCTTTGGCGAACATCTCTCCCCGCTCGACCTTGTGGGCGCGGCGATCATTGCCGCCGCGCTGGTGTTCATTCGCGGGCCGGGGCGAAATGCGGCTCCCCACAAGGGTGCGGATCGGCTACAGCCGGGGCCATGATCGCCTCGCCCCACTCCGCCTCCGGCCTGAAGGAAGACGAAACCCTCGACGCGCTGCGCCTGCGCCTCGCGCCGCTGGTCGCGGCCAATGCCGCGTTCGATGGCTGGTCCACCGCCGCCGTGGCGCTGGCCGCCGATCAGGCCGGGGTCGATCGCGATGTCGCCGCGCTTGCCTTTGAGGGCGGCGCGATGACGATGATCGAGGCGTGGTTCGCCAGTGTCGACACCGCCATGCTCGCTCGCTTCACGCCCGCCGAACTGGCGGCGATGAAAGTGCGCGCGCGGATCACGGCGCTGGTCGAGGCGCGGCTGGCCATGCTGGCGCCGCAGCGCGAGTCGCTGCGCCGGGCGCAGTCGGTGCTCGCCATGCCGGCCCATATCGGCCGCGCCACGCGCCTCGGCTGGCGGGCAGCGGACAGCATGTGGCGCGCGGCCGGTGACACCGCGGTCGATTATAATCATTATACCAAGCGCGCGACGCTCGGTGCCGTCTATGCCGCGACCCTGCTCGCCTTCGTCAATGACGAGAGCGAGGATCATGCCGAAACCCGCGCTTTTCTGGCCCGGCGGATCGAGGGCATCATGCGCTTCGAGAAGGCCAAGGCGCGGCTGACGGCCGGCGCCGACCGGCATTTCAGCATCGTGCGCTTCGCGGGTCGGCTGCGTTATCCGGGACGGTGAAACGCGCGCTTGTCTCCAGCTCCCGGTATTGATAATCGGTCGCACCAATGAAAGCCGACGCTGTGCGCCTCGATCGCCTCGCTCCAAATCGCCCTGCCCATGTCGATCACATCGACTGGACGGGAATGAGCGCGGCGGACGGGGCCAGATTGCGCGAGCTGGGCCTGGATGAAGGGGCCAGCATAGAGCTGCTGCACCGCGCCGGCTGGCTGAAACCCGGCGCGCATGCCTGCCGGGTCGGGCGTATGATCGTTGCGATGAGCGCGGCCCATGCCGCCGCGATCAGTGTGCGGACGGACCACCCGGCCGGGGACGCGGCGGCCCCGATCTGATGGCCCGCGCCCCCCTGATCGCGCTCGTCGGCAACCCCAATGCCGGCAAGAGCGCCCTGTTCAACGCGCTGACCGGCGCGCGCCAGAAAGTCGGCAATTATCCCGGCGTGACGGTCGAGCGCAAACTGGGCCAGCTGGCGCTGGGCGACGGGCGGACGGCCGATATCGTCGACCTGCCCGGCACCTACAGCCTCGACGCCAAGAGCCCGGACGAGCAGGTGACGCGCGACGTGCTGTTCGGCCGCCAGCATGGCGAGCGGCAACCGGACCTGCTGGTCATCGTGCTCGACGCCGCCAATCTCGACAATCATCTGCGATTCGCGCTGGAGCTGATCGCGCTCGGCCGGCCCTGCGTCGTCGCGCTCAACATGGTCGATCTCGCCAGCCGGGACGGGCTGGAACTGGACCCGGCCCGGCTGGCCGAGGATCTGGGCGTGCCGGTCATCGCCACGGTCGCAGTGCGGCGGCGCGGCCTTGATGAACTGCGCGCAGCCATGATGGCGGCGCTGCCCGCAGCCGACATGCCCGCCGCGCCGGCCGCATCGCCCGCGCATGACCAGCCGGGCCTGCGCCGCGAGGCCGCGCGCATCGCCACGCGGGCGATCATCGCGGAAACGCCCAGCCGCCGGCTGACGGCGCGGATCGATCGCATCGTGCTGCACCCGCTGCTCGGACCGCTGATCCTGCTCGGGCTGCTGTTCGTCATCTTCCAGGCGGTGTTCAGCTGGTCGGAAACGCCGATCGCGATGATCGAGGAGGCCTTCGCCGCGCTCGAAAGCCTGATCGAGGCGACGCTGCCACCCGGCTTCCTCACCAACCTGCTGACGCAGGGCGTGATTGCCGGCGTCGGCTCGGTCGTCGTCTTCCTGCCACAGATCCTCATCCTCTTCTTCTTCATCCTGATGCTCGAAGCGACCGGCTACATGACCCGCGCGGCCTTCCTCATGGATGGGCTGATGGCCCGCGCCGGCCTCTCCGGCCGCGCGTTCATTCCGTTGCTCTCCAGCTTCGCCTGCGCGGTGCCGGGCATCATGGCGACGCGCACCATCGCCGACCCCAAGGACCGGCTGACGACCATCCTCATCGCTCCCCTGATGACCTGCTCGGCGCGGCTGCCGGTCTACACACTCATCATCGGCGCGTTCATCCCCAACCGCACGTTGGCCGGCGGCATCGGCCTGCAAGGGCTGGTGCTCTTCAGCCTCTATGTCGCGGGCATCGTCGGCGCGGTGGTCGTCGCGGTGCTGCTGCGCATGGGCGTGGTGAAGGGCGGCGGCGGCAGCTTCCTGATGGAACTGCCCAAATATCAGATGCCGCTGCTGCGCGACGTGCTGATCGGCCTGTGGCAGCGCGCCGCCATCTTCCTCAAGCGCGCCGGCACGATCATCTTCTATACCACGGTGCTGCTGTGGCTGCTGCTCAGCTTCCCCAAGCCACCGGCGGACAGCGCGGTCAGCCCGGTCAATTACAGCGCCGCCGGCCGCATCGCCAATGTGCTGGAGCCGGTGCTGCGGCCGATCGGCTTCAACCATGAGATCGCGCTGGCGCTCATCCCGGCGATGGCGGCGCGCGAGGTCGCGGTCTCCGCGCTCGCCACCGCCAACGCCATCGAGACGAGCGGCGATGAGGACGCCACCGCGCACAGCCTCGCCGAGCGGCTGCGCGGCCGCTGGTCGCTGCCCACGGCGCTGGCCTTCCTCGCCTGGTTCGTTTTCGCGCCGCAATGCATCTCCACCATCGCCATCACGCGGCGGGAGACCAATGGCTGGCGCTGGCCGCTGTTCATGGTCGGTTATCTTTTCGTGCTGGCCTATGTGGCCGCCGGGATAGTTTTCTGGACGGCGACGGCCGCCGGTCTATAAGCGGCCTCTATTCCACGCCCAATCATTCGGAGAGCCCCATGGCAGGCAGTGTCAACAAGGTCATTCTGGTCGGCAATCTCGGCGCCGATCCGGAAATCAAGAGTTTCTCGAATGGCGGCCGCATCTGCAATCTGCGCATCGCGACGTCGGAAAGCTGGAACGACCGCGCCTCCGGCGAGCGCAAGGAGCGCACGGAATGGCACAGCGTCGTCATCCGCTCGGACGGGTTGATCGGCATCGCCGAGCGCTATCTGGGCAAAGGCAAGAAGATCTACATCGAAGGCTCGCTGCAAACGCGCAAATGGCAGGACCAGAACGGGCAGGATCGCTACTCGACCGAAGTCGTGCTCTCCGGCCCCGGCGCGGTGATGACGATGCTGGATGGCGGCCCCGGCGAGCGCAGCGGCGGCGGCAGCGGTGGCGGCGAGCGGGATAGCTGGGGCGGCGGCGATCGCGGCGGTGGCGGCGGCTTTGGCGGCGGACGTGCATCCGGCGCCGCGCGTCAGCCGAGCGGTGGCGGCAGCAGCGCGTTTGACGACGGGCTGGACGACGACGAAATCCCGTTCTGAGCGAGCCCTGACGTGGGCGGCGGATCGTTCCCGGTCAGGGGGTCCGCCGCGCGCGACGGCGTGAAGCAGCGCAAGGGACCGAAGCTACCTTTTCCGCCCCGCGGCCCGTTTCGCACCGCGCGCGATCGGGCGGGCAACCGCGCTCCATCAGCCAACAGCCGTTGGGGACGATGCCCCCATCACCCGGCTGGGGCATGGGGCACCGGGCGGACAGACCATCAGCGCCGATCCTTGAGGACATGCGAACCTTCGCGGCCGGTATATGCCGGATTGCCGGCGCGCCTGGACCGCCGCAAGCGGCCGGGCCTTCAGCGATGTCCTGCCAGTCGCAGCCAGCCGACATGTCCATGTTCGAAAATGAATGGTCCCGGGGCCGGGATGGTTCGCCGGCCGGCGTGGGATACCGGTCGAGCAGAAGTTCGGTAAAAATCGGTCAACGCAGGAAATCCGGACTGTAAACAGGCTATGGCCGCGACCCGATGGTGGGAGCATCAGGCCAAAATTGCACCATCGCCAATCCCAAGACTGCACGCCCGATTTTCAATTTCCATCCTCTTGCGGGATGGTAAACGCATCATGACGCAAAGATGACGGCAATGCATGCGAAAATTGATCCAAACAGGGACTCACGGGAAAAAATGTGCCGAAAAGACCGTAATCTGCGTCCAACGCCTAGAAATCGACAGCGATCCCCTTCCGCTCCCAGTCGCCATAGCGCGTCGGCTCATGGGGATCGTCGCTGACCGGCGGGGTTTTGGCGGCCGGGTCCGGCGCGGGCACCGGCGGACTTTTGGAGAGATAGGCAGGCGGGCGAACGTGATCGGGTCGCTTCCCCATGGCGCGGATGCTCCTCATGCTGGCGGTGCGGCATATCCTGTTTCCATGACGCTCGCCGCGATCCATTGCAACAGCGGCGAATCCAGCGCGCAATCGGGCGGATCGCTGCTATGGGGCAAGGGCCATGGCTGACCACACACCCAAAAGCGCGCACCGCGCATCGCCCGCCTCCCCCGCCGCCGCCAAGGGCGCGCCGCCGCCCGGCCTTGCGGCCCGCCGTGCGGCCCTGCGCCTGCTCGATGGCGTGCTGCGGCGCGGCCAGCCGCTGGAACAGGCGATGGCGGCAGCCACCCGCGAGCTGCCGCTGCCGGCCGACCGGGCGCTGGCCCACTCCATCGCGGCGCAGACGCTGCGCCATCTGGTCGATCTCGATGCGCTGATCGACAGCGCCACCCGCCAGCCGCTGCCGGACGACGCCAAGGCGCGGATGGTCCTGCGGATGAGCCTCGCGCAGGCGCTGCTGCTCGCCACGCCGCCCCATGCCGTGGTCGCCACCGCGCTGCCGCTGGTCGATGGCGGGCCGCGCAAGCTCGTCCATGGCGTGCTCGGCACCTTGCTGCGACAGGGCGCGACGCTGCCCGAGGCCGCGACCCTGCCCGGGCCGGTCGCCGCCCGCTGGCACGCCGCGTGGGGCGACGAGATGGTGGCGGCCGCCGCCGCCCTCTATGCCGGCCGCGCACCGCTCGACCTTGCCCTGCGCGCACCCGCGCAGACCGCCGCATGGGCGGAACGATTCGGCGGCGTCCCGCTTGCGCCCGGCCATGTCCGCCTGCCCGCCGATGCCGATGTGACCGCGCTGCCCGGCTTTGCCGAGGGCGACTTCTGGGTGCAGGATCTCGCCGCCTCCCTGCCCGCCCGGCTGCTCGGCGCGGGCGACGGGCGGCGCGTGCTCGACCTGTGCGCCGCGCCCGGCGGCAAGACCATGCAGCTGGCCGCCGCGGGCTGGGACGTGGTCGCGGTCGATCAGTCGCAGCGCCGCAATGAGCGGCTGCACGCCAATCTCGCGCGCACGGGGCTGGCGGCTGACATCGTGCAGGCCGATCTGCTGCGCTGGCAGCCCGAGGCCCCCGTCGACGCCATCCTGCTCGACGCGCCCTGCTCGGCCACCGGCATTTTCCGCCGCCACCCGGATGTGATCCACCGCATCGGCGCCCGGCAGATTGCCGAGATGGCGGAGATACAGGCGGCCCTGCTCGATCGCGCGGTGCACTGGCTCAAGCCGGGCGGCCGGCTGGTCTACGCCACCTGCTCGCTCGAGCCGGCCGAGGGCGAGGCGCAGATCGACGCATTGCTGGCCCGCCGCGGCGATATCGCGCCCTGCCCCATCGATGCCGCGCTGGTGCCGGCCGGCATCCCGCTCGCCGCGCCGGAACGCCTGCGCACCCTGCCCGGCATGCTGATGGCGGAAGGCGGCCTTGATGGTTTCTTCATCGCCATGCTATCGCGAGCCGGAACGGATTGAGCGATCCGCCCAAACCATCCACAACTTTCTCAGGCCGGCGGTTGCGCCGGTGAAAACGCGGGGTTAATCGACGCACATGGTGCCATCCGTCCGAATTGCGCCCTCCATCCTCTCGGCCGACTTCGCGCGGCTTGGCGACGAGGTGCGCGCTGTCGACGCAGCCGGGGCTGACTGGATCCATGTCGATGTCATGGACGGCCATTTCGTGCCCAATATCACCATCGGCCCGATGGTGGTGAAGGCGCTGCGGCCACACACGCAAAAGCCGCTCGACGTCCACCTGATGATCTCGCCGATCGACAGCTTTCTCGACGCTTTTGCCGAAGCGGGCGCGGATATCATCACCGTGCACCCGGAGGCCGGGCCGCACATCCACCGCTCGATCCAGCATATCAAGTCGCTCGGCAAGAAAGCCGGCGTCTCGCTCAACCCCGGCACGCCGGCCAAGATGCTCGATTATCTGATCGACGACGTCGACCTCGTGCTGGTGATGAGCGTCAACCCCGGCTTTGGCGGGCAGAGCTTCATCGACAGCCAGCTGCGCAAGATCGAGGCGGTGCGCAGGATGATCGACAAGAGCGGCCGCGAGATCCTGCTGGAAGTCGATGGCGGCATCGATGCGGTCACCGCGCCGCGCGCCATTGCAGCGGGCGCGGATGTGCTGGTCGCCGGCACCGCCACCTTCCGGGGCGGCCCGGCCGCCTATGCGGACAATATCCGCCGCCTGCGCGGGACATGACCGGCCGCGCCCGCCCCGTGCCGGCGCCCGAGCCGCCGCAGGAAGACGGGATCGAGCAGGGCAAGCGGCTGATCCGCGTGCCCGACGATCGCGGCATCTCGCTCACCCAGCGGCTCGCCAATCATTTCTACCGCATGACCTGGGCGACGCCGCTCCACACCATGCGCCTGAAGGGCAAATATCCGCTCAAGCTGCTCGCCGTGCCGGAGGATCTGATCCCCGGCGACGCGCGCGCCGGCAAGGCGCTGCGGGCGGGCTATTTCCTCCATCGCGGCATCAAGCAGCCGATCGCCCGGCTCGACTATCGCAAGCTCGACCTGCCCGACGGCTATGGCGATTATCTGCACGGCTTCCGCTGGCTGCGCGACCTGGCCGCCGCGACCAGCCGCGACAATGCGGTGCCGGTGGCCGAAGCCCAGATGCGCGCCTGGCTGGAGGCGCATGCCGAAACCGCGAGCGAGCCGGCCTGGCGGGTGGACAATGCGGCGTGGCGCATCCTCCACTGGACGGCCTATGCGCCGCTGATCCTCTCCAGCAGCGATCTGGTCTATCGCAGTCTGGTGCTCAACAATATCGCGCGCACCGCCCGCCATCTCGATCGCGGGGCGGACAAGGCGCCCGCTGGCCTCGCCCGCGTCACCGCATGGACCGGCATCGTCGCGGCCGGGCTGCTGCTGCCGGGCGGCGAGCCGCGCCGCATCTTCGGCGAGGCCGGGTTGCGCCGCGCGCTCGAAGGCGCTTTCTATGCCGATGGCGGCCTTATCTCGCGCTCGCCGCTGGAGCAGATCGAGGCGATCACCCTGCTGGCGATGCTGCGCGCCGTCTATGCCGTGCGCCGCAAGGAGATGCCCGCCTTCCTCACCGAGAGTCTGGACCGGATCGTCGCGGCCCTGCTCGGCCTGTTGCATGGCGATGGCGCGCCGGGGAGCTGGCAGGGCGGCGCACCGATCAGCCCCGCGCAGATCACCGCGATCGTCGCGGCCTCCGGCGTGCGCACCCGCCCGCTGCGGCAGGCGCGCGACTGGGGCTATCAGCGCCTGTCCGCCGGCGCGACGGTCATCCAGCTCGATGCCGCGCCGCCACCGGTCGCGCGGCTTGGCCGCAATGGCTGCGCCTCGACCAGCGCGCTGGAGCTGAGCGACGGGCCGGTGCGCGTCATCGTCAATTGCGGCGGCGCGGCGCTGGCCGGCGCGGACTTGCCGGCCGATCTGACGCAGGCCCTGCGCTCCACCGCCGCGCATAGCACGCTGGTGCTCGATGACAGCAACTCCACCGCCGTGCTGGCCGATGGCTCGCTCGGCAAGGGCGTGAGCGAAATCGCGCTGGAGCGGCAGGAGGTGGATCAGGGCAGCCGCCTTGACGTCACCCATGATGGCTATGTGCGCCGCCTCGGCTTCCTGCATCGCCGCCTCCTCATGCTCAGCCATGACGGGCGCGAGCTGCGCGGCGAGGATGTGCTGCTGCCGGCGCAGCGGCGGCGGCGCGCGCAGGCCTGCCCGCTCGCGCTGCGCTTCCACCTCGGCCGCGATGTCGAGCCGACGCTGACCGCCGACCGGCAAGGCGCGCTGCTGCGCCTGCCCAATGGCGCGCTGTGGCAGTTCCGTGTCGGCATGGGCGAGATCAGCGTCGAAGACAGTCTCTGGGTGGATGGCGAAGGCCGCCCCCACCCGACGCAGCAACTTGTGGTCAATGGCGCCGCGGAGGCGGCCGGCACCAGTGTCGGCTGGCTGCTCAAGAAATCCGGTTAAAGCGTTTTCAAAGCGGATGGTCTCATCTCCTGCCCCGGAAAACGCGGTCGAACAAGGATCTGGTGCATCTGATCTGATGCAATCGGATCGGAATATGCTCTAGAATAGAAGGATATCCCCATGAAGGACGTAGCAATCAAACGGGCACTGCTGTCAGTGTCCGACAAGGCCGGGCTGGCGGAACTGGGCGCCGTGCTCGCCCGCCACGACGTGGAGCTGGTCTCCACCGGCGGCACCGCCAAGGCGCTGCGCGACGCGGGCCTGACGGTGCGCGACATTTCCGACCTCACCGGCTTCCCCGAGATGATGGACGGCCGCGTCAAGACGCTGCACCCCAAGGTGCATGGCGGGCTGCTCGCGGTGCGCGACAATGACGAGCATGTCGCCTCGATGCGCGAACATGAGATTGGCGCGATCGATCTTGTCGTCGTCAATCTCTATCCCTTCGCCGCCACCGTGGCGCGCGGCGCGGACCGCGACGAGATCATCGAGAATATCGACATTGGCGGCCCCTCCATGGTCCGCTCGGCGGCCAAGAACCACGCCAGCGTGACGATCGTGACGGACACCGCCGACTATGCGCGGCTGATCGAGGAGATGGACAGCAAGGCCGGCGCCACCAGCTACGCCTTCCGCCGCCAGTGCGCCGCCAAGGCCTATGCCGCCACGGCACAATATGATGCGATGATCGCCAATTGGTTCGCCTTTGCCGATCAGGAAGAGCAGTTCCCGGCCAGCCTGTCGGTGCCGCTGCAGCTCGCCAACACGCTGCGCTATGGCGAGAATCCGCACCAGTCCGCCGCGCTCTATCTGCCGGTTGCGTCCGGTGGTCGCGGCATCGGCCAGGCCGTGCAGGTGCAGGGCAAGGAACTGAGCTACAACAACCTCAACGATGCCGACGCCGCGCTCGGCCTCGTTGCCGAATTCCGCGACGGGCCGCCCACCGTGGTCATCGTCAAGCATGCCAATCCCTGCGGCGTGGCCACCGGCGAGACGCTGATCGAGGCCTATAAGAACGCCTTCGAGTGCGACACCGTCTCGGCCTTTGGCGGCATCATCGCCGTCAACCGCCCGCTCGACGGCCCCACGGCCGAAGCGATCAGCGAGATCTTCACCGAGGTCGTCGCCGCGCCGGATGCCGACGACGCGGCCAAGGCGGTGTTCGCCAAGAAGAAGAATCTGCGCCTGCTGCTGACCGGCGACCTGCCCGATCCGGCGCGGCCGGGGCTGGACCTCAAGACCATCGCCGGCGGCGTGCTCGTGCAATCGCGCGACAATGGCCACATCACCCGCGAGGACCTCAAGCTGGTGACCAAGCGCGCACCGAGCGAGCGCGAGCTGGCGGACTGCCTGTTCGCCTGGACGATCGCCAAGCATGTGAAGTCCAACGCCATCGTCTACGCCAAGGATGGCGTGAGCGCCGGCATTGGCGCAGGGCAGATGAACCGGCGGGACAGCGCGCGGATCGCCGCGATCAAGGCGCGCGAAGCGGCCGAGAGCTTCGGCTGGGCGCAGCCGCGCACGATCGGCAGCGCAGTGGCGTCGGACGCCTTCTTCCCCTTCCCCGACGGCCTGCTGGCCGCCGCCGAAGCGGGCGCCACGGCGGTCATCCAGCCGGGCGGCTCGCTCAATGACGACAAGGTGATCGCGGCGGCCGACGAGGCCGGCCTCGCCATGGTCTTCACCGGCATGCGGCACTTCCGCCACTGATCGATCAGGGCAGGCGCGTCCCACGGCGCGCCTGCCGGCGATGGCCTCGTCCCGACATGGCGTCGGGACGGGGCATCGCCGTCATATCTGGCAATATATGGCGTCCGGGTCGGGCCGACCGGTCTCATGCTGACCGGTGACGCCCCCCCCCCGGCTCAAGCCAGACGCAGGCGTGACCGGCCTTGATCGGCGCGGGGCCGTCGCAGCATGCGCCACGGGGCCATCCTAAGCGCCAGGCGGCCTCAGCGCGCGCCGGTGGCCAGTGCGTGGATCATCTCGGCGATCGGCGTCACATCATAGCCCGCCCCGGCCGCCGTGCGGGCAATCTCGTCCGGCGCATCGCCCGCCCGCGCGCGCGCCAGCGCCCAGAGCAGGGTGCTGCGCGTGCCGGAGCGGCAATAGCACAGCGTCTGGCCGTCTTCATTGCCTGCCAGCGCGGCATCCATCGCATCGAGCTGCCAGGGCGCGAAACCGCTATGGCTCACCGGAATCGCGACATAATCCATGCCCGCCGCCCGCGCGGCCGCCTCGATCGCGGCGCCCGGCACCTGATCGGCCGTTTCGCCTTCCGGACGATTATTGACGATGAGAGTGACGCCGTCCGCCTTCGCCTGCGCGACCGTCTCGACATCGATCTGCGGCGCCACCAGAATCGACGGCGTCAGACGCTTGAGCATGAAGTTCACTCCTTCCCGGATCAGGACAAGTCCGATGGCCACATTCCGACGATTCGGACATCATGGGCATCAAAGCGCGCTGATTACCCGGTCCGGCGGGAACGAGGCAAGCGCGCTCACCCGTCCCATCCGGTCACGCCTGACCCAGCGGCTTGTCGAAGATGACATAGCTTTTGTTGATCCGGCTCTCGATGGCGTCGGCGATGGCGTTCATCCCCTGATTGTCATCGAGCACCCAGCCGATCTCGCCGCGGGTGGCGCCATAATGGGCATTGGCGTCACGCCGGATATATTCGATCATCATGAAAGCCAGCTGGCTGGCGATGCGCGAGGATTGCAGCTTCTGCACCACGCCCATCAGCGGCACCCGCATGGTGCGGCAGCGCGGCTTGCGCAGCCACCAGAGCAATTTCGCCCAGCCGAAGGGGAAGAGCGAGCCGTTGAGCGGCTTGAGCGCCTCATTCAGGTCCGGCAGGGTGATCATGAAGGCGACCGGCTCGCCGTCCAGCTCGGCGATGCGGATCAGATCCTCGAACACGATGGGCTTGAGCTGCTTGCCGAAATGCGCGACTTCGCTGTCCGTGATCGGCACGAAGCCCCAGTTCTTGTCCCATGCATCATTGAGAATGCCGAGGATGATCGCCGCGTCGCGATCGAATTTGGACTTGTCCACCTTGCGGATGTTGATGCGCGCATTGCGCTCGCCGGAGGTGACGATGCGCTGGATCAGCGGCGGGAATTGCTGCGTGATATCCAGCTCATAGGTGTTGAGCGTCTTGGCCGGCGTATAGCCCGCCGCCTCGATCCAGCCGCGATAGGCCGGGCGGGTATGGCCCATCATCACCGTGGGCGAATGATCGAACCCCTCGACCAGCAGGCCCGGGTCCTCCCAGATGGAGAGCGAGATCGGCCCGAGCACGCGTGTCATGCCGCGCCCGCGCAGCCAGTCCTCGGCCGCGGCGATGAGCGCGGCGGCGCTGGCGCCATCCTTCGCCTCGAAAAAGCCGAAATTGCCGGTGCCCGGCCCCATGCCCTGCGCCGCCGGCATGCCGAGCGCGAGATGATCGATATGGGCGCTGATCCGCCCGGTGACCTCGTCCCCGCGCCGCGCGAGGAAATATTGATGCTCGGCATGCTCGTGAAACGGGTTCTTGCCCGGCGTCAGCACGGCATGGACCTCGCTCTTGAGCGGGGGCACCCAATGGGGATCATCCGCATAGATCGCCCATGGCAGGTCGACGAACGCCTTGAGATCCGCCTTGCCGGAAACGGGTGCGATCACTAGATCTGCTTGTGCCACCGTGGTGCCCTTGTCCCGCGCCACGAAGGCGCCCGATGATTGAGAGGCGCAGCAGTGCGTATCTCACGGGGGACTTGTCAACCCACAGGCGCGCGATTCCGGGGGATCGGACCGGCGGGTGAAGCAAAATCATATTGCTGCCACGATCTGCACGCATTTGACGGATAGGGCCTGGATCATGACTGCAATGGACAAGACGATCAGCCGCGCCACCCCGCAAGGTTCAGCGCTGGCCACCACGCCGGAAGACAGCGCGATGTTGCGCGCGGCCGTGGGCATGACACGCGACCTCGGCACGGCCAAGGCGGCGATCTACTGGCCGGACCTGCTCGGCTCGGCCGCGCTGGGCTATGCCGGGCTGGTCACGGCCATCATGGCGAGCCAGAACTGGCTGATCGCGCTGGCCGGTCTCGTCGCCGCGCTGGCGCTGTATCGCGCGGCCAGCTTCATCCATGAGCTGACCCATATCCGCAAGGGCGCGCTGCCCGGCTTCCGCCTCGGCTGGAACCTGCTGATCGGCATTCCGCTGCTCATCCCCTCCTTCATGTATGAGGGCGTGCACACCCAGCATCATGCCAAGACGCGCTACGGCACGGCGGATGATCCGGAATATCTGCCGCTCGCGCTGATGAAGCCCTGGTCGCTGCCGCTGTTCCTCGTCGCCGCCCTGCTGGCGCCGGTCGCCCTGCTGGTACGATTCGCGCTGCTGACACCGCTGGGCCTGCTCGTGCCGCCGCTGCGCCGCGCGATCGTCTCGCGCTATTCGGCGCTCGCCATCAACCCGGCCTATCGCCGCCGCCCGCCGGAGGGCGACCTCAAGCGCCAATGGCTGTGGCAGGAGAGCGCTGCGTGCCTGTGGGCCTTCGCGCTGATCGCCAGCCCATGGCTGCTGGGCTGGCGGCCGCTGCTCACCGGCGTCGTGATCTTCGCGGCGGTGGCGGTGATCAACCAGCTGCGCACGCTGGTCGCGCATCTGTGGGAGAATGAGGGCGAAGCGATGACGGTGACCGGCCAGTTTCTCGATTCGGTCAATGTGCCGCCGCCCGCGCCGCTGGCGGGCCTGTGGGCGCCCGTCGGCCTGCGCTACCATGCGCTGCACCATCTGATGCCGAGCATGCCCTATCACGCGCTGGGCGAGGCGCACCGCCGGCTGGCCGCGCAACTGGGCGCCGACTCGACCTATCAGCGCGCCAACCATGCCGGCATGCTGCCGCTGGTCGCGCGGATCGCCCGCAGCACGATGCACGCGCGATAACGCCGGCGCCGATTATTCCTCGGTGGTGATGAGCACCGTCTCGCCGACCAGCAGAAATAGCAGGAACGGCGCCCATGCGGCGAGGAGCGGCGGATACACGCCCAGATTGCCCATCGACAGGGCGAAGTTATCCGCCACGAAATAGGCGAAGCCGAGCGCCATGCCGATGACCGCGCGCACGAACAGCTTGCCCGACCGCGCAATGCCGAATGCGGCGACGGAGCCGAGCAGCGGCATCAGCAAGGCGGCGAGCGGCCCGGATATCTTGTGCCAGAGCGAGCCTTCCAGCGAGGCGACCGGGCGGCCGGATTCACGCAAGGTGTCGATCGCTTCGCCCAACTCGACAAAGGACAGGCCATCGGGGTCGACCGAGGACAAAGTGAACTGATCCGGCGTGATATCCTTGCCGACCGTCACAGCCGCGACCGCCCGGCTGGAGCCGCGCACCACGTCGAAGACCTTGGCATTCTCCAGCCGCCAGCCATCGGCGGTGCGATAACCCTGCCTGGCCGTGATGATCTGCACCAGCTTGTCGCCATGCCGGTCATAAAGATCGATATCATGCAGCCGCACATTCGCGCCGGTGCCGGTGATCGTGGCGGCACGGATCAGATCCTCGCCATCGCGCACCCAGATGTTGGACTTGATCCCGCGATCCTGGGGAATCGGCCCGAAGCCGGCATCCTGCCACGCCGTGAGGGTCGCCGTCGACCGCGCCACCACGCGCTCGTTGAAGACGAAGCTGAACGCCGCCACCGCGAGACTGGCGAGCATCAGCGGCGCGAGGATCTGGTGCGCGGAGAGCCCCCCCGCCTTCATCGAGACCACCTCGCTATTGGCGTTGAGCGTGGTCAGCATCACCAGCGTGCCGAGCAGCACCGAAAAGGGCAGGAAGCGCGCGATGATCTGCGGCGTGCGCAGGCTGACATAGCGCCACAATTCGCCATCGCCATTGCCGGGATAGGCCAGCACATTGCCCGCCTCGCTCAGCAGATCGAGCATCTGCAGCACCAGCACGAGCATGGCGAGCATCGCGAAACAGCGCAACAGGAAGGTCTTGCCCAGATAGAGCGCCAGCGTGCGGGACGGGAAAAAGTTGAGCGACATCGCTTGTCAGCCGGCCTCCGCCTTATGGTGGCGCCGCTGCGTCGCCCATTTGAACAGCCGGGTCACACCGCTCAGCATCCGGGCGAACTGGCGCTCCAGCGCGCCGATGGGCTGGCCACCGGGGACATAGGCGGTCTGATAATACATCCAGCCGATCAGCGCGGCGACCAGCACGAAGGGGCCCCATAGCGCCAGAAACGGATCGATCCGCCCAAGCGACCCGACCGATTCGGCATATTGGTTGATCTTGTGATAGGTCACGATGAACACGATCGAAAGAAACACCCCCAGCGCGGAGGTCGATCGCTTCGGCGGAATCGCGAACGCAATCGCCGCCAGCGGCAGCAGGAACATCATCGCCACCTCGACCACGCGGAAGTTGAAGTTGGACCAGGCCTTGGCGCGGGCGAGCGGCGCGGTTTCCGGCGCCAGCCCGGCCTTGAACAGCTCGGGCAGGCTCAGCTCCACATCGCCATCACCGCGGTTGCGGAAATTCTCGATCCTGGGCAGGTCGATCGGCAGATCATGGCTGGAGAAGGAGAGGATCCGGGGAGTCTCGAAGCTCGGCGCATCCTGCACCAGCACGCCATCGGAGAGGCGCAGGATGATCGTATCCGGGTCATCCGTCGCCAGGAACTGGCCGCGCGAGGCGGTCACCGCCAGCGAGCGGCCGCCCTTGCTCTGCATCCGCACGAAAATGCCGGAGAGGCGACGGCCTTCATCGGCGCTCTGCTCGATGCGGACGGTGAAGTCATTGCTCAGATTGTTGAACTCGCCGACCTTGATCGAGGCACCCAGCGCCCCGGAGCGCAGCTCGAAGCGCAGCCGCTCATAGGCATATTTGCTGTGCGGCTGGACAAAGCCCACAATCGCCAGATTGAGCGCCGCCAGCGCGAAGGCGAACATGTAAGGCACTCGCAGCAGCCGGGTGTAGGACAGGCCGACGCCGCGCAGAATATCCAGTTCCGAGGAGAGCGCGAGGCGACGAAACGCCAGCAATATGCCCAGCATCAGGCCGATCGGAATGCCCAGCCCCAGATATTCCGGCAACAGATTGGCCAGCATCCGCCACACGACGCTGACCGGCCCGCCCTCGGTCGCGACGAAGACGAACAGCCGCTGCATCCGGTCCAGCACCAATAGCATGGCGGCAATGACCAGGCTGGCCAGCAGCGGCACCGCGATGAGCCGCGCCATATATCGGTCCAGGGCGGTGAACATGGCCTGTTGCGCGCGCTTCCTTTGTGCGGTTCGGCTCGTGGACGGCCCGTGCCGGCAGCGTGCCCCGGTCGAGCGACCGCTCCCGCCGTGGTGAATGCTCAGTCCGTAGGGCGGTTGCGCAAGCCCCGCAACCTTTGAAATGGTGCGAGGCCCGCAGGACCAGGCCGAGTCGGCGCGGCCATGCGGCAGGGCTCAGCCGAGGGCGGTGGGCGCACGCGGCCAGGCCATCGCCCGATCGATCGTCGCGGCGAGCTGCGCAACCGTGAACGGCTTGCGCAACAACGGATAGCGCCCGAGCTGGCGCGCCGTCTCCTTGTCCCCCGCAAAGCCGGTGACGAACACGACCGGCACATGCGCGATCCTCTCCCCGAGGGCGGCGATCATTTCCGGACCGGACATGTCCGGCATCAGCACGTCGGAGAGGATCAGGCCGATATCGGGATGGGCCGCCAGCAGGCCGGCGGCCTTGGCCGGATGATCGCAGGCAATGGCATCATGGCCCAGCGCCGCCAGCGCCCCCAGCGTCGCGCGCAGCACCCGCGCATCATCCTCGACCACCAGGATGTGCATCGGCGCCGCACTGACCAGGCGCTCCTCCGGCGCCTCCTGCGGGGCCGCCCCGGCCGCCTGCGCCGGCGTGATGCGCGGCAACAGCAACCGGACGCTGGTGCCCTCGCCCGGCGCCGAGCGAATATCCACCGCGCCCTGGCACTGGTTCACGAAGCCGAAAATCTGGCTGAGCCCGAGCCCGGTGCCCTTGCCGATCGCCTTGGTCGTGAAAAAGGGCTCGAACACCCGCTCCAGCACGGCCGGGGTCATGCCGCTGCCGGTATCGGTGACGGTGAGGCTCACATGATCGCCGGCCGCGCAGTGGCCGATCTCGTTTTCGCGCAGGGTCAGCCGCCGCGTCGCGATGGTGAGCGTGCCGCGTCCGTCCATGGCGTCGCGCGCATTGATCGCCATGTTGATGAGCGCGCTTTCCAGCTGGGTGCGGTCCGCCCAGATGGCCCAGTCACCGGCATCGAGGTCCAGCTCCACCTTGATGCCGGAACCGATCGCGCGGGCGACCAGCTCCTCCATATGAATGATCAGCGCGTCGGGATCGAGCCGGTCCGGTTGCAGCGGTTCGGACCGGGCGAAGGCGAGCAACCGCTCGATCAGCGCGGCGGCATGGTTGGCCCCCTCGATGGCGCTATCCAGATGCGCCGCGGCGCGCACCGGGTCCTTGCCGATCTGCCGGCGCGCAACGTCGATCCCGCCCACGACCACGGCCAGCATATTGTTGAAATCATGTGCGATGCCGCCGGTCAGCTTGCCGAGTGCTTCCATCTTCTGGAGGTGGCGCAGGCTCTGCTCGGCATGGCTGCGCTCCTCCATCTCATGCTGGAGCCGGGCATTGGCCTCGCGCAATTGCTCGGTGCGCTGCTCCACCGCGACTTCCAGATCATCGACCCGGGCGGCCTCGACCTGCGCCAGCCGACGCGCGAGGATGCGCTCGTTGCGAGCGCCATGGGCCAGCCAGAGCGCCGCCAGCACCGCCGTCAGCAGGCCGAGGCCGACAATCCCGTAACTGTCGTTCAGCTGGTCGATCCGCGAATCGGAGCGATCCACCTGCGCGTCATGGCGCCGCCGCTCACGCTCCTGCTGCGCCACCACGGTCTTCAACTCATCGGCAATGGCGCGAACGGACGCCTCCTTGCGCGTCGCCTCAAGCTGGCCGAGCGCGCCCAGCGCCTGATTGTAACGGACCCGCAGCGCAATCTCGGTGAGTGTCGCGCCGCGCTCGGTCATCGCTGTGCGCAGCCGCGCGACGGGCCCGGCCTGATCGGCGCTGTTCCGCGTGGAGCGCTCCAGCGCGGTCAGCTCGCGCTGCGCGGTGGCCCATTCATCCTGAAACTGTCGGCCGACCGCGGCGTCATGACTCACCACATAGCGGGCAAGCAGCGCCTCGGCATTACCCACCTTGGCTTCCACCGTCTTGGCTTGCAGCATCACCACATAGCTGTGGCGCTGGAGCGCGACCGCACGCTCGCGCAGGGTGGAGGCATGATTGGCAAGGTAGATCAGCAGACCCAGCGCCAGCGCGAAGACAACCGCGAGGGCGAACGGCGCCGACCGCCGCCAGAGCGGCGTCTCGTCTGCGATCCCGTCGAGGTCGTCGGCGTGGTCTGCCATGTCGGCGGACAGGTCTAGACGATGGGACCGGCGCTGGAAACTCTCTTCCTACAGCGCCCGTCCCGTCTCCGCCCGCCTCTCAGCCGGCAATCGCGCCGGTGCTCCGCCCTGCCTTGGCGAACATCTCCAGAATCTGGCCGACCTGTTCGCTCGAATGCTCGGCGCAGAGCGAGCAGCGCAGCAGGAAGGTGCCGGCCGGGGTCGCCGGCGGCCGCGCCATGTTCACATAGAGGCCAAGCTCCAGCAGCGCCTGCCACATCGCCACCGCCTGCGTCTGGTCGGTGAGGATGACCGCGATGATCGCCGATTCCGGCGCCTTGGTGCCCAGCGTGAAGCCGAGCGCGGTCAGGCCATTGTGCAGCCGCTTGCTGTTCTCCCACAGATGCGCGCGCTTCTCGCTGGCGTGCATCAGCTTGCGGATCGAGGCGGCGGCCGTCGCCACCACGCTGGGCGGCAGCGAGGCGGTGAACACATAGGGCCGGCAGACGAGGCGCATCACCTCGAATTTGGGGTGGTTGGAGACGCAGAAGCCGCCGACCGTGCCGACCGACTTGGAGAAGGTGCCGACGACGAAATCAACCTCATCCTCGACGCCCTGCTCCTCATAGACGCCGCGGCCATGGGCCCCGAAAAAGCCCATGCCATGCGCCTCGTCGACGAGGATCATGCAATTGGGATGCTTGCGCACGGCTGCGACCATGGCCGGCAGCGGGGCGATATCGCCGAGCATCGAATAGACACCTTCCAGCACCACCAGCTTCTGCGCCTCCGCGGGCAGACGGCCCAGACGCTTGTCGAGATCCTCCACGCTATTGTGGCGGAAGCGGACAATCTCGGCATTGCCGAGCGCGCAGCCATCATAGATGGAGGCATGGCTGTCGGCATCGAGGATGACATAGTCGCCCTTGCCCGCCAGCGTGGAAATCATGCCGAGATTGGCCTGATAGCCGGTCGAGAAGACCATGGCGCTCCTGGTGCCGTAAAAATCCTTGAGCGCGTCCTCGACTTCCTTGTGGCCCTGATAGGTGCCGTTGAGCACGCGGCTGCCGGTGGTGCCGGCGCCGAAATTGTCGAGCGCGTCCTTGCCGGCCTGCACCACGTCGGGATCGAAGGTCATGCCCATATAATTATAGGTGCCAAGGAGGATCGTCTCCTTGCCCTTGATGACGGCGAGGGTGGGCGATTTCACCTCGTCCATCACGATCGCGAAGGGATCGCGCACGCCGGTGGCGAGCAGCGCCTCGCGCTCGGCGATCAGCGGGTCGAATTTCGAGAACAGGTCCGTCTCGGCGGCGACCGCGCGCATCGTCGTGCTTTCAATCATGTCCGCCATCGCCTCAGCCCTCCCCGCGCAGCTTGATGACCGCATCGACCAGCTGGCCGACCGTCTCGATTTCCGCCTGCATGTTCATGGTGATGATGATGTCGAACTCATCCTCCACCGCCGCGACGAAATCCATCACGGTCAGGCTGTCCCATTCAAGGTCGCCGGCAAAGGTGGTGCCATCCGCAAGGGCGACGCCCTTCTTGTTGAACGGCGCGATCTGCGCGGCCACCTGCGCGAAAACGTCCTGACGATCCGACATGCTCTGTTTCTTTCCGGGTTTCTGGGGTCATCAGCGAAATGCCCCGTTCGCCCGGCCTATGGCAAGCGAATAAGGCGGGATTCAGGCATGATTGGACACGGCGCTCCACAGAGGCGCGCGACATGGCGCAAAGCAGCCACCGCCGGCCGCGCTGGAACCGGCAGGCCGCCTGGATGGTTCTCTTCCTGTGGAAGGAGGACAATGGATGAAAATATCATGGAGAATGACCGCGCTGGGCAGTGCATGCCTGCTGGCGGTCCCGGCGCTGGCTGACCGCCCGCCCGATGCCGAAGAACGCACCGCCATCGAGACGGTGCTGAAAGCCAATGGTTTCGTCTCATGGGACGAAATCGAGCTGGACGACGGCTATTGGGAAATCGACGACGCCCGCACGGCAAACCCGAGCGAGGGCAAATACGACCTGAAAATTGACCCTAAAAGCATGAAGATCGTCAAACGGAAACGCGACGACTAGGGCCGTCGCGACGATGCCGCGCTCAGCCGCGTAGCGCCCCCCTGGCGCGATAGGCCATGGCGGTGGCGGCAAGCCCCTCATCGGTGTCGATCGCCGGGGTCCAGAGCTGCGCCGGGGGCTTGAGCGCGGGGTTGGAGACCCAGTCCTCATGGCAGAAATAGGCAGCGCGGTCCGGGGTCAGCCGGGCCTTGTCGCCGCGCAGGCGCCGGTCGAGGCGCGCGCCGAGACGCACCAGCGGCGCGGGCATGGCGATGCCGCGCACCTTGCGCCGCCCGACCGCGCGGCCGATCGCCCTGGCGAACTCGCCATGGCTCCAGCCGGTGGGGCGGCCATCATCAACCTCATAAAGGCTGCCCTGCGTACCGCGCGCCTCCGGATCGGCGAGGCGCACGAGCAGGGTCGCGAGATCATCGACATGGATGACCGAGAGGCGGCCGCCCGGCGGCAGCAGCATGAAGCCGCGCGCCGCCATCTGGAACAGCTCCAGCAGCTCCGCGTCGCCGGGGCCGTAAATGGCGGGCGGGCGCACCATCGTCCAGTCCAGGCCGCTGGTATTGACGAACCGCTCCGCCTGCGCCTTGGACCAGCCATAATCCGAGAGGTCCGGCTCGCGCGCCGCCAATGACGAGACATGGACGAGGCGGCGCGTCTCGCTGAGCAGCATCGCCTCGGTCAGCGCGGCGGTGCCGGTGGCGTTGCCGGCCTCGAAGGCGGCGCGGTCCGGTGCGTTCACCACACCGGCAATGTGGATCACCGCATCGCTGCCGCGCACCAGCTGATCGAGCGCGCGGCTATTCTCCAGCGATCCGGCGATCCATTCGATGCCCTCGCGCTCGGGCTGCGGCCGGCGGGCGAGCGCGCGCACGCGGTGCCCGGCGGCCAGCGCCTGATCCAGCACCGCCTTGCCGACAAAGCCGGTGCCGCCGGTGATGGCGAGCAGGCTCATAGCAGCACCATATGATCGCGGTGGACGAGCGCGGCGCGCGGACTGCCGCCGAGCAGCCGGGCGACCTCATCGCTGCGCTTGCCGACGATCCGCTCGGCGTCGCCGCTGTCATATTGGGCCAGGCCGCGCGCGATGGCGGCGCCGTCCGGCCCGATAATGTCGATCACATCGCCGCGCGCGTAGCGGCCATGGCTCGCGGTGGTGCCGGCGGGCAGCAGGCTGCGGCCCTGCCTGAGCGCATGGGCGGCGCCGGCATCGACATTCAGCTTGCCCTTGACCGTGAGGCGGCCGGCGAGCCAGTCCTTGCGCGCGCCGCGCCGGGCCGAGGCGCGGAACAAAGTGCCGCGCCCGCTTTCCAGCCAATGGCCAAGCGGCGCATCCACCCGCCCCGAGATGATCGCGAGATGCGTGCCCGCGCCGGTGGCGATGCGCGCGGCCTCCAGCTTGGAGATCATCCCGCCCGAGCCCATGCCGGAGGCGGAATTGCCATCCGCCATCGCCAGAATATCGGCATCGATCCGCTCGACCACCGGGATCAGCACCGCGTCCGGGTTGCTGTGGGGATTGGCGGTATAGAGGCCGTCAATATCGGAGAGCAGCGCCACCGCATCCGCCCGCGCCGCCTGCCCGATGCGCGCGGCGAGCCGGTCATTGTCGCCAAAGCGGATTTCCTCGGTCGCCACGCTGTCATTCTCGTTCACCACCGGCACCGCGCCAAGGCTGATCAGCCGATCCAGCGTGGCCGCGGCGTTGAGATAGCGGCGGCGATCCTCCAGATCGCCCAGAGTGACGAGCATCTGCGCGGCGGTGATGCCATGGCCGGCGAGCAGATCCGCCCACACCCGGCACAGCGCGATCTGGCCGACGGCGGCGGCGGCCTGCGCATCCTCCAGCGTCGCCCGGCCGCCTTTGGCCAGGCCGAGGCGGCGCGCGCCAAGCGCGACGGCGCCGGAGGAGACGATGACGATCTGCTGCCCCGCCGCGCGGCGCTCGGCCATCTCCGTCACGAGGCTCTCCAGCCACGCGCGACGGACGCCGCCATCCGGCGCGACAAGCAAGGCCGATCCGACCTTGATCACGAGGCGGCGGCACTGGGCAGGAGCAAAACCGATCATATCTTCGCCCTACAGGTCACACGGCCCGACGAAAAGAGACTCGGTTCGGCCCGGTGACGATTTGACGATAGCCGCTAGCTCGCCAGCAAGCGATTGCAAGCCCCGGCCGGCTTTTGCGCCCTGCCGGACGCCGGCGCCCGTTGCGCGCGCCGGGGAGGCCCCGCCCGCCCGGTTACAAAGCGCTCAGATGGGCGACCAGGGCTCGTCCGCCTCGGCGGCACCGGCAGCGCCCGCCGCGTCACCGGCGCCCTGCGCCCGGTCGGTGAGCGGCAGCACGGCGTCGAGCAGCGTCTCCACGCCTTCGCCCGTGGCGCCCGAGAGGATGAACGGCCGACCTGCCCCAGCCGCTTCAAACTGCGCGGCGATATCCGCCATCAGCTCCGGGCCGAGCAGATCGCCCTTGTTGAGCACGAGCAACTGCGCCTTGTCGGTCAGCCCGCCGCCATAGGCTTCCAGCTCATCCTGCACGATGCGCCAGGCCTCGATCGGATCATCCCCGGTCGCATCGACAAGGTGGATCAGCGCGCGGCAACGCTCGATATGGCCGAGAAACCGGTCACCAATGCCCGCGCCCTCCGCCGCGCCCTCGATTAGCCCGGGAATATCGGCGAGCACGAACTCGCTGCCCTTGTAGAGCACCACGCCGAGCTGCGGCTGGGTGGTGGTGAAGGGATAGTCGCCCACCTTGGCGCGGGTGTTGGTCACCTGATTGATGAAGGTCGACTTGCCGGCATTGGGCAGGCCGACAAGGCCGACATCGGCCAGCAGCTTGAGGCGCAGCCAGACATACATCTCATCGCCCGGCCAGCCCGTGCCATGCTGGCGCGGCGCGCGGTTGGTGGAGCTTTTATAGCTGGCATTGCCGCGCCCGCCATCGCCGCCGCGCAGAAACACCTTGCGCTCGCCCACCGCCGTGAAATCGGCCAGCAGCGTGCGCTCCTCGTCATCGGCGAGGACCTGCGTGCCGACCGGCACCTTGATGACGAGATCATCGCCCCCCGCGCCGATGCGGTTGGTGCCCGCGCCCGGAATGCCGCGCTGCGCCTTGAAATGCTGGGTATAGCGGAAATCGATGAGCGTGTTGAGGCCGGCGACACATTCGAAGATGATATCGCCGCCCTTGCCGCCATTGCCGCCATCCGGGCCGCCATATTGAATGAACTTCTCGCGGCGGAAGCTGACAGCTCCCGGCCCGCCCGCGCCAGAGCGGATGAAAATCTTGGCCTGATCGAGGAAATGCATGGCGGGCTCATAGGCATTTTCGCGGGAAAGGGGAAGCCATCCGGCTCGATGGCGCGCGGGGAAAGCGGCGGCGCGGCCGGGCGGCGCCCCGGTTTCCATGGCCCTGCCCCCATGCTAGGCCCCCACCATTGACCGGACGGGACAGTGACCGCCAGCAAGAGAAGGAGCAGCCGGTGTGACAGTGGTAGCGGCGCGGCGATATCGGGACGGCGTGGCCATCGAGGATCTGGCGCTACCCTGCGCGCGCACCGCGCCGGTGCCGGGCGAGTTCGTCTGGATCGGCCTGTTCGAGCCGGACGAGGCGGAACTGGCGGAAATCGGCGCCGGTTTCGGCCTGCACCCGCTGGCGCTGGAGGATGCCGCCCGCCCCGGCCAGCTCCCCAAGGTGGAGCAATATGGCGATCAGCTCTTCCTCGTCCTGCGCACCGCGCAACTGGAGGGCGGACATATCGTCTATGGCGAGACGTCGATCTTCCTCGGCCCCGGCTTCATCGTCACGGTGCGGCAGGGCTCGCCGCGCGCGCATAATGAGCTGCGCGCCCGGCTGGAGAGCACGCGTGACGCCATGATCCACGGCCCGGATTATGTGCTTCACTCGATCATGGACTTCATTGTCGATGGTTATTTCCCCATCGTCGAGACGCTGGAGGAGCAGGCGCTGGGCGCGGAGGCGCAGGCGGGCGACCGGTTTCTCGATCCGGCGACGATTCGCCACATCTTCTCCATCCGCCGCGACGTGGTGCGCTTCCAGCGGATCATGGGCGTGATGAGCGATGCCGTCAGCCGGATCGTCCATCACCCGCTGCCGAATATCGACACGGACATGATCCCCTATTTTCGCGATGTGCAGGACCATGTCCGCCGCGCCGAATATCGCCTGACCGGCCTGCGCGAGATCCTCACCTCCGTCGCCGAGACGAGCAGCCTGCTGGAACAGCGCCGGCAGGGCGACATCACCCGGCAGCTTGCCGCCTGGGCCGCCATCCTCGCCGTGCCGACCGCCGTGGCCGGCATTTACGGCATGAACTTCCGCTTCATGCCCGAGCTGGACTGGAAATATGGCTATTTCACCATTCTCGGGGTGATGGCCTCGGTCTGTGGCACCCTCTACTGGCGCTTCCGGCGCTCGGGCTGGCTGTAGCATGCGAGCGGGGCGGGGATCGCTCCCCGCCCCTCAGGCCGCCAGCGGCGCTGTGTCCGCGTAAAGCTCTACCGCCGGATCATCTCGCATGGCGTCCTCCCCGGCATCCTCGTAAAACTGGCACAGGTCCGCGCGGCCACGCCCCTGACTGAAACACAGCCGCGGCTGCCCAACCGGCCGGAAGCCGACCTTGCGCATCACCCGGCCGGACGCCGGGTTGTCGACGAAATGGCCGCACGTCACGCGCTTGATCCCGGTCGCGCGGGCAATCCGCATCACGGCGGCGGCCGCCTCCGTGGCGAAGCCGAGGCCCCAATAAGGCCGCGCGATCCAGTAGCCCAGCTCCACCTCGCCCGAAGCGGACGGGCTGATGCCGCAATGGCCGACCAGATGCGGCCGGCCGGCCGTGCGCTTGAAGATCAGCAGCGACGGGTGCAGCGGGTCCGGCTCGCGGGCGAGGAAATCGCGGGCATCCTCCAGCGCATAGGGCCACGGCGCGGTGGCCAGATTGCGCACGATCGCCTCGTCCGCAATGGCGGCGTGCAATCCGGGGGCATCCTCGGCCCAGCCGGGCCGCAGCAGCAATCTGGGTGTACGGGCAAACATCTCTTGTCCCTCCTTCCGGCGTGGCTCCTGCCGCGCTTTGGTGACGATCTCGCGACAGGCCTGCGATTCCGGTAGCCAGATGGGCCCAAAACGGAGCGCGGCGGGTCGGGTTGCCAAGGGAGACAAAGAAAAAGGGAGAGGGGGCGACCCCTTCTCCCTTGCATCTGGTGATCGGATCAACCGCTCACCGAAGGGACCGCCCCAAGGACGATCCCATGAACCGTCCGCTTATTCAGCAGCTTCCGCCATCATGTCCACGGACACATATTTGCGGCCAAGCTTGCCCTCGTGAAATGCCACGCGGCCTTCCGCGAGCGCAAAAAGCGTGTGATCGCGACCGATGCCGACGTTACGGCCCGGGTAAAACTTCGTCCCGCGCTGACGCACGAGAATATTGCCGCCGATCACGCTCTGACCGCCGAACTTCTTCACGCCAAGGCGCTTCGACTCAGAATCGCGACCGTTGCGCGACGAACCGCCAGCTTTTTTATGTGCCATGGTCTAACTCCTCGAAACTTCAGAACATGGTCGGCAACACCGGCAACCGGCCCCGCCGCACATCATGCTCGATAAAAACGCTCGGCTCAGCCCTCGGCTGCGGCCGGTGCGGCCTCTGCCTTCTTGGCGGCGGCCTTCTTCTTCGGCGCTTCGCCACCGATCGACACGATCTTGAGAATCGTGTGCTGCTGGCGATGGCCGTTGCGACGGCGATAATTATGGCGACGCTTCTTCTTGAAGACAATCACCTTCTCGCCCTTGGCCTGCGCCACGATTTCTGCGGAGACGGCCAGACCCTTGCTGTCCTTGATCTCCGAGCCTTCGCCCGCGAGCAGGACATCGTCCAGCGTGATGGTGTCGCCGGCATTGCCAGCGAGCTTCTCGACGACGATCTTGTCTCCAGCGGCGACGCGATACTGCTTGCCGCCTGTGCGCACGACAGCGAACATAGGCCTGACTTCTTTCGCTTAAATTGCTTGGCGCAAGCATCGTGGCAAAAGCCATGGCTACCGGCGCGGGAAAGTGGCCCCTTAGTGGGTGCTCTGCGGGCTGTCAACGCCGCGAATCCGTCCGGGCCGGCTCGGCGGGCAGAAAAACCGCCTCCTTGGGCGACGATATAGCAACCACGCGGACGGATGGAACCGCCCGCCCTCGCCGCGCACGGCCGCATGCCCCCCCGGCGGCGCACCGGGGCCGGCGGCCCGCACGCCCATCTTGCTACCTCCCGCATATGGCCCGTTGAAGCCGGCAGGCGGAGCGCCTACATCGCGCCGATCATGCTGCGCCGTCTCCTCACTGCTTTTCTCGCCCTGTTCGCGCTGGGCACGCTGGCCGATTCGGCGGCGGCCCGACCATTTCCCTCGCTCGCCAAGCGGCCCTCGGAAACGCGCGACCGCACGCCACCGGCGCCGCAGGCGATCACACCGGCCGCGGCCGATCCGCAGCTCGTCGCGCAGGTCGAGACGCTGGCCCGGCAGGCGCAGAGCGGCGAGAGCGCCTTTCGCAGCCAGCTCGACCAGGGGCACGCGGCCGTTACGGCGGCCGGCGCGGCGGCGCCCACCAGCGAGCCATGGGTGAAGGCGCAGCTGGCCGTCAGCGCGCTCGACAATGCGCGTTATGACAGCGTGGCGGCGCTGGCCGGGCTCGACACGCTCTATGTCGACCGGCAGGCCGATCCGGATGCCGCGCGCGTGCTCGCCGATCTCGCGACGATCGACCCCGCACGCAGCCAGGCGCTCGCCATGGTCGACGCGCAGAATGATGCGCTGGATGGACTCAGGGGCGGCCTGAAGCAGCCCTGAGCGCGTCCGCGAGGGCCTGCGCATGCAGCTTGCCCTCCTGCACATAGCCTTTGACGCCGCGCTGCATGCCGGCAATGTCCGCCGCCGCCAGGTCACGCATATATTTCGCCGGGCGCCCGCTCCAAAGCTGCCCTGACGGCATGTGCTTGCCGGGCGTGAGCATCGCGCCGGCGGCCAGCATGGCATCGCCCTCGATCACGCAGCCATCCATCACGATCGACCCCATGCCGACAAACGCGCGGTCATGCAGCGTGCAGCCATGGACCAGCGCCATATGGCCGATCAGCACATCCTCGCCGATGATCGCCGGGTGGCCGCCATCGCCATAATCGCTCTCGACATGGATGACGCTGCCATCCTGGATATTGCTGCGCGCGCCGATGCGGATGGCGTTGATGTCCGCCCGCAGCACGCAATTATACCAGATGCTGGCCTCCGGGCCGATCTCGACATCGCCGATGATCGCACAGCCCGGCGCGATGAAGGCGCTCTCGTGGATTTTCGGCGTCTTGCCGTTGAAGGGCAGGATGAGGGGTTTGTTCATGGCTCCGGAGTCTCTTTCGCAGTCTCGCCGGCGCGCCAGCGCGCGCCGCTCAGTTCATGGATGATCGTCGGATTGTCGCCCGGCGGATAGATCGGATCAACATAATCCAGATCGGCGCGGCGCGTCATGCCCAGCCGCGCCATCAGCCGCAGCGAAGCGCTATTGCCCTGCGAGGTCTGGCCGAACAGGGTGGCCGCGCCATAGCGCTCGAACGCCAGCGCCACCACGCACCGCGCCGCCTCCAGCGCATAGCCCTGCCCCCAGCAGTCCGGGCGCAGCATCCAGCCAATCTCCATCTGGCCGCGCAAGCCCGCGGGCGCCTCGTCCCGCTCGATGCGCCCGAGACCGCATTGGCCGAGCAGCAGGCCATCGCTGCGCCGCTCCAGCAGCATGCCGCAAAAGCCATGGCGCGCCCAGCGATCGGCGTTGCGCTGGAATTTCGCGGCGATCTCGTCGTCCGTCCGCACGCCGCCCAGATGCGCCATGGCCGCCGGGACGTTGATATGCGCGCGCCAGATGTGCTGGTCGCCGGCCGCCTCGGTGCGCAGCAGCAGCCGCTCGGTCCGCGCGATGATCTCAGCCATAGCGGGCGATGCTGTAGGTGATGTGCCGGCGGAGCGGACTGTCGGCGGGCACGGCGGGATGGTCGAAATCGAGATCGGGATGCCGGGCCATACCCAGCCGCTCCATCAGCCCCCAACTGCGCCGATTGGCGGGCACCGTCATCGCCCAGATCGACTCGGCCTCAAGATTGGCCCAGGCCCAGTCGAGGCTCGCCTGCGCTGCCTCGCGGGCATAGCCCTGCCCCCAGGCATCCACCCGGAGACGCCAGCCAATCTCGATGCGGCCGGCGATCGGCGTATCGTCCGGCCCCGGCTGGAGGCCGCAAAAGCCGAGCATTGCGCCGTCCGCGCGGCGTTCGACCGCCCAGAAGCAATGGCCGTGCACCTCTTGCGTGGCGCGCATGCGGGCGATCGCCGCCGTCACTTCCTCCGCGCTTTGCGGTGGGCCGAGAAATTCCATCACGCGCGGGTCGCGGCAGAGCGCCAGCAGGGCCGTATGATCCGCGTCCCGCCACCCGCGCAGGACCAGCCTGTCGGTGGCGGGAGCGGCTTCAGCCATTCAGCAGCCGCGCCGCGTGCAGCGCATGATAGGTGAGCACGCCGGTGCAGCCCGCGCGCTTGAAGCTCATCAGCGTCTCCAGCACCAGCGCGTCGCGCGCGCCCGCCCCGGCCGCAACCGCCGCCTCGATCATCGCATATTCGCCGCTCACCTGATAGGCGAAGACCGGGATGTTGAAGGCGTCCTTCACCCGCGCGACAATGTCGAGATAGGGCAGGCCGGGCTTCACCATCACGCTGTCCGCGCCCTCGGCGATGTCGAGCGCGACCTCGCGCAGCGCCTCGCCGCTATTGGCCGGGTCCATCTGGTAGCTTTTCTTGTCGCCCTTGAGCAATCCGCCCGAGCCGACCGCATCGCGGAACGGCCCATAGAAGGCGCTCGCATATTTGGCGGCATAGGCCATGATCTGGACGTTGGCGTGGCCCTCGCTCTCCAGCGCCTCGCGGATGATGCCGACGCGCCCGTCCATCATGTCGCTGGGCGCGATGATGTCCGCGCCGGCCGCCGCCTGATTGAGCGCCTGCCCGACCAGCACATCCACCGTCGCGTCATTCACCACATAGCCGGCTTCGTCGAGCAGGCCGTCCTGCCCATGGGCGGTGTAGGGATCGAGCGCGACATCGGTAAGCAGGCCGATCTCCGGCACTGCATCCTTGATAGCGCGAATCGCCTGGCACATGAGATTATCCGGATCGAGCGCATGGACGCCATCGTCGCTGCGCTGATCGGCCGGGGTGTTGGGAAACAAAGCGAGGCAGGGAATCCCGGCCGCCGCCGCTTCCCGCGCCCGCGCCACCGCCAGATCGACCGACCAGCGCGAGACGCCGGGCAGACTGGCGATCGGCTCCTCGACGCCGGACCCACTGGTCACGAACAGCGGCCAGATGAAATCGGCCGGGGACAGGCGATGTTCGGCATGCAGCGCCCGGCTCCAGGCCGAGGCACGCGGACGACGCAGGCGCAGCTGCGGATAAGCGGCATTGGTCATGCCGGTTCGAATAAGCCCCGCGACCGCCCGCTTCAAGCATGGATGAGCCTCCCGGTTTCCCGGGGCCGGGGCAAGACCGCCTGAGTCGCGCACGCGCCTCCCTCATCGCACGCCCGGCATCGCCGCCACATCGCACGCCGAAACGACGTCCACCGCGCCGCTACCCCACGCGCCGCATGCCCGATGCACCCTGGCCTGCCGTGTCGACAGGTCAGCCCGCGCCACGCCCCTGCGCCCCACCCCTGCGCATCGTTCCCCGACCATCACGCCGATCTGGCCCCGGTCCCCGCGCCGCGCGCGTTCCGCCTCGCCCGGCCATGCGACACCCGGCACGCGCGCGGACTATTCAACGGGCGGCGCGCTTGGTAACGGCGGAGCATGAGCGATTTCAAAGATCCCTTCGACAGCATCCGGAACCATCCGTTCGATGAGGCCCTGTCGGAGCGCTATCTCGTCTATGCCCTCTCCACCATCACCGCGCGCTCGCTGCCGGACCTGCGCGATGGCCTCAAGCCCGTGCACCGCCGCCTGCTCTGGGCGATGCGGCTGCTCAAGCTGGAGCCGAGCGGCGCGGCGCCGGATATTCTCGTCGCCAATCCGGCGCGCAACAATACCGGCTACAAGAAATGCGCCCGCGTGGTCGGTGACGTCATCGGCAAATATCACCCGCATGGCGACCAGTCGGTCTATGACGCCATGGTGCGGCTCGCGCAGGATTTCTCGCTGCGCACGCCGCTCGTCGACGGACAGGGCAATTTCGGCAATATCGACGGCGATAACGCGGCGGCCATGCGCTACACCGAGGCGCGGCTGACCCAGGCGGCGGCCGATCTGATGGCCGGGCTCGACGATGGCACGGTCGATTTCCGTCCCACCTATAATGGCGAGGAGCAGGAGCCGGAGGTCTTCCCCGGCCTGTTCCCCAATCTGCTCGCCAATGGCTCGAGCGGCATCGCGGTCGGCATGGCGACGAGCATCCCGCCGCATAATGTCGCCGAGGTGATCGACGCGGCGACGCAGCTGATCGACAAGCCGGATACCGATCATGCCTCCCTGATGGCGCTGATGAAGGGGCCGGATTTCCCCACCGGCGGCCTGCTGGTCGATCCGCCGGCGATCATCGCCGAGGCCTATGCGACCGGCCGGGGCAGCCTGCGCCTGCGCGCGCGCTGGCACAAGGAGGATGAGGGGCGCGGCACCTGGGTCGCGGTGGTCGATCAGATTCCCTATGGCGTCGCCAAGGGCAAGCTGATCGAGCAGATCGCCCAGCTGATCGCCGACAAGAAGCTGCCGATCCTGGCCGATGTGCGCGACGAATCGGACGAGGTGCTGCGCATCGTGCTGGAGCCGCGCGCGCGCACGGTCGATCCGGACGTGCTGATGGACGGGCTGTTCCGCCTGACCGATCTGGAGAATCGCTTCTCGCTCAACATGAATGTGCTCGACGCCGCGCGCACGCCGCGCGTGCTGGGGCTGCGCCCGCTGCTGCTGGCGTGGCTCGATCACCAGAAGGATGTGCTGGTGCGCCGCTCGCGCCACCGGATCGCGCAGATCGACAACCGGCTGGAGCTGCTCGAAGGCTATATCATCGCCTATCTCAATCTCGATCGCGTGATCGAGATCATCCGCGCCGATGACGAGCCCAAGCCGGTGCTGATGGCGGAATTCCAGCTGACCGACCGGCAGGCCGAGGCGATCCTCAACATGCGGCTGCGCAGCCTGCGCAAGCTGGAGGAGATGGAACTGCGCCGCGAGCGCGACACACTCGCCGACGAGCGCGCGGACCTGCAGAAACTGGTCGATGACGAGAAGCTGCAATGGCGCCGGCTGCGCAAGGATCTGGCGGCGCTGCGCAAACGCTACACGCCCGAGCAGGGCATCGGCATGCGCCGCACCGGGCTGGAAGTGGCGGGACCGGCACGGGAAATCCCATTGGAAGCGATGATCGAGCGCGAGCCGATCACCGTCATCATGTCGCAGCGCGGCTGGGTCCGCGCGATGAAGGGGCATGGCGACCTGGCCGCCTCCGATGCGCTCAAGTTCAAGGAGGGCGATGGCCCGGCCTTCGCTTTCCACGCCCAGACCACGGACAAGCTGCTGCTCGCCGGCTCGGACGGGCGCTTCTACACGCTGGGCGCGGACAAGCTGCCGGGCGGGCGCGGCTTTGGCGAGCCGGTGCGGCTGATGATCGATCTGGCCAATGAGACCGATATCGTGGCGCTGCTGCCCGCGCAGCCGGGCGGGCGGTTCCTGCTCGGCGCGAGCGACGGGCGCGGCTTCGTGGTGCGCGTGGACGAGGTGATCGCCGAGACGCGCAAGGGCAAGCAGGTGGTCAATCTGCGCCCCGGCGCGCAGCTCAAGGTGGTGCGGCGAATCGCGGCGGAGGATGATTTCGTCGCGGTGATCGGCGAGAATCGCAAGCTGGTGGTGTTCCCGCTGGCCGAATTGCCGGAGATGACGCGCGGGCAGGGCGTGCAGCTCCAGCGCTACCGGGACGGCGGCCTGTCCGATGCGATCACGCTCGTGCTCGCGCAGGGCCTGAGCTGGCCGATGGGCGGCGAGCAGGGCCGCACGCGCACGGAGGCGGACCTGCTGCCATGGCGCACCGCGCGGGGCGCGGCCGGGCGCATGCCGCCCAACGGCTTCCCGCGTGACAATCGCTTTGCCTGAACCGGCCGGTCGCCAATGCATCGTTGTGATGATCAACAAAAAATCCGTTTGAGGGACTGGCTGCTTTAGCTTTCGTTTACCATGCCCGACCTATGACTCATCCTATGACGGCCCGCGCACATTTTCAGGCGCCAGATTCGGCACGGGCGAAAAGCGCGCCCGCCTGCCCGGATGCGGACCAGCCAATCCACGCGGATCAACCCCTGGCGGACAGCTGCGCCGCGCTGCTCCACGCCCTGCCCTATCCGGCGGCCCTGCTGGGCGCTGCCGACGATACCATCGCGCTGTTGGGCGCCAATGACGAATTCGCGCGCTTTGCCGATGAGCTGGCTTCATCCGGGCCGCGCAAGACCCAGCGCGCCGGCCGCCAGTTTGACTGGCGCGTGCGGGCGCGGGCGATGTTTGCCGCGCACCGGGCGTCCGACCGGTTCGAACTGGAATTTGACGGGCGGCTGGGCGTGCGCGTGTTCAGCTGCGCGATGAGCTGGGTGGAGACAGCCGGCAGCACGCACCGCCTGCTGCTGCTCACCGCGACGGACCGCACCAGCGAGCGCAAGGCCGAGAGCACCCTGCGCAAGGAGCTGCTGACCGACAGCCTCACCGCGCTGCCCAACCGCGTCGGCTTCGTCGAGCAGATCGAGATGCTCGTCGAGCATCGGCAGGCCCGCCACGAGCCGGCGGGTCACGCGATCATAGCGCTCGATCTTATCCGGTTCAGCCGCATCAACGAATCGCTCGGCGCCATGGCAGGCGACGAGCTTATCATCACCGTCGCGCGGCGCGTGAAGTCGGTGCTGCGCGCGGGCGACGTGCTGGCGCGCATCGGCGGCAATGAATTCGCCGTCTTCGCCCGTGTCGACCATGGCCATTCGCAATTGCTGCAAATCGCCGATCGCGTTCGCAAGGCCTTCGAGGCGCCGGTCCGCCTCTCCAATTACCTCATCAGCGTGGAAGTCGCGCTGGGCTGCGCGCTGGCGCAGGAGGATGACGAGGATATGGAAACGCTGCTGCGCCAGGCGCAGGCGGCGGTCAAACGCGCCAAACAATCCGGCACGCTGGAAATCTATCGTGCCCATGTGCTGCGCGAGGCGCTCCAGCGCTTCACGCTGGAGAACCGCCTGCGCGAAGCGATCCGGCAAGGGGCGCTGACCATGGCATTCCAGCCGCTGGTCAACCTCAAGACCGGCGCGGTGAAGGGCTTTGAGGCACTGGCGCGCTGGGACGACCCGGTGATGGGCGCGGTCTCGCCGGCCGATTTCATTCCGGTGGCGGAGGAATCGGGCCTGATCGTGCCGCTCGGCCGCTGGGCGATGTGCACCTGCGCCCAGACGCTGGCGGACTGGGACCAGCGCTATGGCAAGCCCCTGCCGGTCACCATGAACGTCAACCTCTCCGCCGTGCAGATGATGCGCGACGATGTACCGCGCGCGGTCGAGGAAGCCTTGCACTATGCCGGCATCGACGGCAGCCGCTTCGCCATCGAACTGACCGAGAGCGCGCTGATCGGCGATCCGGACAGGGCCCGCCAGCTGCTCGCGGCCCTGCAGGCGATGAATGTCACCGTCTCCATGGATGATTTCGGCACGGGCTTCTCCAACCTCGCCAGCCTCCAGTCGCTGCCGATCGACGTCCTCAAGATCGACCGCAGCTTCGTCGCCGACATGCTGGGCGATGACGACAAGACCGCGATCATCCGCGCCATCGTCTCGCTGGCCGGCGCCCTTGGCATGGAAACCACGGCGGAAGGCATCGAGACACGCGCGCTGGCCGATGCGCTCGCCCAGCTCGGCTGCGACTATGGGCAGGGCTTTCTCTTCGCCCGGCCACTGCCCGCTGCGGCCGCCTATCGCTACTGGGTAGCGCGCAGCAGCGAGCCGATCATCTGAACCGCCATGGCGCGGGTCTGCGCCGCGGGGGGGAAGCCGGCGCCGATCCATTGCCGCTCCAGCGCCTGCAGGGCGGTGGCGACCTGCGGCCCGGCCGGCAACCCCAGCGCGATCAGATCACCGCCGGAAAGCGGCATGCGCGGCACCGCCCAGTCCCGCAAAGCCGCAATATCCGCCACATGGAACGCCCGGCCGAGCAGGATGCGATCGATCGCCCCCTGCGTGCCCAGCCGATAGGCAAGCGCTTCCGGCGAGGCCGCCTCGACCGGCGCCAACATGGCGTTCAACCGCGCGCGCGTCTTGTTGGAGAGGCGCAGGCGCGGGCCGATCTGCTCCGCCGCTGCATCCTCCGGCAACAGCGCGGCCAGCCGGCGCAGCCCGTCCGGCGCGATGTCAGCCATCCGCTCGGCGACCAGCAGCGCGCGCAACGCGGCGACACCGGCCAGCGTCACCTCCGGAAACACCGGCGCCAGCACGCCATCGTCCACCATCGCGGCGATCACCTCGCTCGGGTCCGGCAGGGCGAGCAGACGCAATAATTCGTCGGCAATGCGCTCGCGGGAGAGCGCCATCAGGCTCGTCGCATGGGCCACGCAGGCGGCATAATCGGCCGAATCGCGATCGAGCGCGCCGAACCGGGCCGTGAAGCGGAAATAGCGCAGAATCCGCAGATGATCCTCGGCGATGCGCGCCGCCGCATCGCCGATGAAGCGCACGCGTCGCGCCGCCAGATCGGCGACGCCGCCAAAATAATCATGCAGCGCCCCGCCGCGCGGATCGGCATAAAGCGCATTCATGGTGAAATCGCGCCGGGCGGCGTCCTCGCGCCAGTCGGTGGCGAAGGCGACCGTGGCGCGGCGCCCGTCGGTCGAGACGTCGCGCCGCAGCGTCGTGATCTCCACCGGCCAATGATCGAGCACGGCGGTGATGGTGCCATGAGCCAGACCGGTGGGCACCGCCTTATACCCCGCCGCGTGGATCCGCCGGATCACCTCGTCGGGCGCATGCACCGTGGCGATGTCGACATCATTGACCGGCAGGCCGAGCAGACCGTCGCGCACCGCCCCGCCGACAAAGCGGGCCTCCCCCGCATCGCCGCCCAGCGCATCGCAAAGCGGCGCAAGGCCGGCCCGCTCCCGCCAGGGTGCCGGCGGCAACCGATCCGGCATCATCCCACTCATCGCCAAGCTCCCGATAATATGGCTCCGACCCGCCGCCCCATGCCGGCCCGCACGACGCCGCCAACATTATCAAGCGGCTGTCCGAACAGGCCGTCCCGCGCGGCCCCCGCAACCCGGCGCGCGGCCCTCGCCCTGCGGCCCGACGTGCCTGCCGTCGCCACGGCCGCGCCGCCATGCGCCGCTGCCGGCGACGCCGCCACGCGACTCGCCCGGCGCGGCAGGACCGCACCCATCCGCCACGGCGCGATCCCCGGCCGGCCGGATCTCTTGCCCTCGCGGCTCACCGCGCCTCTCGCCCCGAGACCGCGTCGATCCGGCGGAAGAGATTGACCAGCATGGCCGCCGTCACGCCCCAGATATGCTCATCACGCCAGTAATATTCATAATAGCTGCGCCGCCCCCCCTGCCAGTCGACCGTGCGGCAGGCGCAATTGGCCGGATCACGCAGGAATGCGAGCGGCACCTCGAAAATGGTTTCCACTTCCGCCTCGGCCGGGTGGAGCGGCAGATCGGGCGGGACGATCGCGACGACCGGCTCGATGGCAAAGCCGGTGCCGGTGCGGAACAGATCCGATCGGCCGATGACCTCCACCTGGTCGGGCGGCAGGGCGATCTCCTCCTGCGCCTCGCGCAGCGCGGCGGCCACGCCATCGGCATCCTCCGGGTCCAGCCGGCCGCCGGGGAAGGCGACCTGCCCGGCATGGGCGCGCAGCCCCGCATGGCGCCGGGTGAACAACAGGCCGGGATCGGCCCGGTCGGTAATCGCGATCAGCACGGCGGCGGGCGTGAACGGACCGGCCGGCGCCGGGCGGTCGCGGTTGAGGAACACATCCTGCGTCTGGGGTTGGTCAAGGCGGCGATCGAGCGCGGCCAGGAGACTGTCGCGCAGGATCATGCCCGCCCCTCCGACTCCGGCTCCGGCTCGACAAGGCTGTGGAACACGCCGCCGCTCCACAGGCCGGGTGGGTCTTGGCCTTCCGCCAGCGCCAGATCGGCCAGCGCATAATAGGTCGGCCGGGCGATCCGGGCGCGCAGGCCCGCATCCAGCGCCAGATAGGGGCGCCCGCGCTCGACATGGATGGCGTGCGCGGCATCCGCGGTGACCCACGCCTCCGTCGCGCCGATGCGCAGGCGCAGTGTGCGCGCCGCCCCGCGCCCCTCACTGGCCAGATCGACAGCGATCAGCGGGGCATCGGCCACGTCGATATCGAGCATCTCCACCGGCGTCACCAGCACATGCCGCCCGTCCGCCTCGCGCCGCAGCAGCCGCGCGAACAGGCTGACCAGCGCCGGCCGGTCGATCGGCCGGCCCTCATGATACCATCGCCCATCGGTGTCGATCCGCATCCGGCTATGCCCGCAATGAGGCGGGTGCCACGCCATGACCGGGTAACGCTGCGCCGGCATGGCGTCATCCGGCAGCCCGGCAATGAGCGGCTGGACGGCAGGACGAGGCGGCGTGACAGGCATGATCCTGCAGATAGGCAAGCCGCGCCGCCTTGGCAAAGACTCCGGTGCGAAAGGCGACCCGGTGGCATGAAGCCACGGCCGGGCCTTGGCCATGCCTGGCATCGGCCGGCTGGGGAGCAGCGACAATCGGGCGGCGGGGGCCGGGGGGACGATGCGCCCGTCAGCCCTGCGTCCGCATCCCCTCACGCGCGGCGAGATCGCGCGGCCCCAGCATGCCGGTCACGGGCAGCGCGACGTCCACGCCGGCGCGCGCCAGCAGGCGATGCCGCTCGACCGGGCCGGGCGCTGACCATCCCGCCGTCTGATCGGCCGAGAAGCGCCAGAAGCGGCCATAATAATCCGGATCGCCGATCATCATCAGCGGCTCGTGCGGATGGATATCGACCGTCTCGACCAGTCGGTCCATGAGCGCGCGGCCGATGCCGCGGTGCTGCGCCGCCGGCGCCACGGCCACCGGGCCCACCATGATGAGCGGCGCCTGCGTGCCATCCGGCCGGTGCAGCGCCACCGGCCAGCATTGCAGCGTGCCGAGCAGGTCGCCCGATTCGCCATAGGCGGCAAAGCTGAGATCGGTGAGCCATGCCATGCCGATTCGGATACGATAGGCCGTGCGCCCGTGCCGGTCCGGGCCAAAGGCCGCGTCCAGAAGCGCCCGGATTTCCGCGTCATTCGCACTTGCCAGTTGCTCGATCCGTGTCACCGCTTGCCGTCTGCTCCTCAAGCGGGCAATAGCGCCCAAGGCGGCGGCGTGTAGCGGTTCGCACCCAAATGAAAAGGCATATTCAGGGACGGACGATGGTGCGATCGGGACTGCAAACAGGCGCGCAGGCCGGCACGGCGCCCATGGATGACATGCTGGTGCTGGAGATTGATGACCTTGAGGTCGATGTGCTCACCGGCATTTATTCGGAGGAGACGCATCTCCCCCAGCCGCTGCGCATCAGCGTGCGGGTGGTGTTGCACCATGCCGATCATTATGAGCCGGACGGGCCGCTGAGCCTCACCAAAAATTACATGGACCTCAAGCATGCGGCGACGACGGCGATCACGCGCGGCCAGCATTTCACGCTGGTCGAGGCGGTCGCCGATCATATCATCGACACCGTGTTCCTGCAGGACCGCAAGGCGAAGCATGTGACGGTGAAGATCATCAAGCTGGCCCTCTCCGAACGCAACGAGAAGATCGGCATCACCCTCGCCCGCTGGCGGAAGTAACGCCGCCGACGCCACCACGGGTCGCATTGCGGGATCGGCCGCCAACCGAGCCATGACGCCGCAAGCAGGCAGCGCGGCCGGGCCGTGATCCGTCGCGTTGCCATGGCGGGCATGGGATAGCCGGCTTGCAACCAACTTCCTCGCACGGGCGATGGCGCGTGAAAACGGAACCGCCCCATGCCAGGGGGCCTCCATCCCGGCCTGCCGCGCAGGTGCCATGGGAGGGCGCCCGCCATGATCGGCCCGCCAGCGGCCTTCCCCGGCACGCCTGACTGTAGGCCCCTGACGTGGGGCTTGTCCCGCCGCGCCGGCCATGGAATGGCCTTGTATCCGGCAAATAGAGGAGGACAGGCAATGCGCTACTGGCTGATGAAATCCGAACCCGACGCTTTTTCCTGGGACGATCTCGTCAAAAAAGGCCGCGCGGAATGGGATGGCGTGCGCAACCACACCGCCCAGCGCAACATGAAGGCGATGGAACCGGGCGATCAGGTCTTCTTCTATCACAGCAATATCGGGCTGGAGATCGTCGGCATCATGGAGGTCGTGCGCGCCGCCGCACCGGACAGCACGGACACGACCGGCCGATGGATCGCCGTGGAAGTCGCCCCGCTGCGGAAGATCGCGCGGCCCGTCACGCTCAAGCAGATGAAGGCTGAGCCCGCACTTGCGGAAATGGAGATGCTCCGCCAATCGCGCCTGTCCGTCGCGCCGATCCGGCCGGATGAGTTCCGTAAAATACTGGAAATGGCTGGAGAAAATAGCTAGCCGACCAATTACGATTGCAATTTCTGCAATCTACCGAATTGGTTTGCAATTGATTTATATTGCAACGCAGCATATATCGACGTCGAAGCATCAGAGCGCCGTTTTCGGCAACCGACGGAGAATATCATGCGTTTGTGGAAAAAGTTTCTCGCGGCCTATGTCGCCTCCGCCAGCCTGGCTGGCCCGTTCGTGATCAGCGGCTACTATTGATCCACGGATGACCGAAGAGCGCGCCCGGCGGCGCCTCTTCGCCCCATCATGAAACCGGGTGGCACCGAGCAGGCGCCGCCCTTTTTCATGCCCGCCGCACCCGTGGCCGCCGCTTGGTCGCCAGCCGCGCGCTTCCGCCGCGACCCTCCGCCCGCAACGCCGACGCATCCCGCCCGAGTGCCCGCTCCCGAAAGCCGCCTTTTTGCGCTCCGTCTCGCTCATGGCCCTGCGGCGCGCCATCAGGCGTGACGCCCGAGCGGCAATTTATCCCCAGAATTATCCACAGCCATCCACAACTTAATATCGCGCGGCGGCCTGCCATCGCCGCATTCCCCTTTGCGCGACTCGCATCCCATGCGAGGCTCACCCTACAGAGGGCATGGAAACATCTGTTAATTCAGTATGTTGAATGCATTCTGACGAGTCCCGAGCGCGCGCACAGGATGAGCGCCCGGTGGCTCGGCCTGAAGCCGGACGCAGCCGCACGCTTTTTGCGGGCGCGCATCGAGCGAGGCGGCAGGATGGGGCCAGTCGCGCCTTTCAGGCGGCAACCGGCGGCCCCGCAGGGTCGGGTCACGGCGCATCGGCGCTCATGCCCCGGCTCGATCGATCCGTGAAGGCCATCGGCCTTGCGTGCGGATCGGGACTGGGGATCGATCGGGAGATCATCGACAGTCCGGCGTGCCATGACCGTCCGGTCGGGCACGCGCCATGTCGATCGCCGGATGGTCAATCATGGCCGGGCAGGCGGGGGACGCAGCTGGGCCGGCAGCGATGCCGGCCCCCTTTGCCATGATCCCTATATGCCCGCCGGCCCATCATAGGAAAAATCCACCGCCATTGCGGGCGCGCCATGCCCGCGCCCCGCGCGCGATATCTGGCGACCAACTGCCCGGCGGTCAGGCACGACTGGCAGGGCGGCTCGCCGCCTGATGCGACAAGGGCGTCAACCAGAAAGAGCATGGCGTTCCAACCAATATGGTTCAACCCATGGCCTTGCCGGCAGCATTCTGGCGACCGGATCGCATGGGCCCAGCCATATGGGCGCATCGGCCGACCGGCCGGCGCCGGCCCGCCTCAGGCGAGCAGCGCTTCCGCCTGATCCAGCGTTTCCCTGAAGGTCTGGACCAGGGCGCGATAGGGCGCGGGCGTGGTCATATCGAGCCCGGCGCGCTTGAGGATATCCACCGGATAATCCGATCCCCCGGCCTTGAGCACGGCCAGATAATTGTCCCGCTCCTTCGCGCCGCCCGCACGGATCTGCCGCGCGAAATACGTCCCCGCCGCGATGCAGGTGGCATATTGATAGACATAGAAGCTGGTATAGAAATGGGGAATATAGGCCCATTCATTGCCATAGACCGGGTCCAACCCGACCTTGGGCCCGTTATAGCGCGCCAACAGATCACGGAAAATCTGCGTGAACGTCTCGCCAGAGAGGCCCTGCCCCGCCTCCGCGCGCTCATGGGCCGCCAGCTCAAACTCGGCGAGCATGGTCTGGCGGTAAAAGGTGCCGCGGATCGCCTCCATCTGCATGCCGAGGTAGAAGAGTTTCTCCTGCTTCGTCTTCGCCTGCGCCAGCATATAGTCGACGAGCAGCTGCTCGTTCAGCGTCGAGGCGATCTCGGCGAGGAAGATGGGATAATCCGCCTTCTCGAACGGCTGCGCCTCATTGGCGAGCAGCGAGTGCATCGCATGGCCCCACTCATGCGCATAGGTGGTCAGGCCGTCATATTTGTCGCTCAGGTTGAGCAGCAGATAGGGATGCACATCATAGGCACCGGGGTTCATATAGGCGCCGGGCCGCTTGCCGGGGCGCGGCAGCGGGTCCATCCAGCGCGCCGCGCTCGCCGTGGCGAAACGATCGACATAGGCCTGCCCGAGCGGCTTGAACGCGGCCATCGAGATCGTGCGCATCTGGTCGAGCGTGAAGGCCCGATCGAGCTGCACCAGCGGCGGATAGACATCATAATATTGCAGATCCGGCAGGCCGAGCATCCGGCGGCGCAGCTCGAAATAGCGGTGGAGCTGGGGCAGCCCCTCATGCGCCTCCGCCACCAGCGTGCGATAAACGCCTTCCGGCACATTGGCGCCGGAAATGGCGGCGGCCAGCGCGGTCGGATATTTGCGGGCCCGGGCGGTAAAGATGTCGCCCTTCACCTGCGCGGCATAGGTGGCGCCGAAGCTGTTCTTGAAATCGCCATAGGTCTTGAAAAACGCATCGAACACCGCCTTGCGGTCGGCCCGGTTGGCCACGTCGCGGTAGAGCGTATAGCCTTGGCTATCGAGCCGCACCTGCTGCCCGGTCGACAGCGTGATCGTTGGCCATGGCACATCGGACGCGCGCAATTGCCCGGCGATATCACCGGGCCCGGCGAGCGGCGCCATCGCGCTGGCGAGCAGCCCCTCGCCCTCGGGCGAGAGCGTGTGCGGCGCCTCACGCAGAATATTGGCGAGATAATGGTCGAACTTGCCCTTGAGCGCGGCATTGCCGGCAAGGAAGCCATTGATCCTGTCCGCGCCGACCGTCAGCAGCTCCGGCGCAATCCACGCCGAGGCCTCGCCAAAGGCTGTGTAGAGATCAATCGCCTGCCCTTGCCGCTCCTGATTGGCGGCGATGCGCACATCCTCATCCGCCTTGAGGCTGGCATAGGTATAGATGCGCGAAATGGTGCGATAGAGATCGGACTGGAGCGTGAGCGCGCGGGCGAGATTGTCCGCACTGTCGCCGAGATGGCCCTGATAGGGCGCCAGTTGCCCCAGCGCGGCGAGCGTCTCACGCCGCGCCTTGTCCCAGTCCGCGTCGCTGGGATAGAGCGCGCTCAGGTCCCAGCTGGCAGCCTGTGTCGTGACGGTCTGCGCCAGCGCGGGCATGGCGGCGGCCAGCGTGGCGACAGCCGCGGCAGCCAGAGTGTCGCGGCGGGAAAGATCGGTCATCATGGGCTGTCCCATATTGGCCGCCGGCAGCGGCGCAGGGGTGGATGGCGCCAGTCTGCCCCCGTGCGCGGGCGAAAGGAAGTATTTTGTTGCGTCGCGGCGTAACGGGACCACCACCCGGCCATCGACGGATTACGACTCCGGCGTGGCGCCATCACCCTGCGGCGCGGCGGCCGTCACTGGCGTGCCCAGATAGAGGTGTCCAGATAGAGACTGCCGGATAGAGGCCGTCGGGATCGGCCGTCAGCTCCATGCCCCGTTCAAGGACCTGCCCCGGGCGCGGCAGCGCGTGGGACCGCAGGCCATTGGTTGTCCCGCAGATGTCCACGCCGCACCGCCGTTCGCAACGATGTTGAGCGAGATCGTGCGGGCGCGCGGCAAATGGCTCGCCATGGCCAGATAATTCGGCGGCACCCAGGGCACCTCGCCCAGCATGGCGTGCGCATTACCGGTCAACACCAGCACGACCGCCTCTTGCGCCCCGGCGCACGCACCAGCCTCGCCATCGCCGCCTCATAGGACCTCCGCGTTAGTGGTGCGTCGAAGCGCGCGGGCTGGAACGCCACCACCGCCAGCACCTGCCCGGCCTGATGCATCGCCCGCAAACGATCGAACAAGCGGAAACCAGGCCTCGCTCGACCGGCCATCCTTCAGGGCGCCTTGCCACATCCGGGCAGCGAGAAAGGGGCGTTGCGCTTCGTCGCCGCCGTCGGACGCGAGAAAGGCATCGATGGCCGGCTGATCGATTTCCGGCTGCTCAACAGCGACAACAACCGGCTACGACTGGGCGGCCAGACCCACCGCGTCGGCGAAAATGGCCGGCGCTTCCTGCGTGCCATGCGTTTCGCCGATCACGATCCAGCGCACGGACGGGCTCGCCATGATGCGGCCCCACCCGGCAATGTCACTACAGGGTGGCGCCAGCGATGGCGCCGCGCCAAGCAGCGCCGCCGCGATCATCAGCGCCCATCGTCAGCCTTCCCTACCTCCGCGAAACCGGCGATCCGCCCGGCGGGTCAACCGGGCCGGCTGATCATCCTCATCCGCATCGGCCAGCCCGCGCGGGATCATCCAGCTGGCGACCAGCACCGCGACGGTGGTCTGGACGACCAGCAGGAAGAAGCCGATCGCAATCCAGTCTTGCGGCCCCTGGGGCAGCCAGACCCGTGCATATCCCACCATCGCCAGGGCCCCCAATATGCCCATGAGGAAACAGCCGCCAATGGCCAGCAGCGCCACGGCCCCCAGCCCGGCCAGATGCCCGGTCCGCACCAGCGCCCGCTCGCGTTCGTCGCGCACACCGCCGGGCGGTGGTCGCATCGGCCCGGTGAGCCCCAGCGGCATGGCACTGATCCAGGCCCCCATGACCACGATCCAGCCCCCCGCCGGCGCGTGCGCCTGAACGAACAGCCCGACGATCGCCAAGGTCAGCGGAAGCAGCGGCATGACCCGCAGCGGAATGGCGGCATCCTGCGCGGTGCGGCGGGCCAGTTTCGGCACGCCGGTATATTCCGCGATGCGATCGAGCTTTTCCAGCAGCGGATTACCACGATAGGTCATGTCGCTTCTCCTGCCTGACGCAAGACATCGGCCATTGCCGGGAACGGCCTGAACGAAAAGAGCAGCTCGACCGAGATGCCGAACCGTTCGGCCAGCTTCATCGCCAGCTCCAGACTGGGCGTATAGTCGCCCCGCTCGAGGAACCCGATCGTCTGCGGATTGACCCCGACGGCATCGGCCAGCGCCTTGCGGCTTAGTCCCGCCTCAGCCCGGAAAAGCGAAATTCTGTTATAAATTTGCTTAGCCATGTTGTGATTATGTATGATTCGTTGCGTTTACGCAATGAATTTCAGTGATCAGCTGCCGCACCCGAATGCGAGCGTGCATGACAGTGGGCGTCGGGCCGCCCATCACCGGGCCGGCGGCCGGCGGCCAGCCCGCCGGGCATGCCGCCGAGGCATGGCGCCACCGGACGCCAAAGAAAACGGGCCGGAGGATTGCTCCCCCGGCCCGCCTGTTCGTTGCGACTGGTGCGCGGACTTAGAAGTCCATGCCGCCCATGCCACCCATGCCGCCGGGCATGCCGCCGCCACCCATGGCCGGCTTGTCCTCCGGCAGTTCGGCGACAAGCGCTTCGGTCGTGATCAGCAGACCGGCGACCGATGCCGCGTTCTGCAGCGCGGTGCGGACAACCTTGGTCGGGTCGATGACGCCGGCAGCCACGAGATTCTCGTAGGTGTCGGTCGCGGCGTTGAAGCCGATCGTCACGTCATTGCCGTCAACCAGCTTGCCGGCGACGACGGCGCCGTCATGGCCCGCATTCTCGGCGATCTGGCGCACCAGCGCGGTGAGCGAACGACGAACGATGTCGATGCCGCGCGTCTGGTCGTCATTGGCGCCCTTGAGGCCGTCAATCGCCTTGCCCGCATAGAGCAGGGCCGTGCCGCCGCCGGGGACGATGCCTTCCTCGACCGCTGCGCGGGTTGCGTGGAGCGCGTCGTCGACGCGGTCCTTGCGCTCCTTCACCTCGACCTCGGTGGCGCCGCCAACCTTGATGACGGCCACGCCGCCAGCCAGCTTGGCGAGACGCTCCTGGAGCTTCTCGCGGTCATAGTCGGACGTGGTCGTCTCGATCTGCGCACGGATCTGCTCGACGCGGCCCTTGATGGCATCCGCATCACCGGCACCGTCGACAATGGTCGTGTTGTCCTTGTCGATGGCGACGCGCTTGGCTTCGCCCAGCATGCCGAGCGTGACGGTCTCGAGCTTGATGCCGAGATCTTCCGAGATCATCTGACCGTTGGTCAGGATCGCGATATCTTCCAGCATCGCCTTGCGACGATCGCCGAAGCCCGGTGCCTTGACCGCTGCGACCTTGAGGCCGCCGCGCAGCTTGTTGACGACCAGCGTGGCCAGAGCCTCACCCTCGATATCCTCGGCGATGATGAGCAGCGGACGGCCCGACTGCACCACAGCCTCGAGGATCGGCAGCATCGCCTGGAGCGACGTGAGCTTCTTCTCGTGGATGAGGATGTAGGGGTCGTTCAGCTCGACCAGCATCTTCTCGGGGTTGGTGATGAAGTAGGGGCTGAGATAGCCACGGTCGAACTGCATGCCCTCGACGACGTCCAGCTCGAAATCGAGACCCTTGGCCTCCTCGACGGTGATGACGCCTTCCTTGCCGACCTTCTCCATGGCTTCAGCGATCTTCTCGCCGACCACGGTGTCGCCATTGGCCGAGATGATGCCGACCTGGGCAATCTCGTTGGTGCCGGAAACCGGCTTCGAGCGGGCCTGGATGTCCGCGATCACCTTGCTGACGGCCAGATCGATGCCGCGCTTGAGGTCCATCGGGTTCATGCCGGCGGCCACCGACTTCATGCCCTCGCGCACGATCGCCTGGGCGAGCACGGTCGCGGTGGTGGTGCCGTCGCCGGCGGTGTCGTTGGTCTTGCTGGCGACCTCACGCACCATCTGCGCGCCCATATTCTCGAACTTGTCCTTCAGTTCGATTTCCTTGGCGACGCTGACGCCGTCCTTGGTGATGCGGGGCGCACCGAAGCTCTTGTCGATGACGACGTTGCGGCCCTTGGGGCCGAGCGTCACCTTGACCGTATCCGCGAGGATGTCGACGCCGCGCATGATGCGCTCGCGGGCATCGCGGGAGAATTTGACGTCCTTAGCTGCCATGTTGTTTGTCCTTCCTAGAATTTTGGATCAGGCTGACGCGCGCAATTCAGGCGATAATGCCCAGAATGTCGCTTTCCTTCATGATGAGCAGGTCTTCACCATCGACCTTCACTTCGGTGCCGGACCATTTGCCGAACAGCACGCGATCACCGGCCTTCACGTCCAGCGGAGTCACCTTGCCATCCTCCGAACGCGCGCCCGAGCCCACGGAGACGATTTCGCCTTCCTGCGGCTTTTCCTTGGCGGTTTCCGGAATGATGATGCCGCCAGCGGTCTTCTCATCGGCTTCGATACGGCGAACGAGCACACGGTCGTGCAGCGGACGAAATCCCATAGCATTGTCCTTTCCAAAAGGGCGTGGGCGGCTCCGCTCCCTGCGGCCATGCCGGATGAAGGATCAGCCCCCCGCGCCTGAAACGAGTCTGTTGGCACTGTCGCATAGCGAGTGCCAACAGCACGCATATGGGTGGGCCTTTGGCCCGGTCAAGAGCCGTGCGATGAAAAAGCCGGCTTTCGCGCTCGCCCGGATCGCCTGTGCATCGCGCCCGTGCATCGCCGTAACAGATGCGCTAGGAAAGGCGCCGGCCGATCGGCACGAGAGCATGGCGCGGAACCTTCCCGGCCCGACCCTGTTCCCGTTGTTCAGCCAGATAGCAGCAGGAAGGAAAAGCCCCGGTGAGATTTGTCAAAAGCCTGTGGTCGGTCCTCGTCGCCGTGAAGGACGGGCTCGTGCTCCTGCTCCTCCTTCTCTTCTTCAGCCTGCTCTGGTCCGGGCTGAAAATGGCGCGGTCGGCCGATGTCGTGCCGGGCAGCGGCGCGCTCTATCTGACACTGGACGGGCCGATCGTGGAGCAGCCGAAGATTATCGATGGCTTCTCGGCCATCGCGGCGGGCGGCCCGGCGCCCGAATATCGCCTGCGCGATGTCGTCCATGCCATCGAGACATCCGCGCAGGATGACGCGGTCAAGGCGGTCGTGCTCGATCTGGACGGGTTCGGCGGCGGCGGGCAGGTCGCCATGGAGCGGGTCGGCGCGGCGTTGGACAAGGTGCGCGCGGCCGGCAAGCCGGTGCTCGCCCGCGCCGCCGTTTATGATGATGCCGGCTATCTGCTCGCCGCCCATGCCAGCGAGATCTGGCTGGCGCCGATGGGCATGGTCGGCGTCACCGGGCCCGGCGGCAGCAACCTCTATTACAAGGGGCTGATCGACAAGCTCGGTGCCAAGATCCACCTCTACCGGGTCGGCACCTACAAGAGCGCGGTGGAGCCCTATACCCGCGCCGACCAGTCACCCGAGGCACGCGCGGCCAGCGAGGCGCTGGTGACCAGCATCTGGGACAATTGGCAGGCCAATGTCGCCAGCGCGCGCCCCAAGGCGAAGGTCGCGGATTATCTCGGCAACATCGCCGCCCTGCTGCGCGCCAATGGCGGCGATGCGGCGCGCACCGCGCTGGCGGCCGGGCTGGTCGACAAACTGGGCGACGAAATTGCATTCGGCACCCATGTCGCCACGCTGGCGGGCAAGGCGAAGGATGGCGGACCGGGCGATTTCGCCGCGATTCCACTGCGCCATTATCTGCGCCACCACCCGCTGGGCCGGGATGGCCAGGTGGGTGTCGTCACCCTCGCCGGCGAGATTGTGGATGGCGAAGCGGGTCCCGGCAGCGCCGGCGGCGTGAGCATCGGCAATCTCATCCGCGATGCGCTGGCGGACGACAGCATCAAGGCGCTGGTGCTCCGGGTCGATTCGCCCGGCGGATCGGCCGCCGCTTCCGAGGATATCCGCATCGCCCTGCTCGCGGCGCGCGCCAAGGGGCTGCCGGTCGTCATCTCCATGGGCAATGTCGCGGCGAGCGGCGGCTACTGGGTGAGCACCGGCGCGGACATGATCTTCGCCGAGCCCTCGACCATCACCGGATCGATCGGCGTGTTCGGCATCCTGCCCAGCTTCGAGACGACGCTCGCCAAGGCCGGCATCACCAGCGACGGGGTGAAGGCCACGCCGCTCTCCGGCGAACCGGACGTGATTGGCGGCGTCAGTCCCGAATTCGATGCACTGGCGCAGGCCAGCGTGGAGGACACATATGGCAAATTCGTCGGCCTCGTCGCGCAGGCTCGCAAGCTGACGCCCCAGCGCGTCGACGAAATCGGGCAGGGCCGCGTCTGGGATGGCGGCACCGCCCATCAGCTCCAGCTGGTCGATCGCTTCGGCGGGCTGGACGAGGCGGTGGCGGAGGCCGCGCGCCGCGCCAAACTCACGGACAAGGCGGCCAGCGCCCGCTTCATCGATCCGGCGTCGCCGCCGCTGACCCGCCTGCTCTCCTCGCTGAGCGGTGGGTCGTCCATCGGCGACACCATGCGCACCGGCCCGCGCGACTGGCTCAGCCACGCCGCGCTCCGGCAGCAACAACGCGCGCTGCGGATCGTGGCTGATCTGCGTGATCTGGTGGAAGGGCCCTCCATCCGCGCCGACTGCCTCGAATGCCGCGCCTTCACGCCGGCACCGGCCGCCACCCCGGCGCAAAAGGCCGGCTGGCTGACGACGCTGATGCAAAGGGCGGCGGGAAGCGGCGCATGACGACCATCAGCGGCGGCTGCCTGTGCGGCGCCTGCCGCTATGTCACGCAGGCCACGCCGATCAACGTCCGCGCCTGCCATTGCCGCCTCTGCCAGAAGGCGATCGGCGCGGCGTTCAATGCCCGGGTGCTGGTCCCGCTGGACAGGCTCACCATCGCGGGGGCGGTCCGCTGGTATGCCAGCTCCCCGGCCCTGCGGCGCGGCTTCTGCCCCACCTGCGGCACGACCCTGTTCTCCGAACGGGCGAGCGCCAATATCATCGGCCTGACCATGGGCAGCCTGGATGACCCCGACCGCGTCTTCCCGTCCGAGCATATCTGGCTGTCCGCCAAACAGGCCTGGCTGACACTGGAGGGCGGCCTGCCCGGCTATGAGGAGGGGCCGCCCGCCTGATCCTTGCCGCCATAGGAAGGCAGGGCGAGCCCCCGCGCAATGGCAAAGGCCCGCAGCGCAAAACCGGCCAGCGCGGCGAGCCCGCCCGCCAGCGGGGGCGGCACGCCAAGACTGGCGAGCAGCGCATAAAGCCCGGCCGAAAGCGCCGCCGCCGTCACATAGATTTCCGGCCGCAGCAGGATGGACGGCTCACCGGCGAGGAGATCGCGGATGATGCCGCCGACGCAGCCGGTGATCACCCCCATCAGCGCGGCCACGAGCGGATGAACGCCGTAGCTCATCGCCTTGGCCGCGCCATAGGCCGCAAAGGCAGCCAGCCCGACGGCATCCAGCCAGTCGAGCGCGCGCAGGCTCCACAGGCGCGCTGGCGTCATCCACACCGCCAGCGCCGCGCCGAGGCAGATCAGCGCGATCAGCGGATCATGCACCCAGAAGACCGGCGCCCCGATCAGCAGATCGCGCACCGTGCCGCCGCCCACGCCGGTCGCCAGCGCGAAGAAGGCGAAGGTGACCAGCGTCTGCCGGATGCGCGCGGCCGCCAGCGCGCCGGAGGCGGCAAAGACCAGCGTGCCCACGACGTTGAGCGTCATCAGCATCGAACCGACCGGCACCGTGACATCCGCTGTGGCCATGGTGGCGGTCTATCCGGGGGCGGCGGGGCTGTCGAGCCGGACCGTGCGCCCGATGTGCCGGCTCACGCTCGACGCCGCCACGTCTTGCGCGCGGTCATGGTGTCGGCATGGCTACACCAGAGGGTTTCCTTCGGCAGACAGCGGAACCCGCTGCCCCGGAGAACGCGTCAAATCCAATGATCCGGAGCAGTCGTGCGGACCGCACGCCGATGAGATCGCCCCGGCGCGACCGCCCTGACGGCCTGCGCAACACGAGCCCGCACCGCCAGCACGCCGGACCTCGCACAGTTCACCGAATTTGACTGGCATGGTCCGGTCGCCTGCGTCGCCGTGCCTTTCGGGCAGGCCTTGAGCGATCCCGATCAAGCGAACCGAGGCATCCTCAGCCAGCGATCTCCGCAAGCCGCGTCGCCCGGCATGCCGGGACACCGCCATGAGCACCGTCTCGCGGCGGCTTGCGGCCATCGACCACTCGCCGTCTGCGCCCGGAAACCGGGCGCAGAGCGCCGGCTCAGATGTGGATCGGCTTGCCCAGCACGGCCATCGCCGCTTCCTTGAGCGCCTCATTATGGGTCGGGTGGGCGTGGCAGGTATAGGCGATATCCTCGGACGAGGCGCCGAATTCCATCGCCTGCGCCGCCTGCGCGATCATCGTGCCGGCCGGCCCGGCGATCATCCACACGCCGAGCACCCGGTCGGTGGCGGCGTCCGCAATCACCTTCACGAAGCCGTCCGTATCGCCGATCGCCTTGGCCCGGCTGTTCGCCAGCATCGGGAATTTGCCGACCTTGATCGCGCCGCGTTCCTTCGCCGCTTCCTCGGTGAGACCGACGCCGGCGATTTCCGGATGGGTATAGACCACGCTCGGGATGACCGCATGGTTCACGATGCCGGTGAGGCCGGCGATATTCTCGGCCACGGCAATGCCTTCATCCTCGGCCTTGTGGGCGAGCATCGGGCCGGGGATGACGTCGCCGATCGCCCAGACGCCGGGCACGCTGGTGCCGAAATCCGGTCCGGTCTCGATCTGGCCGCGCGCGTTGGTCGCAAGGCCGATCGCCTCGAGCCCCAGCCCGTCCGTGTTCGGCCGCCGGCCGATCGCGACGAGCACCGCATCGGCCTCGATCGTCTCGGCGTCCCCGCCCGCCGCCGGCTCGATCGTCACGCTGGCGGCCTTGCCCTTGACGGCAACGCCGGTCACCTTGGTCGATGTGCGGATGTCCATGCCCTGCTTCCGGAGCAGCTTGGCCGCTTCCTCGCGCACCTCGCCATCCATGCCGGGCAGGATCTGGTCGAGATATTCGATGACGGTCACCTTCGCGCCCAGCCGGCCCCAGACCGAGCCCAGCTCCAGCCCGATGACGCCGCCGCCGATCACGACGAGATGCGCCGGCACCTTGGCCAGCGCCAGCGCGCCGGTCGAATCGACGATGACGCCCGCCGCATTGTCCACCGCGACGCCCGGCAGCGGGGTGACGCTGGAGCCGGTCGCGATGATGATATTCTTCGCGGTCACGGCCTTGCCGGCAACGGTGACGCTGTGGGCATCGGTGAAGACAGCATGGCCCTTGAGCCAGTCAATCTTGTTCTTCTTGAACAGATATTCGATGCCGCCGGTGAGGCCCTTCACCGCCTCATCCTTGTCCGCAAGCATGGCGGGCAGGTCGAGCGCCACCGCGCCCAGCGTCACGCCATGGCGGGCCAGCGCGCCGCTGCTCGCCTCATGAAACAGGGCGGAGGCATTGAGCAGCGCCTTGGAGGGGATGCAGCCGACATTGAGGCAGGTGCCCCCGAGCGTCTCGCGGCTTTCCGCGCAGGCGGTCTTGAGGCCGAGCTGGGCGGCGCGAATCGCCGCCACATAGCCACCCGGCCCGGAGCCGATCACGAGGACGTCATAGTCGTAGTCAGCCATCATTCGCTCCATTCATCCAGCGCTCCTGCAGAGACAGGAGCCCAGGGCGGCTCAAAATAACGTTTCGAACAGATCCCGCCATGCTGTTCGATCAGGGCATCGCGATGCCGATAGTCCGGACGGGCAGACCGCTGGTGACGCGAGTATCACGCATTCATGCGGCCTACTCGCCATCCTGTGGACATATCCGGCTCTCGTGGTTCGTCTCCGCCCCGGACGCCGGCCTGCGCAGGCGCCCTGATCCGTCAAAGGTCGATCAACAGCCGCGTCGGGTCCTCGATGGCGTTCTTGAGCGCCACCAGGAAGGTCACCGCCTCGCGGCCATCGACCATGCGATGATCATAGCTGAGCGCCAGATACATCATCGGCCGCGCCACGATCTGCCCGTCGCGCACCACCGGCCGCTCCTCGATGCGGTGCAGGCCGAGCACGCCGGACTGCGGCGGGTTGATGATCGGCGTCGACATCAGCGATCCGAACACGCCGCCATTGGAGATGGTGAAGGTGCCGCCCTTCATCTCATCCATGGTGAGCGTGCCCTCCTTGGCCTTCTTGCCAAAGCCGGCGATAGTCTTTTCGATCTGGGCGATGCTCATCGCCTCGGCATTGCGGATCACCGGCACGACCAGGCCGTTAGGCGCGGACACCGCGACCGAGATATCGCAGAAATCATTATAGACGAGTTCGTCGCCCTCGATCTGCGCGTTGACGCCCGGCACATCCTTGAGCGCCATGCAGGCGGCCTTCACGAAGAAGCCCATGAAGCCCAGCCGCACGCCATGCTTCTTCTCGAACAGATCCTTATACTTCGCCCGCGCCTCGATGACCGCGGTCATGTCGACATCGTTGAAGGTGGTGAGCAACGCGGCGTTGTTCTGCGCTTCCTTGAGGCGCTTGGCGACGGTCTGGCGCAGGCGCGTCATCTTGACCCGCTCCTGATGGCGCGACGGGCCCTGCGCCGGGGCGCTCTCGCGCGCCGCTGCCGGGGCCGGGGCCGCCGCCACGGCAGTGCCGGCGGCAATCGCGGCCATCACATCATCCTTGGTCAGGCGGCCATCCTTGCCGGTGCCGGCAATGCCGCTCGGGTCCAGCCCATGCTCCAGCACCAGCCGGCGCACCGCCGGGGAGAGCGTGATCGAGCCGCTATCGGCCTCGATTGCCGGCGCGGACATGGCCGGCGCGGCCGGCGCCACCTCCGCCTTGACCGGCGCCGGTGCGGCGCTGGCGGCCTTCGCGGCAGGGGCGGCCTTCGCGGCGGGGGCAGCCCCGGCCTCGACCGTCGCGATCACCGCGCCGACATTGACCGTATCGCCTTCCTTGACGATCAGCTCGGCAATCACTCCGGCGACCGGCGAGGGCACCTCGATCGCCACCTTGTCCGTCTCCAGACTGGCGATGGGCTCATCGATGGCCACCGCATCGCCGGGCTGCTTGAGCCACTGGCCAACGGTTGCCTCGGTAACGGATTCGCCCAGCGTGGGGACTTTGACTTCGGTGGCCATGTCTTTGCTCCTGGCGCCGCGCGTGGCGGAGATCAGCCTTTTTTCTGACGTTTGATTTCGGTGCGGACGCTATGTTCAAGCGCGTCCGCAATGAGCGCACCCTGCTCGGCAAGATGGCGCTTGGCAAGGCCCGTGGCGGGCGATGCCGAGGCCTTGCGCCCGGCGTAGCGCGCGCGCATCGGCGCCTTGCCGGCCTGTTCGAGCGCTTCCTCGATATAGGGCTCCACGAAGAACCAGCCGCCATTGTTGCGCGGCTCCTCCTGGCACCAGACCACTTCCTCCAGCGCCGTCATGCGCTTGAGGCGGATGGCAAGCGCCTCGGTCGGGAACGGGTAAAGCTGCTCCACCCGGACGATCTGAACGCCCTCATCCGCCGCCTCGTCGCGCGCCTCGATCAGATCATAGGCGACCTTGCCGGAGCACAGGATGAGCCGGCGTGTCTGCTCGTCCGGCGCCGGATTGGTATCCGACAGCAGTCTCATGAAGTGAGTGTCACCCTGAAAATCCTCGGCCTGCGAGACGGCCAGCTTGTGCCGCAGCAGCGATTTGGGCGTCATGATGATCAGCGGCTTGCGGAACGCCCGCAGCATCTGCCGGCGCAGCAGGTGGAAATAATTGGCCGGCGTGGTGCAGTTGGCGACCTGGATATTGCCCTCCGCGCACAGCTGGAGGAACCGCTCCAGCCGCGCCGACGAGTGCTCCGGCCCCTGCCCTTCATAGCCATGGGGCAGCAGCAGCACGAGACCGTTGGCCCGCAGCCACTTGGATTCGGACGAGGCGATATACTGGTCGATGACGATCTGCGCGCCATTGGCGAAATCGCCGAACTGCGCTTCCCACAACACCAGGCTCTTGGGGTCCGCCATGGCATAGCCATATTCGAACCCGAGCACGCCATATTCGGACAGCGGGCTGTCATACACCTCGAAATGGCCGTGCGGCACATTGAGGAGCGGGATATATTTGCGCTCCGTCTTCTGATCGATCCAGGCGGCGTGGCGGTGGCTGAACGTGCCGCGCCCCGAATCCTGGCCGGAGAGGCGCACGCCATAGCCTTCCGAGAGCAGCGAACCGAAGGCCAGCGCCTCGCCCGTCGCCCAGTCGAAATTCTCGCCGGTGCGGAACATGTTGGTCTTGGCGTCGAGAATACGGCGCAGCGTCTTGTGGATGGTGAGGTCCGCCGGCACGGTGGTCAGCGTGCGGCCGAGACTCTCGAACAGCTTGGGGCTGATCGCGGTATCCACATTCTGGCGCGCGGTCTCGGCATTGGCCGGCTGATGCAGGCCGGACCAGCGCCCGGCGAACCAGTCCGCCTTGTTCGCCTTGTAGCTGGTGGACGCCGCGAACTCCTCGTCCAGCAGCGCGACAAACTCCTCCGTCGTCGACTGGAGATAGCTGTCGTCGATCACGCCTTCCTCGCGCAGGCGGGCGCTGTAAATGGCGCTCACCGGCGGGTGGTTCTTGATCTCGGCATACATGAGCGGCTGGGTGAAGCCCGGTTCGTCGCCCTCATTATGGCCGAAGCGGCGGTAGCACCACATGTCGATCACGATATCGCGGTGGAAGGTCTGGCGATAATCGATCGCCACCTTGCAGGCGAAGGTCACCGCCTCGGGATCATCGCCGTTCACATGGAGGATCGGCGCCTGCACGCCCTTGGCGACATCGCTCGGATAGGGCGATGACCGCGCGAACTGCGGCGAGGTGGTGAAGCCGATCTGGTTGTTCACGATGAAGTGGATGCAACCGCCGGTATTATAGCCGCGCACGCCGGAGAAGCCGAAACATTCCCAGACGATGCCCTGCCCGGCAAAGGCGGCGTCGCCATGGATCAGCACCGGCAGCACCTGCTTGTGCTTGTCCGGGCCGATATCGTCGCGGAACAGCTGCTGCGCGCGCACCTTGCCGAGCACGATCGGATCGACCGTCTCGAGATGCGAGGGGTTGGGCACCAGGCTCATATGCACGTTGATGCCGTCGAATTCGCGGTCGGTGGACGTGCCGAGATGATATTTGACGTCGCCCGATCCGCCGACATCCTCCGGATTGGCGGTGCCGCCGGAAAATTCGTGGAAGATGACGCGGAAGCCCTTGGCCATCACGTTGGCGAGCACGTTCAACCGGCCGCGATGCGCCATGCCATAGACGATCTCGCGCACGCCATATTGGCCGCCATATTTGATCACGGCTTCCAGCGCCGGGATCATCGATTCACCGCCATCGAGGCCGAAGCGCTTGGTGCCGACATATTTGCGGCCCAGAAACTTCTCATATTGCTCGGCGTGGATCACCTTGGTCAGGATCGCCTTCTTCCCCGCTTCGGTGAAGATGATCTCCTTGTCCTGCCCTTCCATGCGATCCTGCAGGAAGCGGCGCTCCTCCACGTCGGAGATGTGCATATATTCGAGGCCGACATTGCCGCAATAATTGGCGCGCAGGATCTGCACGACCTCGCGGATGGTCCCCCATTCGAGGCCCAGCGCACCGCCAATATAGATTTTACGGTCCAGATCGGCACCGGCAAAACCATGATATTCCGGCGTCAGGTCAGCCGGCAGCTCGCGGTGCGACAGGCCGAGCGGATCGAGATTGGCGGCCAGATGCCCGCGCACGCGATAGGTGCGGATGAGCATCATCGCGCGGATGGAATCCCCCGCCGCGCGCGCGATCTCCGCCTCCGGCAGCGGCGTGCCCGCCTTGGCGGCGGCGGCCTTGACCGCCACCTGCATCTGCGTGGGGTCGAGCGCGGCGGTCAGATCGTCCGTCGCCTCGAGTGGCCAGCCCTTGCGAGCCCAGCTCGGCCCCTGCTCGACCTCAGTCATGCCCGTGAAATCCTGCTTTTCAAAGCCCATGGCTTGATCCTCGCTTCGCCCTGCCCGTTAATGACGATGGCCGAATGATGACTGGCCGCCCGTTGATTGTCTGCCTTAGCGGTCCGGGATGAAGCCGCCCTTAACCGGCTTACCCGTTCAGCACCGCCAGCAGGGTGGTGCCCAGTTCCGAGGGACTCGCGGCCACCTTGATCCCGGCCGCTTCCATCGCCGCGATCTTGTCTTCCGCGCCGCCCTGACCGCCCGAGACGATCGCGCCGGCATGGCCCATGCGGCGGCCCGGAGGGGCGGTGCGCCCGGCGATGAAGCCGGCCATCGGCTTGCTGCGGCCGCGCTTGGCTTCATCGCGCAGGAACTGTGCCGCCTGCTCCTCGGCATCGCCGCCGATTTCACCGATCATGATGATGCTCTGCGTCTCATCATCGGCGAGGAACAGCTCCAGCACGTCGATGAAATTGGTGCCGTTGACCGGATCGCCGCCAATGCCGACGGCCGTGGTCTGGCCCAGCCCGGCATTGGTTGTCTGGAACACCGCCTCATAGGTGAGCGTGCCCGAGCGCGAGACCACGCCGACGCTGCCCTTCTGGAAGATGGAGCCGGGCATGATGCCGATCTTGCATTCATTGGGGGTCAGCACGCCGGGGCAGTTCGGGCCGATGAGGCGCGACTTGCTGCCCGAGAGCGCGCGCTTGACGCGCACCATGTCGAGCACCGGAATGCCTTCCGTGATCGCCACGATCAGCGGCACCTGCGCATCGATCGCCTCAAGGATCGAGTCCGCGGCGAAGGCCGGCGGCACATAGATGACGGAGGCGTCCGCGCCGGTCCTGGCCACCGCTTCCTCGACCGTATCGAAGACCGGCAGGCCGATATGGCTGGTGCCGCCCTTGCCCGGCGTCACGCCGCCGACCATCTGCGTGCCATAGGCCAGCGCCTGCTCGGTATGGAACGTGCCGGTCGCGCCGGTCATGCCCTGCGTGATGACTTTGGTGTTCTTGTTGACGAGGATGGACATCAGATTCCCTTTATCGAGTCGACGGTCGCATGTTCGTTCAGAAAGCGACGTAAATATGCATGTCGCGCTTTCCGCCAAGCGCTTGCGATCGTGTGAAGACCTCTCCCCGGACCGGAACATTATCCGAACCGACCTTGCCCGCCCATTCGAAATAATGAGGCAGGTCCACACTCTTGCCCTTGATCCCGAGCGCCTTGAAGGCGTCGCCCAGTTCATCCTTATAAACGAAGGCATTGGCAACATCGCGCATGACCAGTGCACACAGCGTGCGATAGCGGTTCTTCGCGGGAAAAGTCGCCACGATCAGGCGTGCCGGGTGCGCATCAATATCCTGCTCGAAGACGGTGACGGCTTCAGGACGATCGAAATTATAATTTTTGTCGATCGCCTTCCCGACACCCAGCCCCGCAACCTTGAGACCTGCCGCGTCGGTTTCCCGCCAGCCATTGGTCGACGCAGCAGCGAGGCGCGCTTGCGCCGTCAGATCACCAGACAGGCAGGACGCCGCGAAGCTATCGACCGCATGGGGATACTCCGCGACGGCCGGCGCAGCGGCAGCAACCACGGGCACGGCCGCTAGCAGGGCACCGATCAAAAAGCAGAACGCGCGCATCACACCAGACTCGGGTCGAGACCCTTGCACGCCGTCAGCAGTTCCTCGACCGCCGCGACGCTCTTGCCGAGATTGGCCTTCGCCTCATCGTCCAGCGCGATCTCGACGATCTGCTCGACGCCGTCCTTGCCGATGATCACCGGCACGCCGACATAAAGGCCATTCACGCCATATTTGCCGTCCACATGCGCGGCGCAGGGCAGCAGGCGCTTCTGATCGTAGAGATAGGCCTCGGCCATCGCGATGCCGCTGGTTGCGGGCGCATAGAAGGCCGAGCCGGTCTTGAGCAGGCCGACAATTTCGCCGCCGCCCGAACGGGTGCGCTGCACGATCGCGTCGATGCGCGCCTGGGTGGAGCGGCCCTGCTTGATGAGATCGGGCACGGGAATGCCGGCGACGGTCGAATATTGCACCACCGGCACCATCGTGTCGCCATGGCCGCCGAGCACGAAGGTGCTGACATCCTTGACCGAGACCTTGAACTCATCGGCGATGAAGTGGCTGAAGCGCGCCGAATCGAGCACGCCGGCCATGCCGACCACCTTGTTGTGCGGCAGGCCGGAAAATTCGCGCAGCGCCCACACCATCGCATCGAGCGGGTTGGTGATGCAGATAACGAAAGCGTCCGGCGCGTTGGCCTTGATGCCCTCGCCCACGGCCTTCATGACCTTCAAATTGATACCCAGCAGATCGTCGCGGCTCATGCCCGGCTTGCGGGCAACGCCGGCGGTGACGATGATGACGTCCGCGCCCGCAATATCGGCATAATCATTGGTGCCGGTGATCGCGGCGTCAAAGCCCTCGACCGGACCGCACTGGGAGAGATCAAGCGCCTTGCCCTGCGGCACGCCTTCCACGACGTCGAACAGGACGATGTCGCCAAGCCCCTTGAGCGCAGCCAGATGGGCAAGTGTGCCACCAATATTGCCTGCGCCGATAAGTGCGATCTTCTTGCGAGCCATACGCCTTTTCTCCTCCGCGGATCATTGGGTTTGGCCGGCCTTAAGCTGAAACGCCCGACGGTTCAATGACGTTCGCCACATATTCTCTGCAACTAGTTCGCAATAGCAATAAGGGGCGACGACCGGGGGCAGCACCCCAGCGTTCAGCGTTTTTTCTGCCAGGTAAACATTGCAGACATCACATAGTTCCACACCACACTGACGGTGATGCCGGCGAGCGCGGACAGCGCCCAGTAGGAACGCTGGGTGAAGAGCCAGTCGGCCACGCCGACATTGGCCGCCGCCCCGAACGCGCAGACCAGGTTGAAACTCACCCAGCCGCGCGCCAGCCCCCAGCCGACCAGCCTCTTGTCGCGGTAGGTGAACATATTGTTGAGGAAGAAATTGCTGGAGATGGCCACCAGCGTCGCCACCGTCTGCGCGAATCCGAAGCTCTGGTCGAGCAGCTTGAACAGCAATGTCAGCACCGCGAAATGCACCACCACGCCCAGCCCGCCGACCAGCGCGAAGCTGAGGAACCGCACCGGCACGATATGGCCGACCAGCTTGTCCATCAGCAGCTGGACATATTCCCAGAGCACCAGACTATCGAGCTTGCTCTCGCCATGCTGGCGGGTGCGGAAGGTATAGGGCACCTCGGCCACGCGCAGCGGCACCGGCGCGCTCGCCGCGATATCGAGCAGGATCTTGAAGCCGACGGTGGAAAGATGCGGCAGCGAGCGCATGAACGCATCACGGCGCATCATCATGAACCCGCTCATCGGGTCCGAGATCGGCGTCTGGGTGAGGCGCAGCGCCAGCTTCGTCGCAAAGCGACTCATGCGCTGGCGATTCTCGCTCCAGTCGCCCATGCCGCCGCCCGCCATATAGCGGCTGCCCACGACAAGGTCGACATCGCCCTGCCCGATCCGCTCATACATCGCCTTGAGCGCCGCCTCGTCATGCTGGAGATCGGCATCCATGATCGCGACATAAGGCGCCGCGGTGGCGAGAATCCCCTCCACGCACGCGCTGGACAAGCCGCGCCGGCCATAACGCTGGATGATCCGCACCCGCGGATCGACCATGGCGAGCGCCCGGGCCTGCTCGGCCGTCTTATCGGGCGAATCATCGTCGACGAAAATCATTTCCCACGCGACGCCCGGCAGCGCCTTGCCGACCAGCTCGACCAGCAGCGGCACATTGCGCCGCTCGTTGAAGGTCGGCACCACGATGGCAAGTTGGGCAGGGAGCATGGCTGGCGTCATGAAGAACTCGATAGAGGCTATGTCAGGCATAGACGTTACAGGAGGAAGGAAACCCTGAACGGGTGGGACACGCAGCGCGGCAACGGGCGGCATGGAGCAAGGATCGCGGCCTGATCATCCGGCCGAGGGTGATCCCTTGTGCGGCGCCGGGATGATCCTCGCGGGATTGCCAACCGCCGTCGCGCCAGCCGGCACATCCTGCAGGACCACGGCATTGGCGCCGATCCGCGCATGATCGCCAACGGTGACCCGGCCAAGAATCTTGGCCCCCGCGCCAATATCGACATGCCCGCCGATGCGGGGAACGCCGCGCCCGTTCGCGCCCAGCGTGACCTGCTGGAAGACGAGGCAATTCGGCCCGATCTGAATATCGGGATGGAAGACGATGCCATTGGGGTGCGGCATGAGCAGCCCGCCGCCCAGCCTGGCATTGAGCGGAATATCCGCGCCGGTGACGATCGACCAGAAGCGGTGGCGGTAAATCGCCAGCAGGCGCGTGAGGGCGCCCCGCATGCCGGCGGGCGCCTGCTGATAGGACCGGATCGCCCGCAGCAGCGCCCGCGACGGCATCCAACTGAACCGGGGATATTGCTCGCGCGACCAGTCCGGATCAGTGCTCGAAATTGCCATGGCGCGCCATCATATCCAGATTTTCGTCAAAGCAGCGGCGTCTAGACACCCCATCATCCACCCCCATGCCCAGAGCCGGCGAACCGAGCAAGGCGCATAGTAATCCGGCCGGCCTCAAGATTGCGTCAAGCCGCGTGCGCGCCATGGCCGAGCGCGAGATAATCGAGCGACTGCATCTCCATGAGCCGCGAGACGGTGCGCTCGAATTCGAACCGGCCATCCCCCGCCGGATACAGCTCCGCCGGCTGCGCCGCCGCGCCGGCGATGAGCTTGACCTTATGCTCGTAGAGCGAATCGATCAGCGTGACGAAGCGCGCGGCCTCGTTGCGATTCTCCGGCCCCAGCACCGGAATGCCGACGATGAGCACGGTATGGAAGCGCCGCGCGATGGCGAGATAGTCGCTCGCACCCCGCGCCTCGCCGCACAGGCGCTTGAAGGAGAAGACCGCCACGCCCTTGAACGCCTTGGGCACATGCAGGGTGCGCCCGCCGGGGATCGGCAGCTCCTCGCTCGGCACATGGGCGCTGTCCTCGGGCGGATAATCGGTGAGGCGGAAGAAGATGTCGCGCATCGCCGCCGTGGTCGCCTCACCATTGGGGGTGTGCCAGATGGTCGCATCCCCCAGCCGGTCGAGCCGGTAATCGGTGGGGCCATTGAGCGGCAGCACATCCAGCCGCGCGTCGAGCAGCGCGATGAACGGCAGGAACAGCTCGCGGTTGAGGCCGTCCTTGTAGAGATCGTCCGGCGCGCGGTTGGAGGTGGCGACCAGCGTCACCCCGGCATCCAGCAGCGCGGTGAACAGGCGGGACATGATCGCCGCGTCCGCCATATTATTGACCACCATCTCGTCGAACAGCAGCACCCGCACATCGGCGGCCAGCGCGCTGGCGACCGGCAGGATCGGATCGCCGCTCTCGCTCTCACGCGCCGCGCGCAGGCGGGCATGCACATCGAGCATGAATTCGTGGAAATGGGTGCGCCGCTTGGCGGTTCCGGTCAGGCAGTCGCGCAGCAGGTCCATCAGCATGGACTTGCCGCGCCCCACGCCGCCCCACAGATAAACGCCGCGCACCGGCTCGGGCGGCTTGCGCAGCATCCGCCAGAGCACGGAGCCGCGCCGGGGCGCCGCCTCCAGTTCCTGCTGAAGAGTGGTCAGGCGGATGGCGGCCGCCCGCTGGTCGCTATCCGGCGTGAGTTCGCCGGCCGCAACCAGCGCATCATAGCGGGCAAGAACGGTCGTCATGCCGCCGCCATGGCCCCATGGGGCCGCCGGGTCACGTCATCCGCCCCCGGTGCGCCCGCCAGCGCCACGTCATTGCGCATCAGATGGCCCGTTCGACCATCATCTTCTTGGTTTCGGCGATCGCCTTGGCCGGGTTCAGCCCCTTGGGGCAGACATTGGCGCAATTCATGATCGTGTGGCAGCGATAGAGGCGGAAGGGATCTTCCAGCTCATCGAGCCGCTCGCCGGTATATTCGTCGCGGCTGTCCGCCAGCCAGCGATAGGCCTGCAGCAGGATCGCCGGGCCGAGGAACTTGTCCGAATTCCACCAGTAGCTCGGGCAGCTGGTCGAGCAGCAGGCGCACAGGATGCACTCATACAGGCCATCCAGCTTGGCGCGGTCCTCGGGGCTCTGCAGTCGCTCCTTGTCGCTCGGCGGCGGCGTCACCGTCTTCAGCCAGGGCTGGATGGAACTGTATTGCGCATAGAAATGCGTGAAGTCGGGGACGAGATCCTTGATCACATCCATATGCGGCAGCGGCGTGATCCGCACATCGCCTTTGCAATCCTCGATCGCGGTGGTGCAGGCGAGGCCGTTGGTGCCGTTGATGTTCATCGAGCAGGAGCCGCAAATCCCCTCGCGACACGAGCGGCGGAAGGTCAGCGAACTGTCCTGCTCGCCCTTCATCTTGATCAGCGCGTCGAGCACCATCGGCCCGCAATCGTCCAGATCGATCTCGAACGTATCATAGTGCGGATTCGCGCCCGAATCGGGATCATAGCGATACACTTTGAAGTTCTTGACGCGGCTCGCATCATCGGGTGCCTTGTGAACCGTGCCGGTCTTGCGCACGGTGCTGTTGGCGGGGAGAAAAAATTCGGCCATCGCTCGACAAATCCCTGGGCATGGCGCGCGACGGATGGCGCGTCGTATCTTGAGGGCGTCCTAGCGCGTCACTCCGCGCGGCTCAAGGGGCGAGACCGGGAGAAACCGGCTTTCGCGCAGGCCGGCGCATCCTTTCGCCCTGCCGGCGGTTATGAAGCCATGACGAAAAGCCTGCTCATCATCAATCCGCGCAGCGGCAGCTTCGATGAAGCGCTGGTCGCGCAATTGGAAACCCTGCTTGCCGATGCCGGCCAGCCAATCAGCCGCAAACTGGCGCTGGGCGAAGCGGACCTGCCCACCGCCCAGGCCGCCAGCGCCGAGGGACTGGACCTCATCATCATCCTGAGCGGCGATGGCTCGATCAGCGCCGCGGCCGATGCGCTGGCCGGCTGGGACGGCACGGTGCTGGTGCTGCCCGGCGGCACCATGAACCTGCTCGCCGGCGCGCTCCATGGCGATCTCGCCCCGCTGGACATCGTGCAGGCATGGCTCGCGGGCACAGGCGCACGGCTGCGCGTGCCGATGATCCGCGCCGGCGAGATCACCGCCTATGCCGGCATCATCGCCGGGCCGACCGCCCTGTGGGGCGATGTGCGCGAGGATCTGCGCAATCTCGACCTTGCGGCGCTGGGCGCCAGCGTGCCCCGCGCGCTCGGCGCGACGCTGGACGACACCGGCGTGCGGCTCGCGGGGCAGGATGCGCAGTTTCCGGCCATTTACCTCGAACCGTCGCAGACGGGGATCGAGGTCTATGGCATTCAGGCCGCCAGCGCCGCGGATCTGTTCAGACATGGCCTGGCATGGTTGCAAGGCGATTTCCGCGACGGCCCCTCCGAGCGCCTCGGCAACCACAGGGCGCTGACACTGAGCGCGACGCACGCCCGGCTGGACATGCTCGTCGACGGCGAACAGCGCGCCCTGCATGGCCCGCTCGACGCGCGGCTGGAGCCATCGCCCGTCCAGTTCCACGCCGCGCAGGGCGCCGTCATCTGGCGGTAGTGCCTTGGCCTGCCGGCCGGGGCCGCTCGCTTCAACCGCCGCTCAATGCCCGTGATGATGGGCCAGCGCCTCGATCACGTCATCGAGCCGCGCCGGATCGCCGATCGCGATGACATGGCCATCGCTGGCATCGGTCAGCGGTTCGCCGGACCAGTCGCACATGCGGCCGCCCGCGCCTTCCACGATCGGCACCAGCGCGGCCAGATCATGCAGCTTGAGCCCGGCCTCGACCACGATGTCGATATGGCCGCTCGCCAGCAGCCCGTAATTATAGCAATCGCCGCCCCACACCGTATCGCGGCACTGGCCCGCCAATATCGAGAAATGCTCGGCGGTGTGGCCGGGGAAATATTGCGGCCCGGTGGTGGCGAGGATCGCCTGATCGAGGTCGCGGCAGCGGCGGGTGGCGACGGGCTGGCCGTTGAACGTCGTCTTGCGCCCCATCGCGCCGACCCAGCGCTCGCCATTGATCGGCTGGTCGATGACCCCGAGCAGCGGCCAGCCATCCTGCATCAGCGCGATCAGCGTGCCGAAGATCGGCCGCCCGGCGATGAAGCTGCGGGTGCCATCCACCGGATCGAGCACCCATTGCCGCGCGGCTTCCGGTCGCTCGGCGCCAAATTCCTCGCCGATGATGCCGTCGCCGGGCCGCTCGGCGGCGAGCAGCGCGCGCATCGCCAGCTCGGCGGCGCGGTCGGCCTCGGTCACGGGCGAGGCGTCGGCCTTGTCCTCGACCTCATACGGCGCGCGGAAAAAAGGGCGGATGGCGGCCCCGGCCGCATCGGCAAGGCGGTGCGCGAGGGCGATATCGTCAGCTTGGCTCATGCGCGCCTCATGCCGGACTGCGCCGTGCCCGCCTAGAGGCTTTGATGCCCGGACGAGGCAGAACCGGCCGGCTCATCGCTTCTTCACAAACTCCGCCCGCAGCACCAGGCCCTTGATGCCCTCGAACCGGCAATCAATCTCCTGCGGATCACCGGTCAGGCGAATCGCCTTGATCAGCGTGCCGCGCTTCAGCGTCTGCCCCGCGCCCTTCACCTCGAGATCCTTGATGAGCGTCACCTGATCGCCATCGGCAAGAAGATTGCCGACCGCGTCGCGCACCTCCATGCGCCCGGCCGCCGCGCGCTTCTCCGCCAGTTCGGCCGCGGGCATCCATTCGCCGCTCTCGTCATCATAGACATAATCGTCATCGCCATTGGCCATCGCGTCCGTCCCCTTTCGGCATCATCGCGCCAAAGCCAGCGCATGAGAGTTGCTAGGAGGCCGGGGGCCGCCATGTCCAGCCCCGCGCGCCGGACGTTCCCTGCGGGCGCCCGGCCCCGCGATCGCTTGCCGTCTTCGCACCATGCTCCCAAGCTGCTAGGACACCGGCTCAACTGCCCGCTATCGGAGGATCGCCCCCTTGCGCCGTGTCATGATGCCCGCTTTCCTGCTTCTCGCGCTGTCCGCCTGCCAGTCCGGCGGCGCCGACGGCACGCTCCCCGGCAACCGCGATGACACCCAGCCCTTCGGCGAGATCGCCATGGACGACACCGTGCATTTCTCCGGCACCGAGCCGTTCTGGGGGGGCGAGGTGACCGGCGAGCAGCTCATCTACAAGACGCCGGACGATCAGGACGGGCAGACCGTCACGGTGTCGCGCTTCGCCGGTCGCGCTGGCCTTTCCTATAGCGGCACGCTGGAGGGCGCGGCGTTCACCATGGCCATCACCACCGGCAAATGCAGCGACGGCATGTCCGACCGCATCTATCCCTATGTGGTGACGCTGCAACTGGCCGACGCGATGCGCAGCGGCTGCGCCTGGTCGGACAAGCACCCCTTCGAGGGGCCGCAAACACCCTGATCAGGCGGGACGACGGCCTCGTATTGGTCCGCCGCCGGCCGCCCCGGCAAGCCTGTCGACCATCACGCAACCATCACCGCCTGCCCCGCGTCGCGCTCAATCGGCGCGGCCGCCTTGCGCATGACGGACATCAGCGCCGCCCGGCCTTCCGCGCGCGTCCACAGCTTCTCGTGGACGAAGAAGGCCACGGCATTGATGCAGGGTTCGATCAGCGCGATGCCGCCCGCCATGCGCAGCGACCCGGTGAAGGCATAGGCGACAGAGAAGCCCACGGCCAGATGGATCGCCAGATAGGTCAGGGTTTTCAACAGGTCGCGTGGCATCGTCATCGGCTTTGTCCCAGCAGGAGAGCCATGGCATTTATTGCAACTCACTCTCACTCGCAAATAATCCTTCCGGATCATAGTGATCGACCCGTCCGATGAGCGGCTCGTCAGGCGATCACCAGAGCGCATGCCAACGCAGTCCCACGCTGCACCGGCCCCGCGATGCGCCAGCCGGGCGCAAATGCACGGCCCGACAGGCCAAACGGCCCGCGCCAGCATCGGTGTGCGACGGTCCATCGCATGGCAGGCGCCAGTGGCCGTCTTGCGGGGTGGACAGGGGAGCGCGGCCTCCGCAAAAGGCCGCCAAGGTCCACATCATGAATGGAGCGCCATGCATTGCCAGCCAGGCCGCCGGCCTCGCCTCATCCTGTTCATCGCCGGCGCGCTGGCGATGGCGTCCACGCCCGCTGTGGCGGAGATCCCCCTCTCCGCTCAGGCGATGATCGAGGAAGCCGCGCGCATTGGCAATGTCACGACCGTGGCCGCCGTGATCGAAGTCGCCAAATCCACCTATCCCGAGCATGCCGAGGAGATTGCGGTCTTTGGCGAGCCCCTCGTGGCGCAGGCGCGCCCGGTGGAGCCGCCGCCGCCGCCGCCGGCAATCGCGCCGCAGGTCGAGGCGATGCTGCGCGAGGCCGGCCGCACGGGCGACAACGCCGCGCTCACCACGGTCATCGCCATCGCCAGAGCCGCCAACCCGGATGACGCCGCCGCCATTGACGCGCTGGGCGCGCGATTGCTGGCGCAAGCGCCCCGACCGGCGATCAGCCCCGCCGTCGAGGCCATGCTGCAGGAAGCCGGCCGCACCGGCGATACCACCACCCTCGCCTCCGTCGTCAAGGTCGCCAAGTCCGAGAACCCGCAGGAGGCCAAGGCCATCGACGCGCTGGGCATCAAGCTGATGGCCGATGTGCAGGCCAAGCAGCGGGAGGCCGCCACGCGGGCACGCGAGGCCGAGGAAGCGCGGCTCGCCTCGCTCGGCGCGTTCGACGGCTGGAGCGGACAGGGCGAGGCCGGTTTCGGCGTCACCTCCGGCAATACCGACCAGATGAGCGCGCTGGTCGGCCTCAAGCTCGCCAAGGATGGGTTGAAGGCCCGCCACAAGGTCGCCGCCTCGCTCGACTATCAGGAGACGGACGGGCAATTGAGCCGCGAGCGCTCGCTGGTCACCTATGGCCTCAACTACCTGCTCGGCGAGGGCTATTATGTCTCCTCCTCGCTGGGCTGGGAGCGCGACGAATTTGCCGGCTTCGCCCGCCGCTTCACCGAATCGCTCGGTGTCGGCCTGCGGCTGATCCAGCGGCCCGGCATGACGCTGGATGTCGATGGCGGCCCCGCCTTGCGCCAGACCCGCTTCACCGACGGCACCGGCGACAGCCAGTTCGGTGCGCGCGGGTCGCTGGCCTATCGCTGGACCATCCGCGACGGCTTCACCGTCTCGCAGGATGCCTCCATCGTGACCAGCGACGGCAGCACCACGCTGATCTCCACCTCGGCGCTCACTGCCAAGCTGACCAGCTTCATCTCCACACGCATGTCGTTCAACGTCCAGTCGGAATCCGATCCGCTGCCCGGCCGCAAGGCGACCGATACCGCAACGCGGGCGAGCTTCGTCTACAGCTTCTGAGCGAACGCCCCGGCCGCACCCCGATTCGCCGCAAGTTTCCGTTTGTGTTACATACAAAGCTGCGGCAGTTTGACGGCATCATGCGATGGCGGGGGCACAGCGCTCCGCCAGGATTTGAGGAGAGAGACGTTGGCAAGGATCATCGGTGGCTTTGCGGTTTCGCACACGCCCACTATCGCCTTCGCGCATGACGCGAAGAAATTTGACGACCCGGTCTGGGCGCCGATTTTCGAGGGTTTCGAGCCGGTCAAACAATGGCTGGCCAAGGAAAAGCCCGACGTCATCCTCTATGTCTATAACGACCATATGACGTCGTTCTTCACCCATTATTCCCATTTCTCGCTCGGCATCGGCGCGGAATATTCGCCAGCGGACGAAGGCGGCGGCCAGCGCGACCTGCCACCGATCAAGGGCGACCCGGACCTCGCCAAGCATATCGCCGAATGCCTCGTCGCCGACGAGTTCGACCTCGCCTACTGGCAGGGCCTCGGCCTCGATCATGGCGCTTTCTCGCCGCTCTCGGTGATGCTGCCGCATGAGCATGGCTGGCCCTGCCGCCTCGTGCCGCTCCAGTGCGGCGTGCTCCAGCATCCGATCCCCTCGGCCCGCCGCTTCTGGAAGTTCGGCCGCTCGCTGCGCCGCGCGATCCAGAGCTACCCCAAGGACATCAAGGTGGCGATCGCCGGCACCGGCGGCCTGTCCCATCAGGTCCATGGCGAACGCGCCGGCTTCAACAACACCGAGTGGGACATGGAGTTCATGGACCGGCTGGAGAAGACGCCGGAATCGCTGCTCGACGCGACCGTGACCGAGCTCGCCAAGCTGGGCGGCTGGGAAGGCGCCGAGGTGGTCATGTGGCTGCTGATGCGCGGCGCCCTCTCCACAAAGGTCGAGAAGCTCCACCAGAGCTATTTCCTGCCCTCCATGACCGCGATCGCGACCATGCTTTTCAAGGATCTGGGCGACGAAACTCCGCCGGCGGAAAGCGATGAGGCCCTGCGCCAGCGCGCCGCGCACCAGTTGGCCGGCGTGGACGAGATCGAAGGCACCTACCCCTTCACCATCGACCGCGCGGTCAAGGGCTTCCGGATCAACCATTTCCTCCACCGCCTGATCGAACCGGCGTTCCGCAAGCGCTTCGTCGAGGATCTGGAAGGGCTGTTTGCGGAGTCCGACCTGAGCGACGAGGAAAAGGATCTGATCCGCAGCCGCAACTGGATCGGCATGATCCATTATGGCGTGATCTTCTTCATGCTGGAGAAAATGGCCGCCGTGCTCGGTATCGGGAATATCGACGTTTACGCCGCCTTCCGGGGGCTGACCGTTCCCGAGTTCCAGAAGACGCGCAACGCCGCGATCACCTATTCGGTGGCCGGCAAGCAATAAGCGGTCATTCGCAGAATATGATCAGGGGCGGAGAGAAGCATCTTCGCCCCTTTTTCGTGGGCACCGGTGAGCAGCGGCGGACGGCAAGGCGGGGAGCGTAAGAATGAGGGCAAAATTACAAGCGGAAACAGAAAAGCTCAGGGCATTCTGGAGCAAACAGGGATCGCTCATGCGTTCCACAGTTGAGAGGACGCCATTCATCCGCCTTCACGGCAATATCGGCGGCAAAAGCGATAAAAGCGATATACGCCAGCTACATAACCGCTTCGGCTGGCAAGCCGGAGAGGGCCGGCTATGCGCCGGAACATTGTATCGAAGTGAGAAATTCATCAATCTTGCCGATCACGATCGCTGTGCCACCAAAGCGCTGGGCCAGACGGTGCACCTCGAACATACCGTGCCGGTCGCCGCTCTGGCGCGCCGGATCGCGGGCTATGAACGCGTCACACCGGACGATACCATCGCCTGGCTTCTGGGACATTCCATCACAGCGGCAGTTACAGACGGTATCAATTGCGAGCGTCGCAAGATGGTGCAGAAAGGCCAGGCATGGACAACGCATAGCTTGGTCGGCGGACATCCGGATGAAGGCCTGCCCTTTCGCCGGTATAATCCCAAAGAACATTCACCGATCTGGGACTTGGTCAAGGGTCTCCCGATTGATCCAGACAGCTTCACATTCGCCGATCATCGGGCCAATATTGCCACCGTTCTTGGCTGGGCTGGACTGGACGATTGGGCAGAGCGGGTATCGGCAATCGAGTGACTGCCCTTGCAAACATGGCGACCTGATACGCCAGTCACTCCCCCGCCGTCCCCGCCGAATACAGCACCGGCCATTCCCACGCCCCCCGGCAGACCGGCATGGAGCGCGCTTCGACCAGACGGAACCGGCTGCCATCCCATTTATAGGTTTCTGCCGCGCCGCAATCGCCCAGCGCCCGCCCCTTCGCGAAACTGGACAGTTCCGCGCGTGACGGGTTCCAGCGGGCATTGACGATCAGCGGCGGGGCATCCGGATCGCCCGACGCCCCCGGCACATGATCGAACCGCGCAATGCGGAACGTCCAGCCGCCCGCGCCGGCCGCGGTGGCCGTGGTGGCCGTAGCGATCAACGGCACCGCGCTCACATTATATTCGCCGGCCTGACATGGCAGCAGCAACAACGCATGATCGGTGTCCAGCCGATGAATTTCGGGTGGGTAATCGCTGTCATGCAGCCCGTCGCACACCGCCAGGCGGCGCGCCGCAGCCTGCTCCTGCGGGGTGAAGACGGGCGGCGAGGCATCCGCGCCGACGGCCACGAACGCCGCCATCACCGGGGCGGCCGGCACCGGCCTGGCGCGCTCCGCCGGCTCCTCGCCCGTCGCCACCAGCGCCGCCACGCTGCCCACGCGCCCCTGCACCTCATCCATATAGCGCAGGGCCGCCGGCAGGCCGCTCAGCGACGGGGCATCGATCAGCTTCTTGCCCGCGCGCAGCTCGAAGGCATAATTGCTCGCCAGCGCGCGCATCGTCTCGAGCGCCGCCGGGCCGGTGATCTCCACCATATCATGCTCGGCCTTGATCCGTGCCAGCCGGCGATTGTCCACCATCAGCTCGATCTGGCCGCGCAGCTGCTCGGCGCCGAGCAGGCGGATCGTGCCTGCCCCGGCCCCACCGCCGGCGCGCTGCAGCACGACCAGCGCCATATAGGATTGCCCGGCCCCCTCCGGCACCAGCGCCACCGCTTCGCAGCTCAGCTGATTGTCGCAGCCGACCGCCCAATCATCGAAAATGCGGAGCCGGCCCAGCACCGGGCCACCCCCCGGCGCCTCCAGCAGCGGCACCGACGAGGGCACCGGCCCCTGCGCAAGGCCCGGCGACGCCAGGGCCAGTGGCGCGGCGGCAGCCCCGAGGCGGGCGAACACGGCAAGCAACCTTGTCATTTCGTCCCCCATAAGGCACTTCATGTCGCGGGTGTAGAGCCAAGCACGCAGCGCCCTGAATAGCGCTTGAACAACATCCGGCGGAAGGACGACAGATGCAGACTATCGGCGTGATCGGCGCGGGCCAGATGGGCGCCGGCATTGCGCAGGTCGCCGCGCAGGCGGGCTACGCCGTGCTGCTGCGCGATATCGACCAGAGCCGCGCGGATGCCGGCAAGGCGAGCATCGAAAAACGCCTCAAGCGCGCCGTCGAAGGCGACAAGCTGAGCGCAGCGGAGGCCGAGGCCGCGCTGGCACGGATCACCCCGCTGGCCGATCTCGCGCCGTTCAGCACCTGCGCGCTGGTCATCGAGGCGGCGACCGAGCGCGAGGAGATCAAGCGCGCCATCTTCGCTGAAGTCGCCCAAATACTGGGCGCGGACGCGATCCTCGCCTCCAACACCTCGTCCATCCCGATCACCCGCCTCGCGCAGGCGGCAGGCGATCCGGCCCGCTTCATCGGCGTGCATTTCTTCAACCCGGTGCCGGTGATGGCGCTGGTGGAAATCATCAGCGGCCTTGCCACGGCGCCCGAGACGGTGCGCCGGGTCGAAGCCTTTGCCCGGTCGCTCGGCAAGGACGTCGTCCATGCCTTCGATGCGCCCGGCTTCATCGTCAACCGCATCCTGCTGCCGATGCTCAACGAGGCGATCTTCGCGCTCGGCGAGGGCGTGGCCAATGTGCGCGACATCGATAATGCCGTCCGCCTCGGCCTCAACCACCCGATGGGGCCGCTGACGCTGGCGGATTTCGTCGGGCTCGATACCTGTCTGGAAATCTGCCGCGTGCTCCACGAGACCACGGGCGATCCCAAGTTCCGCCCCGCCCCGCTGCTCGTCAAATATGTCGAGGCCGGCTGGCTGGGGCGCAAGACCGGCCGCGGCTTCTACGATTATTCCGGCGCCGAGCCCCTGCCGACACGGTGAGACAGCCAGCGCGGCGGGCGGACCGCCCGGACGCCAGCATCCCGCCGGACCCGCCGACCTCCCAACTCCGGCGACTCGGCCCTGCCCCGGCCAGCCATGGCGTGACCGCACGGGCGGCCACATCGCCCCGGCGCCCGCTCTCCCCGCCCCATTCCGCCCATTGTTGCAGCAAGGCGCACAAGCCACTATGCGCCGATGCCATGACTGATCGCTACGCACCCGACCCGGCGCTGCTCGCCAAGGCTGAAACGCTCACCGAGGCGCTGCCCTATATGCAGCGCTATGCCGGCGAGACGTTCGTCGTGAAATATGGCGGCCATGCCATGGGCGATCCGGAGGCGGCGCGCGATTTCGCCGAGGATATCGTCCTCATGAAGATGGTCGGCATCAATGTCGTCGTCGTCCATGGCGGCGGCCCGCAGATCGGCTCGATGCTCCAGCGCCTCGGCGTCGAGAGCCGCTTCGTCAACGGCCTGCGCATCACCGACAAAGAGACCGCCCAGATCGCCGAGATGGTGCTGGCCGGCTCGATCAACAAGGAAATCGTCGGCTGGATCAGCCAGGCGGGCGGCCGCGCGGTCGGCATTTCCGGCAAGGATGCCGGCATGGTGATCTGCGAGAAGGTCGGCCATTCGCGTGCGCCGGACCCCAATAGCGGCATCGAGCGGCATGTCGATCTGGGCTTTGTGGGCGATCCGGTGAAGGTCGACCGGCGGCTGCTGGATAGCCTCTCGCACGATAATATCATTCCCGTCGTCGCCCCCGTCGGCATCGGCGCGGACGGGCAGACCTATAATATCAACGCCGACACCATGGCCGGCGCGATCGCGGCGGAGCTGAAGGCGCGGCGCTTCTTCCTGCTCACCGATGTGCCCGGCGTGCTCAGCAAGGAGAAGGACCTCCTCTCCGATCTCGACCCGGCCCGCATCCACGCGCTGATCGCGGACGGCACGATTTCCGGCGGGATGATCCCCAAGGTCGAGACCTGCGTGAAAGCGGTCGAGGCGGGGGTGGAGGCCGCCGTCATCCTCGACGGGCGGATCGCCCATGTCATGCTGCTGGAGATTTTCACCCGGCAGGGCGCCGGCACGCTGGTCCACCGCTAACCCCCGCACCGCCCGACACGGCGTGCTTGTCGCCGGTGTATTAGCTGGGCTAGACTCTCCCGCGCCCCAACGACACAGGAAATTTCATGGCCCTTGCCCTTCTCTCGACACTGGCAATCCTGCTCAATGTCGCCTGGTGGATCATCATCGTCCAGGCCGTGCTCAGCTGGCTGATCGCCTTCAACGTCATCAACACGAGCAATGATCTGATCCGCAGCGTGTGGATCGCGCTCGATCGGCTGACCGAGCCGCTTTACCGGCCGATCCGCCGGATCATGCCGGACCTTGGCGCGCTCGATCTCTCCCCCATGGTGGTGCTCATCATCATCATCATCATGCAGGGCCCCGGCCTGCAGGTGCTGGCCTCGCTGCTGCTCTGACATGCCCTGCCGGCGCGACGGGGCGGACCTGCGGCTGGCCATCCGCCTCTCGCCCCGCGCCAGCCGGGAGCGGATCGGCGGCGTCTTTGTCGATTCGCACGGCGCACGCTGGCTTCAGGCCAGCGTCACCGCCCCGCCCGACCGGGGCAGGGCCAATGCCGCGCTCATCGCGCTGCTCGCCGGGCGCCTGCGCGTGCCGCCTTCGACAATTTCACTGGAGGCGGGGGACAGTAACAGGCTAAAGCGCTTGCGGATCACGGACTGCACGCCGGCGATCGAACAGGTTATTCAGGATATGTCCTGCGAGGAGCGGAAAGACAGATGACTTTGGGCAAGACAATCGACGGCAAGGCCTTTGCGGCCAAGGTGCAGGACAAGGTCGGCGCCGGCGTCGCGGCATTCACGGCGAAGACGGGCCGCAAGCCCGGCCTCGCGGTCGTGCTGGTGGGGGAAGATCCGGCGAGCAGCGTCTATGTGCGCAGCAAGGCCAAGATGACCGTGCAGCTCGGCATGGAGAGCTTCGAGTTCAAGCGCCCCGCCACCATCGCGCAGGATGAGCTGATGGAGCTGGTCGAGGAGCTGAACGGCGACCCGCGCGTCGACGGCATCCTCGTGCAGCTGCCGCTCCCCAAGCATCTCGACGAGCAGGCGGTGGTCAATGCAATCAACCCGGACAAGGATGTCGACGGCCTGACGCCGATCAGCACCGGCCGGCTCGCGCTCGGCCTGCCCGGCCTGGTGCCCTGCACGCCGCTCGGCAGCCTGATGCTGCTCAAGGACCAGCTCGGCGATCTCTCCGGCAAGAGCGCGGTCGTCATCGGCCGCTCGATCCTCGTCGGCAAGCCGATGGCGCAGCTGCTGCTCGGCGAAAATTGCACGGTGACCATCGCCCACAGCCGCACGCAGGATCTCGCCAGCGTCGTCCATCAGGCGGATATCGTGGTGGCCGCCGTCGGCCGGCCGGAGATGGTCAAGGGCAGCTGGATCAAGCCCGGCGCAACCGTGATCGACGTCGGCATCAACCGCGTTCCCGCCGCCGAGGAAGGCAAGACCCGGCTGGTCGGCGATGTCGATACGGCGAGCGCCATCAGCCATGTCGCCGGCATCACGCCCGTGCCCGGCGGCGTTGGCCCGATGACCATCGCAGTGCTGATGCGCAACACGCTCTATGCCGCGCATCTGCGTGAAGGTCTGCCGGCGCCCGAGGGTCTTTGATCCGCAGCCGCGCCCTGTTGATGATCGGCGCGCTCGTCCTGAGCGCGTCGGTCGCAGGCGCCCAGTCGCGCCGCATGGCAAGGCCGCTCTCCGCCAACCCCAGCGCCATCGTCAAGGCCGAGCTGTCCCTTGCCCGGCTGGCGCGGGACAAGGGGCAATGGACCGCTCTGCGCGACATGGCGGATAAAGACGCCGTGCTGTTCGCGCCGGACGCCGTCAACGCTCCGGCCTGGCTCCGGAAGCAGGCTGACCCGCCCCAGCCGACCACTTGGGAACCCCGGCGCGTCTTCACCGCCTGCGATGGCAGCTACGCCGCCGCGACCGGCCCATGGACGCGGCCCGATGGCACGCAAGGCAGCTTCATCACCATCTGGCGGCGGCAGCAGAAGGGTGATTATAAATGGCTGCTCACCATCGATGGCGGCACCCGACTGCCCGCGCAGGACGATCCCGTGATCGAGGGCCATGTCGCCGAATGCGCCCCCGGCAACCGCGCCGCAGACTCTGACCGGGCCCATAAACAGCCCGACACCCGCATCGCCATCCCGCCCCCGCCCAGCGGCGAGGGCCAGTCGAACGACGGTTCGCTGCGCTGGCAATGGACGAGCGGGGCAGCCGGCGCCACCCTTGCCGTGACGATGCGCCGGCAAGGCGTGCAAGCGCCCATCCTGCACGAAAATGCGGCGCCCACGCCGTGATGGAACTGTTCATCTCGGCGTTCGTCACCCTGTTCGTGGTGATTGATCCGCCGGGCTGCGCGCCGGTCTTCCATGGCCTCACCACCGGCGCCAACACGCTGCAACGCCGCCATATGGCGATCCGCGCCGTCGTCGTCGCCGCGTTCATCCTGCTGGTTTTCGCCCTTCTCGGCGAGCCATTGCTACGCACCCTCGGCGTCAGTCTGGCCGCCTTCCGCATCGCCGGCGGCATCATGCTGTTCTTCATCGCCATGGAGATGGTGTTTGAAAAGCGCACCCGGCGGCGCGAGGATCGCGCGCAGAAGATCCGCGAAACCCCGCAGGTCGAGGATGTCTCCATCTTCCCCATGGCCATGCCGATGATCGCCGGGCCGGGCTCGATCGCCACCATCATGCTGCTCGCCGCGGGCGCGCGCGGCACGGCGGACAATCTCGTCATCCTCGCCGCGCTCCTTGCCAATCTCGCCATCATGCTGGTCGCCCTGCTCGCGATCGGGCCGGTCATGCGGCTCTTTGGCGATCAGGTGGAGGCGGTGATCACCCGTCTGCTCGGCGTCATCCTCGCCGCGCTGGCCGTCCAGTTCGTGCTGGACGGCCTGCGCGGCAGCCTCCTGTAGCAACTTCGCACGAGCACCGGGCGCAGCCGCCACACAGGCTCGATGAATCGCCCCGCGTCAGGGGAGCCCCGTTGCGTCCCTGTCCGGCACCCAGCCCCAAGACTGGCCAGCCTCGCGCTCAAACCCGTCTGGTCGTGTCGAACGGATTCGCGATGCGCCGCGCTCCACCAGCGCAGACGGGCACCACGCGCGCCAGCATGACCGGCGCGCGCGGTCAGGCGGCGTGATCCCGCCTGATCAGCCGAACCACGCCCCAACCCTTATCCAGCGATCAATCAGCCTTCCACTGCCGGCACGATCTTGATTTCGACCCGGCGATTCTCCGCCCGGCCCTCGGCGGTTTCATTGGTGGCGATCGGGCGGGTCTTGCCATAGCCGATCGTCGCCATGCGCACGGAGGCGACGCCATGGCTGCCGAGATAGTCCGCTACACTGGCCGCCCGCCGTTCGGACAGCCCCTGATTATAGGCTTCGCTGCCCGTCGCATCGGTATGGCCGACCACGTCGATCATCGTCTTGGGATATTCGGCCAGCGTCTGCGCCACCTGATCGAGCGTCGGGCGGAATTGCGGCTGGATGCTCGACTGGTCGGTCGCAAAGCTGATGCCGGACGGCATCCGCAGCATCAGCTCGTCCCCCTCGCGCACCACATCGATGCCGGTGCCGGCGGTGCGCTCGCGCATCTTCTTTTCCTGCGAATCCATATAGGCACCGACGCCGGCGCCCGCGATCGCGCCAATGCCCGCACCGACGATCTTCTCCGTGCGGTCATTGCGGCCACCCAGCAAATCGCCGAGCAGATAGCCGCCCAGCGCGCCACCCACGCCGCCAATGGCCGTTTTGGAAATGGTGCGATTGCCGGTCTCCGGATTGGTGACACAGCCGCTCAGCGTCATCGCCGCAACGGCAGCAATCAGCGCGAATTTGGAATGGCGGGCATAGCCCATGGATATCTCCCTTTTCTTTTATCTCGCATAACCCGAATGCGAGCCCCTCCCTATAATCATCAGGCAAGATGATCGTTCCCTGAACATGGAGCGCATCGCGGCGCCCGCCGGGGGACGTCAGGGATATGACCGACTCGCTGCGTCGGCGAGCCGGGATGAGCCATCCGCCGCGCCCGACTTGAGGTGGAAGTCGACATGGCGGCTGCCGAAATCAATCGCCACCTGATCGAACATGCGCAGCATCCGCATGCCGAGCAGCATCGCCGGCGTGTCCGCCAGATCCAGCTCCGCGAACGGGGCGGCGTCGAGGAACACCATCGGCACATTCCCCAGCCTGACCGTCCCGATGGAGATGTTTCGCACCACCGTGAACAGGGCGGGCACCTGCGCGCCGGTCACGCTGGTGAGGGTGGTCGGCGTAGGCGGAATGACCAGCCGTTTGAGCTTCAGCCTGTTGAACAGCGCCATATTGCCCACGCTCAACTCTGCCCCGGTATCGAGAATGACGTTCACGCGCTTGCCGTCGATACGCGAATCGACAAGGATGAGCTGGCCGAGGCGGCTGCGGGCTTCCACGATGATCGTGTCCGGGTCGCTCTCCTGCTTGCGGGGGGCCCGGCGGCTTGTGCCAACCTCCATGCGCCGCGTCCTGAAATCGAGCGTCAGCCTTTTATCCCGCAGCCCGTCCAGCCCGATGATCCCGGCGCTCCCCAGATCGCGCTGGGCGATGCTGAGCGCCGTCATCCGCTCAACGACATGGTCGCCATACTTAAGACCGTTGAGAATGACGGCGGCGACGGTGACGCGCCCCGCCATACTGACAATTTCCACCGGCGGCAACTGGAGCATGGCAAGCTTGGCAGCCAGTTCGGTGGCGATGATGGTGCGCTGCGAACCGGTGTCGATCACGAAATCATAAGTGCCGCCGCCGATGATCTCGACCGGCATGGTCATCCGCTCGCCATCATCCCGGCCGATGCGGATCGGCTGTTCGGTGACGGCGAAATGATCCGGGGCAAGAGTGGTCGCGCTGTTGCTCGGGGTGATGATGAAATCGCCCGGATCGGCTGGCGGAGAGGGCATCGTCCGGGCCGTGTCGGCCTGCGCGATGGCGCGGCCGGCCGGGAGCAAGACGACGGCCAGCAGTGCGGGAAACACAATGGCGAAGCGTCGTCGGACCAGCATCAGCCCATCCTTTGCTGCGTCCAGAATATCATGAGCGCCAAGGAGTTCAAAACGCTGTCATCAGTCCGGCGTCATGGCGAGCCTTGCCAGCGCCTCGGCCTCGATCAGCAGCGCGTCGTCCGTCTCGCGCCGGGCGACATGCTCGCGGCCGATCATGATGAGCACCGGCACGGCGAGCGGACTGACCCGATCGAGCGGGACATGGAGCATCGTTGCCGCCGCGCGGTCGATCAACTCGCCCAGCCGGCCGACATCGGTCATCCGCGCGCGGGCATCCGCCCAGGCGGCTTGCAGGAGCAGATGGTCCGGCTCGTAGCGGCGCAGCACGTCGTAGATGAGGTCGGTCGAGAAGCTGACCTGCCGCCCGGTCTTGCGCTTGCCCGGCTGCTGGCGCTCGATCAGGCCGGAGATGACCGCCACATCGCGAAAGGCGCGCTTGAGCAGGCTGCTATCCTCCACCCATGTCACGAACTCATGGTCGAGCAGATCGGCCGAGAATAGCGGGGTGGGATCGATGACCGGCGCCAGCCCGTAGACGGCCAGCGCATAATCATTGGCGACGAAGCCGATGGGCCGCAGGCCGCGCTCCTCCATGCGGCGGGTGAGCAACATGCCGAGCGACTGATGCGCATTCCAGCCCTCGAAGCTGTAGACGACCATATGGTGCAGCCCCTCATGCGGGAAGGTCTCGATGAGCAGCTGATCGGGGCGCGGGAGGACGGAGCGGACCGCCTGCATCGCCAGCCATTCATGCACATCGGCGGGGAAGCGGTGCCACTGGGTGGGGTCGGCGAGAAAGCGGCGGACGCGACCGGCGAGATGGGTCGACATCGCCATGCGGGTGCCACCCCAGCTCGGGATGCGGGCGGACTGGCTGCTGGCCCGCACGACCAGTTCGTCCTGCGTCTGGCGGACCAGTTCGAGGCTCATGCCCGAGAAGAAGAAGCGGTCGCCCGGCGCGAGGGTGGCGGCGAACATCTCCTCCACCGTGCCGAGCTTGCGGCCATTGGCGAAGCGGATGGCGACCGCCGGCTGATCGACGATGATGCCGGCATTGAGCCGGTGCGCCTGCGCGAAACGGGGGTGGGCGAGGCGCCAGCGCCCGTCCCGCTCCTGCACGAGGCGCTGGAAGCGGTCATAGGCCCGCAGCGCGTAGCCACCGGTGGAAACGAAGCGCAGCAGGTCGTCGAGCTGCGGGCGGTCCAGCCAGCGATAGGGGGTGGCGCTGGTGACTTGCGCGAGCAGCTCGTCCGCGTCGAGCGGGCCGGCGCAGGCGAGGCCCATGATATGCTGGGCGAGCACGTCGCGCGCGCCGGGGCGGAAGATCTCGCTATCGCGTTCGCCTTCCATCACCGCATCAAAGGCGGCCTGCGCCTCCAGATATTCAAAGCGGTTGCCGGGGATGAGAATGGCCTTGCTCGGCTCGTCCAGCCGGTGATTGGCCCGGCCGATGCGCTGGAGCAGGCGCGAGCTGCCCTTGGGCGCGCCCATCTGCACCACGCAGTCGATATCGCCCCAGTCGATGCCCAGATCGAGGCTGGCGGTGGCGACGAGGCCGCGCAGCTTGCCCGCCGCCATCGCCGCCTCCACCTTGCGCCGCGCCTCGCGGCTGAGGCTGCCATGGTGGATGCCGATGGGCAGGTTGGCGTCATTCTCCGCCCACAGCTCCTGAAAGATCAGCTCGGCAAGGCCGCGGGTGTTGCAGAAGACCAGCGTCATCCGGTTGGCGGCGATGATGTCGATCACCTGCCGCGCGGCATAGCGGCCGCTATGGCCGGACCATGGCACGCGGCCCTCGGGCACGAGGATCGAGAGATCGGGCGGGGCGCCGGGATCGCCCTCGACCAGTGTGACGGTTTCGGTCGCGCCGCCCGGCGCGAGCCAGCGTCGATAGGCGTCCGGATCAGCCACGGTCGCCGAGAGGCCGACGCGGCGCAGATCGGGACGCATCGCCTGGAGCCGCGCGAGCGACAGGCTGAGCAGATCGCCGCGCTTGCCGGTGGCGAAGGCGTGGATCTCATCGATCACCACGGTTTCGAGCGAGTCGAACAGCAGTTCCGCATCGGGATAGGAGAGCAGCAGCGAGAGCGATTCGGGCGTGGTCAGCAACATCTGCGGCGGCCGCACGCGCTGGCGGGCCTTGCGCTCGGAAGGGGTGTCGCCGGTGCGGGTCTCGACCCGGATCGACAGGCCCATCTCCTCGATCGGGGTCAGCAGGTTGCGTTGCACGTCGACCGCCAGCGCCTTGAGCGGCGAGACATAGAGGCTGTGCAGCCCCTCGCGCGGGTTGGCGACAAGGTCGGCAAGGCTGGGGAGGAAGCCGGCGAGCGTCTTGCCCGCGCCGGTGGGGGCGATGAGCAGCGCATGGTCGCCGCGCTGCGCAGCGTCCAGCATGGCGAGTTGGTGACGGCGCGGGGTCCAGCCGCGTGCCGCGAACCAGTCGGCCATGGGGTCGGGAAGGGTCGCCGCCATGGCACGATGGTGGACCGGGGCGGAGCCGGGCTCAAGTCCTTGCGGTGCGAGAGGCGATTCGGGTGCGGGCGAATCGCGAATCACATGGTTGCGCCTGCCGGGCGCGATGGTTCACCCGGATTGTGCCAGAAAATGGCTGAAATCAGCCGATTCCGGCCTGGGCAGGGCAAAAAAAAGCCGCCCCTTGCGGAGCGGCTAAAAGTTTTAGGAGAGGATGCCTGAAAGGCCTATTCTGTATGCGTTACATACTAATATTCTGCAATTGCGAAATGAAGCGCCGCGGATGCATTTCATGCACTCGCTGTCCTTCTCAAGGCAACTGCTTTGGTTCAGTGGCCGGCCTGTGCGCCGCGCTCGAGCCCGGAGAGGGCAAGTTGCGCGTCAATCTGGGCGAGCAGGCGATCGAGCCCGGCCTGATCATGCGATTCGGCGCGGGCGACCAGCACATCCTGCGTATTTGACGCACGCAGCAGCCACCAGCCGTCCGCCGTGTTGACCCGCGCACCGTCCGTCGCGTCGACCGTGGCGCCGGCTGCGGCGAGCCGTGCCAGAACTTCGTCGATCACCGCGAACTTGCGACTCTCATCGACCTGGAAGCGCATTTCGGGGGTGTTGATCATGTTCGGCATCGCGCCGCGCAGCGCTGTCACGCTCTGGCCGATCTCGCTGGCGGCCCGAATCAACCGCACCGCAGCATAAAGTGCATCGTCGAAGCCATAATATTGATGCTTGAAGAAGATATGCCCGCTCATCTCGCCGGCCAGCGGGCTGCCCGTCTCCTGCATCTTGGCCTTGATGAGGCTGTGGCCGGTCTTCCACATCAGCGGCTGGCCGCCCAGCTCGGTAATCCGGTCGAACAGCGCCTGGCTGGCCTTCACGTCGGCGATGATTGTCGCGCCGGGCTGCGCCTTGAGCACCGGCTCGGCGAAGATGGCGAGCAGCTGATCGCCCCAGATTACCCGCCCCTCGCCATCGATCGCGCCGATGCGGTCGCCGTCGCCATCGAAAGCCAGTCCGAAATGGAGATGCTTCTCCGCGACGAGCGCGCGCAGATCGGCCAGATTCTTCTCTTCCGTGGGGTCGGGATGATGATTGGGAAAATTGCCGTCGACATCGGTGAAAAGCGTGTGATGCTCACCCGGGAGCAGCTTCACCAGCTTCTCGACCACCGGGCCGGCAGCCCCATTGCCGGCGTCCCAGCCGATCCGCCAGGCGGCGCCGTCAAAGCCTTCCAGCAGCCGCGCGACATAGCGGTCCATGATGTCGACCTGCTCGCTGCCGGCCGATCCATCCACCCAGTCTCCAGCCGCCGCCAGCGCGCCGAGCGACTGGATATCCGCGCCGAAAAACGGGCCATGCTGGAGGACCATCTTGAAGCCGTTATAATTGGCGGGATTGTGGCTGCCGGTTATCTGGATGCCGCCATTCACATCCAGCACGGCTTCGGCATAATATAGCATGGGCGTGGGCCCCAGGCCGATGCGCAGCACATGGATGCCGCTCTCGTTGAGGCCGCGCACCAGCGCCGCTTCCATCGCCGGCGAGCTGAGCCGGCCATCATAGCCCACCGCGACCCGGCTGCCGCCCGCCCGCGCCACCCGCGTGCCGAAACCGCGGCCGATGGCATAGGCATCCGCCTCGCCAAGCGTCTCGCCGATGATGCCGCGAATATCATATTCACGCAGGGTGGTGGGGTGGAACTGATGCGTCATGACAGGAACCTCGCTTGGCAGGGGCAGGCGGATATCGGGCCTGTCCCCTAACCTTGTGTGTCTCGGGATTTTAGCAACAGGTCGCGCGCCGCATTGATTCGCGCAGCCAGCCCGGCCGAACCGCCGGCATCCGGATGATTGCGCGCCATCAGCCGGCGATACGCCGCGTGAATCGTGGCCGCGTCCGCCTCGGGAGAGACACCGAGAAGATCCGCCGCCGCCGCCCGGTCCAGCAGGCGCGGGTCGGTCGGTGCCGCAGGCCGGGCCTTGCCGGCGATGCCGAGTAGGTTTGCGCCATAGCGCAGCCACAGGCCCGATCCGGTGACGAGCAGCGCGCCGATCAGCGGCAGGCCGCGGGCCGCCAGCAAGGTGCCGATGAGCGAGCCGCCCACCCCCAGCCAGGCGGCCGGGATCTTCCGGCGGCGCTTGCCCAGCCACCACCAGAAGCCGAGCGCGGCCAGCACGGCAAGCAGGATCATCGGCTCAAGCCGCGCTCTTCCGGGCCTTGCCGGCCAGCATCGGCAAAGCGAAACCGGCGATCATCTCCCGCAGCTCCTGCCGGGCGGCGATGTGGCTGACGCCCAGCTCGCCCAGATGACCGCGATCCAGCAGGGTGAGGCCGGACGGGAACAGCTCGCGAAACACCACGCGCTCGGACAGGCCGGAGATGACGCGGAACCCCACGCGGCGGGACAGTTCGGTCAGCGCCTCGCCCACGCGGCGCTGGTTGCGCGCCTCCATGCGATGCAGGCGGTTGCGCAGCACGACCCAGTCGATCGTGGCGCCATCCGCCTTGGCGCGGGTCTTGCGGGTCTCCCACATCAGCTCGGAATAGAAGCTGAGGCGCTTGACCTTGAAATTCTCCGGATCAACCTGCCCGATCAGGTCGAAATCGACAAAACTGTCGTTCATCGGCGTGACCAGCGTGCTGGCGCAGGTCGCCGCGTAGCGCGCCAGCGGATCATCCCGCCCCGGCGTATCGATGATGACGACCTGTGCCGTCGTGGCGGCCTGCGCGATCGCCTCGTTGAGCCCGTCCGTGCTGTCGCCGGCATAGACAGCCGAGCCGGGCATCGGCAATTCGATGCCGCGCCGCTCCGCCGTCTGCGCGCGGTTCTCCAGATAGCGCGCCACGGTGCGCTGGCGGTGATCAAGGTCGATCACCGCGACGCTCACCCCCTGCGCGGCCAGCGCCACCGCCGTGTGGACACAGGTGGTGGACTTGCCCGTGCCGCCTTTTTCATTGGCGAAGACGATGAGGTGCGGCGCGCTGGCCGGCGAAGCGGCACTTGGCGTGGAGGCGCTGGTCATGGGCGGGGTCATGGACGGTTTCAAAACTCTCGCAGGCTGGTGCGCGGCCTCTTGACCGCTCGGCCGGGACAAGCGAAGCCTCCCCCGAGCCCAAGACCGGGCCTTATCGGAGCCTGGATCGGCGTGCAAACCTTCCGTGACTTTCACGCGCTCAGAGCCGGAATTGCCGCCTTGCGGGCCGATGGCGGCCGAGTCGCCATGGTGCCCACGATGGGCGCGCTGCATGCCGGCCATATGGCGCTGATCGAGGCCGCGCGCGCGCAGGCCGACCATGTCGTCGCCTCCATCTTCGTCAACCCGATGCAATTCGGCGCGAATGAGGATCTGGCGGCCTATCCCCGGCGCGAGGCAGCGGACGCGCAAATGCTGGCGGATGCCGGCGTTGCCATCCTGTGGGCGCCGGATGTCGCGGCCATGTATCCGCAGGGGTTCGCCACCAGCATCCATGTCGCCGGGGTGAGCGATGGACTGGATGGCGCGGCGCGGCCGGGCCATTTCGATGGCGTCGCCACCGTCGTCGCCAAGCTGTTCGGGCAGGTGCGGCCCGATATCGCCTGCTTCGGCGAGAAGGATTATCAGCAGCTGGTCGTCATCCGCCGCCTTGTCGCCGATCTCGACCTGCGCGTGAAGATCATCGGCGTGCCGACCCTGCGCGATCCGGACGGGCTCGCCCTCTCCTCGCGCAATGTCTATCTTTCGGCCGGCGAGCGCGCGCGGGCGCTGGCCCTGCCGGAGATGCTCGTGGCCGCCGGCGAGGGCATCAAGGCGGGCGAGGATGTGCCGGCCATTCTCGCCTGGGGCACGCGCTATCTGCGCGATTCGGGCTTCGGCGCGGTCGATTATGTCGCCCTGTGCGACGCGGCGAGCCTCACCCCGCTCGCCGTGCTGGACCGGCCTGCGCGCCTGCTCGCCGCCGCGCGTATCGGCCGGACCCGCCTGATCGACAATATCCCCGTCAATCCCTGAGCCTCCAGTGCCTTCCGGGACATTAACCAATCTTTCATGCCCGCATGATTGTCTGGCGCCCATGCAGTGACAGCGATTGTCTGCCTTGGGGGAGGTTGAGCATGTCGAAGAGTATCGAAAGCCGGCTGAGAGATGCAGCCACGGGCGACGCGCAGGCGCGGTTCGATCTGGGCGTGGCATTCAGTTGCGGCACCGGCGTGCCGGTCGACCTCGTCGAAGCGCATAAATGGTTCAATCTGGCGGCGCTGATCGGCAGCGAGGAAGCGCAGCATTGCCGCGCCGAGATTGCCGGGGAGATGACCAGCCGGGAAATCGCGCAGGCGCAACGCATGGCGCGGGACTGGGTCGGCCATCTGGGCTTCCACCCGGCTTGAAGCCGGCGCTCAGCGCTCCGGTTCGCTCCGGCGGAACGGTGTGCGCTCATCCAGCCAGCCGCGATCATCGGTCAGCGCGGCGGCTTCCCGTTCGACATAATCGGCCACGGCCCGGCGGAACCCCGCATTGGGGATATAATGGGCCGACCAGGTCGGCACCGGGCGGTAGCCACGGCTGAGCTTGTGCTCGCCCTGCGCACCGGCCTCGACATATGCGAGGCCACGCAGGATCGCGGCGTCGATCGCCTGATAATAGCACAGCTCGAAATGGAGGAACGGCACCTCCTCAACGCAGCCCCAATAGCGGCCATAGAGCGTGTCCGTGCCGATCAGGTTAAGCGCGCCGGCGATCGGCTGGCCATCGCGCAGGGCAAAGATCAACAGCAGCTTCTCCGCCATGCGCGCGCCGAGCAGCGAGAAGAAGGCGCGGGTGAGATAAGGCTGCCCCCATTTGCGGCTGCCGGTATCCTGATAGAAATGCCAGAAGGCATCCCAATGCGCCTCGCGGATGTCGCTGCCGGTGAGATGGACGATCTCCAGCCCGGCCTGCGCCCTGGCGCGCTCCTTGCGCAGATCCTTGCGGTGCCGGCTCGACAGCGCGGCGAGGAAATCATCGAAGCTGGCATAGCCCGCATTGGTCCAGTGGAACTGGGTGCCCTGCCGGATGAGCCAGCCGGCCTCCTCGAACGCAGAGCGCTGATCCGGCGCGATGAAGGTGGCGTGGGCCGAGGAGAGGCCATTCTGGTCGGTGATGGCCTCCAGCCCGGCGAGCAGGGTTGGCGCAGCGGCGGGATCGCGCAGCAACAGGCGGGGACCGGGCACGGGGGAGAACGGCACGGCAACCTGCAATTTGGGATAATAACGCCCGCCGGCGCGCTCCCACGCATCCGCCCAGCCATGGTCGAAGACATATTCGCCCTGGCTGTGGCTCTTGAGATAGGCGGGCGCGGCAGCGATCAGGACACCGGCCGCATCGCGCACCGTGACCGGCGCGGGCGACCAGCCGGTGCCAGGGCCGACACTGCCCGATTCCTCCAGGCTGCGCAGGAAGTCATGGCTGACAAAGGGGTTGTCCGGCCCGGCGCAGGCATCCCATTGCGCCTGGTCGAGCGCGCCGACGGCGGTGCCGAGATGGACGAGGACATCGCCGGTCATCTCAGCCCTGCTCCTCGAAAATGACCTGCGCGCGGCTGCGGGCAGCGCGGTCATGCTCCGCCGGGGTGCGCACCGTCCAGCAAAACAGAGGCAGGCGCAGGCGCGCGGGCAACGCTGCTGCGCCGGGCAGATCGCCCACGTCGCAGGCGATGAATTGCGGGCGGGCCCGGAGGATGGCCCACAGCTCGCGCCACCAGGCGAGCAGGCGCCAGCCCTTCCCCCGGCTCACCACGAGACCACGCGGCAGATGCGGGCGATGGCGCGCGAACCAGCGCACGACCAGCGGATCGAAGCTCATCACCGCGACCAGTCCGGCATGGCCCTCCAGATCCTGCGCGACGGCCGCGCAGAGCTGTGCGCGGATGTGCGGGTCCCGGCTGGATTTGATCTCGATGAGCAACGGCATGGCGCCCCCCGCCAGCGCGAGCAGTTCGGTGAGGCGCGGCACCCGCTCGGCGCTGCCCTTGAGGCGCAGTGTCGCGATCTTGGCTGCATCGAGCGCGTGAAGCCGCCCGCGCCGCTGCGTCATCCGGCCGAGCCCGGCATCGTGGAAGACATGGACGACGCCGTCGCGGCTGAGACGCACATCGCACTCCATGCCGACGCCTTGTGCCATGGCGGCGCGCGCGGCGGCGAGGCTGTTCTCCGGCACGTCCGCGCCATGCAGCCCGCGATGCGCATAAGGCCGGGCCGTCAGATCGTTCAAAACCGCGATCGTGGCGCCCATCAGGGGCGGACGGCGACGATCGCGTCGATCTCGACCGACACGTCGAGCGGCAGGGACGGCACGCCCACGGCGCTGCGGGCGTGACGCCCGGCCTCGCCGAAGATACGCACCATCAGTTCGGACGCGCCATTGGCGACCTTGGGATGATCGGTGAAATCGGCGGGGCTGGCGACGAACACGCCCAGCTTGACGATGCGCTCGACCCGATCGAGATCGCCCAGCGCCGCTTTCATTTGCGCCACCAGCATGAGGCCGCAGCGCTCGGCCGCGGCGATGCCCCAGGCCAGATCGCGCTCGGCGCCGACCTTGCCGGTGATGAGCGCGCCATCCGCCGCGAACGGAATCTGCCCGCTGATATGGAGCAGGCCGCCAGCGAGCACGGCCGGCACATAGGCGGCGACAGGCGCAGCGGGTTCAGGAAGGACCAGACCCTGCGCGGCGAGGTGAAGATCGATACGGCTCATGGCGTCACGCCACAGCATGCGAGGCGAGTCGCGTCAAGCATTGCGCAGGGCCGCGGGGGCGCTCGCCAGCGTTTCCTCATGCTCGTCGAGCAAGGCGTGAATCCAGCGTTCGGCGCCGGCCCAGTCATCGATGCGGGCATGGGCATCGAGCGCGGTTGCAACATGGGGCGCCATCTCCGGCTCGCCGACGAAATGCAGCCGCCAGCATTGCGGCACATGCTGCGCCACCGAGACATGATTGCTGGCCAGATCATCGATGAAGAGCGCAAATGGCGCGGCACGCTCCGCAATCAGGCGCGCGACGACCGGCCCCTTGCCACCGCGATTGCCGACCACGGGATACGGCAGGCCGTGCCGGTGAATCTGGTCGGCCCTGGCATCCTGCATTTCCTCGCCGATGTTGGTGACGATCACGATGTCGGCGCGCTGCGCCAGCCGGGCCATCGCCGCGACCGCGCCGTCGATCGGCGTCTGGCGGTGCATTTCCGTGTCGAAAAAGGCGGACAGCAGGCTCCAGATGCGCGCCCGCTCGACCGGATCACCACTATCCTTGTGGCGCAGAGCCCGCTCGAAGCCGTCCTCAAAGCTGAAATGGATGCCATGATGCGCGTCGAGCCAGGCCCGGAACGGCACGACCATGTGCAGCAGCACCTCGTCGCAATCGGCAAGGATGAGCGGCCGGCTCATGGCGCGATCCGCTCGCGCGCCGCGACCAGGCGCGCGGGCGAGACGCCGATCGCCTCGGCGCAGGCCAGCAGGTCCGGCTGATGATTGATGGCGAAATCCATGAGCGCCGTGAGAGTCCCGCGATCCGACAGGCCCGTGCGCAAGGTCGGTGCATCCAGCCCGGTCAGCGCCAGCATGCGGTCAGCCCGTTGCTGATCAGCGACGATCCAGCCGACGACCTGTAACGCCAAGGTTTCATCATCTTCGCTGATGGGATATTCCGATGTCATCCGGTCCTGCCCGCTTTCCAAGGCTGTTCTAGGGAAGGCGCGCTCGGGAGCGGCATGGGAGAAGCCGTGATCAAGCGCATCCTGGTTGTCGAGGATAATGAGCTGAATCTCAAGCTCTTCTGTGACCTGTTGCGCGCGCACGGCCATGAGGCCGAACCGGTGCGCGACGGGCGCGAGGCGTTCGATCGCGCGCGGGCCTTCGCGCCCGATCTCATCATCACCGATATCCAGCTGCCGCATGTCTCCGGGCTCGAGCTGATCGCCTCGCTGCGCGCGGACGATGCGCTGGCCACGGTGCCGATCATGGCGGTCACGGCTTATGCCGGCATGGGCGATGAAGAACGCATCCGCACCGCCGGCGCCAATGCCTATGTCTCCAAGCCGATCTCGGTGATGCGGTTCATGGGGGTGGTGAACGGCTTGCTCTGAGACGAACAAAAGGCCCGGGTTGCGCACCCGGACCTCCCATATCGGCCAAAGCCTGCACCATCCGGGGCCATTCGCGCCCCGGCAGCAGCTTACTTGATCTTGGCTTCCTTGAACTCGACATGCTTGCGCACGACCGGATCATACTTCCGGAAGGTCATCTTCTCGGTCGTGTTCCGGGGGTTCTTCTTGGTCACATAATAGAAGCCGGTGTCAGCCGCGCTGACGAGCTTGATCTTGACTGTGGCTGGCTTCGCCATGACCGCTTCCTTGACAAAAAAGCGCACTCCATCCTGCACGGGCAGGGGAAAGCGCTGAAACTGGTTCGAGAATGGCCGCAGCTCATGCCACGTCCGGTTCGGCGGCGCCAATGCGGGTTTCCCGGTGCTTTGTCAAGTTGGCGGCGGCCGATCTTGCCACCCTGCGCGAATATCTTTCAGCCATGGATGCAGGAAACGCCACCTTAACCACGTCTATATAGACTGGAAACCGTCATCGCGCCGCCACATCGGGCAGCCAAGGACGGGCGACGGCCAGAGGCGAGGCGCACCCGCGCCTGAGGAGACGATTCGTGCGACATGATCCGGTATCGATCGTTCGTGGCCAGTTGCTGGGCCGAATCGAGGCCCTGCAAGCGGCAACGGGCACGCTGACGCGCCGGGCGCTGTGCGAGCAGCTGGATGATATTCGCGGTTTTGCCCGCAGCCACCGGTTCGATGCGGTCGAGCGGTTGGCGAGCCTGCTCGAATCGGTCGTGGCGTTCAACGGCCACCGTCAGGTGGCGCTCACCTATCTCGCCCTGATGCGCGACGCGGCGCAGGGCGACCCCGCACAACGCGATTCGGCGCAGGTCTATATGGCCGCCGCGGCGCTGCGAGGGTGCCGCTAGCCCCGACTCGCCGGGATCGCATCGGCGGGATCGGCCTCCATGGAAGGCGGCGCGCACCCGCCGGCCCCTCACGGGTCGTTGGGAAGCAGCAGCAGCGGGTCGATCCGCGCGTCGCGCCACTTCATGCTCCAGTGCAGATGCGGCCCGGTGACGCGCCCGGTCGCGCCGATGACGCCGATCGGCTGGCCCTGCTTCACCACGTCGCCCTCCTTCACCAACAATTGGCTGTTGTGCAGGAAAGCGCTGTTGAGGCCCATGCCATGGTCGATCATCAGCAGCTTGCCCTCCAGCGTGAAGGGCTCATCCGCCGCGAGGATCACCACCCCGTCCGCCGGGGCGAGATAGGTCGTGCCGGCGCCGCCAGCGAGATCAAGGCCGCTATGGTAGCTGCCGGGCGTCCCGCGATAGATGCGCTGGGAGCCGAAAACGCCGGAAATGCGCGCCTTGACCGGCCAGATGAAGCGCTGACGCCAGCCGTCGCTGGTCTCGCCCCGGGCGCGGGCGGCCGCGATTCGCGCCAGTTCACCGGCGCGCCGCTGCTGGAACTCCGCGCTGCTCGCGCTGCCGGTGATCGAGGCATTGACGTTCTCGATCCGCCAGTCGCCCGGCGCGACAGCGATCCGGCGGGTCCGGGACGGGGCGTTGCGCAGCGTCGCGATGAGCGTCGCGACAGGCCCGGCATCGCGATCAAAGGCGATGATAAAATTGCCCTCGCTGTCGAAGGCGACGGGCACGCCATCAAGCGTCAGCGCGGTCGTCCCGGCCGGGGCGAGCCCGTGCAGCAGCCCGCCCTGCCGCGCCGCGCCGTCCAGCCGCAACTGGGCGGGCGCGGGCGCTTCCACCGCAGGCGGGGCGATGATCGGCGGCGGGGCGGCAGGCGCTGGCGCGGCGGCCCTGCCCCCCGGCGCACCGGGCGCAACGCACGCCGCCAGCAACAGGGGGAAGGCAAGGGCGCAGGCGGCCGCTGGATGGCGGCAACGTCGAGGGGCGATCATCCCCCCAGCATGGTCAGCGCGCGGCGGCGATGCAAGCGGGCCGCGCGCCTAATCGAACAGATCGGTCTGTGTGACGGATGGCTTGCGCGGCGACGGGTCCGGCTTGCGCGCGGCGCGGGGCTCCGGCCGCGCGGCGGGCGGCGCATCGCCGATCGTCGCGGCGACCTCGCCATCGGCGAATTTGAGCATCACCGCACCGGCGGCCTGTGCCGCTGTGCTCGACCGAATCACCCCCCCCTGCGCCATCACGCGCGCAAAACCGCGCGCCAGCGGCGCATCCGGATCGAGCGAGCGGGCGAGGCGCCAGAGCCCCTCGAACTGCCGGCGCGAATCGGCCAGCCGCCGCTCGAGCAGGATGGGCGCGAGGCGCACGCCGGCCAGATGCTGCCGGCCGCGCTGCACCTGCGCATCGAGCAGCGCCGGGCGCAGCGCGCCGGCGGCATCGGCCAGCTCGTGACGGGCATCGCTCAGGCGGTGGGAAAGGCCGCGCCGCAGCCGCTCGCCGACATCGTCCGCGCGCTGGCGGGCCTGCGCCAGCAGCATGTCCGGCCGGGGCAGCAGGCGGCGCTGGGCCTCCACCCGCTCCCGGCTCCGATCGATCCCGCGCGCGAGGCAGCGCCGCATGCGCCCATCCAGCTCCGCCACCTGCGCGGCCAGCTCGCTGCGCACCGGCACGGCCATTTCGGCAGCGGCGGTGGGCGTGGGCGCGCGCAGATCGGCCGCAAAATCGCACAGGGTCGTGTCCGTCTCATGGCCGACGGCGGAGATGATCGGGATGGGCGATTCGGCCACGGCGCGCACCACGATTTCCTCGTTGAACGCCCATAGATCCTCGATCGAGCCGCCACCGCGCGCGACGATCAGCAGATCCGGCCGGGGAATCGCGCCGCCGGGGTCCAGCGCGCCGAAGCCGCGCACGGCGGCGGCGACCTGCGCCGCGGCGCCCTCGCCCTGCACCAGCACCGGCCAGAGCAGCACCTCGCTCGGGAACCGATCGGCGAGACGGTGGAGAATGTCGCGAATCACCGCGCCGGTGGGAGACGTCACGACGCCGATGACGCGCGGCAGCATCGGGATCGGCCGCCGCCGGGCGGGATCGAACAGGCCTTCCGCCGCCAACCGGGCCTTGAGGCGCTCGAAGAGCTGCATGAGCGCGCCTTCGCCGGCCAGCTCCATGCTCTCGATGACGATCTGATATTTGGAGCGACCGGGATAGGTGGTGAGCTTGCCGGTGACGATGACGTCCAGCCCATCCTCCGCCGCGAAGGCGATGCGGCCGGCCGCGCCCTTCCACATCACGCCGTCGATCAGCGCGCCATCATCCTTGAGCGCCAGATAGACATGGCCCGAGGCGGCGCGCTTGAAGCCGGAAATCTCGCCGCGCAGGCGGATATGGCCGAACCGCTCCTCCACCGTGCGCTTGAGCAGGGCGGAGAGTTGGGTCACGCTGAGCGGCGCCAGATTGTCCCCTTGCCGCTCCTGCGCTAACAGGCGGCCGGACGTATCGAACCGGACTGGACCCTCTTCCATGAATATCCTTCTGCTGGGCGGCGGCGGCCGTGAACATGCCCTCGCCTGGAAGCTC
>DATMGL010000027.1:0-78924 GCA_035555575.1 Sphingobium sp.
GCATGGAAACGCGTTCTCCGCCCGAGGGGGGCTATAGCGTCATCATCGAGATGCCGCTTATTTCTGCCGAACCATCAAGGGTAGCTGCATGACCATTCGCACCATTCTCGTCGACGATGAAAGCCTCGCCATCCAGGGGCTGAAGCTTCGCCTCGAAGCCCATCCGGACGTGGAAATCATCGAAACCTGCCTCAACGGCCGCGAGGCCATCCGCGCCATCAAGACGCACAAGCCCGATCTCGTCTTCCTCGATATCCAGATGCCGGGCTTTGACGGCTTCTCCGTCGTGCAGGGCGTGATGGAGGTCGAGCCGCCGCTGTTCATCTTCGTGACGGCCTATTCCGACCATGCGCTGCGCGCCTTCGAGGCGCAGGCGATCGATTATCTGATGAAGCCGGTGGACGAGCAGCGGCTGGCCGATGCGCTCGATCGCGCGCGGCTGCGGCTGCACGAGAAGCGCCATGTCGCCGAGGCCGAGCGGCTGCGGGAAGTGCTGGCGGAAGTGGCGCCCGAGGCGGTCACGGACATGTCGGCCGATGCCGATACCCCGTCATCGAGCCGCTATGAGAAGCTCATCAACATCAAGGATCGCGGCCAGATCTTCCGCATCGATGTCGACACGATCGAGCGGATCGACGCGGCGGGCGATTATATGTGCATCTATACCGCCGATAATTCGCTGATCCTGCGCGAGACGATGAAGGATCTGGAAAAGCGGCTCGATCCGCGCAACTTCCAGCGCATCCACCGCTCGACCATCGTCAATCTCAGTCAGGTGCGGCAGGTGAAGCCGCACACCAATGGCGAATGCTTCCTGGTGCTGGAATCGGGCAGTCAGGTGAAGGTGAGCCGCTCCTATCGCGACGTGGTGGCGCGCTTCGTCCACTGACGGGCGCGGCGGCGGCCGCTTGCCCGCCGATATCATGGCGGTGCGCTATCCGAAAAAAATGGGCCGGGCTCCTGCGAGCGCCGGCCCATTGCCAGGGAGAGAGGATGCGGCGCGGAAGTGGCGCCGGCGGGTCAGCAGCGGCTATCGCCCTTGTCGATCGCGCGGCCCGCGACAGCGCCGACGGCACCGCCAATGATCGTGCCTGCGGTCTTGTCACCACGGCGGCCGGCGACTTCATGGCCGACCAGACCGCCGGCAATGGCGCCGATGATGGTGCCGGCCGCGCCGTCATTCCGACAACGATAGTTGCCACGATAATCGTTGCGGTAATTATAGCCGCGCGTGTCGCGATAATAGTCGCCGCGGCGATAATCCTGATAGCCGCGCTCGTAGCGGCCATTGTAGCGATCATAGCCATGGTCGCGGGCGGCAGCCGGTGCGGCCACGCCCAGCGAAGTCACAGCCATGGTGGCGACGGCCGCGAGGCTCATGAATTTCGAGATGGTCATGGTCTTGCTCCTTCATTCCGGCGAACCGTTCGTGGCAGGGGAACCACATCATGTCCGTCATGAAGGCGTTCTAGCCGGTGGTGCTTGAGCCGGGGCTGAATGGCGGCGTTATCCGGCGTTCACAATCGTCGCGCGGGCGCACGGGGCGCACGGGGCGGGCGGGACAAGAAAGTGGCAGGCGGCGGCGGCCCTCGCTATGGCGGCTCCATGCTGCGGATCGCGCTCATCCTGGCCCTGTTCATCCTGTTGCTGAACGGACCGCATATCGGCACCGCGCCCCCTGCCGCCTCTGGCTCGATCAGGGTATCGGGCCGCATGCTATCCCCGGTGCCGGCGGCGGAGCAGGCGCGTTTCGGGCCGTTGCGGTTGATCGATGCCTGGCAGTTCACCAGCCCCCATCGCGCCTTTGGCGGCTTTTCCTCGATGGTGGCGGATGATGATGGCGGCCTGATCGCGTTGAACGATAGCGGCGAATTGTTCGGCTTGCGGATCGCGCGGGACGGGCGCGGGATCGTCCGGCCGCTGCCGCGATCACGCGCCGAGCAGGACTGGCCGAAATGGCGCTGGGATTCGGAAAGCATGACGCGCGATCCGGTGTCCGGGCGACTCTGGGTCGGGTTCGAGCATCTTCAGCGCATCTGTCGCTATGCGCCCGACTTTGCCCGCCTCGAGGGCTGCGTCAGCCCGCCCGAGATCCAGCGTTGGCCGCTGACCGGGAGCATCGAGTCGCTCGTGCGCTTTGGCGACGGGCGGTTCATGGCGATCGCCGAGATGGCGCGGCGCGCGGATGGTATGCATGATGTGCTGCTCTGGCAGGGCGATCCGGTGGATGCGGGGACGCCGCCGCCCGTCCATCTGGGCTATCGGCCGCCGTCCGGCTACCGGCCGACCGATGCGCTGTGGCTGGGTGGGGACAAGCTGCTCGTGCTCAATCGCCGGCTGACGCTGGCCGAGGGGTTTACCGCGACGCTGGCGCTGGTGCGGCTGCCGGCGCTGGAGGCCGGGGCGCAGTTGCGGGGCGAGGTGGTGGCGACATTCGCGCCGCCCGGCCTGGCCGATAATTTCGAGGCACTGGCGCTGTCACGCGAGCAGGGGCGGCCGATCCTGTGGCTGGCCTCGGACGATAATCATCTGTTCCTCCAGCGCACATTGCTGCTGCGCTTTGCCTTGCCACGGGACTGGGTGAGCAAGCGCCCGGCGCCCTGATCCGGACACGAAAAAAGGCGGCCCGGCCGGACCGCCCATTTTCCATCAATATCGAAACGCCTGGGGCTCAGGCCGCCTGAACGGTGGCGGCAGCCTTCTTCGCAATCTCGCGCTTCAGGCGCTGAACGCGCAGCGAGAGCTTGGCGTCGGCCGTCTTGAGCAGCCAGTTGTCGAGACCGCCAACATGCTCGACCGAACGCAGGCCATGCGTCGAGACGCGCAGCTTGATGCCGCGCTCGAGCGAATCGGACAGCAGCGTCACATTCTGGAGGTTGGGCAGAAAGACCCGCTTGGTCTTGTTGTTCGCGTGGGACACATTGTGGCCCACTTGGCGGCCCCGGCCGGTCAACTCGCAGATGCGCGACATGTTTATCAATCCTGATATTGGTGCGTTCGGAAAGCGGCGCGGATAACCGCTCCCTGCCGAATCGTCAAGGCGATTCCCCGGCGGGAGCACGCATTCGTGCCCTGTGTGGCGAGCATCCATGGCGCTTTCCACTGCGCAGGGCAAGGGGCGATGCAGGATCGCCCGGCCTTTGGGCCGTTGTCATGCATGGCCTGGCGCGGCCTGATGTTTCCGTCCGCCCGGAAAATGCTCTAGGGGCTGGGCAATGGCTGATCCATTCCCCCTGCCCGAACCGATGCGCCTTGCGCTGGCCGCTGCCGCATCCGCCGGAGAGGCAGGCGAAGTGCCGATCGGCGCGGTAGTGATCCGCGCCGGCACGGTGATCGCCACCGGGGAGAATCGCAACCGGCGCGACAATGATCCGACAGCCCATGCCGAAATCGTCGCGATTCGCGCGGCGTGCGCCGCGTTGGGGCAGGATCGGTTGACCGGGTGCGACCTGTGGGTGACGCTGGAGCCGTGCGCGATGTGTGCGGGGGCGATTGCCCATGCCCGGATCGCGCGGCTCTATTATGGCGCGGCCGACCCCAAGGGCGGCGGCGTGGACCATGGCGCGCGGGTCTTCGCGCGGCCGCAATGCCATCACCGGCCCGCGCTGTTCCCCGGCATGGGGGAAGCGGCGGCGGCCGGATTATTGCGCGACTTTTTTATCAGTCGGCGCTGAGCCCTCCGGCAGCGGGGCGATGCGGTAGAGGGTGAAGGGCAGCTCGCCGTTGAATTTGAGCGGCACCGGCGTGAGGAAGGGCATGCGCTCGCCATGCACCAGCCGGGCATAGAAGCCGCCCGGACTGCGATGCTGGTAAATCGTGCCTTCCGGGAAGTTCGGGCAGTAGAGCAGATAGTCGGCGCCATGCGCCGCGGCGATGGCGCGAAACTGCTCGGGCGTGCCGTCGAAGGCGTAGTGGACATCGAGGATGGCCTTGCCGTTGCGATGATAGGGGCCGGCAATGGCGCTATGATGGGTGATCGCGATGAGGCGCGGGCCAAGATCGACGAGCGTGAAAATGGTCGCGGGCGCGATCTGGTTGAGCGCGAGCAGCGCCGGCTGGGTGCGGCAGCGCACTTCGGACCGGCGCGATTGCTGGCGGACTGTGCCCGCCGTGCCGGCGCCGTTCACGGGAGCGCTGGCCGGCGCCACCGCGTTGACCGGGCTGCGCCGGGATGGCGATGCGGACGGGGCGACGGCGTTGGGGCTGTTGCGCGGGGACGAAGCGGGTGGCGAGGGCGCTGCCTTGTCGCCGGCCAGCGCCCTGGCCGCGGCCGGATAGACCGAATAGCTATTGGCTGCGCAGCCAAGCAGGACGAGGCCGCCGGCCGCCAGCAGGCGCCCGCCGGCACGGCCGGTGAACAGCCGCGCGAGCAGGGCCCAGAGCGCCCAGGCCACTGGTGGAATGGCGAGGAGCTGTGCGGCGGGGCCGGCGCGGATCTGCCAGAAGGTGAGCGCGATGGCGAAAGCGATCATCAGCGTGACCGTGCCCCATGCCCAGAGCCGTTCGCTATCGCGCCGGGCGGCCCAGCAGCCGGCCAGAGCGCAGAGCAGGCCGGCCATCGGCAGGGCCAGCATCGGCACCCAGCTCGACGCGGGCTGGACATAGACCGGCTTGGCTTCGCGAATATAGACGAGCCAGCTCTTCTCCAACTCGGGCGAGAGCTGATAGGCGCCGGTGAGGCATTGCGGCCAGAGGGCGAAGGCAAACCCGCCGACGATGAGGCCGCCCACGGCCGCTGCGGCAAAACGCTGCGGCCAACTGCGCAGCGGCAGCCAGGTGATGACCAGCAGCACACCGGCCGCGAGAATGAGGATGCTCGTCCAGACCGGCGAGAGGGCATCGCAGACCGGCAGGCGGTTGGCATTGCTGGCGAACAGCGCATAGCCGATCGCCGTGGTGCCGCCGAGGCTGAGCGCATAGGGGCGCAGTCGCCGGGCCGCGCCTTCCTTGAAGACCCAGCGCAGCGCGATGAGCGCGCCGGCCCCGGCGAGATAGACCATCATCTCCATGCCGATCACCACCGAGGCGGCGCTGGACACGCCGGCGATGATCCCGCCGCGATGCCATTTGCGATCGACCAGGCCGGCCAGTGTCGTGGCGGTCAGGGCGAGTTGCCAGCCATGATGATCGACCCGCATCGGCATGAACATGGCAAGGCCCATGCCCGCACCCAGCGGCAGCAGCATGGCGAAGACCCAGCCATGGCCGCGTCCGTCTTGCCCAAGCCGGCGGGCGATGAAGGCGAGCGCCAGCATCAGCACGACCAGCGGCAGCAGCGGCGCGACGCCCAGCGCCAGCTCGTCCGCCCGCGCGCTGTCCGTGAACAGGCGGAAGAGCAGCATGAGGCCGGCGATCGGCAGATCGACGAGGCGACTCCAGTGAATGTCCGCGCCGCGCGGCGGATCGAGCCGATATTGCCGCAAATCCCACCAGCTCTGTCCGTTCAGCCAGTCGCGCACTTGCAGGTAGCGCATATTATCGTCGGTATCGCCGAGCGAGAGATAGTGGATGGCGGTGCCATAGCGATCCAGATAGGTCGCGGCGATGAGCAGCCACGCGATGACCACGAGCCAGCGCCATTCGCGGTGGACGAAGCGATCGAGCGCGATGAGCCAGCCGCGCCAGCGGGGAGCGGGCTGCCCGGCCGTCTCGGTATCAGCGGACATGGGCGACCGGCTCGTCATCCAGCGTCGCCATCATGATCATGGGTGGCGGGCGCGGGGATGGCGCGCGCGCGGCAGGGGCCGGTCATCCGCGCAGGCCATGCGGCGCGCGGCATCAAGACGTTTTCTGCCGACAGGCGTCTGCCGGCAATGACGGTCGTTGCTGGTCCCGGATTCACGATCTAGGGCTTAATCAAGTGGGTCAAAAGCGCAACGGGCATTTGCCCGCGGGCGGGCCCGGCCGCAGCAGGAGCATGACGATGGCGGGCAGCATGATGGCAGGGCGACCGATGGCCGGGCAGATTTTTCGCTATGCGCTGACGGGCGGTTTCGTCACGGCGCTGCAGGCGGCGGCATATTGGATGCTGGCGCAATGGGCGGGGCTTCATCCGCAATTTGCGAATTTTCTGGGTTATCTGGTGGCCGTGGCGAGCGGATTCGTGCTCCATGGCCGTTTCACCTTCCGCGGCCATGGCCGCCGCGACCGGCCGGTCGCGCGGGGGCTGCGCTTTGCGGCCGCCTCGCTGCTCAGTCTGGCGCTCAATGCCGGCTGGGTGTGGCTCTGCGTGACCCGGTTGGGCTGGCCGCTCTGGTCACCCGTGCCGCTGATGGGCGTGGTCACCCCGGCTTTCATGTTCATGCTGAACCGGCAATGGGTGTTTCGCTAGCGCCGGGCAACCTCATCCGGGCCAATGAAAAGGGCCGCCAGTCAATCCGGCGGCCCTCATCAAGAACAAGTAGTTCTGCGGCAAAGTTCAGTTTGCGTTGGTCAGCTCGTCCGCGGCGTTGGCGACCGAGTTCGACGCATTGTCGAGGGCCTCGTTTGCGGCCATCATCGCATCGTCCGCGTTGTTCACGATGTCGTTGGCGACATCGGCCGTGTCGTTGACGCTGTTGTTGGCTTCCTGCTGCGAGCATGCGGCAAGGCCGAGCGACGCGGCGAGAACGAGCGAGAGAGCAATTGTCTTGGTCATGGGCAAACCCCTTGATGAATTCATACCGCGCAGAAACTACGGAAGGGGTCCCCCCCCTTAAAGTCTGCGATGGCGAGTCGTATCGGTTTGTCGGCGTCAACGCAATCCCTTGCGCAATGCTGAACGAAATGGGGATTATTCACATGTGCTTTGACCCGGCGCGAGACTTGCTTAAACGAGAGCGATGCTGGGCCAGCTAGACCTTTTCCGCGCACTTGCCGATCCGACGCGCCTGCGTATCGTTCACCTGCTGGGCGAGATGGAGCTGGCCGTGGGCGAAATTGCCGTGGTGGTGGGGCAGAGCCAGCCGCGCGTTTCGCGCCATGTGCGCATTCTGGTCGAGGCCGGGCTGGTCGATCGGCGCAAGGAGGGGAGCTGGGTCTTCCTCAACCTGTCCGGCGCGATCGCGAGCGCCCTTGCCACCTTTCTCGCGGCGATCCCGGTATCGGACAGCGAGCGCCTGTGGGCCGAGGCTGATCAGGCGCGGCTCGCCGCCGTGCGGGCCGAGCGGGCGCGGGCGGCCGAGGGCTATTTTGCCGTGCATGCCGAGGAGTGGGACGCGCTGCGCTCGATGTATGTGCCCGAGGCGCAGGTCGAGCAGGCCATGGCGCGGCTGCTGGGCGACCGGCCGCTGGGCCATCTCCTCGATATCGGCACGGGCACCGGGCGCATGGCGACGCTGTTTGCGCCCGGCGCATCCAGCGTGACCGCGATCGACCGCAGTGCGGAAATGCTGCGACTGGCGCGGGGCAAGTTGCCGCAGGCCATCGCCGACAAGGTCCGTTTCCTGACGGGAGATTTCAACCAGTTGCCGATCGACAATGGCGCTGCGGATACGGCGATCCTCCATCAGGTGCTGCATTATGCGCCGGCGCCCGAACATGTGATCGCGGAGACGGCGCGCACGCTGAGCGCAGGGGGGAAGCTGCTCATCGTCGATTTCGCCGCGCATGAGCGGGAGGAGTTGCGCCTGCGCGACGCGCATACCCGGCTCGGCTTTTCCGATCAGCAGATGGCCGGCTGGTATGCGGGCGCGGGCGTGACGCTGGAGCGGACCGAGACGCTGGCCGGAGGGGAACTGACCGTGAAGCTCTGGCTGGGAGAGCGCCGGGCGCCAGCCGCGCGGGCGGGGCGCAGCGGCGGGGCCTGAACGCGTGCGCAATGCATCGCATTTGGCCGGCGTGGCCCTGATCCGAAAATCGGGTGACGACCGGGCGATTTAAGTCGGCTGTCAGGGGAGATGCCAGACGACGCACCGGTGTCACCCGATGCGGTCCGACATCACGAAAGGACAAGGGGGGCGTCGCTTTCGCCAGAGGGGCCCGGCCCGCGCCGTCTCTTTAGCGCGGTGGCGCATATATTCAACCCGGCTGGGGTGCCGGGCTGCGGAGCCGGCCTTCATTCGCCCAGTTGTTTGGCTTCCTGATATTTCAGTTCGAGATAGCGGTTATGCGCGGCCAGCTTGTCGAGATTGCCGGTGGCGAGCTGCTCGGTCATCGTGCCGATCTCCTGCTCGATGACGGACAGGCCCTCGACCAGCTGGGCGTCGGGCACGCGGCCGTTGCGCGGCTGGTTGCGCAGCGGCGCGGGGATGGACTGATAGCCCGTCACCAGCTCGGGCAGGTGATCGCTGAGCAGGCGGCGAATGTCCGTCGCGGCGGGATCCTGCGGGTTGAGCGCGGCGAGCTGCGGGGCCAGCGTCTCCAGCCGGTTGCTGATCGCATCGAGGATCGGGATGGCGGGGGCGGGCAGGGCCTTGCGCTGGCTCTCCAGCCAGATCTCGGTCTTGAGCGGCAGGGCTTTGAGGTCCGTCTCGCCCAGCTTGGCGGGCGTGATCGCCGGCATGGTGGGCAGGAAGGCGAAGATCAGGCAGGCGAGCAGCAGCGCCATGACGATCAGGAGCCCGGTGCTGCCGAGCGGCTGGATGAAGCCGAACAGGGCTGCGCCGACGACGACCAGCGCGGCAGCGACGATCATGCGCTTGAGGCGGGTCATCAGATCCTGCCGCTTATGCGCCCGGCCGCGCGCGCTGACGCTCTGATAGCGCGCGGAGGTGCGCGCGATCAGTTCGTTGGAGCGCTGGATCATATCATCGACGTCGCTGGCCATGGCGCTGCGTTCACTCGATGGCGGTGAGCGGGCTGGCGCCGCTGGTCACCGCCGCCTGCGCCCGCGCCTGTCCTTCCGCCCGCGCGATATAGCCCTGCGATTTCTCGACCTCGCTGGAGAGGGTGGTGACGGTGCTCTTCATCGTCTCCAGCGCCTTCAGCTTGAACGTGTCGATATTGTCCATCGTATCATAGATATTCTGGAAGGCGCGTTGCAGCGTCTCCAGCGGGATGGTGCTGCTGGCCGCCTGCTCGTGGATCTGCGCGGTCTGCGTCTTGAGCAGCTCGCCGGTCGAATCGATGAGATTGGCGGTCGTCGTGTTGAGTGCGGTGATCTGCTCCAGCACGAGGCGCTGCCCGGCTAGCGCCTGCGCCACCGTGACCGCCGTGCGCAGCGCCGCGACAGTGGTGGTCGAGGCGCGGTCGACCCCCTTCACCAGCTCGACATTATTCTTCTTGACCAGATCGAGCGCGAGATAGCCCTGCACCGTCACCGCCATTTGCGTCAGCAGATCCTGCGTGCGCTGGCGGACATAGAAGAGGGCGCTCTCGCGAACCGCCTTGGCCTTGGCGGGATCGGTGGAATCCAGTTCCAGCGCCTTGGCTTCGAGCCGCGCGTCCATCGTCTTGGCGATGTGGATCATCTGCTCCAGCCGGCCCATGGTCGCCCACATATTCTGCCGCTCCACGTCGATCGCGGCATTGTCCTTGATCAGCGTGTCCTTGCCGGAGCCGAGGCTGCCGAGGATCGAATTGATGTGGGTCTGGCTCGACTTGTAGCTGTCGAAATAATTGCGCATCCTGTTGCCGAAGGGGAGGATGCCGAACAATTTCTTCGGCGCGAGCAGATTGCCCTGCTTGCCCGGATCGAGATCCTCGATCACGCGGCGCAGTTCGGCCAGATCGGTGCCGACATTGGCGTCGCTGTCCATCGCGCGCACCGGACGGTCGAGGAAGCGGTTGCTGTGCCCCGCCGCCTCGGCAATCTCCTTGCGGCCCATATTGGTGATCTGGTCCACCTTCGCGCCGAACTCGGGCGAGTTGGCGTCGAGCGCGGCCAGCTCCTCGACGAAGCTGTCGACTCGCTCGTCCAGCCTGGATTTCTTCTCATCCTCGATCGGCACCAGCCCGGCGGCGCGCTCGGGCGTGACCGCGGGCAGCGGCTGGGGCGGCGTCAGGTCGAGTGGGGCTTCGGTCGTGGTCGTCGGTGCGCTGGTGGCCATCAAAGTCTCCTGCGGTGTTATATTGCGCTAGGACACGCCGGGATCAAGGGCGCAGATTGCCTATAGGTCGGCCGGAGCGCGCTGCCAATGCGGATCGCCAGGGCGGGCTGGCAGGCTGCCGATCCCTGGCGGCAGGCGCGGCATGACGATAGACATGGCTTTTCCCGGCGCCGGGCGATGACCGGCGCTTCATATGCGCGTTGCGGCCACGGCGTTTTTCCGCTAAGGGGCGCCGCGACCCTGCGCGGCCCCTTTGCTGACTGCGCCGCCAACATATAACAGAGAGAAACCAATGAGCCAGTCCAGCGCTCTTCGGAACGTTGCCATCATCGCGCACGTCGATCACGGTAAAACCACCCTTGTTGATCAGCTTCTCCGCCAGTCCGGCACCTTCCGCGAAAACCAGCGCGTCGACGAACGCGCCATGGACAGCGGCGATCTGGAGCGCGAGCGGGGCATCACCATCCTCGCCAAGCCGACCTCCATCGAGTGGAACGGCATCCGCATCAATGTTGTCGATACGCCCGGTCACGCCGATTTCGGCGGTGAGGTGGAGCGCATCCTCTCGATGGTCGACGGCGTGATCCTGCTCGTCGATTCGTCGGAAGGCGCGATGCCGCAGACCAAGTTCGTCACCGGCAAGGCGCTGGCGCTGGGGCTCAAGCCCATCGTCGTCGTCAACAAGGTCGACCGGGCCGACCAGCGCATCCAGGAAGTGCTCGACGAGGTGTTCGACCTGTTCGTCTCGCTCGACGCGACCGACGAGCAGCTCGATTTCCCGGTGCTCTTCGCCTCCGGCCGCAACGGCTATGCCAGCGCCGATCCCGAGGCGCGCGAAGGCACGCTGACGCCGCTTTACGAGAAGATCGTCGAGCATGTGCCGCCGCCGGCACTGGATGCCGACGCGCCGTTCACCTTTCTGGTGACGCTGCTTGATCGCGACAATTTCCTCGGCCGCATCCTCACCGGGCGCGTGACATCGGGCACGCTCAAGATCAACCAGGCGATCCACGCGCTGGATATGGACGGCAAGGTGCTGGAAACCGGCCGGGCCTCCAAGATCCTCGCATTCCGTGGCCTTGATCGCGTGCCGGTCGAGGAAGCGCGGGCGGGCGACATCATCAGCCTTGCCGGCCTTGCCGTGGCCACGGTGGCCAACACCATCGCGGACGTCTCGGTGAGCACGCCCATTCAGGCGCAGCCGATCGATCCGCCGACGCTCTCCATGCGCTTCGCGGTGAACGACTCGCCGATGGCGGGCCGCGAGGGCAGCAAGGTGACGAGCCGCATGATCCGCGACCGGCTGGCGCGCGAGGCGGAATCCAACGTCGCCATCCGCGTGACCGAGAGCGACGACAAGGACAGCTTCGAGGTCGCCGGGCGCGGCGAATTGCAGCTGGGCGTGGTCATCGAGACGATGCGCCGCGAAGGCTTCGAGCTGGGCATCAGCCGCCCGCGCGTGCTGTTCGGCACGGACGAGAATGGCGGCCGCACCGAGCCTTATGAGACGGTGGTCATCGACGTGGACGATGAATATTCCGGCACGGTCGTCGAGAAGATGGCGGTGCGCAAGGCGGAGATGACGGACATGCGCCCCTCCGGCGGTGGCAAGACGCGCATCACCTTCAGCGCGCCGAGCCGCGGCCTGATCGGCTATCATGGCGAGTTCCTCTCCGACACGCGCGGCACCGGCATCATGAACCGGCTGTTCGAGAAATATGGCCCCCACAAGGGCACGATCGAGGGCCGCAAGAACGGCGTGCTCATCTCCAACGGTGCGGGCGAGGCCAATGCCTATGCGCTCGGCCCGCTGGAAGAGCGCGGCGTGCTGATGGTCGGCGTGGGCGAGGCGCTCTACGAGGGCATGATCGTTGGCGAGAACGCCAAGCCGGACGACCTGGAGGTCAACCCGATGAAGTCCAAGCAGCTCACCAACTTCCGCGCGAGCGGCAAGGATGACGCCATCCGCCTCACCCCGCCGTGGAAGATGACACTGGAGCAGGCGATCGCCTATATCGACGATGACGAGATGGTCGAGGTGACGCCCAAGACCATCCGCCTGCGCAAGCGCTGGCTCGATTCGAACGATCGCAAGCGTCAGTCCCGCTCCAAGGCGGCCTGATCCGTCATCACCGACATGCATGATGGCGGGGCGCCGGACGTCCCGCCATCACCCCGGTAGAAAGCCGTCAGCCGGACTGCGCTCCGCATGCCCCGGAAAATCCTCGGTACGCCGCGCTGGCCAAGGTCGAAGCAATCCGGCTACGTTGATGCAGCATGCATGGCCCGCTTCTGTCTCCCCTCCCTTCGCTGACCCGTCATTCACCGCGTGAATTCGGCTGGGCACTGGCGCTGCTCGCCCTCCTGGCGTTCGGCGTGCGGGCCTATACATTCGGCAATCCGGTCATTGGCTATGACGAGCAATTCTATCTGCTGGTCGGCGACCGGATGCTGCATGGCGCTATCCCCTATGTCGATATTTTCGATCGCAAGCCGGTCGGCCTGTTCCTGGTCTATGCGGGCGTGCGGCTGCTGGGCGGCGATGGCTTCCTTGTCTATAAGCTGGTGGCGGCCTGCGTCGTCGCGCTGACGGCGGGCGGCGTCTTTTGCCTCGCCCGGCGCCGGGCAGGGTTTTTAGGCGCGCTCTGCGCGGCGATCCTGTTCATCCTGTGGCATAATTTCATGGGCGGCGAAGGCGGGCAGGCGCCGGTCTTCTATGATCTGTTCATGGCGGCCGCGGCGCTGTGCATGGTCGTGGCGATCGATCGGCCGGCGCGGCTGCGCGCGCTTGGCGTGGCGGCCATGCTCGCCACCGGCATCGCGCTCCAGATCAAATATAGCGTGCTGTTCGAGGGGGTGTATTTTGGCTGCGCGCTGATCTGGCTGGCCGTGCGGGGCGGCCAGCGCGCCGGCGTGCTGGCCGGTTCCATCACCTTGTGGATCGGCGCGGCGCTGCTGCCGACGCTGGCCGCGCTCGGCGTCTATGCGGCGATGGGCCAGGCTGACGCCTTCATCTTTGCGAACTTCCTCTCCGTGCTGGCGCAGGGGCGCAATCCGATGATGACGCAATTGCGCGACCTGGCGGAGATCGGTGCGATCCTCTCGCCGCTGCTCATCCTGCTGGCGGTCTCGCTCCGGCGGCGGCAGGACGGGGAGACGGACGCGGCGGGGTGGTTCATCATCGGCTGGCTTGTCGCCAGCGTGGTCGGCGTCCTCGCCTTCTGGCGGTTCAACAGTCCACATTATGCGCTGCCCGTGCTGGTGCCGCTGACGATCTGGCTGGCGCCGCTGTTCGACCGGATGCCGCGCCGGGCGGTGGGGCTGGTCGGCCTTGCCACCGTGATGAGCCAGCTTGTGCTGATCGCCAATGAGCGGCGCGTCGGCGGGGCGCCCGAAGCGGCGCGACTGGCGCAGGCGGCGCAGGCCGGATCGGGCTGCATCTATGTCTATGCCGGCTATCCCGCGCTCTACATGCTGACCGGCTCATGCCTGCCCTCGCGCTGGGCCTTTCCCGGCACGCTCAACATGCGGGACGAGCAGCGTCCGGACGCGATCGGCACCGACCCGGCCGGGGAGGTGCACCGCATCCTCGCGGGGGGCGTGCCGGTGATCGTCGATGAATATCCGCGCAATACGGATGGCAATCCTGCAACGCGCGCCGTGCTCGACCATGCGCTGGCGGCGGACTATGTGCTGGCGGCCTGCCCGGCAACGGGGGAAGGCCGGGCGCAACTGGTCTATCGGCGCAAGCGCCCCGGCGAGGCGGCTCGCCCGGCCTCCTGCGCCATGGTCGCGCCGGCGCCGACCGTGCTGGTGGGGCATGATCCCGAGAGCGGGGGCGTGCGGAAGGCGCCGGTGACAGGTGACCTTGCGCGGGTGGCGCAGAGATTGGCGGCCGGTCTGTAAGCGCACGCGCGTTCGCAGCTGTTGGCGGAAAAATGCCGGGCTTGCGGGCGCCGGCAATCAGGGGGCGCTCATGGTGTGGCATTGGTCGGCTGCCGCGCTGCGCTGGCAGCCATGGACCATCGTTGCGCCCGCCAGGCCGAAACCGGGCTGCGAAGCGCAGGGGCGTTGACGGCGGTCGGCTCCTGCGGCATGGCGCTGGCCATGTCTGATACACCGCCCGATCATCTCTCCACCAATCCGCGCAGCCCCCATTTTGACCTGGAGGTGCTCCAGCGCGGCATCGGCATCCGGTTCAAGGGCCGTGAGCGCAAGGATGTGGAGGAATACAGCATTTCGGAAGGCTGGATTCGCGTCGCCGCCGGCAAGAGCCTGGATCGCTTCGGCAATCCGGTGACCATCCGGTTGAGCGGTGAAGTGGAAGCCTGGTTCGAGGATGTGGCGGCAGTGGACGCTGACGGACCGGACGACGGCGCGGCCGCCTGATCCGCCGATGAGGACGGCGTCGTGCCGTCCCTCTGACGGGCAGATGGTCAGCAGAGGCTGTCAAATGCGGTAAGGCCGACCGCGCGATGGCCTGCAGCGCCGGCTCGCTGCTACCCACAGCCGGCTTTCGCGGCGATATCATTCCCGATTTTTCTGGCGGCCGCCCGATGGCTGCCCTTCATTCGACCTGGGTGACCCGCCCGGCTTCGACATGGAGCCGGGTCGCGCGGCCCAGCGTGTCGAACAGGGCGGGCTCGGTGCCGGTCATCCAGACCTGCCCGCCGGTGGCGCGCAGGCGCTCGAACAGCGCGGCACGCCGCACCGGATCGAGATGGGCCGCCACTTCGTCGAGCAGGATGACGAGCGGTCGACCGCCGGCCGTGCGGCAGAGTTCGGCGTGGGCCAGGATGATGCCGAGCAGCAGGGCTTTCTGTTCGCCGGTCGAGCAGAGGGCCGCCTCCTGATCCTTGGCGCGGTGGCGCACGAGCAGGTCGCCGCGATGGGGGCCGGCGAGGGCCCGCCCGGCAGCGGCATCGCGTGCGCGGCCATGGGCCAGCGCGGTGCGCAGGCCGGCCTCGTCGCCTGCCCAGCCGGACAGGGCGAGAGTGGGCTGCGCGAACAGCGGCTGCGCATGGGCGGCGACCTGCGCGGACAATTCCGCGATCAGCGCGCGGCGGGCCATGTCGATCAGCGCGCCATGCTCGGCCATCTGGGCTTCCAGCGCGGTGAGCCATGCGGGATCGGGCGTGGCCTCGCCGGTGAGCAGCGCATTGCGGGCGCGCATCGCGGCCTCATAGCGCGCGCTATGGTGGGCATGAGCGGGGGAGCGGGCCAGCACCAGCCGATCGAGAAAACGCCGCCGCCCGCCCGGACTCTCCAGAAACAGCCGGTCCATGGCGGGCGTGAGCCAGCTGATCGCGAGCAGGCCGGAGAGCGCATTGGCCGAGGTCATCCGTCCATCGATGCGCACTTGCCGGCGGTCCGGCGTGGCGGGCTGGGTGCCGGTGCCGATCTGCACATCACCCAGCCGCGCGGCGATGGCGAAGCCGCCCGGCCCGCCCTGCTGGGCCATGTCGCGCAGCGCCGCGCCGCGCAGGCCGCGCCCCGGTGCGAGAAGCGAGACGGCTTCGAGAATATTCGTTTTGCCCGCGCCATTTTCCCCGCTGAGCACAACCATGGGCTCGGCGGGCGCGATCAGCGCATCGGCATGATTGCGGAAGGTCATCAGGCTGAGGCGGGTGATCGCCATGGCCGCTCCTAGCCATTGCGCGCTGGCAGGCCAAGGGCTTCTGTGGCAGAATGGGTTTCAGGACAGGACCGATAAGGACAAGACCATCATGCGGATGACAAGGATGAAGCTGGCGGCGGCTGTTGCCGCGCTCGGCGTGGCCGGGTTCGCAATCTCCACCAGTGCCCTCGCCGCTCTGCCAGTCGGTGCCAAGGCCCCGGATTTCGAGACGCGCGGGGCGCTGGCCGGCAAGATCTTCACGCTCAAATTGTCCGACCAGCTCAAGAAGGGGCCGGTGGTGCTGTATTTCTTCCCCGCCGCCTTCACGCCGGGCTGCACCGCCGAGGCGCGGGAGTTTGCCGACGCAACGGACAAGTTCAAGGCGGCCGGCGCGACGGTGATCGGCATGTCCGCCGACCCGATCGACAAGCTCGCGCGCTTCTCGACCGAGGAATGCCGAGACAAATTCGCGGTCGCCTCCGCCGGGCCGCGCGTGATCGCGGAATATCAGGTGGCGCTCAAGAGCGACAATCCGGCGCTGGCGGGCAAGACCGATCGCACATCCTATGTGATCGGCAAGACCGGCAACATCGTCTATGCCCACAGCGCGCTGGATTATAAGGATCATGTGAAAAACACGCTGGCCGCGGTGGAGGCAATCAAGCCCGGCAAATAAGCGGGACGAAGCGCGAACCCGGCCGGTCCGGCGCTGTTGTGACGGCCTCGCGCCAGCCGGCCGCGGTGCGGGCGCCGGACCGGGCGGCTTGCTGGTCCGTGCCTGATCCCGCCGGCCTGCAAGGCCGCTGACGATAGCCGATTCACGCCCGCGGGATCATGGTCTATGGCCGCGGCGTGACGAGATGGACGTTCTGGATAAGGCGCTGGTTGCGGCGACTGGGCGCGCTGCTGCTGCTGGCCGTGCTGCTCGCCATCGCGGGGCTGATGCGCGGGCCGGAGGACCGGCTGACCGATGCCGGCGGCGCGCGAGTCTATGTGCAGGATGGTGACAGCCTGCGCATCGCCAACCGCGCGATCCGCATCGAGGGCATGGACGCGGTGGAGTTGCACCAGCTCTGCCGGGCGCGTGACGGGGCGCAATGGCCGTGCGGCATCGAGGCGCGTGACGCGCTGACCGCGCTGGTCGCGCGTGGGCAGCTTGTCTGCACGGCGCGGGCGTCCGACCGTTTCGGTCGCGCGCTTGCCCGATGCTCGGTCGCGGGGGAGCGGGATATCGCGGCGAATATGGTGGCGCAGGGCTGGGCGGTGAGCGGCGATGGGCGTGCGGCCGGCCGTTACCGGGCCGAGCAGGAGGCCGCGCGGCAAGCACAGCGGGGCATCTGGCGCGGCAGTTTCGAGCGGCCCGGCGCCTGGCGCGCAGCCCATCCCCGGACCGGGACTTGAGCCCCGACATCCACTGAAGTTGATTTTGTCCGTATGAAGAGTCAAAGACTCATCCAGTCTGGCGGATCGATGCGACCCTGCACCGCAGCCTATCAGGAGAGGCCAATGAAGATCGAAGGAACAACCGCATTCATCACGGGCGGAGCAAGCGGCATCGGCTTCGGTATCGCCCAGCGCCTGCTTGCCCATGGCGCGCGGTTGGTGTTGGCGGATATCCGGCAGGACCATCTGGACGAAGCGAAGCAGTTTTTCGAGGAGCGCCAGCAGGGCCGGGACGTCCACACCATCCGCCTCGACGTATCCGACCGCGCCGCCATGGCCGAGGCGGCGAAGGAATGCGAAGCCGTGATGGGCGGGCCGGATATTCTTGTGAACAATGCCGGTATCGATCCCTCCGGCCCGTTCGAGCAGGCGACCTATCAGGACTGGGATTATGGCATCAACGTCAACCTGATGGGTCCGATCAACGGCATCATGGCCTTTGCGCCGGGGATGCGCGCGCGCGGGCGCGGCGGCCATATCGTCAACACGGCCTCGCTGGCCGGCCTGACGCCGATGCCGAGCTTCATGGCGATCTATGCCGTGGCCAAGGCGGGCGTGATCACGCTCACCGAATCCATCCGGGACAGCATGGCGCAGGATGATATCGGCGTTACCGTGCTGATGCCGGGGCCGATCAAGAGCCGCATCCACGAATCGGGCCAGAACCGCCCCGAGCGCTTCCGCACGGGCAGCGGCTTTGGCGAGACGGAGGCGCAGCTCAGCAAGCGGGTGGTGTCCGATACCTGGATGGAGCCCACGCAGGTCGGCGATATGGTGGTCGACGCGATCGTCAACAACAAGCTCTACATCGCGACTCATGGCAATTGGCGAGACGATGTCGAAGCGCGCTTCAAGGCGCTGATGGCGGCGATGCCCGAGCCGGTCGATTTCGATTTCGGCGCGTCGCTGAGTGTGCCAGACAAGGGATGACAGCGCGCGGCGGGGGCCGCGCGATCCTGTCGGGCAGGAGGGGCCTGCCGTGGGGGAATGGGATGCGACGGCACGCGGGGGCGCTGCTCGGTCTGGCGCTGGTTCTGACCGGTTGCGGCGGCGGTGGGGAGACGGCACAGGGCGGCCCGGTCGTCATCGCGCCGACGCCGACCCCCACCCCCACCCCAACGCCCGGCCCCGCCGCGACCTGCAGCCTGAGTGCGCGACAAGACTGGGCGCTGGCCCAGTTGCGCGAATGGTATCTCTTTCCCGAGACGTTGCCGGCCGCGCTCAGCCCGGTCCCCTATAATTCGCTGGATCATTATGTGGATGCGCTCACGGCCACGGCGCGGGCGCAAGGGCGGGACCGCTATTTCACCTATGCCACCTCCATCGCGGCCGAAAATGCCTATTATGAGTCCGGCGAGACGGCGGGTTTCGGTTTCCGCCTGGGCTTTGACGAGGCCACGGTGACGCTGACGATCCCGGAGGTGTTCGAGGACACGCCGGCGGCGGCCGCCGGCCTCGAGCGCGGATCACGCATCCTCGCCATCGGCACCAATGCAGGCAATCTGCGCACGGTCTCGGCCATTCTCTATCAAGGCGGCACGGAGGGACTGATTCAGGCGCTCGGGCCGGATAGCGCCGGCACGACGCGGACGTTGCGCGTCTCCGATGGCAGCGGGCGCGAGCGGATCGTCACGCTGGCCAAGACGGATTTCGATCTTCACCCTGTGTCCGGCGTTTACGGGACCCGCCTGTTCGACAATGGCGGCCGGACGGTCGGCTATATCAATTTGCGGACCTTCATCTATTCGGCCGAGCTGCCCCTGCGCAATGCGTTCGCCACGTTCCGGCAGGCGGGGGTCGAGGATGTGATCGTCGATCTGCGCTATAATGGCGGTGGGCTGGTCGCCATGGCGCGGCTGCTGGGCGATCTGCTCGGCGCCAATCGGCGGCCCGACGATATTTTCACGCAACTGGTCTTCCGGCCGGAAAAATCTGCCGAGAATGAAAGCTATCTGTTTCGCCCGCAGCCGCAAGCGATCAGCCCGCGCCGCATCGCCTTCATCGGCTTTGAAGGCACGGCTTCGGCGAGCGAGGGCGTGATCAATGCCTTCCTGCCTTATCTTTCCGCCGATATCGCGCTGATCGGCGCCAATACCTATGGCAAGCCGGTGGGCCAGATCGCCGTTGATCGGCCGGAGTGCGACGACCGTTTGCGCATCATGGCCTTTGCGACCAGCAATGCGGCCGGACAGGGCGATTATTTTCATGGGCTTGCGCCGCTCATGCCGCGGACCTGTCAGGCGGAGGATGATCTGACCTATCCGCTGGGCGATCCGCGCGAACAATCCGTGGCCACGGCGCTCGATTATCTGGCGGGCCGCGCGTGCACGCCCATCCCCGGCGCGCTTGCCGGCCTGCGCGCCCGCTCGATGGCGACGCAGGCGCCGGCCGGCGCGCGCCTGCTGACTCCCGAGCGCCCCGCCAAAGCACGGGAGATTGAAGCACCGGGCGTCTATTAGGCGGGCTTCCCCCCCGCCGCTGGCTCACTGGCCCTGCCCGTGCTATTGGCATTGCGGATCGCGCGGCGCCGGACGGCCTGTCCGCCAGAGGACGAAAGCCATGCAAGCCGATCCATCCGCACCATGGCTTTCGCGATCGCGGCCCGCATTGCCGGCCGATCCCGCCGCTGGCGCCCGCCGCGCGCACCGCACATTGGAGGCGGGGTGCCGTTTCATGGCCGCGCGGGCCGGGACGCGGGCGCGGGCCGATACGCATCTGGGTGAGGTGGCGCATGCCCGGCTGATCGGCAATCAGTTGCAGGAGCTTGATCGCTTCCTCTCGGTGTTGATCGATGAAGCGTCGCGCGGGGCCGAAGCCGGGGAAGCGGAGCGGCCGCTGCGCAATACGGCCCGCAAGCTCCGCCAGGCCGCTATCATGACCGGCGCGGATGAGGCACGGCTGCGCGCGATCGGACGCATCGCGGCGGTGTTCCGGCATTGCGGCGGCATCATCCACAATGTCGCCATTCATGATGACTTGCGGCTGGTCGATGGTCTGAAGGCGAGCGCGGCGGGCGCGAGCGGGCGCGGCACCCGTCTCCATCTGGCGCCGATGACGGTCGTCGCGATCTGCGATTTTTACCGGCAAATGGGCGCTCGGCTGCTGACGCTGGCGGCGCGGCCGGGCGCCGCACCTTGACTTTTTGGCCAGCCGGCCTCATCTTGAAGCCGCTAACGTCGCCTGCGACGGAATTTGATGCCTGCGGGCTGATCCTTCCCTTCTCACGCTACCAGCTCCGCTGGCGCTCTTGCTGGCGGATCAATCTGTTTTCGTGAAAGGAAACACTCATGCCTATTGGCACCGTCAAATTCTTCAATGTCGACAAGGGCTATGGTTTCATCACGCCTGACGATGGCGGCAGCGACAGCTTCGTGCACATCAGCGCCGTCGAGCGCGCGGGCATGGTCACGCTCCAGAAGGACCAGAAGCTCAGCTACGAAATCGAGACTGACCGTCGCGGCAAGGAATCCGCAGTCAATCTGGAAGCAGCCTGACGCGATGGCCAAAGAGGACCTTCTCGTCCTCGATGGCCAGATTGAAGAAATTCTTCCAGATGGGCGCTTTCGCGTTCATCTGGAAAATGATTTTCGGATCATCGCCTATACGGCCGGCAAGATGCGTCGATATCGCATCCGCACCGTCGTTGGCGACAAGGTCCAGGTTGAGATGACGCCCTACGATATCACGAAGGGCCGGATCATCTTTCGGGAACGCGGCGCAGACTCAGGCAGTGCGTCGCGCAGGATCAAGCGCCGTTAGCGCAATCCCGACATTCACGACATGCGCGCACGATATCGCGCGCCAAGGATATTATGCAATTTCAGTTTAACAGTGCCCGAAAGGGCCGGACTCATCACGCCATTTTTCCCTCTTACGGACAGGCTTGCGGCAAGAAGACACTGCACAGCAATCCGGTTTTGTCCCGCAGGGAGTTGCAGCGCATCGTCGCCGATATGATCGACTGACCGCCGCGCCGCTCACGCTCAGGAAAGGAATATGCGTCTATGTCTGCTATCAGCGATTTCTACCTCGCCAGGGCCACGGCCAGCGCACGAGAAGCACGGGAAACCACCCTTGCCAACGTGCGGGAGCGTTGTCTGCGATCCGAGGCGGCATGGCGTGCCATGGCAGAGCGCGTGCAGCGCAGCGACCTTGAACGCGCCCGTCAGGCCGCGGAAAAGGCAGCACGCGACGCGCTTGTCTGCGAAAAATTCTCCTGAGCCGGGGCACCGATCGGCGCTAGTGGCATGGCGCCGGCCAGCTGGTCCGGCATGAAATCCGCCTGATCCGCCAGCGGTGACAGGATGATGGTCCGCCGCGCCGTCTCGGCTTTGAAAGCCCGGACAGCGCGGCCCGACCGGCTGATCGCCACGCCGACATGGATGCGCTGGATTGCCACCATCGGTCCCAACGTCGGGCGCGAATGCCGATACCAGTGGGCGAGGCGGGATAGTGGCTCCTGGAGCCTCCCGTCATGAGAGCGACCCTTTGAACCTCCTGTCAGGATAGTGCAGCGAGCGAGGAAGGGCTTGCCTTTGTCCGCTGGATCGCGTGACATTGGCTGGATGATGCCGACGACGCTTCGCAAGTCCGTTCTTCCATGGCGTTACGGCCTCTTCCTGCTGGTGTTTGTCAGCGCCGTGCCGTTCGCCTTGTTGTTTGACCCGATTGTCGGGATGATGATCGGCTTCGATCTCGCGGCTGCGGCTTTTCTGGCAACGATGCCGGCCGTCTTTGCCCATGGCGCCGACCAGATGCGGGCCCATGCCAGCCGGAATGACGCCAACCGCACCCTCATTCTGCTGCTGACGAGCATTGTGACGCTGGTGCTGCTCATCGCCATCGCCAGCGAATTGCGTTACGGGAGCGGGCATGCGCCGGCGATGCTGGCGCTGATCGTCACGACGCTGGTGCTGGCGTGGCTCTTCTCGAACCTCGTCTATACCTTCCACTATGCCTTTCTATATTATCGCAAGGGGTCGGGCGGCGACGACCATGGCGGCCTGACCATTCCGGGGCAGGACGAGCCGGATTATTGGGACTTTGCCTATTTCGCCTTCACGCTGGGCATGACGTTCCAGACCAGCGACGTCGAGATCACCCATCCGGTCATCCGTCAGGTGGCGCTGTTCCACTGCCTGGCCGCGTTCATCTTCAACCTCGGCATCGTGGCGTTTACCATCAATATTCTCGGTAGCTAGACTTGTCGCGAGGCAGGCGCGGCTGGAGGCCCTGACTGCGGCGGGGGCTGTATGTGGCGAAGGCGCCGCCGACGCGCGTGTCGATCCGGGCTAGAAGCTCTCCTCGGCGTAGATGCGGCTGATGTCGCCATTCCACACGGTGTCGTAGCGCTCCAGCAGGCGCTCGGCATGGGTGCGGCCGCTGGCGAGCACCTCGTCAAGCGGAGCGAGATAGCCGGTCTCATTCTCGCCGATGCTGTCGAGACGGGCGCGGGCGGCAAGGCCGGCGCGGGAGATGTCGAGCACCTGCCCGGCAATGGCGCGCAGCGTGCGGCCATCCCCGATCGGCGCATCAAGGGCGAGGCGGGGGACGTCCGTGCGCAGCCTTTCGCGCGTCTCCATGCTCCAGTCCTTGACGACGTCCCAGGCCGCATCGAGCGCATTATCGTCATAGAGCAGGCCGACCCAGAAGGCGGGCAGCGCGCAGATGCGGTTCCACGGGCCGCCATCGGCGCCGCGCATCTCCAGAAAGCTCTTCATCCGCACTTCCGGGAAGGCGGTGGAGAGATGATCCTCCCAATCGGACAGATGCGGCTTCTGGCCGGGGAGGGCGGGCAGCTCGCCCTTCAGGAAATCGCGGAAGCTTTGCCCCGCCGCGTCGATATATTGGCCATCGCGGAACACGAAATACATCGGCACGTCGAGGGCATAGTCGGCGTAGCGCTCATAGCCGAAGCCATCCTCGAACACGAAGGGCAGCATGCCGGTGCGCGCCGGGTCGGTATCCGACCAGATGTGGCTGCGGTAGGAGAGATAGCCGTTGGGCTTGCCCTCCGTGAAGGGCGAATTGGCGAAGAGCGCGGTGGCGAGCGGCTGGAGCGCGAGGCCGACGCGGAACATCTTGGCCATGCGCGCTTCGCTCGAATAATCGAGATTCACCTGTACGGTGCAGGTGCGCAGCATCATATCGAGCCCGAGATTGCCGACGCGCGGCATGTGGCGCAGCATGATGGCGTAGCGGCCCTTGGGCATGACCGGCAGATCCTCGCGGCGCTTGTCCGGCCACATGCCGAGGCCGAGGAAGCCGAGGCCGAGGGAGTCGCCGACGGTCTTGACCTGCTTGAGATGGCGACCGGTTTCGGCGCAGGTCTGGTGCAGATTGTCGAGCGGGGCGCCGGAGAGTTCGAGCTGGCCGGCCGGTTCGAGGCTGATCGTGCCGTCCGCGCCGCTGAGCGCGATCATCGTGCCGTTTTCGTTCACCGGCTCCCAGCCGAAGCTGCGCATGCCCTCGAGCAGATCGCGGATGCCGCCCGGCTCATCATAGGAGGGCGCGCGGTGATCGGCCGTGCGATAGACGAACTTCTCGTGCTCGGTGCCGATGCGCCAGCGATCCGGCGTCTTCTCGCCGCCTTCGAACAGGCCGATCAGCTGGTCGCGAGACTCGATGATCGGGCCCTCTCCAGCCGATTGGGTGCGTGTCGTCATGCCCGGTCCGTCCCCCTGATATGGTGCCGGCGGCCCATAGGACCTTTGGTTGATGCAGGCAAATTCATTTCGTTTCGCAACTCGACCAGTCGCCGTTGAGCGCCATCCAGCAGGCGGTGGCGGCGATGGCCGCGGTCTCGGCGCGCAGGATGCGGGGGCCGAGCGAGATCGCCACGGCTTGCGGGCAGGCGCGGATGAGGGCGCGCTCGGCCGGGGTGAAGCCGCCTTCCGGGCCGACGAGCAGGGCGGCAGGGCCGGGGTGGGCAGCGAAGGTGGCGGGCATGGGCTGGCCGCCGGTCTCGTCCGCGAAGAAGAGCGTGCGCTCTGGCGGCCATGTGGCGAGCAGGGCGGGGAGGGTGGCGAGATCGGCCAGCTGCGGCAGGGCGGTGCGGCCGCATTGCTCGGCCGCCTCGATGAGATGGGCGCGCAGCCGGTCGTCCTTGACCTTGTCGACCACGCTGCGCTCGGTCCGCACCGGGACGAGGCGCGCGACGCCCAGTTCGCAGGCCTTCTCGGCGACCAAGTCGATGCGGGCCTTCTTGATGGGCGCGGCGCAGAGCCAGAAGTCCGGGACTTGCTCCAGCGGGCGGGTCTGCCGGTCGCAGCGCAGGACGAGATCGCGCTTGCGGACCTGCTCGGCGGTGGCGGCCCATTCGCCCGATACGCCATCGAACAGGAGCACCACATCGCCATCCCGCACGCGCATGACGGCGATGAGATAATGGGCGGCATTGCCCTCGATCGGCACGGTGATGCCGGCGCCCAGGGCGGATTCGACGAAGAGGCGCGGCGCGGAGCGCGGCGGCCAGGCGGGGGTGGCGGGCATGATGGGGCTCAGCGCATGAGGGCGAGGGGGGCTGGCATGTTCACCCACCATGCGAGCGCGAACCGCTGATCGGTCGACAGGGCTCTGCCCGGCACGAGGGCGAGCGACCCTGCACCACCGATGGCCCGGCGGCGCTGTTGTGCGGTGCGCTGGCGTGCGCGATGGTCGGTCATGGCATTGCCCCTGTTTTTCGCCGCTGCTTATGTGGCACAGGGGCGGGCGAGACAAGCAGGACGGATTGGCAGGCGATTGAATGAGCGGGCAAATGGACAGGGATGACGCGCGGATGGGGGCTCAGGCTGTGCCCGATACGGAAGCGACGGGCTTGCTGCGGCTGATGCCCCGCGCGGCGCGGCCCTATGCGCTGCTGGCGCGGTTCGATCGGCCGATCGGCTGGTGGCTGCTCTTCTGGCCCGGCGCGTGGGCGATCGCGCTGGCCGGCGGGCTGCCGGCGCGCTGGCCGATGCTGCTGTGGTTCCTGCTCGGCGCGATCGCGATGCGCGGGGCGGGCTGCGTCTATAATGACATTGTCGACCGGGATCTCGATGCGCGGGTGGCGCGCACGGCGACCCGGCCGATTGCGAGCGGGGCGGTATCGCTGCGTGCGGCGTGGACATGGTTGGGGGTGCTGTGCCTGATCGGGCTGATCGTGTTGCTGCAATTGCGCTGGCAGGCGCAGCTGGTGGCGCTGGGGAGCCTGGTGCTGGTGGCGGCCTATCCGTTCATGAAGCGGATCACCTGGTGGCCGCAGGCATGGCTCGGGCTGGTATTTACCTGGTCCGCGCCGACGGCGTGGGTGGAGATGACCGGCGGGTTCGATCTGGCCGGTTTCCTGCTCTATGCTGGCGCGTTCTTCTGGGTGATCGGCTACGACACCATCTATGCGTTGCAGGACCGTGAGGACGATGTGCTGGTCGGCATCCGCTCCAGCGCGCTGGCCATGGGGCGGCATGTGCGCGGCGGGGTGGCGCTGTGCTTCGCGGCTGCGCTGCTGCTGTGGAATATCGCGTTCTGGCAGGTCCAGCCGCACTGGCTGGCGCCGCTCGCCTCGCTGCCGCTGGCGCTGCACTTTCTCTGGCAGGTCGGCACGCTGCGGGAGGATGGGGCAGACCCGCTGGTCAAGTTCCGCTCGAACCGCTTTGCCGGGCTGTTGATGTTCGCGGCCTGTCTGGTCGTCGGCAGCGCATGAGCAAGCCGCTGGTGCAGGTTCGGTAAAGGGGCTATCAGCGCGCCCGATGTTACGCCGCCTTTACGAATGGACGCTGGCCAAGGCCGCCCACCGCCATGCCGAGCATTGGCTGATCGCCTTCTCCTTTCTCGAATCGAGCTTTTTCCCGATTCCGCCACATCCGCTGCTGGGGCTGATGTGCCTCTCCCGGCCCGACAAGGCGCTGCGCTACGGCATCATCTGCACGCTCGCCTCGGTGGCGGGCGGTCTGCTCGGCTATGCGATCGGCCATTATCTGTTCGCGACGGTGGGGGCTGGGCTGCTGAACCTGCTCGGCCTGACCGAGAGCTTCCCCAAGGCGGCCTGCTATCTGCGCGATTATGGCGCGGAGATCATCCTGGTGAAGGGGGCGACGCCGATTCCCTTCAAGCTGATCACCATCACCTCCGGCTTTATCGGCCTCTCGCTGTTCACCTTCATCTGGGCGAGCACCATCTCGCGCGCCATGCAGTTCATGCTGGTGGGCGTGCTGTTCTGGAAGTTCGGCGCGCCGATCAAAGTCTATCTGGAGCGCTATCTGGGCTGGATCACGGCCGCTTTCGCCATCCTGCTGGTCGGCGGCGTGCTGGCGGCCGGGGCGCTGAGCGGCGGCACCGGCGCGGCGGGGGACCGGTGCAGCGGCGCGACCATGGCCCAGATCACTGGCGGCTGAGCGCTCAGGTCGCGAAGATCATGTCGTCGCTGGCGAAGCTCTTGAATTCGAGCGCGTTGCCGCTGGGATCGAGAAAGAACATGGTCGCCTGCTCGCCGGCCTGCCCTGCGAAGCGGACATGGGGGGCGATGACGAAATCAGTGCCGGCGCGCTCCAGCCGCTGCGCCAGCGCGTCCCAGTCCGCGCGGTCGAGGATGACCCCGAAATGCGGGACCGGCACATCCTGCCCGTCCACGCTGCTGGCCGCCGGGCCGCGCGCGCTGGCCGCTGCATCGAGATGGGCGACGATCTGATGGCCATACAGGTCGAAATCGATCCAGTGATCGCTGCTGCGGCCCTCGCGGCAACCCATCACGGTGCCATAAAAGGCGCGGGCGGCGGCAAGATCATGCACCGGGAAGGCGATATGGAAGGGTCTCATGGCTCAGGGGCTCCTGTGTCGTGCAATTGCAACCATCATCAAGGCGGGCGATAGGAGCAGGGGTGACGAAAATCCAGATGAACCAGCCGGGGGATATCATGGCGCGACTCCGGCGACGGCCGGGATTGATGGCGCTGGCGGCCGGGGCGGTCTCCGCGACCGGCTTCGAGCCGCTGCACATGTGGCCGTTGACGCTCGCGGCGCTGGCGCTGCTGATCCAGCTATTGTGGCAGGCCGGAAGTGGCCGGGCGGCGGCGCGGATCGGCTATGCCTTCGGGCTTGGCCAGTTTGTGATCGCGCTCAACTGGATTGCCCATGCCTTCACCTTCCAGGACAGCATGCCGGCGTGGCTGGGCTATGTGTCCGTGGTCATTCTCGCTCTCTATGTCGCGCTTTATCCGGCGATGGCCGCGTTCATCGGCTGGACGCTGGGGCGGGGGCGGCCGCATCTGTTTGCGCTGTTCTTCGCCTGCGCCTGGCTGCTCACCGAATTTTTGCGCGCGGCCATCTTCACGGGTTTCGCCTGGAACCCGCTGGGGGTGATCTGGCTCGGCACGGGGGTCGATCAACTGGCGGCGGTGATTGGCAGCTACGGTCTCTCGCTGGTCGCGGTGCTGGCGGCCGGGGCGCTCTGGTGGCTGGCGCATCGCCAGTGGCGGCAGGCGGGTATCGTGCTGGGCGGGCTGATGCTTGCCGCGCTGCTCGGCCTGTGGACGGCGGCGCGGCCGCCGGTGGGCACGGGCGCGCCGGCGCAGATCCGGGTCGTGCAGCCCAATATCAACCAGAACGAGAAATATGATGCGCAGCTGGAGGAGCTGAATTTCCGGCGCCTCGCCACGCTGACGGGGCCGGCGGGGCCGCAGCCGCGCCTGATCTTCTGGCCGGAGGCCGCGGTGCCGGCGGTGCTCGACATGGAGCCGCTGTGGCGCGAGCGGATCGCGGCGCTGCTTGGCCCCGATGATCTGTTGATGCTGGGCGGCGACAAATATCACTATGCGACGAGCGCGAATGCGATTGATGCGCGGCGGCTGGAGGGGGCGAATAACAGCCTGTGGGTGCTGGATGCACGGGGGGAGTTGCTGGAGCGCTATGACAAGGCGCATCTGGTGCCATTTGGCGAATATCTGCCGATGCGGCCATTGCTCAGGGCGATCGGCCTTGCCCGACTGGTGCCGGGCGACGTCGATTTCTGGCCGGGGCCGGGGCCGCGCACCTTGCCGTTGCCGGCGATGGACGGTCGCGGGGCGCTCAATATGGCGGTGCAGATCTGCTATGAGATCATCTTCTCGGGCGCCGTGGTGGACCGGCGCCATCGGCCGGACTTCATCTTCAACCCGTCCAACGATGCGTGGTTTGGCAGCTGGGGTCCGCCGCAGCATCTGGCGCAGGCGCGGCTCCGCGCGATCGAGGAAGGGCTGCCGGTGATCCGCTCGACACCGACCGGCATTTCGGCGCTGGTGGACGCGCGCGGGCGGGTGCTGGCGCGGATCGGCCATCATGAAGCGGGGGCGTTTAGCGGCGTGTTGCCGGCGCCCTCATCGCCGACGCTGTTTGCGCGGGGTGGCAATGCCATTCCGCTCGGTCTGGCGGTGCTGCTCCTCGTCGGCGGCGTTGCTATCGGACGCCGCAACCGGTAGGAAGCGACATAAACATTTCTTTATATCAACTGCGAACAGCCAGAGTCGCTAGAAGAAAGGTCAGTGCACACCATGCGGTCCAGTTATCTCTTCACGTCGGAAAGTGTATCGGAGGGGCATCCTGACAAGGTGTCGGACCAGATCAGCGACGCCATTGTCGATCTGTTTCTGAGCAAGGACCCTGAAGCGCGGATCGCCTGCGAAACGCTGACGACGACGCAGCTGGTGGTGCTGGCCGGCGAGATCCGCTGCAAGGGCGTGTACGAGAATGGCCAATGGGCCCCCGGGGCGCTGGAAGAAGTCGAGCGGACGGTGCGCGCGACGGTGAAGCGGATCGGCTATGAGCAGGACGGCTTCCACTGGGAAACGCTGGCATTCCACAATAATCTGCACGGCCAGTCGGCCCATATCGCGCAGGGCGTGGATGCCAGCGGCAACAAGGATGAGGGCGCGGGCGATCAGGGCATCATGTTCGGCTATGCCTGCAACGAGACGCCGGATTATATGCCGGCGACGCTCTATTACAGCCACAAGATCCTCGAGCGCATGGCCGCCGACCGGCACGCCGGCGTGGCGCCGTTCCTGGAGCCGGACGCCAAGAGCCAGGTGACGCTGCGCTACGAGAATGGCAAGCCGGCCGCCGCGACGGCGATCGTGGTCTCGACCCAGCATGGCAAGGGTTATGATGCGGGCGAGAAGGAAGCGCAGCTGAAGGCCTATGTCCGCAAGGTGGTGGCCGATGTGCTACCGGCCGAATTGCTCTCCGAGGCGACCGAATATCACATCAACCCGACCGGCAGCTTCGAGATTGGCGGGCCGGATGGCGACGCCGGGCTGACTGGCCGCAAGATCATCGTCGACACCTATGGCGGTGCGGCACCCCATGGCGGCGGCGCATTCTCGGGCAAGGACCCGACCAAGGTGGACCGCTCGGCGGCCTATATCACGCGCTATCTCGCCAAGAATATCGTGGCGGCGGGGCTGGCGACACGCTGCACGATCCAGCTGGCCTATGCCATCGGCGTGAGCAAGCCGCTCTCGCTCTATGTCGATACGCATGGCACCGGCACGGTCGCCGACGACGCGATCGAGCGGGCGATCGGCAAGATCGACAAGCTGGGCGGGCTGACGCCGCGCGCGATCCGCACGCATCTCCAGCTCAACAAGCCGATCTATGAGAAGAGCGCGGCCTATGGGCATTTCGGCCGGGCGGCAGAAGGCGACTTCTTCCCATGGGAGAAGACCGACCTTGTCGCGGACCTCAAGGCGGCGCTCGGCTGACAGCTGGCCTGATTGCGGAAAGGGCGTGCCTCCCGAGGCGCGCCCTTTTCTGTTGTGGCCTGTCGGCGGCGGGCCTGCGCGGCTGCGCTCGCGCGCGATGGCCGGGGTCTGGAATTACTGTCCGTGCCAGCGGGCGGGGCACGGGGCCGGGCGGTCTTCATGGCGGGTGGGCGGCAACGGCGCTCTTGCGCTCTGCGTGACGCAAGCTAGGGAGGCCGGCATGACTGCTTTCAAGTCCGGTGACCCGACCACACTCAACCGCCTCTATGGCCGCCAGTCCGGGCACAAGCTGCGCGTGGGCCAGCAGGACCTGGTCGACACATTATTGCCGGCCATCAGCGTGCCGGACGAGGGCGAGATCACCGCGCAGCGATTGTTCGGGGATGACCGGTCGCTGCATTTCGAGATCGGCTTCGGCTCGGGCGAGCATATGGCCTATCGCGCCGACCTGCTGCCCGACCATGGCTTCATCGGCTGCGAGCCCTTCCTCAACGGCGTGGTGGGCGCGCTGGGCCATGTGCGCGATCAGCGGCTGGCCAATATACGATTGCACATGGGCAATGCGCTGGATGTGCTGGCGCGGGTGCCGGACGGGGCCCTGAGCTTCGTCTATCTGCTCCACCCCGATCCCTGGCCCAAGGCGCGTCACGCCAAGCGGCGGATGATGAACAAGGGACCGGTCGACCTGATCGCCGCTAAGCTGAAACCGGGCGGTGAATTCCGCTTTGGCACCGATCACCCGATCTATCTGCGCTGGGCCCTGATGGTGATGCGCGAGCGCACGGATTTCGAGTGGCTGGCTCAGGCACCCGGGGACTTCCTCACGCGCCCCGGGGGATGGCCCGAAACGCGCTATGAGGCCAAGGCGCGCCGCAAGGGGCATGAGGTCTGGTATTTTCGTTACCGGCGCATGTGACGGACTTTTCCGTGATCGGATTATGCCCCGGCGACGGCGAGGCCGTGGTGTCGAATAAATAACCTATTTGGCACTTTTAGATTGACATCGTGACGCTCTGTGGTTACAACAGGGCATCATCGCAATTTGAGTCGTTCCAGCGCACCGGATGAACGCTCCGATCGGCGCGAACGCAGGATCACAGCCCTATGACGAGGAAGAACTGCCCGGCGGCTGTCGCCGGCCGCACTGTCGTGGGCAAATCGCGGGCACGCTGGAACGGCAAGCGCAAATCATTGTTTCTGGCTGCACTGACCGATACCGCCAATGTGCGAAAATCTGCCGCGGCGGCGGGCATGTCACTGACGGCGGCCTATGACCTCAAGGCCCGCGATCCGGCCTTTGCGCAAGCGTGGCGGGAAGCGCTGGAGATTGGCTATAGCGAAGTTGAGCTGATGCTCCTGCGGGAGTCGCTCCATGGCAGCGAACGAACCGAAATGGTTGAAGAGGGTGCGGAGAAGACGCTCAAATATGTGAAGACAGTGCGCAGCTTCAACTTCCCCGTCGCGATGCGGCTGTTCATGGCGCATCGGGAGGAAGTGCTGGCCTTCCGCCGGGCGCGGGACGGCGACGAGGCGCCGGAGCAGGGCGCGACCGAGCGGTTGCAGCGCTATCTGGATGAAATCCGCATGCGGCTGGCGGAGTGCGAAGCCGAGATCGGCGACGCGGAGGCAGGTGACGGTGAAAGCGGCGATGCGCATGGCTTCGCCTCGGACGGTTCCGATGGTTCCGATCCGACCCGCGCAACCGATGGGGCGCGGGAGGCCGGGTGATGGCCGACAGCGGCAAATCGACGCTGGAACGAATCGCCCGGATGCCGGTGGAGAAGAGCGCGCAGTTGCTCGCGGCGCTGGGCGACGAGGGCTGTGCATGGCTGGCCGGGGCCTGGCGCCACCAGGCGCGGGCCGCGCAGCTGCCGCCCGACGGAGACTGGTTCATCTGGCTGGTGATGGCCGGGCGGGGCTTTGGCAAGACGCGGGCCGGGGCGGAATGGGTGCGCGCGCTGGCGGAGGGCGACGGCACGGCGCGGATCGCGCTGGTCGGCGCCAGTCTGCATGAAGCGCGGGCGGTGATGGTGGAAGGCGAGAGCGGGCTGCTGGCGATCGCGCCGGCCGGTGCGCGGCCAAGCTGGCAGCCGACGCGACGGCTGTTGCAATGGCCCAACGGGGCGCGGGCGATCATCTATGGCGCGGCCGAGCCGGAAGCCTTGCGCGGACCGCAGCACAGCCATGCCTGGGCGGACGAGATCGCCAAATGGCCGCGCGCCACGGCGGCGTGGGACAATCTGGCGATGGGCTTGCGGCTCGGTGTCCGGCCATGCGTGATGGCGACGACGACGCCGCGCCCGGTTGCGCTGGTGCGGCGGCTGGCGAGCGACCCGGCGGTGCGGATCACACGGGGGCGGACGCAGGAGAACAGCGCGGCGCTGCCCCCGCGCTTTCTGGCGGAAATGGCGCGGATGTTCGGCGGGACGCGGCTGGGTCGGCAGGAACTGGACGGCGACCTGCTGTTGGAGGCCGAGGGGGCGCTGTGGACGCGCGATCTGCTCGATCGGTGCCGGATGGCGCGCACGGTGGCCGAGGGCACGGCGTGGGCGCGGCTGGTCGTGGCGGTCGATCCACCGGCGAGCGACCATGGCGATGCGTGCGGGATCGTGGTTGCGGCGCTGGATGACGCGGGACGGGCGATCGTGCTGGAGGATGCGACGATCGAGCGGGTGCGGCCCGAGCGCTGGGCCCGCGCGGTGGCCGATGCGGCCGCGCGCTGGGCGGCGGACAAGGTGATTGCCGAGGCGAATAATGGCGGTGCGATGGTGGGAGCGGTGCTGCGGGCGGCGGATATCGCGCTGCCGCTGCGGCTGGTGCATGCCGCGCAGGGCAAGGTGGCGCGGGCGGAACCGATCGCGGCGGCCTATGAGGCCGGGCGGGTGTGCCATGCCGGGCTGTTTCCCGAGCTGGAGGATCAATTATGCGGGCTGGTGCTGGGTGGCGGCTATGAAGGGCCGGGGCGATCGCCGGACCGGGCCGACGCGCTCGTCTGGGCGCTGACGGAACTGTTGCTGGCGACCCGGGGGCAGGCGCGGCTCACGCCATTGTGACCCGCTGCGATGGCGATGGTTCGCGCTTGGTTTTTCCGGCGGGTCGCGATCTGCCAGTGGGGACGGCCCGTACCGTGAGACGGGCTGCGTGTGCTGTCCGGCCGTGGCCGCGCGATCGGCGGGCATCGGGCTGGATAGCAATCGGCCGGAGGTGAGGGGAGCCAATGTGAAATCATTTGCGTTGATGCACGGATAGGCAGACGTTCGCAGCTGACCGGCCGGCAGGGACTCTTCCGGATGGAAAATATATCGAACAGCATTGTGAATGCGCCGACGCTTCCCGTCCTGTGGCGCCAGATGACCCGTTATTTCAGCCGCCATGGTTTTGGCGGGGTGAGCTATTATTGGCTGCGTGCGGGGACCGGTCTGCCGGCGATCGTCCCGCTGCAATATGGCTTCACCCGCGAGCAACGGGACGTTTACCGGGCGTTTGATTTCGAGCGGCTGGATATTGTGCCCCATACGGCGCTGGTGGCCGGCCGACCGCTCCGCTGGAGCGAGATCTGGCGTGACGCGCAGCTGACCGACGAGGAACGCGCCTTCCTGACCGCGCTGCGGGAGAAGGGGGTTACGGACGGGTTCTCGCTGCCCTGCTACGGGCCGAACGGTCGCGATGCGGTGGTGGGGCTGGGCCGGATGACGGCGAAGACGGATACGAGCCGGGACCATCTGGCGTTGCTCCATTTCGCGGCGCAGGCAGCGCATCTGCGGATATGTGCACTGTTTGCCGATGCGGCGCCGCCGACGCGGCTGCTCTCGCGCCGGGAGAAGGAAATTCTCGACTGGGTGGCGCGCGGCAAGAGCAATGGCGTGATCGCCGAGATCTTGCAGATCGCGCCCGGCACGGTGGATACCTATATGCGGCGGATTTACGAGAAGCTGGAGGTGTCCGACCGCACATCGGCAGCGGTGAAAGGCGTGGGGCTGGGACTGATCGCGGCCTGAGGCAGCGCGACTGGTCGGGCCTGGGGACACAGATCACAGCGAACCGCATCGCGCTCGTGGGCATGGTCTTCGGCCTGGCCGCGCGGCCATGGCGCATCTGCCGCTGGCGGCGTTGCGGCCGGGCGGATGCGGATGGATCGTGCCGCGCCGACCCATTGATCGAAACGGGATGGCCATTGCCGCCTCCTCATCGTGCTCGATGAGCGGCGGGATATTTGCCGGGCGGGGTGGGCTGAGCCTGCGCGGCCGGTTCGGGATCGCCCGTTGCGGCGGACATGATCTGTAAGGAGAGCGCCATTGAAATGGTTTGGACGCAAGGCCGCGGCGGACGTGTCGCGGCCACCGCTGACCCGTGCCTGGCTGGGGCTGGGCTGGGTCGCGGCAGGCAACTGGCCGCAGGGCTATGAGGCGCAGCTGAAGGCTGCCATTCTCGCCAATCCGGTGGCGCAGCGGGCGCTGCGGCTGATCAGCGAGGCGGTGGGCAGCGTGGCGCTGATCGCCACGGCGGATGATCCGGCGGCGGCCGCCGGCGCGCTGGCGCTGGTGCAGCAGCGGGCGGCGGGGCAGAGCCTTATCGAGACGCTGGCGGCGCATCTGCTGCTCCATGGCAATGGCTATGTGCAGGTTGGCCATGGTCCCGATGGTGGGCCGGCGAGCCTTTATGCGCTGCGGCCGGACCGGGTGAGCATCGAGCAGGACGGGCAGGGCTGGCCGAACGCCTATCGCTATCGGGCGGGCGAGCGCGATGTGCATTATGCGAGCGAGGATGCGGCGGGGCGCACGGCGGTGATCCATATCCGCTCGCTCAACCCGGCGGATGATCATTATGGGCTGGGCTGCCTTGGCGCGGCGGCGGGGGCCGTGGCGATCCACAACAGCGCGACGCGGTGGAACAAGGCGCTGCTGGACAATGCGGCGCGGCCGTCCGGCGCGCTGGTCTATGAGCCCAAGGATGGCGGGCTGCTCTCCTCCGATCAGTTCGACCGGCTCAAGGATGAGCTGGAGGCGGCGTTTCAGGGCGCGGAAAATGCCGGGCGGCCGATGTTGCTCGAAGGCGGGCTGCAATGGCAGTCGATGAGCCTCTCGCCGCATGAGATGGATTTTGTGGAACTCAAGGCGGCCGCCGCGCGGGACATTGCGCTCGCCTTCGGGGTGCCGCCGGTGCTGGTCGGGCTGCCGGGGGATAGCACTTACGCCAATTATCGCGAGGCGAACAAGGCGCTGTGGCGGCAATCGGTGCTGCCGCTGGCGGACAAGATACTGGGCGGGCTGGCGCAGGGATTGCGCGGGTTCATGCCGGGGTTGCGGCTCGCGGCGGACCTGAATCAGGTGCATGCGCTGATCGATGAGCGGGCGCAGCTGTGGGACCGGGTGGCGGCGGCCGACTTCCTCTCCGACGCGGAAAAGCGCGCGATGCTCGGGCTGGAGGCGAAGGCTTCATGAGCGCGGCGGTGCGCTTCGCGGGTTATGCCGCGATTTTCGACAAGGTCGATCGGGGCGGAGACATGATCGCGCCGGGAGCGTTTGCGGCGAGCCTGGCGCGGCGGGGGGCGGACGGGTTGCCGTTGCTCTGGCAGCATCATGCGGACCTGCCGATCGGGCGGATATCGGCGGTGAGCGAGGATGCGCGGGGGCTGCGCGTGATCGGCGAGATTGGCGGAGCCGGTGCGGCGGCGCGGCAGGCGGCGGCGATGCTGCGCGCGGGGCGGATCGACGGGCTGTCGTTCGGCTACCGCGTGGTGGCGGCGCAGGGCGAGCAGCCACGCCGGCTGGAGGCGCTTGATCTCGTTGAGGTCAGTCTGGTGACGCATCCGATGCAGACGCTGGCGCGGGTGCATGCCGTGGAATGAGCAGGGCGGAATAAGCAGATTTTCACGGGAGCCTTTGGGCTCCCTTTTTTTTGACCGCAGGAGACGTGACTTATGCTGGAAGTGAAAGCCAATGCGCTGGAGGAGAGCTTCGATGCGATCCTGCATGCCGACCGGATGACGGGCCTGGAGGCGCGACTCGACGCGATGGATGCCGCGATGGCGGCGCAGGCGCTGCGCAGTGGCCGGCCGCCGCTCGATGGCGCGAAGGGCGGGGAGATCGACCCGGCACGGGCGGCCTTTACCGAGCGCTATCTGCGCCGCGGGGTCGAGGCCGGGGTGGAGCTGAAGAGCTTCTCCGGCGCGAGCGGCGGGGCCGGCGGCTATGCCGTGCCGCGCGAGATCGACCAGATGATCGAGGTAGCGCTCAAGGCGATCTCGCCGATCCGCGCGATCGCCAATGTCGTGCGCACCGGCACGGCGGGCTATCGCAAGCTGGTGACGACGGGCGGGGTCGTGTCCGGCTGGGCCTCCGAGACCGGGGCGCGGCCGGAGACCGCGACGCCGGTCTTCCAGGAGATCGCTCCGCCCAGCGGGGAGTTATATGCCAACCCGTCGGCCACGCAGGCGATGCTGGACGACGCCTTGTTCGATGTGGAGAGCTGGCTCGCGGGCGAGATTGCGCAGGAATATGCGCGGGCCGAGGGCGCGGCCTTTGTGAACGGGGACGGGACCAACAAGCCGAAGGGGTTCCTCCAGTATAGCGCGACGGGCGAGGCGGATGGCGTGCGGGCGTTCGGTTCGCTGCAATATATCGCTTCCGGGCAGGCGGGGGCTTTCCCGGCGAGCGCGCCGCAGGACAAGCTGATCGACCTCGTGCAGGCCTTGAAGGCGCCTTATCGGCAGGGCGCGGCCTTTGTGATGAACTCGACGACGCTGGCGCGCATCCGCAAGTTCAAGACGAGCGACGGGGCCTTTTTGTGGCAGCCCAGTCTGGCCGTGGGCCAGCCGGCGACGCTGCTCGGCTATCCGGTGGTCGAGGCCGAGGATATGCCGGACATGGCGGCGGACAGCCTCTCCATCGCGTTCGGCAACTTCCAGCATGGCTATGTGATCGCCGAGCGCAATGAGACGAGCATCCTGCGCGACCCGTTCACCAACAAGCCGTTCGTGCAGTTTTATGCCGTCAAGCGGATCGGCGGGGCGGTGACGAACAGCGATGCGATCAAGCTGATGAAGTTCTCCGCCACGTAAGCGCGCGGCGGAGTTGCGCCATGCCGGAACACTCCCGCCGGCATGGCGCGCCCTTTCTCCCTCCATTTGCGAAGGATGCATCGCATGACCGTGACCATCGAACCGGCGGCTGCGCTCGCGGCGCCGCTGGAGGCGCTCAAGACCTATCTTGCGATCAGCCTGGACGATGAGGATGACGCGTTGACCGGGCTGATCCGTGCCGCGAGCGAGGTGGCCGAGCGCTATCTTGGCCAGTTGCTGATCGCGCGCGCTGTGACGCAGACGCTGGGCGTGCGCAGCGGCTGGCAGCGGCTGGCGATCCGGCCGGTGACCGGCATCACAGCCGTTGATGGGCTGCCGGCCGATGGCGCGGCGTTTCCGCTGCCGGTGGAGAGCTATGCCGTGGATATCGACGCGGGCGGCACGGGGCATATTCGCATCTCCACGCCCGGCGCGGCGGGGCGGGTGCGGGTCCGCTATACCGCCGGGCTGGCGAATGATGCCGATGCGGTGCCTGACGCGATCCGGCATGGGATCATCCGGCTGGCGGGTGAATATCATGCCCGGCGCGAGGGGCTGGAGCCCGATCCGCCGGCCTCCGTGACCGCGCTGTGGCGACCCTGGCGGCGGGTGCAGCTCGCATGACCGGGGCGACGCTTGTGCGCGCGGCGCTCCATGCGGCGTTGAGCGGCGATGCGGCGCTGGCGGCGCTCGTCCAGCAGGTGAGCGAGGGCGTGCCGCTCAAGGCGAGCGCGCCATGGCTGCAACTGGACGACGCGCAAGCGACCGGCTGGGGCGCGCGCGGCGTCGACGGGCTGACGCTGCGCCAGCTGATCCGGATCATCGTGCGCGGCGATGATCGCGGGCGGGTGGATGCCATTGTCGCGCGGGTCGAGGCCTGTCTGGCGGCGATGCCCGGCGATGTCGGCGACTGGCGGATCACCGACTTGCGGTTCGAGCGGGCGCGGATCGTGCGTGGGCGGGCCGACTGGCGGGTGACGCTCGATTATGCGGTGCGGGCGGCCCGGCTGGGCTGACGCGCGGCGATTTTCCTCCTCATCTTGAAAGGACAGATCATGGCAGTGGAGAAGGGCAGCGCTTTCCTGCTCAAGATCGGCGATGGCGGCGTGCCGGTGGCCTATGCGACCGTCGCCGGCATGCGCACGACGCAGGTTTCCGTGAATGGCGAGCCGGTGAATATCACCAGCAAGGATTCGGGCGGCTGGCGGCAATTGCTGCCCGGCGCGGGCGTGCGATCGGTGAGTGTCTCGGGCGCGGGGATTTTTACCGGATCGGCCGCCGAGGTGCGGCTGCGCGACCATGCGCTGGTGGGCGCGATCGACGATTATGAGCTGAGCTTCGAGAGCGGCGAGCGATTGCGCGGCCAGTTTCTGGTGACGCGGCTGGATTATGCCGGGGATTATAATGGCGAGCGGACCTATACGCTGAGCCTTGAAAGCTCCGGCGCGGTGGCGGCGCTGTGACGGCCGGGGCCAATCCCGCGCGGGGGGAGGCCGCGCTGACCGTGGGCGGGCGCGCGCTGCGTGTGCGGCCCAGTTTCGCGGCGCTCGTGGCGGCGGAGGGCGAGGTGGGCTCGCTGCTCGCGCTGGCCGAGCGGGCCGGGCAGGGGCGGCTGGCGCTGGCCGAGATGGAGGCGCTGCTGTGGCACTGCCTGGCGGACCGGCCGGATGCGCTGGAGCGCGCGCGCCTTGGCGAGGCGCTGGTGGCGCAGGGTGTCGGCGCGGCGATGCCGGCCGTGCGGGCGATCCTGCGGCAGATCCTCATGGGTGGGGAATGACGACATTTGCGGATTGCGCTCGCCGGCTCGCCGGGCAGGCCGGGCTGCTGCTCGGCTGGCGGCCGGAGGAGTATTGGGCGGCGACGCCGGAGGAACTGGCGACCGGGCTGGCTCCGCTCCACGATGGTCCGGGCGCTGATGTGCCGGCGATGGACCGGGCGCTGATCGCGCGCCTCAAGGAGATACACCCCGATGGATGATGAACTGGATGGCCGCACCGTGGCGGTGCGCGCGGATGTGGCGCGTTTTGCGCAGGATATTGGCGAGATGCGGTCGGCGCTGGAAGGGCCGCTGGTGGCGGGCGCCGACAAGGCGGGCCGGGCGATCGAGGCGGGGCTGCTGCGCGCCGTGCGCAACGGCAAGCTGGGGTTTGACGATCTGGGCAAGATGGCGCTCTCCACGCTTGCGCAGATTGCGGCGGCGGCGGTGCGGCAGGGCGTGGGCGCGATGGGGCTCGGCGGCGGCGGACTGTTGGGGCTGGGGACCAGTTTGCTGGCGGGCGCGCTTGGCCTGCCGGGGCGGGCGACGGGCGGGCCCGTCTCGCCGGGGCGGGGCTATCTGGTGGGCGAGCGCGGGCCGGAAATGTTCATGCCGACGAGCAGCGGACAGGTGGTGCCGGTCGGCGGAGCGGGTGCGGGGCGCGAGGTGCACGTCTCGATCACCGTCAACAGTGGAGGGGCGGACAGCCCGCGCGCCTTGGCGCGCAGTGCCCGGCAGGTGGCGCGAGCGGTGCGCGGGGCGCTGGGGGATTAGGGTGGATCGACATGCCGCCCTGCCGGCCTGCAAATGACGCACGCTGCGCTCCGGGTCACGAAAATCCACCATATTCGGCAGGTCATCTTCGCAATGACGATCCGCCCTGGTTGCCTGGAAGGCTGTCCGGCAGGGCCGGTGCCGGAGTGGGGCTTAGCGCCGGCGCAGGCGGGCGAGCCAGGCGCCGATGAGGGCGCCGAACAATTTCAGCGCCATGGTGGCGATGACGGCGGGGATGAAGAAGCCCCGATAGGCGACGAGGGCGCCATCGACGATCAGATAGAAGGCAAAGACGGCGAAGGCGAAGGTCCATGGGTTCCGATCCGGCCGGCGGCGTGAGACGCGCCAGACGAACAGGAGGAACAGGATGGGGCCGATGATGCGGGTGCTGACCGTCGAGATGGCCGGGGCGAGGGCGACATAATAGTCGCGTGCATGGCCCGGATCGATGGCGAGGCTGTAGAACCAGACCACGCCGAATGCGGCCGCGAGATCCAGCACGAGGATCGCGATGGCGACGCAGAGCGCTTTGACGAAATCGACAGGCAGCATGGGGGTCCCCTCGGTGGTGCCGGCCGAAATTACGTGAGACCGGCGTCAGGGTAAAGCGCGCCGGATCGCGACTTTGCGCTGTCGCCTGTGGCGCGGCCTGGACAGCGGCGTTTCACGATCAGGAGGAGCAGATCATGCCTTATTGGCTGGCCGATGCCCGGCGCGATCAGGATAGCGGCGTCATCAAGCGGTTTGCGCCGCCTTACTGGACGGTCAATTTCCCCCGGCCGATGATGGCGTCCGTGGTGACGCAGGGCGCGGACGGGCTGCGGATCGATGCCGTGTTTCATGGCTCGGGCGACCTGGCGGGGCTGATCTGGGAGACGGAGGACCAGTGGGACCATCCGCTGCTGCGCTATGCCACGGAGCGCGATTATGCCCGCTGCACATTGCGGTTCCACTGGCGCAGCCATGGGATGAAGCCGCTCGACGCCGTCGACGGGCCGACGCTGACCATCGAGGGGCGCGATGCAACGGGCGCAGCGCGCAACTGGTATGTACGGCTGTGGAACTATGCCAGCGGTTCGCCGGAAGATGCGATCATCACGCTGCCTTTCGATGCCTTGCGCGGAGGGTTCCTGCTGCCGGGCGAGGCCGATCCGGTGTGGCCGGGGGATATTGACCGGTTGTTCATCTCGATCGTGCCGGAGGGATATGATCGGGGAGAGACGGTGTTTCCGGCGCCTGTCGAGGGCTGGGTGGAGCTGACGCAGATAGGCTGCGAGGGCTCGGGCTCGGTCATCGCGATCGGGGATGTGATGGTGCCGGAGCATGGGCTCTCCATCGCCACCGGGTATGACGATGGTTATAATCTGACGCCCGAGCGCATCCTGCGGCAGGTGCTGGCGCTGGGCTATCGCGGGGCGATCAACCATTATGTGGGGATGAGCCATTATATGCGGCTCGAACCGGTCGCGGGGGCGTTTCGTGCCACGTTGACGAGCGGTGCGCTCAATGCGCCGTGCCAGCGCTGGCATGCGGATTTTGCGGCGCGCTGCAAGGCGCTGGGGTTCGATCTCATCCTGTCGCTCTCCTATGAGTTGTTTGACGCTTATTGCCCGGATGCGTGGAAGCAGCGGGCCTGGGATGGCGCGCCGGCGCTGACCGGGTGGGCACCGCCCTCGACCTTGCTCTCACCGGCCAATGGAACGGCGATGGCCTATCTTCAGGCGGTGGCGCGGGCATTTGTGTGGATCGCGCGGGAGGCTGGGCTGGCCGTCCATTTTCAGATTGGCGAGCCGTGGTGGTGGATCATGCCCGATGGTCGCCCGTGCCTTTATGATGATGCAGCGCGGGCGGTGTTTGGGGGCGCGCCGCCGGAGATTGAGACGATGCGCGGGGCCCTCGACGGCGCGCGCACGGCGCTGCTCGACGCGGCCGGCGCGGCGCTGGCGGCATCGACCGCGGCACTGGGCGCAGCGGTGCGGGCGGAGACGCCGGGGGCGGAAGTGCTGCTGCTCGTCTTTCTGCCGACCTTGCTTGACCCGGCGATGCCCGAGGCGAAGCGCGCGAACGTGCCGGTGGGCTGGGCGGCGCCGGCGTTCGACCGGTTGCAGACCGAGGATTATGACTGGATCACCAGCGGGCAGGCGGCGCGGGCGGAGGCCGCGCGGACGCTGATCGATGCGCGGCTGGGCTATCCGACGCGCGAGCAGCATTATCTGGCGGGTTTTGTGCCGGCGGAGCAGTCGCCGGCGGAAACAGCGCGGGCCTGGCGGTATATTGCGGACGCGGCCGAGGCGGCGCGGGCGCGCAAACCGGCCGCGATCTTCATCTGGGCGTTGCCGCAAGTGGCGCGAGACGGCTTCACCTATTTCAATCTGGCAGGAGATGCGGACGTGCAGGCTTTCGACGATCTGTCCTTTCCGCTCGCCATCGGGCGGCGCGCGCAGGTGGCGCCGACCTTCTCGACGCGGGTGATCGAGAGTGTCTCGGGCCATGAGCAGCGCAGCACGCAATGGGCCGATGCGCGGCTGCATTTCGATGCCGGGCCGGGGGTGCGATCGGAAGCCGATATTGCGACGCTGATTGCGTTCTTTCGGGCGCGGCGCGGCGCGGCGCGGGGGTTCCGCTTTCGCGATCCGTTCGACCATGGCTCGGGCGCGTTTGGCGCGGCGCCGGGGGCGCTCGATCAGGTGATCGGCCTTGGCGATGGCGTCATGACGGTGTTCCGGCTGCGCAAGGCCTATGGCGCGGCGACCGACGCGCAGATGCGGATGGTGACCCGGCCGGTGGCGGGCAGCGTGCGGGTCGCCGTGGATGGCGTCGAGCGATCGGGCGGGTGGCAATTGGGCGCGCTGGGCGAGGTGCGCTTCGAGGACGCGCCGGCGGCGAGGGCGATCGTGACGGCGGGCTATTTGTTCGATGTGCCGGTGCGCTTCGCCGAGGACCGGCTGGACATCGACCAGGAGACATTTGCGGCCGGCGCGGTGCCGTCGGTGCCGCTGGTGGAGGTGCGCGAATGAGCGGCGTGGCGGCGATACTGGCGCAGCCGCTCTGTGCGCTGGCGTTCTGCTGGCGGCTGGAGCGACGCGACGGGGTGACGATTGGCCTGACCAGCCATGACCGGCCGCTCGATGTGGCGGGACTGCGCTATGCGGCCGCGCCGGGCATCACGCCCAGCGCGATTGTGCGGGGCGGCGACGGTGCGGCGGAGCTGGCCGATATCGCGGGCGCGCTCAGCGCGGCGGCGATTGCCGAGGATGATCTGGATGCCGGGCGGTGGGATGGCGCGACGCTGCTGCTCCACCTGACCGAATGGACCGAGCCCGGCGCGCTGTGGCTGGAACTGGCGCGCGGCACGATGGGCGGGGTCGAGCGCAAGGACGGCAGCTATGCCGTCGCGCTGCGCGGAGCGGGCGGGCTGCTCGACCGGGCGGTGGCGCCGGTCACCAGCCCGACCTGTCGCGCCCGGCTGGGTGATGCGGCCTGCCGGATCGACATGCGCGCGCGGCAGCGCATCGTGCGGGTGGACGCGCTGAGCGGGGACAGGCTGCATTATCCCGGGCTTGGCGCGGGGCATTATCCGTTTGGGGAACTGCGCTGGTTGAGCGGGGCGAATACGGGGCTTGTGCAGATGATTGTCGACCAGGCGGGCGACGCGCTGTTTCTGGCGGAACCCCCGCCGTTTGCGGTGGCGGGGGGCACGCTCGTCCTGCTCGTCGAAGGGTGCGACAAGCGGCTGGAGACCTGCGCGACGCGGTTTGCCAACACCGCCAATTTTCGGGGTGAGCCGCACCTGCCGGGGATGGATCTGCTCACCCGCTATCCGGGGAGTTGAGCGATGAGCATTCATGATCGCATCGCGGCGCAGGCGCTGGCCTTGGTGGGCGTGCCGTTCCGGCTGCATGGCCGCTGCGAACTGACCGGCCTTGATTGCGTGGGCCTTGCTGCGCTGGCGGTGGCGCGGGCGGGCGGGCCGGTGGGCGAGCTGCCGGGCTATCAACTGCGCGGGACGAGTGCGGCGCGCGCGGGCCGGGCCTTGCGTGCGGCCGGGTTCATCCCGGTGGACGAGATATCGCCGGGCGCGCTGCTGCTGGCCGAGAGCGGGCCGATGCAACTGCACCTCATGGTGGCGACGGGGCGCGGGTTCGTCCATGCCGATGCCGGACTGGGGCGTGTCGTCCTCATGCCGTTGCCGGCGCCATGGCCCATTCTCGGCCGGTGGCGTCTCGTTACAGCCAGTCAGCAGGGGTAGCAAGATGGCCACAATCGTTCTGACCGCCGTGGGGACCCTCTTCGGCGGGCCGATCGGCGGTGCGCTTGGCGCGCTGGCCGGGCAGGCGATCGATGCGCAGATATTCAGGCCGGCGGGTCGGAGCGGGCCGCGGCTCAATGATCTGCAGGTGCAGACATCCCGCTATGGCACGCGGGTGCCGCGCATCTTCGGGCAGTTGCGCGTAGCGGGCACGGTCATCTGGGCGACCGACCTGAAGGAAAGCAGCGCGACGAGCGGCGGCGGCAAGGGCCGGCCGAGCGTGACCAGCTATAGCTATACGGCCAGCCTGGCCGTAGCGCTCTCCGCGCGGCGGATCACTGGCATCCGGCGGATCTGGGCGGATGGCAACCTGCTGCGCGGCGCGGCGGGCGATTTCAAGGCACCGGTCGGGGCATTCCGGTTCCATTCCGGCGATGAGGATCAGGCCGTCGATCCACTGATCGCGGCCGATGTCGGGCTGGATCGTGCACCGGCTTTCCGGGGCTGCGCCTATGCCGTGTTCGAGGGATTGCAGCTGGCCGATTTCGGCAATCGCATCCCGTCGCTGACATTTGAGGTCATCGCCGATGGCGGGGCGGCTGGCATGGCAGCCATCGCATCCGAACTGGCCGGCGAGGCGATTGCCTATCGGGGGGATGCGCCCGGCGCGAGCTTCTTCGGCTTCGCAGCCGATGGCGCGGACCTGCGCGATGCCATGGGCGCGTTGGTCGAGATGAATGATCTGCTGTGGCGGGAGGAAGGGAGCGCCCTCATCCTCGCCGGGGGACAGGAGCGGGATTACAGGATTGATCCTGCGGCGGAGGTCTGCGCCATCGACGGGAAGGCGGAAGCGCCGGAGAGTCGGCAGCGGCTGCCGATCGAGACGGTGCCGGCGCGGCTGTCCATCCGATATCATGACCCGGAGCGGGATTTTCAGGCGGGCATCCAGACCGCCGAGCGGCCGGGACCGGGAGCCCGGCAGGACAATGTCGATCTGCCCGCCGCCCTGTCCGCCGCCGCCGCGCGCCGTCTTGCCGATGCGAAGCTGCGCAGCGGGCTGCGGCGGCGGACCCTGATCCGCCGATCCATCGGCTGGGCGGCACTGGAATGCGAGATCGGCGACGTGGTGACGCTCACCGATGAGCCGGGGCGCTGGCGAGTGGAGGCGGTGGCGTGGGAAAATATGGCCGTGCGGCTTACGCTGCGGGCGCATGATGGCGGCGCACGGGCGGTGGCCGGCGGCGGTGATGCCGGGACGTCGCTGCGCGAAACCGATCTGGTGCAGGGGGCGACCCATCTGGCTATCGTCGAGTTGCCGCCCGATGGCCTGACGCTGGCAACGGTGCCGACGGTCTATGCCGCAGCGACCGGGGCGGATGCGGGTTGGCGCCGCGCGGTGCTGCTGCGCTATCATGCGGCTCTGGAAACGGCCGAGCCGATCGGCCGGACAGCGCTGCGGGCCGTGATCGGGACGACGCAGGGCGCGCTGCCGGATGGCGTGCCCTGGCGGATCGACCGGCGCGGTGCGGTGGAAATATGGCTCGACAATGCGGCGGACGCGTTGACGGCGGCCACGGACGATCAGCTGCTCGCCGGGGCCAATCTGTGCGGGATCGGCGATGAAGTGCTGCAATTTGGCGAGGCCGAGCCGATCGGACCGGGGCGCTTTCGTCTGTCGCGCCTGATCCGGGGCTGGCATGGCACGGAATGGGCCTGCGCGGGCCATCAGCCCGATGAGCGATTCGTGCTGCTCGACAGTGACAGACTGGCTCCGGTCAACATGACGCCGGCCGATATCGGGCAGCAGCTGGCGTTGCGGGCGATCGGAAGCGGCGACCTGGTGCCGGCCGAGGCATCCGGCCTGATCGACGGCCGCGCGAGCGTGCCGCCCGCGCCGGTGCATGGCCGGATCAAGGGGGCGGGGCAGGGCGGGCTGGTGATCAGCTGGGTCCGCCGCAGCCGACTCGGCTGGGCCTGGCCCGATCTGGGCGAGATCGCGCTGGGCGAGGAGAGCGAGCGCTATCTTCTGCGCGTGGGCACAGCCGCTACTGTGCTTCGAGCGTGGGAGACCAGCGACTCATCATCATCTTATCCCGCGGCCGATATTGCAGCGGACCGGGCGGCGGCCGCGGGCGCGCCGCTTCGGCTCGAGATCATGCAACGCGGGACGAGCGGCCTTAGCCGGCCGCTCGTTCTGCCCCTGCCCTGACTTCACAAAATCCGATTCGCCGGGCCGCCGGTTCGATGACATCGATATCCGAGAAGGAGCGTCGCCATGATGTATACCGATCGCCTTGGCTTGCCGTTGCTGGCGGCCGGGCAGGCCCAGAAGGAAATCACGCATAACGAAGCCTTGGCCCTGCTTGACGTGGTTGCTCAGGCCTGCGTTGAAAGTGCCTCGCTTTCGACACCGCCCGCCATGCCGCAAGCCGGCCAGTGCTGGATCGTGGCCGCCGGGGCAACCGGGGCCTGGTCCGGCCAGGAAGGGGCGATCGCCTGTTGGAGCGCGAGTGGCTGGCTGCTTCTCGCTCCCCGTCCCGGCTGGCGGATCTGGGTGCAGGACCGAGGGCATGGGATGCGCTTTGACGGCATGGCCTGGCTGGATGATGCGGTGCGGGAGGACGGCATCTATCTGGATGGAGAGCGGGTGATTGCGCCAAGGCGGGGGGCGATTGCCGCGCCGGCCGGGGGAAGCACGCGCGACGAGGAAGCGCGGACCGCGATCGCGGCGCTGTTGGATGCCCTGCGAGGTCATGGGCTCATCGCGCCTTGATGCTTTAGGGCGCGATAACTTCATCCTCAATGGATGGTTTACCGTGTTACTGCGCCAAGACTGTCAACAGGTGTAAAAATATGCGCCAATTCCGCAACAGTTGCTATGAACTGTGACTGTTATACCCTTGAAAGTCGATCGCCATGCTCTTAAAGCAGCAGTGCAGCATTTTGCGACCTATTTTTGAAAGGGGAATGATATGCGGAAGCTTGGCCTTGCCATAGCGCTCGCGTCGACCATGATGGCCTCGCCATCGCTCGCCAAGGATAACAGCTGGTATATTGGCGGCGACATCGGTGCGGTCATCGTCGAAGGCGCCGACTCGGCATATGCAAACGGTGTGAAGGCTGATACGTCTCACAAGACCGGTTATGATGCTGCCGGTTATGTGGGTTACGACTTTGGCGGTTTCCGCCTTGAGGCGGAATATTCCCACAAAAAGGCGAAAAACAAGCACACTGCCTATTCGACGGGCGCGATCCTGCCGGGTGGCATGGCTCGTGTTGACAGCGTGATGCTGAACGGCCTGCTCGACTTCGGTCCTGACGACGGCCTGCAGGGCTTCGTCGGCGGCGGTGTCGGTGTGGCTCGCTCGAAGATCTCGCTGCCTGATACGCGGGATTCCGACAGCGGCTTCGCATGGCAGCTCCTGGCTGGCGTTCGCGTGCCGGTGACCAGCAACGTCGATGTGTCGCTGAAGTATCGCTACTTCAACCACGACAAGATCAAGCTGCGCAGCGTGGGTGGCACGCCGGTCGAGACCGGTCTGACGAGCCACAGCGCTCTGCTGGGTCTGGCGTATAACTTCGGTGGTGCGGAGCCAGCTCCGCCGCCGCCGCCCCCGCCGCCGCCCCCACCGCCTCCGCCGCCTCCCCCGCCGCCTCCGCCGCCTCCGCCGGTGGCACAGTGCGCGCCTGGGCCGTACATCGTGTTCTTCGAGTGGGACAGCGCGGACATCACGCCTGACGCCGCCTCGATCCTCGACAACGCGGTTTCGGCTTATGCGGACTGCGGCAGCGCGCAGGTCATGCTTGCCGGCCACGCCGACAAGTCGGGCTCGCCGAAGTATAACGTCGGCCTCTCGGCACGTCGTAACACCTCGGTGCGTGGCTACCTCACCTCGCGTGGCATTCCGGACGGCGTGATCTCGTCCGAGGCCTTCGGTGAATCCCGTCCGCGGGTTGAGACCGCCGATGGTGTTCGCGAGCTGCAGAACCGTCGCGTGGAAATCACCTACGGTCCGGGTTCGGGTTCGTAAGAAACCGGGCCGCCATCGAAAGGTGGCGAACCAGATGAGAAGGGGCCGGTTATCCGGCCCCTTTTTTGTTGCATGTCGCGTTTCTGGGCTGATTGAAGGGCCGGAACCGCCTGCTTTGATGCCAATGCCGGGTTTTGCTTGAAACCCGTGGCGGGAGGCATGATATTGCATTTTTGAAGGGTCGCATGGTCGCTGACCCGATGGAGGTGATGAAGATGGCAAATTGGCCGGATCCTCGGACGACGACGCCGGGTTTGGGCGGCGTTTCCACTGGCGCTGGCGAAGTCGCTTTCGACGCCGGCCTGCGCTCGTACATGCTGTCAATCTATAACTATATGGCAAGCGGCGTGCTGGTGACCGGCATCGTGGCGGTGCTTTTTGCGCAGAGCGGTATGGCGGCCCAGATTCTCTCTGGTCCCGGTCTACTGAAATATGTGCTGATGTTTGCGCCGCTGGCATTCGTCATGGTGCTGAGCTTCGGCATAAACCGGCTGGAAACGCGCACGGCGCAGATGCTCTATTGGGCCTATGCGGTGGTGATGGGGCTCTCCATGGCGTCGATCTTCCTGGTCTATACCGGCGCATCGATCGCCCAGACCTTCTTTGCGACGGCTGCGGCTTTTGCCGGACTGAGCCTCTATGGCTACACGACCAAGCGCGACTTGTCGGGCTTCGGCACATTCCTGATCATGGGCGTGGTCGGCATTCTGATCGCCTCGCTCATCAACATGTTCCTGCAATCGAGCGCGCTCGAACTGGCTGTCAGTATTCTGGGCGTGCTCATCTTCGCGGGACTGACCGCTTATGACACCCAGCGGCTGAAGAGCATGTATAGCTATGTCGCCGGCTCGGATATGATGGGCAAGGCCGTGATCATGGGCGCGCTGTCGCTCTATCTCGACTTCGTCAACATGTTCATGTTCCTGCTGCGCTTCATGGGCAGTCGCGAATAGTCGGACATATCTATGATGGAAATTGGCTCGGGAACTGGATTCCCGGGCCTTTTTCATGGGGATTTGGCAGGCGACCCGGCGGCTTTCGCCAGGGCGATCAGCGCCTGGTCGATCTCCCTGGCACGCTGATAGGCGGGGCGTAGCCGGAGCCGCTCGACATAGCTGGCAAAAGCCGGCCGATCGGGGATCGAGCCGAACTGCAGGCCCCAGTCGATCTGGGAGCCGGCATAGATATCAGCGGCTGTAAAGCGCGCGCCGCAGATGAAATCGCGACCGGTCACCGCCGTTTCAAATGTGTCGACCATTTTGTCATAATTGCCATAGCCGACCATGCGCTCGCGCTCGGGTTCCACCGTGATGCCGGCGGCCCGGTTGGTGGTGGCGGCCTCGACCGGGCCGGCAGCGAAGAACATCCAGCGATAATAGTCCGCGCGCTCGGTATCGGTCGGAGCCAGGCCGGCGGCGGGGAACGCATCCGCGAGATAGGCGCAGATCGCCGCGCATTCGGTCACGGCCCTGCCACGGTGGACGATGGCGGGAACCTTGCCCATGGGATTGATCGCCAGATAGTCGGGGGACTGCATGGCGCCCTGATAGTCGAGGATATGGGTCTCATAAGGTCGGCCGATTTCCTCCAGCATCCACCGGACAATCCGGCCGCGCGACATGGGGTTGGTGTAGAATTGAACGGTGTCGGTCATGGAAAGCCTCCGGATGTGCATGGACGGAACGGAAAGCCATCAGTCCATCCTCAGGCGGGATGAATGAACCGCCCATGGTCGAGAAAATGCCTGACCTGCCGGTGAGTCATGGCATGATATGGCAGCATGCTGTGCGATAACGGCAGAATGATATGATCGGCCGCGCCGGCCAGCCGGGTGGAGGCGACACTGACCTTGCCGTCGCTTGGCGTCGGCAACAGGCGCGTGGCCGCGCCCGGCATGAGCGGACGGCTGCCGGCGATAATCCCCAGATCATAATCAACGGGGCCGAACATGGCGTCGATCATGGCTGGCCGCTGCGTGATCAACGCCGGCGCTGCGTGGCCGAGAACGGGCCGCAGCCATGGCGTTCGATCGAGAAAATCGGCTATCTCGCTGCCGCCATTGGGCGTGCCCAGCATGACGACCTTGCCGAGCCGGGCCGGGCGATGGCGATGGATGAGGGCGCGAGTCACCAGGCCGCCCATGGAGTGGGCGACGATATGCACGGTCCCATCGCCATCCAGCCGGTCTAGCCACGGCTCCAGATGGTCACAGATCTGGACGAGCGACTGCCCCCAGCTATCATAGCCGATCTCCACCGGGCGGTAGCCAGCATGACGCAGAACCAGCGTGAGCGGCCTGTTGAGCATCGCGAAGCCTGCAAAGCCATGCAGCAGAATAACGGTTGATGGTGTTGGAGCGGGCGTGGTCCCGTCTGCCGGCTTGCGCTTGCCGGCGGCGATATTGTCCGCATCGCTGGCGGCCCCGGCTGGTTGGTCGGGGCCGCCCGGATGGCGGACGGCGTGCGGGTCTCGCATGGCCCGCGCGCGCCGCGTCAGCTTTTCGGCGCGGCGACCTTGGGCTTCTTGCCGCCGGTCTTGTTCGCAGAGCCGCCCTTGGCGCGTTTGGGCGCCGCCGGCGTGATCTCGAAGGTGAGGGCATCGTCCCGGAGATGGACATGCACCTCGCCGCCATTGACGAGCTTGCCGAACAGCAGCTCCTCGGCGAGCGGCTGCTTGATCTTCTCCTGAATGAGCCGGCCCATCGGGCGCGCGCCATAGAGCTTGTCATAGCCGCGGGCCGTGAGCCATTCGCGCGCGGCATCATCGAGCGTGATATGCACATCGCGGTCGGCGAGTTGCAGCTCGAGCTGGATGATGAACTTGTCGACCACCCGCGCGACCACCTCGGTCGGAAGATAGTTGAACGGCACGATCGCATCGAGACGGTTGCGGAACTCCGGCGTGAACATGCGCTTCACCGCCTCGTCGCTCGCATCCTCCTTGCTGATGTCGCCAAAGCCGATGCCTTCCTTCGCCATGTCCGACGCGCCGGCATTGGTCGTCATCACCAGGATGACGTTGCGGAAATCGACCGTCTTGCCGTGGTGATCGGTGAGGCGGCCATTATCCATGACCTGCAACAGGATGTTGAACAGGTCGGGATGGGCCTTCTCGATCTCGTCGAGCAGCAAGACGCAATGCGGGTTCTGGTCGATGGCGTCGGTGAGCAGGCCGCCCTGATCATAGCCGACATAGCCCGGCGGCGCGCCGATCAGGCGGCTGACCGAGTGGCGCTCCATATATTCCGACATGTCGAACCGCTGGAGCGGAATGCCGAGCAGGCTGGCGAGCTGCCGCGCGACCTCGGTCTTGCCGACGCCGGTGGGGCCGCTGAACAGATAATTGCCGATCGGCTTGTCCGGATCGCGCAGGCCGGCGCGGCTCAGCTTGATCGCGGAAGACAGCACTTCGATCGCCTTGTCCTGCCCGAAGACGACGCGCTTGAGGTCGGTCTGGAGGGTTTCCAGCACGCTCTTGTCGTCGGACGAGACGGTCTTGGGCGGGATGCGCGCCATGGTGGCGATCACCGCCTCGATTTCCTTGGGCGTGATCATCTTCTTGCGGCGCGATGGCGGCACCAGCATCTGCATGGCGCCCACCTCGTCGACCACGTCGATCGCCTTGTCCGGCAGCTTGCGGTCGTTGATGTAGCGCGCCGACAGCTCGACGGCGGCCTTGATCGCATCCGGCGTATATTTGACCGAGTGATGATCCTCGAAGGCCGAGCGCAGGCCCATGAGGATCTTGACGCTATCCTCGACCGTGGGCTCGTTGACGTCGATCTTCTGGAACCGGCGTAGCAGGGCGCGGTCCTTCTCGAAATGGTTGCGGAATTCCTTGTAGGTCGTCGAGCCGATGCAGCGGATCACGCCGCCCGAGAGTGCCGGCTTCAGCAGGTTGGAGGCGTCCATCGCCCCGCCCGAGGTCGCGCCCGCGCCGATCACCGTGTGGATCTCGTCGATGAACAGGATCGCGTCCGGCATCTTCTCCAGCTCGTTGACGACCGCCTTCAGCCGCTCCTCGAAATCGCCGCGGTAGCGCGTGCCGGCGAGCAGCGCGCCCATGTCGAGCGAGTAGATCACGGCATCCTTGAGCACGTCGGGCACTTCGCCCTGCACGATCTTGCGCGCGAGCCCTTCCGCGATCGCCGTCTTGCCGACGCCCGGGTCGCCCACATAGAGCGGGTTGTTCTTCGAGCGGCGGCACAGGATCTGGATCGTGCGATCCACTTCGGCAGTGCGGCCGATCAGCGGATCGACCTTGCCGGCCAGCGCCTTCTCGTTGAGGTTGACGGTGAACTGGTCGAGCGGGCCATCCTTCTTCTTGGTCTCGCCCTTCTTCTCCTCCTCGGCCGGCGTGGCCTTGGGGGTCTCCTGCGCGGTGGCGCCCTTGCCGACGCCGTGGCTCAGATAGCTGACCGCATCGAGGCGGCTCATATCCTGCTGCTGGAGGAAATAGACGGCATAGCTCTCCCGCTCGGAGAAGAGCGCGACGAGCACATTGGCGCCGGTCACTTCCTCCTTGCCGGAAGACTGGACGTGCAGGATCGCGCGCTGGACGACGCGCTGGAAGCCGCTGGTCGGGGATGGGTCGACACTGCCGGGCGCCTTGAGGCTGTCCAGTTCGGTGTCGAGATAATGTGTGAGCGTGTCGCCCAGCTCACCCAGCTCCACGCCGCAGGCCTGCATGACCCTGGCGGCATGTTCATCGTCGATGAGCGCGAGCAGCAGATGCTCGAGCGTCGCATATTCGTGGTTGCGCTCGGTCGCATGCGTCAGCGCATTGTGGAGGGTGGTTTCGAGCGCGGAGGCAAAAGAGGGCATGTCTATCTTTCTCCTGCGACCGGCAGCTCCGGTCGCGTCCTGGCCAATGTCGGAACCTGCCCGGCCGCGTTCAAGAGCGCTCCATCACAGGCCCATCGCGCGGAGACCGATATCTGCCCGCAGGCGATCCTGTCCCCTCTCTCCTCATTTCTTGAATAGCGCATCGGCGCTTGCCTTGTGATGAATGGCCCTGTTCCGTTTGGCGCGGGTGCGCTCAATCTCGGCGGAAAGCAGGACGATGCGTTCATCCAGTTCCGCCACGGACAGGTGATCCAGATCCTCCCGTGCGAGCTGGGCAGCGAGATCGCCCGGGCGCGCCCGGGGAGAGGCGTCATCAAAATCCATGCCGCATCGTTGCTGCATTGGCAGGCGCTGTCAACGCTCTCCCGCATGCGCCGGGCCGAATAACGCTTGGCTGGCCGGCCCGGCGGGCGCTAGATGAACATCCAGGGACATGGCGGGGCATGAGGGGGGAGACGCATGGCGGTGCCGGACAGGATGCGCGCGATCGTGATCAGCGCGCCGGGAGGGCCGGAGGTGCTGGTTGAACAGCGCCTGCCCGTGCCTGCGCCCGGCGCCGGCGATGTGCTGATCGAGGTCGTTGCGGCGGGGGTCAATCGGCCGGATGTGCTGCAGCGGCAGGGGCGATATGCGCCGCCACCGGGGGCCTCGCCCTTGCCGGGGCTGGAGGTGGCAGGGCGCATCGTCGCGGTGGGGCCGTCCGTCGATCCCGCCGTGATCGGCAGCCGGGTCTGCGCGCTGACGCCGGGCGGCGGCTATGCGGACTATGCCGTGACGCCGCACGCCCAGTGTCTGCCCATGCCGCCGGACTTTCCGTTCGAGCAGGCCGCCGCCATGCCGGAGACGCTGCTCACGGTGTGGCATAATCTCTTCGAGCGCGCCTATGTCGTCACCGGTGACACGGTGCTGCTCCATGGCGGCACCAGCGGCATCGGCACCATGGCGATTTCGCTCTGCCGGCTGTTCGGCATCAGCACCATCGTTACCTGTGGCAGCGATGCGAAATGCCAGGCGGCGCTCGACTGGGGCGCGAGCCATGCCGTCAATTATCGCACCGAGGATTTTGTCGCGGCGGTGGAACGCATCACGGGCGGGGCGGGCGTGGCGGCGGTGCTGGACATGGTCGGGGGCGATTATCTGCCGCGCAATCTGGCCTGTCTTGCGGAGGATGGCCGGCATGTCTCCATTGCGGTGCTGGGCGGCGCCAAGGCCGAACTGGTGATCCCGCAGATCATGACTCGCCGCCTGACGCTGACCGGATCGACCCTGCGGCCGCGCAGCGCGGCCTTCAAGGCGCTGCTGGTGGAGGAGATCATCCGCACCGCCTGGCCCAGCGTGGCCGCCGGAGAGCTGCGCCCGGCGATGGACCGCATCTTCCCGCTGGCCGAGGCCGCCGCGGCGCATGCGCGGATGGAAGCGGGCGAGCATGTCGGCAAGATCGTGCTGCAGATGCGATGATGGCCACAGGGTGACGGTGGCGGCGCGAATGGCCCGTTCGTTGCGGCTCCCGGACCATGCGCGGGCATGGGGCGCGGCCAATCTCGATGCCTTCGCGCCGAAAATGCGTCTGCGTGCTTGCCGAAAATCCATCAATAGCTTATCTGTGGGCAGGATCGAGGCCATCCCGTAAGGGGTGGCCCTTGTATTTTGGACAGAAGGACGTCTTCGTGGCCCAGCCGCTCATGCCCCACGCCACCGCCAGCTGGCTGGTCGACAATACCGCGCTCAGCTTTGAGCAGGTCGCGGAATTTTGCGGCTTGCACATTCTGGAGGTGCAAGCGATTGCCGACGACACCGCTGGCACGAAATATACCGGTCGCGACCCGGTGCGCGCCAACGAGCTGACCAACGACGAGATTCGCAAGGGCGAGGCGGACCCCGATTATAAGCTGGAGATTCTCAAGGGGCCGGACCCCGTGCGGCGCACCAAGGGCCCGCGCTACACCCCGGTTTCCAAGCGGCAGGACAAGCCCGACGGCATCGCCTGGATCCTGCGCAACCATCCGGAGATTACGGATGGCGCGATCGGCAAGCTCATCGGCACCACGCGCACGACCATCGCGGCGATCCGGGACCGCACGCACTGGAACATCGCCAACATCCATCCCAAGGACCCGGTGACGCTCGGCCTGTGCTCGCAGCGCGAGCTGGACGCGCTGGTGGCGAAGGCGGCGAAGAAGGCCGGCATCGAAGCGCCGACGGATAATCGCCTGGCCGGTGACCGCGAAGCGCTCATCCAGGAATTGCGGCAGGAGCGCGAAGATGCGCAGCGCCTCGCCGAAGAAACCTCGCGCGCCGAGCGGTCGCTGCAGGCCGAAGCGGACGCCTTCATCAGCCAGCAAGGCAAGTGATCGCCATTTCAGGCTGAAGTCTGCGGCGATCAGGCCGGGACGACAACATGGGCCGGTGATGCCGCACCGGGCGGATGGCTGTCCGTCCGGCGCTGTTCTGGCGGTTGTTCAATGCGAATTGCATTGCGGTTCGCCTTGGCCTAGCCTTTCTCCATGGAGAGCGCGCGCTGGGTCTGGCAGGACCATTTCGATCATCCGACCGATTGGGCGCAGGACGTGCCGCCCTTGTCCCTGCCCGCCATGTTCAAGGCGACCACGGACAAGGATGGCACGAAGCCGCTCATCGATTTCTATGGCCGGCGCTACAGCTACGCGGAATGCTATAATGGCGCCCGCCGCTTTGCCTGCGGGCTGATCGCGCTCGGCGTCGAGCCGGGCGACCGGGTCGGCCTCTATCTCCCCAATGTGCCGCATTATATCGTCGCTTATTACGGGGCGATGATGGCCGGCGCCGTCGCGGTTAATTTCTCGCCGCTCTATACGGTGGAGGAACTGGTCCATCAGGCCAATGACAGCGGCATCCGGCTGCTCGTGACGCTCTCCGCCAAACCGCTGTTCAGCAACGCGCTGGCGATGCTCGACCATTGCCCGTTTGTCGAGCGGCTGGCGGTCGGCTCGATCGCGGGGGCGCTGCCGGCCGGGAAAGCGCTGTTCTACCGCCTGTTCAAACAACATGGCAGCGACACGCCCGTGCCGAATGACGCGCGGATTCTGTCCTTCTCCAGCCTGCTCGCCAATGGCGGCGCGCTGCCGCTGCCGAGCATCGACCCGGAGCGGGACCTGGCTCTGCTGCAATATACCGGCGGCACGACCGGCCGACCCAAAGGCGCGATGCTGACTCACCAGAATCTCTCGGCCAATGCCCGGCAGGTGAATCTGATCGATCCATGGCGTGGTCAGGATGATCGCATTCTCGGCGTGCTGCCTTTCTTCCACGTCTTCGCCAATACCGCGGTGCTCAACCGCACGGTCGCCAATGGCGGCGAGATCGTGATGCTGCCGCGCTTCGACGCGAAGCAGGCGCTGGCGGCGATCCAGCGGGTGCGCGTCACCTCCGTGCCCGGCGTGCCGACCATGTTTCAGGCCTTGCTCGATTCCCCCGATCTCGCGCGGGCGGACCTCAGTTCCGTGCGGGTCTGCATCTCGGGCGGTGCGCCGCTGCCCCTGTCGCTCAAGGATCAGTTCGAGGCGGCCGTCGGCACGCGGCTGATCGAGGGCTATGGCCTCACCGAGAGCAGCGGCGTTGTTTCCGCCAATCCCTATGACAAGGCGGGCAAGGGCGGCAGCATCGGCCAGCCATTGCCCGATACGCGCGTCAAGCTGCTGGACCGCGAGAATCCGCGCCGCGAAGCGCCGGCGGGGGAGCCGGGCGAACTGGCCGTGGCCGGCCCGCAGATCATGCGCGGCTACTGGAATAATCCGGCTGCCGATGCCGAGGTGTTCGCCGGCGATTATCTGCGCACCGGCGATGTGGGGATGATCGACGCCGATGGCTATTTGCACATCGTCGACCGGATCAAGGACATGATTGCCGTGGGCGGCTTCAAGGTCTTTCCCAGCCAGGTGGAGGCCGTGCTGTATCGCCACCCCGCCGTGCGCGAGGCGCTGGTGATCGGTATTCCCGATGCCTATAGCGGCGAGCGCCCCAAGGCATTCGTGACCCTGCACCCCGACGCCTCGCCAGAGTGGGACGGGCCGGCGCTGATGGACTGGCTCAATCCGCAAGTCGGCAAGCATGAGCGCGTCGTGGCCGTGGAGATTCGCGACATGCTCCCCAAGACGCTGGTCGGCAAACTCTCCCGCAAGGAACTGGTGGAAGAAGAGCGGATCAAGGCCAAGGCCGGCTGAACGGATGTGGGGGCCGCATCCGGGCCGTTTTCCAGGGTGCGCTCACGGGACGCTGGAATCCTGACACGGGACGTGGCAAGGGCAACGCCATGGCCGATACACCTCCTTCCAATTCCGGTTCGCCCATGGGCGGCGGCGCGCCGCTGGCACTGCTCATGCTGGCCGGCGTCATCATCGGTGGCTTCATGGGGCAACCCACCATCGGCCTGCTGGTCGGGCTGGGGCTGGGCATCATTGTCGCAGTGCTGATCTGGCGGATGGGACCGCGCTGAGCGGCATCAGTTGCGCGCCGGGCAGAGCAGGCATAAACCCGGCAGCATGAAAAAATATCTCTTCATGGCGCTCGCGGCGCTGGTCATCGTGGTGGCCGGCCTCCTCTTCTATCTCTCGCGGCCGGATGTCGCGCGCGTTGCCGAGGTTGATCTGGAAGGGCGTGAGCCGCGTTTTACAGCGCCGCGCCGGCAGTTGATCCCCACCGTGGTGATCGCGAAACCGGTCGGCTGGGCCGATGGCGCCGCCCCGGTTGCCGCCAAAGGGCTGGAAGTCAGCCGTTTCGCCAGTGGCCTCGATCATCCCCGCACCATGCTGCGCCTTCCCAATGGCGATCTGCTGGTGGCCGAGACGAACAGCCCGCCGCGCCCGGTCGAGGGTGTACGGGACTGGATCACGAGCAAGCTGATGGGGTCGGCCGGCGCCGGGGCGCCATCCGCGAATCGCATCACCCTGCTGCGCGATGGCGATGGTGATGGCGTGGCCGAGCAGCGCCACATCTTTCTCAAGGGGCTGAACTCGCCCTATGGCATGGCGCTGGTCGGGGACACGCTCTACGTCGCCAATACGGACAGTCTGATGGCCTTCCCGTATAAGGACGGGGACACGCAGATTACCGCCGCGGGTCGCAAGATCGCCAATCTGCCGGCCAATGCCCCCAATTATCACTGGACCAAGAGCCTCGCTGCAAGCCCCGACGGCAAGCTTTATGTCGGGATCGGTTCGAACAGCAATATCGCCGAAAACGGTCTGGACGCGGAGGATTATCGCGCCGTCGTGCTGGAGATCGTGCCCGGCCGGAAGGACGCCAATATCTTCGCCAGTGGCATGCGCAACCCGACCGATCTTGCCTGGAACCCATGGACGGGGGCCTTGTGGGCGGTGGTCAACGAGCGCGATATGCTGGGCTCGGATCTGGTGCCGGACTATCTCGCCGAGGTCGAGTTCGCGGCCTTCTTCGGCTGGCCGTGGAATTACTGGGGCGGCTATGAAGACAAGCGCGTGCAGCCGGAGCGCAAGGATTTGCGCGAATATACCCGCCGGCCGGAATTCGGTCTGGGCGCGCACACCGCGCCGCTCGGCCTCGCATTCTCGACCGGCGCGGCGCTCGGCGCCCCCTTCGACCATGGCGCCTTCATCGCGCTTCACGGCAGCTGGAACCGCAAGCCGGCGGCCGGCTACAAGGTCGCCTATGTCGCCTTCGACGAGAAGGGGGAGCCGCAGGGCAAGCTGGTCGATGTGCTGACCGGCTTCCTCAACGGCAAGGGCGAGGCCCAGGGCCGTCCGGTCGGCGTGGCGGTCGCGCAGGATGGCGCCTTGCTGGTGAGCGATGATGTCGGCGGGATGGTCTGGCGCGTGAGCAATCCCGCAGCGCCGCGGCCGGCGGTGGAGGCCGCTTCCGCGTCCCGCTAAACGGGCGAAAGGGCATCGGACATTGTCTGATGGTCCCCCCGATGGCCCATATTGGCCGGGCCGCCCTTCGGTCAGCGGCTGCGTGGTCGACCTGCTCGCCATCGCGGCGCGGATGGAGCGCCAGCATGATCGGCCTTTGGGGTGGGGTCTCGCAATGACCATGCCGAGGGACATGGCTCATGCGCTGCGATGGACGTGGCGAGCTATGGCGATGCCGCGCTGACTCGGCGGACGGTCGCGGCGCTGACACAGGTCAAGCGGCCGCGCGCCATGCCATCGGCCAGCGCCGCGCGATCCCGGGCGCGGGGGGCTTACGCCTCCGCCGCGCTGTCCAGCGTGCGGCCGGCGCGGCCCGCCAGTTCCACGACATATTGCCAGGCCACGCGGCCCGAGCGGTTGCCGCGCTGCGTGGCCCACTGGATCGCGGCGGCGGGATCGAACGTCAGGCCATGGCGCTGCGCATAGCGCGTGACGATCGCGACATAGGCGTCCTGATCGAGCGCGTGGAAGCCCAGCGACAGGCCGAAGCGATCGGCCAGCGCCAGGCGATCGTCGATCACGTCGCGCGGATTGATGGGGTCATCCTGCTCGGCCATGGTGCGGGGCACGATGTGGCGCCGGTTGGATGTGGCATAGAGGCGGATATGGCTGCCCCGGGTCGCCGCGCCGCCTTGCAGCAGCGAGCGGAGCGCGCGGGCGTCCGCCCCGAAATCGCCGTCGAAGCCAAGGTCGTCAATATAGAGGATGATCGGCCGCTTCGTCGCGCCGAGCAGGGTGAACAATGTGGCGAGACTGCGCAGGTCGTCCGTGGCGACCTCGACCAGTGCGAGCGGCAGGCCCTCCTGCTGCACCTGGCCGATGCACGCGCCCACCGTGGCGGATTTGCCCGTGCCCCGCGCACCCCAGAGCAGGATGTCATGCGCGGCATGGCCTTTCGCCAGCCGGCGGGTGTTGTCCAGACAGGCCTGCTTTTGCGCGTCGATGCCGGCGAGCAGCGCAAAGTCGATCGGCTGGAAGTCCGCGATGATACTGATGCGCGTGCCATCCCAGCGATAGGCCGGGTGGGCCTCCAGGTCGATCGCGGCAGGGGCGGGCGGGGCGAGCCGCTCTAGCGCGGCAGCGATGCGCAGGAGCGCGGCGTCGTTCGTCTCGGTCGTCATGAGGCTGCTCTAGAGCATCGGGCGGAAAAGAGGGAACCGGTTTTCGCAAGAAATGATGCGATGATCCAGGTCGGAGCCAGCGACCAGCGGCAGCTGTGACGCAGCAGTGCCGCGCATGATCCGTGAGGGGGCGTCCCGGTTTGTAGCGGCGATGATGCGCATGTGGCGGCATCGCCGGTTGGTGTCTTTATGAAGACGCATCGCGGCGCTATAGGCCGGCCATGCAGCACCGTGCCCGCACCGTCATCACCCAGATTCGCGCCTATGATGAGACGGCGCTGGCGGACGCGGCGGCGCTGATTCGCGGCGGCGATCCGGTCGCCGTGCCGACGGAAACGGTTTACGGCCTCGCCGCCGATGCGACCAGCGAGGCGGCCGTGGTGCAAATCTATGCCGCCAAGGGGCGCCCGTCCTTCAATCCCCTCATCATCCATGTGGCGGATGTGGCGATGGCGCGCCGGCTGGTCGCCTTCACACCGGCGGCGCAAGCGCTGGCCAGCGCTTTCTGGCCGGGGCCGCTCACCATGGTGTTGCCGCGCCTGCCCGATTGCCCGGTCTCACGGCTCGCGAGCGCCGGCCTGCCCACCCTCGCCGTGCGCCTGCCGTCCCATCCGGCGATGCGCGCACTGATTGCTGCAGCGGGGGTGCCGCTGGCTGCCCCCTCGGCCAATATGTCCGGCATGATCAGCCCGACGCGCGCCAGTCATGTGCAGGCGAGTCTGGATGGCCGCATCCCGTTCATTCTCGATGCCGGACCGACGAGCGACGGGCTTGAATCCACCATCGTCCGGCCGGGTGACGAGGCGGTGGTGCTCCTGCGTCCCGGCCCGGTCACCGCCGAGGCGATTGCGGCGGCCTGCGGATTGCCGGTGATCCGGCCGGACAATGAAGGGATCAGCGCGCCCGGCCAGATGACGAGCCATTATGCGCCGGGCAAGCCATTGCGGCTCGATTGCCTCCAGCCGGTGGACGGCCAGTTTCACATCGGCTTCGGCCCCGGACCGTGTCAGCGCAACCTGAGCCCCGGCGGCAATCTCGTCGAAGCGGCCGCCAATCTCTTCGCCGCGCTGCATGAGGCGGATGCCAGTGCCTTTGCCGGCATCACCGTGGCGCCGGTCCCGCATCACGGCATCGGCATCGCGATCAACGACCGGCTTCGGCGCGCGGCAGCCTGAATGTTGCCGCCCGGCTGCATGGCCCTGTTTCCGTAGGAAAAAGGCCATATGCCACGCTTTTCGGGCCTCCTGCGGGCTCGTCCCTGCTGTCCCGGATGCAGCACGGCCTGTCCCGGATCGGCACTTTCATGGCCGGGAAGCGGCAACTTGCTTGCCCATACAGGGGTTTAACAGACCGTAAGGTGCGGAGATGGCTCGATACGAGGCTGTCCATGCACAGGTCGTCGTGTTCGAGGTTTGCGTTTTTCCTCTCATCGCGCATGGCGGCGTCAACTCGCCAGAATCCCGTTTCGGAATGATACCGAGCGGGCTTGGGCATAAAAGAGTAGGTCGCCAAAATTGGTTTCGTTATCTCGGGCTGAGCTTGATTCATCTCTCGTCTTTGTCGCTTTTCTGGCCCTTTATGCGGCATTGCTCACCTTGCGGGCCGTTCGCGCCACGCACCGGATCTCGCGCCCGGTCGCTGAAGAGGCGGTCGAGCTGCTGGGCGCCTGTGCGGGGGCCTGGCTGAGCACAGCGCTTGTCACCGGCGACCTGCTGGCGACGATGCCGCTGTTCCTCCTGTGCATGTCCGGTGCGGCTGGCGTCCGCTATCTGATCGGGCGGCTCAGCATGCCGGGCATCTTGTGGATGACGGCGACCGCCGCCGGGCTCGCGGTTTCCGGGCTGTGGAGCGTGTTGTTCATTGACGAGATGGGGCTGCCGCAGCCGCTGCGGGTGCTCGCACTGGCCGGGCTGGCGCTGTCTGCCATCGTCGTCGCGCTGAGCCAGCTTGCCGGATTCGCCCGCGAGGCGGTCCTCACACACGAGCAATGGCGTCTGCCGGTCGCGCCTCCCATCAGGGGCGATGCGGCGAACCGCATCAAGGTCTCGCTCCAGCTGCCTTGCTATGCCGAGCCGCCGGAAGTGGTGATCGCGACCATCAACCGTCTCGCCGCGCTCGATTATGACAATTATGAAGTGCTCGTCTGCGATAATAACACCAAGGACGAGGCGCTGTGGAAGCCGCTGGAGGCGCATTGCCGGCTGCTCAATGAGCGGCTTGGTTTCGAGCGGTTCCGCTTCTTCCATGTCGCGCCGCTGTCCGGGGCCAAGGCCGGCGCGCTCAACTTCCTGCTGGACCATATGGCGCCGGATGCCGAGATCATCGGCGTGATCGACGCGGATTATTTCGCGCGGAGCGATTTCCTGTCGCGTCTCGTCCCGTGTTTCGCGGACCCGCAGATCGGCTATGTCCAGACCCCGCATGATTATCGCGGGCAGCAGGCCAGCACCTATCTGACGGCCTGCTATTGGGAATATATGCCGGCCAACAAGGTCGATTATCCCGGCATCCATGAATATGGCGGTGCATTCACCATCGGCACCATGTGCCTGCTGCGCACCGCGGCGCTGCGCAAGGCCGGCGACTGGGCCGAGTGGTGCCTCACCGAGGATTCGGAAGTCTCCGTGCGGATCCGCGCGGCCGGCTATCGCGGCTATTATTTCAACGAGACGTTCGGGCGCGGCCTCATCCCCGAGACGTTCGACGATTACAAGAAGCAGCGCTTCCGCTGGACGGCGGGGCCGGTGCAGCAGCTGCGCCGCCATTGGCGCCTGTTTCTGCCCGCGCCGCTCGCGCCGGCCATGCCGGGCTGGACCAAGCTGCTGGAGGTGATGCGCTGCATCGCGCCGCTGCAAAGTCTCGCCGGCGTGGCGATGGCCATTGGCGGCCTGGTCGCCCTGCTCGTCACGCTGGCGGGCGGCGGCATGACGCCGGTGCATGTGCCGGCCATTGTCGGGCTGCTCATCGCGCTGGGCGGCCTCACATGGTGGGTGCGCACCAGCCATCGCTATCATCTGGCCGGGTGCACCAGCACCGAGGATATGATTCGCGGGGAGATTGCCCGCGCGTCGCTGAGCTGGGTGGTGCTGGTGGCCGGGCTGGCGGGCCTCTCCAACAAGCCGCTGGCCTGGCGACGAACACCCAAATTCGCCGGTCTGGAGGAAGCGCCCTCGCCCTTCACCTCGACCATGCCGGAAACGATTGCGGGCACGCTGTTTGCGGTGCTGGCGCTGGTGATGCTCGTCCTGTCCGGGCTGCTCGGCACGGGGCTGGCGTTGCTCTCTTTCCTCGGCTGCGCGAGCCTGGCGCTGCGGTTCTTCTGCGCGCCGCTGATGGCGGCGATGGCGATCCGCCGGACGCGGCCAAGCGCGACGGTGACCGGCTGGGGGCCGCCATTGCCACCCAAGCCGGTGCCGGCCCTGTCACGCGAGCCGGTTCGGGAGACGGCCGGGCGTGGCGCGGCGCCGCAACCGGCTGGTCGCACATTGGTGCATTGAGGGTGCATTGAGAGGGTGACGAGGCGGGCTGGCTCACAGGCCCGCCTCGTCACCTTGTCGCGGGGCCGCACGGGGCGTCGCTGAGCGCCCCTTCGGCAGGGGCCGGCCTTTTTCCTGGATTGATTGCGCAGCGCGCGGACGTGCGCGACCAGTCGTGTCGCTATCGGGTCATCCGGCGCGCAGCCGCTCGCCAAAGCCCTTGCGCAGTTTCTGAAGCTTGGGCGGGATCACCGCCATGCAATAGGGACTGCGCGCACCGGCACGATTCCAGTAATCCTGATGATGCGCCTCGGCCGGATACCAGTCGGACAGCGGCTCGATGGTCGTCACGATCGGGTCCGGCCAATGCGCCTGCGCGCGGGCGATGGCGGCATGCGCCGCCGCTTCCTGCGCGGCATCATGGGGGAAGATGGCGGAGCGATATTGCGTGCCGACGTCGCCGCCCTGCCGGTTGAGGGTGGTGGGATCATGCGTCGCGAACAGCACGGCGAGCAGGTCGCCATAGCCGATCACCGCCGGATCGAAGGTGATGCGGATGGCTTCGGCATGGCCGGTCTGGCCCGTGCACACCGCCTCATAGGTGGGGTTGGCCACGGTACCGCCGGTATAGCCGCTCTCGATCGACTCGACGCCCTCAAGCGCCTGATAGACCGCCTCGGTGCACCAGAAGCAGCCGCCCGCCAATGTCGCTGTCTCGCGCATCGCAACCGGTCCTTTCGCATGTTGGATCGCCGCGCCAACATAGGGGGTGCGCGGCGATCCGCAATATCAGAGGCGCAGGCCCGTCGTCTCCGGCAGCCCGGCCATCAGGTTGAGATTTTGCACGGCCGCGCCGGATGCGCCCTTGCCCAGATTGTCGAGCGCGGCGACGAGGCGGATCTGCCGGCTTTCCGCATCGGCAAAGACGAACAGTCGCATCGCGTCCTTGTCGTGCATCGCCTCGATGGCGAGCGTGCCCGGCGCGTGGTTCTGCGCAACGCTGATCACGGGCGAGCCGGCGTAATGCGCCGTCAGCGCCTCGCTCAGCCGGTCCGCACTGGCGCCCGGTGCGAGCATCGAGGCATGGAGCGGAACCTCCACGATCATGCCGGAATAGACCGGCACGACAGCGGGCACGAACAGGGGCGGCCGGGTGAGGCCGCTGCGCGCCTGCATTTCCGGCACATGCTTGTGGTCGAGCGTGAGCGCATAGGTGCGGAACGCGGTCGGTGCGCCGCCGGTGCCCTCAAACTCCGCGATCATCGCCTTGCCGCCGCCCGAATAGCCCGAGACGGCGTTGCAGCTCAGCTGCGTATCGGCCGGGATCAGCCCGGCGGCGACCAGCGGCGCGACGAGCGCGATGAAGCCGGTGGAGTAGCAGCCTGGATTGCTGACATAGCGCGCCGTGGCCACGGCCTCGCGCCCGGAAATCTCCGGCAGGCCGAAGACCCAGCCCGGCGCGACCCGGTGCGCGGTCGAGGCGTCGATCACTCGCGTGGTATCGTTGGCGATCATCGCGACGGATTGCCGCGCGGCGTCGTCGGGCAGGCACAGCATCACGATATCGGCGGCGTTGATCGCCCCGGCCCGTGCGGCGTCATCCTTGCGTGCGGCATCATCGAGGGTGATCAGCGAGAATTCGCTGCGTCCGGCAAGGCGCTCGCGGATCTGGATCCCCGTCGTGCCGGCCGCGCCATCAATGAAAACCTTCGTCGTCATGTCTCAATCCGCCTGATCGCTGTGATCGGTTGCTCATGCTCGGCGCGCAGTCGCGCCACCACATCGGCGAGCGGCTCGATCGTCACCGCCATCCAATGGGCATTGGCGTGGATCATCCGCCCGCCATCCACCATCAGCCCGACATGGCCGGGGAAGAAGATGATATCGCCGCGCCGGAGCGGCGTGTCCAGTGCCAGCGCCGTGCCGATCGCCGCGGCCTGCTGGTCCGTGTCGCGCGGGGCGGCGATCCCGCAGGCTGCCAGCGCCATCTGCACGAGCCCGGAGCAGTCGACGCCGAAGCCCCGCCCGCCCCAGACATAGGGCGCGCCAAGATAGCGCTGCGCCACCGCGATCCAGTCCGTCTCATGCGCATCCACCGCGCGCAGGTGGCGGATGTGGACGAAGCCGTCCGCCGTGGCGAGAAAGCTGCCCTCGACCGTGCCGCTCAGCTGCGCGGCGGGCGGCAGCAATGCGGTGACGGGGGCCTTGATATCGGCGGCGGTGAACAGCGGCGCGGCGGCGCTGGTGATGTGAGTCGTCGCCTGCACGTCGCCCAGCGCGGCGAGCGGGATGTAGCCGACATAATGATCATGGCCGCAATAGCCCCATGCCCAGCTGCCGCGCGCATCCAGCATGTGGAAGGTTTCGCCATGCAGCAATTCGGTCACCGCGCTCGCCGCGGCATCGGGCTTGCCGCGCAGCATGGCGCCGGGCGCGCTGCAGGCGCGCGCGATCGGCGCGACATAATGCGGCGCGAAGCAGAGCTCCGCGAGCGCGACATCCGCCAGATCCGGGCGGATTGCGCAGATACGGGGATCATAGCTGCGTGAGACGCCGTCGAGCCTCACGCGCTTGCGCCCGAATGATGATGATGCGGGGCCGCCCGCCAGCGTCTGGTGCATCGCCGCCCCCTGCGCCAAAAGACACGGAAAGGTCAAGGGTTGCCGGTCGGTATCGTCCGGAAAGCGCCGGTTCGAGTGGCCGTGGCGCCATGCCGGGCGGGTCGCGCGATCCTCATGCGCACGGTCCTATCGCCCATAACGCTGGCGCAGCAGGGCGAAAGCCGCGCGCAGGCCATAGGCTTCCCCGCCCTTGCGTCGTCCCGGCTTGGCCACCGGCCGCCATGCGAATGTGTCGAAATGCAGCCACAGGCTCTGCGCCGGCACGAAGCGCTGGAGGAAGAGCGCGGCGGTGATCGCGCCGGCAAAGCCGCCCTCGCCGGCATTGGCGATGTCCGCGATATCGCTCTTGAACAGATCCTCATACGGGGCCCAGAGCGGCAGTCGCCAGACCGGATCGTCCACCGCCGTGCCGCAGGCGGCGAGATCGGCGGCGAGCGCATCGTCATTGGCGAACATCGCCGGCAGGTCCGGCCCCAGCGCCACGCGCGCCGCGCCGGTGAGCGTGGCGAAATCGAGGATCAGCTCCGGCGCCTCCTCGCCCGCGCGGGTGAGCGCATCGCCCAGGATCAGCCGCCCCTCGGCATCGGTATTGCCGATCTCGACGGTCAGCCCCTTGCGGCTCTTGAGCACCTCGCCGGGGCGGAAGGCATTGCCGCTGATCGCATTTTCCGCCACCGGCAGCAGCAGATGCAGGCGGACGGGCAGGTTGGCGCCCATCACCAGATCGGCCAGCGCCAGCGCATGGGCCGCGCCGCCCATATCCTTCTTCATCAGGCGCATGCCCGCGCTCGGCTTGATGTCCAGCCCGCCGCTGTCGAACGTCACGCCCTTGCCGACGATGGCCACGCGCGGATGCGCCGCATCGCCCCACATCAGTTCGATCAGGCGCGGCGCATTGGCGCGGTCGGCGGCGCGGCCGACGGCATGGATCATCGGATAGTCGGTTTCCAGCACGTCGCCGCGCGTGACCGTCATCGCCGCGCCATGGCGCTCGGCGATGCCGTGGGCCAGCGCCTCGATCGCGTCCGGCCCCATATCGGCGGTGGGCACATTGACCATGTCGCGCACCAGACCGGTCGCCCGGGCGAGGGCCGCCGCGCCATCGATGGCACCGGGCTGGCCGGTGAGCAGCACGCGCGGCCCCTTGTCGTCGGCGGCCTTGCGATAGCGGGTGAAGCGATAATGCGCGGTCATCCAGCCGAGGATCGCCGCGCCGGGCTGGCCTTCCGCCAGTCGATAGCTCCCCTCCGGCAGCACGTCCGGCAGCTTGGCGAGGCACCAGCTCCCCAATGCGGCGGCATCGGCCACGCCGGCGACGACGGCCCAGTCCTCCGGCTGTTCGCCCGGCAGGATGGCGTGGGCGAACGCATCGGGCTTGAACCCCTGCGCATGGAGCGCGGCGCGGTGGCGGCCGGGCTGGGCGGCAAGCCAGCCATCGAAGCGCTTCGCGTCGACGAGGTGGATGATGTGGGCGCCTTGGCCCGCATCGGGGCGAACGAGATCGGCAGGGTCTGTCATGGCTCCGGCTTAATGGGCGCATTGGCGCTCGGCAAGCGCGCGGCGATGCGGTAGCATGCCGCCTCTTGTGCCCGGATAGGAGACAGTGATGCGATCGACGTCCTTGCTCACCCCATGGCCGTTGCTGGCCATGCTCATGGTCGCCGGATGCAGCGGCCAGTCTGCTGGCGAGGCAGATGCAGGCAACATGGCCGGGAATGATGCGGCGGCCAATCTCGCTCAGCCGCCGACCCAGAGCGCGCCCGCCAATGCGGTGGCGATCAGGGAGAAGGCCGGCGAGATCCAGTTCGATTATAGCTGGCCGCAGGCAGCCGCGGATATCCCGGCGCTCGACAGCTGGCTGCGCGGCAATGGCGAGCAGCTGCGCAAGCAGACGATGGACGGCGGGCGGCGCGACGAGGCCGAGGCGAAGAAGGCCGGCTACCCCTTCCGGGGCAATACCTATCAGGAGGATTGGAGCATCGAGGCCGATGTGCCGAGCCTGCTCGTCATGCAGAGCCTGGGCTATGCTTTCACCGGCGGCGCGCATGGCATGCCGATCGTGACGACCTTGCTGTGGGACAAGGCCAGCGGCAAGCGCCTGCCCACCAGCGCGCTGCTGGACATGGCGGTGCTCGACAGAGGGCTGAAGGACCGCTTCTGCACGGCGCTCGACGCCGAGCGGGCGAAGCGGCGCGGCGAGCCGGTCAAGTCCGGTGATCCCAATCAGCTGGCCGAATTCGTGCAATGTGTCGATCTGGCCAAGCAGACGGTCCTGCCGGTCTCGCTCAAGGGGCAGGCGCTGGATACCATCCGCGTCGTCATCATGCCCTATGAGGCCGGGCCCTATTCAGAGGGCATCTATCAGCTGGATCTGCCGGTCGACGCCGCCGTCCTCCAGGCGGTCAGGCCGGCTTACAAGGACGCCTTCGTCGCGGCCTGAGCGCCATTCAGCCCTGACGGCCTGCAAATGGCGTCTGTCCGCACGTCCGGTGCTCATGTGCCGTTCGCACGGCGGCGCGCCGGGTCATAGAAGTTCGCCAGATTCGACGCGCCATCTTCGGAAGGACGATCGGCCCTAGGCGGGCACGCCGAACAGGTCGTGCTCGTCGGCATCCTCGATCAGCGCCTGCACGATCGCGCCGGGGTGCAGCGCCGGGTCGACATCGCGCAGGAAGACATTGCCGTCGATTTCCGGCGCATCGGCCTGGGAGCGCGCGGTGGCGCCCACGCTGCCATCCTCATCCGCCTCGCCAATCTCGTCGATGATGACGGGGATGGTGCGGCCGATCTTGGCGGCCTGCTTGGCGGCGGAAATTTCCGCGCATTTGGCCATGATCCGCTGGTAGCGCTCTTCCTTGACCGCCTCGGGCACGGGATCGGGCAGGGCATTGGCCTGCGCGCCCTCGACCGGCTCGAAGCGGAATGCGCCGACACGGTCGAGCTGGGCTTCGTCCAGCCAGTCGAGCAGGTACTGGAAATCCGCTTCCGTCTCGCCGGGGAAGCCGACGACGAAGGAGGAGCGCACCGCGATGTCCGGGCAGATGGCGCGCCATTGCTTGAGGCGCTCGAGCACCTTGGCCTCATTGGCCGGGCGCTTCATGGCGCGCAGCACATTGGGCGCGGCATGCTGGAAGGGAATGTCGAGATAGGGCGTCAGCAGGCCCTGCGCCATCAGCGGGATGACCGCGTCGACATGCGGATAGGGATAGACATAATGCAGCCGCACCCACGGCGTCTCGCCTTCCGGCGTGCGCAGCTCGCCGAGCGCGCGGGCAAGGTCGGTCATATGGGTGCGGATGGGCGCGCCCTTCCACATCCGTTCCTCATGGCGCACGTCCACGCCATAGGCCGACGTGTCTTGGCTGATGATCAGCAGTTCCTTCGTCCCGGCATGGACGAGCTTCTCTGCCTCGCGCAGCACCGCGTCGATGCGGCGGCTGACGAGCTTCCCGCGCAATGACGGGATGATGCAGAAGGAACAGCTATGGTTGCAGCCCTCGCTGATCTTCACATAGCCATAATGGCGCGGGGTGAGCTTGAGCCCGCCCTCCGGCACCAGATCGACAAAGGCGTTGGGCACGGGCGGCGCGGCCTCGTGCACGGCATTGACCACATCCTCATATTGATGCGCGCCGGTGACGGCGAGCACATCGGGGAAGCGGGCGCGGATGACATCCGCCTCATTGCCCATGCAGCCGGTCACGATCACCCGGCCATTTTCGGCAATCGCCTCGCCGATCGCCTCCAGGCTCTCTTCCTTCGCGCTGTCGAGGAAGCCGCAGGTATTGACCAGCACCACGTCCGCGCCGGCATAATCGGGCGAGAGCGCGTAGCCGTCGCTGCGCAGCTTGGTGAGGATGCGTTCGGAATCGACCAGCGCCTTGGGGCAGCCAAGCGACACCATGCCCACTTTGGGCGCGTCGGGGATTTTCAATGCCATGATTGCGCGCGCCTATAAGTGTAAATGACGCAAATATCCAGCGGTCGCTGCGATGGGGCTGCGCGCTGGATCATGGCGAGCCGGACGGGGCGCCTCAGGCGTCGCCCCCCGGCACGATCTCGATGACGATATCGCCATGCATGAGCGCGTTCGCCTCCTTCTCCCAATAGCTGATGGGGCGGCCTTGCCGGTAGATGCGCACGGCGAGACCGGGCGCGATCGCGCGCAGCGGCTTACCGACCTCGTCGGCGGTCACGGTGCGCTCATGCAGCCGCACCTGCCCGCCGGTCGCCGCCAGATCGGCGATATAATCGGCCAGATGCTCGCCCTGACAGGAGCCGGCGAGCAGCAGCCCGGCGAAACTGGCCGGGTTGATCACCGTCGTCGCGCCGGCCTGCCGGGCGAGCTGTTCGTTATCCGGCGCGCGCACCACCACGCTGATCGGCAGATCGGGCGCCATGTGCCGGGCGGTCAGCGCGATGAGGATCGAGGTATCGTCCCGCCCGGCCGAGATGATCATCGCGCTGGCGGTGCGGATGCGGACATCCTCCAGCGTCTGGTCGCGGGTGGCGTCGCCCTTCAGCACGTTGCAGCCGCTGGCCTCGGCCATGGCCAGCGCGCTGTCCTGCCCGTCAATGACGACGATTCGGGTTGGCGCAATGCCGCGCGCCACCAGTTCGCGCACGGCTTGCGTGCCGCTGGTGCCGAAACCGGCGAGGAGGATGTGGCCGGTGAGGGCCTTCTGGATGCGGGACATGCGCCACCTCTGCCAAACGTTGCGGAACACGAAATGATAGGCCGTGCCGAAGAAGATGAGCCACACGAAGATGCGAATCGGCGTGACGAAGAAGGTTTCGAACAGCCGCGTCGTCGGGCTGATCGGGACGATGTCGCCATAGCCGACCGTGGTGACCGTCACCGTCGTGAAGTAGAGCACGTCGATGAAGCTCATCTTGCCATCGAGCGTATCGAGCAGCCCGTCGCGCTCGATCCAGTGGACGATCAGCACGGCCGTCATCAGCGCGAGAATGAGGCCGATGCGCCAGCCCAGATCGGCCCAGACCGACAAGGCGGGGCGGCGGCGCAGAAAGCCGGGTGCGGGCCCCCGTGGGTCGTCGCGTTCGAACATCGCACCCTGCCTGCCAGTCCGCGCATGGATCGGCAAGCGGTTGTGAGGCTTTCCGGCGGATGTGGCCTCTGAAGAACCGGCCACAGGCGAACGCTGCCGGCGCTCGAGCCTTGCCCGGCTGGCTCTCCGGATTGTGGCGCGTCTTGTCAGTCCAGCGCGGCGCCCAGCGATGCTTCCAGCGCGGCCAGCGAGGCGTCATGCGTCAGGTCGAAATGGAGCGGGGTGACGGACACATAGCCATTGGCGACGGCGGCCAGGTCGCTTGCCTCGGGCGTCGAGTCGCTATGCTCGAGCCCGAACCAGAAATAGTCATAGCCGCGCGGATCGGTGCCCTTGACGATGCGAGTGCGATCGACATCGTGAAAGCCCTGCCGCACCACCTTCACGCCCTTGATGGCCGCGGGCGGCAGCGCGGGGAAGTTCACGTTGATCAGCGTCTTGCGGGTTTCCGGCTGGGCGAGCAGCGCGCGGATCACCCGTTCGCCCCAGACCTGCGCCGCCTCGAACGGCACCGCATCGCCCACGCTGCCGCGCGCATAGACCTGGCTGAGCGCGATCGAGCGCACGCCGGCGATGGCGCCTTCCATCGCGGCCGAGACGGTGCCGGAATAGGTGACGTCCTCGCCCAGATTGGCGCCCCGGTTGACGCCGGAGAGCAGCAGGTCCGGCCGCTGGCCTTTCATCAGATGGCCGAGCGCGATCGCCACCGCATCGGTCGGCGTGCCCGAGACGCTGTAATGCTGCGGCCCATGCTGGCGGATGCGCAGCGGCTCGGCGAGGGTGAGGCTGTGCCCCGCGCCGGATTGCTCCTCCATCGGCGCGACGATCCAGATATCGTCGGAGAATTGGCGGGCAATCGCTTCCAGCACCTTGAGGCCGGGGGCGTGGACGCCGTCATCATTGGTGAGCAGGATGCGCATCAGCGCGGCGTCAGGCTGGTGAGGCCGCCCATATAGGGGTGCAGCACGTCCGGGATGGTCACGCTGCCGTCCGCATTCTGGTAATTTTCCAGCACGGCGACCAGCGTGCGGCCGACGGCGAGGCCGGAGCCGTTGAGCGTGGTGACGAAGCGCGTGGCCTTCTCGCCCTCCGGCCGGTAGCGCGCGTTCATCCGCCGCGCCTGAAAATCGCCGCAGGTCGAGATGGAGCTGATCTCGCGATAGACGCCCTGGCTCGGCAGCCAGACTTCCAGATCGAAGGTCTTGGCAGCGGCAAAGCCCATGTCGCCCGTGCAGAGCAGCATCCGGCGATAGGGCAGGCCCAGCGCTTCCAGGATGCCCTGCGCGGATTGCACCATATGGGCATGTTCGGCGGCGGCCTGCTCGGGCGTCGCGATGCTGACCAGCTCGACCTTCTCGAACTGGTGCTGGCGGATGAAGCCGCGCGTGTCCCGCCCGGCAGAGCCGGCCTCCGAGCGGAAGCAGGACGTGAGCGCGGTGAAGCGCAGCGGGAGGTCCGCCTCGCTGAGAATCTTCTCGCGAACCAGATTGGTGAGGCTGACTTCCGCCGTCGGGATCAGCCAGTGGCCGGTGGTCGTGCGGAACAGATCCTCGGCGAATTTGGGCAACTGGCCGGTGCCGAAGACGGCATCATCGCGCACCAGCAGCGGCGGATTGACTTCCTCATAGCCGTTCGCGCCGGTCTGCCGGTCCAGCATATATTGCGCGAGCGCGCGGTGGAGGCGGGCCATGCCGCCGCGTAGCGCGGCAAAGCGCGCGCCGGAGATGGCGGCGGCCGATTCGAAGTCGAGCCCCAGCGCCGGGCCGAAATCGGCATGGTCCTGCGGCGTGAAATCGAAGCTGCGCGGCGTGCCCCAGCGATATTCCTCGACATTGGCGGTCTCGTCCGGCCCCTCGGGCACGTCGGCGGCCGGCAGGTTGGGGATGGCGGCGAGTTGCGCCTGCAACGCCTCGGCGAGCGATTTTTCCTGCGCTTCGAGTTCGGGCAGGCGGGCCTTGAGCGTGGCGACCTCGGCCTTCAGCGTCTCCGCTGAGGCGCTGTCGCCCTTGCCCATCGCCTGACCGATCGCCTTGCTCGCCTCGTTGCGGCGAGCGAGGCCTTCCTGCACGGCTGTCGCCAGCGCGCGCCAGTCCGTGTCCTGCGCGCCGATGGCGGCGCTCTGTGGCGCAAGGCCGCGACGGGCGAGGGCGGCATCGAAGCCGGCCGGATTTTCGCGAATGAGCTTGATGTCGTGCATGGCCGCCAGCCTATGCCCCGCGCCCGGCGTGCGATCAAGCGCGCAGGCCGGCGCAAGGCCGCAGCGGTGACCATCTTGTTCGCTTTTTCGGTGCGGCGGTGGCGCGCGGCGTGTCTGTTCATTCGCGTAATCAGAAGATGTGCCCTCGAATGCGCGGCGTGCAGTCAGTCGGCTCCGGCCAGTGCGCGGTCGCCGCAAGTTGCCTGGCCAGCGCACGGCACGAGCATGCGGTGCGCCTGCCGGGTTGCCTTCTGGTCGATACGATCTTGCCGGCCGGACCGGTCCGCATGGCTGCCGCTTGCGCATCGGCCCCCTTTCTTCCTCGGTCTGGCCGCATGACACTGCGCCCGGCGCGGCCCATGTTTCGCAGCTGATGGCGCCGCCCGGCGGCCCGAATGCGGCGACCTGTTATCCCGTCCGGTGGAAACAGAGCTTGTTTCGCTCCCGGGGGCGCTTTATAGGCCCGCGCCGAAGCCGCCGTCATAAGGCGGGTGAACGTGCGGAGAAGTGGATGGCGACGTTCGTGGGTTCATCGGAAGATCAGGCGCCGAATATGAAAGGCGCGCGGATCGAATTGCCCGATGGCTATCGGCCCTCTCATGACGAAGAGTTCATGGGGCCGCTGCAGCAGGAATATTTCCGGCGCCGACTGCTCGACTGGAAGAAGAATATCTTGTCCGAGTCCGAAGGGACGCTGGCCGGGCTCCAGAAGGAGCCGCTGCGCGAGCCGGACCTCAACGACCGTGCATCGAGCGAGGCTGACTGGTCGATCGAATTGCGCACGCGCGATCGCCAGCGCAAGCTGATCGCGAAGATCGACGCGGCGATCCGCCGGATCGACGAAGGCGAATATGGCTATTGCGAGGTCACCGGCGAGCCGATTTCGCTCGGCCGGCTGGAAGCCCGCCCGATCGCCACCATGACGCTGGAGGCGCAGGAGCGTCATGAGCGTCAGGAAAAGGTGTCACGCGAGGACTAGCTTCAGATCGGCAAATGCGCTTCCGTAGCTCAGCAGCAGCGAGATAAGAGTCGATGCAGATGACGCATATCACCGGAGCGAGCAGGCCGAAGGGGGCGCATGGTTCCGTCTGACCCCGTTCCGGGCGATCTGGACGACGACGAGCCCCGCCGGACCGCAAAGCGCGATAGCCTGTTTCTGCTTGCTGCCCTGTTCGATGAGGCAGGGTTGTCCCGCGGTCGCGCGCGGGTGCGTAATCTCTCGGAAAGCGGGCTGATGGCCGATTGCGAACTGCGCTTCAGCGTGGGCGAACGGATCGTCGTTACCTTGCGCGGGATTGGCGAGGTGAGCGGGCGGGTGGCATGGGCCAAAGGCAGCATGATCGGCATGGCCTTCGACCATGGCGTCGATCCGCAGGCGGCCCGCAAGCCCGTGACCGGTGCCGGCGCGAGCGGCGGCGCGCATCAGGTGCCGGCTCATTTACGCCCGCCGCCGGGTCCGGTTCGTTACCGGCGCTGACAGCGGGCGGCTGGCCGCTGCTTTCGTGGATCATCGGGGTGTCCGCCCGTCCCATCGATTGAGGCAGCCGGGCGAGGCACCCCAGCAAGGGCGTCGGATGCCGTCGGCGCTTGCGCCTGTTGTCGCTATGGCAAAGGGGGGCGGAGGAGAGCGGCCACAGGGGGCGGGGCGCTCGATCCTCCATCATCTCGCAACGCTGCCGGTTTAACCGGCGGCTCCCTCTCCAGATTTGATCATGCGTGCGCGATGCACATCGATACGACATCGCATTGCAAAAAAAAAGGCTGATCCCGTGAGAGATCAGCCCATTTGAGTCTTAGGAGAGGATGCCTGAAAGGCAGGTCCTTGTTACCATGACGGCATTTTGCTGCAACTGCGAAGATCGAAAATATAAATGCAAAAAATGCATTCGTGATATATTGCTTTGATAAACGGTCATAAAAAACAGAATCCATATTTTATGCCTGATTGAATGGCGATTGCGATGCATTTTTCTCGCGAGCGCGGGATTGATTCGCGGATATCGTGCTGCGATTGCGATGTGACGATAGGACGAAAGATTCATGGGACAGGCGCATCCGTCGCATGGCGCGGTGCGGCCGGCGGTGCGGCCCGGCGTGATGGATGTTGCAGCGCGGTCTATTCGGCCGCCGCCGCCCTTTTGCGGTGCGCGCGGCGAGGCCGGCCCGTCTGTTAAATGGTCAGCCTGCTGTGGCGAATGTGTCGCAGGCGGCCGGATCGCCAGTCTCAAGGCCGCGCCGCAGCCAGGTCATGCGCTGCTCGCTCGTGCCATGGGTGAAGCTGTCGGGCATAGGGCGCTGGCCGGCCTGCCGCTGGAGCGTATCGTCGCCAATCGCCTGCGCCGCACGCAAGCCTTCCTCCAGGTCGCCCGCTTCCATGCGGCCGGTGCGCTTGCCCCAGACGCCGGCATAGCAATCCGCCTGCAACTCGACTTTCACCTGCATGGCATTGGCCTGTGCAGGGCTGGCGGTGCGCTGCGCCTTGTTCACCTGCGCCAGCGTGCCCTCCAGATCCTGGATGTGATGGCCGACTTCATGCGCGATCACATAGGCCTGGGCGAAGTCGCCCGGCGCGCCGAAGCGCTGGCGCAGCTCGGTGAAGAAGTCGGTGTCGAGATAGATCTTCTTGTCGAGCGGGCAGTAGAAGGGGCCCATCGCCGCCTGCGCCGCGCCGCAGCCCGAGCGGCCGGACTGGGAGTAGAAAGAGAGGATGGTCGGCGTATAGCGCTGGCCATGCTCTTTGAAGACGTCGTCCCAGACCGTCTCGGTGGTCGCCAGGACCTTGAGCGAAAAGCTCTGTATCTCGCTCAGTTCGCCCGTCTGGCCGGCGGACGGGGCGTCCTGCCGGGTCGGCGGGGCGCTTGCGTCATTCGTGAACAGGCCGCCGCCGCCGAAGTTGAGGAAGGCCATCACCGCCAGCGCGATCACGAGGCCGGTGCAGCCGAATCGACTGCCGATCATCGGCAGGAGCAGGCCCAGCATATTGCCGCCGCCCCCAAGGCCGCCGCCGCCGGCGCCGCCGCGCTGTATCTCGTAATTGCTGCTTTCTTTCTGGTCGTCGAGCCGCATGGCATCCGTCCTTCCGCGCGCCGCGTCGCGACCTCTCGCGAGCCGGGCCGATATCCCTAGGCAAAGCTGGGAGGCAAGAAAAGGGGAAGGGCGAAATGGCCCGAACGCGCGCGGCGACAATTTACATGGCGCCTAAGAGTGGCGACGGCCCGCAAAATGGTTTATTGCAGTGCACCATGGACTTGCCCAAGCAGCCAGCACGCCGCGGCCATGCGCCGATGCCCCTGCCCGATCAGGTGGCGCTGGTGCTGCAGGGCGGCGGCGCACTGGGGGCCTATCAGGCCGGGGTGATCGAACGGCTGGCCCAGCTGGAGATCGAGATCGACTGGGTGGCCGGTATTTCCATCGGCGCGGTCAATGCCGCGCTGATTGCCGGCAATGCCCCGGAGCACCGCATCGAGCGACTCATCAGTTTCTGGGAGCTGGTGAGCGGCGGGCTGCCCAATTTCTGCCTGCCGGGGATGGATGATCTGCAGGAGGCCGCGCATCTCGTGCTGGCGGGCGCGGTGGCGCTGTGGGGCATTCCCGGCTTCTTCCGGCCTCATGGCCTGCCGAACTGGATGGCGCCGGCCGGCTCGCCCGAGGCGCTGAGCTATTATGACACCTCGCCGCTGCGCGAGACGCTGGACCGGCTGGTGGACTGGGACAGGCTCAATCTCGGCCCGACTCGCTTTTCGGTCGGCGCGGTCGATATTGAGAATGGCAATTTCGTCTATTTCGACAATCATGATCCGCAGTGGCGGGGCAAGATCGATGCCCGCCATGTCATGGCCTCCGGTGCGCTGCCGCCCGGCCTGCCGCCGGTGGAGATTGACGGGCGGCATTATTGGGATGGCGGGCTGGTCTCCAACACGCCGCTCTCCCATGTGCTGGAGCATCAGGCAGGGGATTTGCTGATCTTTCAGGTCGATCTGTTCCCGGCCGAGGGGCCGCTGCCGCGAGAGATGACCGAGGTCTGGTCGCGCCAGCAGGACGTGCAGCATTCCAGCCGCACCCGGCTGGTGACGGATCGCTATCTGCGGCAGCGCCATGAGCATCTGATGATCCGCGCGCTGCTCGACACGCTCCCCGCCGACGTGGCGAACACGCCGGAGGCGCAGGCCGTCGCCGGGATGATCGAGGAGGGGGCGGTCAACATCGTCCACCTCATCTATCGCGGCCGGGCGTGGGAAAGCGGCGCGCGCGATTTCGAGTTTTCGCGGATGGCCATGCATGATCACTGGCGGCAGGGCGGCGAGGCGGTGTCTGCGGTCATCCGCAAGGGCAACCAGCTGATTGCGCAGAATGTCATCAGCGGCCGCAGCGCCTCCTTCGATCTCGCCAACGGGGACCAAATCAAGGAGAAGCAAGCATGACCCAGACCTCCCCCCTTCAGGGCAGGACCGCGCTCGTGACCGGGTCGACCTCCGGCATCGGCCTTGCCTATGCCAAGGCGCTGGCGGCGCAGGGTGCGAACCTCGTCATCAACGGTTTTGGCGATCCGGCGGCGATCGAGGCGGAGCGCGCCGCGCTGGCGGCCGCGAGCGGCGGCAAGGCGATCTATAGCGGGCATGATCTCACCAAGGTCGACCAGATCGAGGCGATGATGGAGGCGGCCGCGGCAGCGTTTGGCGGCGTCGATATCCTCATCAACAATGCCGGCGTGCAGCATGTCGCGCCGGTGGAGGATTTCCCGGTCGATCAGTGGAACCTCATCATCGCCCTCAACCTGAGCGCGGCGTTCCACACGAGCCGGCTGGCCGTGCCGTATATGAAGCAGCGCAAATGGGGCCGGATCATCCAGACCGCGTCGGCGCATTCGCTCGTCGCCTCGCCGTTCAAGAGCGCCTATGTGACCGCCAAGCATGGCCTTGCCGGTCTCACCAAGACGATCGCGCTGGAGCTGGCGACCTTTGGCGTCACCGCCAACTGCATCTCGCCCGGCTATGTCTGGACGCCGCTCGTCGAGAACCAGATCCCCGATACGATGAAGGCGCGGGGGATGACGCGCGAGCAGGTCATCAATGATGTGCTGCTCGCGGGCCAGCCGACCAAGCAGTTCGTGACGCCGGAGCAGGTCGCGGCCATCGCGCTGTTCCTCTGCTCGGATGCGGCGAGCAATATCACCGGCGCGAATTTGAGCGTGGACGGGGGCTGGACGGCCGGCTGACCGAGGCGCCGGCGGGTTCCGGACGTCCCAAAAGGGAACCCCCTCCGTCTCTTGCGAGGGGAGGGGGCCGTGGTCGTAGGAGAAACTTGGGCACTGTGGGAAAAGTGCGGTTTCAAGCACTGTGGGAGAAGTGCTGAGGACCGTTATAGGGGGGACTTGTCACGCGACTTTGTCCGAACAGGCGAAGTTTGTATCAAAGTGTCGCAATTGTCCGCTTGCTGCGGCGCTGACCATGGCGCCTTCACCAATGGCAGAACGCCCGGCGACACAAGGTAGCCGGGCGTCTGGCTGGCGCGATGGCGCGCACAAGCGCGGCGGCGTCAGGCCGGCGCGGTCTGTCCCTTCATGCGCGCGGTCTCGGCGGCCGTCGATTGCGGGCCGGTGTTGCGGCTGTGGAGGCCGCCGCCGACCCCGCCCTTGACGAACGGCTCGGGGTCGCCCTCGCGCAGTTGCAGGCCGAAAATCGGCGAGAGGCCGGGGTGCCGGCCAAGCCCGCCATAAAGATCGAACCCGCGCTCGATCCAGTCGCGCAGCGGATCATCATCGGTCAGCACCGGCGTGTCCGCCACCGAGGCGGTGAACAGGAAAATGGCGAGCAGGCGATAATCCGCATAGTTGGGCGTATCCCCACCGAACCATTTATTCTGCGCGAGCACGTTGCGCATCAGTTGCAGCGTCGGCGGCACCTTGGGCAGCCGATCCTCACGGCCCACGATGATATCCTCGATCTTGCGGCCGAACATGCGCTCGCGCGATTCGGTCACATAGGCGTGGTCCTGCGGCAGCGAGCGATCGCGATATTGCTTGATGAAGCAGGTCATCCACGGGCTGATCGCGGTCTGCCACAGCCAG
>DATMGL010000028.1:0-42140 GCA_035555575.1 Sphingobium sp.
GAACCTGCTCGAAGAGCGGGGCTATATCCACCAGATCACCGACGCAAGCGGGCTCGACGCGCTGGCGGCACAGCAGGTCGTGCCCGGCTATATCGGCTTCGATCCGACCGCGCCCTCGCTCCATGTCGGCCATCTCGTGTCGATCATGATGCTGCGCCAATTGCAGCGCGCCGGCCACAAGCCCATCGTCATCATGGGCGGCGGCACCGGCAAGATCGGCGACCCCAGCTTCAAGGACGAGGCACGCAAGCTGATGACCGCCGACACGATCGGCGAGAATATCGCCTCGATCAAGCGCGTGTTCGAGCGCTTCCTGACCTTTGGCGATGGCCCGACCGACGCCATCATGGTCGACAATGCCGAGTGGCTCGACACGCTCGAATATATCCCCTTCCTGCGCGATGTGGGCCAGCATTTCTCGATCAACCGCATGCTCAGCTTCGATTCGGTGAAGATGCGGCTGGACCGCGAGCAATCGCTCAGCTTCCTCGAATTCAACTATATGATCCTCCAGGCCTATGATTTTCTGGAGCTGTCCCGCCGCGTCGGCTGCCGCCTGCAAATGGGCGGATCGGACCAGTGGGGCAATATCGTCAACGGCGTGGAACTGGCCCGCCGCATCGACGGCACGCAGGTCTTCGGCCTGACCACGCCGCTGCTCACCAATGCCGACGGCACCAAGATGGGCAAGACAGTGGGCGGCGCGGTCTGGCTCAATGAGGATCAGCTCTCCGCTTTCGATTACTGGCAGTTCTGGCGCAACACGGCGGACGCCGACGTGGCGACGCGCCTGCGCCTGTTCACCGATCTGCCGATGGACGAGATCGCCCGGCTCGCGGCGCTGGAAGGCGCGGAGATCAACGAGGCGAAGAAAGTCCTCGCCAATGAGGCGACCGCGCTGTGCCGGGGCCGCGAGGCCGCGCAGGCCGCTGCCGAAACCGCCCGCAAGACCTTCGAGGCGGGCGCCGCCGCCTCGGCCGATCTGCCGACGCTCGCCGTGCCCGGCGGGACGATCGGCCTCGTCGATGCATTGGTGCAAACCGCCCTTGCCGCCTCCAAGGGCGAAGCGCGCCGCAAGATCACGGAAGGCGCTGTCCGCCTCGACGATCAGCCGGTGCCCGACGCCAGCCATGAGGTCGCGATCGGGGATACACCGGTAAAGCTCAGCCTTGGCCGCAAGCGCCACGTCCTGCTGCAGCGCGGCTGAGCAGCCCGCGCTGCCAGATAGGCCCTTCGAAACCCCGCACGTCGGCTGGCGTGCGGGGTTTTGCATAGGCCAGCCCGCTCGTCATCGCCCTTAACCTGATCTTCAGGGTGATGATTTAGAGGTCATTCATCACTTAAAGTCAGGATTTGGATACCAACGGGAGTTTGCTGCCATGCCCCAATCCCAATTCGACACCGAAACGCGCGGTGCGCCGCGTGAACAAATCGATATCCAGTCGCAGATCTGGGGCGCCACCCTTTCCCCCACGCCCGCACGGATCGTCAATATTTCACCGCAGGGCTGCATGCTCCGCTGTGACGCAATGATGGCGATGGGCGACCATCTCTCCCTGGACCTTCCCCAGCTTGGCGCGATGCGGGCAACAGTCATGTGGTCGCTCAGCGGACGGCTCGGCGTGCAGTTCGAGACGCCGATCGATGTCGACAATTATCTGGAACTGCTCGATTCGCTGGGAAGCCCGCCTGAAGGCCCAGCGCTGCTCTAGCGACGCCGTCAGCCGCTCGCGAGCAGGCTGATCGCCGCATCCCGCTCGAACAGGTAAAGGCACGTGCGCGCTGCCTGCCCACGCTCGGAATCCAGTCCGCCATCGCGGTCCATGAGCAAGCGCGCATCATCATGCGCGGCGGTCAGCATCTCCTGAATCTGCTCGGGCGTGGCGAGGCGAAAGCGCTGCTCGCCGGACTGGCGCGTGCCCAGAATCTCCCCCGCCCCGCGCAGGCGCAAATCCTCCTCGGCAATCCGAAACCCGTCATTGGTCTCCCGCATCAGCGCCAGCCGCGCGCGCGCTGTCTCCGACAGATTCTGCCCATGGAGCAACATGCAGTAGCTGCGCTGGTCACCACGCCCCACCCGCCCGCGCAACTGGTGCAGCTGGGCCAGGCCGAAACGTTCGGCCGCCTCCACGATCATCAGCGTGGCATTGGGCACGTCCACCCCCACCTCGATCACCGTGGTGGCGACGAGCAACCTGATCCGCCCGGCCGAAAACGCCTCCATCACGGCGTCCTTCTCCGGCCCCGGCATCTGGCCATGGACGACGCCGACCACATCCGCGCCGAACCGCGCCTTGAGCATCACCGCCCGCGCTTCGGCCGCCGCCTCGTCGCCATCCTCGCTCTGCTCGACCAGCGGGCATACCCAATAGGCCTGCCGTCCGCTGCCGACATGACGGCCGATCGCGCCGACAATCTCCTCCAGCCGCTCGTCGGAGATCACCCGCGTGTCGATCGGCTGGCGGCCCGGCGGCATCTCGTCGAGGCGGGAGACGTCCATGTCGCCATATTGGGTGAGCGTGAGCGTGCGCGGGATCGGCGTGGCGGTCATCACCAGCAGATGCGGCGTGCGCTCGGCCTTGGCGGTGAGCATCAGCCGCTGCGAGACGCCGAACCGATGCTGCTCGTCAATCACCGCCAGCGTGAGGTTGCGATAGGCCACCGCCTGCTGGAAGATCGCATGGGTGCCGACGAGGATGTGGATGCTGCCATCGGCCAGCCCCATCAGCGTCGCCTCGCGCACCTTGCCCTTTTCGCGCCCGGTGAGGATCGCGATATTGACCGGCAGGCCCGCCAGCATCCCCTGCAAGCTGGCGAAATGCTGCCGGGCGAGAATCTCCGTCGGCGCGAGAAACGCGCCCTGCCCGCCCGCTTCGACGGCGTTGAGCAGCGCCATCAGCGCCACCAGTGTCTTGCCGGAGCCGACATCGCCCTGCAGCAGCCGCAGCATCGGCACCGCCTGCGCCATATCGCCTTCCACCTCGCCGAACACGCGGCGCTGCGCGCCCGTCGGCGTGAAGGGCAGGCTCAGCCGATCACGCAAAGACCCATCGCCCGCCACCGGCATCCCGCGCCGCCGCCGGGTGGAAGCGCGCAGCAGCATCAGCGCCAGCTGGCTTGCGAAAATCTCGTCATAGGCCAACCGTGCGCGCGCCGCGTGCGCCGCCGGCTCCTCATGCGCCGTGCCCAGCGCCGCGCGCCAGCCCGGCCAGCCCTTGCGCCCGTGCAGCCCCGGCTCGATCCACTCCGGCAGATCCGGCGCGCGCGTCACCGCCTGCGCCACCAGATCGCGCATCCGCCCGTTGGCGATGCCATCGGAGAGGCCATAGACCGGCTCGCAATCGGGAATGGCGCCCGCCTCGCCCGGCTCGACCACATGATCGGGATGGACGATCTGCAGATCATCGCCAAACCGGTCGAGCCGCCCGGACACGAAGCGCGGCTCGTCGAGCGGGAACAGCTTGCGCGGCCAGCCGCTATTCTTGCCGAAATAGACGATGCTGACCATATCGCCCGCCTCGTCCGTCGCCAGCACGCGAAACGGCGCGCGCGCGGAGCCGGAGGCGCGATAATCCCGCGCGGTGAGCACGAGGCCGATCATCCGCCCCGTCTCCGCCTCGGCCAGCCGCCGCACCCGCTGCCGCTCGATCCAGCTCGCCGGCAGATGGAAGGCGAGATCCACCGCGCGCATAAGGCCAAGGCGCTCCAGCGGCTTGATCGACGCGGCGCCGACTCCCTTGAGCGCGGCGCTTTCTGTGAACAGCGGATTGAGAATGTCGGGCCGCATGTCTATGTGATCGTTCCTTGGAGCCTGGCTGACCGGATGGCCTGCCACCAAAGCGGCTGGAACCGGTCCGGGCAAGCTCGAAGTTGCAGCCGACGGGACGATTTTCGCTCGCCGGCCGATCGCCATTGCGCGCCCGCGCGGGAAGGAACCAGACATGATCGAGGCCAGAGATGATCGAGGATAGTCGCTTGCGCCGGATGCAGTTTCGCGCCTGGCATCGCGGCACCAAGGAGGCCGACCTGCTGATCGGCGGCTTCTTCGACAAATATGCCCGCAGCTGGACCCCCGCGCAGGCCGACTGGTTCGAGACACTGCTCGATGAGGAAGATGTCGACATCATGTCATGGGCCATCGGCACCGCGCCGGTGCCCGCGCCCTATCAGGGCGAGCTGATGCAGGCGATGCAGGGTCTCGACTATATCCCCATCGCCCGGTGAGGCGCGGCAGGCAGCCCCCGCCCACCCTCTGACTGTTCATCCCGCCATCGCGAAGTCCAGACCCGCCCATGACCGATCTCCCCCGCATCCTCTCGGCCACCATGCCCCTCACCCTGTCGGGCGTGCCGCATGGCTTCACGCCGGTGCTGCTGGCGGATCTCGCGCGGGCCAAGGCGCTCGACAAGACGCCGGGCCGGGTCTGCTTCGTCGCGCCGGACGCGCAGACGGTCGATGCGATCGAGCAAAGCGTGCGCTATTTCGCGCCGGAACTGGCGGTGGCGCATATCCCCGCATGGGACTGCCTGCCCTATGACCGCGCCTCCCCCTCGCTGCGCACCGCCTCCGAGCGGCTCGCCGGCCTCCACGTCCTGCAAGCGCCGCTCACCGGGCCAACCCTCGTCCTCACCACCATCAACGCCGTCACCCAGAAGACGCTGACGCCGTTCCGCATCCGCCAGATGGTCGCGCGCCTGGCTCCCGGAGAGCGCATCGCCATCGAACGGCTGGTCGCGCTGCTCCAGTCCAACGGCTATGTCCGCACCGACACCGTGCATGACGCCGGCGAATATGCCGTGCGCGGCGGCATTGTCGACCTGTTCCCCTCCGGCGAGGACGGCCCGCTGCGGCTCGATTTCTTCGGTGACGAGATCGAGACGCTGCGCCGCTTCGATCCCGCGACCCAGCGCACCAGCGGCGCGGTGGATCATTTCCTGCTGCTCCCCGCCTCCGAGGCGCTGCTCGACGAGGAGAGCATCAAGCGCTTCCGCAGCCGCTATCGCGAGCTGTTCGGCGCCACCGCGACGGGCGATCCGCTCTATCAGGCGGTGAGTGACGGCCGCCGTCTGGCCGGCATGGAGCATTGGCTGCCGCTGTTCGAGGAGCGGCTTGTCCCGCTGGCCGAGCATCTGCCCGCAGGCACGCTCTGGCTGCATGACAGCGGCGTGGCCGGCGCGGCCGAAGCCCGTTTCGAGGCGATCCGCGATTATCACGCTAACCGCATGGCCGCCGCCGGCGCTTCGCCGGGCAGCTATCGCCCGCTGCCGCCGGACCGGCTCTACATTGCGGCGGAGGATTGGGCGGCGGAGGAAACCGCCCTGCCTGTCCACGCCATCTCCACCTTCCACCAGCCGGACAGCGCCACCGTGCTCGATTTCGGCGTGGAAAATGCCCGCGACTTCGCCCCCGAGCGCGCCCAGTCCGCCAACATCTACGAAGCCGTGGCGAAGCATCTGGAGCAGGCCCAGCGCAAGGGCCGCAAGCGTATCATCGCCAGCTATTCCGTCGGCGCGCGCGAGCGCCTCTCCGGCCTGCTGCTCGACCATGGCGTCAAGCGGCTGGTCCCCGTCGACGACTGGCAACAGGCGCAGGGCGAGGCCGCCAAGGGCGCCATCGCGCTCACCGTGCTGCCGCTCGACCATGGTTTCGCCACCGCCGACCTCGAACTGCTCACCGAGCAGGACATGCTCGGCGATCGCCTCGTACGCCGCGCCAGGCGCCGCAAGAGCGCGGACGCCTTCCTCGCCGAACTGGCGACGCTCACGCCGGGCGACCTCGTCGTCCATATCGATCATGGTATCGGCCGCTATGAGGGGCTGACCTCCATCCCGGTCGGCAAGGCGCCGCATGATTGCGTCGCGCTCAGCTATGCCGGCGGCGACAAGCTCTTCGTCCCCGTCGAGAATATCGACGTGCTCTCGCGCTATGGCTCGGGCGAGGATGCCGTCGCGCTCGACAGGCTGGGCGGCGAGGGTTGGCAGCGCCGCAAGGCCCGGATGAAGGAGCGCATCCGCGAGATTGCGGGCGAGCTTCTCTCCACCGCCGCCCTGCGCGCCCTGCGCACCGCACCCGCCTATGAGCCGGAAACCGCCGGCTATCCCGCCTTTGTCGACCGCTTCCCCTATCAGGAAACCGAGGATCAGGACCGCGCCATCGGCGACGTGCTGGACGACCTTGGCGCCGGCAAACCCATGGACCGCCTCGTCTGCGGCGATGTCGGCTTCGGCAAGACCGAGGTCGCGCTGCGCGCGGCGTTCGTCGCGGCGATGGGCGGCGCGCAGGTGGCACTCATCTGCCCGACCACACTGCTCGCGCGCCAGCATCATCTGAATTTCGAGGAGCGCTTCCGGGGCTTCCCGCTCAAGGTCGGCCGCCTCTCCCGCCTCGTCGGCACGGCCGAGACCAAGGCGACCAAGGCCGCTCTGGCCGATGGCACGCTCGATATCGTCATCGGCACCCATGCGCTGCTCACCAAGGGGCTGGAGTTCAAGCGGCTGGGCCTCGTCATCGTCGATGAAGAGCAGCGCTTCGGCGTCGTCCACAAGGAGCGGCTGAAGCAATTGAAGGCGGACGTCCACGTCCTCACCCTCACCGCCACGCCGATCCCGCGCACGCTGCAAATGGCGATGAGCGGCCTGCGCGAATTGTCCGTCATCCAGACCCCGCCGGTCGATCGCCTCGCCGTGCGCACCTACATCATGCCATGGGACGACGTGGTGCTGCGCGAGGCGCTGCTGCGCGAGCATTATCGCGGCGGCCAGACCTATTTCGTCGTGCCGCGCATCTCGGACATGCCGGACATGGAGGAATTTCTGCGCGAAAAAGTGCCCGAAGTGCGCGCCATTTCCGCCCATGGCCAGATGAGCGCCAGCGAGGTGGAAGAGCGCATGTCGAACTTCTACGAGCGCAAATATGATGTGCTGCTCTCCACCACCATCGTCGAGAGCGGGTTGGACATCCCCAGCGCCAACACCATCATCATCCACCGCGCGGATCGCTTCGGCCTCGCCCAGCTCTATCAGCTGCGCGGCCGCGTCGGGCGCTCCAAGACCCGCGCCTATGCCTATATGACCACGCCCGCCGACCGGATCACCACCGAGACCGCCGACAAGCGCCTCAAGGTTCTCTCCGATCTCGACACGCTGGGCGCCGGCTTCCAGCTCGCCAGCCATGATCTCGACATTCGCGGCGCCGGCAATCTGGTGGGCGACGAGCAATCCGGCCACATCAAGGAAGTCGGCTTCGAGCTTTACCAGTCGATGCTGGAAGAGGCGATCATGGAGGCCAAGGCCGGCGGCGCGGCGCTCGCGCCCGTCACCGACAAATGGTCGCCGCAGATCAATGTCGAGGCGCCGATCCTCATCCCGGACGACTATGTGCCGGATCTCGATCTGCGCATGGGCCTCTACCGCCGCATCAACGAGCTGGAGGACAAGGGCGACATCGAGGGGTTCGCCGCCGAGATGATCGACCGCTTCGGCCCGCTCCCGGACGCGACGCAGAATCTGCTGACACTGATCGAGGTGAAGATGAACTGCCGCAAGGCCGGCATCGCCAAGATCGACATCGGCCCGCGCGGCGCACTGGTCAGCTTCCACAACGACCAGTGCCCCAACCTGCCGGGCCTGCTCGGCTACGTCCAGAAGCTTGGCCCCATCGCCAAGCTGCGACCGGACAGCAAGCTGGTCATCCAGCGCGCCTGGGGCGACCCCAAGGCCCGCCTCAACGGCGCGCTCAAGCTCAGTCAGGGGCTGGCGAAGTCGATCGGCTAGGCCGGGGCGAGCGGCGCTCGCCTCGACGGGCTGGCCCCGCGACATTGAAATCGCGAGGCGAATCTGTATCAAATTCGCATCCATCATCGGGGTGGCAGGGGGAGATGAATGGCGAAACGGTCCGTCCGGGAGATGATCGCCAGCCTTTATCGCCCGGGCCTCGCGGCACCACGCGCTCGCGCGGCACGGTTGTCCGGCAGCGAGGCAAGGCGAGCCTTCATCACCGATCTTTATGCCGGCATGCTCGGCCGCGCTCCCGACCCGAGCGGCCTGTCCTACTATCTGGCCAGGCTGGGCTCACGCCCCCGTTTTCGCGATGCCAGTCAGATGGTCCGCGCCTTCGTCAGCAGCAAAGAAGCGCAAGCCCAACGCGAGGCGGACATATGGGGCTGGCGCGCCAGCGAACCGGCCGATCAGGAACCTGTGCGCGCAATCCTCTCGCTGGGCACCCATTGCCTCACCAGTCACGTCCTCAAGACCTTCGGCCTCAAGCGCTTCTCCGGCCCCTTCGACTGGATATTCTCATCCATGCCGATGGCAGCGCATTGTATCGAAGATGATTTCAGGACCTTTCTGGATCAACATCATCATGAACAGATCCCGCAGAAGGACCGTGTCGTCCCCGATGCCAATTTTTGCGAGCATCGTTTTTACCGCGACCATTATGGCGTCAAAACCATCTTCAACCATTATGATGTCACCCTCCCCGAGCATCATGCCTATTATGTTCGCTGCGTTGAACGGTTTCGGCAATCGCTGCGGGCAGACCAGCGCACCCTGCTTGTGATGCTGACCCCGGAGCATCAGGTGGGGAAGGGCGACTTCGACCGCCTGTGCAACGCGCTCGCTCCATATCCCAAAGCCGAACTGCTCGTCGTGCGCACCTGCAAACGCGCGGGAAAATTTGGCGGCGAACTCGTCCAGCGCCAGGGGCGCCACCAGTTCCACAATCTCAATCTGATCGGCAAGCTCGGCACATTGTCATTCGTGCATCAGGGCGACGAAGCGATGTTCCGCCTTATGCTGCATCACTATAAATTCGACCTGTCGCCTCTGACGGCCTGAAACAGCGCGAGATGGCACGTCCGGCCAATCGCCCTTCCCCCTCGCGTCGCTTCTGCCTATAGCCGCCTGATGCTTGCCGATCCCGCCGCACTGCTCCGAAGCGTCTTCGGCTTCGAGGCCTTTCGAGGCGTGCAGGAGCAGGTCGTCACGCGCGTGCTCGCTGGCAACGCCACGCTTGCCATCATGCCCACCGGCGCGGGCAAGTCGCTCTGCTATCAGTTGCCCGCCGTCGCCCGGCCCGGCTGCTGCGTGGTCGTCTCGCCGCTCATCGCGCTGATGCACGATCAGCTCCGCTCGGCCCGCGCGCTCGGCATCCGCGCGGCCAGCCTCACCTCGGTCGATACCGACTGGCGCGAGACGCAGGACCGCCTTGTCGCGGGCGAGCTGGACCTGCTCTATGTCGCGCCCGAGCGCGCCTCCGGCGAGGGCTTCCGCACCCTGCTCGAGCGCGCCGATATCAGCCTGTTCGCCATCGACGAGGCGCATTGCGTCTCCGAATGGGGCCATGATTTCCGCCCGGATTACCGCCTGCTGCGGCCGCTGCTCGATGCATTCCCGGCCGTGCCCCGCCTCGCCCTCACCGCCACGGCGGACGCCCACACCCGCGCGGACATTCTCGCCCAGCTCGGCATCCCGGAAGACGGGCTGGTCATCTCCGGCTTCGACCGGCCGAACATCCGCTACACCGTCGGCCCGCGCGACGGCCTGCGCCGCCAGATCGCGGATATCCTCGCGGCCAATCCCGGCCCCGGCATCGTCTATGCCACCACCCGCGCCGCCACCGAGCAGCTTGCCGAGGCCCTCTCCGTCCATGGTCGGCCGGTGCTGCCCTATCATGCCGGCCTGACGCCGGAGGTTCGCGCCGCCAATCAGGCCGCCTTCATCGCCAGCGAAGAGATGGTGATGGTCGCCACCGTCGCCTTCGGCATGGGCATCGACAAGCCGGACGTGCGCTTCGTCGTCCATGCCGGGCTGCCCAAGTCGATCGAGAGCTATTATCAGGAGAGCGGCCGCGCCGGGCGTGATGGCGAGCCGGCCTTCGCCACCCTGCTCTGGGGCGCGGAGGATTTCGTCCGCGCCCGCCAGCGCATCGGCGAGGTGGAGCCCGCCCGCCAGCCCGGTGAGCGCACCCGCATCACCGCGCTCGGCGCACTGGTCGAGACCGGACGTTGCCGCCGCGCCATCCTGCTGCGCCATTTCGGCGAGGACCCGCCGCCGACCTGCGGCAATTGCGACAATTGCCTGACCCCGCCCGAGAGCATCGACGCGACCACCACCGCGCAGAAGCTGCTTTCCGCCGTCCACCGCACCGGCCAGAGCTTCGGCCTTGGCCATATCGAGGCGGTGCTCACCGGCAAGGGCAATGACCGCATCACCCAGCGCGGCCATGACCGGCTCTCGGTCTTCGGCATTGTCGACGGGGAGGAAGTCGCCCTGCTCAAGCCGGTCGCGCGCGCGCTGCTGGTTCATGATGCGCTGACCACCACCGAGCATGGCGGCCTGATGTTCGGCCCGACAGCGCGGATCTATCTGCGCGGCGACGAGACCGTCTCGCTCATCCTGCCCCCGGCCCGCCAGCGCCGCCGCAGCCGCGATACCGGCGCGAACCCGGATGGCGACCCGATCTTCGAGGCGCTGCGCGCGTGCCGCCGCGATCTCGCCAAGGAGGGCGGCGTGCCCCCCTATGTCATCTTCCATGACAGCACCCTGCGCGACATGGCCCGCATTCGCCCGGCCTCGCTGCGCGACATGGCGCTGGTCAGCGGCGTGGGCGAGCGCAAGCTGGAAGCTTATGGCGAGGCGTTTCTGGCGGTGATCCGGCAGTTCGCCTGACGCGCCGGCTCACGGGATGGGCGAGCCCATGGCACCGTTTTGGTGCCGCCATGACAGCCGGACAGAGGGGACAGGAAAGCCTGTCCTACAAATGCGGTTTCACGCCGCGCCATCACGATGCGCGCATCCAACCACGCTCGTTTGCGTCATGTTCTTCACCCGCTCCGTCGCGCGCCCGTTTGCCCGGACAGCTCCGCCCGTCGCCCCCCGCTCACCATCTTCGGCCGGTGGCCTGCTTCAATCGTCGATCAGCCGCACGAACGTCTCCCGGTCGACATTGCCGCCCGAGAGCGTCACCACCGTCGCATCGGTCACGGCGATCTTGCCCGCCAGAATCGCCGCCAGCGCCGCCGCGCCGCCCGGCTCCACCACCAGATGCAGCCGCTCGAACACCAGCCGCATCGCCGCGCGCACCTCCGCCGGCGTCACTGCCGCGCCGCCACTCACCCGCGCTTTCAGCACCGCAAAGTTGATCGGGAAGGTGCGCGGCGTCTGGAGGGCATCGCAATCGGTCGGGTGCGTCATATCCGCCACACCGACAATCTCGCCGGCCGCCAGCGAGCGCAACACATCATCCCAGCCCTCCGGCTCGGCAATGAAGATCGCCGCATCCGGGCAGGCCAGCGCCAGCCCCGCTGACAAGCCGCCCCCGCCGCAACAGGCGATGATCCGGTCCGGCCCCCGCCCGATCCGTTCAATCAGTTGCGCGGCTGCCTCGATGCCGGCCGTCCCCTGCCCCTCGATCACCCACGGGTCGCCATAGGCATGGACCAGCGTCGCCCCGGTCCGCGCCACCAGCCCGGCGGCGATCGCGTCGCGATCCTCGCTCGCGCGGTCATAGAGCTGCACCTGCGCGCCCAGCGCCCGGGTCGCCGCCAGCTTGGCGCGCGGGGCATCGCGCGGCATCACGATGGTCGCCGCGATCCCCAGCCGCCGCGCCGCCCACGCCACGCCTTGCGCATGATTGCCGCTGGAGACGCCGACCACGCCGCGCGCGCGTTCATCCTCATCCAGATCGCTCAGCCGATGCCAGGCGCCGCGGATCTTGAAGGCGCCGATCGGTTGCAGCATCTCCGCCTTGCACCAGAGAGTCCGCCCGTCGACCTCCAGCGGCAGCAGCGGCGTGGCTGGCAGCAGCGCGGCCAGTTTCGCCGCCGCGCGCAGCACGCCCGCGCGGCCGGGCGCCCGGGCAGGATCGCGCAATTGTTGTTCTGTCATGGGCGCCCCCTATATGCAGGCCTTTGGCGATTCGCTTCTCACGGAGATTATATAGATGAGCAAGGTGCTGGTCATCGGCGCAGGTGGCGTCGGGTCGGTCGCGGTCCACAAGATGGCGATGAACCCGGACATCTTCAGTGACATCACGCTGGCGAGCCGCACGGTCTCGAAATGCGAGGCGATTGCCGCGTCGGTCAAGGAACGCACCGGCGTTTCCATCAAGACCTTCGCGCTGGACGCGGACGATGTCGAAGCGACCACCGCGCTCATCCGGCAGGTGCAGCCCAAGCTCGTCGTCAATCTCGCTCTGCCTTATCAGGATCTCGCGATCATGGACGCCTGCCTCGCGGCCGGCGTGCATTATATGGACACCGCCAATTATGAGCCGCGCGACGAGGCGCATTTCGAATATAGCTGGCAATGGGCCTATCAGGAGCGCTTCAAGCAGGCCGGCCTGATGGCGCTGCTCGGCTCGGGCTTCGACCCCGGCGTCACCAGCGTGTTCGCGACATGGCTGCGCAAGCATCATTTCGAGCGGATCGACACGCTCGACATTCTCGATTGCAATGGCGGCGACCATGGCCAACATTTCGCCACCAACTTCAATCCGGAGATCAACATCCGCGAAGTGACCGCTCCGGCGCGTCACTGGGAGAATGGCGCATGGGTCACCACCCCCGCGCTCAGCCACAAGCAGAGCTTCGACTTCGAGCAGGTCGGGCCGAAGAACATGTATCTCATGTATCATGAGGAGTTGGAGAGCCTCGCGAAGTTCTTCCCGGAAATCCAGCGCATCCGCTTCTGGATGACCTTTGGCGACGCCTATTTGAAGCATCTCGAAGTGCTGCAGAATGTCGGTATGACGCGGATCGACCCGGTCCTCTATAATGGCGTGGAGATTGTGCCGCTCCAGTTCCTCAAGGCCGTGCTGCCCGAGCCGGCGAGCCTTGGCGCGACGACCAAGGGCAAGACCAATATCGGCGATATCGCCACCGGCCTTGGCAAGGACGGCAAGGAGAAGACGCTCTACGTCTATAATATCTGCGACCATGAGGACGCCTATGCCGAGACCGGCAATCAGGCGGTCAGCTACACCACCGGCGTGCCGGCGATGATCGGCGCGGCGCTGGTGCTGCAGGGCCTCTGGGCGGGCGAAGGCGTGTTCAACATCGAACAGCTCGATCCCGATCCGTTCATGGATATGCTCAACAAGCACGGCCTGCCCTGGCAGATGGTGGAGTTGCCCGAGCCGCTGGCCTTTTGATGGGTCGCCCCCGGCGCATCCTGCTTGGCCTGAGCATCCTCATCCTGAGCGCCTGCCAGCCGAGCAGCATGCAACTGACCGGGGGCATCCCCACGCTGGAAACGCAGCGCTGCGCCCGTGCTGGCGGTTTTCTCGATCAGCGCGGCCGGCGCGGCAATCTGATGTGCGTGTATCCCTTTGCCGATGCCGGCAAGGCCTGCTCCTCCACAAAGGATTGTCAGGGCCGCTGCCTCGCGGTGAGCGGGGGCGGCGGCCTGCCCAAGGCGGGCGAGGAGGCTGCCGGCCGGTGCCAGCCGGATGACAAGCTGTTCGGTTGCTTTGCCGAGCTGGACAAGGGCAAGGTCAAATCAACCATGTGCATCGACTGAAGGACGGGATAATGGAAACCAGAGCGGGCGATCCGGGCGCCTTCAGCCATTTCGATCTGGGCCGTGTCCCCTCGCCCGCCTTCGTGGTGGACGCGACGGCGGTGCGGCGCAATCTGGCGATCCTCAAGGACGTGCGCGATCGCAGCGGCATCAAGCTGCTCGCTGCGCTCAAGGCCTTCTCCATGTGGTCGCTCGGCCCGACCATCGCCGACTATCTCGACGGTGTTTGCGCCTCCGGCCTCTATGAGGCGCGGCTCGGGCGCGAGGAATATAGCGGCGCTGACGGGTCCGGGGAGGTCGCGACCTATTGCGCCGGCTACAAGGCGCAGGACCTGCCGGAGATCTGCGCGCTCTCCGATCATATCATCTTCAACTCGCCCGGCCAGCACGCCCGCTTTCGCGCCATTCTCGATGACGCCCGCGCGGCCGGCCACAAGTTCGATGTCGGCCTGCGGATCAACCCGCTCCATGCCGAGGGCGAGGTCGCCAAATATGATCCGTGCCAGCCGCACAGCCGCCTCGGCTTCCCTATCGACCAGTTGCGCCCGGAACATCTGGACGGCGTCGACGGCATTCATTTCCATAGCCTGTGCGAGCAGGACTTCATTCCGCTGGCGCGCACATGGGCGGCGATCGAGCCCAGTCTCAAGGGGCATTTCGGGCGCCTCAAATGGCTCAACTTCGGCGGCGGCCACCACATCACCCGCGCGGACTATCAGCGCGAGGAACTCATCACCTTCCTGCGGCAGGTGAAGGCCACCAGCGGGCTCGACCTCTATCTGGAGCCGGGCGAGGCCGTGGCGCTCGATGCCGGCATCCTCGTGGGCGAAATTCTGGACGTGATGGACAATGGCATGGCCGTCGCCATCACCGATATTTCCGCGACCTGCCATATGCCGGACGTGATCGAGGCGCCCTACCGCCCCGCCATGCTGCATGAAGTGCCCGGCGGCCCGGCGGTGCGGCTTGGTGGCCCGTCCTGCCTGGCTGGCGATATCATTGGCGATTTCGCCTTGCCCGTGCCGGCCGAACCGGGCCAGCGCATCGCCTTTCTCGATCAGGCGCATTATTCCATGGTGAAGACCAACATGTTCAACGGCGTACCGCTGCCGGACATCTGGCTGTGGGACAGCGAGACGGATGAACTGCGGGCGATCCGCCGTTTCGACTATGCGGATTTCAAGACCCGCCTGAGCTGAAGACGGTCAGCGCAGCGCCGGATTGCCGTCCCGCAGGCTGCGCTCCTCCGCGCTCATCGTGGCGCGGGCGCTGACCGACTGCGTCAGATAGGCGCCCAGTGACGAGGCCGTCAGTCCGCCCTCGTTGATCTGCGCGAGGACAGCCTGCCGATCCCGCCCGCGCAACTCGCTTTTGGCCGCCGCGATTTCGGCCCGGCTGAACTGTCCCGTTTCGTTCAACGCGATCACCGCCAGCGCACGGCCGCCGAGCGCGGTCAAGTCCGCGCTGTGCCGCTCCCCCACGGCGGCATAGGCCGCATCAAGCGCGCCGCGCAGGGCCGCCGCGAGCGTGGAGACGCTTTTGCCCGCATCATCCTTCTCAGCCGCGACCCGACGGGCCTGCAGGGTGATCTGCACGGATGATTCGGGCGCCGTGCCGGAGGGTATTGTCCCGGCGGGCGCGGCTTTGCGGTCTGCAACAGCCTGCGCAACCTGAGCCATCCGGACAGTCGTGGACAATGATGACTCGGTCTTCAGCCAGGAGAACAGGGACATGGCGCGCCTCGTTGCGGACAGGGACGTCACAGCCTAACCGGCCATGGTTAACGATCTGCAAACAGGCACTTTACCACCGAGTCGCGAGCCGGTGGCGCGCACGTTCGGCCGGGCTGTGCCACCCTCTGCCGCCCAAACGCTCAGAAAACCCCGCAAATCCAACAGATTCCGCGCGATTTCACATATGCGTTTTTGTCCCCTTACATCTTTACACCGGGGCCCCTCAGCCATATATGCGCCACCTCTGCTGCCCCATGGGACTTCCACCGCAAGGCAGCTTCTGAACGGCTGAATCCACTGGAGGTCCCTTGATTTGTACAAGCACCATAGCGCGCTGGGGGTAGCACTCTCCCTCAAACCGGCAGCTCCGGTAACGCTCATTCGCCCGCAGGCCGCAGCTCGCGCCGCCCGATACTTCTCGCAGAGGTTCCCGGGGCGCTCGCTCTATGCCGTGAAGGCCAATCCATCGCCCGAGCTGATCCGCACGCTCTGGGATGCCGGCATCACGCATTTCGACGTCGCCTCGATCGCCGAGGTGCGACTGGTTGCGCGGGCGCTGCCGCAGGCCAAGCTGTGCTTCATGCATCCGGTGAAGGCCGAGGAGGCCATTCGCGAAGCCTATTTCCAGCATGGCGTGCGCACCTTCTCGCTCGATTCGATGGATGAGCTGGACAAGATCGTCCGCGCCACGCGCCATGCGCAGGATCTGGAGCTGTGCGTCCGCCTGCGCGTCTCGTCCGAGCATAGCAAGCTGAGCCTCGCCGCCAAATTCGGCTGCGAGCTGGCCGATGCGCGCGAGCTGCTGCTGGCCGCCCGTCAGGCCGCCGACGCGCTGGGCATCTGCTTCCATGTCGGCAGCCAGGCGATGAGCCCGCATGCCTATACGCAGGCCATCGAGCGCGTCCGCGCGGCCATTGTCGATGCCTCGGTCACGGTCGACATCGTCGATGTCGGCGGGGGCTTCCCCTCCAGCTATCCGGACATGGAACCGCCGCCGCTGGAGCATTATTTCCAGGCGATCCACCGCGCTTTCGAGAGCCTGCCGATTTCCTATTCGGCGGAGCTGTGGTGCGAGCCGGGCCGTGCGCTGTGCGCTGAATATAGCTCGCTCGTCGTCCGCGTGGAGCGGCGCCGGGGCCATGAGCTCTATATCAACGATGGCGCCTATGGCGCGCTGTTCGACGCGGCGCATCTCGACTGGCGCTTCCCGGTGCAGCTGCTGCGCGTGCAGGCCAATGAGACCGATACGGAAGCCTTCAGCTTCTACGGCCCGACCTGCGACGATATGGACCATATGGCCGGCCCGTTCATGCTGCCGGCGGATATCCGCGCGGGCGACTATATCGAGATTGGCATGCTCGGTGCCTATGGCGCGGCGATGCGGACCGACTTCAACGGCTTCGGGTCAGAAATGATCTGCGAAGTGGCGGATGAGCCGATGGCCAGCCTCTATCGTGACGAGGCCCCCGCCCCGCTGGAATCCAACGTGGTGCAACTGCGCCGCTGATCGGCCGCCTGACGCCACGATTGACAGAGCGAATGGCGACGGGCAGCCTTCCTTCCCAGCGAAGGGAGACTGCCCGTGCCTGCACAGCTCACCATTTCAACGAATATGATCGCGCCCGCGCTGGTGCTTGTCCTCTGGTCGCTGGTGATGCTGGTCTGGATGGTGGCGCTGCGTATTCCGGCGATAGCGAAGCTCAAGCTCGATGCGGACCAGACACGCGGCGGCCGGGGGCAGGATCTCGACCGCATCCTGCCACGCGAGGTCAACTGGCCCGCGCATAATTATGCCCATCTGATGGAGCAGCCGACGATCTTCTACGCCACCGTGCTCAGCATCGCGCTGCTCGGGGCGGGATCGCCGCTCAATGTCGGGCTCGCCTGGGGCTATGTGGCGCTGCGCATCATCCACAGCATCTGGCAGGCGACGATCAACCACATCAACGTGCGGGGGAGCCTGTTCCTGCTCTCATCGCTCCTGCTGCTGGTGCTGGCGGCCAACGGACTGGTCTGCGCATTGCAGTGAGCGACCGGCAGGTTCTACAGCGTCAGGCCGGCCGGCGGAAGGTCGCGACCAGCTCGACATGGGTGGACCAGCGGAACTGACCGACCGGCTTGACCCGCTCAATCTCGTAGCCGCCGGCCACCAGCGTGGCGGCATCGCGCGCGAAGCTGGCGGGATTGCATGACACATAGATGATGAGCGGGGCTTGCGCGGTCGCCAGCTGCTCCACCTGATCACGGGCGCCGGCGCGGGGCGGATCGAGGATGATCGCATCGAAACGGCCGGCTTCCTTCGTCGTCAGCGGCCGGCGGAACAGGTCGCGATGCTCCGGGAAGACCCGGCCGGGCAAGCGGTTGCCGCCGCCTTGCAGGGAGAAGACATGATCGCGCGCGGCCTCGGCGGCATAGACTTTGCGCCCCGGCACATCATTGGCGACCGACAGGGCGAAGGTGCCAAGGCCGGCGAACAGGTCCGCCACCATCATCGCGTTGCCCAGAGCGCGGCGCACCTCGGCCAGCAGCGCCGCCTCGCCATCGCGCGTGGCCTGCAGGAACGCGTGCGGCGGGAAGGCGACCGGAATATCGCCAAAGCGGATCGTGGCCGGGTCCGGCTCCCACAGGGTGATGACACCCTCTTCCTCATCGCCCAGCATCAGCCGGGCCAGGCCGTTATCCGCCGCAAACGCCAGCAGCGCCTCGGCATCGGCGAGCGTGTCGCTCCGGATGCCGGTGAGCAGCACATCGACGCCCTGATCGACCAGCGTCAGGTCGGCCCCGCCCGTCGCGCGCGCCGGCAGCATGCGCGTGAACAACTGGCGCAGCGGCTCGACCAGCGCGAACAGGCGCGGCTCCAGCACCGGGCATTGCTTGAGGTCGATGAGGCGGTGACTGCCCTGCTCGGAAAAGCCGAAGCGCAACTGCTTGCCCAGACGCAGCGCGCGCAGGCTGGCGCGGCGGCGGGCCCCCGGTGGCGAGACATAGGGCGCGGCGACCTCCCCGGCGGACAGTCCCTGCCCGGCCAGCGCGCCGACAACGCGATCATGGACATAGGCACTGAAGGCATCGTCGCTCAGATGCTGCAACTGGCAGCCGCCGCATGCCGGGAAATGGCGGCAAGGCGGCGCCGCGCGATTGGGGCCGCTCTCGATCCCGCCATCAGGCAGCAACCGGTCACCCGGCGCGCTGAGCGCGGCATGGCGGCCATCGGCCGTGACGCCCTCGCCCCGCGCGGCAATACGGACGATCAGATCAACATCGCTCACAACAGACTCCCCAGCGCCGGTGCGATGGACGCAATCAGATCATCGGCAGCAAAGGCGACACCGGCGCGGCGCGCGGCTTCCCCATGCAGCCAGACGGCTTCGCAGGCCGCCCTAAATGGATCGCCCGTGACGGCGAGACGCGCGGCGCACAGGCCCGCCAGCACATCGCCCGTGCCGGCCGTCGAGAGCCACACGGAAGCCGGCGGCGCGACGACGCAGCGACCATCCGGCGCGGCGATGACCGTATCGGGGCCCTTGTGCACCACGACGCTGCCACTGGAACGCGCCGCCGCGCGGGTGCGCGCGATCTTGTTGCCCGGCCCCGTGCCGAAACATTGCGTGAACTCGCCCTCATGCGGGGTGATGATGGCCGGCGGTGGCAGATCGCCCTGCCCCTCCTCGGCCAGCAGCCAGAGCGCATCGGCATCGACGACGACCGGCACGCCAGCCGTGAGCGCGGCGGCCAGGCGCTGGCCGGCGGCGGCATCGCGATCCAGCCCAGGCCCCACGAGAATGGCACGCGCGCGGCTGAAATCCAGCGCGGGGCTCTGCACGATGGCGTGGCCGATGTCGCTCGCATCCTGTTTGGTGAGTAGCCGCACATAGCCCGCGCCGCCATGGCCCGCCGCCTGCGCGGCCAGCGCGGCGGCGCCCGGCATGGTGCCCGCGACGATAGCGACAAGGCCGCGCGTATATTTATGGGCGTCCACTGCGGGCGGCATGATGTGCGGACGGGCCAGCACGCGGACGCAATCGGCCGGCGGCACAAGCCCGATATCGACGAGATGATGCTGCTCGGCCAGCATGTGCAGGGGCATCAGCCGATGCGCCGGCTTCCAGACGCCGATCGCGAGGCAATGGGTGAAGCGCGTGGCAGAACGGAGCGGCGCAGGCGCGGCATCCGCATCCGCATCCGTGCCGCTGGGCACGTCAATCGCGATCGAGGAACGCGCGGCGGCCACGAGCTGGTCGAGCTTTGCAGCGATGTCCGGCGCCAGCGGCCGTGCGCCGATGCCGAACAGCGCATCGACAAGCTGGGTGGCCGGTTCGGCGTCCATGAACGGTTCGACCGGGCCCGCCCATTGCGCGCGGGCTTCCACGCTGCTCGGCGTGCCGCTCTCGCCCAGCGCGGCGACGCGCACCGGCACGCCCATCTCGCGCAATGTCCGCGCGATGACGAAACCGTCGCCGCCATTATTGCCCGGCCCGCACAGCACCAGCGTATCGCGATCATGGCCGATCCGGCAGATCAGCTCGGCCGCGCTTTCGCCTGCCCGGCGCATCAGCGCGAAGGGCGCGAGCCCGCCATCGAACAGCGCCTGCTCGGCTGCGCGCGTCTGCGCCACGGTGAGGATCGGCGCGCCGGTCATCGGGCTGCCCCCGTGCGCCGCGCCCAAGCGCACCCTGACGGCGCGGCAATATCTGCCCGCGCCCGGCAGGCGGCGGGCCGGTCGGTGCCGCCCGCCGCCGGGGACAGATCAGATATCCGCGTAGACATGGGTCTCGGCACTGGCGCCGGGATGCGTCACCGCGCCGTCGCGGGCGGGGCCGACATTCTGGCTGAAGCGCCACAGCGCGCCGGACTGATAATCATGCGCGCGCGGCTGCCACTGCGCGCGGCGCGCGGCAAGCACCGCCTCGTCGACCTTGAGGTCGATGGTGCCGGCCTCGGCGTCGATCGCGATGATGTCGCCATTTTCGACCAGCGCGATCGGGCCGCCCTCGGCCGCTTCAGGGCCGACATGGCCGATGCAGAAGCCGCGCGTGCCGCCGGAGAAGCGCCCGTCGGTGACCAGCGCCATCGTCTCGCCCAGCCCCTGCCCATAAAGCGCGGCGGTGGTGGAGAGCATCTCGCGCATGCCGGGTCCGCCCTTGGGGCCCTCATAGCGGATGACGATGACGGACCCTTCCGGCACCTGACGCGCCTCGACCGCGGCGAAGCAGTCCTCCTCGCAATCGAACACCACGGCGGGGCCTTCAAACTGGAGGCGGTGCATGCCCGCGACCTTCACGATCGCGCCTTCCGGCGCCAGCGTGCCCTTGAGGCCGACAACGCCACCGGTCGGCGTGATCGGCGTCCTGGCGTCGTAGATCACCTTCTGGTCAGGGTTCCACGTCACCTCGTCGATATTCTCGCCCAGCGTCTTGCCGGTCACGGTCAGGCAATCGAGGTGCAGGAAGCCCTCGGCGGCCAGCGTCTTCATCGCCATGTAGATGCCGCCGGCGTCATACATATCCTTGGCGACATATTTGCCGCCGGGCTTGAGGTCCGCGATATAAGGCGTCGACTTGAAGATCTCGGCCACGTCGAACAGATCGAACGAGATGCCGCACTCATTCGCCATGGCGGGCAGATGCAGCGCGCCATTGGTCGAGCCGCCCGTCGCCGCGACGATCCGCGCGGCATTCTCGAACGCCTCGCGCGTGCAGATATCGCGCGGGCGGATATTGCGGGCGAGCAGTTCCATCACCTGCTTGCCGGCCGCGATCGCGACTTCCTCACGGCTCTTATAGGGCGCGGGCGCCATATTGCTGTTGGGCAGCGAGAGCCCGATCGCCTCGCCCACGCAGGCCATGGTGTTGGCGGTATATTGGCCGCCGCACGCGCCATGGCCGGGGCAGGCGACCTTTTCCAGCTCGATCACATCCTTGAGCGGACAGGCACCGGCCGACCATTTGCCGACAATCTCGAACACGTCGACGACCGTGACATCCTGATCGTGATAGCGGCCCGGCAGGATGGAGCCGCCATAGACGAAGATGGAGGGCACATTGAGGCGCAGCATCGCCATCATCATGCCGGGCAGCGACTTGTCACAGCCGGCGAAGGTGACGAGCGCGTCATAGCAGTGCCCGCGCACGGACAGCTCGACCGAATCCGCGATCACTTCGCGGCTGACCAGCGAGCTTTTCATGCCCTGATGGCCCATGGCGATGCCGTCGGTCACGGTGATGGTGTTGAAGCGGCGCGGCGTGCCCCCGGCAGCCTCGACGCCTTGCCGGCAGATATCCGCCTGAAGATCGAGCGTGGTGTTGCACGGCGCGCTGTCATTACCGGCGCTGGCAATCCCGACGAAAGGCTGCGCAATCTGTTCCTCGGTCATGCCCATCGCATAATAATAGCTGCGGTGCGGGGCGCGCTCCGGGCCGACCGAGACGTGGCGGCTGGGGAGCTTGGACTTGTCGAACTGATGGGTCATTTCACGGCCTTTCCTTACGCGGCTCCCTTTCCAACAAAGGCGCCGCTCACGCAAGGCTGTTGCGGCATTGCTCCAGCACCGGCGCCAATATCGTGGCAAAACGGCACTGACCCGCCGCATCGCCGACCAGATCCTGCCGCATCTCGACGCCGAGATAGGGACGACCATGCGCTTCGGCATGGCGGTTCATCGTCGCGTTGAGCAATTTTCCCGAATAGGGCTGCTGCTCGCCCACCACCAGCCCGGCCTGCTCCAGCAGCGGCAGGGCGATGCGCGCGCCGCGATCATCCTCATTATAGAGCAGGCCGATCTCCCACGGGCGCAGCTCCTCCGGCCGGGTGCGCAGGCGCGGCGTGAAGCTGTGCAGCGAGAGCAGAAGCGGCCGGTGCGGCAGCGCGGCCAGCGCGGCCACCTTCGCATGATAAGGGTCATAAAAGCGCGCCAGCCGGTCCGCGACATCGGCGATGCCGTTGCCCTCGACATGATGGCCGTCGCTGTGAACGGGGACGAGGCCGGCCGCATCCGGCTCGCGATTATAGTCGATGACGAGGCGCGAGACCCCGCCGAGCACCGCGCAGCACAGATCCGTCTCCACGAGCAGCGCCGCGACCTGCGCCACGCCGATATCCAGCGCGACATGCTCGCGCATCACCGCCGGCGGCAGACCAAGCGCGATATCATCGGGAATCGCGCTGGAGGCATGATCGGCGATGATGAGGACCGGCGCGGCGGGATCGCCCAGGAACTGGAAGGGAACAGCCATCATGCTCCCTTAGAGATTTTGGCCTTGAGTCGGAAGGGCGCGATATCGATCGGCGCCGATCCCGCGAAGGAGGAGCAGCGGCCGCGGCGCCATCCGACCCGCCCAATCAGCGCAATGTCGTCGCCATGCCCCACCAGTCGGGATGATCGCCTGCGATGCGGTCGGCGGCATCGTCCCGCTCGGCGTCGCTGGCGAACAGCGCAAAGCAGGTCGCGCCCGAGCCGGACATGCGGACGAGGCCGGGAAGCTGGGCACGCAAGACCGCGAGCACCTCGTCAATCTGCGGCACCAGCGTGATGGCGGGCGCGGCGAGATCATTGCGCCCCTGCCGCCATGCCAGCGGATCGAGCGGCCCGCGATCGACGCCGTCCCAGCCCGCATAGACCGCGCCGGTGGGGCATGGCAGCAGCGGGTTGAGCAGCAGGATCGGCGTGCCGGCCAGGTCGAGATCGACGGGTGTCAACTGCTCGCCAATGCCGCTGCCGAAGATCGTCTGCGACCCGAGGCAAGCCGGCACGTCCGCGCCCAACGAAGCGGCGATGGCGGGGAAATCAATGTCCATCGGCCGCACGCCCCAGAGCCGGACGAGCAGCCGCAGCGCCGCCGCCGCATCCGCCGAGCCGCCGCCGATGCCGGATGCGATGGGAAGTTGTTTCTCCAGATGCAGAGCGGCGCCCTGATGCGTGCCGGTGGCGGCTTGCAGGGCGCGGGCGGCGCGCAGCACGAGATTATCCTCGCCCGCCCCCAACTCCTCCGCAAACGGCCCCGTGACGGCCAGCGTCAGCGCGCCATCGTCACGGGCCTGCGCGCGCAGTTCATCACCATCCGCGCAGAAGGCGAACAGGCTCTCCAGCGCATGATAGCCATCCGCCCGCCGCGCGCGGATGTGGAGAGCGAGGTTGATCTTGGCGTAAGCGGTTTCGGTCAGCATGGCTGGCGGCATAGCGGGGGAATGATCCGCTGTCTGCCTTGCAGATGGCCGCCAGCCTGCTCCTGTCGATTATCAGCGGCGGCCGGGACGGCTCGGGCGACCGGGCGTGGGCCGGCCGGGGCGATCATTGCTCGGCCGATTGGCCTGCGCCGACACGAGGTTCAGCATGATCTGATCCTGCCCCGGACGGAACGTATAATTGGTATCGGTCGTCCATAGCAGACGCCCGCCATCCGTGATCCGTGCGGAGACGGCATAGCGGCTGCGCGGCTCCAGCTTGCGGACGTTGTAGCGCAGCGAGAAGGCCAGCGGCACTTGCCGGCCCCGCGCCTGAACCGTGGTGGAAGCGATGACCGGCGCACGCGCATCAGCCCGGCTCACATCGCGAATTTCCACGATCATCTGAGCATTAGGCGGCAGCGCGATGCGCTCGCGATAGGTGGCCTGACCCGACAGCGTCCCCCACTGGGAAGGCCCGGGCCCGGGGCGAACGGGTTCGCCGCCATATTCCGTGCAGGCCGCCAGCCCGAGCAGCGGCACCAACATCAAAGCTCGCATCATCCGATCCTTCCTTGTTCAAAACCACGGCTTAGCAGCCGCACCTGAAACGCAGCTGAACGGTCAACCGATCCCATGATGTTACCATGCATCATCTGATTCAGCATTTAAATATCTGTAATTATATTGTTTTATTAATCACATATTCGGGTAGGTCGGTCCGCCGCCGCCCTCCGGCGCTACCCAGTTGATATTCTGGAGCGGGTCCTTGATGTCACAGGTCTTGCAGTGGACGCAGTTCTGCGCGTTGATCTGGAATTGCGGATCGCCGTGCGCATCATCCACGATTTCGTAGACGCCGGCCGGGCAGTAACGCTGCGCCGGCTCATCATAGAGCGGGAGATTATAGCGGACCGGCACGGCCGGGTCCTTGAGCTGGAGGTGGACCGGCTGGTCCTCCTCATGATTGGTGCCCGAGAGGAAGACGGATGAGAGCCGGTCGAAGCTGATCACCCCATCCGGCTTGGGATAGGCGATTTTCGCGCACTGATCCTTGCGCCATAGTTTGGTGTGATCGGCGGTGTTGCGCAGCGTGAAGGGCAGACCGATTTTGAGAGTGCGCATCCACATGTCGATGCCGGCGAAGAGCGTGCCGAAGATATTCCCGAACTTGCCGAGCGCCGGCCCCGCGTTGCGGACGAGCTTCAGCTCATCGGCGATCCAGCTCTCCGCCAGCGCCGTGGGATAGGCCTCCAGCGTGTCGGCCGCGCGATCCGCCGCAACGGCATCATACGCCGCGTCGGCCGCCAGCATCGCGGATTTCATCGCGGTGTGGGTGCCCTTGATGCGCGGCACGTTGACGAAGCCGGCCGAGCAGCCGATCAGCGCCGCGCCGGGCATCACCAGCCTGGGAATGGACTGCCAGCCACCCTCGTTGATCGCGCGCGCGCCGTAGGAAACGCGTTTGCCGCCCTCCAGCACCGCACGGATGGCGGGATGCTGCTTCCAGCGCTGGAATTCCTCGAAGGGATTGAGGTGCGGATTGCGATAGCCCAGCCCGACGACGAAGCCGAGGGCGACCTGTCCGCCAGCCTGATGATAGAGAAATCCGCCGCCATAGGCATCCGTCAGCGGCCAGCCCTGCGTGTGGATGACGCGGCCGGGGACATGTTTGGCCGGGTCGATATCCCACAATTCCTTGAGGCCGATGCCATAAGTCTGCGGATCGCTCTCGCTATCCAGATGATAGCGGGCAATGAGTTGCTTGGTGAGGTGACCGCGCGCGCCCTCGGCAAAGAAGGTGTAGCGGGCGTGCAGCTCCAGCCCCGGCTGATAATCCGGCTTGCGGCTGCCATCGCGCGCGATGCCCATATCGCCCGTCGCCACGCCTTTGACCGCGCCATGCTCGTCATAGAGAATTTCGGCGGCGGGGAAGCCGGGGAAAATCTCCACCCCCAGCCCTTCGGCCTGCTCGGCCAGCCAGCGGCACAAAGAGCCCAGCGAGCCGGTGTAGCAGCCCTTATTATGCATGAAGGGCGGCGTGAAGATGGATGGCATGGCGAAATTGTCGCCAGCGCTCAGGAACCAGTGCTGATTGTCCGTCACCGGCACCTGCGCCAGCGGGCAGCCGGTGGTGCGCCAGTCGGGCAGCAGCTCATCAAGCGCGCGCGGATCGATCACCGCGCCGGAGAGAATATGCGCGCCAATCTCGGAGCCTTTCTCCAGCACGCAGACACTCAGCTCCGCGCCAGCCTGCGCGGCGCGCTGCTTGAGACGGATCGCGGCGGACAGGCCAGCCGGGCCACCGCCAACAATCACAACATCATAAGGCATGGATTCCCGTTCGGACATGCCGGTTCTCCTTAGTCTGCTCTGGGTCCGGTCGCCGCAATTGGCAAACGCCTTGCGGTCGTTCGCGATGCGGCAGAGTTGACCGCCTCGTCAACCTCTGTCTCTAGTGCGCCCGGATGGGTGAACAGCAAGACATGATGATGGCGGACGCGGTCCGATCCTATGCGGCGTGGTGGCATGAGGCGGGATTGCATACCGCGATCGACTCCGTGGCGCATGGCTGGCGCGGCGAACAGCCCGTGCCGTTCTGGCGGCAGGCGGCCCAACGCCCGCCGGTCGAGACGCGCCCGGTCGCCCCGGCTGACGGCGTTGCGACGGTGCCCATGGCAGCGCCCCGCGCGCCGACCCGGCCCGATGCGATGCCGGATCAGCTGCCCGCCTTTCTCGACTGGCTCGCGCAGGACGACGGCCAACCCGAAACCGGTTGGGAGGGTGCAATCATCCTGCCGCCGGCACAGCAAGGCGGGCGACTGACCCTCATCGTCGAGATGCCGACCCTGGGCGCAACGGACGCGGCCTCCTTGCTGGACGCCGGGCAGCGCCGGTTCATCGACGCGATGCTGGCCAGCCTCGGCCTGCCCGCGAGCGAGGTCACGCTTCTCTCCATGGCGGCGAGGCGACCACCCGGCGGCGTGATCGATGAAGAAACGCTGATCCGGCTCGCCGCGCGGATGACGCATTATCTCGGTCTTGCACGGCCCAAAGCCGCGCTCATTCTTGGCGACCGGACGAGCCGCGCCCTGCTCGGGGCGCAATGGAATCCGCGCGCGGCCGGCTTACCGGTGATTAACCATCCGGTAGGCACAATGCGCGCCGCTGCCCTCGCCAGCCCGGATCTGTTGATGAGCCGGCCGATGGCCAAGGCCAGAAGCTGGCAGGCGCTCCGTCTGCTCCATGAGGATCTGAACGCATGACCGGCCACAGGACCAGACGGATGCTCGGCGTGATCGCCATCGCGACCCTGACGGGCTCCGCTCTGGCGGCCCCGCTCGCCGCTGCGCCAGCCGCTCGCGCCACCGCCATCATCTCGCCCATGGCGCAGGTGAACCAGGCAGAACGCAGCCGCTATGGCAGCTTGTTCGCCCTGCTCGGCGCGCAACGCTGGGACGAGGCAAAGGCCGCCATCACCGCGCTCGATGCGGCGGACAGCATGCGGCCCTATCTGCTGGCCGAACTCTATCTCGCCAAGGATTCGCCGCGCGTCGAGCTGTTCGACCTGCTCGACATTCTCGCCAAGGCGCCGCATCTGCCGCAATCGGCGCGGATCAGCGCGCTGGCCCGCAAACGCGGCGCGCAGGTGCTGCCCGACCTGCCGGCGACACGCCAGCTGATGTGGACCGGCACATCGCCCCAGCGCGCCATCCTGCGCGCCGTCGCCGGGGACAGCGCGGCCGACGCCTTGCGCGGGCAACTGCTCCAGCAGATCAAGGATGACCGCCCGGCCGAGGGCGAGGCCCTGCTCATCGCGGCCGATGCCGGCCTGACCGGCGAGGCACGCACCGAGCTGCGCCAGCGCATCGCCTGGTCCTATTTCATCTGCGGCGACACCGCCAATGCCCGCCGCGTTGCCGCACAGGCCGCGCAGGACGGCAGCGGCCCGTTCCTTGCCGCCGCGCAATGGGTGCTCGGCCTGTCCGCCTGGCGCGAGAAGCAATGGGATGCGGCGGCCGACGCCTTCTATCAATCCGCCACCAACGCCTCGGATGGCGACATGCGCAGCGGCGGCTATTTCTGGGCCGCGCGCGCGATGATGGCAGCCAGGCGCCCCGAGCGGGTCAACCCGCTGCTGCGCTCCGCCGCACGGGATGAAGAAACCTTCTACGGCCTGCTCGCCCGCGAGACACTCGGTCTTGGCCCCAGCGCATCGCTCACCCGCGAACATGTCTCGGCAGCGGACTGGGCCGCCCTCTCCTCCCGCCCCAATGTGCGCAATGCGGTGATCGCCAGCGCGCTTGGCCGCAGCACCGATGCCGACGCCATCCTGCGCCATGAGGCGGAACTGGGCAGCGCCGATTATTCCGCGCTCGTCCACCTCGCCAGCGATCTTTCGCTGCCGACGACCCAGCTCTGGCTCGCCCAGCGCTCGCCAAGCGGCCGCAAGTCCGCCGCCTATGCGCGCTACCCCCGGCCGGACTGGACGCCGGCCGATGGCTGGCAGGTCGACCGCTCGCTGGTGTTCGCCCATGCCTTGCAGGAATCGCGCTTCCAGACACAGGCGCGCAGCACCGCCGACGCGCGCGGCGTGATGCAGGTGCGCCCCGGCACCGGCGGCGATCTGGCTGCGGCGGCCGGCATGAGCTATTCCGCCGACCAGCTTTACGAGCCCGCGATTAACCTCGCGCTCGGTCAGGCCTATCTGCGCAAGCTGAGCCAGATGCCGGCGACGGGCGGCCTGCTGCCCAAGGTCGTCGCTGCCTATAATGCCGGCCCAGTGCCCATCGATCGCTGGAACGTCCAGATTCGCGATGAGGGCGACCCGCTGCTCTTCATCGAATCCGTGCCCTATTATGAGACGCGCGCCTATCTGAACGCGGTGCTGCGCAATTACTGGATCTATCAGATGGAGGAGCAGGGCAGTTCCCCTGCCCTCGCCGCCATGGCGCAGGGCCTGTGGGTGCGCTTTCCGGATGGCAACAAGACCGCCACCGTGCGCATGGCATCCAATGGAGCGACCATCCGTGGCGATTGACGAGAGCCGGGCGTTTGTGCCCGTCCACATCGCCCTGCTGACCATCTCCGACAGCCGCACGCCGGATAATGACAGCTCCGGCGATACGCTGGCACAGCGCATCGCAACGGCCGGCCATGTGCTGAAGGATCGCGCGATCAGCCTGGACAAGGTCGAGGACATTCTCGCGCGGCTGCATGGCTGGATCGACAATCCGGCGATCGACGTCATCATCACCACCGGCGGCACCGGCATCACCGGGCGCGACGTGACGCCCGAGGCGATCGAGACCGTGCAGGACAAGCCGATCCCCGGCTTTGGCGAGCTGTTCCGCTGGCTGAGCTACCAGTCGATCGGCACCTCCACCATCCAGTCCCGTGCCTGCGCCTGCGTGGCGCGCGGCACCTATATCTTCGCCCTGCCCGGCTCGACCAGCGCGGTGAAGGATGGCTGGGACCAGATATTGGTGCACCAGCTGGATAGCCGCTTCCGGCCGTGCAACTTCGTGGAGTTGATGCCACGCCTGCTGGAGAAATAATGGTTCAGCGGGCGCCGGTTATTAGACGAACGGGCCTTATACAGCCCGAAGAACTACTGGCTTTCGTTTTATCGCTTGCACAATTCGGCCGCAAACCAACCGCCTTTTACGAGAAGCGCGCGCCAACCGGTGACATTCAGCCTTGCACAAGCTTCATCAGCACTGACGTCCCGGTCAAGCTCGGGATAAGTCGCGCGCACGAACGCTCTCGTCAACAGGATCGTGACAGTAGCCAGCAACGTCATCGTGACGGCGCCGGTGAAAATATCGCGAAAGACTTCGTCCGATACGCTAAATCCCATCCAGCATTTCATGTGCAGCAGCGCCAACAACATGATATGGCCAAATGCGCTGAAGACGAAAAAAGCTGCGACTTTCACCCCGCCAATATATATCCGGCTAACGACTTTTTTTCGGCTCGAACCCGCTTGCACTTCCGGTTCCATGGAATCCTCCAGCACGCTTACTATCCTCACGACATCGAAACGTCGGATTGCGACGGCCTTGTCCCTTTAAGCCCTTCGCACGATAGCGCCTAATAGCTCCGCCCGACCAGCACCCGCTCGACCGCGGCCTCGCCGGTGAACACACACACGCCATCAGCCGGCGCGGCATCCAGCGGCACGTTGCGCAGAGTAAGCTTGTGGCTCTTGAGCCAGTCCACGACCGCCTCCAGCGCCGCGCCGGTGGGTCTGGCCCATTCGACCTCGACCCAGCCGGGCTTGTCCCCCTCGAACGCGGCGGCCAGCGTGGCCTTGTCGGTCACGTCGCGGCGAATGTTGGCGACGAGGCGCTCCCTTGCCTCACCGTGCAGGACAGCCTGGAAATCGCGCAGCATATCACCGACTTCGGCAACGAAGCTGTCGCGCGACATGATGGTGCTGGCGAGCTTGCCGGCCTCGTTATAGAGCCGGTCGCGACGCAGCACGGAGACGTTGCCGCCAGCGACATCGCGCCCGCCGACCTCGACGATGATCGGCGCGCCCTTCTTCACCCAGCTCCAGCGCTTGGGGGCGGCCTTGATCGGCTTCTTGTCGAACAGCACGCGCAGCGGCTCGCGGAACACATCCACCGCGCCCAGCGCCTTGGCCAGATCCTCGCAATAGGCGATGACGGCGGCGTCCTCGTCATTGTCGCGCAGCATCGGCACGATGATGACCTGATGCGGCGCGATCATCGGCGGGCAACGCAGCCCGTCATCATCGCCATGGACCATGATGACGCCGCCGATCATGCGGGTGGAGACTCCCCAGCTCGTCGTGTGGCAATATTGCTGGCCGCCGTCCTGATCCTGATATTTGATCCCCGCCGCCTCGGCGAAACCGGTGCCGAGATAGTGCGAGGTGCCGGCCTGCAGGGCCTTGCCGTCCTGCATCATCGCCTCGATCGAATAGGTGGCGACGGCGCCGGGGAAGCGCTCATTCTCCGGTTTTTCGCCAGCGACGACGGGCATGGCCAGCGCCGTCTCCGAAAAATCGCGATACATTTCCAGCGCGCGCATCGTCTCGGTGCGGGCGTCCGCCTCATCGGCATGGGCCGTGTGCCCCTCCTGCCAGAGGAATTCGCTGGTGCGCAGGAACATCCGCGTGCGCATCTCCCAGCGCACGACGTTCGCCCACTGGTTGGTGAGCAACGGCAGATCGCGCCAGCTTTGCACCCAGCGCGCCATCGCCTGGCCGATCACCGTCTCGGATGTGGGGCGCACGACGAGCGGCTCCTCCAGCTTCGAGTCCGGGTCCGGCGTCAGCTTGCCGTCGATCGACTTGAGGCGGTGATGGGTGACGACCGCCATTTCCTTGGCGAAACCGTCGACATGGTCGGCCTCCTTCTCGAAGAAGGACAAGGGGATGAACAGCGGGAAGTAGCAATTCTCCACGCCCGCCGCCTTGATGCGCGCATCCATCAGCTTCTGGATGCGCTCCCAGATGCCATAGCCCCATGGCCGGATGACCATGCAGCCGCGCACGCCGCTCTCCTCGGCAAGATCGGCTTCGCTGATGACGGCCTGAAACCAGGCGGCGAAATCGTGCGCGCGGGTGACGGGAAGGGCATGCTTGATCGTGGGGGTGCTCATGGGTTCCGGGCTTCGATAAGGGGAAGGAGGATCGTGCGGTTTACAGATGGTGTGGTTTACAGGCAGCGACGGCAAGCGGGAAGCCGCCCCGGGAGAAAGCCGGGCCAGACAGCGCCGCCAAGGCGATCAGGCTGGATCGTCAGCCGCCCAGCTTGTCAATCTTGGCATTGAGCGCGGCGAGCTGTGCCTTGAGTTCGGCCACCTCGTCCGTCGCGCTCTCGGCCCTGGCGGCGGGGACCGGCGGCTTGAAAGCGCTGGCCGCCGCATTCAGCATCGCCATATTGCGCTTGGCGATCTCGGCCCTGGCGGCGGGGACCGGCGGCTTGAAAGCGCTGGCCGCCGCATTCAGCATCGCCATGTTGCGCTTGGCGATCTCGGCAAAGGGACCGCCGGAAAACGCGCCCTGCATCGCTTCCTGAAACTGCTGCTGGTTCTTGCGGAAGGCATCCATGCTCGCCTCAAGATATTGCGGGACCATGGACTGCATGGAATCCCCGTAAAGCGAGATGAGCTGGCGCAGGAAGTTGACCGGCAGCATGTTCCCGCCGCGCTGCTCTTCTTCCATGATGATCTGGGTGAGCACGCTATGGGTGATATCCTCGCCCGATTTGGCATCGACAACGACGAAGTCGCGCCCCTCGCGGGTCATCTGCGAAAGCAGCTCCAGCGTGATGTAGCTGGAGGTTTCCGTGTCATAAAGTCGCCGGTTGGCGTATTTCTTGATGACGATGGTATCTGATTCGCCACCTGACTTCGACCGCGCCATGGTTCTCGCTTCGCCCCCGTCTTCTGTTCCACCCTTGGGCCGCAGCATAGCATCGAGTCTTTCCGCGCCGCAACATGGGCCACGCCCCCTGCCGCTGTTTCTTTCCATTTTATGGACCGAAACGGCACAAGACAGCGATTTGCGACAGCGCGCCTTTGCCGGCTTGCGCCGTTATCAGCAGGCGCCCCGCCCACCAGACATAGCCCCGCCACGAGTCGCGGCCCGTGCCGGCCGGGCCGCTTTGCTCACGCGAGACGGCGGCGAACCGGCGTCCCGAGCGCGCGCGCCGGTCGTGCTGATCCCCTCGCTGATCAATCCGCCCTGCATCCTGGACCTGACCGAGCAGCGATCTTTGCTGCGCTTTTTGCTGCGCAATAATCATGACGCCTATGTGATGGACTGGGGGAGGCCAGAACCGGGCGAGCAGGAGAGCGATCTGGCCGATCATGTCGCGCGACTGCTGCTGCCGCTGCTGGCCGGTTTCGAACAGCCGCCGATCCTTGTCGGCTATTGCCTGGGCGGCACGCTGGCGATTGGCGCGGCCGCGCGGATGGCGACGCTGGGGCAGCCGGCCCAAGGCCTCGCGACCATTGCCGCACCGTGGGATTTTGCGCAATATGACGCAGCATTTCGCGCCCAGATCGCGCAGATATGGCAACGGGCCGAGCCGGGCTGCACGGCGCTGGGGCTGGTGCCGATGGAAGTTTTCCAGACCGGCTTCTGGTCGCTCGATCCGGCCCGCACCATCGCCAAATATGCGCGCTTTGCTGCGATGGAGGCCGATACCCCGGCCTATCGCGGCTTCATCGCGGTGGAAGACTGGGCGAATGACGGCGCCCCGCTCACGCTGGCATGCGGACGCGACCTTGCGCAGCGCTGCTATGAGGGCAATATGACCGCCAGCGGCCAATGGTCGATTCTGGGAACGCGCGTGGATCCGGCGGCGCTTGCCTGCCCCACGCTCGCCATCGCCTCGACAAGCGACAGGATCGTCCCGGCCGCCGCCGCCCCGCCCGCGGGGGAACGGCTGGACCTGGCGCTGGGGCATGTCGGCATGATGATCGGCAGCCAGGCGCAGGAGAGGCTCTGGAGAGGGCTGAGCGACTGGCTTACACGCACCGGCGGCTGATGCCCGCCGGGCGGCCGGACCATCATGGCGCATCGACCGCTCGACGGCCGCCGCCGCAACCAAGGGATTCGCGATCTTATGACCGATATCGTCATCACCGCCGCCAAGCGCACCCCCGTCGGCAGTTTTCTGGGCGCTTTTGCCACGACGCCCGCGCATGAACTGGGCCGCGTCGCCATCCTCGCCGCACTGGAGCAGGCCGGCGTCGCGCCCGATGAGGTTTCCGAAGTGATCTTCGGGCAGGTGCTCACCGCCGCGCAGGGACAGAACCCGGTGCGGCAGGCCGCCGTCAACGCCGGTATTCCGGTGGAGCGCACCGCCATCGCCATCAATCAGGTGTGTGGTTCGGGCCTGCGCTCGGTCGCGCTGGCGGCCCAGGCGATCCGCGCCGGCGACGCCGCCATCATGATCGCCGGCGGGCAGGAGAGCATGTCCCTTTCCCCCCATGCGCAGTTTCTGCGCGCCGGCACCAAGATGGGCAATGTCAGCCTAGTGGACACCATGGTGAATGATGGGCTGATGGACGCATTCAACGGCTATCATATGGGCATCACGGCGGAGAATCTCGCCGAACGCTACCAGATCAGCCGCGAGGAACAGGACGCCTTCGCCACCGCCAGCCAGAACAAGGCGGAAGCCGCGCGCGCCGCCGGCCGGTTCGTGAAGGAAATCGCGCCGGTGACGATCAAGGGCCGCAAGGGCGATACGGTGGTGGACACCGACGAATATATCCGCGCCGGCGCCACGGTGGAGGCCATGGCGGGCCTGCGCCCGGCGTTCAAGAAGGACGGCACGGTCACGGCGGGCAATGCCAGCGGCATCAATGACGGCGCGGCGGCGCTGGTGCTGATGACCGCGCAGGAAGCAGACCAGCGCGGCGCGCCCGTGCTGGCGCGCATCGCCAGTTGGGCAAGCTGCGGCGTCGACCCGTCGATCATGGGCATCGGCCCGGTGCCGGCCAGCCGCCGCGCGCTGGAAAAAGCCGGCTGGAGCGTGAACGATCTGGACCTGATCGAGGCGAACGAGGCCTTCGCCGCGCAAGCGCTCGCGGTCGGCAAGGATATGGGCTGGAACCCCGACATCGTGAACGTCAACGGCGGCGCCATCGCCCTGGGCCACCCGATCGGCGCCTCGGGCGCGCGCATCCTCACGACCTTGCTCCACGAAATGGACCGGCGCGACGCCAAGAAGGGCCTCGCCACGCTGTGCATCGGCGGCGGCATGGGCATTGCGCTGTGCGTCGAACGCTAGGCGCCTGAAGGCCGCGCGGGAAATCCCGCGTGGAACGTCATCACAGGGCTGGCGGGACGATCCGCCGGCCCTCACACGCCATGATCGGCGCGGACGAAAAACCGATATTCGCTGGCCCCTGACATGCGGTAAGTGGGTCTCATGACCGAGATGCGCGCAGGCCTTCCCATCATTTCCTTTCCCGATCAGGCCGCGCTGGAGCGATGGCTGACGCAGCAACCCGGCGATGCTCGGGGCGCCTGGATCAGATTCGCCAAAAAGGGCTCGGGCCTGACCAGCGTCACCAGATCCGAGGCGATCGACAGCGCCCTGTGCCATGGCTGGATCGATGGGCAGCTCGATAAATATGACGCCACCAGCTGGTTGATCCGCTTCACCCCGCGTCAGCCGCGCAGCACATGGTCCCGGATCAACCGGACGCGCGCGCTGGCGTTGATGGCGGCCGGACGCATGCATCCGACGGGACAGGCGGAAATCGACCGGGCACAAGCCGACGGCCGCTGGGCGGCGGCCTATGCCCCGGCAAGCACGGCCGAGGTGCCGTCAGACTTACAGATTGCGCTCGATGCGAGCCCCAGCGCGGCGGCCTTCTTCAACACACTGACCGGCGCGAACCGCTATGCCGTGCTCTATCGCATTGGTGCGACAAAGAAGGCCGAGACGCGAGCCCGCAAGATTGCGGACTTCATCGCCATGCTGGAGCGGAACGAAACCCTGCACCCATAGGCCGCCCACTCAGCGCCAGATGCGGGCGTAACGGCGGCCGAGCGTGGTGAGCAGCTCATATTGCGTGAGGCCGGCCTGCGCGGCGGCGGTGGGCAGATCAAACTCCAGATCGAGCCAGTCCCCCTCGCGGACCTGCGGCGCGGTGCTAACGTCGATCGCGAGCAGGTCCATCGAGACGCGGCCGAGCACGGGCAAGCGCGCATCGCCCAGCCGCGCCGCGCCGGTGCCGGAAAAACCGCGCAGATAGCCATCGGCATAACCGATATTGAGGATCGCGACCTCTCGCCGGCGCTCGGCAACGAAGGTCGCGCCATAGCCAACCGATTTGCCCGGCCGGATGAAGCGGCGTTGCAGCACCTGCGCGCCGGGATAGACGACCTGCCTTATATGCCCGGCCGCTTCCCGCCGGGGCAGACCGCCATAGAGCGCCAGACCCGGCCGGGTGAGATCGAAGGCAAAGGCATCACCGAGCAGGATGCCCGCGCTATTGGCGAGGCTGAGACGCCGGGCGCCAACCCCGGCGGCGACCTGTCGAAACCGGGTCCATTGCTCGCGATTGAGCGGATGCTCCTCCTCGGCGCAGGCGAGATGGCTCATCAGCGTCTCGATGTGCAGGCCATCGAGCAGGCCTGCCCGCACATCCCGCGCGGCGAGACCGAGCCGACTCATGCCGGTATCAACCATCACATCGCAGGGCCCGCCGCCAGCGGCCTTCCAGCGCGCGACCTGCTCGGGCGAATTGAGCACCGGCCGCGCACCGCTGGCCTGGGCGAAGGCCATATCCTCCGCCCGCACGCCATGCAGCACGGAGAGCGACGCATCGCCGATATACGGCAGCAACTCGGCGGCTTCCATCCATGTTGCGACGAAGAAATCGCGACAGCCGGCCGACCGGAGATGCTTGACCACCTCCACCGCGCCCAGCCCATAGCCATTGGCCTTGACGGCGGCGCCGCAGCGCGCGGAGCCGCTTTTGCCCGCCAGCCACTGCCAGTTGGCCTTGAGCGCAGCGCTGTCGAGATGCAGCGCCAGCGGCGCCGAAGGAAGCTTCACCATGATGCCGCGGCGTTAGAGCATTTTTCTGCCCGGCGAAACTGGCTGACGGCACGGAAAATGCGGAAAAGCAGAAGATATCCGGCGAACGGTGCCGATATGGGCCTTGCCGTCAGATGGCAGGCGACCGCTCCCTGTCGGATGGGCCGGCGTCCGGATCAGTCCAGTTCCAGAATCACCTCATCAAGCGCGAGCGTCGCGCCGGCATTGGCGGCGACGTGGCGCACCACGCCCGCCCGGCCCGCGCGCAGGATATTTTCCATCTTCATCGCCTCGACCACCGCGAGCGGCTGGCCCCGCTCCACCTTCTCCCCCGCGCCCACATGCAGCGCGACCAGCTTGCCGGGCATCGGACTGATGAGAAAGCGCGACAAATCGGGCGCCGGACGCTCGATGAGATGCCCGGCATGGCGCGCGACATAAGCCGGCAGCACGCGCACGGCATGCACCGCGCCGCGGGTGGTGAGCCGCCAGCCCGCGCGGGTCGGCGCGATGCGCACGGCCAGAGCCTCGCTTTCATCCTCAAACGCCGCCTCGATCAGCCGGTCGCCGGGGGTGTAATCAAGCACCATGGCGAGCGGGGCGCCATCGATGGTCACATCATCACCCCAAATGGTGACGTCATGGTCCACCCCACCGATGCGCACGGTCCAGTCAGTCGGCGGCGGCAAACGGCGGCCCAGCTGGCCATCGATCCGCCGGGCCCGGTCCGCCTGCGCCATGGACGCAAAAGCGGCGATGGCAGCCAGCTGGCGGCGCAGTCCCGCCGAAGCGGGCGCGCCTGCGAAGCCGTCCGGATATTCCTCCGCAATGAAGCCCGTCGTGAGGGTGCCGGCGCGGAACCGCTCATGCTGCATCAGGGCCGACAGGAAATCGATATTATGGCCCGGCCCTTCAATCTCATAGCAATCCAGCGCGGCGATCTGCAGGTCGATCGCACCGGTTCGCGTCGGGGCATGCGTGATCAGCTTGGCGATCATCGGGTCGTAGAACATCGAGACGTCGCTGCCTTCCGTCACGCCATCATCGAGGCGGACGGTCCCCGCCATATCGACCGCCGGTGGCGTGTAGCGGACCAGCCGCCCGCTGCTGGGCAGGAAGTCGCGATAAGGGTCCTCGGCATAGACCCGCGTTTCGATCGCCCAGCCATCCAGCCGCACATCACCCTGCCCGAAGGCCAGCTTCTCACCATTGGCGATGCGGATCATCTGCTCGACCAGATCGAGGCCGGTCACCATTTCCGTCACCGGATGCTCGACTTGCAGCCGGGTGTTCATCTCCAGAAAGTAGAAGCCCTGCCCGCTCGGATCATCGCCCGCGACGATGAACTCGACCGTGCCGGCGCTATAATAGCCCACCTCCTGCGCCAGCGCGACAGCCTGCTCACCCATCGCCCGGCGCATATCCGGGGTAACGAAGGGCGATGGCGCTTCCTCCACCACCTTCTGGTGGCGACGCTGGATCGAGCATTCCCGCTCGCCCAGATAGAGCATCGTGCCATGCTGGTCGCCAAGCAGCTGGATCTCGATATGACGCGGCGCGGCGATGAACTTCTCAATGAACACCCGGTCATCACCGAAGCTCGCCAGCCCCTCGCGCTGGACGGCGGGGAAGCCCTCGCGCAATTCGCTTTCCGAATGCGCCAGCCGCATGCCCTTGCCGCCACCCCCGGCCGATGCCTTCATCATCACCGGATAGCCAATATCGGCGGCAATCCGCGCCGCATGATCGGTGTCCTCAATCTCGCCGACATGGCCGGGGACGACATGGACGCCGGCCGCCAGAGCCAGCCGCTTGGATGCGATCTTGTCGCCCATCGCCGCGATCGCCGCGGGCGGCGGGCCGACGAAGATGATGTCGTTTTCCGCGCAGGCCCGCGCAAAACTCTCCCGCTCGGAGAGGAAGCCATAGCCGGGGTGGACGGCGTCCGCGCCGGTCGCCTTGCACGCGGCGATGATCGCATCGGCCAGCAGATAGGATTGCGCAGCGGGCGGCGGGCCGAGCAGCACCGCCTCATCCGCCATGAGGACGTGCGGCGCCCCGGCATCCGCCTCCGAATAAACCGCGACCGTGGCGATCCCCATGCGCTTGGCGGTGCGGATGATCCGGCAGGCAATCTCGCCCCGATTGGCGATGAGCAGCTTGGAAATGGTCAAGATTGGCGACCTCTCTTCCGGGCAAGGCTCATCCGGGACACCGCAATCCAGCGCCCGCCCGTCATAGTCCCTCATTCGCCATCAGCGCCTTGAGCTGCGCGGTGCGCGCCCGCGTCAATCCGGCGAGGCAGGCGCCAGCCAGCATCGATTCGCCGCTGCCGCCGCGCATCGCATAGCCCTCGATCTGGCACTGCGCGTCGCGAAAGCCGAGCCAGGCCCGCTGCGCCTTGAGCAGAGTCTCATAATAGCCCGGCCGGCCGTCCTTGTTCAGGCCATCCTTGTCCATCGCCTTCATCTCGGCGCTGGTCAGCGCCCATTGGCGATTGAGCTGCGCATCGGCCGCCTTATAATCCTCGGCGAAGCAGATGTTGATGTCGGTCTGGGTCTGCCGGTCATAGCAATTCGACCCCGCGCCGGCAGCCGCTGCCGCCAGAAATATCAGAGCCATCATCACAGCACCTCCCCTGCCGGCCGCCAGCCGCAGTTTCTGGGCCGGCCCGGCCCGTGAATGCTAACCCACTTCGCCATGGCCGGCGATGGTTAATTCACTCCGCCGCTTCCTCCAGATGGCCGTGCGGGGCGGCCTGCATGGCGGCAATGCCCAGCTTGGCGAGCAGCGCGCCATCCCGGTCATCCCCCGCATTGGGCGTGGTGAGCAGCTTGTCGCCGGTGAAGATGCTGTTCGCGCCGGCCATGAAGCAGAGCGCCTGCGCCGCATCGCTCATGCTCTCGCGCCCGGCCGACAGGCGCACCATGGCGGCCGGCATGGCGATCCGCGCCACCGCCACGGTGCGGACGAACTCGATCTCGTCAATCTGCGCGAGCGGCGTATCGGCGAGCATGTCGCCCAGCACCGTGCCCTTGACCGGCACCAGCGCGTTGATCGGCACGCTCTCCGGGTGGACCGGCAGCGTGGCCAGCGCATGGACGAAGCCGACCCGGTCGCTGCGTGTCTCGCCCATGCCGACAATGCCGCCGCAGCACACATTGATGCCGGCCCCGCGCACGGCCTCCAGCGTCTCGATCCGGTCCTCGAACGTGCGCGTCGAGATGACCTCGGCATATTTCTCCGGCGCGGTGTCGATATTATGGTTGTAATAATCGAGCCCCGCCTCGGCCAGCAGCGCGGCCTGCTTGGGGCTGAGCATGCCCAGCGTCATGCAGGTCTCCAGCCCCATGGCGCGCACGCCCTTCACCATCTCGATGAGGGCGGGCATGTCGCGATCGCGCGGGTTGCGCCAGGCAGCGCCCATGCAGAAGCGGCCCGAGCCATGGTCCTTGGCCTGCGCGGCGGACTGGAGCACGGCCTGCACGTCCATCAGCTTGGTCGCCTTGAGGCCGGTTTCGGCATGCACCGACTGGTTGCAATAGCCGCAATCCTCCGGGCAGCCGCCGGTCTTGATGGAGAGCAGGGTGGAAAGCTGCACCTCATTGCGCGGATGCTGCGCGCGATGGACGGTCTGCGCGGCGTGGACAAGGTCCATGAACGGCAGATCAAACAGCGCCGCGATCTCCTCACGGGTCCAGTCGGTGCGCGTTTCAGTCATCAAGCTCTTCCTCATATTCTCGCCGCGCCAGCCAGACGGCGCGCCCGCCACATGTGCGGTCCTGTGCAACATGGCGGACGACATGGAAACCCTGCGCCGTCAAAAGCGCGCGATATTCCTCTGGTGAGAGGCTCGCATGATAGAGCGGCTCGCCGAACATGGGGTTGGCCGACTCGCCATGCGCACCCCCACTGTTGAACAAGAGCGCCGCGCCCGGCGCCGCATGCGCACGGAAGGTCGCCAACGCAATGCGCTGCGCCTGCGCGGACAGATGGAACAGGCTGTCCCAGGCGAGAATGGCGTCAAACCGCTCGCCCAGATCCAGGCTGCGCAAATCCGCCTTGATCCAGCGCGCCTGCGGATAGCGTTGACGGGCCAGCTCCAGCAGCGGCGGCGCGGCGTCCACGCCGGTCACCGTGAAACCGCGCGCCAGTAGATAGGCCGCCATCGGCTCGCCGCTCCCGCACCCGGCATCCAATATGGCGCCGCCAGCCGGGACATCGGCCAGCAAAGCCTCCAGCCAGCTCCGCTCGCAGAGCGTGCGCGACCGCACGGCGTCGAACTGCGCGGCATGGTCGATATAGAAATCGACTGGGTCGCGGCAGTCCGGCGCCGGGCGGGGCATGGTTCAGATCTGGTCCAGCGCCTGCGCCAGATCGGCGATGATGTCGTCGATATGTTCGATGCCCACCGACACGCGCACCACGTCGGGGCCGGCGCCGGTTTCGATCAGATCGGCCTCGGACAACTGGCTGTGCGTCGTCGAGGCGGGGTGGATGATCAGCGAGCGTGTGTCGCCGAGGTTGGCGAGATGACTGAACAGCTTGACCGACGAGACGAGCTTGACCCCAGCGTCGTAGCCGCCCTTGAGCCCGAAAGTGAACACCGCGCCGCCGCGGCCGCCGAGATAGCGTTTGGCGAGCGCATGATAGGGATCGTCCTCCAGCCCGGCATAGGAAACCCAATCGACCTTCGGGTGCGCGCGCAGCCATTTCGCAAGCGCCAGCGCATTGTCGCAATGCCGGTCCATACGCAGCGCCAGCGTCTCCATGCCGGTGAGCGCGAGGAACGCGTTCATCGGCGCGAGCGCCGGTCCCAGGTCGCGCAGGCCAAGCGTGCGCGCGGCAAGGATGAAGGCGAGCGGCCCGAACGCCTCGGTAAATTTGAGCCCGTGATAGGAGGCATTGGGTTCGCTCAGCGTCGGATATTTTCCGCCCTTCGCCCAATCGAACGATCCTGCATCGACGATCACCCCGCCGATCGCATTGCCATGGCCGTTGAGGAATTTGGTCGTCGAATGGACGACGATGTCGGCGCCATGCTCGATCGGGCGGCACAGCATCGGGGTCGCCATCGTGTTGTCGACGATCAGCGGCACCCCGGCATCATGCGCGACCTTCGCGATCGCCTCGATATCCTGCACGACACCGCCGGGGTTGGCGAGGCTTTCGATGAACACCGCGCGGGTGTTCTCGTTGATTGCGGCGGCGACATTGTCTGCGTCGTCAGCATCGACGAAATGCGTCGTCCACGCCATCTTGCGAAAGCTCTGGCCGAGCTGGTTCTGCGACCCGCCATAGAGCTTGCGCGCCGCGACGATCTCGCAGCCCGGCTCCATCAGCGTGTGAAACGCGAGGAACTGCGCAGCGTGGCCCGACGCCACCGCCAGCGCCGCCTGCCCGCCCTCCAGCGCTGCAATCTTGCCCTCGAGCGCGCCGTTGGTCGGGTTCATGATCCGGGTATAGATATTCCCGAACTCTTCGAGATTGAACAGGCGCGAGGCGTGTTCGACGCTGTCGAAGACATAGGAGGAGGTCTGATAGATCGGGGTGATCCGCGCCTTGGTCGTCGGATCGGGCGCGGTCCCGGCGTGGATGGTCAGCGTTTCGGGCTTTTGTCCGGTCATGCGGGAAGGCCTTTCAGGAAAAGATAGAGAAATGCGCCAACGCCAAGCGACAGCGCGATCGGGGCGCCGACGCGATAGAAGGTCAGCCATTTGGCCTTGATCTCTCCCGTCGCCTTCTGGCGGACGATTTCACTCGTCCCGCTGAAGGCAAGCAGCGCGGCGATGCCGACCAGCGCAACGACGGCGATCATCGACTCCTTCGAAGCCTTGGCCTCGCCAGCCGCCGTCGAGATCGCAAGCACCCCGCCCAGCGTCAGGATCGACAGCGAGGTCAGATGCTTGAAATAATCGTAGAGATAGGCCGAACTGTCGTGGAGTTCCGGCACCACCGCAACCTTCCCCTCATCGATATCGTCGCTCACGCGGCATCCTCCAGCGGCGGCATATTGTGGCCGAGCAGGCGCAGCACGTCGGCGGCGCATTCGACCACGTTCGAGCCGGGGCCATAGATGCCCTGCACGCCCGCGTCGCGGAGATAATCATAGTCCTGCGGCGGAATAACGCCCCCCGCGATCACCTTGATGTCGGTGCGGCCCGCCTCGCGCAGCTTGGCGATGAGTT
>DATMGL010000029.1:0-7124 GCA_035555575.1 Sphingobium sp.
GCGCCCTCAGGCTCTCTTCACTATGCTGTATCGCTCGACGGACTGCCTTTGTCGTCGTGGCGCTGCCGTGTAGAATTTGGCCCATAGTGCATCCCTCCACTCGCTTGAGGATAATGCACCATCAATCACCGGGACCAAACAATTACCCGGATGCCCGCTATTGTGGGTATTGCAGTTCGAAGCGCTGGCGCAGCCCCTCAGGCACAGCCGGACGAGCCTCCAGCGGCACGGGAACGGGAGGCGTGACGGGCTCGGGGTCGGGCATGACCACAGGTGCGGGCGCAGCGGCAGGAGGCAGCCCCACCATCATGGCGTTGATGGCAAGCGCAGCCCGCATGAGTTGTTCAAGCTCCAATCGCGCCAATGTCCAGTCGATTGCCATCTGCTCTCGCATGATGGAACAGGCGGTCGTCACAACCATGCGGCGTAGCTCCCCGCGCTCTTGGTCGTTGATGCCAGCGATGTATTCGCGATATGGGTTCCAGCGCTCGGTGCGGAAAATGTCGTTATGGTTAAGCCGCACAACATAGACGGGACGCTCCATCAGGTCCGCCATGCCCACCGCCAATCGAGCAGTTCCTGATATTGAATGATGGGCAGCAGGCGAAGACTGCGACCAGGCATGGACAACGACAAGCGCGGCGAGTTGCGTACCCCCCAGCTCTTGCCCTTCCAGGCGGCGGTAGCCCGCTGATGCAGCTTGCCGGCTTCGACAAATCACTTGCTGGTCCGACGATTCAATCGCACTGTAATAGGCTAGCGGCGTTATTGGCCGCCCTGGGGGCTCCAAACATTGTTCCGAAAGGCGATCATTTGGACAGCCTCGAGGCGCTCGATCTCGAGCCGCGGCTAATTTCGACGGCATAACGGTAACAGCAACCGTAATTGACCTTTCGGACGGCCCACAGGCCGCTAAGCGCTGGCAAGCTGGCTCCGCCTGAAATGCGTGTCGGTCAGGAATGAATTTTGGGGAGCGGACATTTGCACGGGGAAGCAGATCATTTGCAGCAGGTATCTATCGTGACCGCCGCACAGGGCGTGGCGCCCAGCCCGGCGATTTTGTCGACCAAGCCCCATCGTTTTCTGGGCGAGCGCCATGACGCTCATGCGCGGCGCACCATGTGGGTGCTCGTGCTGTGCGCAACCATGATGGTGGTGGAAATCGTCGCAGGGCTGCTCTTCGGCTCCATGGCGCTGCTCGCCGATGGCTTGCACATGGCCACCCATGCCGGCGTGATGCTGGTGGCGGCGGCGGCCTATCATATCGCACGCAAGCGACAGGATGATCCGACCTTCTCGCTGGGCACCGGCAAGATTGGTGACCTGGCTGCTTTTGCCAGCGCCCTGGCACTGGCCTCGACCGCTGTCTTCATGGCGATCGAAAGCGTCAAGCGCCTTGTCCATCCAGTGCCGATCGCACTGGACGAGGCTATTCCCGTGGCCTGTGTCGCCCTTGTGGTGAACCTCATCTCGATCTGGCTGCTGCATGATGGCCATGGCCACTCGCATGACCATGCTCACCATCGCCACCATGGTCATGACGATGCCCATGATGCCCATGATGCCCATGATGCCCATGCCCATCATGGGCACGGGCACGGACATGGCCATAGCGACCTCAATCTGCGCGCGGCCTATGCCCATGTCGTCTCCGATGCCGGCCTTGGCATTCTCGCGATCGTCGGGCTGCTCGCTGCGCGTCAACTCGGCTGGCTGTGGCTCGATCCCTTGCTGGGCCTGCTGGCGGCCGCCGTCATCCTGCGCTGGGCGGTGGCCTTGCTCCGCGCGGCGAGTTCGGTCCTGCTCGATCGGGTACCGGATCAGTCGCTCGCCACAGCCGTCCGCAAGCGCCTTGAGCGCGAGGGCGCCACAGTGACCGACTTTCGCATCTGGCAACTCGGCCCTGGCCATCACGCTGTCGTCGCGACCCTGGCCGGCGCGGGCTTTTCAGCAGATCATTATCATCGGCAACTTACGGCCTTCCCCACACTCAGCCATGTGACCATCGAAATCGCGCGGGAGGACGCGGCTGGTTGATGCGCATTCGCAGACTTGCGAACGGACTGGCCGTCACGTTCCTCGCCCTCGGGTTGGCGGCCGCACCGGCAAGCGCCGCCACGCTGGCCAAAGCGAAGCCGGGCCGCATCATGTCGACCAATATGTGCAACGATCTGCTGCTGCTGATGCTGGTGCCGAAGGAGCGCATTTCCTCCATCACCTATCTCGCCCATGATGCGGTCGCGATGCTGATGCCCGGCGCCGATACGGGTGTGCGCATCAATCACGGCACCGCCGAGGAAGTGGTGCGCGAACGGCCGGACCTGATCCTGGCCAGCCCATGGTCCACCCCGGCCCTGCGCCGCCTTGGCGCCAAAGTCGGCGCACCGGTCGCCGAGATCGATGCGGCGAACAGCTTTGCGGATATTCGCCGGATCACCCGCCAGATCGGCGCTCTGGTGGGCGAACCCGCGCGCGCAGAGGCCCTGATCGCGGGCATGGATCGGACACTTGCCGAGCTTGCAGCCACCCACCCTCGCCGCACGGTCCGCGTGGTCGCGTGGAGCGGGCCCGGCTCAGTGCCCGGAAAGGGCACGCTGACCGACGAGATCATCCGTATCGCCGGCGGCGAGAATATCGCGGCCAAATATGACGATGGCCGCTATTCCAGCTTCGGCATGGAAGAGTTGCTCCGTGCCCGGCCGGATGCGCTCATGCATGGCGAGGATCGCTATGACGGCCCGTCCCTGCGCGATTCCGCTGTCGCCCATCCCGTCATGCGCAAAGCCTTTGCCGGGCGGCAGATCAGCTATCCGGCATCGCTCTACACCTGCGGGCTGCCGCAATCGGCCAGCGCCGCTCGCGATCTGCGCGCGGCGCTTGGCAAGCTGCCGGCAGGTGGCGTTACATGGTGATCCGCCGACGCTGGCTCTGGCTGGGCATCCTCCTGCTGATCGTCGCTGTCCTGCTCTCGCTCGGCACGGGGCGGGTATGGCTTGATCCGGCTATCTTGCTGCGGAGCATTGTGGAACCCGAGCCAAGCCTTGCCTGGCTGATCCTCAGCGAATTGCGGCTGCCGCGCACGTTGCTCGGCATTCTCGTCGGGGCGACACTCGGCCTGTCCGGCGCCGTGCTGCAAGGACTGTTGCGCAATCCGCTCGCCGAGCCCGGTCTGCTCGGCGTCTCGGCCGGCGCGGCGCTGGGCGCTGTCATCGCCATCTATTTCGGCCTTGCGGCGTCCTTCGCGCTCGCCACGCCGCTCTTCGGCATCGGCGGCGCCATTTTCGCGGCGACCCTCACCCTCATTGTCGGCCGGGGCGGCACGTTGATGATGATCCTGGCTGGCGCGGCGGTCTCCGGATTGATGGCAGCAGGCCTGAGCCTTGCGCTCAATTTCGCGCCCAATCCCTATGCCGCTTATGAAATCACGACATGGCTGCTCGGCACCCTGTCCGATCGCGACTGGAACCAGTTAGCCCTCGCCGCGCCGTTCATCCTGGCCGGTTGGGCCTGCCTCGCCCTGACGGCGCGAGATCTCGACGCGCTGACGCTGGGTGAGGCGCAGGCCGAGAGCCTCGGCGTCAACCTGCGCCGCGTGCGACTGCTGGCGCTCGCCGGCACCGCCATGTCCGTCGGCGCGGCGACAGCGGCGACGGGCGCTGTCGGCTTTATCGGTCTTGTCGCGCCGCATCTGGTGCGCCCGTTCGTGGGCCATCAGCCGAGCCGGGTGCTGCTGCCGTCCGCCCTGTTCGGAGCGATCCTGCTGGTGTTCGCCGATGTCGCCACGCGCGTGATCCCGACCTCGACGGAGGTGAAGCTCGGCGTGCTGACCAGTCTGGCCGGCACACCCTTCTTCTTCTGGCTCGTCCTGCGGCTGAAGAGACTATCGCCATGACGATATTGCAGGCCCACGACCTGAAGGTAGAGCGCGGCGGCCGCCGCATTGTCGACACTGTTTCGCTGCGGCTCGAAGGCGGTGCATTCGTTGCCATCATCGGTCCGAATGGTGCAGGCAAATCCACGCTCATGTCCGCCCTGGCCGGGCTGCTCATAGCCGATGCCGGTCATGTCACGCTGGACGGCGTCGCGCTCACGGCGATCGGCAACCGGACGCTGGCACAGTTGCGCGCCTATCTGCCGCAAAACCCCCGCGCGGAATGGCCCATCTCGGTGGAACGCCTCATCGCGCTGGGCCTGACTCCGCAATTGCCGGCCTTTGGCGGTCTGCCGGCCGCCTTCGTGCGCCGCATCGACACGCTGCTCGCCCAGTTCGACCTCATCAGCCACCGCGACCAGCCCGCGACCACGCTCTCGGGCGGAGAGTTGGCCCGGGCGATGCTCGCGCGGGCGCTGGTGAGCGATCCGGCGCTGTTGCTGGCCGATGAGCCGCTGGCCGGCCTCGATCCGCGCCACGCGCTCGATGGCGTCGCCCGGCTGCGCGCGCTTGCGGACGGCGGCAAGCTGGTGATCGCATCGATCCACGAACTTACCCTTGCCGCCCGCTATGCCACCCATGTCGCCGTCCTGCGCGAAGGCCGCCTGATCGCATTCGGCCCCACAGCGCAAACGCTGACCTCCGGACTGGTGCGTGACACTTTCGACGTGGACGCCTGCGTTACCGCCGCAGGCTCCCCGCTGGCCATAGTGGACTTCGTCGCAAAACCCGCTCAGCCGTGGAGCGCGGCGTCCTCGTCCGGCTCGGACTCCACTCCCCGGTCATAGCGCTGCCGCCACGCCGTCACGCTCGCCGCCCGATTGCGCGCCAGCCGGCGCAGGGTAATCCGGGCCGCCGTACGCGCCCGGCGAGACGTGGGCCAGGCGAAATTTTCCGGCGCAACGCCAGCCTCAACCGCCTCCTCGACCTCCGCGCGCACAGATAGATCCTGCGCGAGACCAAAGCGCACGAGAATGTCGTGGAACAGATCGTCAAGATCATTGTCGAAGGGAACGCGCTGGCCCAACGCATCGCGCCATGGCGAGCGCGGGTGCAGCATCAGGACCGGCTGCATCTTGTCCGGAATGGGCGCATTGGCCGCATGCGTCCGCTTGGCGACGAGCATTTTCGGCAACAAATGGGTATGCGGGCCTTCCGGGCTTTTGCCATTGGGCGCGGGGATGGGAGAAAAGACTTCGATCCGGCCGACCGGTGACAGCAGGATGCGATGAGGCTGCGCACGCAAGATCTCGGCCATCACGGACGCGCCGGCGGGGCCGAACACATCTTCCCCCTCGACGGCGCGCAATGCGGCGATCAGGCTGGCATCGCGGGTGCGAACGGCGAACTGGATGTGACCGCGCCCCACACCAAGATCGAACAATTCACCTTCCCGGTCCTCTTCACGCAGCGCGTCAGAATCGACACCGAGCGCCTTCACGCCACCCTGATCCAATTGCGCCGGTGCCGGCAGGCATAGCGCCACGGATTGCCCCCATGTTTCGCCGTCGCTGGAGAGCGTATCATAGGCAATCGCCGTCAAACCGTCCGTGGGCACAATCCGCATTCCGCCTCGCCCGGTGAAGATCGTCCATATATTATCACCATGCGAGCAATGGGTTGTCTCGTCCTCGTCCCGCATGAATTCACCAATGGCGCCGAACGTGCCGATGCTCCAGCCATGGCGCGGATCGGCGACCATATCGTCGAGCAGTTTGCAAATCTCGTCCATTTCGTCCTCACTTTCCTAGTCGGTGGCGCTAACCCAATCGCGATTGCGAGCAAGCCGCTCCTCGCGCGGAATGATGGGGCAGCTTGCGCAGAAATGGCGTGCCGGCCCTTTAAAATAGAGGCAGCAGGCGGATCGCTTCTGGCAGACCCGGCTGCGCTCGCCCTCGCCCACTTCGTAAAGTTCGGGGGCAGCGGCCGCGATTTCCCGATCCAGCCCGAATAGCGCGCGTGTTTCCGCCAGAGCCGTCTCGCGCATGCCAAGCCGATCGCCAATCGCGCTGAACTGCGCGGCCCAGGACGAGACAACCATCGACCAGAGCGCATGCCGGGAGAAGCGGGACCATTGATGCTGGCTTGCCACCAGCGGCGCGCTGAACGCGAGCAAGCTCACCAGCAAGGCGGCGCGGCCCGCTTGCCGATCGGCAGGAAGCTCGATCCGTGCCGCTTTCATCCAGACCGCTTCTACCAGAGTCGAAGGCGAGAATTTCAGGGCGAAGTCACTCAGCTTCAGGACCCGTCCACACGCGAGCCAGGCCGCGATAATGGGCCCCGCCGCCCAGCCATAACGCAGCAGAAGCGATGCCGCGACAGCCCGTCGGTTGACGCCGAAGCCCGCCGTCATGAAGCGCCCGGCGAGATCCGCCAAAGGCCCTTCCGTCGGATTTCCAAGAGCCGCCAGATCAATCCAGCCATCACGGTCCGCCGGATCCACCTCCACCCGCAACATACCGGTCAATGGCGCGACCCGATCCCGCAACGCGTGGAGAACGCCCTCCTCCGCGCGGTCATCCCACGGGAGGAGCCCCACGCTCATGCGACGTTCGCCCAACCGAAACCCACGCCCGTCTCGTCGAACGGGTCGAGCGTCTCGGCCAGCCGGAACGGATTGTCGAACCAGATCGGCATCATGGGAGCACCAGCGCCGTTTTCAGTTCGCTCCCCCAGCCATCGGGCGCGCTCCATCGGTCGGGCCGGATCGGACCAAAGGTCAGCCGATGCCAGTAGCGCTCAAAAATATCGGCGAAGAAGGATTGCCGGAAATCGGCACCGCAAGGCAGCGGCCAGCGCTGCGTGCGCAGCTGACCGGCGTCGACCGGCCCTTCAAACATGGTCAGCGGCACCACGACCTTCCTGTCCATTTCCATCTCCTTGCGCACGCACCATCATTCATGGATGCCCTGTCGCCACGCCGCCTGGTCGATCCCACGCCCGCACTGGGGCTTTCTCTCCTTATTCGTAGATGCCAAGAGTGAACCCGATGGCGCGTCCGAAGAAGATGACGCCGAGCCAGAAGAGGAGCGAGAGGGCGCCGGCGATCTTCGCCCCGGTTGGCAGGACGGGGCTGTTGTCCCAGTCGTTGACGGTCCGCCAGGTGACGGCATGGAAGACCGCCATGTTGAGACCGGCCAGGATGAGCAGGCCCATTTTGATGAGGAAGTAGGGATTGGCCATATAGCTTGTG
>DATMGL010000030.1:0-120486 GCA_035555575.1 Sphingobium sp.
CCCCCGTGGACGCCACCCACGCGCCATCGATGAACAGCGCCGGCTGACGCGCCAGCGCCTTCTTCGCCGCATCCGAATACGGAAATTGCTCAAGCTTCACATTGCTCATCTTGTTCATCATCCTGCTCCTTGGGCATGGCGGACAGACGCCTTTTTCCGGCGCTGCACGCAAGCGTTCTGCACTCCCGGCCAGACTATGACAAAGTCATGGCGGGAGTCGATGGCCGATCCGGTCGGGCGCGGATTTTCCGGGCCTGCCCGTCCGCTTGCTGCCCGGCCTTTCGTGGCGCAAGCTTGGGCGGGAAAGACCATGTGGAGAAGCGACGATGACACAGGAACGATTGAAGGGCGCCTGTCATTGCGGGACCGTCCAGTTCCGCGTGGCGCTGAGCGACGGGCTGACCTCTGCGCGGCGCTGCACCTGCTCCTATTGCCGGATGCGCGGCGCGATCGCCGTCTCGGCCGATCTCGACGGGCTGGAGATATGGGCGGGCGCGGATGCCCTCACCCTCTATCAATTCGGCACGATGACGGCGAAACATTATTTCTGCGAACGATGCGGCATTTACACCCACCATCAGCGCCGCTCGAACCCCCGGCAATATGGCGTCAACGTCGCCTGTCTCGAGGGCGTCAGTCCGTTCGACTTCGCCGAAGTGCCGGTCAATGACGGCGTCCATCATCCGGCCGATGCCCCGACGGGCGCCTCGCGGATCGACGGAATGTTGCGCTACGAGCGCTATCCCGCCTGACCGCCCTCAATGCACCATGCGCTGCTGATCGCCCCAATGGGGGATGCGCAGGGTCTTCTTGTCCATCTTGCCGGCGGCCGTGCGCGGGATTGCCTCGACGAACTCGACCGTCTTGGGCGCCTTGACGCTGCCGAGGCGGGCTTTGACATGGGCGATGATGGCGGCTTCGTCGACTTGCCCGGCGCGCACCACCACGGCGTGGACCTGCTCGCCCCAATGCGCGTGCGGGACGCCGATGATCGCGGCCTCGGCCACGGCGTCCAGCTCCATGATCGCGGCTTCGACCTCGGCGGAATAGACGTTGAAGCCGCCGGTGACGACCATGTCTTTCTTGCGATCGACGATGTAGAGATAGCCATGCTCGTCGCGCCGACCGACATCGCCAGTGTGGTGCCAGCCATGGGCGGCGGCCTCGGCGGTGGCGTCTGGCATCTCGAAATAGCCGCCGCCGACGATGCCGCCGCGCGCGACAATCTCGCCGACCTCGCCAGTGGGGAGGATGGCGCCATCATCGTCCATCAGCTCGATGCGCACGGAATAGGAGGGCTTGCCGCAGCTCGCCAGCCGCTCGGGATGCTCGCCGCGCACGGCGGCCGCGACCGTTTCCGGCGGGAGCCAGGTCGCGATCATGTGGCATTCGGTCTGGCCGTAGCTCTGGCACAGGCTGGGGCCGAAAATCTCGACGGCCTGTTTGAGCTTGTCCGGTGAGACCGGGGAGCCGGCGAGCAGGAAATAGCGCAGGCTCGAATAGTCGTAGTCCCGCACGTTGGGGTGGGCGAGCATGGTGTAGAGGGCGGTGGGCGGCAGGAAGATGTGGGTGACGCGATATTGCTCGATGGCGCGCATCACTTCCTCCGCATCGAAGCCGGGCAGCACCGCGACGGTCGCGCCCATGGCGATAGCGGCCATCGCCACCGGCCCCGCCGCATGGGTGAGCGGCGCGGTGGCGAGGCACACCGGATTGTCGGCCGGCATGAGGTTTCCGATCGTCTCCATCAGCGTGCCCCAGCTGCGGTTCATCACCCGCACGCCCTTGGCCGGGCCGGTGGTGCCGCCGGTCGCGATGATCGCGGTCAGCTCCTCGCCATTGCCGGTGGGATCGCCAAGGTCAGGCGCGTCGGGCGCATCTTGCGGCAGCATATAGGCGTCGAGCGCGGGCACCTCGCCATCCGCGGCATCGAGGCAGATGAGGCGGCGGATGCTGGGGACCTGCGCTTTCACCTGCCGGGCCTCGGTGGCGAGGCTGGAATGGTAGAAGAGCCAGCCGGCGCGGACATAGTTCAAATAGGCGATGTTGGCATCGAGCGCGTTGCGGGTATTGACCGGAATCCACACCGCCCCGGCGCGCCACAGGCCGAGCTGGGCGGTCAGGATCGCGCCGTGATTGGGCGACATGATCGCCACCGCTTCCTGATGGACAAGGCCATCGGCCAGCATCGCCCCGGCGAGGCGATGGGTGAGGCGCTGCATCTGGGCGTATGTGTAGCGCTGATTGCCGGAGATGAGGATCGCTCGCTCGGGATGCAGTTGCGCCATTTTGTCGAAATAGTCGATCGAGCGCATGCCCTTCCCCTCTCACTTGCTGTCCGGACGGCTCCGCGCCCCTCGGAGATCAATATCGGCATCCGGTTGGTTCACAGCCGACCGGATTGCCACTCACCTTGCCCAGCCGAACGGCCCGGCGCGGATCATCCCGCACCGGGCCATCCATGTCTTAGCCCCAGCGGTTGATCTCCGGCCCCGGCGCGAAGCCATGGGCCGAGTGGGCCGTGCGGGCCTGCTGCAGCGCGCGGCGGACCGACGGGCGGGCCGCGACGCGCGACAGCCATGCGGCAAGACGCGGCTTGCCGACGAACGCATCGGGGAGCAGCTCGCGCATCGGGGCGATCCACGCATAGCTCTCCAGATCAGCAAGGGTGAAATCCCCCATGATCCAGTCGCGGTCGGCGATGCGATCCTCAAGCTTCTTCGTCGCCTCATGGACGCGGGCCTCGCTGGCGGCGCGATGCTCGTCCGAGAGCGCGCCCTCGCGCGTCTCCTGCCAGCGCTCACGCAAGTCCTGCGCGGCGATGCTTTCGAGAATGGCGGCAAAGGCGGCCTCATCAAGGGCCGCGAGGCGCGGGGTGGTCCAGCTGCGGTTGGCGAGCGCGGCCACGCCGGGCGCCACGCGCTCGATCATCCAGCGGCACCAGGCCATCATTTCCCAACGCTGATAGGGATCGGCCGGGCGCAGGCCAGAGCCGGGGGCGACATCGTCGAAATAGCAAGCGATGAAGACACTGTCGCACAGCGCCTCGCCATCGACGACGAGCACGGGGCCCTCGCCTTCCACGCTGTAATTCGCCTCGATATTGAGCGGGATGGCGCCGGCGTGGCGCTCGCCCATGGCCAGGTCGATCGCCCGCAGATCGGCATCGAGGCCGGATTCGAACAGGGCGGCAAGAACGGTGAGCGACGGCCCGGTGGGCTCGCCATGATAGAGGGTCATCACCATGGCTTGACCTCCTCCCCTTCAAAGATTTTGATGCGGTCGGACATGGCGGTGCGACCCATTGCCCAGGTCGTCTTCACGGCCGGGCGGGCATAGATGGCGCGCAACCAGCGCATGATGTGCGGCGTCTTCTCGTCATTGCAGTGCTCGCTCTGCGAGATCGGCAGGAAATAGGCCGAGTTGAAGGCGTTGATGTCCGCAAGACTGTAGCTGTCGCAGGCAAGCCATTCGCGCTCGCCCAGCGTCTTTTCGACCAGATCGATGCCGATGAGGATGCGGCGGGTGGATTCGGCCAGCTCCTCCTCGCTGAACAGGCCGTAAATCGCCTTGCGCCAGGCGACGCGGCGCTCGGGGAGCGGGATGCGATCGATCGCGGCTTTCAGCTCGTCCGGATCGCGCGCGCGGACCTTGGGGCCGATGCCGACATTCCAGCCGAGCATCGACAGGCTCGGGCCAAGCCATTGGTCGAAAAACTTCATCCACCAGCGCACCCGCCAGCGATCCCGCGCATCGGCCGGCATCAGCGCGGGGCCGGGGAAGGCTTCCTCGACATATTCCATGATCGCGGTGGATTCGTTCATGAGGCGGCCGCCATGAACCATGGCCGGGATCGTCCCCATCGGGTTGATCGCCAGATACTCCGGCTTGTGCTGATCGAAGGCCAGCAAATCGATATAGTGGCTGTGGAAGGGCACGCCCTTCTCGACCAGCGTCAACATCGGCTTGCCGCTATTGGCGTTGGGCTCCCAGTGATAGAGGGTGAGATCACCGCTCATGACACTGCTCCTGATATGGCCGGGCGCATGGCTCCGCTCCTCTTTCTCGGTTGTTCGTTTCCGGGTCCGCGCGGCGCACCCTGCTCGACAAGCAGGTTAGAGCGCGCGCGCGAACATAGTCAATTTGAACCGGGCCTTCCGGCACGCCTGATCGCATTCAGCGCCCCGTTCGCATCAGGCCGTCGGCTCAGCCCATCGTCCAGCGGATGAGATCATGCTGCCGGTCATGATCCTGCACCGCGACCCGCAGACCGCGCTGCTCCAGCCAGCCGCGCGCGGCGACATAATCGGTCCAGCCCGTCACGCCCGCGACCGGACCCTGCCGGTCCAGCGCGCGGATCGACCGCCAGTTGGCCGCCTGCTCCTGCGCCAGATCGATCCGGGTCACGCCGCTCAGGCTCCGGGCATAAGCGAGGCTGGCCGGCTTGCGACTATCATAGATGACGACGCGCGGCGCGGGCGCTCCCCCCTGCCCCGCCATGCGGTGCAGGCCGAACGCGCCGGCGGCGCCGAGCAGCGCGGCGGCGCCAAGGATATCACGCCGGGAGACGGTCATTTGCCCTTCCCCAGATAGGCGGCGATCTTGTCCAGTTCGCTGTCGGTCACATCGACACGGGTCTGGCGCGGCATGGCGCCCTTGCCCATGCGGGCGACCGATTTCACATAATCGGCGGCGAGATCATCGCGATTGGTGAGCAGCCCCATGCTGGGCGGCCGACCAAGCGCGACCTGTTGCCCGATGAGCAGGTTGGTGCCCATGCCGCCATCCAGATGGCAGGCGCCGCAGCGGTTGGAGAAGAGATCCTCCCCGCTCATGGCGGTGTGCAAACGGTCGCCCGCCGCCATTTCCGCACGCATCTGATAGGGCGGCAGCGGCGGCGGACCACCCGGCGCGCCACCGGCCTGGGCGTTGCCCCCCTGATCGGCGGCGTTGCAGCCGGCGAGCGCGAGCATGGCGGCCAGTGCCATGAAACCTGTCGTCCTGCGCATCATGCCAGAGCCTTTCCACGCTGATCGGCATAAGCTTTGGGCCAGATGCCCTGCTTGCCGGGGGAGAGGATGCCATTGGGATCGAGCGCGTCCTTCACCGTCTCGGTCATGCGGCGCATGGCGTGATTGTTGAAATCGAACGTGTCGGCAATCGCGTCCATCCAGCCCAGATGCGTGCGATATTCGGCATAGCCATTGGCCGCCGCGTCCGCGATCAGGGCGTTGAACAATTTCTTGATCCCCTCCACCTGCTCGGGCTTGTCGCGATCATACATCAGCATGTTCACATTGTTGGCGAAGCGCCCGCCAATGGTGAAGCTGGCATAGAAATCCACATCATGCGCGGCGATGATCTTGCGGCTACGGTTCATCTGGTCGAGCACATGCTTCGAGGTGGCGGGCACGACGGGCGAAAAGCCCATATGCGCGCTCTTGCCGCCTACCCAGTCGCCCATCTGCAGCGGCACGGCGGAGGGCACGCCGAGCGTGGTATCCATGACGTTGGTCGGGTCGCCCTTGCGCCACCAGACTTCCTCCATCGGCGTGGCGATATGCTTCTTGAAGGCGGCCTTGATGACCGCCGCCTTCGCCTTGTTCACCGCCTCATCGCCATAGACGCGGATCTGGACCTTCCAGTAGCCCAGCTTATGCTCCTTGAGCAGCTCGGCCACGCGCCAGTCCGGAATGGCGCCGGGCTTGTCCCAGAAATCCTTGCGCTGGCCCAGGATCACCATCTTGCCGAGCCAGCTGGGCACGAAGATCGACTGGTCGATGATCCCGCCCAGCTTGAGCGGCGTCAGCGTATCGATCACCCAGCCGATATCCTCCACCTCGGGAATATCGAGATTGAGTTCGAGCGAACTCTCCGGCTCGGGCATCAGCCACATGCCGGCCTTGGTCACGATGCCGAGGTTGGACTGGGTGAACATCTGGTCCCAGCTCGGGCCATAGTTGAACGGGAAGAGGTGCGAGGCCTGGTTATTGCCCATCGCGCCCAGACCGGTGCGGACCAGATCGCCGGTGCCCAGCACCACCTCCATGCCGCACAGATTTTTCGCATGCACGCCATAGGGGGTGTAGCCGATGCCGTGATCCAGCGCATTGCCAAGCACCGAGCCCCAGCCATTGCCAGGCACGGACATCATCAGCGGCAGCTTCTCGCGCTGAATGCGCTCATAGAGATCGAGAAAGCCGACGCCCGGCTCGATCACGCAATAGCCAAGCGCGGGATCAAGCTCGAGAATCTTGTCCATGCGGCCAAGGTCGAGCACCATGGAACCGGGCATGCGCGGAGCGGCGGTGCCGTAGCCGAGATTCTTGCCGCGCGCGACAGTCCACAAGGGCAGCTTATGCTCATTGGCGATGCGCACGACCGCCTGAACTTCCTCGACGGTGGACGGGGCGACGGCCCCGGAGGCGCCCCACAGGGTTTCCGGCCCCGGCGCGTAGATATCGGCATAGGCGTCGCGATCCTCATCGGTCGTCATCACCCAGCCGGCGCCGACCGCGCCCTGCAACGCCTTGACCGCCGCATCGAACCCCTGCGGTGACATGCGGGGTGGCAATGTGAGCTTCATCTCAGCTTCTCTCCCGTCTTCACGGGGGCCGCGCGTCTGGCCGGTCCCCCACTTCACTGGCTAGCGCAGGAGCCCCGCGCATTTCAACAAGAAGGGCGGCCGCCCCGATGACAGCCGCCCGATTTTCTAACGGATCAGAAGCGCTTCTTGAGGCTCACCGCCCATTCACGCGGCCGGCTCACATTATTGTAAACCGTCCCGGTGAACTGATTGATCGCATCGAACCGGCTCGGATAATAATATTCGTCGAACAGATTCTGCACTTCCAGCGCGATCTCGAGATCCTCGTTCACATTGCGCCAGGTGATCCGGGCATTGGCCACCGTATAGCTGTCGAAATTATACGCCAGCCCCTGCACGGCGCGGCCGTTGAAGCGCTTGCCGGTATAGGCGATGTCGAAGCGTGGCGTCACGCTGCCCGCATCGCCAAGGTCCGCCTTATATTGCAGGCCGCCGGAGAACTTCCACTTGGGCGCGGCCGTCGCGCGGTCGCTCTCCAGCACCGAGCCGGCGAGCGCGGGAGACAGGCTGCCCTGCTTCCACACCGCCTCCAGATAGGAGGCCGACCCGTCGAAGCTGAGGCCGCGAACAGGCTCGGCCGACAGCTCCGCTTCCACGCCGCGGAAGGTCGCATCGCCGGCATTGGCCACCACGCCGCAAGGCGCCAGATCAAACGCCGAACAATCGCGCAGGGCGAGCTGGACATCCTTGTAGCTGTTGATGAAGCCGGAGAGGTTGAGGCGCACCGCGCGATCGAACAGATCGGTCTTGAGGCCGATTTCATAAGCGGTGAGCGTCTCGGGATTGAAGGCGCCATTCTCCGCCTGCGTCACCGTGAACGGACGGGCGGACACGCCGCCGCCCTTGAAGCCGGTCGCCACGGTGGCATAGGCCAGCACCTGCCGCGAGAAGCGATAATCGGCCGAGACGCGCCAGTCGACACGATCGCCCGCATAGCTGGAGGTGAAGCCGTCCAGATCGCCCAGCGCCGGATGCACCGCGCCCGCATAGGTGCGGCGATGGAAGGTATAATCCTTCTCCTCGTCCGTGTAGCGCAGCCCCGCCGTCAGCGTGAAATCGGGCAGCGGCTTGATGATCGCCGTGGCAAAGACCGCCTTGCTGCTCGCGTTGATCGGATCGTCGCCATAGAATTGCAGCGGCGCCGGGGTGTAGCGGATATCCTGGATCGTGTAATAGACCGACTTCTGATCCGAGTAGAAACCACCCAGCGTCACGTCGATCATGTCATTGAGCGACGCGTTGACGCGCAGTTCCTGACTGAAGAAGCGGTGGGTCAGGTGATTATAGCCACCCGCCGCGATCGCGGCATCCGGCGTATAGTCATCATCGGTGCCGAAGGTCGTCACATAGTGGCGATAGGCGGTGATCGACTGGAGCTTGATCCGGTCGGTCAGGTCGACATTGACATGGCCCGAGACGCCCCAGCCATCAAAGGTCGTGCGATGCTCGAACGAGCGGGCCGCCGCATCGCCCAGCGCCGGCAGGAACCAGCTGGCATAGGTGCAATGATCGCCGCAGATGAAGTTGGGATTGGACGACTGCGTCAGCACGTCGGCGCTGTTGGTGCGGTCCTCATTGGTATAGTCGCCGTTGATGATGACCTCGACGCCGGTGCCGGGATCATAACGCAACGTGCCACGAACGCCGGCATAGTTGCGCGCGCCCAGCTTGTCCGTGACGCAGCTGCCCTGCGCGCGCTGCGGGGCGATGCCTTCCGGATTATCCGGATGGGCACAGCCATAATCGACCATGTCGACATAGCCGTCCTGGCGCTTGTAGACACCCGCGACGCGGCCATAGAGGCTGTCCGCCAGCGTGAAATCCGCACTGCCGCGCAGATCGACCCGGTGGCGCGAGCCATAGGTCGCCTCGACCGAGCCGCCATCATCGCCATTGGGCTTGCGCGAGAACAGCTTGATGGCGCCACCGATCGAGTTGCGCCCGGTGAGCGTGCCCTGCGGACCGCGCAGCACTTCCACGCGCTCAAGGTCCAGCAGGTCGAAATTGCCGCCGGTGAGCGTCGCATAATAAACATCGTCGATATACATGCCGACGCCCGGCTCATAGGCCGGGTTGAAATCAAACTGGCCGACGCCGCGGATCGACGCGCCCATCGACGCGCCATAAGCGCTGCCCATCGGGGTCAATGTGACGTTGGGCGCCTGCCCGGCGACCTGCGCGATATCGGTCTGGCTGCGGGCCTGCAGCAAATCGGCGTTCACCGCCGTGATCGAGAGAGGCGTATCCTGAAGGCGCTGCGAGCGGAACTGGGCGGTCACGACGATGTCACCAATCCCATCCTCATTCACGGCCGGCGCCCCTTCGGCAGAGCCCTGCGCCAGGGCAGGCTGAGCCAGGCCCAGAGCCAGTGCGCTGACGGACAAAAGCAACGCTGAACCCAAATTGAATTCCACATTATATCGCATAATACCCCCTCTCCCAGAGATGAATCGGCCAATCATGGGCAGAATTTGGCGGCTTGTCTCGCCATATTATGGCGCTGCCACCGCCTAACGCCTCGCCGGGTGGCATTTTAGCCACACACGCATTGTTTGATATTGTCAACTTCGGCTGGTTGTTTCGCGCGCGCTCAAAGGCGCTTTTGCGTCCACGGATCGACGCGAGCGGACTCGCGCCAGGCACCCCGCCGGGCCAATGGCCAACCGGCAATGGCCAGCCGGGCTGCCGCGACCGGAGCGGCGAATGCGCGGGCAGTCCGGCCGGGGCGAGCCCGGCCCGCCAGCCCGTCAGCCTTCATCCATGTGCGGGACAGGGCGCGGCCCGGCGGCGCCGGCGAACGCCAGCACCGCCGGGCCGCGTGCCGATCAGTCGAGGCGGCCTTTCTTGACCATCATCGGCGTGAAATTCTCGACCATGAAGGCCTGCCCCAGCACCGGATGCGCGAAGCTCATCGGCACCTCATAGCGATGCGGCCAGGTCTGGCGCACTTCCTTCTCCGGGAACAGGCGGTCCGGGCCATCCGGATTTTCCGGATAGGCGACCTGCGCGGGCTGAAGGTGCGCAACGGTGTGCGCCCAGCCGCTCTCATAATCGCCCTGCCACTGCATCATATAGTCGAGGCGCTGGATCTTCCAGACGCCGTCTTCCTTGACATAGTCATTCTCGTAAATGCCGGATTCCCAGAATTGCTGTGGCACCTCAGCGGGTTTTTCATGCAGCGTCTGGTCGTGCCAGCCACCCGCCAGCAACCCGCGAAACCGGCCCTTGGCCGTCTGCCCGTCGGGCGCCACGGTGATGACGTCCTGCAACTGGAAATGATCGAGCAGCAGACCCTTGACCGGACCGCGGCGGCCACCGGTGAACAGGTTCTGAAACCATGTGCCATAGAGGCGCATCACGCCTTCATAACCGACATATTCGCCGGACAGGAACACGACCACGCCATCCTTGGCAAAAAGCGCAGCAACCTCTTCCGGGCGATTATAATCGATATAATAGCCATAGGCCCACTGGAGCTTGCGGATGGCATTGACATCCTCCAGCTCGGTGACTTTTCTTTCCAGCTGGGCCAGGCGTGTTTCCACGTCGGACATACTCGACTCTCCTCTCATGAATTGTAAGTATCACGTAACGATCAAAGACCCATGCGAGAGGAAAAAGTCAATGGATTGGAACGGAAAGGTTGCCTTCATCACCGGGGCGGGAACCGGGATCGGCTTCGGCGTGGCACGGGCGTTCAGCAATGCCGGCATGCGCCTCGCCCTCTCCTACCGCAACGAGACCCAGCGAACGACCTGCAATAAATGGTTCGCTGACAATGGCAGGGAAGAACCTCTCTGGATCAAACTCGACGTGACCGACCGGGATGGCTTCGCCCGCGCGGCGGATGCGGTGATGGCGCAGTTCGGCAAATGCCACGTGCTGGTCAACAATGCCGGCGTCAGCGTCTTTGGCCCTACCGATGAGGCCAGCTACGCCGATTACGACTGGATCATGGGCGTCAACTTCGGCGGGGTGGTGAACGGTGTCGTCTCCTTCCTGCCGCGCATCAAGGAGACGGGGGAAGGCGGCCATGTCGTCAACATCTCGTCCATGGCGGCCTATCTCTCCGGGCCGCAGGCGGGCATCTATACCGCCAGCAAATTCGCCGTCCGGGGCCTGACGGAATCGCTGCGCTATAATTGCGTGCCCCATGGCATCGGCGTCTCGCTGGTGTGCCCGGCGCTGGTCGCGACCGATGCCTGGACGAGCGCGCTCAAGCGCCCCGACGCCTTTGCGCAAAGCGGCTTTGCCCCCGTGAACGAGGCGGAACTGGCGCAGTTCGGCTCCGCATTCGCCAATGGCATGGACCCGCTGGAAGTGGGCGAGAAGATCCTGCGCGGCATGACGGACAATGCCGGGCTGATCTTCACCCACCCGGAATTTGCCGAGGACTTCAAGGATATTTACGAGACCTCGCTGGCCGCGCTGCCCGACGAGGTCGCGCCACCCGAGCGGCTGGAGGTCGAGCGCCTGCGCCGCGCCGCCAACAAGGCCGCGCTGGCGGGCGCCACGATCAGCATCAACGACCTGACCTGACGCGTCGCCCGGCGGATGGTCGCGCAGCGCGGGGCCACCATCCGCCGCTGCGCGCCGGCTCCGGTCAAACGGCCGCGACGGCATCACGCGCGCGCCCGTCGCCGGGCCATTGACCGAGCCGCAGCCATCTTCAGGGCGGCCGACTAGATGGTTGAACCGCCATCGGTGGTGGCGCGCGGAAGCGGGCAGCCTGCGCGGCGAGGAGCGGCATGACGGGCGCGGCCGCCGTGGCGCAGCGACGCCCTGCCCGCCCCGGCCTGCCTGTCATGACGGCGCCGGAGCGGGAGAGTGACGATCAGCCCTCGCCGGTCACGTCGATCGCGACGGGCGAGATGGGGCTCAGCCAGCGATAGGCGATGCCGCCCAGCGCGCCGCCGACCAGCGGGGCCAGCCAGAACAGCCAGAGCTGCTGGATCGCCCAGCCACCCACAAGCAGCGCCGGGCCGGTGCTGCGCGCCGGGTTCACCGAGGTGTTGGTGACCGGAATGCTGATGAGGTGGATCAGCGTGAGGCACAGACCGATGGCGAGCGGGGCGAACCCCCTGGGCGCGGCGCCATGGGTCGCGCCCATGATCACGAAGATGAAGATGAAGGTCATCACCAGCTCGCTGACCAGCGCCGCGCCGAGGGTGAAACCGCCGGGCGAATGCGCCCCATAGCCATTGCTGGCAAGCCCACCGGCGAGGCTGAAATCCGCCCTGCCGCTCGCGATCAGATAGACGATGAACGCGCCGAGAATGCCCCCGAGCACCTGCGCCACGATATAGGCGGGCACATCCCGGCCGGGAAAGCGACCGCCAGCCCACAGGCCGACCGTGACGGCGGGGTTGAGATGCCCTCCCGAAATATGGCCGATGGCATAGACCATCGTCACCACCGTCAGGCCGAAGGCGAGCGCGACGCCGACAAAGCCGATGCCGAGCGCGGGAAACCCCGCCGCCAGCACCGCCGCGCCGCAACCGCCCAGGACGAGCCATGCTGTTCCGATGAATTCAGCGACACACTTCCGAACCATGACGTTTCTCCCGAATGAGAAGATGGTGATCGAAGCCGTTGATTTCGTGATGTCTATCCTAGCGGCAAGAGGCTGTCGAGCGGAAGCGAATCCGGCTGGATGGCTGGAGCTGCCGGGAACAGGCAGCCTGAGGGGGACAGGCGATTGGTGGCGTTAGCGCGCTTGCCCGCCTGATCCGACTTGCGCAAGCGGTAGCCCCTGCTCCTTCGACGAGCGCGCGAGACAGGCCGACCAAAATCGCAACGGACAGGTGGGCGCGGAACAGACGCCGGACAAAGCCGAAGTCCCGCTCATCCATCTGCTGCCGGGCCGCGATGGCAAACGGCCCCGCAACCTGCCGGCGAGCTGTCAGACGCCGGCGCCCTTGCCGTGCGGTATCCCTTCTATCGGGGAGCCCCGCCCGCGCAGTTGCCGTGCGCAGGCGGGAGACCGGCCCCGGTCGCTCCCGGGGCGGATCGACGCTCAGCCCTGCCAGCCTGCAAATGGTGTCTTTCCGCACGTCCGGTGCTCACGGGCCGTTCGCACGCGGCGCGCCGGGTCACGAAAACCCGCCATTGTCGGCGCGACGTCTCTGAGTGGCGATCGGCCCTAGCTGGCCCGTGCGGCCTCATAGGCGGCCATCGGCACCCACCAGCCATGGACTTGCGGGCGGATACGCGTGGGCACCGGCACCTTGGCGACCGGGCCGGCAGGCAGATCGCCGGCGTTCCAGATCCAGATCGCATGCTCGAAGGCGTCCGGCCCGGTCTGATGATCGACGATGGCGAGCAGCCAGCCCTCATGCCCCGCTTCGCTCGCGGGGACATGGACGGTTTCGCTCATGCCGTGGGCCGGCGGGAGATTATAGCCGGTGATCGCACCGGTCTCGAAATCCTTGCGCAGCAGCGCCGAAAACATCGCGCCGACCACGCCGCCCATCACCGGCGGGCCCATGGGCTGCGGGTTCATGCTGCAATACCAGCCGCGCTTGTAGGGCCGGCCCTGATCGGCATTGGCAATGCGCGGCATGTCGCCCGGAGGGCCGAGCGGCGTGATCTCGATGCCCTCGCCCGGCTCGGTCATGTCCATCGTCCAGCGCTGGAAGCCGCCGGTCATCGCCTGCATCGGCACGTTGATGCCGCTATCGGCCTGAATGAACGGGAAGGCGATGGTGTCGGTGATGTGGTGATCCATATGGACCTTGCCGTCCGGCGTCTCGAAAGCGTTCATCATGTGGAAGCTGGACGAGCCCTTCGTCCCCTTGAACCAGCGCATCTGCGTCACATCGCCCCGCAGCGGCATGATGCCGACATGATATTCCAGATCCTGCTGGTGGACCCAATGCGCCCCTTTGGCCTTGACGCGCTCAAGGTCCGAGGTGGTCGGCTGGAGCGGGAAGATCGCGTAATTCTCGGTGATGACGAAATCATGGACGAGGCTGCAAAATGGCGCCTCGAACGATTGCTCGCGAACCAGCTTGCCGTCCTTGTCCGTCCACCAATAGGCGATGGTCCTGGAGCACAGGCCATCCGCCTCATAGCCATAGACGAACATTTCCTGCGTCTCGGGATCGATGCGGACATGGGCCGTCATCGTCTGCGACTGGAGCTTGCCGCCGAAGTCATAGGAACCGATCGTCTCCAGCGTATGTGGATCGACAAGCTGGCCGGGGCCATCCTCCTTGGTCATGATCAGCTTGCCAGCGTGAAACACCGGCGTGGTGTTGGAGACGGTGCCGATGACGCCATCGGCCGCCGGATCATTGGTATAAGGGTTGCGATAGCGGCCGAACAGGCGGCGGCCGGCCGCATGCTCGGCCTTCCAGCGCGGGGTCTGGACGAACCTGATGTCATAATCGACCGTGCCGTCCGCGTGGAACAGCAAGCGGTTGACCATGCCATCATCGGAGAGTGCCGTGTCCGGCTGGAAGAAGGGCGCAAATTGCGGATCCGGCACGGCGCGGAAAAAAGCGCCCTGCACGTCCGCCGGGATGGCGCCCTCACTCGCCTTGAGGCCCTTGAGCGAAACTTCCTGGCCGACCGGCTTGTTGAGGCCGATATAATCCAGCGTCGCGGGAAATGACATTGACACTCTCCAGATTATTGTCTCGCCCTTATTGGACGTTGCAGACCCGACTGCCTATGATTCAGATCAACATTCTTCCGGCCAGTATAGACGCATCGGGTTCGTCACGAGCAGCTTTTTCTGCAAATCTTCAGTCGGCGCGATACGCGGGATCATATCGACGATCAGGCCGTCATCGGGCACCGCATCCTGCATATTGGGGTGCGGCCAGTCCGTGCCCCAGATGACTCTGTCCGCATAATCGGCGACCAGCGGCGCGACGCTGCGGGCGAAATCATCCCATGGCGGGCCGGCAGGATCGAGCCGGTCCGGACAGGTCGCCTTGAACCAGATATCCTCGCGGCTATCGAGCAGGCGGCGGAACGCCTTCATGTCCGCGCCGTCCGGGCCCTGGGTCACGTCCGGGCGACCCATATGGTCGATGACCAGCGGCACGGGGATGGCGTCCATGAAGGGGCGCAGTTCGTCGAGAATATCCGCCTCGAAATAGATGACGACATGCCAGCCGGCGGGCAGGCGGCTGGCGACTTCGAGGAACTTGTCCTTGGGCGCATCATCGACGAGGCGCTTGAGGAAGTTGAAGCGGATGCCGCGCATGCCGCCGTCGTGCAGCGCCTGCAGCTCGGCCTCGCTGATCGCCGGATCGACCACGGCGACGCCGCGCGCCTTGCCGTTGGAGGCGGCAATGGCGTTCAGCGTCGCGGCATTGTTCGTGCCGTGGCAGCTGGCCTGCACGATGACATTGCGCGCAAAGCCGAGATGATCGCGCAGGGCGAAGAGCATCTCCGGCCCGGCGTCCCGCGGCAGATATTTCGCCTTGGGGCTGAAGGGAAATTGCGCCATCGGCCCGAAGACGTGGCAATGCGCATCCACCGCGCCGGCGGGCGGGGTGTAGCGCGGTTTCGAGGGCGCGCTATGCCAGGACAGGATGCGATCTTCATTCGCGGTGCTCACAGGACGAATACCTCCCCATCCATCAATTTACGCGCGGTGCGCAGCATGGCGGCGGTGACGACCGCGCCATTCTCGTCGGTTTCCAGAACGCAGGTCGTCTCGCCGGTGGGATGCTCCACCGAGAGCGTCTTGCGCTGCCCCTCAGGGATGACCGCAACCTCAGAGGCGGGCGAGCCCGGCACGAGGCAGGCCGTCGCCACGCTCACCGCGCCGAGCACGCCGATCGAGGCATGGGCGCGATGCGGGATGAAGCTGCGCACGCAGATTGCTCCGCCATCCTTGGGCGGCGCGACCAGCATCATCTTGGGCACGGATTTGGCCGTGACGTCGCCCAGGTTCATCCGCTCGCCCACGGCCAGGCGGATCGCCTCGATGCGGACCTTCAATTCGCTGTTCGCATCGAGGCTCTCGCGGTCCTCATAGCCGGTGATGCCGACATCGGCCGCCTTCATGACGACACAGGGCATGCCATTGTCGATGAGGGTGACGCGCACGCCGTTCACCTCGTCAAAGGCATTGCCGCTGGGCAGCAGCGCGCCGCAGGACGAGCCGGCGGTATCGCGAAACTCCAGCGGCACCGGGGCATGGGTGCCGGGCACGCCGTCAATCTTGGCAGTGCCGGCATAGCTGACCTTGCCGCCCGGCGTCTGCACCGTGGCAACGGCGATTTGCCCGGTGTTCGCCATGAAGATGGAGACGCGGGTCTCGCCCTCCTGCGCCGCCACCAGCCCGCGCTCGATGGCGAAGGGGCCGATGCCGGCGAGGATATTGCCGCAATTCTGCGCATCCGTGACGATCGCCTGATCGACGAACACCTGCAGGAACAGATAGTCGACATCGCAGCCCTCATGCTGCGACTTGTTGACCACGGCGACCTTGCTGGTGAGCGGGTCCGCCCCGCCCATGCCGTCGATCTGGCGCGGATCGGGCGAGCCCATGACGCCGAGCAGGAAGGCATCGCGCGCGGCGGTGTCGGACGGCAGATCCTCCGCGAGGAAATAGCCGCCCTTGGACGTGCCGCCGCGCATCCACATGCAGCGCGCTGACGTATCAGACATATTTCAGGCCTTCCTTCTCCAGCCGCTCGCGCATCTTGTACATGTCGAGGCCGAGGATGCCGCTCGCCAGCTTGTCGCGCTTGTCGCCCTCATTCGCCTCACGAGCGCGGGCGGCCTCCAGCACCTTGGCGGCATTGGCGCGCGGGACGACGCAAACGCCGTCATCATCCGCCACGATCACGTCACCCGGATTGATCGCCGCATTGGCGCAGACGATCGGGATGTTGACGCTGCCGAGCGTGTTCTTGACCGTGCCCTGCGCGTAGATCGCCTTGGACCAGACGGGGAAGTTCATCTCGGTGAGGTCCTTCACATCGCGCACGCCGGCATCGATGATGAGGCCGCGGCAACCACGCGCCTGCGCCGAGGTGGCGAGCAGATCGCCGAAATAGCCGTCCTCGCACGGGCTGGTGGGCGCGAGCACCATGATGTCGCCGGCCTTCAATTGCTCGATGGCGACATGGACCATCCAGTTGTCCCCCGGCGCCGAGCTGATCGTCACCGCGCTGCCGGCGGTGCGCACACCGCGATAGATGGGGCGCATATAGGCGGCGAGCAGGCCGGTGCGGCCCTGCGACTCATGCACGGTCGCCACGCCGCAGGCGGCGAGCCCGTCGATCACGTCCTGATCCGCACGTTCGATATTCTGGACGACGACATTGGCCATGACAGCTCTCCTTGTTTGCGTAGCGCGAAAAAAACAGGCGATCCGGCGGGCGCGCCGCATCTGCCCCGTCGCCCTGAGCGATGTTTCCATGCCCTGATAGCGACAACCGGATCGGTCATCCACCCGCGCTCGCGCGGGACGCAAGCGCGATCTTTGCGCCGACCATAAGCTCCTGCTAAGTGTGCTGATATGCAGCCCGCCCGTCAATCGCCGCCGCACCAGTCACCCTGGTCGTTCAACCTGCGCCATCTGGCGGCGGTGGCGGCGGTGGTGACGCGCGGCAGCGTCTCGGCGGCGGCGGGCACGGTGCACCTGACCCAGCCGGCGGTGACGCAGGCGATCGCGCGGGTGGAGGCGCTGCTGGGGCTGCAACTGTTCGAGCGGCGGACGGACGGGATGACGCCGCTGCCGCCAGCGCGCGCCTTGGCCGCGCGGGTCGAGCTGGCGCTGGGGCTGATCGGATCACGCCGGGTGACGACCGCGCAGATGCGGGCCTTTCTGGCGGTGGCGGATAGCGGCGGCTATGCGGCGGCGGCGACGCGCACGGGGCTCTCGCAGCCGACGCTGCACCGTGCACTGGGCGATCTGGCGCTGATCCTGCGGCGCACGCTGGTCGAGCGGCGGGGGCGCGGCATTGCGCTGACCGAGCCGGGCAAGCGCACCGCCCGCGCCTTCCGCCTCGCCCGCGCCGAGCTGGAAGCAGGCCTGACCGAGGCGCTGGGCGATGCCGACAGCGGCCCGGCGCGCATCACCATCGGCGCGATGCCGCTCTCCCGCGCGCGGGTGCTGCCGATGGCGCTCGCCCGCTTCAACGCGGCGCATCCCGAGGTGGAGATCATCATCGCCGAGGGCAGCTATGGCGAACTGGCCGAGCCGCTGCGCGACGGCAGCATCGACTTCATGATCGGCGCGATGCGCGAGCCTCTGCCCGCGCCCGATCTGGAACAGCGCGCGCTCTTTGGCGACCGGGTGATCGCGCTCGCCCGCGCCGGGCATCCGCTGGCGGCGGGGCTTGCGCATGAACCCGCCCTGCCCGCACTGGAAGCGCTGGCGCGCTATCCGTGGATCGTGCCCTCCTCCGGCGCGCCGCTGCGGGCGGGGTTCGAGGCAATGTTCCAGTCCGCCGGGCTGACCCCGCCGATCGTGCCCATCGAGTGCGGATCGGTGATGATCATTCGCGAGATTTTGATGCAGACCGATTTCCTCACCCTGCTCTCGCCCGATCAGGTAGCGGTGGAGCGGCAGGCGGGCTGGCTGGTCTCGCTGGGGGAGCCGCCGGGGCAGTTGGCGCGCACCATCGGCATCACCACCCGCGCGCAGTGGCGACCGGGGCCGGCACAGGCCGCCTTCATCGCGCAGCTGGACAGGGCTGCGGCCGAACCATTCGCCTCACCTTATAGCATGGCGCGCGATCAAATTTGCGGTTTCCCCGCCGGCAAGGCAAAGGATGAGCCATGAATGAGACAATTGCCCTCATCGGCTTTGGAGAGGCCGGCCGCACCTTTGCGCAGGCCGGCGACTGGCGCGAGTCGGCGCGGGCATTCGACATCAAGACGCTGGACGCGGCGAGCGCCCCGGCGATGCGCGCGGCCTATGCAGCGCATGGCGTCACCGGCTGCGACACGCTGGCGCAGGCGCTGGATGGCGCGAGCGTAATCCTGAGCCTCGTGACGGCGGACCAGACGCCCGGCGCGGCGCTGGCGGCGGCCGGAAGCTTGCCCGCCGGCGCGCTGTTCTGCGACATGAATTCGGTCTCGCCCGGCGCCAAGCAGCGCAATGCGCAGGCGATCGAGGCGGCGGGCGGGCGCTATGTCGATATCGCCGTGATGGCGCCGGTGCAGCCGGCGGCCTTGAATGTGCCGCTGCTGGTGAGCGGGCCGCATGCCGAAGCCGGTGCGGAAGCACTGCTGGCGATCGGCTTTGCCAAAGTGTCGATCTGCGGCGACCGGGTCGGGGCGGCGAGCGCCACCAAGATGGTGCGCTCGGTGATGATCAAGGGCATCGAGGCGCTGACCGCCGAGATGCTGCTCGCCGCGCAGCAGGCCGGGGTGACCGATGCGGTGCTCAATTCGCTGGGCGGTGACTGGCGCGAGCGGGCGGACTATAATCTCGATCGGATGCTGGCCCATGGCCTGCGCCGCGCGGCCGAGATGGAGGAAGTCGTCGCCACGCTGACCGAGCTGGGCATCGATCCGCTGCTGACGCGCGGCACGGTGGCCCGCCAGCGCGCGATGGGCACGCTGCTCGGCGGCGATGCGATGCCGGACGGCCTGGCGGACAAGCTGGCGCTGCTGGGCGCGCGGCACCCGGAATTGACCCAGAACAAGGCGGCGCAAGACCCCGCCTGATAATTTTGATGAACGAGCCGGGCAGCCCCGGCGCGATGAGAGGTGATTAGATGACCCTGATTATCGACTGTCACGGCCACTATACGACGGCTCCCGAGCCGCACAACCAGTGGCGCGAGGCGCAGAAGGCCGCATTCAAGGCCGGCGAGAAGGCCCCGGCCTATCCCGACATTTCCGACGATCTGATCCGCGAGACGATCGAGAAGAACCAGCTGCGCCTCATCAAGGAGCGCGGCGCGGACCTGACCATCTTCTCGCCGCGCGCTTCCGCCATGGCGCCCCATGTCGGCGACCAGTCGGTCACCGTGCCGTGGGCGCGGGCGTGCAACGACCTGATCGCGCGCGTCGTCGGGCTGTTCCCCGAGACGTTCGTCGGCGTGTGCATGCTACCGCAATCGCAGGAAGCGGACATGACCAGCTCGATCGCCGAGCTGGAGCGCTGCGTCAACGAGCTGGGCTTCATCGGCTGCAACCTCAACCCGGATGCGAGCGGCGGCTATTTCAAGCAGCCCCCGCTGACCGACCGCTTCTGGTATCCCTTCTACGAGAAGATGGTCGAGCTGGACGTGCCGGCGATGGTTCACGTCTCGGGCAGCTGCAACCCGGCGCAGCACGCGACCGGCGCTTATTATCTGGCGGCCGACACGATTGCGTTCATGCAGCTGCTGGAAGGCGATCTGTTCAAGGACTTCCCGACGCTGCGGATGATCATCCCGCATGGCGGCGGCGCGGTGCCCTATCATTGGGGCCGTTTCCGCGGGCTGGCGGACATGCTCAAGAAGCCGAGCCTCGACGAGCTGCTGATGAACAACGTCTATTTCGACACCTGCGTCTATCACCAGCCGGGCGTCAACCTGCTCGCCGACGTGATCGACAACAAGAACATCCTGTTCGGCAGCGAAATGGTCGGCGCGGTGCGCGGGATCGACCCCACCACCGGCTTCTATTTTGACGACACCAAGCGCTATGTCGACGCGCTCGACATCAGCGACACCGAACGCCACGCCATTTACGAAGGCAATGCGCGCCGCGTCTTCCCGAGGCTCGACGCCAAACTGAAGGAGAGAGGCCTGTGACCGGCCCGAAAGACATTCACGAATATCTTGCCGAGTTTGAGGATATTCCCGGCACCCGCGTGTTCACCGCCCAGCGCGCCCGCAAGGGCTATTGGCTGAACCAGTTCGCCATGAGCCTGATGAAGGCAGATAATCGCGAGGCCTTCAAGGCCGACGAGTCCGCCTATCTGGACAAGTGGCACCTGACCGAGGCGGCCAAGAAGGCCGTTCTCGCCCGCGACTATAACGGGATGATCGACGAGGGGGGCAATGTCTACTTCCTCTCCAAGCTCTTCTCGACCGATGGCAAGAGCTTCCAGTTCGCAGCCGGTTCGATGACCGGCATGACGCAGGAAGAATATGCCGACATGATGCTCAAGGGCGGCCGTTCGCCCGAAGGCGTGCGCTCCATCAAGGGAGGCTATTGAAATGGCACGTATTACCGCTGGCCTCACGTCCAGCCACATTCCGGCGCTCGGCGCCGCGATCCAGACCGGCACGTCCGGTAACGACTATTGGGGCCCGGTGTTCGAGGGCTACCAGTGGGTCAAGGACTGGATCAAGAAGCCGGAGAACAAGCCGGACGTCGTGATCCTGGTCTATAACGACCATGCCTCCGCCTTCGACATGAACATCATCCCGACCTTCGCCATCGGTTGCGCGGAAAGCTTCAAGCCGGCCGATGAAGGCTGGGGGCCGCGCCCGGTGCCCGATGTGATCGGCGATCCGGATCTGGCCTGGCACATCGCCCAGTCGCTGATCATCGACGAATTCGACATGACCATCATGAACCAGATGGATGTCGACCATGGCTGCACCGTGCCGCTCTCGATGATCTTCGGCGAGCCCGAGGCATGGCCGTGCAAGGTCATTCCGCTGGCGGTCAATGTGGTCACCTATCCGCCGCCATCGGGCAACCGCTGCTGGATGCTGGGCGAGGCGATCAAGCGCGCTGTCGAAAGCTATGGGGAAGACCTCAACGTGCAGATCTGGGGCACCGGCGGCATGAGCCACCAGCTTCAGGGTCCGCGCGCGGGGCTCATCAACGAGCAGTTCGACACGGCATTCATGGACGACATCACCGCCAACCCCGAGCGCCTGCGCACGATGCAGCATATCGAATATCTGCGCGAAAGCGGCTCGGAAGGCATCGAGCTGGTGATGTGGCTCATCATGCGCGGCGCGCTGGGCGAGAAGGCCAAGGAGCTGCACCGCTTCTACCATATCCCCGCCTCCAACACTGCGCTCGGCCAGATGGTTCTCGAACCGGCCTGACCTGATCCAAATCCCTTCCTCCATCGCTTTGGAGGAAGGGTCGGGAGGGGGAGCGCCGAGCCCTTGCGGCGGCGCGCCTCCCCCTCGCCCGAACCTCTCCCCCCGCCCTCTCCCCGCTGCCGGGCGAGAGGCAGAAGACAGGAGCCTCTCATGAGAATTGCCCTCGCAGGCGCCGGTGCATTCGGCGAAAAGCATCTCGACGGCCTCAAGAATATCGAGGGCGTCGAAATCACCTCGATCATCAGCCGCAAGGCCGAGCAGGCCGCGCAGGTCGCGGAAAAATACGGCGCGAAGCATAGCGGCACGGACCTTGCCGAAGCGCTGGCGCGCGACGATGTCGACGCCGTCATCCTGTGCACGCCCACCCAGATGCATGCCGAGCAGGCGATTGCCTGCATGAACGCCGGCAAGCATGTGCAGGTGGAAATTCCGCTGGCCGATAGCTGGGCGGATTCGCTCGCCGTCGCCAAGAAGCAGCAGGAAACCGGCCTTGTCTGCATGGTCGGCCACACCCGCCGCTTCAACCCGAGCCACCAATATATCCACAACAAGATCGTGGCCGGCGAGATCGCCATCCAGCAGATGGATGTGCAGACCTATTTCTTCCGCCGCCAGAATATGAACGCCAAGGGCGAAGCGCGCTCCTGGACGGACCATCTGCTGTGGCACCATGCCGCCCATACGGTCGACCTGTTCGCCTATCAGGCCGGCAAGATCGTGCAGGCCAATGCGGTGCAGGGCCCGATCCATCCCGAACTGGGCATTGCGATGGACATGTCCATCCAGCTCAAGAGCGAAAGCGGCGCGATCTGCACCCTCTCCCTCTCGTTCAACAATGACGGGCCGCTCGGCACCTTCTTCCGCTACATCTGCGACAATGGCACATGGCTCGCGCGCTATGACGATCTGTTCACCGGCAAGGAAGAGCAGGTCGATGTCTCCAAGGTGGCGGTCAGCATGAACGGCATCGAGTTGCAGGACCGCGAGTTCATCGCCGCGATCCGCGAGGGCCGCGAGCCCAACAGCTCGGTCGCCCGCGTGCTCGATTGCTACCGCGTGCTCGGCGAGCTGGAGGTCCAGCTGCAAGGCTGACCCTCCCGGCCCGGCCGGACATGTTCGAAAAAAAGCCTTGTCGAAGGAATTCGGCAAGGCTTTTTTGTTATGCGCAATGACAGTGCCGGCATGGACCGGCGACAGGGGCCTATGATGCCCGGAAGAGGATGACGTCATGACCTTGTCGGACCCGTTGCGCCAGGCGCTGCTGGACTATGCCGCAATCGAGCGCAACGTCTCGGCCGCCAACCCGGATCGCGACGATGAGGCGCGCTGGGCGCTGGTGCGCGACCGGCGCCTGCTTTCCGAACAGATCGGCCGGCTCGGCCTGCTCATCGAGCGCGATGAGGCGCTGGCGGCGGATAGCGACACCCAGCGCGAGACGAGCCAGCGTTTCACCGCAATGCGCTATGCGCTGGCGCTGCATCAGGCCGACTGGCCTGTGGTCCGCATTGACGAAAACCCGGCCGCCTATCGCGCCTCGGCTCATCAGGTGCAGATCAAATCCGCCGCTTTCTGGCGCTGGTGCCGCGAGGGGCTGAACCTGCGCGACCATGCGGGCACCGTCTCTTAGGGCCGCCTCCAGCCGCCACATTGGCCGATGATCGGGCGCAGCGATCGGGCGCGCCAACCGAACCAGCCTCAATCCTATGTCGTGCCGTCGAACCGCGCCGGCGGATGCGCTGCAATGCCCACCCGCGGCATTTCGGGTCGCTGGCAGTCCATTGCCGCCCCGCGCCCGATTTCCCGCAAATCGGGCGGATGGCGGCCGAGCAGGCCATCGCAGGGATTGATTTTTGGCGGTCGCGAGGGGAGAAGCCCCGCATGACCGATCAACGCCCCCTCCCCACCCGCGCCATCGCCGCCACGCCGGTTACGGCGATCAGCCTTGGCTGCATGAATTTGAGCCATGCCTATGACGTGCCGCCGAGCGAGGACGATGCCAGCCGGCTGCTCAACCGCGCGCTGGACCTTGGCGTCACCCATCTCGACAGCGCCGCGCTATATGGCAGCGGCGCCAATGAGCGGCTGCTCGCCAAGGCGGTGGGCCATCGTCGCAAGGACTTTCATCTGGCGAGCAAATGCGTGCTCGACCTGATCGACGGCCAGCGCGTGCTCGATGCGCGGCCCGAGGTCATCGCCGGATCGCTGGAGCGCTCGCTGGAGCGGCTCGGCACCGACCATATCGACCTCTATTATATGCACCGGCGCGATCGCAATGTGCCGATCGAGGAGTCGATGGGCGCGCTGGTGCGGGCGAAGGAGGCCGGCAAGATCGGGGCCATCGGCCTGTCCGAAATGTCCGCCGAGACGATCCGCCGGGCCCATGCCGTGCACCCGATCGCGGCGGTGCAGTCGGAATATTCGCCATGGGTGCGCAATCCGGAAGTGGCCGTGCTGGAGACCTGCCGGGAACTGGGCATCGCCTTCGTCGCCTTCTCGCCGCTGGCGCGCGGGATGCTGGCCGGGTCGGTGACCAAGGCCGAGTTTGTGACGGGCGACATTCGCGGGCCGATGCCGCGGTTTCAGGAGCCGAATTTCAGCGCGAACCTCAAACTGGCCGCGCGGTTCAATGATCTTGCGGCCGGACTGGGCATCAGCCCGGCGCAGCTGAGCCTGGCCTGGGTGCTGGCGCGCGCACCCAACATCATCGCCATTCCCGGCACGCGCAGCATCGCGCATCTGGAGGATAATCTGGGCGCGGGCGCCGTCACCCTGTCGGCCGAGGCGATCGCGGCGGTGGACGCCATCTTCACGCCCGGCGCGGTGCAGGGCGCGCGCTATACGGTCGCCGCCCAATCGCAGATCGACACCGAACTGCTTCCCGAGGAAACGGAAAACGCATGACCATGCCTGACATCGCCAAGCTGGATGACGCCACCCGCCGCGCCATCGAGTGGGACTGCTCCCGCCTCATCAACCTCTACGCGCTGCGCAATGACGCGGCCGACTGGGACGCGGTCGCCGCGCTCTATGCGGAAGACGGCCTGATGACCCGGCCGAGCGCGCCGGACAAGCCCGTCGTCGGGCGCGAGGCGATCCTCGCCGGTTTCAGGAGCCGCCCGGCGCGCGCGAGCCGTCATGTCGTCTCCAACATCGTCGTGGATGTGGAGAGCGAGACGCAGGCCAGCGCCTTCTCCGTCATCCTGCTCTTCCAGGGGCAAGCGAGCGAAGATGGTGGCCTGCCGGTGCGCGACGCCAAGGGGCCGCTGGTCGGCTGGTTCAAGGATCGGTTCGTCAAGACGGCGGAGGGCTGGCGCTTCTCCGAACGGCGCGGCGGGCTGGACTTTGCCGCATGAGCGCGTTCACCGCCTTTCTCTCGCGCCCCTATCGCATCGAATGGGGGCACTGCGACCCGGCCGGCATCGTCTATGCGCCGCGCTTCCTCGAAATGTTCGGGGAAAGCACGATCATGCTGTTCGAGCAGGCGCTGGGCGTGCGCAAGCGGGATATGCTGGAAGCGCAGGGCGTGATGGGCTTCCCGATGGTGGATGTCTCGGCGCAGTTTCGCCGGCCGGCGGCTTATGGCGACACTGTCGTGCTGGAGGCGGCCGCGCCGGACTTCGGCAACAGCAGCTTCACCATCGCGCACCGGCTGCTCAAGGATGGCCATGTCTGCGTGGAGGGCGTCGAGAAGCGGGTGTGGACGGTCGCCGATGACAGCCGGCCGGGCGGCCTGCGCGCCGAGCGGGTGCCCGACGCGATCCGGGCAATGTTCGAGCACCGGGACTGAGCGCATGACGGCGGGCGACAGCATCGAGGCCGCGATCGGCTATCTGTCCCCGCAATCCCGCGTCAATCGCTTCTTCTGGGCGCCCGACGGCCGGCTCAGCACCAGCATCGCCGTTACCGAGCGCGTCACGATCCGCAATGCGCGCACGGCGGACCACTCCTTCACGCTCGACCGGCACGGCTTCACGCTCGCGCGCTATCCCACCGCCCTCAACCAGATCACCGACCGGGCGGGAATTGACGGCCTCTATGCCCGTGAAGTGGAAGCGATCGCCCGGGATCTGACCGGCGCCGATCTGGTGGTCACGATGGGCGCGGAAGTGCGATCGAGCCGGCCCGATGGCAAACCCGTCCAGCCGCCGGCGGCGCGGGCGCATATCGATTATGACATCGCCACCGCCAACCGCATCGCCCAGCGCCGCTATCGCCGCGCCGTGCCGGAGGGGCCGCCGCCCGCGCGCTTCGTCCTGCTCAGCATCTGGCGCTGCTTCTCGCCGCCGCCGCAGGACTGGCCGCTCGCGCTGTGCGACTTTCAAAGCTGCAAGGACGACCGCGAGGTGCGCGCCGTCAAGATCGATGTCGAGCGCCTGCCCGAGGGCGATGCGCGCTTCGCTCCGATCGCCGGCGAGGCGGAGATGGGCGCCAGCGGACTGTTCACCTTCAATCCCGCGCATCGCTGGTTCTATTATCCCGACATGACGCGCGACGAGATCATCGCCATCACATTTCACGACAGCGACCATGAGCGGGCGTGGCGCGCGCCGCACTGCGCCTTCCATGACGAGAGCAGGCCCGCCGCCATCCCGCGCGAAAGCATCGAGTTTCGCGTCGCAGCCTATTTCGTCAAAAAACAGGGCTGTCAAAACCACGAAACTGATTAAACGGGTCGCTTCATAACGACGTCCGTCTGGAGGGGACTGCATGGAGATGGTTCAAGAGGGTGCGCCTGCGGGCGTGAAGCGGCGCAGCGGGCCCTATCAGGCCTGGCTGGTCGGGTTGCTGAGTCTCAATTTCGGGATCGTCTTCTTCGATCGTCAGGCGATCAATGTCCTGATGCCCTCGGTCCAGCAGGATCTGGCGCTCACCAACACCCAGATCGGCCTGCTCGCGAGCGCCCTTTCCTTCACCTGGGCGATCGCCGCGTTCGGCATCGGCAAGCTCTCCGACACGATCGGCAATCGCAAGATGCTGCTCGTGCTCTCGACCATCGGCTTCTCGCTCTGCTCGTTCATGAGCGGCATTGCGACCAGCTTCATCTTCATGCTGGCTGCCCGCCTGCTGATGGGCGCGATGGAAGGCGGCGTCATGCCGATCAGCCATGCGATGGTGGCGACCGAGGTCGACCCCAAGCATCGCGGCCTCGCGCAGGGCATCGCCCAGAATTTCGGCTCCAACCTGCTCGGCTCGTTTCTGGCGCCGGTGCTGCTGGTGTGGTTCGCCCATATTTTCGGCTGGCGCGAGGCGTTCTTCCTCGCCGGTATTCCGGGCATCATCAGCGCGATCATCATCTGGTTCACGCTCAAGGAGCCGCCCGCGCCGCCCAAGCCCGCCGCCGAGCATATCGGCGAGAAATACGGCATTTTCGATGCGCTGAAGAACCGCAACGTGGCGGTCTGCGTGATCCTGGGCGTGCTGATGGTCAGCTATTTCGTGATCTGCCTCACCTTCATGCCGATCTACCTCACCAATGTGCGCGGCTATAGCGCCACGGAGATGAGCTGGCTGATCGGCACGCTCGGCATCTCGGCCACCATCGGCAGCTTTGCGACATCGGGCCTCTCCGACCTGATCGGCCGGCGGCCGGTGATGATCGCGATGCCGCTGATCGGCGTGATCCTGCCGCTGGGCGCGATGTATTGGGAGGGCTCGGCCTGGGGGCTGGCGCCGATCTTCTTCCTCGGCTGGGGGCTCAACGGCATCTTCCCGCTGTTCATGGCGACCGTGCCCTCCGAGAGTGTCGACGCGCGCCATGTGGCGACCGCGCTGGGGCTCACCATGGGATCGGCCGAGATATTGGGCGGCGTGTTCGCGCCGTTCATCGCCGGTGCCGCCGCCGACGCCAGCACGCTGGCCGCGCCGCTGTGGATCATGCTGGGGCTCACCATCATCGGCGGGATCGTCGCGATGTTCCTCAAGGAAACCGCGCCCTCGCAGGTGAACAAGGCGCGGTAGAGCTTATCGGGGTCGGACACGCGGCGCGGCGTATCCGACCTCGGTCAACCGGAACGGACAGGCGCGGGCCGGCCGCCGGATGGGAACGGCGGCGGCATGCCGAAGCCTCCACAGGCAACGCTCCCCGCCATGACGACATGAAAAAGGGGCCGGCGCGAGCCGACCCCTTTTGCGTTGAGGGCGGGCCGGGCGACGAGGCGCCGGCCCTGCCGCCCGATCAGAGACGTGCCGCCGCGATGTCCGCACCCTCGCGCAGCACTTGCAGCTTCTTCCACGCCACCGCCGGATCGATCTTGCCGTAGCCGGCGAAGGTGCCGAAACCGCAATCCGTGCTGGCGATCACCCGCTCCGGCCCGACGAACGAGGCGAAACGCTCGATCCGCTGGGCGATCAGCTCGGGATGCTCGACATAGTTGGAGCAGCTGTCGATGAGGCCGGGGGCCAGCACCAGATCGTCCGGCAGCTTGGCGTCGCGCCACACCGTCCACTCATGCTCATGGCGCGGGTTGGCGCCCTCGAACAGCACCGTGCCGGGGCGGGCGCTCAGGATGGCGGGCAGCACCTTGATGAGGTCGATGTCGCAATCATGCGGGCCTTCATAATTGCCCCAGCAGATGTGCATGCGCAGCCGGTCGCGCGGCAGTCCCTCGGTGGCGGCATTGAGCGCCTCGACATTGGCCTGCGCGATCTTGACGAACTCCGCGTCGCTCACATCCTGATAGCCGGTGTGGCGGGACATGGCGAGATCCGGGCAATCGAGCTGGAGGTCGAAACCGGCGGCGATGATCGCTTCATATTCCGGGCGCATCGCGGTGACGAGGTCAGCGAGATAGGCCTCGTGCGTCGGATAATAGGCGTTGGGCTGGAAGGCGGTGATGAGGCCGGGCGACGCGGCGTTCATGAAGCCGCGCACGCCCTGCCCCTTGCGCTCCAGCGCGGTCTTGAAGCGGCGGATATCCTCATGGCACGGATCGAGATTCTTCAGCTTGACCGGCGCGATGCACGAGGCGCGGGTAAACTCCTGATCGCCCATGATCGCGGCGAGCTTCTTGCGCAGTTCCGGCAGCGGGGCGAGATCGAGCGCGGGCTTGCGCGGGCTGTTGCCGCCAAAGCCTTCCAGCCGCTCGATGATATAAGTCGAATAGCCGACCTTGCCGAGCTCACCATCCGAGACGATGGAGACGCCGGCGGCGACCTGCTTTGCCACGGCGTCGTCGATCGCCGCCTGCACGACCGTATCGAACGCGTCGACATCATAGGCCTCGCCATGATCGCGCGCGAGGAGGAGCGGCGTCAGCTCCGGGCCACGCGGCAGGCTTCCGACATGGGTTGTGGCAATGGTCGACATGGACATTCGTCTCCTCGATGGATGCGTTGGGGCGTGACATGGGCGCCATGACAGGCTTGCCCGCCCGATTATGGCATAATCGCGGACAATGAAAGCCGACAGAACGGGCTTGATATGAGGGCGCGGGCCTGCTTTCAATCGGCGATGCCCCGGCCGTGGTCCGGGACTCCGGCTTTCATCATAGCGCCCGGCGGACTATAGTCGGGTGTCCCCATCGTCAGGAACGCTCATGCTCATCAAACGGCTCGACCACGTCAATATCCGGACCCGCGACCTCCCGCCTGTCGTGGCCTTCTATCGCGACATATTGCTGCTCGAAGAGCGCGATCCGCCATCCAATCTCGACAAGACGATGGTGCGCTGGATGTATGACCACAAGGACGACCCGATCGTCCATATCAGCACGCCCGGCGCGCTCTCCGAACATGGGCAATATGACAATATCACCGGCACCACCGGCGGGCTCGACCATGTCGCCTTCCAGTGCGTGGGCTTTGCGCCGCTGATCGAGCGACTGAAGGAGCATGGCGTGCCATGGCGCGAGAATCGCGTCGAGGTCATCAAGATGACGCAGGTGTTCCTGCACGACCCGACCGGCGTGCAGATCGAGCTCAACGTGTTCGACGACTAAAGCGGCGGACAGCCGGCGCGACGGGCGGCCAACGCCCGCGCGCCATCCCCCAAGGAGAGAGATGATGAACAAGCCTGAAGGCAAGATGACCGCCCCGCCCTCGCAGGAGCGCAAGATCGTCAAGGTGCCCGAGCTGTTCCCGGACCTGATCGCCAAGCACGCCATGCCCGGCCGGTTCGTGGACATTGCCGAGAAGGACAGCCCCTGGGTGCCCTTCGGCGAGAATGCGGCGATCAAGCATCTATTGTTCGACACGCGGCACAATATCTACTCCAACATCCTGTGGATGAAGGGACCAAGCGTGGTCGGCACCCACAAGCATCGCGGCTATGTGGTGATGATGTGCCTGGAGGGCAGCGTCCATTATCTCGAATATGATTGGCTGGCGACACCCGGCAGCTTCATCTACGAGACGCCCGGCGAGGCGCATACGCTGGTCACCGACCATCCGGATGGCTGCAAGCTGTTCGGCTGGATGCAGGGGCCGAACGAATTTTACGACAGCGACGGCAATTTCATCATGACCGCCGATGTGTGGTGGTTCATGGACCATTATGAGAGCTATTGCCGGGCCAACGACATCCCGCTCAATCCGCAGCTTTATCTTTGACCCCGCAGCGAAAGGACCCGTTTTCCATGAGCCAGACGCCCAAGGCGCTCGAACAGTTCGACATTGCCGGCCGCAGCGCCATCGTCACCGGGGGTGCCTCTGGCATCGGCCTCGCCTATGCCGAGACGATGGCGGAAGGCGGCGCGCAGGTGACGCTGACCGATGTCGATAGCGAGGCCGCCGAGCGCGAGGCGGCGCGGCTGCGCGGCCTGGGTTATGATGTGCGCGCGGCCCAGCTCGATGTGAGCGACCGGGCGCGCACCGGGCAGGTGTTCGACGAGCATGAGGCGGCCTTTGGCGGGCTGGACATCGCCTTTGCCAATGCCGGCGTGGGCACCGGCCCCGGCTTCTGGGACCCCAATGGCCACCGCGCGCCGGACGGGCAGGTCGATACCTATGATCCGGCGCTGTGGGACAAGATCATCGCGATCAACCTCACCGGCGCCTATAATACGATGCGCGAGGCGGTGCGGCTGATGAAGAAGCCGGGCCGCAGGAACGGGCGGACCGGCGGATCGATCATCGCGACCTCGTCCAATGCGGCGCTGATCTGCGAGGCGATCGTGCCGCTGCCCTATATGCCGGCCAAGGCGGGCGTCTCCCACATGGTCAAGCATCTCGCCTTCGAGCTGGCGGAATATCATATCCGCGTGAACGCCATCCTGCCCGGACCGTTCGTGACCAACATCGCGGATGGATCGCTGAAAGACCCGGTGGTGCGCGAGGCGTGGGACAAGTCGACGCCGATGGGGCGGATCGCGGAGACCTATCAGCTCAAGCCGCTGGCGCTCTATCTCGCCTCGGATGCCTCCAGCTATGTGACCGGCAGCCAGATGCTGATCGATGGCGGCATGGCGCTGGGCAAGTTCAAGTAAGGAGAAAGAGCCATGAGCACCGCTGCACAGGCCGCCATCTGCTATGGCGATGACAAGCCCTTCGCCATCGAGGCGGTGACGCTGGAGACCCCGCGCGCCGACGAGATTCTGGTGCGCATCCACGCCTGCGGCATCTGCCATACCGATATGGCGGCGCGCGACCGGCAATTGCCGACGCCGCTGCCGATGGTGCTGGGCCATGAGGGCGCGGGCGTGGTCGAGGCAGTCGGCGACGGCGTGACCCATGTGAAGCCGGGCGACCGAGTGATCATGAGCTTCAACAGCTGCGGCCACTGCCCGAGCTGTGAGGTCGACAAGCCGACCTATTGTTATAATTTCGTGCCGGAAAACTGGATCGGCACGCGGCCGGACGGCAGCGCGACCACCCATCAGGGCGACAAGCCGGTCAACGCCAATTTCTTCGGCCAGTCCTCCTTCGCCACCCACGCGCTGGCCCATGCCCGCAACGTGGTGAAGGTGCCGCAGAGCGCGGCGGCCATCCCGTTCGCAACGCTGGCGCCGCTGGGGTGCGGCCTCATGACCGGCGCGGGCGCGGTGCTGCGCAGCATGGCTGTGCGCGCGGGGCTGCCCATCGCCATTTTCGGCACCGGCGCGGTCGGGCTGGCCGCGGTGATGGCCGCGAAGATCGCCGGCGCCAACCCGATCATCGCGATCGACGTGCATGACAGCCGCCTTGCCACCGCCCGCGACATGGGCGCGACCCATGTCATCAACGGCCGCACCGAGGATGCCTTCGCCAGGATCCGGGACATCTGCCCGGAAGGCCTCGCCTATGCCTTCGACACGACCGGGATCAACACGCTGATCGAGGCGGCCTTCACCCTGCTCGCCCCGCTCGGCATCCTCGGCATTGTCGGGGCCTCTTCGCCAGCGGACGACCTCACCTTCAACGAGGCGAGCCTCATGGGCGGCGGCAAGCGGGTGATGGGCATTCTCGGCGGCGATTCCGATCTGTTCGGCTTTCTGCCGGAGCTGATCGACCATCATCTCGCCGGGCGCTTCCCGCATGACCGGCTCATCAAGACCTTCCCCTTCGACGCGATCAACGCGGCGTTCGAGGCTGGCGAGAGCGGCGCGGTGGTCAAGCCCGTGCTTGTCATGCCGAGCTGACGCTGGCTCCATCCATCCCCCTGCTTCCAATATAAAAGGACCACAGAATGCGCGCCGCCGTCATGCAAGGGCTGCACAAGCCCCTCCTCATCGAGACCCTGCCCGATCCGACGCCCGGCGAGGGCGAGCTGGTCGTCAAGGTCGGCCGCTGCGGCATTTGCGGATCGGACCTGCACATGACCGAGGACGCCAGCTACGGCCGGAGCGCGGGCGATGTACTGGGGCATGAGTTTGCCGGCGAGATCGTCGCGATCGGCAAGGGGGTGGAGGGCTATCGCACCGGCGAACTGGTGTCGGTGAGCCCGCTCCAGAGCTGCGGCCATTGCCCCGCCTGCCTTGCCGGGGACATTGCCTGGTGCGCGCAGTTCGGGCTGCAGATGGGTGGCTATGCCGAATATGCGCTGACCAAGCCGAACCAATGCGTGAAGCTGCCGCAAGCGCTGAGCCTCGCGGATGGCGCGATTGTGGAGCCGCTCGCGGTGGCGCGCCATGGTGTGGGACTTTCCGGCATCAAGGCGGGGGACAAGGTGCTGGTGCTGGGCGCCGGGCCGATTGGGCTGGCGGTGGCCTTCTGGGCGCGGCGCGCGGGCGCGGCACGGGTGGTGTTGCAGGACGTCGCCGATTATCAGCGCGAGCGGGCGCTGGAGATGGGCGCGACCGACTTCGTGGTGGATCGTGAAGACCCGGTCGGCGCTTCCACGCGCGCGCTGGGCGGGCTGGCCGATATCGTCTTCGAATGCGTCGGCGTGCCCGGGCTCATCGCGCAGGCGGTCGGGCAGGTGCGGGCGCGCGGCAGCATCGTGCTGCTCGGCCTGTGCAGCCAGCCCGATACGTTCAACAGCTTCGCCATGCTCTCCAAGGAGATCCGCCTCATCACCTCCGCCTTCTTCACGCGCGGGGAATATGAGGCCTCGCTCGACGTGCTGGAGCGCGGCGCGGCCGAACCGCGCGCACTCATCACCCAGACGATCAACCTCGCCGAGACGCCGGATATTTTCGAGAGCCTCAAGCACCGCACCCACCAGTGCAAGGTGATGATCGCCCCGGCCGGCTGAGCCATCCGCGCGCCGCCGCGCTTCGGCCGGCGGCCCATGGAACAGTTTGACCCGGCCCGCCCGGCGGCCGGGCTGTGCATATATGCCACAGATGTAACATGTCTTTCATCGCGGGCATGTGCGATGCTTCGCATTCACATGAACTTCGGATAGGAGCGCATTTGTGGCGAGACGTCAGGATTTCCCCATGATCGGAGCAGGAGCAGCAGTATGACGGCACGTGGGCTTGCGGTGGAAAAGCCGCAGCAGATTGAAGGCCCGACAGTGCGCGACGCGGTGATGGCGCTGCTGCGTGAGCTTGGCATGACCACCCTGTTCGGCAACCCCGGCTCCACCGAGCTGCCGCTGTTCCGCGACATGCCGCAGGATTTCCAATATGTGCTCGGCCTGCAGGAGAGTGTCGTCGTCGGCATGGCGGACGGCTTCGCGCAGATGAGCGGCAATGCCGCCTTCGTGAACCTGCACAGCTCCGCCGGCACCGGCCATGCGCTGGGCAATATCTTCACCGCCTTCCGCAACCAGACGCCGCTGGTCATCACCGCCGGGCAGCAGGCGCGCTCGATCTTCCCCTACGACCCGTTCCTCTATGCCGAGAAGGCGACCGAGTTCCCGCAGCCCTTCGTCAAATGGACCTGCGAGCCCGCCCGCCCGGAAGATGTGCCGCTGGCCATCCTGCGCGCCTATCACATGGCGATGCAGGCGCCGCAGGGCCCGGTCTTCGTCTCCGTGCCGATCGACGACTGGGATCGGCCCTGCCAGCCCATCACGGCATCGACCGTGGCGCAGCAGACCGTTGCCTCCCCGGCCCTGCTCGCCCAGGCCGCCGCGGCGCTGGCCGAGGCGAAATCGCCGGTGATCGTCGGCGGCGCCGGTGTCGGCCGCGAGAATGCCCGCGCGGCGCTACAGGCGTTGGCCCGGGCGCATCAGGCGCCGGTCTGGGTTGCGCCGATGGCCGGGCGTGCGGTGTTCCCGGAAGACGACCCGCTGTTCGCTGGCTTCCTGCCCGCCTCACGCGAGGCGATTGTCGACGCCCTGGCAGGGCATGACCTGATTCTCGTGCTCGGCGCGCCGGTCTTCACCTATCATGTCGAGGGTTTCGGCCCCTATGTGCCCGAGGGCGCGACGCTCATCCAGATCGTCGATGATCCGGCAACAGCGGCGCGCACGCCGGTCGGCACCGCCATTGTCGGCAATGTCGCCGATGCCATCGCGCAGCTCGGCGCGGCGGAGGCCCCCGCCCGTCCCGCCCCGGCCATGCCCGCGCCCTATGCGACGCCGGCGCACAGCGGGCCGCTGATCAACGATACGCTGCTGATGCAGCGGCTCGACGCCCTGCGCCCCAAAGGGCTGATCATCAGTGAGGAAGCACCGAGCACGCGCGGGCCGCTGCACGACCATTTCCCGATCCGGCTCGACGACGAGTTCATGGCGACGGCAAGCGGGGGTCTCGGCTTCGCGCTGCCGGCCGCAGTGGGCGCCGCGCTGGCGCAGCCGGGCCGCACTGTCCTGTGCCTGCTCGGCGATGGCTCCTCCATGTATTCGATCCAGGGGCTGTGGACCGCCGCCGATCTCAAGCTCGATGTGCGATTCCTGATCGTCAACAATGGCGGTTATGCCGCGCTCGACCAGTTTGGCGCGCTGTTCGACATCGAGGTTGTCGGGAGCAAGCTGCCGAACATCGATTTCGTGAAGCTGGCGGAAAGCATGGGCATGCCGGGCGAGCGGATCACGCAGGCGGCGCAGCTGGATGACGCCATCACCGCACTGTTTGCCGGTTCAGGGCCGCGCTTGCTGGAGGTTGTCGTCCAGCGCTGAACGGCCATCCACACATAATGCAAAAGGGGGACCGGCGCACAACAACCAAGGCGCCGGTCCATAATATCAGGAGGAGATGAACATGTTGAAGACCATCTTGGTGGCACCGGCAATCCTGCTGGCCTCCACAAGCGCATTCGCGCAACAGGCCAGCCAGAACGGCGCCGACAATGAAGGCATGGACGAGATCATCGTCACCGCGCAGAAGCGCGAACAGTCCCTGCAGGATGTGAGCGCGGCCGTGAGTGCGCTGGGCGCGGACCGCATCGTCAGCGCGCAGGTGAACAGCATTTCCGACCTGCAGACGATCATCCCATCCGTCAATTTCGGCAGCGATTTCAATCAGGCGAAGATCTTCATCCGGGGTGTCGGCGCCAACACCTCGACCACCGGCAGCTCGACCGGCGTGGCCTTCCACGTCGACGGTGCCTATGTGGCGCGCGCCGAGGCCCAGCTCACCTCGCTGTTCGATCTGGAGCGCATCGAAGTGCTGCGCGGACCGCAGGGCACGCTCTATGGCCGCAACGCCGTCGGCGGCTCGATCAACGTCATCACCGCCAAGCCGACCGATATCCTGTCCGGCTATGCCCGTTTCAGCTACGGCAATTATAACGCGCTGACCACGGAAGGCGCGATCAGCGGCCCGATCACCGAGGGCATCCGCGCCCGCCTGGCCATCAAGACCGAAAATCGCGACGGCTATGGCATCAACCCGGTGTCCGGCCGGGATATTGACGATCTCAACCGCCGCATGGGCCGCGCACAGATCGAATTTGATCTGGGGCCGAAAGCCGACCTGCTGATCGCCGCGGAATATTTCCGCCAGAGCGACGCCTCGGGCGCTATCCACTATCTGCGCGACAGCTTCCCCGGCGTGGCGCGCCTCGCCTCGCTCGGCAAGGGCGGCTACGCAACCAACCCGCGTGACCTCGCCACCGAGTCCGATCCCGGCACCGAGACCGAGACCTATTCGTTCACCGGCACGCTGAATGTGGCGCTGAACGACAATCTCACCATCTCCAACATCACCAATTACCGCTCGTTCAAGAGCTCGCTGTTCCAGGATCTGGATCTCTCGGCGGTGATCGACAGCCTGACCACCAACGGGCAGGCGACCACGGTGCAGGAGCGCCGGATCGACAGCAAGCAGTGGAGCAACGAGCTGCGCCTCGGCCTCCAGTCCGAATGGGTCAACGGCACGATCGGCCTCTATTATTTCAACGAGCGCCAGCGCCCGATCGACAATGTCGGCCTTGCCAATCGCACCGGCATGCCGGGCAATATCGCGGTGCTTCAGGCAGCCGGCATCAATCTGGACGAGGCCTATGAGCTGTGCGGCTATCGCCCGGACGGCGTGACCGGCGGCGGCACGATCATCGCGCCCAAGCGGGTCTGCACCAAATCCAACCTCGGCACCGAATCCTTTGCCATCTTCGGCCAGTATGAAATCGGCCTGGGCCTGCTGAATGAATCGCTCTCTGCCTTCCGCCTCAAGCTGGGCGGCCGCTGGAGCAGCGAGCATGTCGAATCCGAGAATCCATCCATCGTCATTCTCGCCAATGGCGCTGGCCCCGGCGTTCTCCACCCCACCGCCGCGAGCACCCATGTGGAGCGCACCTTCCGCGACTTCACGCCGGAGGCCGGGCTGGAATGGCAGCCGACCAAGGACGTGCTGGTCTATTACACCTATTCGGAAGGCTTCAAGGCCGGCTCGGGCGAGAATGCCTCGGGCAGCACGACCATCGTCAACCCGGAGAAGATGTATAACCACGAGGCCGGCATCAAGACCAGCTTCGGCCGGATGCTCACGCTGAACCTGGCGGGCTATGCCTATACGCTCGACGGCTTGCAGCTCAACAAGACGATCGCGGGCGGGCCGACCGGCTATACCACGATCTTCCAGAACGCCGCCAAGACCCGCGCCAAGGGCATCGAGGCGGACGTGCTGCTGCGTCCGGCCCGCGGCCTGCGCCTGAGCGGTGCGCTCTCCTATACGGACGCGCATTTCGTCGACTATCTGACGCTCGATCCGCTGAACCCGGCCAACATCATGACGCCCGGTTCGGCGCCCTATGATCCGGTGACCAACCCGGACCTGACCGCCTATGGCTCGCCGAGTGGTGGCGACATCCAGCTCGCCGGCAATGATACGCGCAATAGCCCGCGCTGGTCGTGGAACGTCCATGGCGAATATGATGTGCGCGCGCCGATCGGCCTGTTTACGCCAAGCTTCGACGTCTCCCACAAGGGCCGCACATATTTCAGCGAATATGAGCGCGATATCGAGAGCAGCCGCGCCTATACGCTGGTCGACCTGTCGCTCGCCTTCGAGACGAACGACGGCCGCATCCGCGCGCAACTGTGGACGAAGAACCTGTTCGACGTCTTCCGCCCCAGCAGCACCTTCGCGCTGGCGACGGGCCGCCTGCTCGGCGCCACCTGGCTGCCGCCGCGCACCTATGGCGTGTCGGTCGGCTACCGCTTCTGATGACAAGGCGCGCGCGGGCGGCGGCTTTCGCCATCGCCCGCGCGCGCTGCCCCCTTCTATCGCCGATATCCTGATCGCCGGCCTTCCCATGCGGCCCGGCTCGTGCCAGATACGCGCCCATCCACGGCAATGAGCGGATCGCCCCTACAGCGCGCGCCATTGCCAGACCTTGCCACAGGCGGCATTGCATTACGGCACCCGGTTGGGCCACATGCCACCGCGAGAAGCATGAGAGCGAGAGAGAAGACCATGGCGAAAACCTTCATCACCTGCGCGATTACCGGCGCATCGCCGATGCCCAAACATCCCAATTTCCCCTTCCGCCCCGAGCATGTGGCGCAGGAAGCGCTCGATGCCGCCGCGGCCGGCGCGTCGATCATCCATGTCCATGTCCGCAATGGCGAGGACGGCACGCCCAGCCAGGAACTGGAGGATTATCGCAAGGTCGTGGGCCTGATCCGCGAGAAGAACAGCGAGGTGATCCTCAACGTCACCACCGGGCCCGGCTGCATGTGGTTCCCCAAAAGCGCGCAAGAGCCGGGCATGCCGGACACCGAAAAAACGCTGATGTTCACCGCCGAGCGGCGCATCGAACATATTCTCGACCTCAAGCCGGACATGTGCACGCTCGACATCTGCACGATGAACCTGTGGGGCGGCGTCGCCATCAATCTGGAGCCGATCGTGGGCGCCATGGGCACCATGCTGCAGGATGCCGGCGTTCTGACCGAAATCGAGTGCTTCGATTCGGGCGATTTCGTGTTCGCCGACGATCTCATGGCCAAGGGACTGATCCCCAAGAACGCGCCCTTCACCTTCGTCCTCGGCACCAAATATGGCCTGCCCGCGACCAGCGAGGCGATGATGTATGCCAAGAACCAGATCCCGCGCGGCGCGCAGTTCACCGGCTTCGGCGTCTCGCGCCACAGCTTCCCGATGGCGGCGCAGTCGGTGCTGCTCGGCGGCCATGTCCGCGTCGGCTTTGAGGACACGATCTACCTGCGCAAGGGGCAGCTGGCGAACAACAATGCCGAACTGGTCCACTGGGGCGCCGACATCATCAACAAGCTGGGCGGCGAGATTGCCAGTGCGGGCGAGACCCGCGCCATGCTCGGCCTGAAGCACTGAGCCAGCCGGCAGCAGTCAACGGGGGCGCGGAAGAGATGCGGAAGGCCGAGCCTTCATCGGTCAAGTCGGCGACGCGGACGCTCGACATACTGGAATTCGTCGTCGGCAGCGGCCGGCCGGTGAGCGCGGCGGAGATAGCCTCGGCGCTCTCCATTCCGGTGAGCAGCCTCTCCTACCTGCTCGCCACGCTGATCGAGCGGGGTTACCTCACGCGCAACGGCCGCTCGCACCTGCCCGGCCCGGCGCTCAGCCGGCTCAATCCGGGCGAGGCGGCCGGGGCGCTGAGTGACCGCGTCTCTCCGGTGGTGCGCTCCGTTTCGCTCCAGCTCAACGAGACGGTCTCCTTCTTCGTGCGCCACGGGCTGGAGATGGAGGCGATCGCCGGCGAGGTCGCCCCGCAGGCGCTGCGCTACACGATCGAGGTCGGGCGGCTGGTGCCGCTGCACGCCTTTGCGGCGGGCAAGGCGATCCTCGCCACCTTCGACGAGGAGGAACTGGCCCGCTATTTCGCGGCGAGCAACCGCGCCGCCTTCACCGCCTATACGCTCACCAGCGAGGCGGAGCTGCGCGAGGAACTGGCGCGCGTGGCCCGCACCGGCGTCTCGCGCACGGAGGAGGAATATACGCCGGGCATCATCGGCATCGGTCGCGCGGTGTGGCTGGGCGGCATGGCGCTGGGCGCGATCAGCGTCGCCATCCCCGCCGCGCGGACCAGCGCCGCGCTGGAGGAGCGCGCGATGGAACTGCTCAAGCGCGCGGCCGATGCGCTGGGCAACTGAGCGGTGACCGACAATCTGCTCGCGCCGCTGCCCGACGCGCGGGGGGCGGAAGTGTTCACGGCGCTGCTGGCGCGGCCGGGAGTGCGGATCGAGCGGATCGTCTCGCAGGGACAGGTGACGCCGCCAGATGCGCCCTATGACCAGCCGCATGACGAATGGGTGCTACTGCTCGCCGGGGCAGCGCGGCTCTGGATGGATGGCACGGGCGAGCACGATCTCGCGCCGGGCGACGCGCTGCTCATCCCCGCCCATGTCCGCCACGCCGTGACATGGACGCAGGCCGACCCGCCGACCGTGTGGCTGGCCGTTCATCTCGACGGTCCAGGCTGAGTATGGCGCAGATCATCAACCTGCGCATGGCCCGCAAAGCGCGGGCGCGGACGGCCGCCGAGCAGAAGGCGGCGGAGAACCGCGCCAAGTTCGGCCGCACCAAGGCGGAAAAGGCCACCGAGCGCGCCAAAGCCGACCGGGAAGCCCGCATGCTGGACGGCGCACTGCGCAAGCGCGATGCGGAGGATGGGGCCGGTGCCTGAAGGCCAGCAACCCCTGAGAGACCGTGGAATGAAGGAGGTCGGGCACGATCTCAAATCGCCATTCGCCTGAGCCGCCTTTGACCCACCGCCATGCTCCTTGAGCCAATTTGCTGGCTCGGCGCAGCGATCTATTTTATCTCATCGCCTTTGAGCAGACGTCTTGGGGGAGCGCGCTGGAATGGATAGCAATGTAGCGAAGGCCATCTGCCTCATTGTAACAACAATCGCGACGACAGGTTGCGCCACGATGGCCCGGCAAGAGGCCCGCAAGGTCGCGGTGACGCAGTGCCAACAGGACGGAAAAATCTTCGTTGAACAGACGACGGCCACGCAAGGCGGCTTGTTCGGCCATGTCACGGTGATGGGCCATTGTTTGGGACCGGATGATCCCGGATATGAGGAAGCCCGCCACACCGTCAGGCCCGAACCCGGCCCCGACTGACGGCGGATAAGCCCGCATCACCAACCGCCCCCGGCACCGCTAACGAAAAAGGGCGGAGCCACCATCCGGTTGCTCCGCCCCTGCTCAGGCAATCAGCGCGGGCTGATTACTTCTTGTTGCGCCAGCTGTCGGCATACACGTCGCGCGCGACTTCCGAATAAGGGACCGGCGACACGACAGCCGAAATCTCGGTCTGGATGTGCTTCTCGACGGTCGGCTTGCTGGTGCCGCCATTGGGCTCGCCCCAGAGGAGCTGAACCTTGGTGCCGGGCTTGGCATATTCCGCGTCGAGGATCGCGAGCGTCAGCATCTTGCCTTCGTTCTGGCTGTAGCCGATCCAGGTCGACACGCCGACGCGCTTGCCGTCCACCAGGACCGCATCGTTCGGGTGCATCGAGTAAACCGCGGACGGGAACTCGAAATACTTGGCGCGGTCCTGACCCTTGGCGAAGTTGGAGCTGATCGCGCGGAGGACTTCCTCATTGTCGAGCGCCAGCGTCACCTTCTCGCGGTGCGGGCCGGCGGCGATCTTCTCGAGCGCTTCGCGGCCGATGAAGTCATGGTCGAACTTCACGATGATGCCATAGCCAACATCCCACGGCGTGAAGAAATAGCCGTCGACGCTGTCCGGAATGTAGGAACCGCCGATGGAGCACATGGCACCATAGCTCTTGTCGCTCGCCCACTCGCGGAAGCCCTTGGAGCCTTCGCCCGCGAGGAAACCGGGAACCGGCGACGGGATCCAGCCCGACTCCAGCGTGTTGGACGAGTAGGCGCGGCCACCGACCAGCTTGAGGCCATGGGCCTTGCCGGCTGCGACGAGCGCGGAGTGGACGGCTTCATAGTCAGCCCAGGGGCCATAGAGCTCATAGCCCGGCTGGCCGGCCATGCCGTGACGCAGCGCGCCGACGGTCTTGCCGTTGATCACGACGTCAGCCATGTTGAAGAACTTGAGTGCCGGCGGCTCGGAACCCATGGCGTCGCGCAGGATCGCCATCGCGTTGGGGCCCTGCAGCTGGAAGCGGTAGGACGACCGCTTGCCGTCCGTACGCATCGCCCAGCGCTCGTCGCGGGTCAGCTTGACATCCCACTTGCCGGTCGAGGCGTGATACTCGGCCCACTCGATGGCGGGCGCGCGGCCGACCAGGTTGAACTTGTTCTCTTCGAGGTAGAACAGGATCACGTCACCGATGACATAGCCCTCAGGGGTCACGGGAACCCACTGCTTGGCCTTGCCGGGGACGAAGTTCTTGAAGCTGTTGATGCCGAGATATTCAAGGAACTTGAACGCATCGGGGCCTTCGACCAGCAGGTCGACCATGTGGTAGCTCTGGTTGAAGAGCACGGCGCTCTCCGTCCAGCCGCGCTGCTCGTCGCGCCAGTTGGTATATTCCGCAGGAACGCCGGGATACACGTTCGGGCCGGTCTGCTGGTTACGCAGCAGCTCGACGACATCCTTGCCGTTCAGCACATCTTCCAGACTCTTGCTCATCGTCTTCTCCTTGAGGTGAGATTGCATCGTAAATTTGATAATCGGCGCTGGCTCTAAAGTGTTTCCAGCCATGAAACCAGCGCTGCCGTGATCCCGTCCGGCCGCTCGACGGGCAGCATATGGCCCGCCTCGGCGATGATCGACAGGGTTGATCCGGGGATCGCGGCCGCGATGGCGCGGTGCTGATCGGGCGATGCCCACTCATCATGCGCACCAACCGCAACCAGCGTGGGGCAAGTGATGCCGGGCAGCAGGCTCTCCACGTCCGGCCGGGCGAGCAGGGCGCGAATCTGCCGCTCGAACGTCTCCAGCCCCATGTCCGCGCACATGCCGGCAAGTTCGTCCATCAGGCCGGGCAGCGCGCGATTGGGCTCCCAGACCATGGGCGGCAGCCACGCATCGATGAGGGCATCCATGCCCTGCTCCACCCCGCGGGCGAGCAAGGCGAAGCGCTTCTCCGCCTCGCCGGGCCTGGGAGGATGAACGCCGGTGCTGACCAGCGCGAGGCCGGCAACGCGCTCGGGCACGCGGCGGACGATCTCAAGGGCAACGCGCGCGCCCATCGAGTGGCCGGCCAGCGCAAAGCGCGGCGGCGCGGCGGCCAGCACACGATCGGCCATCACGGTGAAACTGTCCGCATCGCCATAACCGTCGATCGCATGAACCGCGCGACCGGCGCGAAAATGCTCGACCTGCGGCGCCCAGATCCGGGAATCGCAAATCAAACCGGGCAACAGCAGCAGCGGCGTCGCCGAGGAATCCGGGTTTGGCATCAAAATCCGACTGACTTCATATACACGAAATGTTCGCCTACTAGAAAATTGACATGGACGCCAGCGGAAACTGGCGCCCTCACGACGATTTCACGAGCCGGAAAGGCCTGGCCCCGCTCGCCCATCCTTGAAGCGCCCGCGCGCCCTTTCCAAGCCGTCCGTGACGAAACCGCGCTCAACGCAAAAAGGCCGGAACAGACAGCGAGACCATGCTCGCCCCTGCCCCGGCCTTCCATGTCCTCATCCGTCGCCGCTGGTCAGCGCACCAGCATCAGCGCATCCAACGCAACCACGCCCTGCCCCTTGGGGTAGAGCACGACGGGGTTGAGATCGAGCTCCTCGATGGAGGGCTCGCCGAGCAGCAGCTGGCCGATCGTCGCGATCAGCGCGGCGGCAGCCTCGACGTCCAGCGCCGGGGCGCCGCGATAACCGTGGAACAAGGCGGCCTGCTTGAGCTGGTTCAGCTCGGCGATGATGCCGGCCTGCGTCAGATCGGGCGCGAGCAGGCGGACGTCCTGCAGGATTTCCGCCGTCACGCCGCCAAAGCCGGCGAGGATGACGGGGCCCCATTGCGGATCATGCTTGGCGCCGACGATCAGCTCCAGACCGCGCGCGCCCATCGCCTCGATCAGCACGCCGTCGAGACGGATGCCGGCATCATAACGGGCGACATCGTCGTGCATCCTGGCCCATGCAGCGCGGATCGCATCATCCCCGGACAGATTAAGGGCCACGCCGCCGGCATCGCTCTTGTGACTGAGCGCGGCGGCCTGCGCCTTCATGACGACGGGACCACCAATCGCCTGTGCGGCGGCGACGGCCTCGTCCACAGACCCCGCGAACTGGCCCTTGGGGAACGGGATGCCGAGCGGGCCGAGCAGCGCTTTGGCGCGATATTCGGGCACGACGCCATGTTCATTCGCCAGCGCCGGCACCTTGAGCGGCGGGGCGGACGAGGCCGCGTCATCGCGCGCGCTCGCGGCGGTGAGGCTGCGCACGGCGCGGAAGGCGCGCTCGGTGCTCGGGAAATAGGGAATGCCCTCGGCCCGCAACGCGTCCAGCCATTCGGCCGGCACCTGCGCCCCTTCATCCACCCCGGCGAAAATCACCGGCTTGTTTGGCTTATGCGCGTGCACCGCCTTCAGGAACGGCGGCAGCTTGATGCCGATGGTGGCCGGATTGGTCTGGATGATGCCGGCGACGATGGTGCCGACCCGGTCATCCGTGAACAGCGCGGCGAGAACGCGCTCATACATGTCCGGATCGACCAGCCCCTGCGCGGTGAGGTCGAGCGGATTGCTGACCGGCACGAAATCCGGCAGCGCCGCGCGCAGGGCGGGCGCATTGTCGTCGGTCAGCGCCGCGAGCGGGAGGTCGAGTTCTTCGGCGAGGTCGAGCGTCAGCGCCTTGAGCGCGCCGGATTCGCCCAGCACCGCGGTGTTGCCGCTCGGCAGCGCCGTGCAACGCGCGGCGATCTCGCTGATGTCGCCCAGTTCTTCCAGCGTCTCGGCCATGATGACGCCGGCGCGCTCCACCTTGGCGCGCATCAATTTGTAATCGCCGGCCATGGCGCCGGTGTGCGTCGCGGCGGATTCGCGCGCGGCGCTGCTCTTGCCGGGGTGCAGCAGGATGACCGTCTTGCCCGCCGCCCGCGCCCGCTTGACGGAGGCGAGGAAGCGCGCCGGCTGCCGGAACTGCTCGACGATCATCGCGATGATCCGCGTCTTCTCGTCCGCGATCAGATAATCGACGAAATCCTCGACGCCATTCGCCGCCTCATTGCCGGTGGAAACGGAGAAACTCAGGTCCATCGCGCGGCTGAGCAACGTCACCGCCAGCACCGCCGCCATCGCGCCGCTCTGCGAGACGATGCCGACGCCGCCGGGGCTCTTGCCGGCCAGCGGCGTATCGATGAAGGTGAGCGGGATGCGATCGACATAATTGACCGAGCCGAGGCAGTTGGGCCCCTCGATCACCATGCCGCTTTCCGCTGCGATGCGGCCAATCTCATGCTGATCGGCAAGCCCTTCCTCGCCGCCCTCGGCAAAGCCGGCGGCGAAGATCATCACCGCGCCGACCTTGCGCGCGGCGAGCGCCCGCACCGTCTCGACCACGGCGACGCGCGGAATGGCGAGGATCGCGAGATCGACGCCTTCCGGCATCGCCTCGACGCTGGGCAGGCAGGGCCGGCCGCCGATCGTCTCCCGCTTGGGATTGATCAGATGGATCTCGCCGGGAAAATCATTCCCTTCGAGATTAGCCACCACCGCGGCCCCCAGCGCACCGGGCTTTTCCGATGCGCCGACGATGACGACCGAGCGCGGCCGCAGCAGCCGGTCAATATTGCCAACCGTCGCTGCGGATTGCGTTGAAATCTCGATCGTCATCTTGTCCCTTTCCTCGTCCTGTATCCTGTCGTGAGCGCTCAGCTCTCGGTCTTGGTCTTGTCGTAATGGCCAAGGCCGGGCTTGAACGTCTTGTCGTCGAGGAACTGCTTCATCGCGACATGGCGGCCGTCCGACTTGTCGAACCAGTTGAGGCCCTCCTGCATACGGATCAGATAATCCTCCGCATTGTCATAGGTCATTTCCTTGACCCGGCGGACGCTGTCCTTGGTATATTTCAGCGTCGCCCAGTTCTTGGCGACCAGCGTCTCGGCCACCTTGGTCACCCGCGCCTTGAGCTGATCGGCCGGGAGCGACTCGTTGACGAGGCCATATTTCGCCGCATCCGGACCGCTCAGATTCTCGCCCATCATCGCGTGATACATGGCCTGCCGCATCGGCATCAGGTCGACCGCGACCTTGGTGGCGCCGCCGCCGGGCAGGATGCCCCAGTTGACTTCGGACAGGCCGAACTGCGCATCATCCGCGCAAAACGCCAGATCGCACGCGAAGAGCGGACCATAGCCGCCGCCAAAGCACCAGCCATTGACCATGGCGATGGTCGCCTTCTGATACCAGCGCAGGCGCTCCCACCAGGTATAGGCCTCGCGCTGCGACTGGCGCACCATCGACAGGCCGCCGGCTTCCGTCTCGCGGAAATATTCCTTGAGATCCATGCCGGCCGACCAGGCCGTGCCCTCGCCCGTCAGCACCAGCACGCCGACATCGTCGCGAAACTCCAGCTCGGTGAGAATCTTGAGCATCTGGCGGTTGAGCTTGGGGCTCATGCAGTTCCGCTTCGCCGGGCGGTTGAAATAAACCCAGGCGATATTGTTCTCAATCTCGTAGCGAACGGTATCTTCTTCACGTTCCACGGCGGACATGGCCCTATCCTTTCTGGATGAATTATGCTATAAGTCATAACAGTCCATCAACCCCGAAGCAAGCGACCGGAGCAGGTATATGACGGGAAAATCGCATGACCGGGCGGATGAGGGCGATACAACCACGGGCGCGCGGCTCGCCAGCCCGCTGGACCGGCTGCTCGGCTATCGGCTGCGGCGCGCCTCCATGATGCTGATGAGCGACATCGTCAGCGTGCTGCGCCCCTTCAACCTGAGCGTGGGGGAAGCCTCGCTGCTCATCGTGGTGGGCGCCAATCCGGGCTGTCGCCAGAGCGATGTTGGCCGCGCGCTGGAGATCAAGCGCGCCAACCTCACCCCGCTGGTCGGCCGGATGAAAGCACGCGACCTGATCACCGACGCGCCGATCGACGGCCGCTCCCTCAGCCTGACCCTGACGTGCGAAGGGCTGGCGCTGCAGAGCGAGATACTGGCCCGAATCGAGGCGAGCGACAGCAAGGCGCGGGACCAGTTGAACATCGACCAGCAAAGTCTGCTCGCCGCCCTGCGCGAAATTGCGCCCTGACAACGCGCCTTGTGATGATCAACCCTGTGCTGTGCGTCTTTACGCTTGGCCCGGTGCCACAAAGCTGATAGCGGCGCTCCTCACGCACCCGTAGCTCAGCTGGATAGAGCGCTGCCCTCCGAAGGCAGAGGTCACAGGTTCGAATCCTGTCGGGTGCACCAATAAATCAATGACTTAGACGTATCGCTTTCCTTTCGTACGGAATGAGTACGGAAAACAGGGGGTGAAAAGCACCCTTAGGGGGTCGGCGCTAGCGCGCTTGCGCTTGCCCTATCTCCCGCCGGAATTGATTGCAGATGGGGCTTGGCAGATCAGGCAATGCGCCCGGTCGCGGCTGGTGCAGTTTCGATACACACCGTACGCGACAAATCGCGGCGAAAAATGGCTAAATTGCGCGGGTTTCCAAGAGTGGCAGCTTCTCAATCAGAAATGATTGGCCATTCGGATTTGATTAAAGGCGCGGTTTTCTGCGGGAGCGGCCAATCATATCCGGGTCATACGACATCGCGGGCCGCGCCGCCTCTGGTGCCATGCAAAGCTGCTTGCCAAAGCAATGGCCCTATAATATTTATAGGTTATGATCGATCCGGTTCCCATGCGGATGAACGACGCCACCGCACTCAAAGTCCTTCGCGAGATTGCTCAGGACAGTGCTCAGGTGATCTTCACGCATCATGCCCGGAAGCGAATGCGGCAACGCAAGGTTTCCCCGGTGCAGGTTTTGACCTGTCTGCAACGCGGGATCGTAAGCGAGCCGGTGGCGCTGGACATGCATGGGAATTGGAAACTGACCGTGACGCATCGCGTTGCGGGCAAGGATTTGGACGTGGCAGTGGCGATTGACGTTCCCAAGCGGGCAATCGTCATCACCGTTTTCTAGGAGGCGAGCATGTATCATTATCGGGAGTGCGGCCTTCGCAACGTCTGGTTGGCGAACGGCTATGATGAGCACGACACCCCCTATGGACCGGGCATTGCAATCCATGACGTGGAGGGCCTGCATCGCGCCATTGCGCACGGAATCGTCAACAAGGGCGGGAAGCTGACCGGGACCGAATTGCGCTTCCTGCGGCAAGAGATGGGCCTGAGCCAAGCAAAGCTAGCATCCATGCTGGGCAATGAGGCTCAAACGGTCGCGCTATGGGAAAAGCGGAGCAGCCAGCCCAAGATTGCTGATCGGTTCATTCGTGCGATCTATCGGGAATTGAACGAGGGTAATGCCCATATCCGCGACATGATCGAGCGGCTGGTGGATTCCGATCTTGAAGAGAACGACGCCCGCATAACGCTTGAGCAGGATAGCGGCGGCTGGAAGGTTGCGGCGTAACGCCCTAAGGTAGCTCCCTGCATAACTCAGGGGGCTGTCATGCAATTCGATTTGGCGAAAATAAAGAGCGCAGGCGTTGCCGCTTCTCGGTCGCTTTTCGGAGGGCGCATAGCCAGAACAACTTTCGCAATTCGGGTTGCTATCCTTGTTGCCGTCGTTGTGGTTTTAGCTGCGCCTTTCAACACAATCCTGGCCCCGTCCTCCAAGACGCTGAAGGACGTATATCTTGCACTTTCGCTTTGCGTATTCGTCGTTTGTCTGATCGGGATTGTCAGTGCTTACGTCAAACGTCTGCACGATATGGGATTGCGGAGCTATTGGGCGCTGGCAACCCTGTTCCTGCTCCCGATGGCAATCATCGGACTAGGCTCCCTTTACATCGATCATCGCTACAATTCGGACCACTCATATAACACGTCAGAGCTGGTCGGATTGATCGGCAGCATGGCCCTTATAGCGCCATTTCTGATCGCGATGTGGCGCGGCGATAAGGAAGAAAACAAGTTCGGTCCCGTTCCTGATCCAGTTGAGCACGTGGGCGCGTCGAAGTTCAACATTGCCGCTGTGATTGGGGCGGCAGCGATTCTGATTCCGACCAGCATTTACGCTGGGCTATTTCAGTCAGGAGTGTGGGTTGGCCGTGGTGACATGGCACCATCCATGCCAATGATTGACAGCAATTCGAGCGGTCGCCTCTTGGCGAAATGCTGGAACATAAAGGGAGTAGGTGCAGGCACTGGGGAAGGCCCTCTCGGTGGCGTCTATCGTGATGGTTACGGCGGTTCAGTGCTCGATTTTGTCGTTTCGGAGGATGGTGTGATAGATATAATCCCAGCCGGAGAGACGTTCTCAAAGGCGTATAGGGCGGACGGCTTCAAAATTCACTCCTATGGGCTGGATGCAACAGACGGATACATCAGCGTTGGCAAGCGGGACCGATTCATGATCGCTGCCGTTTATGATGGCAGTCAGACGCCCGATGGAAATGTGAATTTCACTACATTTTCATTTGCCAAGACAGGCGAGATTTGGCCGGAATGGCAGATGGTAATGTCTACAGGCATGAGCCTTGGAGTTGGCGGAATCCTCTCACTCGGTCAAAGCGAGCAAGCGAGGGGCAGGCTCATGATCGGTGATTGTGTCGTGGACTAATTATCCAGCCGCTCGACCAGCCGCGCAATCTCTCTGAGGTATCGAGCCGCCGCCATCGACTCAGCAGATCGCCCACCATGCTTCCATGCGTTGCGGTTTCCATCAGGCGCGCCCGGATTGGTGCCGCCGTGCATCCTGCATCGCCGCTTGCCCTTCACCGCTGGAGATTGGCACTCCGTTCCCGCCCGCGTCCGGGCAAGGCAGCGCGGCGCTTGCGACAGCCGTGCCGGTTGCATCGGATTGTTTGACTGATTTGCCATTTTCGGCAGCCCCCGTGTGATTATGGAAATGATCGGCCACAACGGCCTGCCCGCCCTCGTTCACATGCACATGGCGCACTGTTTGTTCGCGCGGCTGGTGCAGCTTGGCCAGCGCCTCCAGTGTCGTGCGGCAGTTGCTTTGAGCCTTTAGGGCCAGCCGCCCATATCGCTCGGCAGCGTTGATGTATTCGCCCATGTTCATTGCGGCGCGCCGGGCCAGCTCGGCAAACATGCAATCGAGGGTGACGGCCTGCGCGGCGAGAATCTTGCTGGCCATCGCAATGTCGCCGCCCGCTGCCTCATGCGTCACGGCATGGATATGGTCCGCGTAGTCTCCAATGCCCGGCATCTCCAGATCGGTGCCCATCATCTTGCCGGTGAAAGCCGATGCCGCCGCCGCGTTTTTCAAGGTCGGCTGGAGTAACTTGCGGGCCATTGCCTGCGCGCCGGTTTCCTCAGTTGTTTGCTCGACCGTGAGCGCGTTGTTCGGCTCCATGCCCCCTGTCGGTTTCCGTTTTCTCGCCATTGTCAGTCCTTTGCCTTGCGCGCCTTCGCGCCGATGTTTTGGGAGGTGCCGCAACGCTTGCCGATCACGCGCCCGCCCGGTTCCAGCCGCTCCAGGCCGAATTGTAACGCGGCCTCAGGGCTTGCCCCCTTCAGGACATAGGCAAGCGCCGCCTCCAGATTGACGGCGTAGAGATCGGGATTGCCTACCTCCAATCCCAGCCGCCCGCCTATCGGTTTGCTGTGGATCACGCGCGCCCGGTAAGGCTGCCCGGTAATCCGGCGAAGCCAGCCCCGTTGCAGGGCAGTCAGACGCGAAACGAGATCGGCAGGCACATGGGCAAGCATGTGACAGTGCCCGCCTTTCCCGTCGCCGTTCTCATGCGTCCAGAGCCATGCCGCCCCGCTGCCATGCCGCGCCAGAGCCTTCGCCATGAGATCGGTAAAGCGCCCGGTAGCTTTCGCCATGCCCGCCAAGGGCACTCCAGCGCCTACCCAGTGTATCGAGATCATTCGGTTGAACGGCAGCCCGATTTTTTCGGCATGGCGCTCAGCGGCCTTGAGATTGCCAATCTGAGTGGCTGTCAGTGCATGGCTCTCCCGGTCGGCACGGTTGCGCGCGCCGCCCCTGCCAGTGCCCCCAGCGGAAAGGGCTGCCACACCAGAGGTAAGGTAACTAATCGCAAGCGCCGTGCCAGTTCGGGCAATCGGCGGATTTGCGGGCGATTGCGGCAGGAGCGGTGCAATTGAAACTCCACCGAAACCGCAATCCCGGTGGAGTTTCAAAGCGCCGCCATGCCGGGCGCAATTGTGCGGCTTGGGCATGGCGGCAGCGATCATGCGGCAATCCAGACAATGGCCAGCTTGCCGGTGCTATTCGGCCTGCGCTGCCCGCTGTCACGGATAAGCCCCTTGCGCTTCAATTCGCTGGTGCGCGGCTGGATTGACCAGCGGTCCATATCGAGCCGTGCCGCCAGTTCATCGGCGGTAAGGCCGTGCGCGCCAGCATCGCGGATTGCGCCCTCTGCCATGCGCTGGAGCCGCCCCAGCTTGAGAGCAAGGGCATCGGCAGCGGCAATCGAGGTTTCCACGTTCCGGTGCCCCGGTGCATCGGGATAGGTGCTCATGCTGCGTCTCCCTCTGCCATCGGCGGCAAGCCCGCGCGGTCCAGCAACTTGCCAAGCCAATCGGCCTGCGCATCGCTCATGGGCGTGGAATCGACCGCAAGCTGGCCAAGGAATTGCCCGGCCTTGCGGCTCAGGCGGCTGGTGCCGTTAAGCAGGGCAAGCGCCGCTGCCCGATGATCGGAAAAGGGCCGCTCAGTCATTGCAACGGTCCTCCCCAAAGCAGAGCCGCGCCATATCCCGCGCCATCCACGGCGAGAGCCGGAAACGGGAGGAAAGCGTTTGAGCCTGCCAGTCCGATGCGGTAGAGGGGGAACGCAACCAGCCGCCAAGTTGATTGCAGAGAACGCCGGGTTGCCGCCCGGCGTTTTCCATTTGTGAAGTCATCGCTCATGCTCCCGCCTGATAGGTCGGGAGGCTCGCCAGATAGGCTTCGAGATCGGAATAGCTGATTAGCGTTCGCCGCCCGGCCTTACGAGCCGTGAGATTGCCGCGCTTCAGCGCCTCATAAAGCGCGGAGCGAGAGCATCCCGAGAGCCTCACGGCATCGGGAATCGTTACTGCAATCGGTGTGTCCATGATCGTTCTCCGCAACGTCCGGGGTTTGGGGTGGACGCTTGCGGATTGACCATTTGCAGGCAGATCGAACGCGCAGCAAAGGACAATAAGGGATTTTAAATCAGTGGATCATGAAGAGTATCGCTTTCGAAACTCTCTCACTAACCGCTTGACCAAACTTTCGGGTATACCAGCACCCGCAACCCGGCCAGCGTCAACAAGTAGGCGCGCCGCTTGCGTCGGATTTTTTGGCCTGTTTGGATCGGGACTGGCGAGCATCTTGTGCATCTCGAATGCTAGCTTGTGGTCATCAGTCCAACCCTGATGTTCTTGTCTCGGACGGCCACGCTTTCGGTCATCGAGGTTTGGGCGGTCAAACACCGCGCAGAGATCGTCATAATTCACGCCCAAATTTGGCGGGAGCGTATAGGGCGGCTGGTCGGGACAGGCCGCGCGATAGAGGAGTAGATACGCTTCAATGTGTGCTGCCGGGACGATCACATCGTTAAGCATCGCGCGAATGTCGCCCCGTTGCATGGCTTCCCAAAGCAGCTTGTCGCATTGATCGCAGTCCAGGCTATCCAGCGAAGGCAATGAAGTCATGCTTTCCACGGCTCGAATCGGACGCAGCCAGCGATAGCGGCTCACAGTGCCAGTTCTCCAAGGGCTTTCACCGCTGCATCGCTGGCAAGGTGCCCATAATGGCGTTCGATCATTTCGGCGCTGGTGCCAGAGATTTGCGCGATGGTGAGCAATGGCAGCCCGGCGCTCACAAGGTCGGTAATTGTGCTGTGGCGCAACGTGTATGCGGTTGCCTCGCCCGGCAGCTTCGCAGCGGTGACGGCAGCGGCAATGGGGTGCTTCCACGTTTCCTTGTCCCATGCCTTGCCGTTGGCGCGCATGAACAGCGGCGCTCCCGGCAGCTTGTTCTTGGCCTGAGCCGCAAGCAGGTTTGCCGCCTCGGCTGGCAATTGGATGCGCCGGGGCTTGCCCGTCTTGTCCTTGCCAATGGTTAATTCCGCAGTGCGCTTGTCGAAGTCGCCAGCGATAAGCCCCGCCAATGCGCCGGGCCGCAACGGCAACAGGCAGAGCGCGCGGACAAAGGGCGCGGCTTCCGCATCGGTCTTTGCCACCAGCTTCCGGCGCTGGCTGCGATCGAGGTACAGGGTGCGCCGTCCGTTGGCATTGGGAATGGCTTTCAGCGCCTCTTGCCATGCCGCCTCACTATTCGGCGCGCCGGGCGATAGAACCTTGGCGAGCGCCGCGCGCAGTACGGCCATATCGCGGTTGACGGTGGAAGCCGCGCGCTTTCGGTGGATGGCCTCGCCTTCCTTGCGACGGCTCACAAGTGCCGGTTGCGCCTCCAGCCGCTCGCGCCATTCCTTCACATGGCGACGGCGCAGCTTGTCCAGCTTCACCTTGGCAATCGGATCGGCATAGACGTAGCGCCGGAAACGATGCCCGGCCTCAGGGCGCGTTTTGGCATATTCCCGGCAGGCATCGGCAACGGTTTCCATCTTGGAGCGCACTTCGCCGCCCGTCTCGACCAGATCGGCCAGCCGCTCGGCTTCCTTTTTTGCAGCGGCAAACATCTCATTGCCCGGCAGCGTCCCGAAGTCGCCTAGCGCCTTCAGCCGATACTTGCCTGCATCCTCGTCATAGGCGCGGGCAATCCATGTTCCCTTGCCGCCGCGCTTGGAGGGGCGAAAGCCAAGAAAGCATCCGGCGCGCAGCCGTTGCCAGTGCGGTTCGCGCTGCGCTTTGAGCCGCTCCCGCTCGCCAACCTTGCTCAAATCCAGTGCCATCGCCAGCCGTCCTTTTTGTTTCGTACGGAATGCGTACGAAATACATTAGGGGATGCATCGGGACAAGTGCGGATAGGAAATAGCTGATTTACAGGACTTTCAACGTCCGGTTGTGTCCGCAACTGCCCGCTATCCCTGCACTCCGAAGGCAGAGGCCACACGTTCGAATCGTGTCGGGTGCACCAAGGTTTTCAGCGATTCTTGCCTCCAGCGATAACTTTGAACTCCGGTGCCGCTCCGGTGAGTGGTTTGAATGCCCCCGGCGCCAGAGCCTCGACTTCCTCGGTTACAGCTAGGGCGCGGCCGAGATTTCCGGGCTCAAACAAGGCTTAAAGGTCCGACGTGCTCGCCTTCTGGTGGCCGAGCATGCGCTTCCACTGGTTCTCGAACTCCTCCTCCATTCGCTTGCGCGCCAGTGTTGCCAATGACCGGCGAATCAGCTTCTGGCCCGTTTCCCGATCGCGCGGCATGCCGATAAGCCAGATCCGGCACGCCGTGGTGCGGCTTGTCGCGGCGCGGCATAGCCAGTTTTACGGTCTCGGCACGGGTGATCATCGGTTCGGTCATGGCACGGCGGCGGTCGAGATGAGACATCTGCTCAGCGAACCCATCCCGCCGGAACCGCGGATTGACCAGACGCTCGCGTTGCGCCTCGATCGACCCCTTCTCGACCGGTTCGACGATGCCCCCTCAACGGCGGATACTCAGGCCGATCGTGACCGCCGTGGGCGTGGTCCCGTCCGCATAGCGCCCGACGAGGACATCAAGATTCATCCGGCCGTGATCGCTCATCCAGCGCAGACCGGTCTGACCGCCTGCCTTGCCGGTATCATGCGTGAACACTTCCCCCATCAGGCCGAGAGTCGGCGTCATCGCGAATTCGACCTGGCCGCCGACAAACAGGCTGTAATCACTCGTTCGCGCCCAGGCCCAGCCCCCGTTGAGATTGACCCGCACGCGCTTGCCGACATCCAGGGTCAGCGGCATGATGACGGCTCCCGTTTCCAGCCGGCTGCGATCGACGTTGAAACCGAGATTGGTCGTCACGCCGATGCCGAGGCCCGTGCTCTCCGAGCGGAGCGAGAATTTGGGCGACAGCCCGATCAGCGTGGTGCTCGCATCGGCGGTCCAGTCATGCATGACGAACCCGCCCAGCTCGATATGGGGCCATGCCTTGGTCGTGCAGGCCGGCGCGCTGTTGACCAGCCCGCTCTCGCCACTGTTCCGCGTGATCCAGCTTTCGACATGACAGGTGCCCGGCGTCTCGACCTCGGAGTCATCGATGACATGAGCGCCGCCGGCCGCCAGCGCCGGACCCGCGGCCAGCAGCGCCAGCGCCGCGGCCGCCTCCTTCCAGAGCGCGCGCATCAGACGGGGTCCTCCAGGCTGAACTGGTCGGCATCCTCATGATAGGCGAAAATCTCGGCATAGCGGCCCCAATGGGTGACCGTCCGCAACGTCATCTCCGCATAATCCGGCAGCATATGATCCTCCAGCTCGTCGCGGAACCGGCGCGCCGGGGCGGTGCGGCCCGGGCGCTCATCCAGAATGCGGCGGATATGCTGCGCGAGCGGCACATGGGCGAGCAGCGCCTGCGCGAACATGCCCTTGCGCGTATCGACATCGGCTGACGCATAACGCCGCGCGTCCGGCGTCAGCTTGAGGTCGGCGCCGGTCAGCTCGGCAAAGCGCAGCAATTGCAGCGTCTCGGCCATCGGCAGCAGCGCATCCACCTCAAGCTTGAGGGAAACCGCCAGATCGGCCAGGCTCGCCTGCCCGTCAAACGGGGTGCCGTCCACTTCCTCGATCAACCCGGCGAGGCTGTTGGTCGAGACACGGGGCAGCACCATGTCGATGCCGGTCCCCGGGAAATACCCCTCACTGACCGGCGTGGCGACCGCCCGCGCGGTCATCCGCACATAGATATCGTCGACCAGCGCGCGGAAGGCGGGATCAAGCCGATCGCGCGGTTGCGGCAGGTCGACCCTGATCTCGGCCGCGATCCGCCCCGGATTGGACGAGAAGACGAGAATGCGGTCGCACATCAGCACCGCTTCCTCGATATTATGGGTGACCATCAGGATCGCCTTGATCGGCATCCGCCCCTCGCACCACAGGTCGAGCAGGTCGGTGCGCAGCGTCTCGGCGGTCAGCACATCGAGCGCGGAGAAAGGCTCGTCCATCAGCAGCAGCGACGGATCGACAACGAGCGCGCGCGCCAGGCCGACACGCTGGCGCATCCCGCCGGACAGCTCCTTGGGATAGGCGTTTTCAAAGCCGTCGAGGCCGATCATGTCGATCGCCGCCAGCGCGCGGGTGCGGCGGGCCTCGGCCGGCACCTTGAGCGCCTCCAGCCCCAGCTCGACATTCTGGAGAACGGTGAGCCAAGGGAACAGCGCAAACGTCTGGAACACCATGCTCACGCTGGGCGCGCGGCCGGCGTCATCCGGCACGAACCGCACCGCGCCCTCGCTCGGCGCGAGCAGCCCGGCGATCGCGCGGAGCAAGGTGGATTTGCCCGAGCCGGAGCGGCCGAGCAGGCCGACAATCTCGCTCTCGTTGAGCGTGAGATTGACATCGTCGAGCACGAGCATCTGCCCATGCCCCTTGCCATAGGCGTGGCGGACGGCCGTCAGTTCAACCAGCGGACGGGAGGGTGCGAGGGTGGCCATGGTCAAGGCTCCTTTTTCAGCAGATGGTCAGGCGAGGCGCAGGCGGCGCTCGCCAAAGGCATAGAGCGGCCGCCAGAGCAGCCGGTTGAAGGCAATGACGAAGATCGACATCATCGCGATGCCCAGCGCCACGCGGGGATAATCGCCCGCCGCCGTGGCATCCGCGATGAACGAGCCGAGCCCGGCGGCATGCAGCGTGCGATCGCCCCAGGAGACGGTCTCCGCCACGATGCTGGCATTCCATGATCCGCCCGCCGCCGTCAGCGCGCCGGTGACATAATAAGGGAAAATGCCGGGGATCGCGACCTGCCGCCACCATTGCCAGCCCTTCACCCGGAACATGCCGGCCGCCTCGCGCAGATCGGTGGGGATCGCGCTCGCCCCGGCAATGACGTTGAACAGGATATACCATTGCGTGCCGAGGATCATCAGCGGCGAGAGCCAGACATCCGGGCTGAGGCGCCAGTGGATGATGGCGATGACGGCGAAGGGAAACAGCACATTGGCCGGAAAGGCGGCCAGAAACTGCGCGACCGGCTGGAGCCGCTCGGCCCATTGCGGCCGCAAGCCGATCCACACGCCGACCGGCACCCAGATCAGGCTGGCGACCACGATCAGGGCCATGACCCGCAGCATCGTCAGGCAGGCCAGGCCCGCCACGTCCAGCGCATCGCCCCAGCTCAGCGTCCGCGTGACATAATCCACGATCGTCCAGACCGCGCCGATCACCGCCACGGCGACCAGCGCCCGCCACAGATAGTCACCGATCCGGCTCGGCGCCCTGCCCTTCCCCGCGCGCAGCCCCCGCCCGCCCGGATCGAGCATGAGCAACAGCGGGCCAAGGCTGGTCAGCGGCGCGAGAAGCAGCGGCAGCAGCCGCGCGCGGCGGAACAGATCATAGGCCCAGGAGCGCGGCCGCTCGGCGCTGGCCGTCTGCTCGAAGCGGAACCGGTCCGCCCAGGCCACCACCGGGCGGAAGACGAGCTGGTCATAGAGCAAGATCACCACCGCCATCGCGCCGACGGCCCAGCCGACGCCGGCAAAATCGCTCCGCTCGATCGCCAGCGCCAGCCACGATCCGATGCCGGGCAGCGCCACGGTCGTCTTGCCCACGGTGATCGCCTCGGAGGCGACCACGAAGAACCAGCCGCCCGACATGGACATCATCATGTTCCACACCAGCGCGGGCGTGGCAAAGGGCAGGTCGAGCCGGAGAAACCGGCGCAGCGGCGACAGGCCGAAACCGCGCGCGACCTCGTCGAGATCGGACGGAATCGAACGCAGCGACTGATAGAAGCTGAACGTCATGTTCCACGCCTGACTGGTGAAGATCGCGAAGATCGCCGCCAGCTCGACGCCCAGCTGCTGGCCCGGGAACAGCCCCATGAAGAAGGTCACGGTGAAGGTGAGGAAGCCGAGGATGGGCACGGACTGGAGAATGTCCAGCGCCGGCACGATGATCTGCTCGGCCCGGCGGCTGCGCGCCGCCAGTGTCGCCACGACGAGCGTGAACACAAGCGAGGCAAACAACGCCGCGAACATGCGCAGCGTGGTGCGCAGTGCATAGCCGGGCAGGTTCCACGGATCGAGCGCGACCGGCGTGATGCGCAGCTGCGACAACGGCTCCGCCATGCCCTCGGCCCCGCGAATGACGAGCACGGCCAGTCCCGCCAGCAGCAAGAATGTCATGATATCGGCCGGGTTCGGCCCGCCCAGACGCAACAGGCGCGAAAAAGGACGCAGTCCCCGATGGACGGGGGGCATTTTGCTCATGTCTCACCTCTTTTGGATGCCGCTGATCAGCACCCGGCGAGACTGAAACGATCAGGCTCGGACGGCGGCTCTCAGCGGCATGGACAATCGACTACTGTCGCTTGGCATTGTTCGTTTGGCTTTCCTGATCATCGACGATTCGAGCCGACTGCGGCGCGCTTGCGCTTGCGATGCAACATTGTCAACCCGAACGCTTCATATATGTTCCACCGGGCAAAGTTGCGCCCGGCTATCCACCGATGGAAACGGCCCGATATACGGAAAGTTTCCCAATAGCGGACTGGTATCGATCGCCTCTCCACAAGGATCTTTTCATGAGTCTATTGGCTTGTGGTCAAAATGACATGAAAATGACAATCGCTCTTCAGGCGTCTTCAATCTCCGGCATGACGGTCATGATCGCGACATAATAGCCCCCCGAAAACGGATTGCCCCTCAAAAAAAGGGGTTTCCACGGGCCAGGTCCAGCCTTTCCCATGGTTGCCGTTTTCTGCCCGATATGCCAAACGCGCCCTCCATGCCGCATGGCGTCACCCCATGACGCCGGCACGGATCGACATGTTCTGAAAGTCGGCACTCGAACCGGAACATGGGCGCAACAACAAGATAATGAGCTGGCAAAAGCCGGCATAATCCAGGTGAGGACAAGCATGAAGGCAACGAATTTCAAAGCGGTTCTGGTCGCGTGCGTATCAGCGCTCGTTTTTTCTCCCGCAGGTGCAGCACCGGTCGTGACCGACAGCCTGACCACCGCGAAAGATGTGGCCGGCTGCGGCGACGCCTGCCTCACCGGCGTGCTCGACCGTTATCTCGCCGCCATGGCTGCCCATGACGCAGCGGCAGCCCCGCTCGCCACCGGCGCTCGCTATACCGAGAACGGCATCGAACTGCCCTTCAACGCAGGCCTGTGGCGCACTTATTCCGGCCTTGGTGATTATCGCCATGTGATCGCCGATGATGATGCCGGGCAGATCGCCATGTTCGCGAACATCAGCGAAAACGGCATCGAGCAGTTGCTGACGCTCCGGCTCAAGATCGAGGGCGGCAGGGTGAAGGAAGCCGAGGCGCTGGTGCAGCGGCGACAATCCTCCAGCTTCATCAACACCAAGGGCCTGACGCTCGACCCGATCTGGTCCGAAAAGCTCGCGCCGGGTGATCGCCCGACCCGCCAGCAGTTGATCGCCGCCGTCGACCCTTATTTCGACGGCCTGGCCTCCGGCGATGGCGACAGCGTGGCTTTCCACGACGATTGCTTCCGCATTGAGAACGGCATCACCACCGCCGGCGTGGAAGGCAAGCAGACGCGTGTCGGCACGACGCCGGATGGCGGCGCGCCGCGTCCCCTGCAACGCTGCAAGGACCAGTTCAACGGGGGAACCACCGCCTACATCCAGTCCGTGTCGCCACGCCGTTATCTGGTGGTCGACGAAACACGGGGCCTCGTCTTCGGCGTGTTCCACTTTGATCAGCCCGGCGACATTCTCGAGGCGAAGGCCAAGGATGGCACCACCAGACCGATGTCGCCGGCGGCCATCCGTCCCTTCACCACCCCGGTGGCGGAACTGTTCAAGGTCAAGAATGGCAAGATCGTCGCGATCGAGGCGATCATGACCGTCGTGCCTTATGGATCAAAGGCCGGCTGGTGACGCCCACGCCCGGCTATTCCCAGACGACATTATCGACAGCCGCGACGTTGTGACGGAACCGGCCACGCCGCGCGTCCGCGAGGCGTGCGGCCGCAAGCCGACCGGCTAACGCTCTTTATCAAGGATGAAAATCATGCGCTCTATCATCACCGCCGCCGCGCTTGCGTCGGCCAGTCTCACCACCGGGTCGGCGGCCGCCGCTCCACTCAATCCCGCCTCCTGGTCGGTGCCGGCCACCTGCGATCGGGCCTGCCTGGAAGACCTGCTCGACCGCACGCTCGACGCCATGGCCGCGAACGACATTGGCAAGCTGCCGCTCGACGCCAATCTTAGGGCAACGGAAAATGGCGTCGAACGCCCCGTCTGGGACGGGTTGTGGCAAACGGCGACGGCGCGCGGCCGCTACCGGCTTTCTGCCATCGACCCGCAGAGCGGTCAGGCCGGCTTCATCGGCACGATGATGGAAGACGGGAAGCCGGTCTATATGGCGTTGCGCCTCGCCATCCGCGAACAGAAGATCACGGAGATCGAAACCGTGGTGGCCCGCGGCGGAACCGGCAGCGTCTCGGGTGCCAATCCGGGGCAGCGGATGGAAGAACGCGGCGTTCCCCGCTCCCAGTTCCTCCGCACCGTGCCCGGCCGCGAGCAAATGACCCGCGACGATCTGGTCCGCATCGCCGACGCTTATTTCGCCAACCTTCAGGGCAGCACCGGCAAGAGCAGCGCGCCCTTTGCAAAGACCTGCGAGCGGATTGAAAATGGCGGTCAGACGACGAACCTGAAGACAGCCCGCCCCGGTCGGGAATCGTTCGACGCGCTGATGCTCGGCTGCGAAGCGCAGCAGCGCAGCGGCTTCTATGCGTTCGTCACGGGCATCCGGGACCGCCGCTATCCGATTGTCGACCGTGAGCGCGGACTGGTGCTGAGTTTCAGCTATTGGGACCACACCGGCGCCGTGCGCGATCTCCCGCTCACCAATGGCAAAACGGTCCCCTCCCCCTTCCGCGCGCCGCTCACCTTCCAGATCGCGGAGATCTTCCAGATCGACCAGGGCAAGATCGATCAGGTCGAGGCCGTGATCAACACCGTGCCCTATGGCATGCGGTCCGATATCTGGGATCGGCCCTAAGGCGGATCGACACGACCCTGCCTCCCGCACGGGGCGCCTCGCCCCGGCGGGACCGGCGCGCGACCTCGCGCCCGGCCAGAGATGGACCGGGCGCGAATGACGTCAGCAGGCAGCCGCTCAGCGGATGCTCTGAATCTCCTCCGAGATATCCTGCTCATAGGTGCCCCAGCCGGAGCCCATGCCATAGGGCGCGCGGTGGAACACCGCCTCGATACGGCGGATCTGCCCCTTTTCGATCTTGAACAGTTCGGCCATCTGCCAGGTCCAGCTGATCTTGTTGTGATCGAAGGCGACGAAGGCGAACGCGATGCCCCGCTCCCGGTCGACGGCGACGAACCGCCGGTCCCTGATCCGCGATACAATGCCCTTATACGATGTTTCGAACTGCTTCTTGCACGTCATCCGGCCGCGCTTTCCGGTATCCGGGTCCAGCACATTGGCCAGCGTATCCATGCCATTTTCGAAGCGGTCACAGTCGTCGGTGAAGGGGTAATAGCCCTTGCCGTCGTTCCGCTGCAGCCCGGTGAAATAATAGTTGGCGGTCTTGACCAACTCCTCGCGGCTGGCCCGTTCGCCCTGCGGAATGGCCTCCCGGAACATCGGATGCGGCGCGCCCATGGCCTCCACGGCCTCACCGACTGGCGGCCAGGCCGGACCGTCACCATTGCCGGAGCTATTGGTATTGTCGGGCCGGATCGCCAGCTGTTCGATCTGGGTGATCTTGTTGTCCGCGATTTTCAGCCGCAGCGCGACCGCCACCAGCCGCTCCTTGGCGGGGCCACCGGCTGCGGACGCCGAGGCCTCCTCCAGCACCGTGCCGATGAAGGCAACCTGCTGCGTCTCGATGTCCGGCACGTAGAATTTATATTTGCCAAGGCCGCTCATCGTCAGCCACAGCCCTTCATTGCCGAAGGGCAATTGCACGCCATTTTCGGTGAATTTAAGGTCCCTTGCGAACAATTTGGGATCGACCTTGCCGTCCCGCATCGCCACCAGATAATCATCCACCCATTTTTCAAGACAGGCGCGCTGACAGACCGGCTCGGGGTCTTTCTGCGCCAAAGCACTCGTGCTCGCCGGCATGGCGAAACCGAAGATCATGGCTGACAAGCCGACCCGCCATAAACTATTCCTCCTCATCATCATCTCCCCTGTGGTCTTTGCCAAAACTATTGATCGTTCAAGATTGAAGCGGAGGACGCCCAATCATCCGCCTTTCCATTCCACAACATGGATGCCCTCGATTTCCTAAAAGCGCAACGTCACGCCCCGATGACAGGCGCGGCCAATCATGCCGTAGGCAGCGCGCATCGAACCTGGATTGGAGTTGGTCGCCATGATCGTCTCTGCTTTCTCCGATGCAAACGCCATGCTGCCCTGCGTCAGGCCAATCGAGAAGGGGAAAGGCAGATTATAGCCCGGGGGCGGACCGGTGATTGGGCATCCGGGTCAGTCGCGGGCATGATCAGGAATGCTCGGATCAAAAGCAATGGCGGCTGATGACAATGCCCTGAGCGGACGATTAATATCTCATGGACAGGTGATTAACGTCCATCACCCGTGGCCGGCCTTCCGGGGCTGAGGACGCGCCGCTGCCCGCGTGGGTGCAGCGCCTGCACAAGAGCCATGGCCACGACCGGGAAGCGCGGGGCCGCGATGTTCGGCATGATTTCGGGCGGGGCGGCTGCAGGCGCACGCCTATCGGAAAGACGCCGGAGAGCGCCACCGGGCTGTCAGGGTCGGCCCGTTGAAGCGCCGCACCTGTGAAAAGGGCCCCGGAAACCGGAGCCCTTGCCAATTTTCCACTGTGGAGTGTTCAGCTCTTCTTGAGCGTAAGACCACCAAAGCGCTTGTTGAAGCGGGCCACCTGGCCACCGGCATCGAGCAGACGCTGATTGCCGCCCGTCCAGGCGGGGTGCGACGTCGGGTCGATATCCAGCGCGAGCGTGTCGCCTTCCTTGCCCCAGGTCGAGCGGGTCTGGAAGCTGGAGCCGTCGGTCATCTGGACGGTGATGAAGTGATATTCGGGATGGCCGTCTTTTTTCATGGTCAATGCTCCAGAAATGGCTGGTTTCCGACCAGCCTGGGAGTGTCAGGGAAGCGCGGCCCTTAACGTGGGCCTCGCAGAAAGGCAAGTGCGCGGATCAACGCCCGGCAAGATCGGATGAAAGCAAGCGAGGGCTTCCCCTCGCCCGCTCCGGCCGCTCAATCCTTCGGCGGATCTGCGATCATGGCGACGCACTGTGCTTCGGCGCAAAGCTTGCCCGCGATGCTGGCCTTGCCCGAGAATTTGCACACCGCCCCGCGCAGCTGGGTGAATTCGACATGCAGGTCCAGCATGTGGCCCGGCTCGACCGGGGCGCGGAACTTGGCGCCCTCGATGCCCATGAAGTAGACGAGCTTGCCGCTGCCGGCGAGCCCCATCGACTCGACCGCGAGAATGCCCGCCGCCTGGGCCAGCGCTTCCACGATGAGCACGCCGGGCATGATCGGCCGGCCCGGAAAATGCCCCTGGAAAAACGGCTCGTTCATCGAGACGGCCTTGACCGCGTGAATCGAGGTCTTGGGAACCATCGATATCACCCGATCGACCAGCAATAGCGGATAGCGATGCGGCAGCGCCGCCATGATCCGACGGATATCGAGGGCGCCGGTCGTTTCGGCGCCCTCCCCCTGATCCGCACTCATGCCGATCAGCGGCCCTGCGGCCGGGCCGGTGGCGTGGTTGCGGCCGGTGCCGGCGCAGCCGCGGCCGGTGCCGCACCCTGCTGCTGACCGCCCGGACGCCAGCCGGCCGGCGGCGTGATGCTGACAGACGGCACCAGCACGTTGAGCTCCTGGACCAGCATGTTGGTGACATCGGCGCCCGGCTGGAAGGCTTCAGCCGCCGCCGCCTTCACCAGCAGGTCGATCTTGTTCTTGGTCATGACGTTACGCAGGGCGTCATCCAGCTTGTCGCCAATCTGCTCCAGCACATAGGCGCGGGCGAGTGAAATCGGCTGCTCGAGCTGCTGCAACTCGGCCTGCGCCTCCTGCGCGCGCTGCTGCAGCGCGGTATATTGCGTCTGCAACTGGGTCTGCTGCGCGGCCGTGGGCTTCTCGCCAGCCGCCGTGACGGCTGCCTGCAAGGCATCCTGCTTCTGCTTCAGCTCGGTCTGCAGGGCCGTCTGGCGCGAATTGATCTGGTCGATATTCGCCTTGTAGGTCGTCTGCATCTGCTGGGTTGCCGTGGTCGCGGCGGTCGACTGCCCCACGGCCTGATCGACATTGACGACCGCGATCGCCTGCTTGACCTGCGCGGCGGCAGGAACAGCGGCCGTCAGAGCCACAGCCGAAGCCGACGCGAGTGCGACGGCCGAAAAAATCGAAATGCGCATCAGAATTGTGTCCCTATGTTGAATGTCACAAGCTTGGTATCGTCACCGTCGACGCTGAGCAGGGTCTTGGCGACATCGATCCGGAACGGACCGAAGGGCGAATTCCAGTTCACGCCAACACCCACCGAGACGCGCGGCTTGGGCGTATCACCAAGAAAGAACTCCTTGAACCCGCCGACCGTCGCCTTGGAATAGAGGTTCGTGCCCGCGGGGCACTCCGTGCCGTTGGGGATCGAGGCGACGCCCCCCGGCGTGGTCTCCGTTGCCGGCGTCACGCACTGGCGCAGGCCATTGGCATCATAGATCGGGAAGCTGATCGCCCCGGGTTCATCAATCAGGTCTGGCCGCCGCACGCCAAAGACGGCGCCCACATCCATGAAGATGGACGGGCGCAGCCCGAGGTCACGCGCACCGGCGCCGAGCGGAATTTCCAGCTCCGCGTGGCCGACATAATAAGCCCGCCCGCCGAGCGCATCATCCGACCATTGTGAGCGATCTTCATTGAAGCCGGTCGGATTGCCATTCTCGTCAAACTGATAATATTTGCGGATGATGCGCGGGCCGACACCGCGAATATCGAAGCCGCGCATCTGCGGCTCGCCGAGGAAGAAGCGGTCGACCAGACGCACCGGATCGCTGAACTCGCCAGCGGCCTTCTCGAATGATTTGATATAGCCCGCCTCGCCCTTGAGCGAGAAAACGAAGCCCTTGCCGAGCGACCAATATTTATCGGCCGAAAGCCGGTTGCGCAGATACTGGACGTTGCCGCCCAGCCCGGCGAAATCCTGCTGGAAGGTGAAGCTGTGCCCGCGCGTGGGGCGGATGCGGTTGTCGCGCGTATCGTAGATCAGCGAATAGCCGATGGACGAGGTCGTGCGCTTGCCGATCGCGTCGCACAGATACTGGCCAGCGAGGAGCGGATCGCACTCGTTAATTCCCGGATGCTGCCGGTCGCTGAAATAGATGCCCGGATCGAGCGACACATTGTCGAACGACAGGCCGTAACGAACCTGCGCCGAGAGATATTCGGTGATCGGCACGCCCGCACGCACCTGGAAACCGGTGCGCACCTGGCTGTAGGTGGTGTTGCGGCTGTTATCGAAATTATAGTTGAAGGCGTTCAGATCCTGCCGGAAAACATCGGCGGCGAGCGCGATATTCTTGTCGAACAGATAAGGCTCGGTGAAGCCCAGATTGACCGACTTGGAATAGCTCGAATAATTGACCGAGGTGCGCAGCTCCTGCCCCATGCCGCGGAAGTTGCGCTGGGTGACCGAGGCCGAGAGGATGAAACGCTCAAGACTGGAGAAGCCCGCGGAAAGTTGCAGCTCGCCGGTCGATTTCTCCTCGACATTGGCCTCCAGGACGATGCGGTCCGGCGCGGAGCCGGGCTTCTGCTCGACCTCCAGCCGCTCCTGGAAGAAGCCCAGCGAGTTGATGCGATCCTGCGACCGGCGCACCGCGAAGGTGTTGAAGGCATCGCCCTCGTGCAGACGGAACTCGCGGCGCACCACCTTGTCCTGCGTCAGCGTGTTGCCGTTGACGTCGATCCGCTCGACATAGACGCGCGGCGCATTGGCGATGCGGAAGGTGATCGCCATCGTGTGATCCGCCTTGTCCGGCTCGAACTCCGGCGACACATCGGCAAAGGCGTAGCCGAACAGGCCCGCCGTCTGGTTGAGTTGCTCGACCGTATCCTCGACCAGCTTGGCGTTATACCAGTCGCCCTCGCGCATGCGCAGCGAACGGGTGAGCCCCTCGGACGACAGATCGCGAATGTCGCTCTTCACGCCGACATGACCGAATTTGTAGCGCTCGCCTTCCTCCACCACATAGGTGATGATGAAGTCCTGCTTGTTCGACGTCAGCTCGGCAACGGCGGAAACCACGCGGAAATCGGCATAGCCCTGCGTCAGATAGAATTGCCGCAGCTTCTGCTGGTCATAGGCCATGCGGTCCGGATCATAGGTGGTGCCGGACGAGAAGATGCGGAAAGCGCGCGCCTGCTTGGTGGCCATTTCACCGCGCAGTTCGCCGGCGCTGAACTGATGGTTGCCGATGATGTTGATCTGGCGGACCTTGGACTTGGGCCCTTCCGAAATCTCATAGACGATATCGACGCGGTTCTGGTCCAGCTTGACCAGCTTGGGATCGACCACCGCAGCGAAGCGGCCCTGCCGCCGGTATAACTCGATGATGCGGGCGACATCCGCACGCACCTTGGAGCGCGTATAGATCTGCCGGGGCGCCATCTTGATCTCGGGCAGGATCTTGTCTTCCTTCAGCCGCTTGTTGCCTTCCAGCACGATGCGGTTGATGACCGGATTTTCCGTGACCTGAATGGTGAGCGCGCCGTTATCGTCGCGAATCTGCACATCCGCGAACAGCTCGCTCGCATAAAGATCGCGCAGCGCCTGATCGAGCGTCTCGCGCGTATAGCTGCCGCCGACGCGCAGCTTGGTGTAGGAAAGAACCGTATCCGGCTCCAGTCGCTGCGATCCCTCCACGGTGATGGTGCGGATCGTGCCGGTGGGGTTCACCGCCGCGATGCCAGACGCCGGCACCGATGCGGAGACGGCCGGCGTTTCCTGTGCGAAGGCCGGTGCCGCGCACAGGCTCGCCAATATGGTTCCGGACAGAAGGAAGGGCGCGAGACGGCCCTTGGTCGATGTCCGTGCTGCTTGCGTCAAACCGTGCTTCCTCGCCTAATCCTGGAATCCCACGCCCCCAGCGGGACACGCGCGATGCTCCCCTGCCTCAACCGCATCAGCCAATCAAGCGGGACAACCCCCGCCAGAGCCCGAATGACGCCAGATCGTTCAACGTCACCAGCAGCATCATGCCCAGCAACAGGGCTAACCCTGAACGGAAGGCGATTTCCTGGAGACGAGGGCTGACCGGTTTGCGCTGGATCGCTTCGATTCCGTAAAAGAATAAATGCCCCCCGTCGAGCATCGGAATTGGCAAGAGGTTGATGAACCCCAAGTTAATCGACACCAATGCGATGAGGGAAATGAGCGCCTCCGGCCCGAGCGCGGCCTGCTCGCCGGAAATCTGCGCAATCTTGAGCGGCCCGCCAAGCTCGGACAGCGGGCGGCGGCCGGTGATGATCTGGCCAAGACCCTCGACCATCATGCCGATCAACTCGCCGGTGCGCCGCACGCCCACCACCGGCGCCTCCAGCAGCGAAACCGGCCGGACGATCGGCTCGCCGCTGCGCACGCCGAGCGACCCATAGCGATATTCATTGCCGAAGCGGTCGCGCTCCACCTGCGCGCCGATCTCCAGCGGCACCACGAGCTGCGCGCCGCCCCGCTCGATCTCGACATCCACCGTCTCGCCCGGCCGGCCCACGACGATCCGCCGCAGATCCGGGAACAGCGCCACGCGATGCCCATCGACGGCGAGGATCATGTCACCCGCCTTGATGCCGGCCCCGGCCGCGGCCGAGCCTGCCGTCACATCGGCGATCCGGGCCGGGGTGACATTCTCGCCATAAGCGGTGGCGAAGCCGGCGAGAATGAGGGCCGCGAAGAGCAGGTTGACGATCGGCCCGGCGGCCACGATCAGCGCGCGCTGATAGAGCGGCTTGGCGGGGAAACAGCGATTGCGCTCCTGCGCGCTCAGCTCCAGCCAGGCCGGATCGGTCTGGCTGGCCGCATTCATGTCCCCGGCGAATTTCACATAGCCGCCCAGCGGCAGCGCGGCGAGCCGCCAGCGCGTGCCGCGCCGGTCATGCCAGGCCGTGATCTCCGGCCCAAAGCCGATGGAGAAGGTCTCGGCATGCACGCCGAACCAGCGGCCGACCAGATAATGACCCAGCTCATGCACGAACACGAGCGGCCCGATGACGAGCAGAAAGGCGATGACGGTAAGGAAAAAACCCGGATCAGCCGTCAATTGATAAACTCCGCAGCCAGACGTTCCGCGAGCAGACGCGCCGACAGGTCAATGGCCTGGATGTCGGTGATACTCGTCGCCGGCCCCAGATTCGACCGCGCTAGCACGTCTTCGACGATCCGGCCAATATCAAGAAAGCCGATGCGTTCCTCCAGAAAGGCCGCCACCGCGATCTCATTGGCCGCGTTGAGCACGGCCGGAGCGCTGCCCCCCGCCAGAATCGCCTCCCGCGCAAGCCGTAGCGCGGGGAAGCGCTCTTCGTCCGGCGCCTCGAAATCGAGACGGCCGATGCTTGCCAGATCGAGCGGCTGGCAGGGCGTCTCCATTCGCGCCGGCCATGCCAACGTGCTGGCGATCGGCACGCGCATATCCGGGCAGCCAAGCTGCGCGATGGTCGAGCGATCGCGATATTCCACCATGGAATGAACGACGGACTGCGGATGGACGAGAATGGTCAACCGCTCCAGCCCGACCGGAAAGAGGTGCCACGCCTCGATCAGTTCCAGCCCCTTGTTCATCATCGTCGCGCTGTCGATGCTGATCTTGCGGCCCATCGACCAGTTGGGGTGCTTGAGCGCCTGCGCCGGCGTGACCACCCGCATCGCATCACGCGAGAAGGTGCGGAAGGGGCCGCCACTCGCGGTCAGCGTGATCTTTGCGACGGAATCGATATCTCCACTGGCAAGGCACTGAAAAATAGCATTATGCTCGCTATCGACCGGTAGCAGCGTGGCGCCGCTTTCCGCCACGGCCGCCATCATCAGCGCGCCGGCGGAGACCAGCACCTCCTTGTTGGCGAGCGCCACGGTGCGCCCCTGCCGTACGGCTGCCAGCGTGGGCGCAAGACCCGCACAGCCGACAATGGCGGCCATGGTCCAGTCCGCGCCCATCTCGGCCGCCTCGATGAGCGCGGCGGGGCCCGCCGCTACCTCGATGCCGGTGCCGGCCAGCGCATCCCTGAGCGCGCCATAGTGCCCCTCGTCCGCGATGACGGCGCGGCGGGCACGGTGCGTGATGGCGGCGGCGGCCAGCCCGGCCGCGTCACAGCCGGCGGTGAGCGCCAGCACCTCATAGGCCGCGGGCTGGCGGCCGATCAGATCCAGCGTGGACCGGCCGACCGACCCGGTTGCGCCGAAGACGGAAACGGTGCGCGGCGCGATCACCATGCCAGCGCTCCGATCCAGCAGGGATAGAGAATGGCGACCGGCAGCAGCCCATCGACCCGATCGAACAGCCCGCCATGACCGGGAATGAGCCTGCCCGAATCCTTGACCCCGGCCGCCCGCTTGAGCGCGCTTTCAAAAAAATCGCCGGCCTGCGCAATCACCGGCAGCGGAATGCCGAGCAGCAGGATGGAAGACCATTTCTCAGAAATAGCTGATACACCATTGAAATACCATGAGACCATAAGTGCGACGACCAGCGTCGCGGCAAGCATACCCCCCCCCAGCCCCGACCAGGTCTTGGACGGACTGATGCGCGGCGCGATCTTCGGGCCGCCAATCAACCGACCCGCAAAATAGGCGCCGATATCCGTCGCCCACACGATCAGCAGCAGCAGCAGCGTCCAGAAGAGCGGCGCTTGCCCATGACTGCGGACATCCCACAATGCGGCGACGGCCAGCCCGACATAGACCAATGCGAACATCAGCCACGCCAGACGCGCCGGCCATGAGGCCGCAAAGGCCCGGATCATCCCCCAGAATTCCCACAGGACGCCAAGCGCCACGAGCGCGATCAGTGCCGTGAAGGCCGCCCCGCCCAGCCACAGCGCCGTGCCGGCAACCGCGAGCATGACGATGGCGGACAGCGTGCGCACGCCAAGATCCGATCGCCTGGCGCCACCGGCCATCACAGGCCTCCGAACCGTCGCTCGCGCCGGCCATAGCTCGCCAGCGCCTCGGCAAAGCAGGCCTCGTCGAAATCCGGCCAGAAGGTGTCGGTGAAGTAAAGTTCCGAATATGCCGCCTGCCAGAGCAGGAAATTGGAGAGACGCTGCTCGCCGGAGGTGCGGATGAGCAGATCCAGCGGCGGCAGATCGGCGGTATCCAGCTGCGCGGCGATCATCTCTGGGTTGATGTGCGCGGGATCGAGCAACCCGGCCTGCACCTGCCCGCCCAGAGTCCGCATCACGCGGGCCAGCTCGTCCTGCGCGCCATAGTTGAGCGCGACGACCAGCGTCGACCCGTCATTGCCCGCCGTGCGCTCCACCGCCGCATCGACCATGGCGGCGGCTTCCGGCTCGAACGCGCGGTGATCGCCAATGATCCGCAGGCGAATATTGTTGCGATGCATCTCGTCCAGCTCGGCGCGGATGAACTGCTTCATCAGCCCGGTGAGATCGGCCACTTCCTGCTCGGGGCGCTTCCAGTTCTCGGACGAAAACGCGTAAAGCGTCAGGCACGCGATGCCGCGCTGGCTGGCCACGCGCAAGATCCGCCGCACCGCTTCCGCGCCGGCGCGATGCCCGGCGAGGCGCGGCAAATGGCGCGCCTTCGCCCAGCGGCCATTGCCATCCATGATGATGGCGACATGGCGCGGCACGGGCCCATCGTCGCCGCCACCTGGGGCGGGCGCCGACTTGTGAGCCGCCCGGGAACGCGAGAGGATCATGGCCGGCCTGTGCCGCCCGTCACGCCAAGACTGCCTTATTGCCCAAGAATTTCCTTTTCCTTGGCCTGCGCTGCCGCGTCGATCTCGGCGATGGTCGCGTCCGTCAGCTTCTGCACCTCGGTTTCGGCGCGCTTGCGATCATCCTCGCTGATTTCGCCCTTCTTCTCGTCGGTCTTGAGATTGTCCATCCCGTCGCGGCGGACATTGCGCGCGGCCACACGCGCCTTCTCGGCATATTGGCCGGCAAGCTTGGCCAGCTCCTTGCGGCGCTCCTCGGTGAGATCGGGGATCGGCAGGCGGACATTCTGCCCGTCGACAATGGGGTTGAGGCCAAGGCCCGCCGAGCGGATCGCCTTGTCCACCGGGCCGACATTGTTGCGATCCCACACCTGCACCGAAAGCATGCGCGGCTCCGGCGCCGACACGGTGGCCACCTGATTGAGTGGCGTTTGCGCGCCGTAGACCGTGACCGTCACCGGATCGAGCAGCGACGTGTTGGCACGACCCGTGCGCAGACCGGTCAGATCGCCCTTCAATGCCTCGACTGCACCCGCCATGCGACGGTCCAGATCTGCCTTGTCATATTTCGCCATCTTGTCTCTCCGAATTGTCCCGTGCGCTCAGGCCGTGCTGCCGACCGTCGTCGAGACGCCCTCGCCGCGCAGCACCCTGGCGAGATTACCCTGTTCGCGAATATTGAAGACGATGATCGGGATGTCATTATCCCGGCACAGCGCCACGGCGCTGGCGTCCATCACCCTCAGATTGTCCGTGAGCACCTGACTGTAAGTCACGCGATCAAAACGCTTTGCGTCGGCGACCTGCTTGGGGTCCGCATCATAGACGCCATCCACCGACGTGCCCTTGTAAAGCGCATCGCAATGCAGCTCGGCCGCGCGCACCGCCGAGGGCGTATCCGTGGTGAAATAAGGCGAGCCGAGGCCCGCGGCAAAAATGACGATCCGCCCCTTCTCGAGATGGCGGATGGCGCGGCGGCGGATATAGGGCTCGCAAATCGCGCTCATCGGAATGGCGGATTGCACGCGCGTCTCGACGCCAAGCTGCTCCAGCGCATTCTGCATGGCGAGCGCATTCATCACCGTGGCGAGCATGCCGATGGAATCGGCCTGCGCCCGGTCCATGCCCCTGGCCGCTCCAGCCATGCCGCGAAAAATATTGCCGCCGCCAATGACGAGGCACAGCTCCAGCCCGCTATCCTTCGCCGCCTTCACTTCCAGCGCGAGGCGGTGAACCGTATCCGGGTCAATACCATAAGGCCCCGGGCCCATCAGCACCTCGCCCGACAGCTTGAGCAATATCCGCTTGGGTGAGGTGGATGTCATGAAAGCCCTTGAAAGCTGCTGAACCGGAATGCGCGCGGACCTTAGAGCATCGCGCGAACAAGTGGGAACCGGTTTTTGTAAAAATCACGCGCATCGAGTCGCCGGCGCGTTTCGCCGGACATGGTTCGGGCGTGAGGCCCTGGCCGAAACCAGCGCCCCACGCCCGTCAATCCGCCTGTCAGGCGCCAGCAGCAGCAGCCACTTCCGCTGCGAAGTCGCTGACTTCCTTCTCAATGCCTTCGCCAAGCTGGAAGCGGACATAGTCCACCAGCGTGATCGTCGTGCCGGCATCCTTGGCGGCCTTGGCGACGACATCGGCGATCGGCGTCTTGCCGTCGATCACGAAGGGCTGCGAGAGCAGCGCGTTTTCCTTGGCGAACTTGGCAACCGCGCCATCCACCATCTTGGCGATGATCTCGGCCGGCTTGCCGGACTCGGCTGCCTTGTCCGCCGCGATCTTGCGCTCACGCTCCAGGATCTCGCTGTCGATATCCTCGGCGCGCAGCGCGACCGGGAAAGCGGCCGCGATATGCATGGCCAGCTGCTTGCCCAGCGGCGCCAGCACATCCTCACCGGCCGGGCTCTCCAGCGCGACGAGCACGCCGATCTTGCCGAGGCCGGGCGCGACCGCATTGTGCATATAGTCGACGATGAGCCCCTGCTCGACCGCGACCTGCTTGACGCGGCGCAACTGCTGATTCTCGCCGATCGTGGCGATATTGGTGACGAGAACGTCGCCAATCGTGCCGCCGGCCGGATGCGCCGCAGCCTTCAGCGCCTCGGCATCGCCGACCGCGCCCGCCAGCGCAACCTCAGCCGCGGTGCGGACGAACGCCTGGAACTGCTCGTTCTTGGCAACGAAGTCGGTCTCGCTGTTCACTTCCACAGCAACGCCGCGCGTGCCGCTGACGGCCACAGCCACCAGACCCTCGGCAGCGGTGCGGCTCGACTTCTTCTGCGCAGCGGCCAGCCCCTTGGCACGCAGCCAGTCGACGGCGGCTTCGACGTCGCCATTGGTCTCGGCCAGCGCCTTCTTGCAATCCATCATGCCGGCGCCCGAGCGCTCGCGCAGATCCTTGACGGCTGCTGCGGTAATCTCTGCCATAGTCCTGTTCCTCAATCCCTCTGGGTCGAATGAAAGTCTCAAAATGACGAACGGGCGCCCGGCCTGTTCCCGGCCCGGCGCCCTGCCCGCTCATTGTTGCGTGCGTTTGACGGGCCTCAGGCCTCGGTGGCGAGCGCCTCTTCCACCGGCGGTTCAACCATCGCGCCGAAATCGACAGCGACATCATCGCGGCCACCACGCGTCGCGGCACGGGCGACAGCCTCGCAATAAAGGCGGATCGCGCGGCTCGCATCGTCGTTCGCCGGAACCGGGAAGGCGATGCCCGACGGATCAACGTTCGAATCGAGGATCGCGACGACCGGGATGCCCAGCGTGTTGGCTTCCTTGATCGCCAGCTCTTCCTTGTTCGCGTCGATCACGAACATCACGTCCGGGATGCCGCCCATGTCGCGGATGCCGCCCAGCGACAGCTCGAGCTTGTCGCGCTCGCGCGTCATCTGGAGCACTTCCTTCTTGGTGAAGCCGTGCGTGTCGCCCGAGAGCTTCTCTTCCAGCGACTTCAGACGCTTGATCGAGCCGGAGATCGTCTTCCAGTTGGTGAGCATGCCGCCCAGCCAGCGGTGGTTGACGAAATGCTGGCCGGCGCTGCGCGCGCCATCGGCAATCGCCTCCTGCGCCTGGCGCTTGGTGCCAACGAACAGCACCTTGCCGCCTGCTGCCACCGTCGCGCTCACGAAATCCAGCGCGCGCGCAAAGAGCGGCACGGTCTGCGAGAGATCGATGATGTGGATGCCGTTGCGGTCGCCGAAGATATACGGCTTCATGCGCGGGTTCCAGCGGTGAGTCTGGTGACCGAAATGCGCGCCGGCCTCGATCAATTGGTGCAATGTGACGACAGGTGCCGCCATAAGATATTCTCCTTCCGGTTGAGCCTCTGGGATCCAGTGACCGCCAAGCGGCACCGGTGTGTGGCGGATCCCATGTGGATTAGCTCGGCGCGCTTAGACCAGAATGCGTCTGCACGCAAGACTTGACGACGGATCAATAATAGAACAAATAGTGAACATTGCTGACAGACAGCCGGATTGGCTGCCGTTCAGACCGACAGAAAGGACGATCATGCTCCTATATGCTTTCGGCACCACGGTGTTCGCGCTGGCCATGACCAGCGCCCTGATAGTGATAGTCTCGGATTTCGCGCGCTATCGCCATGCCATGATGATCGCACTGCGCAGCCTCAGCCTCGACGGCCTGCCAGCGCCCATGCGCTCAGCGCCGGCCAAAGCCGGTCAGACGCGCCGGATCACTCCGGGGACGACCTGGGCGATGCAGCCGCAGCGAAGCGGCGCTGGGCGCGCACATAGCTGATGATGCCGACCGGGATCATCGCGAGATAGCCGACGGACAACGCCAGCAAGGCATGCCACGGCGCAACCATCAGCATGGCCGCGAACAGGCCGGCCGCGAGAACCGCGAACAGCCGCCAGCCATGCGGCACCCGCAAATGCTTCCAGCTGAGCGTCGGGATGTTCGAGATCATCAGAAACGCGGTGAGGATGATCCACGGCGCCACCAGTCGCCAGTCGCGGAACAGCTCCATGCCGGTGATGAACCACAGATAAAGCGGCAGCAACGCCAGCCCCGCACCGGCCGGCGCCGGAACCCCGGTCATGAAGCCGGCCCGTTTGCGTGGTTGCTCGGGCGTATCGATGCTGGCGTTGAAGCGCGCGAGTCGCAGCGCACAACTGAGCGCGAGGCCGAGCACGACCATCCAGCCGAAGCGCGGCATCGCCTGCAACGACCAGAGATAGAGGATCAGCGCGGGCGAAACGCCGAACGCAATCGAATCGGAGAGCGAATCAAGCTCGGCACCGAACCGGCTCTCGCCGCGGAGCAGCCGGGCGATGCGGCCATCAATGCCATCCAGCACACCCGCGAAAATGATCGCCGCCACGGCTTTTTCCCACTCCTGGAAAATCCCGTAGCGGATGGCGGTCAGGCCGAAGCAGAGCGCCATGGCGGTGACGGCGTTGGGCGCGACCTGACGGAGCGTGATGTCCTTCCCCATGCGAAGCTGCTGCGGCCGGCGCATCAGCGAGCGCGCAACGTCAGGGCAAAGTGCGTGACGGCCGGCGCATTCGAGATGCCGGAGGCCAGCGCTTTGCGGGCGGTTGAATGAATGCGCCCGCTCATTGCATGACACCTGTCGCCGCATGGCCGTCGCCGATACGGGCGAGGATCGTCTCGCCGGCGATGATGTGCTGGCCAAGCGTGACCTTGGGCGCCGTGCCGGCGGGGAGATACACATCGACCCGGCTGCCGAAGCGGATGAGCCCCACCCGCTGGCCGGCCGCGACGATATCGCCCCGCTTCACGAAGGGAACGATGCGCCGCGCGACCAGCCCGGCGATCTGGGTGAAACCGATCCGCACGCCATCGCCGCGCTCGACGAGAATATGCTGGCGCTCATTATCCTCGCTCGCCTTGTCGAGATCGGCATTGATGAACTTGCCGCTGATATAGACGACATCCTTGATCGCACCGCTGATCGGCGTGCGGTTCACATGCACGTCGAACACGCTCATGAAGATGGAGACGCGGATCATCGGCGCATCGCCCAGCCTGTCCGGCCCCGCCATTTCCGGCGGCGGCGGCACCGTCTGGATCAGCGTGACGAGACCATCGGCCGGCGCGATGATCGCATCGACGTCCTGCGGCACGGCGCGCACGGGATCGCGGAAAAAAGCGAAGACCCAGATGGTCACGCCAGCCATCAGCCAGGCCAGCGTCGACCAGCCCAGAAGTGCGAAAATGAGGACGATGCCCGCAGCGATGGCGCCGAAGCGTCGTCCTTCGGGGTGAATCCCCGGAAAACTCCACTTCACGCTCGCCCTGGCGGACCCGGCTGGCTGCGAACCGGAAAACTCTGTTGTCATCGCCTCAGTCTAGGCAGCCCCGCCCGCGCGCACAACGCCTGATTGCATCAGGCCTGATGCAACCGCCATGATTGCACCGGTCCGATCGCATGGCCGAGGCCACGGGCCGCTTTTCCCTGCGCCCGCAGTTGATCCCGCGCGCGCCATTCCGTAGAGGCAGGAGCAAAGGCCATCGGCCTCCTCGCCCATCCGGCCGCCTCCCGGCCTCGCAAACAGGGAAAGACCAGACACGCATGAGCAAGATCAAGGTAAAGAATCCGATCGTCGAGATCGACGGCGACGAAATGACCCGCATCATCTGGGAGTGGATTCGCGAGCGGCTGATCAAGCCCTATCTGGACCTCGACCTCCATTATTATGACCTGAGCGTCGAAGAGCGCGACCGCACCGACGACCAGATCACCATCGATTCGGCCAACGCCATCCAGAAATATGGCGTCGGCGTGAAGTGCGCCACCATCACTCCGGACGAAGCGCGCGTCACCGAGTTCAACCTCAAGCAGATGTGGAAATCGCCCAACGGCACGATCCGCAACATCCTGGGCGGCGTGGTGTTCCGCGAGCCGATCGTCATCCAGAACGTGCCCCGCCTGGTGCCCGGCTGGACCGACCCGATCGTCATCGGCCGCCATGCCTTTGGCGACCAGTATCGCGCCACCGATTTCCTCGTCCCCGGCCCCGGCAAGCTGCGCCTCGTCTTCGAGGGTGACGACGGCAAGGTGATCGACCGCGAAGTGTTCCAGTTCCCCGGCTCGGGCGTCGCCATGTCGATGTATAATCTGGACCAGTCGATCATCGATTTCGCCCACGCCTCGATGAACTATGCGCTGGACCGCAAGTGGCCGCTCTACCTCTCCACCAAGAACACGATCATCAAGGCCTATGATGGCCGCTTCAAGGATCTGTTCGAGCAGGTTTTCGAGAGCGAATTCAAGGAGAAGTTCGCCGCTGCCGGCATCGAGTATCAGCATCGCCTGATCGACGACATGGTCGCCTCCGCCCTCAAGTGGAGCGGCAAGTTCGTCTGGGCCTGCAAAAATTATGATGGCGACGTGCAGTCCGACACGGTGGCGCAGGGCTTCGGCTCGCTGGGCCTGATGACCTCGGTGCTGATGTCCCCGGACGGCAAGACGGTCGAGGCCGAGGCGGCGCACGGCACGGTGACGCGCCACTATCGCCAGCATCAGCAGGGCAAGGCCACCTCCACCAACCCGATCGCCTCCATCTTTGCCTGGACCGGCGGCCTCAAGTTCCGCGGCAAGTTCGACGAGACGCCGGAGGTGGTGCGCTTCGCCGAGACGCTGGAGCGGGTCTGCGTCAAGACCGTGGAAGACGGCCATATGACCAAGGATCTCGCCATCCTCATCGGCCCGGATCAGGCCTGGATGACCACGGAGCAGTTCTTCGAGACGATCCGCGCCAATCTCGAAGCCGAGATGGCCAACTGGCAGTAAGGAACCAACCGATGGCGGCAAGGCATCGCCTTCCCTACACAGCCGGCTTTGCAGGCCGGCATGGGAAGCGGCGCCTTGCCGACAACAAGCGAGCCGGGAGACCGGCAACGTGACGCCAGACCCGTCCGGCAGCCAGGAATACAGCGATGTGCTGGTCATTCTGGGTGCGGCGGGTCTTGTCATTCCCGCTTTTGCGCGGCTGCGGATCAGCCCGGTGATCGGCTTCATCCTTGTCGGCATGCTGGTCGGCCCGTTCGGCCTGGGCCAATATGCGCAGGATTATCCGTTTCTCGTCTATCTGACGATCTCCAATGCAACGGCGATCACGGCCTTTGCCGAAGTCGGCATCATCATGCTGCTCTTCTCGATCGGCCTGGAACTCTCGTTCAGACGGCTGTGGGCGATGCGCGCTTTCGTCTTCGGCATCGGCGCGGCGGAACTGATCGGCAGCGCCGCCTTCATCGGCGCCGGCTTTCTGCTCCTCGGCGATAGCTGGTATGCCGCGACCGGCCTTGGCCTCGCGCTCGCCCTCTCCTCCACGGCGCTTGTCCTGCCGATCGCCGGCACGCAATCGGCGGTGGGCCGGGCTGCCTTCGCCATGCTGCTGTTCGAGGATCTGGCGCTGGTGCCGATCGTCTTCGCACTGGGAGCCATGGCGCCCAATGTCGCCGACGAGGGCTGGACAAACCTCGCCAATGTATTCGTGCAGGGCGCGGTCACCATGGTCATCATGCTCATCGCCGGCCGCTATCTGCTGCCCCGGCTGTTTGCGCAGGCCGCGCGCGCCAAGAGCCCGGAAGTCTTCCTCGCCGCCAGTCTGCTGGTCGTCATGGTCTCCAGCCTCGTCACGGCGGCGGCCGGCCTCTCGCCGATCGTGGGCGCCCTGCTCGCCGGCCTGCTGATCGCGGAAACCGATTATCATGGCGAGGTCGAGAGCGTGACCGCACCGTTCAAGGGACTGGCGCTCGGCGTCTTTCTTCTCGCCGTGGGCATGAGCATCGACCCGCGCGCCATCGCCGCGCAATGGGCCGCGCTGCTGCTCGCCATCAGCGCGATCATCGTCGGCAAGACACTGGTCACGACGCTGCTGCTCCGCCTTGCCGGCGCGCGGCGCGGCGTTGCGCTGGAAACCAGCATGCTGATGGCCAGCCCGTCCGAGACCACGCTGATCGTGCTCAGCACCGCCGTGACGGCACGGCTCATCGATGCCGAGACCGCGGCTTTCTGGCAGATGGCAACAGCCATCGGCCTGACCGTCACCCCCCTGCTCGCGCGCACCGGCCATGATATTGCGCGGCGGATCGAGCGGCGTGCCGGCGATGCCGAACCGGCAGCGCCGGACGAGCGCGGCGGCGGCGCGGTCATCCTCGGCTTCGGGCGGATCGGGCGCATTGTCGCAGACCTGCTGCGCACGCATGATCAGGCCTATATGGCGCTGGAAAGCGACATCGACCTGGTGAACGATGCCCGCCGCGCCGGCTATGCCGTCCGCTTTGGCGACGCGGCGCGGCAGGACATGCTCGACAAGCTGCGGCTCGACCATGCCCGCGCGCTCATCATCACCATGGACGACCCTGTTCTCGCCGTCCGCATCACCCGGCGCGTGCGCGGATCGGCACCGGATCTGCCGATCATCGTGCGCGCACGCGACACCGACCATGCCGCTGAACTCTACCGCGCGGGCGCCAGTTCCGCCGTGCCGGAAACACTCGAAAGCTCGCTCTACCTTGCCGAAACGGCGCTGGTCGACCTCGGTATCGCCATGGGACGGGCCATCGCGTCCGTCCACCAGAAGCGCGAGGACCTTCAGGAAAAGATCAAGACCGCCGCGAAACTCAACGACATGCCCCGCCTGCACCGCCACCGGCTGGAGGATGGACAGGACAGCTGAGCGGGCGATGACCGTCGCCATGCGTTAGCGGCATTATGCCCAAGATGGCGACAAGGACAGCGATGGCTCAGATGGCCGCAGCCCGGCTCTCGCGAGGTCGGCAATGTCGATCGTCGCGCACGCACTCTCGCCTCTGCGGCGTGCTCAACGCGGCCGGTTCTCCGTCCCCTCTCCGGCGGTGATGAACAATGCCCGCGTCTCACCCTCGATATCGGCCGTGTGCCAGACGCCGGGCGGATTGATCGCATAATCGCCCGGTTCAAGCACCGTCGTCTCGATCCCTCCATCCGCGAGTTCCTGATGCAGCACCAGCATGCCGGCGAGACAATAGACGATCTCGCTGCCCTTGGGGTGCCGCTCCCAGCTCGTCCAGCTTTCCTTGAAGCTCAGTTCGCAGACCAGGCGACCTTCGGCCCCGTCGGTGACGTGGCGCGCGCCATAATCGGCATACCAGCGCATATCGCGGTCAAATGGCGGCTCGATCATGGCACCGCCCTGCCGGCCAAGATGGATCGGATGATCGATGAGACGGGTGGCAGACATGGCATGCTCCTCTCACGGGACCGCGCGACACGCAGCGCGGACACCCCGTGGAGGCGGCTTTACCATGATTTGGCAGCGACGAAATCCCCCGACAGCGGGCTGCCAGCACCGACCATGTCCGACCGCTGCGTCTCGCCTTTTTCAGCCAGCTGACTTGGCCGAATCACGCCGGCCGCCATTCACGCCGCCGCCTTTGGGCCAAAGCCGCGTGACGGGCTGATGCGCCCGTGTCAGCCCGCTGCGATCCCCGCCTTCACCGCCTCGATCGCGGCGCCGGCCGCCGATGCATCCGGCCCACCGCCCTGCGCCATGTCCGGCCGGCCGCCGCCGCCCTTGCCGCCCAGCGCCTCGACACCGGCGCGAACCAGATCGATCGCGCTGAACCGGCCGAGAAGATCGTCGGTGACGCCGGCCGCGATGGTCGCGCGGCCCTCATTGGTGACCACGATCGCCGCGATGCCGCTGCCAAGGCGCGTCTTCGCCTCATCGACCAGACCTCGCAGCGCCTTGGGATCGAGCCCGTCGACAATCTGGCCGCTGAAGGCGATGCCATTGACCTGCTCGGCGGCGGCGGTCTGCGCCCCGCCCGCTTGTCCGCCGCCCAGCGCGAGCGCCTTCTTGGTATCGGCCAGCTCGCGCTCCAGCTTGCGCGCCTGCTCGGCCAGGGCTGTCACCCGCGCGACGGCCTCGTCCGGGGTGGTGCGAAGCGCCGCCGCGACTGCGCGCAGTTGCTCGTCACGATGGGTGAGCCATTGCCGCGCAGCCTCGCCGGTCAGCGCCTCGATGCGCCGCACGCCGCTCGCGACGGCGCTTTCGCCGATGATCTTGAGCAGGGCGATATCGCCTAGCGCGCGGACATGGGTGCCGCCGCACAGCTCGACCGAATAGGAACGCCCCTCGCCCTGCCCCATGGAGAGGACACGGACCTCGTCGCCATATTTCTCGCCGAACAGCGCCATGGCGCCTGCCTCGATCGCATCCTCCGGCGACATGAGGCGCGTCGTGACCTCGTTATTGCTGCGGATCTGGGCATTCACGTCCGCCTCGATCGCGGCGATCTGCGCGGCCGTCAGCGCCTCGGGATGGGAGAAGTCGAAGCGCAGCCGATCCTCCGCGACAAGGCTGCCCTTCTGCGTGACATGGGGCCCGAGCTGCGCACGCAAGGCCGCATGCAGCAGATGCGTGGCGCTGTGATTGGCGCGGATGCGCGCGCGCCGGCCCGCATCGACCGCGAGATGGATGATGTCCCCCACGGCGACTGACCCGGCCTCGATCATGGCATGATGGGCGTGCAGCCGGCCGAGCGGCTTGGTGGTGTCGCTCACGCTTGCGCGCAGACCATCGGCGCCGGTGATGCGGCCGGCATCCCCGGTCTGGCCGCCGCTCTCGCCGTAAAACGGTGTCTGGTTGGTGAGGATGACCACCTGATCGCCCGCCGCCGCCGTTTCCACGCGGGCGCCATCCTTGACCAGTGCGACGACGCTGCCATCGCCCGCCTCGCCCAGATAGCCGGTGAACTCCGTGGCGCCTTCGCTCTCGGCGATGTCGAACCACACATCCTCGGAGGCTTTCTGGCCCGAGCCCTTCCATGCCGCACGGGCGGCTGCCTTCTGCATCGCCATCGCGGCGTCGAAGCCCGCCCGGTCAACGCTGCGGCCCTGCGCGCGCAGGGCGTCCTCGGTCAGGTCATAGGGAAAGCCATAAGTGTCATAGAGCTTGAAGGCCGTCTCGCCGGGCAGGGTCGCGTCCGGCGACAGGTCGACCACCGCCTCGTCGAGCAACTTGAGGCCCTTGTCGAGCGTCTGGCGGAAACGGGTTTCCTCGCGCAGCAGCGTTTCCTCGATGAGCGGCCGGGCGCGCACCAGTTCGGGATAGGCCGCGCCCATCTCCGTCACCAGGCCGCCGACCAGCCGATACATCAACGGATCGGCCGCGCCGAGCAGATGGGCGTGGCGCATCGCGCGCCGCATGATCCGCCGCAGCACATAGCCGCGCCCCTCATTGGCCGGCAGCACACCGTCCGCAATGAGGAACCCCGCCGAGCGCAGATGATCCGCGATCACGCGGTGGCTGGCCTTTGCCGCGCCCTCGGCCGGCTGGCGGGTGAGCGCCACCGACTGGGCGATCAGCGCCTTGAACGTATCCGTATCATAATTGTCGTGCACGCCTTGCAGCACCGCGGCGACCCGCTCGATGCCCATGCCGGTATCGATGCTCGGGTGCGGCAGCACGAGGCGCTCGCCATCGGCCTGCTGCTCGAACTGCATGAAGACGAGGTTCCAGATCTCGACGAAACGGTCGCCATCCTCGTCCGGGCTGCCGGGAGGGCCGCCGGGGATATGGTCGCCATGATCGTAGAAAATCTCGGAGCAGGGGCCGCAGGGGCCGGTATCGCCCATCGACCAGAAATTATCCGCCGTCGCAATGCGGATGATCCGCTCGTCCGGCAGGCCGGCGATCTTCTTCCAGAGGCCGAAGGCTTCCTCATCGGTATGATAGACGGTGACCGTCAGCCGGGCGGGGTCGATGCCCCATTCGCGGGTGATCAGCTTCCAGGCGAGGTCGATCGCCTCATCCTTGAAATAATCGCCGAACGAAAAATTGCCGAGCATCTCGAAGAAGGTGTGGTGCCGGGCGGTGTAGCCGACATTATCGAGATCATTGTGCTTGCCGCCGGCGCGCACGCATTTCTGCGCCGAAGTCGCCGTCTTGTAGGGGCGCGTTTCCAGCCCCGTGAAGACATTCTTGAACGGCACCATGCCGGCGTTGACGAACATGAGCGTGGGATCATTGTTCGGCACGAGCGGCGCGGACGCGACAATTTCATGACCATTGGCCCCGAAATAATCGAGAAAGGAGCGGCGAATATCGTTGGTAGACGTCATGGCATCGCGATTAGGGGAAGCCGCGCGCCGCGACAAGCCGTGAGTGATGCAGGGCGTGGCGAATGAGGGGAACCCGCCTCAAATTCACCACGGCGCCGAGCGGGCTGCGGCCATGGCGCATGCCAGAACCGGGCCGGGCTGGATCGAAAGCGAGCACCCAACGAGCACGCCAGCCTGTCGCCCCCTTCACCGGCACGGCGGCGCAACATCCATCAGGATGCCGCGCCGCCGGCTCATTTACGCCGGGCCGTCAGCCCGTTCAACGTCACTCGCCGTCAGCGTCGTCGCTGTCAGGGCCGGTCATCATGCCTTCGGCCACCACCTCGGTCCGCGCACGGATGGTCTTTTCCAGCTTGGCCATCAGCTCGGGATTTTCGCGCAGGAAGTTCTTGGAATTCTCCCGGCCCTGCCCGATTCGCACCGAATCATAGGAGAACCATGCCCCGGACTTCTCGACCACGCCGGCCTTGACGCCAAGATCGAGAATCTCGCCGACCTTGGAGATACCCTCGCCATACATGATGTCGAACTCGACCTGCTTGAACGGCGGTGCGACCTTGTTCTTGACCACTTTCACGCGGGTGGCGTTGCCGGTAATCTCGTCGCGATCCTTGATCTGACCGGTGCGGCGGATGTCGAGGCGGACCGATGCATAGAATTTGAGCGCATTGCCGCCCGTCGTCGTCTCCGGATTGCCATACATGACGCCGATTTTCATGCGCAGCTGGTTGATGAAGATCACCATGCAGCGCGAGCGGCTGATCGAGCCGGTGAGCTTGCGCAGCGATTGCGACATGAGGCGTGCCTGCAAGCCGACATGGGTATCGCCCATCTCGCCCTCGATTTCCGCGCGTGGCACCAGCGCGGCAACCGAGTCGACGACCAGCACGTCGATGGCGTTGGAGCGCACCAGCGTATCCACGATTTCCAGCGCCTGCTCGCCAGTATCGGGCTGCGAGACGATCAGCTCGTCGATATTGACGCCGAGCTTCTTGGCATAGACCGGATCGAGCGCATGTTCCGCATCGATGAACGCGGCAGTGCCGCCGGTCTTCTGCGCCTCGGCAATGACATGGAGCGCGAGCGTGGTCTTGCCCGAGCTTTCCGGCCCATAGACCTCGATCACGCGGCCGCGCGGCAGGCCGCCGACGCCAAGCGCGATATCGAGCCCGAGCGAACCGGTCGAAACCACCTCGACCTGCATCGTCTCCTTGGAGCCCAGCCGCATGGCCGACCCCTTGCCGAACGCGCGATCAATCTGCGCCAGAGCCGCTTCAAGTGCTTTTTGTCGTTCCATGGTTCCCGATTTCTTGTCGCCGTCGATGAGCTTGAGACTTGCCGTCATGCTGCTGCTCCCCATGGATGTCAAACGCGCCGTGGCGCCATTACCGATGCGGAGCTTGTATCCTATTTGTTCCAATGGAACAAGAGGGGAACAACAGCATCGTGCAGCATGTTCGGTCAGTCGGTCGTGGCGCCACCCCCGGCGGCGGCGCGCGCGGCGCCCAGCACGTCGCGCGCGGCCTCGGCCAGCTGGCTGACCGAGAATGGCTTGGGCAGGAAGGCGACATCGGGAATGTCGATCGAGTTACGCAGTTGCTCCTCGGCATAGCCGGACATGAACAGCACCGGCAGATCCGGCCGGGCGGCACGGGCGGCACGGACCATGGTCGGCCCGTCCATGACCGGCATGACGACGTCCGAGATGAGCAGATCGATCCGCTCGCCCTGCTCGATGCGCGCGAGGCCCTGTTCGCCGTCGCTGGCGGTCAGCACCGTATAGCCTTGCCGGCTGAGCGCCCGCTCGGCGACGGTGCGCACCATATCCTCGTCCTCGACCAGCAGGATGGTGCCGGTGCCCCATGTCTCGGCGGCCGGACGCTTGCGGGTAGCCACGGCCGGCTCGGCATCGGCAACGGCGGCGTGGACGGGTAGATAGATTTTGAAGACCGTGCCCGAGCCCGGCTCCGACTCCGCGAAGATGAAACCGCCCGACTGCTTGATGATGCCATAGACGGTGGAGAGACCAAGGCCGGTGCCGCGCCCGACCGCCTTGGTGGTGAAGAAGGGCTCGAAAATCTTGCCGGCGACCTCCGGGGGAATGCCGACGCCAGTGTCGCCGACGCTGAGGCCCGTATAATCACCGATCGGCATGATGTCGTTGTTGAGCGCGCGCACGTCATCGGCCGAGACGGCGAAGGTGCGAATCGTCACCATGCCGCCCTCGGGCATCGCGTCGCGCGCATTGACCACCAGATTGACGATGACCTGCTCAAGCTGGCCGGGATCGGCGCGCACCGTGGCGAGCCCGCGGCCATGATAGACTTCCAGCGCGACATTCTCGCCAAGCAGCCGCTTGAGCAGGCTGGAAATCTCCGAGACGACATCGGGCAGTTGCAGCAATTGCGGGCGCAGCGTCTGCTGGCGCGAGAAAGCGAGCAACTGCCGGGTCAGCGAGGCGGCGCGGTTGGAGTTGGATTTGATCTGCTGGATATCGTCATAATCGCTGTCGCCGGGCGTGTGGCGCATCAGCATGAGGTCGCAATGACCGATGATGGCGGTGAGGATATTGTTGAAATCATGCGCGACGCCGCCGGCGAGCTGGCCCACGGCCTGCATCTTGGTCGCCTGCGCCACCTGCTTCTGAAGGCGGGAGGCCTCGCTGTTATCCTTGAGGCTGATGAGCACCGCCGCCTCGCCCAGCCCGCGCACGCCGGCCAGACTCATGGCGATCGGCTCATCCGGCGCGCCGCGCAGCCGCACCTGGATATCGCCGGACATTTGCGCGCCGATCGCATAGCGGCGGATCGCCTCGGCCACCGCTGCCTGATCCTCGCCGATAACGAGATCGCCCGGATAGCTGGGACTATCCTCCGGCGCGATGCCCGCCGCCCGCGCGAACGCCCGGTTGAAGAACAGGAGCCGTCCATCGCGATCTGCCATGCCGAGGCCGAAGGGCAGCAGCGAGAGCAGCGTCTCGACATAGGCGAGGCTCGACATGCCATCGGCGGACGCCATCGACTCGTCGATCATGAGGAGGACGAGCAGGCTGGCCGGATCATCGGGGCGCAGCGCCACCTGAATCATGCGGATCGGCACCGCCTGTCGCTCCTCCTGCGCGAAGAAGATGCGGCCCTTGGCGTCCACACGCATATAGGCGGCGAAATCGCGGCCGATGATGTTGCTGTCCGCCCGGCCGGTGGCCCGTAGCGTGAAGGCGAGATTGGCGGCGCGGATGCGCCCTTCCCCGCCGATCATCGCGCACATGACCCCGGCCTCGGAGATCTGCCGGCCCGCCTCGCCCTCGATGACGCCGAGATAATCATCCATCACGCTGGCGGCGCGGATGCTGGCGAAGCGCCAGAGGAGATAATCGTCCACCCGGCCGGTGCGCACCACCTGCACATCAAGCGGCAGGCTGCCGCGCGTGATGCCCGGCACCGCCGCCTCGCCATCGCGCCATGCGGTGCGCGCGGCCTGCGTCAGCCGCTCCTGATCCCGCGGGGAGACCTTGATTTCCGGCGGCACCGGATAGCCGGCGAACCATTCGCCATATTGATCACTGGCGCAGACGATGCGCCCCGTGCGGTCCGTGACGGCAATGGCGAGGCCCGCCGCCTGGGCCGACGCGCGGGTGACGGTCCAGTCGGTCACCACCGCCATATCCTGCTCGCGGGGCGGGAACAGGCGCCGCGCATACCAGAGCAGCGCGCCCCCGCCGATCACCGTCGCGCCGAACCCGCCGGCCAGCACGGGATCGCCGACCAGCCAGAGCAGGATGAGGCCACTGGCGAGCGCGGCCAGCAGGATGACCGGCAGCGGGCTGCGCATCGGCTTGTCGGCGGTCAGGCTGAGCAGATCGCCACGATGCGAGCCCGGCCCGACCGCTTTCACGACGGCATTTCCTGCAATTCCAGCGGCTCGGCCTGTGGCGTGCGGGCATGAGCGCGGTGGCGCCAGCGGCGCGCCAGCCGGCCGCGCCAGAGCCATGAGGAGACGAAATAGCCGATCAGCGCGGCGCCGATGGCGACGATCGCCAGGCCGAGCAGCAGCACCGGCGCGGTTTCCGAAAGCAGCCAGCGGGTCCACTCGCCAAGCCCGGCATGGCGCTCCACCAGCCCCATGATCTGGCTCATATCACCCGTGCGGCCGATCATCCTGGAGCCGATATAATAGGACATGGCGAGGATGAAGGGCGTGGTCGCCGGGTTGGAGAGGAACGTCATGGCCGCGGCCACCGGCACATTGGCGCGGAACGGCAGCGCGAGCAGTGCCGCCCCGGCAATCTGCAGGCCCGGAATCAGCAGGAAGATGCCGACCAGCAGCCCCAGCGCCACGCCGCGCGGCACCGAGCGACGGGTGAAGCGCCACAATTCCGGCGCCAGCACGCGGTGAGCGACCGGCTTGATGAAGCGATTATGCTCCAGACTCTCGCGCGTCGGCATGCTCGCCTGCCACCAGGCGGCGAAGCGATGACGCATGCCCGCCATCAGCCATGGTCCTTGAGGAGGCGGCCCTGCTCGCGCTTCCATTCGCGCTCCATGGTCGTGTCGCGCTTGTCCCGCGCATTCTTGCCCTTGGCCAGCGCCAGCTCGACCTTGGCCTTGCCGCGCTCGTTGAAATAGACGGAGAGCGGCACCAGGGTCATGCCCTGCCGGGCGACGGCGCCGTGCATCTTGGCGATCTCGCGGGCATTGAGCAGCAGCTTGCGCGGGCGCTTGGGCTCATGGTTGAAGCGATTGCCATGGCTGAACTCGGGGATATTGCTGTTGACCAGCCAGATCTCCTCGCCTTTCACCTCGGCATAGCTCTCGCCAATGGAGCCATCGCCGAAGCGCAGCGACTTCACTTCCGTCCCGCGCAGCACGATGCCCGCCTCGAACACATCGTGAATGGCGTAATCAAACCGCGCGCGCCGGTTTTCGGCAACGGTCTTGACCTTGTTGAAGGCAGATGGACGCGGACGGGCCATGAGGCGGGATACTCTGTTTCGGAACCTGGTCTAAATCTAGGGGATGAACCCGCCCTAAACCAGCCCTGCAATCTCAAGCGCACGGTCGACGGTCGCACGCGAGGCACCGGACGGCCATGTAATCGGCAGACGCAGTTCGACCGGCATTTCCGGACGGACGCGCGACAGGGCATATTTGACCGGGCCGGGCGAGGCATCGGTGAAGAGCGCATCATGCAGCGGATAGAGCCGATCCTGCAAGGCCAGCGCCTCGTCCCAGCGACCATCACGGCAGGCCGCCTGAAAATCGGCGCACAGGCGCGGGGCGACATTGGCGGTGACGGAAATGCAGCCGACGCCACCCATCGCGTTGAATGCCAGCGCGGTCTCGTCATTGCCGGAAAGCTGGCAGAAAGCCGGTCCGCAGGCGAGGCGCTGCGCGGTCACGCGGCCAAGATTGCCGGTGGCGTCCTTGAGGCCGACGATATTGGGGAATTCCTCGGCCAGACGATGCAGCAGCGGCACGCCGATATCCACGATGGACCGGCCGGGAATATTGTAAAGAATGATCGGCAGATCGCAGCGCGCGGCGAGCCAGGCGAAATGCTGATACAGGCCCTCCTGGCTCGGCTTGTTATAATAAGGCGCGACGACCAGCGCGGCATCGGCCTGCGCGGCCTGCGCGGCGAACATATGCTCCAGCGCGATGCGAGTATCATTGGAACCCGCCCCGGCGATGACCGGCACGCGCCCGGCCGCCTGCTCGACGCAGATGCGGACCACGCGATTATGCTCCTCGATCGTCATCGTGGCGCTTTCACCGGTGGTGCCGCAGGGCACCAGGCCGCTCGATCCCTGCTCGATCTGCCAGTCGACAAGCGCACGAAACGCCGCCTCATCCACCTTCCCGTCGCGGAACGGGGTGACAAGTGCGGGTATCGAACCGGAAAACATAGAAAAAACTCCTTCAAAGCGCGCGCTCGGACAGGCATATTGGGTTCATGCACGCACCCGTTCACCCTTCGATCATCGAGGCTCTGCCATAATGCAAGGCATGGGAAAAGATATTCGCGCAACGAAACGCGCATCCGACCGCATACCGGGACTGTTGCTGATCGCCGCGCTCGCCTCCGGCGCGACCGGCGCATCGGCCCCGCGCGCCGCCGCGCAGTCCCCGGCGCAACCCACCGTCACATGGCAGGCGGTGCAGGAACGCATCGCCGCCAGCAGCGCGGCGGATGCCCAGATCTCCGCCACGATCGACACATGGCGGCGGCTCACCGGCAGCGATACTCTGAGTTTTGCGAGCTATGCCGACTTCCTGCTCGCCTATCCCGGCTGGCCGGAGGAAGCGCGGCTGCGCGGCATTGCCGAGCGATCCGTGAATGCCGACTATGACGATCCGGCCAGGATCATCGCCTTCTTCCGTCGCTTCCCGCCCAATACGGCGCAGGGCAAGGCGATCAACGCGCTCGCGCTGATGCGGCTGGGGCAACAGGCCGACGCACGCGAGGCCGCGCGCGCCGCCTGGATCGCGGGGCCGATGGACCCGGCGATCGAGGAACGGCTGCGCGGCCAGTTCTGGTCCGCCTTCACGCCGGACGATCATCTGCGACGCGCCGACGCCGCGCTCTGGCGCAAGCGGACGGACGTGGCCGAGCGGGTGCAGGGCTATGTGCCGGCCACGCGCCAAGCGGTGATCGCCGCGCGCATCGCCTTCCAGCGCAAGGCACCCGACGCGGCGCTCAAGATGGGCGCGGCCGACCCGGTGGGCGTGATGGATGCGGGCTATCTGGCCGACAAATCGCGCTGGATGGTCGGCAATGGCGACAGCATGGGCGCGCGCAACCTGCTCGCCAATCGCGGCCTCATCACGCAATCGCCGAGCGACCCCGAGCAATGGTATGAAGTGATGCTGGCGCAGGCCCGCGCTGCCGCCAACGACAATCAATGGACGCTGGCCTATGCCATCGCCTCCAAGGTGGATGACGCCTACGCGCCGGGCACGGACATCAGCGCGCAATCGCTCGGCGTGCGCGACGATTATACCAGCCTCGCCTGGCTGGCCGGCCAGACGGCGCTGCGCCGGCTCAATCGCCCGGCCGATGCGGAAGGCATGTTCACCCGCTATGCCCGCGCGGCGCGCTCGCCGCAGACAATCTCCAAGGGCTATTACTGGGCCGGGCGCGCGGCGGCGGCAGCCGGACGGGCGGATGCGGCCAACGCCTATTTCGCGCAGTCCGGGGCGTTTCCGGATCAATATTATGGCCAGCTGGCGCTCGAACGGCTTGGCCGGCCGATCCCCGCGCCGGCAGCCGCCGAGCGCCCGGTCGCGATCGCCAGCGCCGAACGCAACGCCTTCCTCTCCCGCCCGATCGTGCGCGCGGTGCGGCAGCTTGGGCGGAACGGCGCGTGGATGGACCAGAGCAAGTTCGTCCGTGCTATCGCCGCCACGGCGGAGACCGATCAGGACCATCAGCTCGCGACGGAACTGGCCGAGACGCTCGGCCGGCCCGATCTTGGCGTGATGGTCGGCCGGCGCGCCACCTCAAGCGGCCTGACCGGTTATGCCCGGGCCAGTTTCCCGAGCATGCGCGTGCCCGATGGCGAGCAGGCCAACTGGTCGATGATTCACGCCATCACCCGGCAGGAAAGCCAGTTCGACCGCCAGATCATCAGCCGCGCCGGCGCGCGCGGGCTGATGCAGCTGATGACGCCGACCGCGCGGGAAGTGGCCGGCAAGATGGGCCTCGCCTTCGATCAGGGCGCGCTGTTCGACCCGAGCTATAACGTCCAGTTGGGCAGCAGCTATTTCCGCCAGTTGCTCAACTATTATGGCGGCAGCTACCCGCTCGCGGTGGCGGCCTATAATGGCGGCATGGGCAATGTGAACAAATGGCTCAAGGCCAATGGCGATCCGCGCATGGGCGGCATCGACATCATCCAGTGGATCGAGGATATCCCGCTGTTCGAGACGCGCGACTATGTGCAGCGCGTGCTGGAAAATGCGGTGGTCTATGACCTCATCAACCCCACGCAGCGCTCGGCGGCGGCCGGGTCGATCAGCCGCTACCTCGGCAAGCCGGGGGCCGGCTGAGCCGCCCTTTCCGCTTCCCCCTCTCTTCCTCTCCCTTCCATAGCAGGACCAGCAAGATCATCATGACCGACGACAACAGGACGCCCGTGGCAGATGAGACCGCAACGACCACCCACGCAAGCAAGGATGACGCCGGGCCGGATGCCGGCAAGGCTGTGGCGCAAGGGAGCGAGGCCGACGCGGAGACAGCGGGCAAGGACGCGGGCGACAAGGACGCTGGCGGCAAGGATGGCAAGGCGATCTGGATGGGCAGCGCGGCTGTCGGCATCGGCTCGGCGGCACTGGTCGCCGCGCTCCTCTATGCCCGTCGCCGCAAGTAAATGAGCGCAGGCCCGCGGCCCAATTATATCAGCCCGGCCGGCTACGCCGCCCTGCGCGCCGAATATGCCCAACTGCTCGGCGAGGAACGGCCGCGCATCGTGGAGATTGTGAGCTGGGCGGCGGGCAATGGCGACCGCAGCGAGAATGGCGACTATCTCTACGGCCGCAAGCGGATGCGCGAAATCGACCGACGGCTGCGCTGGCTGGCCGAGCGGATGAAGGCGGCCAAAGTCGTCGAGGCCGCGCAGCAGCCCGACAAGAGCCGAATCTTCTTCGGCGCGACCGTCACGCTGGCGGACGAGGACGACAGGGAACGCACGGTCACGCTGGTCGGCAATGACGAGGCGGATGCCGGCGCGGGCCGCATCGGCTGGGACAGCCCGCTCTCGCGCGCCCTGCGCGGCGCGGCGGTGGGCGACCTGCGCCGCGTGCTCCTGCCCGGCGGCGAAAAGGAATGGGAAGTGATGGCGATCCGCTATCCAGAATAATTACAAGACAATTCAATGCCCATCCTATCATTACCATTATAAATTCTTACGGAGAATCTCATGGCTTCCGATATACCGATGCCGCCAGTCAATCTTCGGCGCTCTGTCGGGGTCGAAGATCCTCGTTTTTTTGAAAACCCTCGTGGGTCTCTTGTATTTGGCGACCTGATCGCCGCAGAAAAATACGAACGCATCTTCGATTTTGGTTGCGGATGCGGCCGAACTGCGCGCCAGTTGCTGTTGCAAGAGACATCCGTTCCGAAAACATATTATGGCGTCGATCTTTTTCGCCCTTCGATCGACTGGTGCCGGGACAACTTAACCAAAGTAAATCGCGACTTTACATTCCATCACCTGGACACTTTCAACGCTCAGTTCAATCCTCGCGGCAAAGCACAGGTTGCATTTTCAACAAATGAAAAATTCAGCCTGCTGAATGCCCATTCCGTTTTTACCCATATCGTAGAAAGGAATATGGATTTCTATTTTTCCGAATGCGTTCGCCTGCTTGAACCGGGCGCGATCATGCGCTCAACATGGTTTTTATTCGACAAACAATTCTTCCCGATGATGCAGGAATTCCAGAACTGCCTCTATATCAACGAGGAAGACTGCACAAACGCGACCATTTATGACTTGCGCTTCGTGCAGTCGCTCTTCGAGAAATACGGGCAAAGGATCGTCGATGTGAGACGTCCCGGGATCAGGGGCCATCAATGGGTCATCATCTCGGCCAATGAAGCCGGAGAGAGCGTCGCGTTCCCCTATGACGACGCCGACTTCGGCCTGGCGAGACCCCCCGTTCGCATGTGAGCACCCCCGGGCGCGCGTCCGCCCGGTTCGGGCGCAAAAATCAGGCCATCAGGTCGAGCGGCTGGGGCAGCGTCTCCAGCAGGGCCGGGTCGAAGGTCGCGTCGATGTGGAAGAAGGCGCAGCGGGTGACCTTGTCCGTGCGGTTCTCCCACGCATGGTTGGTGCCGCGCTGGACGGCGACATCGCCGGGCCGGAGCGTCACTTCGCTGTCATCGAGCAGCAGCACGATCTCGCCTTCGATCACCACCATATAATCGAGCGTGCGGGTGCGGTGCATGACGGTGCGGTGGCCGCCCATGTTCGCCGGATACATCTCGATGATGCGCAGCAGATGGCCGGACGGCGGCATGATCGTGAACGGACGGGCATTGGGCTCGGCCGGCTCCGTCGCGGTGAGTGCGGGCACGGTGGCGCTGCTGTTCCAGATCTCGACGAAGTCCGCGCCCACGTCCGGCCCGCTCATCGGGTGGTTCTGCGGCGGCGGACCATCCGAAAGGATGATCGATTTGCCACTGGCGTCATGCCCCGTCACGATCCGCCGTCCCTTGCCGCTCATATCATTATCCTCTTGTGATGGTGGTTCGGCCCCGCGCAGGGCGGGACCGGCTTATTTCCTGGGCTTGTAGCCGAACGCCTCGCGAGCCAGCGCGACCACCGCCGGATCGGCATCCGGCATCGCCATGGGCACATGCGCTTCCAGCGCGTCGGCCATGGCGGTCAGCGCGGCGATGCGGCCGGACTTGCGGTCATTGCCGTCGATGACATGCCAGGGCGCCCAGTGCGTGTCCGTGCGCTTGAACATATCGTGCATCGCATCGAGATAGTCGGCGCGGCGGGCGCGGTTGCGATAATCCTCCGCGCCGGTCTTCCAGCGCTTGTAGGGATCGTCGAGCCGCTGGGCGAACTGCCGGTCCTGCTCCTTCTGAGTGATGTGGACGAACAGCTTGACGATGGCGGTGCCGCTATCGACCTGCTGCGCCTCAAACTCGTTAATCTCGTCATAGGCGCGCTTCCACTCGCCTGGCGTGCAGAAGCCCTCGACCCGCTCGACCAGCACGCGACCATACCAGCTGCGGTCGAAGATCGCGATGTGCCGGTCCGCGGGCAGGCGCGCCCAGAAACGCCAGAGGAAATGACGGCCGCGCTCATCCTCGCTCGGCGCGCCGATCGGCCAGACCTTGTAATAGCGCGGATCAAACAGCGTGGTGGCGCGCTTGATGATGCCGCCCTTGCCGGCCGCGTCCCAGCCCTCCAGCATGACGACGCTGCGCTTGCCGTGCACGATATGCGCGACCTGCACCTTCTCCAGCCGGTGCTGGAGCTTGGCCAGCGCCTTGTCGAAATCGCCCGTGAAATCGGGGCCTTGCTCATAATCGGACAGGGCAATGGTCATGGCCGCAAATTATCGTGCGGCCAGCCATTGTCCAGTCCGCATGAGGTCAGCTTTTCGGCGGCTCGATGACGCGGACGTGCAGCTCGCGCAGCTGCTTGGGCTCGGGCAGCGACGGCGCGCCCATCAGCAGATCCTCGGCGCGCTGGTTCATCGGGAACAAGGTGATCTCGCGCAGGTTCTGCGCGCCGCACAGCAGCATGACGATGCGATCGACGCCATAGGCCGCGCCACCATGCGGCGGGGCGCCATATTGGAACGCGCGATAGAGGCCGCCGAAACGCTCCTCGACATCCGCCTTGCTCAGGCCGACCAGCTCGAACGCCTTGACCATCAGCTCGGGCGACTGGTTGCGGATCGAGCCGGACGCAATCTCATAGCCGTTGCAGACCATGTCATATTGATAGGCGTTGATCGATTGCGGATCGGGGCCTTCCAGCGCCTCCATTCCGCCCTGCGGCATGGAGAAGGGGTTGTGCGCGAAATCCAGCTTCTTCTCGTCCTCGTCCCACTCGTAGAAGGGGAAGTCGACGATCCAGCACAGGTCGAACCGGTCCTTGTCGATGATGTCGAGCGTCTCGCCGGTGCGGATGCGCGCCAGGCCAGCGAGCTTGGCCGCCTGCGCCGCCTTGCCGGCCGCGAAGAACACGCCGTCATTGGGGCCGAGGCCGAGCGCCTCGATGAGCCTGGCGGTGGCGTCCGGGCCGTGGTTCTTGGCGATCGGGCCCCCGGGCTCGCCATCCTTGATGTTGATATAGCCAAGGCCAGAGAAGCCCTCGCTGCGCGCCCAATTGTTCATCTCGTCGAAGAATTTGCGGCTGCCTGCGCCTGCACCGGGCGCGGGGATCGCGCGGATGACGCCGCCACCCTCGACGATGCTGGCGAAGATGCCGAAGCCGGAGCCGACGAAATGCTCGGTGACGTCCGTGATCAGGATCGGGTTGCGCAGATCCGGCTTGTCAGTGCCATATTTGAGGATGGCTTCGCTATAGGGGATGCGCGGGATGGCGCCGGCCGGGGTGACCGGCTTGCCCTCGCCGAACGTCTCGAAGACGCCGGCAATCACCGGCTCCAGCGTGTTCCAGATATCTTCCTGCGTGACGAAGCTCATCTCCAGATCGAGCTGGTAGAATTCGCCCGGCAGCCGGTCGGCGCGCGGGTCCTCATCGCGAAAGCAGGGGGCGATCTGGAAATAGCGGTCGAACCCCGCGACCATCAGCAGCTGCTTATATTGCTGCGGCGCCTGCGGCAGCGCGTAGAATTTTCCGGGATGGATGCGACTGGGCACGAGGAAGTCGCGCGCGCCTTCGGGCGAGGAGGCGGTCAGGATCGGCGTCGAATATTCGGTGAAGCCGGCGCCTTCCATGCGGCGGCGCATGTCCGAAATCACCTTGGTGCGCTTGACGATATTGGCGTGCAGCGTCTCACGGCGCAGATCGAGGAAGCGATAGCGCAGGCGCACATCTTCCGGATAGTCCTGCTCGCCAGCGACCGGCAGCGGCAGCTCCTGCGCGGCGGAGAGCAAGGTCGCCTCCGCTACGCGGATCTCGATCTCGCCGGTGGGCAGGTTGGGGTTCACCGCCTCGCGGGCGCGCGCCTCGACGTTGCCGGTGATCGTCACCACGCTCTCGGGCTTCAGGCCCTCGATCAGCGCGAACACCGGGCCATCGACCTCGGTCACGATCTGCACCATACCATAATGGTCGCGCAGATCGATGAACACCAGATCGCCATGATCGCGCTTGCGATGCACCCAACCGGAGACGCGGACCGTCTCTCCGGCATTGACCGCGCGCAGGGCGCCGCAAGTGTGAGTGCGATAGGCGTGCATGAAAAAGGGCCTTTATTTCACGCTACCTCATTGCGGGAGCGCTGGATGAATGACAAAGACGCTCGACGGAGCTAAGCAACGGACGGTCTGCCGTCCTGCCAAGCTCATCACCGAGCACCGGCCCATAATAAGATCATCTGCCATATGCAAATCCATCCGCTGATTACCGATAATGCCGCCCTGTCATCGCTGTGTGAACGCCTGTCGAATGCCGACTTTGTCGCCATCGACACCGAGTTCATGCGCGAGAACACCTATTGGCCCGAACTGTGCCTGATCCAGATATCCGACGGCAAGGAAGCCGCCGCGATCGATCCCAAGGCACCGGGGCTGGACCTCAAACCCCTGCTCGACCTGCTGGTCGAGAATGAGGATGTGCTCAAGGTCTTCCATGCCGGCGGGCAGGATATCGAGATCATCTTCAACCTCACCGGCAAGACGCCCTATCCGCTGTTCGACACGCAGATCGCCAGCATGGCGCTCAGTCAGGGCGAGCAGATCGGCTACAGCAATCTGGTCGACAGCTGGCTGGGCATCCACCTCGACAAGGGCGCGCGCTTCACCGACTGGGGCCGCCGGCCGCTCGACAAGCGCCAGATCGATTATGCGATCGGCGACGTGACCCATCTGGCGGACATCTTCCCGCGCATGCTGGACGAACTGCGCACGACCGGTCGCGGGGCCTGGCTCAATCAGGAAATGGAGCGGCTCGCCGACGCCGACCATTATGACATCAAGCCGGGCGAGGCATGGAAGCGCGTGCGCATCTCCAGCCGCAAGGCGGACGTGCTGGGCCGGTTGAAGGCGCTCGCCGGCTGGCGCGAGCAGGAAGCACGCGACAAGAATTTGCCGCGCGGCCGCATCGTCAAGGATGAGACGCTGGCCGATATCGCCTCCCACCCGCCACGCCAGCAGGACGAGCTGGCTAAGGTGCGCGGCCTCTCGACGAGCTGGAAGAGCAACGACATCGGCGCCCGGCTGATGGCCGCGATCCGCGATGCCGAGCCGCTGCCGCGCGAGGAAATGCCCGAGCGCGACCCCGGCCGTCCCGGCCTTGGCAAGGAAGGCGCGCTGGTGGCCGACCTGCTCAAGCTGCTGCTCAAGATCCGCTCGCGCGAGATCAATGTAGCCTCGCGCCTGCTGGCCCGCTCGGACGATCTGGACGCACTGGCGGCCGGCGTGCGCAACGGCCTGGCCGTCCTGGAAGGCTGGCGCTTCGAGGAGTTCGGGCGTGACGCGCTCGATCTGGTCGAAGGCAGGATGGCTTTTGCGGTGCGCGATGGTAAGCTGCTGATGACCCGAACGGAGGCTTGACCCGATGAAAAAGCTGCTCGCCCTCATGGCCGTGTTGGCCCTGCCCGCCTGCGCCGCCACGGTTGATCGGCCCGCAACGCCGTCCGATCAGGCTGGGCTGTGCAAGGATGACGGGCTTGCGGCCTTCACCGGACGCAAGGTGACGGCCGAGCTGGGAGCGGACCTGCTCGCGGCATCCGGCGCCCGGTCGCTACGTTGGGGCCCGCCCCGCTCCGCAATGACGCTGGACTTCCGGCCCGATCGCCTGACCGTCGCCTATGACGACGATATGATGGTGACCAGCGCCCGCTGCGGTTGAACCAACCAGGGCGAACCCCGCGCCTTTCCAAAAAGCCGCCGCTACGTGCCCGCCGGTCCGGTCAGTCATTCAGATCGATGACAAACCCCAGCCCCATGGCCTGCCCCAGCTGTCGCAGGCGCCGGTCGATGGCTTCGCCGGCGAGGCTCGCGGAGGCGCGCTGAAGGCGCAGGATGAGCGTGCCGTCCTGCACCATAATGGACGATCCGCGCAGCGCGCCTTCCGCTCCGCCGGTGAGGCGCTGGCACAGGCGGATGGCAAGGCCCCATTGGGTCGCACGCTCCAGCAGGGCCGGATCGGCAAGCATGGGCAGCGTCGGCGCGATGCCGGTGCCGCCGAAATTGGCATAGAGCGCCTGCCCCATCGCCGCGCGCTCGGCCGCCGAGATGCCCGCCCAATTGCCGTGCAGCGCGAAATCGAGGCCCCGCTCCGCCCGGAAATCCGGATTGGCACGCCAGCCGACATCGGCCAGCAGACAGGCGGCGTGGCGAATGCGGGCCAGCGCCGGCGGATCATCCACGAAGACAGGCGCGATCCAGCCACTGATCTGATCGCCATGGCCAACGAAGCGCCCTTGCACCGCGCCCTCGACACGCGCGGCGGAAAGCAGCGGGTCTTGCGCCGCCATGTCCGCCGGCAATTCCGCATAGAGCAGCCCTTCGCGCAGACCGAAAGCCGAGACGGTGAGCCGCGAGGACGCGAAGCGCTCGACAAGCGCGCAGAGCAGCCGCGCGGCATCCGGCAAGGTTGGCAAGCGAGCGCCGCTCAGTGCCGGCATGGCCTTGAGATCCGCCCGCGAGGCGCGACGAAGCCATTGCATGAGGATGTCCGGCCGGTCCGGCGTCATGTCATAATGATGGAGGATGGGCAGCGGGTAGCTGGTGAGTTGCATGTTCAACCGCGCCAGCTCGCGCCAGCTGCCGCCGATCAGATAGAAAGGCAGCCCGCGCTCCAGATCCGCCACGCCGCGCTCGACCAGCAGCGCCTCCAGCCGATCGGACAGCGCCTGGCTGTCCTTGCGCTTGATCTCGGCAACGCGGAAGACCCCCAAAGGCAGCGAAACGGCGCATTCCAGCTTGCCCCCGCGCACCCGCGCCAGCTCCAGACTGCCGCCGCCCAGATCGCCCACAATGCCATCCGCATCGGGAATGCCGGAGAGGAGCCCGAGGGCGGACGTCGCGCTCTCCTCCGCACCGCTCAACGTGCGGACATCAAGGCCCAGCTCGGCCGCGCGTTCGACAAGCAGCGGGCCGTTACTGGCGTCCCGCACCGCCGCCGTGGCGACGCAGCGCAGATCATCGACCGCCATCTGTTCGCACAGATAGACGAACCGCTCGATAGCGGCGAGCGCGCGCACCATCGCCTCCGGCCCGATCCGGCCGCTGCGGCCAATTTCCGCGCCGAGACCGGCCAGCACCTTCTCGTTGAACAGGATGAACGGCACCCGCCGGGGGCCATCATAGACGACGAGGCGAATGCTGTTGGAACCAATGTCGATAATCGCCGTGCGGCGATCCTGCGGGCCGCGCAGCACCGTCTGGATGGGCGCGCCGTCGACACGGTGGACCAGGCTCATCATGCCATTGCTCCGCCTCAGGCCCGGTCCGGCAGCGACAGGGTGGGCACGGCATCGGCCCCCGATCTGCGCGCCGCGCCGCGCCCGGACAGCGACGGATTGGTCATGAAATAGGTGTGGAGGTTGAAATGCTCGTCCCCCTCGCCGGGCCTGATGCGGATATAGCTGCCGTCCGGCTGGAGCACCCAGCTCTGCTCATTGTCCAGCAAATTGGCGACCAATACCTGATCGAGGATCTGATCATGGACCGTGGGGTTCTCGATCGGCAGCATATATTCCACCCGCCGGTCGAAATTGCGCGACATCCAGTCCGCCGAGCTGATGAACACCAGCGCGCCATTATTGGGCAGCCCCTTGCCGTTACCAAATGCCCAGATGCGGCTATGTTCGAGAAAACGGCCGACCACCGACTTGACCGTGATATGCTCCGACATGCCCGGAACGCCGGGGCGCAGGCAGCAGATGCCACGGATGATCAGGGCGATCCGCACCCCGGCATTGCTGGCGGCATAGAGCTTCTCGATGATCGCCGAATCGACCAGGCTGTTCATTTTCGCCCAGATCGTCGCCGGTCGCCCGGCGATGGCATGGGCGATCTCCGCGTCGATCAGTTCATCCAGTCGCTCGCGCATGTGATGCGGCGAGATGGTGAGCAATTCCATCGTGCGCGGTTCGACATAGCCGGTGATATAGTTGAACACGGCGGCCGCATCGCGCCCCAGCCGCGGATCGGCGGTGAAGAAGCTCAAATCGGTATAGATGCGCGCCGTCACCGGGTGATAATTGCCGGTGCCGAAATGGCAGTAGGTGCGAAAGCCATCCTCCTCCCGCCGCACGACCATGGATATCTTGGCGTGCGTCTTCCACTCGATGAAACCATAGACGACCTGCACGCCAGCCCGCTCCAACTGGCCGGCCCAGAGCAGATTCTGCTCCTCGTCGAACCGGGCTTTCAGCTCCACCACCGCCGTCACCGACTTGCCGGCATCGGCCGCGTCGATCAGCGCGCGGATGATCGCGGACTGCTTGCCGGCGCGGTAGAGCGTCTGCTTGATCGCCACCACGTCCGGATCGGCCGCCGCCTGCTTGAGAAAGGCGACGACGACATCGAAACTCTCATAGGGATGGTGGACGACGATATCCTTGGCGCGGATCGCGGCGAAGCAATCCCCGCTATATTCGCGAATCCGCTCCGGGAAGCGCGGGGCGAAGGCAGAGAATTTGAGGTCCGGCCGGCCTTCCTCGACAAGCTGGTCGAGGTCGCCAATGCCCATATAGCCGTCAATATCGACCACCATCGCCTCATGGCCATGCATCATGGTCTGGAGCTTGGTCTCGACCGGCTCGGCAACGCCGCTCTCAATCTCCACGCGGATGATGCGGCCGCGCCGGCGACGTTTGATGGCGCTGCGATAATAGAGGACGAGATCCTCCGCCTCCTCCTCAATCTCGATGTCGCTGTCACGCAGGATGCGGAACAGGCCGCTGTCGCGAATCACGAAGCCGGGAAAGAGGAGCTGCGAGAAACGGCGCACCAGCGTCTCGATGGCGATGAAGCGCGCCCCCCGGCCCGGCAGCCGGATGAAGCGCGGCAGGGTGGCGGGCAGGATGACAAGCTCCTGCACCACTTCCTTGTCCGCTTCGCGCAGCAGATCGAAGAACAGGCTCAGCCCCTTGTTGGGAATGAAGGGGAAGGGATGCGCCGGATCAAGCGCCTGGGGCGTGAGGATCGGGAAGACCTGCTCCAGAAAATGGCTGCGCAGCCAGTCCTGCGTCGCGGCATCGACCGCATCCAGGCCAAGCACCTCGATTTTTGCCGCCCGCAACTGCCGGCGGATATCATGCCAGACCGCTTGCTGCTCCGCCATCAGCGCATCGACGCGCTGCTCCAGCGCATCGAGCTGCTGGGCCGGCGTGAGGCCGTCGACCGAGCGCTGCTCCACGCCTTGCAGCTGCTGTCCCTTGAGCCCGGCGACGCGGACCATGAAGAACTCATCGAGATTATTGCCGGAAATGGAGAGAAAGCGCAGCCGTTCCAGCAGCGGATGCATGGCGTTGGAGGCTTCCTCCAGCACGCGGCGATTGAAGTTGAGCCAGGACAGCTCCCGGTTGAAGTAGCGCGCGCCCATAGTGCCGATCGACTGTCCCGGGTCCGCCTCTGCCACGCCTGTCACTTTCCTTGAATAGCCCCGTCTCGCATATGTTCTGGGACATCTTCGTTACAAAGCGCCTGTCGCGCCGACGCCATCGAGATTTTTTGTCCGGACGCCAGCGACAGCGCGTTGAGCCGGCCAATGACCAGATCAATCGCTTCATAGCATCGCGCCGTGCGGCGGGCGACAAATTCCGGCACGCCGGGCGCGAAGGCGGACCCCGCGCGCTCCAGCCCATGGGCGATCAGCGCGGCAGCCGCGACCTCGTCCGGCGCATGGATCGGCGCGATGGCGGCCGCGGCAAGGCGCGTGCGCAAATCCGGCAGGGTAATCGTCCAGACGGGCGGGGCCGCCTCCACGATCAGCAGCAATGGCTGCTCGGCATCGCGCGTTTCGTTCCACAGATTGAACAGGCGTTGCTCCTCGCACGCCTGCGCATCCTCGATGACGAGGGCCCCCGCCTCTGCCGCGAACAAGGCGCCGATCAGGCGGCGGCCGGATTTGCGCGGCCCGACGAGCAGGAAGCAGTGCGCCGGCCCGGCACGCCAGCCGCGCAACATGGCGATCGCATCACTATTCCCGGCGTGGATCAGCAGGCTTTCCTCCTCTCCACGCCGCGGCCCGCCGATGGGCAGCGGCAGCTGGCTCATTGCCCGCCGCCCCCCGCCGGCGCCCGCCGGACGATGCGCAAGCTGCCCCCTGATCCGGTCAGGGTGAGGCCACGCGCTTCCACCGCCGTGCGCAATTGCTCGACCGGCCCGGCAAACGTCACCTGCATGATGGACGTGCCGCCCAGCGCAAGGCTCGTCGTGGCCGCCGCCCGCACGCCGGGGACCGCGCGCAGCAGCCCCTCCATTTCACCCACCGATGCGGCCGTGGGCGTATCGACCTGGATCGCATAGCTGGTGCCCGCCGCCGGGGCCAGCTCGCCCGGCAGCGCGGCGAGCAACGCATCGAGATCGGCGCTGTTGGTCACCTCGACCGCGTTGACCGGCGCCTCGATCACCAATGAGGGATCGGGCCGCAACGCGCCGCTGCTCAGCGCCTGCACATAGAGCTCGTCCATTTTCGTCACGGCCTCGGCCATCATCCCGGGAATGTCCGCCGACCTGGCGACTCGCAGGGTGAAGCTGCCGATAAACTGATTGTCCGGGCCATAGCGGGCGGAGAAATGCCCGGTGACCGGCCCGCCCGGCCAGCTGCGCTCAATCCGCGCGATCGGCATGACGACATCGGCCGCGCCATAAAGGTCCAGCAGCACGCGCCACCAGTTGCGGCCGCGCCGGTCGATCTGCCCGGCGCCAAGCAGCAACGGATCGGCGCCGTCACCCGTGGTGCGGACATAGTCGATCGCGCTTTCCGACGTGCGGAACATCGCCCACGCCTTCTGCCACTCGGTGACCCGCTCGAACGTGGTGGCGGTGCCGCCTTCCCACAGCACGGGGATCAGCAACAGCGGCGGCGAGCGCATGATCCGCCCGCTGACGCCCAGCGCCTGCCCGGCGCGCGCCCGGTCGAACATCACCGCCAGCGTGGCGATATAGCGATTGGGACCGATCTGCTCCTGCTGCACCTCGATCCCGGAGACGAGACCATCCAGCGCGCTGTCCGGCAGGCTTGCCCCCGCGCCGCCATGCGTACGCTTCCAGAGCGCTTGCCAGCCCATGCGCTGGGCGAGTCGCCAGCCGGTCGTCCGCGCCGCATCGGCATTGGGGCCATACACATCGACCTTGACGTCGCGCACTTCGAAATCGCCGTTGGACGCAATAGGCGCGACCCCGCGCTCCCCCTCGACCTGCGCGACCAGCACGGCCGCGAAGACCGCCAGAACCAGCGCAAAAACAAGATGTATGGGGCGCAGGGATGGGAGGCTGAGCGTCACGGCGCCCTTTTGGCGGCATTGCGCGGGAAAACCAAGCGCGATTTATGGGAAGGGGGCTCCCGGTGGCTATGTGGGGCATGTGGGCTGGCGCCGGCGAGGCCGCGAACATCGACCAGGATGCAGCCCGGCACGATGTCGGCCCTGCCCACGGCCGGCCGCAACGCTTCGCCCACGCTATGTGATGAAATATCCTACAACTTTCCAGCTCGAACCCTGCTGGACAAGCGTGATGGCTTCACCCCCCTCTTTTTTCCCGGCGAAGCTCGTCTGGAATTGAATCACGACATAATCGCCCGACGGGGCACCGGGCAATGTGTTCGCCGTCGTCACGCTCCGAATATTGCGCAAGGAGACGGCGCCCAGCGGCTGCCGTGCGGAGCGGATCGCCAATGCCCACTGCCCGGCCGATATCTGCGCCTTGAAAAAGGGCGCAGCCGTGCGCCAGCTTTCCTGCCAGCGCTCATCATCCACCAGCCCGAGCCAGATGCGCGCCGCATCAATGGCGGCGGCCTCCTTCGGGCTCGCCGGAGCCGGGGTCGCCGCCGCTGATACTGTCCGCGCTCCTTCGGCCCCGCTCACGCCTCCGCCCTGAAGCGCCGATGACAGCATAATCGCGGCGACCACAAGTGACATGATGAGCATTCCTCCAACCAGCCAGACGATACGACGACGAGCGCCCTGCGTTCGCCCCGATCGCTCATCCCTGGCCCGTTCGAGGGCAGCGGGCGCGACCCCCAATTGCTTGTCCGTCAAAAAATTGGAGCTGAAGCCCTCTGCTTCAGCGAGCCGCCGCGCAGCCTCGCGGCTGCTGGAAACACCGAGTTTCCTGCGCGCATCGCGGAAACGCTCGTTGATCGTGTGGACGGACAGATCAAGGGTGCGGGCAATAGACTTCGCATCGTGACCGCGCAGGAGAAGGCGCAACGCCTGCTTTTCCCGCTCGGTCAACGTCTGCCAGTCATCGCTCATGCGGAAGCCCCCCCTGCTTCATACAGTGGCAGGCTACTGTGCCATCTAACCGATTGCCACCGCGTTGTCGGGGCCCATGCGGAGCGACGACGTGACGAACGGGCCGCGTAGAAAGCCATCCCGACCGTTGCGAAAAGGCAAGCCACATCCTAATGCGCGGACATGGACCGCAAGCAAAATGAGCCAACCGGCTACACATACGCACAGGCCGGCGTCGACATCGCCGCCGGAAACGCCCTCGTCCGCGCGATTGCGCCGCTCGCCAAGGCCACCCGGCGCCCCGGCGCGGCGGCCGATCTGGGTGGCTTTGGCGGCTTCTTCGATCTGCGCGCGGCGGGCTTTACCGATCCGCTGCTGGTCGCCGCCAATGATGGCGTGGGCACCAAGCTCAAGCTCGCCATCGACAGCGGCAAGCATGACACGGTGGGCATCGACCTTGTCGCCATGTGCGCCAATGATCTGATCGTGCAGGGCGCCGAGCCCCTGTTCTTCCTCGACTATTTCGCCACCGGCAAGCTGGACAATATCGTCGCCGAGCGCGTGATCGCGGGCATTGCCGAGGGCTGCAAGCAGGCCGGCTGCGCGCTGATCGGCGGCGAGACGGCGGAAATGCCGGGCATGTATGCCGATGGCGATTATGACCTTGCCGGCTTCTGCGTGGGCGCGGTCGAGCGCAGCGAAGTGCTCACCGCCGACAAGGTGGCGGCGGGCGATGTGATCCTTGGCCTGGCCTCCTCCGGCGTGCACTCCAACGGCTATTCGCTGGTGCGCCGCCTTGCCGCGGACAAGGGCTGGAAGCTGGATCGCCCGGCGCTGTTCGATGCCGACATCCTGCTGATCGACGCGCTGATGGCGCCGACGCGCATCTATGTGAAGGCGCTGCTGCCGCAGGTGCGCGCCGGCAAGGTGCATGCCATGGCGCATATCACCGGCGGCGGCCTGCTGGAGAATCTGCCGCGCGTGCTGCCCGAGGGGCTGCATGCCCATGTCGATGCCGACCTGTGGCCGCAATCGCGGCTGATGGCCTTCCTGCAGGCGCAGGGCCATATCGAGCCGGGCGAGATGGCGCGCACCTTCAATTGCGGGATCGGCATGGCCGTGGTCGTGCCGGCGGGCGAGGTCGAGGCGGTGACCGCCGCGCTGACCGAGGCGGGCGAAACCGTCCACCGCATCGGCGACATCCGGCCGGGCGCCAAGGGCTGCACGGTGACCGGCGCGGCCGAGACGTGGAGCGCGATGGCGGCCTGGGAAGCGACGCATCTTGGCTAGCAGCGCTTCGGCCCTGTCCGTGTCGCAGGCAGGTGAGACAGGGGCCGCGCATGGCATGCCTCGGCTGCGCTCGACACGAACGGAGGGTTGCGCCGCGCGCTGGCCCCACGCCGGCGCGGGGTTCGCCTGATGGCCAAGGCGAAAGTCGCCGTGATGCTCTCGGGCACCGGCACGACCATGATGTCGCTGCTCTATGCCGCACGACTGCCGGACTGCCCTTATGAGATCGTGCTCGTCGCCTCCAACAGGGCGGATGCGGGCGGGCTCAAGGTGGCGGCGGCGGAAGGCATCGCCACCTTTGCGCACAGCCACAAGGGGCTAAGCCGGGAGGCGCATGAGGCGATCATGCATGCACGGCTGATCGAGGCGGGCGCCGATTATGTCGCGCTGTGCGGCTATATGCGCATCCTGTCCGCCAGCTTCGTCGCGCCATGGGCCGGACGGATGCTCAACACCCATCCCTCGCTCCTGCCCAGTTATAAGGGGCTGGAGACGCACCAGCGCGCGCTCGACGCCGGCGACACCCATGGCGGCTGCACCGTCCATCTGGTGACGCCTGAACTGGACGATGGCCCGATCCTTGGCCAGGTCCCCGTCGCCATCCAGCCCGACGACACGGCGGACACGCTGGGGCAGCGGGTGCTCTACGCCGAATATCAGCTCTATCCCCGGATGCTCGCCGCCTATGTCGGGCGGGAGATGGATGCGGACTGGATCGTCGCGCGGGTCGGCGAACTGGCGCTGGCGCTGCCGGAGACCGAAGCGCGCGCATCCCATGGCAGCCCCGGCTGGCGCGTGGGCGGCGAGGCATCGGGCAAGTTTTTCGCCTATGTCTCGATCAACCATCATGGCGAGGATGCCGTGGCGCTGCTGGTCAAGACCAGCGGGCCGGACGAGATGGCCGCGCTGATCGACGCCGAGCCGGACCTTTATTATCGCCCGGCTTATTATGGCGCGGGCGGCTGGATTGCCCTCAAACTCGATCGCCCCGGCGTCGACTGGGACCATGTCAGCGATTGGCTCGCCCGCAGCTGGCGCGCGGTGGCGCCCAAAAGGCTCACGAAGATGATGGACGCGATCGACAGCTTCTGAGGCACAGGATTGGACCTGCCATGCGATGGGCACACTGCCCAGCCTTCGTCCGTCGACTGCGCCTATCGACAGCCTGTGACGGAATTACCGGAAATTGTCCGCATAGGCCTGTAATTTGAGCGCTCTGGGCGGCGTGATCGCGACATTATAGGTGATGTCATAACGCTCGGCATAGGCGCGGGCGGCGGCCTCGCTGGCAAATTGCAGGCGGATCTGCTCGCGGGTATCGCCCGATCCAGCCCAGCCCGTCATCGGGTCCGGCTTCTTCGCCTCGGCGGGCTCGAACTCCAGCACCCAGGTGCTGGTCTGCGCCCGGCCGGACTGCATGGCGTTTTTGGGTATCTGGTAAATCCGCGCGGACATGACTGGCACTGCTTCCCTTGTTTGAGCATCCCTGCGTTTGCCCAAAGGCCCGCCGCTGTCAAGATTGAGGGCCTTCCCTTCCCTGCGAACGAAGGCTATCGGCCTCTGCTCACGGCCTGCCTCTTCCGGGTTTCCGGCAGGCCCGTCCTTCCCGAGCCCGCGAAACAGGAGACCAGGATGGCCTGGATCATTCTCGCAATCGCCGTCGTGACGGAAATCATCTGGGCCCTCAGCCTCAAATGGGCAGGCAGTCAGGCCACCTGGCAGGCCGCCTTGGTGCCGATCACCCTGAGTTTCGTCAATATGGGCCTGCTGGCGCTGGCGATGCGTGGCATAGCGGCGGGCACGGCCTATGCGGTGTGGACCGGCCTTGGCGCGGTGGGGGTCATCATCGGCGGCGCCATGCTGTTCGGTGACAAGGTGAGCCCGGTGCAGGCCGGCTTCATGGCGCTGATCGTCGTGGGCGTGGTGGGCACGAAATTATTCGCGACGAGCTGACGGCGATAAACAGCTCTAGCGCCGCGCATCCGCCCGCTTGGTGCGCAGCGTAGCGTTGGCGCTGGCGGGATCGTCCGGCCATGGATGGCGGGGATAGCGACCGCGCATCTCCCTGGCGACGTCGCGCCAGCTGCCGGCCCAGAAGCCGGGCAAATCGCGGGTGGTCTGGATCGGCCGGCCGGCGGGCGAGGTGAGCGAAAGCACCAGCGGGATGCGCTCCTTCCCCACGGTGGGATGCGCGGCGAGGCCGAACAGCGCCTGCACGCGCAGTTCCACCGTGGGGCCGGCAGGCGCGCCATAATCGATGGCGTGATGGCTGCCGGCGGGACTGGTGAACGCCGCCGGGGCAAGCGCCTCGATCCGCTGGGTCGCATCCCAGCCCAGACGCTGGGTGAGCAGGCCGTGCAAGGCGCCCGCATCGATCATATTGAAGCGGCGCGCATTGGCGGGGAGCAGCATCGCCAGCCATTCCTCGGCATCGGCGAGCAGCGCGGCATCCGCAATGGCCTCGCCCACGCCGGCATAATCGGCGCGGGTGCGCAGCGCTTCTGCAGCCTTGCCCCATGGCAGCACAGCCAGCCCCTCGCTCCGTAGCGCTTGCGCCAGCGCGGTGATGACGGCGACGCGCTCGGGCGTGGCATCCGGCCCGGCGGACAGGCGGATGGCACCCAGCCAGCGCTCGCGCAATGCCTCGACCCCGCCCAGATCCTTGCGCCAGCGCACCGTGCGCCGCTCGGTGATACGATCGGCGGCGGCAGCGAGCACATCGGCCTCGTCCATCGCGACCGCCGAGAGGATGCGCGCGCCGGCCGCGCTGCCCTGGATCTCGCCGACCGCGAGCCAGTCCGCACGGGCCAGCGGATCGGTCGGGTCGAGCCGGAAACCGCGACCACCAGCGCTGATCCAGTCCGCGCCGCTGGCGTCGCGGCGTCTGGCGATGCGGTCCGGGAAGGCGCGGATCAGGCAGCGGGCGAGCGTGGCATCGTCATCCATGGCCGGCCCCGCGCCCTGCACCAGAGCGAGCCAGCGCCGGGCAAGGCCGCGCGCGCCCTCCGCTCGCGGCCCGCGCTCGCGGCGCCAGCCGGCGCGGCGGCGGGCGAGGTCCGCCGATGGACCGCCGAGGCCGCGCTCGGTGAGCAGCACGGCGACATCGGCGGCGACGGCCGCCTCGCCGGCCTCGGCCGAGACCAGCAGCATATGGGCGAGGCGCGGCTCCAGCGGCAGCTCGGCGATGCGGCGGCCATGGGCGGTGGCGCGCCCTGCCCCATCGAGGGCGCCAATGGCGACGAGGCGACGGCGCGCTTCGTTCACCGATGCGGCGGGCGGCGGATCGAGCCAGCGCAGGGAGGCAGGATCGGTCGCGCCCCATGCCGCGCAATCGAGCAGCAGACCGGTGAGATCGCTTTCGAGAATCTCGGGCGGATCGAAGGGTGGCAGGCCGGCCGTGGCGGCGGCCTCCCACAGGCGATAGGCAACGCCCGGCCCCTGCCGCCCGGCGCGGCCGGCGCGCTGGGTCGCGGCGGCCTGACTGGCTCGCTCGGTGACGAGACGGGTGACACCAGCCGCCAGATCATGCCGGGGCCGGCGCGCCAGCCCGGAATCGACGACGATGCGGACGCCGTCGATGGTGAGGCTGGTCTCCGCAATGCTGGTGGCGAGGATGACCTTGCGCGTGCCGGGCGCGGCGGGGCGCAGCGCCGCGCGCTGCATGGCGGGGTCGAGCGAGCCATGCAGTTTGTGCAGCGCGACGGTGGCCGGAAGGCCGGCCAGCCGCTCGGCGGTGCGCTCGATTTCACCGACACCGGGGAGGAAGACGAGCAGATCGCCCGCGCTTTCCTCGCCCAGCGCGCGGCGGATGGCGGCGGCCATGCTGTCCTCGATCCGTGCCTCCGCGGCGCGGCCGATATGGCGCAGGTCAATGGGATAGCTGCGGCCCGCGCTCTCGATGACCGGGGCGCCCTCCATCAGCGTGGCGAAGCGCGTGCCGTCGAGCGTGGCGGACATGGCGAGAAGGCGCAGATCCTCGCGGAGGCCGGTCTGTGCATCGAGCGCAAGCGCGAGACCGAAATCACCCTCCAGACTGCGCTCATGGACCTCATCGAACAGCACGGCGGAGACGCCGGCGAGTTCCGGATCGGCCTGAATGCGGCGGCGAAACACGCCCTCGGTGACGACAAGGATGCGGGTTCGGGCGGAGGTGCGGCTCTCCAGCCGGGTGACATAGCCGATCGTCTCGCCCGGCTTCTCGCCGACCAGCTCCGCCATGCGCTCCGCGGCGGCGCGCGCGGCAAGGCGTCGGGGCGAGAGTAGCCAGACCTGCCCCGTGCACCATGGCTCGGCGAGCAGGGCGGGCGCGACCATCGTCGTCTTGCCCGCACCGGGCGGCGCGACGAGCACCGCGTTCGGGCCGGCGCGCAGGGCAGCCAGCAGATCGGGCAGAACTTGGTGGATCGGCAGCGTCATCGCGCTTGCCGTGCCGTGTGGAGCCAACGAGCGCAAGCGCCATGGACAGCGCCTCTGCCTGCACAGACAGAGCGATGTGCTCCTGCGCGGGCGGCGTCTTGCTGCGCGTGTCTCGACTTCGCTCGACATGAACGGGGCGGAAGTGCTGCCACCGGGGCAGCGGCGGCCCGGCTGCGGGACGGGCTCAGTCCGGCAGCAGCGGGATCAGATCAGGCACATGGAGCGTCGGCGCGGCGCTGGGGATGTCGCCTTGTTTCAGCGCCCGCGCGGCATCGAGCAGGCCATCGAGCGCGCGCACATAGAGCGCCCCGCCGAGGCTCACGCGTTTCACCCCCGCAGCGGAGAGCTGCGCCAGCGGCACAAGACCGGTGAATGGCCCCATCATCACATTGACCGGCAGCGGCGCCACCGCTTTCACCACCGTTTCGATCGCGTCCATGGTCGGCAGGAAGGGCGCGTAGAGCACATCCGCCCCGGCCTGCGCAAAGGCGACGAGGCGGCGGACCGTATCATCCAGATCGGGCCGGCCCTTGATGAAATTATCGGCGCGTGCCGTCAGCAGGATGCGGCCCTTCGCGGCTTTGGCGGCGGCCGCGACGCGCGCGACGGCGTGATCGAAATCATGGATCGGCCGAGCGGGGTCGGCGGTGGTGTCCTCGATGCCGAGGCCAGCCAGCCCGGCCGCGATCGCCGCCTCGACCGTGGCGACGCAATCTTCCGGCGCGGGGCCGAAGCCATCCTCCAGATCGCCATTGATCGGCAGCTTGCTCGCCCGCGCCAGCAGGGCGGCGTTGGCGATGGCATCCACCCGGCTCACCTCATGATGGCCATCGCGCCGCCCGAGCGCGAAGGCGATGGCGATGGAGGTCGAACCGATCGCTTCGAACCCCTCGCGCGCGAGCAGCGCGGCGGACATCGCATCCCATGCATTGGGCATGATGAAGGCGCCAGCGCGCATGTGAAGGGCCCGGAAGCGCTCATATTGCTCTTGCTGGGTCATGCCGGGTTCCTCGCTGGACTGTTGAGGCCGCGCTGCACGGCGGGACGCGCAAGGCCGGCCTCCAGCCAGCGCGGCACCTGTTTGAGCGAGGCATAATCGACCAGTTCGCCCGCCTCGTAGAAACCGATGAGATTGCGCACCCAGCCAAGGCAGGCGCAATCGACAATGCTGAAATCCTGCCCCATCAGCCAGTCGCGGTTCGCCAGCCGCGCCTCCAGCAGCGCGAGCAAGCGCTTGGCCTCGGCCACAAAATGATCGCGCGGGCGCTTGTCCGGAAAGTCGCGGCCGGCGAATTTGTGGAAAAAGCCGACTTGCCCGAATGTGGGCCCGATATGGCCGGCCTGAAGGAACAGCCATGTCCGCGCTTCCAGCTGTCCCGCGCGGTCGGCGGGAAGCAGCTTGCCGGTCTTCTCGGCGAGATAGAGGAGGATGGCGTTGGACTCGAACAGGCCGATCGGCTGGCCGTCCGGTCCGTCCGGATCGATGATGGCGGGAATCTTGCCATTGGGGTTAAGCGAGAGGAAATCGGGCGTCCAGCTCTCCTTCGCCATGATGTCGATGGCGTGGGGCTCATAAGGCAGGCCAAGCTCCTCCAGCGCAATCGACACCTTCACGCCGTTGGGGGTGGTCATCGAATAGAGCTGGATGATGTCCGGCCTGGTCGCGGGCCAGCGGCGCGTGATGGGGAAATGGTCGAGCCTGCTCATGCACGCCTCCTGCCTCGGCGCCACATGGGGCAATGCGCTCGCGCGGCGTCCATCAAGACATGGACCCTGCCGGCCGGTGGGGCAAGGCAGCGACTCGACCGAGCGCGATGTTACTCAGGCAGGACGGTGGCGCCGGCGCTCCGGCTCAATATGCCCGTGCGATGGCGAACTCGACGGCTTCGGTCAGCGCGGCGCGGGCCGCGCCCTTGCCGAACATGCCGATCGCATCGATCGCCCGCTGGCCGTAGAGGCGCGCGCGATCCAGCGTATCCTCGATCGCCCCGGTCGAGGCGAGGAGCGACTGGGCATGGGCGAGGTCCGCATTCTCGCCATGGAGGCCGGACATGGTCTCCTTCCAGAATTTGCGGTCCGCGTCCGAGCCGCGCGCATAGGCGAGGATGACCGGCAGGGTGATCTTGCCGTCACGGAAATCGTCGCCCGTGTCCTTGCCCATCGTCACGCCGTCCGAGACATAGTCGATGGCATCATCGACCAGCTGGAAGGCGATGCCGAGATTGCGGCCATAGGCGTCCAGCGCCAGTTCCTCCGGCTCGGGCCGCTCGGCGACCACCGCGGCGATGCGGCAGGCGGCGGCGAAGAGCGCGGCGGTCTTGGCGCCGATGATATCGAGATACTGGTCCTCATCCGTCTCGATGCGACGCTGGGCGGTGAGCTGGTTGACCTCCCCCTCCGCAATCACCGCCGAGGCGCCCGAGAGAATGCGCAGTACCTTGAGCGAGCCATCCTCGACCATCAGCTCGAACGAGCGGCTGAACAGGAAATCGCCGACCAGCACCGAGGCATTGTTGCCCCAGATCATGTTGGCGGTGCGCCGGCCCCGGCGCATGCCGCTGCCATCGACGACATCGTCATGCAGCAGCGTGGCGGTGTGGATGAACTCGACCGCGGCGGAAAGCTTGTGGTGGCGGGTGCCCTGATAATCGAGCAGCTGCGCGCAGGCGAGCGTGAGCATCGGCCGCATCCGCTTGCCGCCGCCGGCGATGAGATGGCCCGCCAGCTCCGGGATCAGCGGAATGCGGGACTGCATCCGGGCGAGGATGACGGCGTTGACGCTGTTCATATCCTCGGCAACGATGGTCATCATCGGTTCAAGCGACGGCGCGCGGTCGCGCGACAGGCTGTGGATCGTGGCGCTCATGGCCCGTCCTCTGGCCGGAGGGCCCGCCTTTGGCAAGCGATTTGGGGTGGTCGGGGCGCAAAACACCTTGCCTTGCGCGCCAAGAGACGCGAGGGATGCCCCCATTTCCAAAGGAGAAAGCCGCAGATGGACGAAACGCTCAGGCGCTATCGGGAAAGCATCGACAATATCGACGCCGCGCTCGTCTTCATGCTGGCCGAGCGGTTCAAGGTCACCAAGGCCGTGGGCGCCCACAAGGCACAGGCCGAACTGCCCGCCGCCGACACCGACCGCGAGGCCAGGCAGGTCGCGCGGCTGCGGCGGCTGGCCGAGGACGCCAATCTCGACCCCGATTTCACGGAGAAATTCCTGCGCTTCATCATCGAGGAAGTGATCCGCCACCATGAGCAGATGCGCGGGAACGAATGAGTCCCCGGGCGTGACCCCACCCAAGGAGTATGGATGATGTTTCGTTTGCCGGGCAGTGTCGCCCTTCTGTCCCTGCTCGCCGCTGGCGCTGCCACCGCGCAGACGCCGCGCCCGGAAGTCCGCTCGGCGGACCTGCCGCATCTGATGATCGACCGGCCGCAAGCCGCACCGTTCCACAGCGAGGAAATCACCTTGCAGCTCAAGCCCGCCAAGACGCCGGGCTGGCGGCTGGAATATAAGGTGGCAATGAAAGCGGGCGACGCCCTGCTCTATTCGCTCACCGCGAGCGAGCCGGTCATCTCCGAATTTCACAATGAGATGGCCAGCAACAAGGCGGTGATGTTCTACCGCGAGGAGGCGGCCACCACCGCCTCGCACGGCCAGTTCATCGCGCCGGGCGACGGCGACCATGGCTGGTATATCGCCAACACCACCGACAAGCCGGTGACCGTCAAGCTCAAGCTGAGCGGCTATTACACCGCCGGGCCGGGGCTGATCCCGATCGCCAAATAGGCGCGGACACGAAAAAGGCCGCCGGAGCGATCCGGCGGCCTTTTCATTGCGTCGCTTGATCGCGGGATCAGCCGACAAGCTCTTCCGGCTTGAAGAAATAGGCGATCTCGATCGCGGCATTCTCATCGCTGTCCGAACCGTGAACCGTATTGGCCTCGATCGACTCGGCCAGTTCCTTGCGGATGGTGCCGGGCTCGGCGTTCGCCGGGTTGGTGGCGCCCATGATGTCGCGGTTGCGCTGCATGGCGTTCTCGCCCTCAAGCACCTGCACGACGACGGGGCCGGAAATCATGAACTCGACCAGTTCGCCGAAGAAAGGACGCTCGCGGTGGACGGCGTAAAAGCCCTCGGCCTGCTCGCGGCTCATGTGGATGCGCTTGGATGCGACGACGCGCAGGCCGGCCTCCTCCAGCATCTTCGTGACGGCGCCGGTCAGGTTGCGACGGGTCGCATCGGGCTTGATAATCGAAAAAGTGCGGGTCACCGCCATGGAAATTGCTCCGGATATTCGCTGATTGGAAAGACGCGCGGCCTCTAGCGGCGAAGCGGAGCGGGATCAAGTGGGCCGCGCGGGAACGCGTGACGCGGGCGAGTAGGCTCCCGCCCTCACATATGGCCTGCCATGCCATCAAACAGGGCATTTAGTCAGCCTTGCTTGACATTATCGTGCATGAATGGCATTTTGTCATGCATACCTGACAAAGATGGCCGACTCGATACGGATGAAGAGATGAAGAACCGCCTCAAAGTGCTCCGCGCCGAACGCGACTGGACGCAGGCCGATCTGGCCGATCGGCTCGACGTCTCACGCCAGGCGGTCAACGCCATCGAGCGGAGCAAATATGATCCGTCGCTCCCACTGGCTTTCGCCATCGCGCGGCTGTTCGACATGACAATCGAGGAGATATTCGATGACGGACATGAAAATGGCTGAGAAAACGGCTTCCAACAGCAAACACAGACATGTTCTGCGCACCATGTTCCTGTTGTCGGCAGCTGTCGGCATCGCGATCGTCGCGGCCGTGACCCTGCTCAATCGCAGCCTGCCCGGCGAGCCCCCCGCCTTCTCGCCATCGGCCGGACTATTCGTCGTTCTGGGCGGCCTGCTCGGCTTTGCCGCCGTCATGGCCTTCTACATGCGGCGCACGGACGAGCATGACATGATCGCCAATCTATGGGGCCTCTCCATCGGCTACCTGTTTTTCGCCGGCACGGCACCGGTCTGGTGGATGCTGCATCATTCAGGGCTGGTCGGCCCCGTCAATTTCTGGGCAGTCTATATTGCCAGCGCTCTGGTCGCGAGCGGGGTGTGGGGCTGGATGCGCTTTCGCTGACCGTTGAGCCGGGCTGCAAGGACGGGGCGCGGCTAGGGCCCCTGCCGCCATTTGCCGCCATCCTGCCGCCAGAAGCGCGGGGCGACGCCTTCAGCCTTGCTCAGCGTGCGCCAGGTCGCGCGGGCCTCGTCGATCGTCGCATCGTCGAACACGTAGAAGACACGCTCGAAACCCAGCGCCTCATCGCGCCAGTGACCGTCCGCCAGCGCGATGTGACGCGCGCCGTTGCGCGCCGTGCAGCCGGCCGAGAGCAGAATCGGCTGGGCCTCCGGCAGCGGGGCGTCATCATGATCATTGGCGAGGTAGGTTTCCGGCCCCGCGCTCCACAGGGCGCGCGAGATGCGGTCGAGCTGCTCGCGATCGGTCGAGACGACGAGCAGCCGGCCGCCATCCGCCAGGAGCCGGCGCGCGATGGCGGGGATCACGCCCTCGGCCGGATCGCGCGTGAGCTGGTAGAAATCGACCTGCATCAGCTTGCCTCAATCACGCTGGCGGTGCTCCTGCGCAGGCCGGAGCCCGCCGCCGCCCTGCCCCTGCCTGCGCAGGAGAACAAGGCGGCGCGCCAGGTCATGCCTGATAATGATCGCGGATGAGCTGATCGAGCAGGCGCACGCCATAGCCGGTCGCGCCCTTGTCCCATGTCGCGCCGGGCTTGTCCGCCCAGACCGTGCCGGCAATATCGAGATGTGCCCATTTGACGCCATCCTGCACGAAGCGCTTGATGAACTGCGCCGCCGTGATGGAGCCGGCAAAGCGCGGACCGATATTCTTGATATCCGCGATCGGGCTATCCAGCATCTTGTCATAGGCTTCCGACACCGGGAAGCGCCACAGCGTATCGCCGGTCGCGCGACCGGCGGCGAGCAGGCGGTCGGCCAGTTCGTCATCATTGGAGAACAGACCGGCATGTTCATGGCCGAGCGCGACGATCATCGCGCCGGTGAGCGTGGCGAGATCGATGAGGGTTTCCGGCTTCCACGTCTGCTGCGCCCACCAGACGGCATCGCACAGCACGAGACGCCCCTCGGCATCGGTATTGAGCACTTCCACCGTCTGGCCGGACATGGTGGTGACGATATCGCCGGGGCGCTGGGCGTTGCCGTCCGGCATATTCTCGACCAGGCCGCAAATACCGACGACATGCGCCTTCGCCTTGCGCGCGGCGAGCGCCTTCATCGTGCCCGCGACGGCGCCGGCGCCGCCCATATCCCACTTCATATCCTCCATGCCGGCGGCGGGCTTGATCGAGATACCGCCGGTATCGAAGGTGACGCCCTTGCCGACCAGCACCAGCGGCGTCTCCTGCGCGCCACCCGTGCCATCCCAGCGCAGCGCGAGCAGGCGCGGCTTGCGTACCGAGCCCTGCGCCACGCCGAGCAGCGCGCCCATGCCGAGCTTCTCCATCTGGACTTCGTCCAGCACGGTAATCTCGACGCCAAGATCAGCGAGCGGACGGCAGCGCTCCACGAAGCTCTCGGGATAAAGAATATTGGCGGGCTCGGACACCAGCTCGCGGGTGAAGGCGACACCCTGCGCCAGCGCTTCCTTGTCCGCCCAGAGCGCGGGCAGATCCGCCGCATCGCTTTGCAGCGTCAGCGTCTCCAGCGTCGGCTTCGCCTTCTCGGGCAGTTTGGTGCGGTAGGTGTCGATCCGCCAGGAACGCAGCAGCGCGCCAAGGCCGAAATGGGCAAGCGACTCCGCATCCACGCCCGTGCCATCAACCACCGCCTGCGTGACGCCGGAGGTGAGCAGCCGCGCTACCGCCGCCGCACCGGCGCGCTCATGGTCGGCAGGCTTGCCCTCGCCGGTGCCGACGAGCAGCACGCGCACCGTCTGCCCGCCTTCGGTCACGAACAGCTCGACGATCGCGCCCGTCTCACCGCCGAAGCGCGAGGCCGCGGCAGCATCAGCAGCGAGCGCATGCGCCGCAATGGCCGGAGCGATGGCGGCATCCTTGGCGATGGGGAAGATGAGGCAGCCGGCTTCGGCAGGGCGGGAAGCACTAAGGGCGATCTTCATGAAGGACAGCTCCTGAAAAAGAGAAATGCGCCGGAACGCGCGGAATTGGCATCCGAATAGCGCCCCGCCGCGCCAAGCGCCACGTCAAACGGCACGAATGGCGCGATTTGATGAATGCCAAGACGATTGCGAACACTCCTGCGCAATGCAATAGGCGGCCGATGATGACGCAGCGCGACGAGGCACAAGGCCGTTGGGAGGCGAGAAGTTGGCCATCATGATGCGCCCTGCCGCGCCCGTGCGGCCATGCGCCCCGTGCCGTTACCGGCTGGGCTCGGTTCTGGGTGCGCTGTTGCTGGCCGGCGCGGCGAGCGGTGCAACAGCGCAGACGCCAGCGATAGCGCCGACACCGGACAGCGAACCGCCCAGCCTGCAACCCCGGCCCGACCCGGGCGCGGATGTCGCCCCGCCCGGCCAGCCGGTCTCGGCCGGGGAGATCGCCTTCGAGGCGGCCCGTATCGACTATGATTATGAACGCGACGTCGTCACCGCCAGCGGCGATGTGCGCGCGGCGCGGGACGGCGCCACGCTCGCCGCCGAGGAAGTGGTGTGGGACCGCAAGGCCGGCACCGTTATCGCACGCGGCGACGTGATGCTCACCAGCCGCGATGGCGACAAAGCCTATGCCGATGAGATGGACGTTACCGACACGCTGCGCGACGGTATCATCGACAATCTGCTGATCGTCACGCAGGACGGCAACCGCCTCGCGGCCGACAAGGGGCAGCGCCAGGGCGATATCTATGTGCTGGAGCATGCCGCCTATACACCGTGCCGGGTGGAGACGGAGACGGGCTGCCCCAAGGAGCCGACCTGGCAGATTCAGGCCGACAAGGTGGTGCTGGACAATGCCCGCCAGCGGGTCCGCTATGAAGGCGCGCGCGTCAAGCTGCTCGGCCTGCCGATCATCCCCCTGCCTGGCCTGCGCCACAATATCGGCGATGAAGGCGGCAGCGGCCTGCTGGTGCCCAGTGTCGGCTATGACCGGCGCAATGGCTTCGACCTCGCCCAGCCCTATTATCTGCGCATCGCCAGCAACCGCGACCTCACGATCACGCCGCACATCTACAGCGCCGTGCTGCCGATGCTGGAAGCCAATTACCGCGCCTTGCTCTCGAAGGGCGCCTATCAGGTCTCCGGCTATGCGACGGCGAGCCGGCGCGCCTCGGTCGACGATCCGCTGGCGGTCACCGGCCCGAACCGGCTGCGCGGCTATATTGCGGCCAGCGGCAAGTTCCAGCTCGACCCGCTCTGGTCGCTCAGCGGATCGCTGCGCTACGCCAGCGACCGCACTTTCCTCAACCGCTACGATATCAGCAATGAGGACCGGCTGCGATCCACCGTCAATCTGGAACGGCTCGGGACGCGTAGCTATCTTTCCATCGCCGGCTGGGATTTCCAGTCGCTGCGCACCAACGATCCGGCCGGGCAAGTGCCGATCGCGCTTCCGGCAATCGATTACCGGCTGCGGCTGACCGATCCGCTGGTCGGCGGCTCCGTTCAGGTGCAGGCCAACAGCCTCGCCATTTTACGGACCGAGGGGCAGGATACGCAACGCGCCTTCATGGGCGTGACGTGGATGAAGAACGGCCTGACCGCGCTTGGGCAGGAATGGTCGATCACCGGCTATGCGCGCGGCGACATTTATCACAGCGCGCAAAACCACCTGAGCCCGACCGTCATCTATCGCGGCGATCCGGGCTGGCAGACCCGGGGCATCGCCGCGCTGGCGCTTGATATGCGCTGGCCGTTTATCGGCAAGGCGCTTGGCGGCACCCAGCGCATCGTGCCACGCGTGCAACTGGTGCTGGCGCCGCGGATCACCAATCTCGCCGTGCCCAATGAGGATGCCCGCTCGATCGATCTGGAGGATAGCAATCTCTTCGCGCTCAACCGCTTCCCCGGCTATGATCGCTTCGAAGATTCGAGCCGCGTCACCTACGGGCTCGATTATCGGCTCGATCGGCCCAACTTCACGCTGGATGCCACGGTGGGGCAAAGCTACCGGCTGGACGAACGGCGCACGGTGTTGCCCAATGGCACGGGCCTTTCCGATCGCCTCTCCGACATCGTCGGCCGCGCGCAGCTGCGCTACAAGGATTTCCTCGCCATCACCCACCGCTTCCGGCTGGACAAGGACAATCTCGCCATCCGCCGCAACGAAATCGAGGCCACGGTCGGCTCGCGCACGACCTATGCGGAAATCGGCTATATCCGCCTCAACCGCAATGTGACCAGCGGCGTCGAAGACCTGCGCGACGTGGAAGAAGTGCGCCTTGGCGCGCGCGTCGCCTTCGCCCGCTACTGGTCCGTTTACGGCTCGACCAACATCGATCTCACCGGCGCCAGCGACGACCCGAGCAGCACCCTCTCCGGCTTCGAGCCGGTGCGCCACCGGGTCGGCGTAGCTTATGAGGATGATTGTCTGGAAATGGGCTTCACCTGGCGGCGCGACTATCAGACGGTGGGCGATGCACGGCGCGGCAATTCGTTTCAGCTGCGGCTGGTATTTAAGAATCTGGGTCTGTAAGAAAGTCCGTCGCGCGCCGTCCGCCCGCCCCTGCCGAGCCCCACGCTCAGCCTGGGTTAAGCTGGAGGAGCCTACGCGCCGGGCAGGATCGGGAGCGGGCTGACAGCCCGTTTTCCGAATGGAGAGCAGTTTGATCGACGTGAAGAACATGCCTAGCCGTTTGACCAGGGCCCGCGTCACCGTGGCCCGCCTCACCATGACGTCAATCGCGGGACTCGCCAGTTGCCTGCTCGTGCCGGGCGCGACCGCCCAGCCGGCGCAGGATGACGCGATCAGTGCACCTTCTTCCGCACTGGACATTCCCGAATCCGTCGTGCTGTTCGGCAAGCGCGACCCCAATATTCGCCGCGCCACCGCGCTGGTGAACGGCGAGGTCATCACCGGCACGGATGTCGAGCAGCGGCTGGCGCTGGTGATCCTCGCCAATGACGGCAATGTGAGCGAGGAGGAAACCGACCGGCTGCGCTTGCAGGTGCTGCGCAACCTGATCGACGAGACGCTGCAAATCCAGGAAGCCGCCGCCAAGGACATCCGCGTCCCTGCCGCCGAGCTGAACGAGAATTATGCGCGTGTCGCCGCCAATTTCCGATATTCGCCCGAAGCCTTCACCAAATATCTCGCGGAGAAGGGCTCCTCCGAGCGCAGCATCAAGCGCCAGATCGAGGGTGAGGTGGCCTGGAACCGCCTGCTGCGCCGCGAGGTCCAGCCGTTCATCAACGTCTCCGAGGAAGAAGTGCGCTCGGTGGTGAAGCGACTGAACGCGGCCAAGGGCAGCGACGAGTTCCGTATCGGCGAAATCTATCTCTCCGCCTCGCCCGAGAACAGCCAGCAGGTTCTCAAAAATGGCGAGCAGATCCTCGACCAGATTCGTCAGGGCGGCTCGTTCCAGGCCTATGCGCGGCAATATTCGGAAGCCTCCACTGCGGCGGTGGGCGGCGATCTGGGCTGGGTGCGTTTGCCCCAGCTGCCCGAGGAACTGCAAAATGCGGCGCAACAGCTTGCCGTAGGGCAGGTCGCCGGACCGATTGCGGTGCCGGGCGGCTTCTCGATCCTTTACCTCATGGACAAGCGGCAGGTCGCAACTGCCGATCCGCGTGACGCCATTCTCAGCCTCAAGCAGATCGCCATCGATTTTCCGCCCGGCACGACCGAGGCGGCCGCCCAGCAGCGCGCCAATGCATTTGGCGAAGCGCTGAAGGATATGCGCGGCTGCGGCGCGGCCTCCGATCTGGCCGCCAAGCTTGGCGCCACAGTGGTAGAGAATGATATTCCCGCCCGTAACCTGCCGCCGCAGCTCCAGAATATCCTGCTCGCCATGCAGGTAGGCGAGGCGACACCGCCCTTCGGCTCGGTGGCCGATGGCGTGCGCACGCTCGTGCTGTGCGGCCGCGACGAGCCGGCCGATGCCGGCGCCCCGTCGTTCGACCAGATCATGTCGCAAATGGAGGAGGAGCGCGTCAACAAGCGCGCCCGCACCTATCTGCGCGACCTGCGTCGCGACGCCGTCATCGACTATAATTGAGGCTATGGACGAACGCACGCCACTGGCCGCACCGCTCGCACCGATCGCCGTTTCGCTGGGAGATCCGGCGGGCATCGGGCCGGAAATCATCGCCGGGGCATGGGCTCTGCGCACGC
>DATMGL010000031.1:0-86046 GCA_035555575.1 Sphingobium sp.
ATGGAGCGAGGGCGCGGTCGGATCGAAGCCGATATAGCCGGGCACGACCTGCTGTGCCGCCAGCGCGTCGAGCCCGCTTGCGTCGGTGATCTGGTGGATATAGCCCCGCTCTTCGAGCAGGTTCAGCAGGTCTGATTGATATTGTGCCATGATGATCTCTAGAGGAAAACCGAGGCGGGCGCTTAGCACGGGAGACCGGCGATGAGTAGGGTTTTGGCCCGTCGTGCGCTGACATGCCATCCGCAAACGCCCTGCGCGGCCCTTGCGGCGGTGGGGGCCAGCATCGCGCAGACAGCGGATTATGGCTGGGAGGTCGCGTTCGTGGCGGTGGGCCGGCCCGGCGAGATCGTGCTGCCGGCCGCCGCGCCGGCTGTGCATACGGATGAGCTGTGGCGCACCACCTGCTTCGAGCTGTTCCTCGCCTGCGGGGAGGATGCCTATGTGGAGATCAACCTGTCTCCCTCCGGCGCCTTTGCAGCCTATCATTTCGATCATTATCGCACCGGCATGCGGCCGCTCGCACTGCCCGCGCCGGATATGCGGCTCAAGCTCGGCAGCGAGCGGCTGACCCTGACGGCGCGGCTGGCCGAGGATTGCCTGCCCTGGGATGGCACCGGGCAGATCGGCATTGCGGCGGTGATCGAGGAGAAGGCGGGCGGCACCAGCTACTGGGCGCTGGCGCATCCGCCGGGCAAGCCGGACTTTCATCATCGCGATTGCTTCGCGCTCACGCTTCCGCCACTGAGCGCGGCATGATGTTCCGCACTGGCCTTGATCGCCTGCTCGCCGACCCTGCCTTGCGCGTCCCGCTGGCCGGCCAGCGCGTCTGTCTGCTCGCCCACCCGGCCTCGGTGACGGCCGACCTCACTCATGCGCTCGATGCGCTGACGGCCTGCGGCGATCTCACCCTGACTGCCGCGATGGGGCCGCAGCATGGCCTGCGCGGCGACAAGCAGGATAATATGATGGAATCGCCGGATTATGACGATCCGGTCCACGGCATTCCCGTATTCAGCCTTTATGGCGAGGTACGCCGACCGACCGCGCAAATGATGGCGTCGGCGGACGTGTTCCTCGTCGATCTGCAGGATTTGGGCTGTCGTATCTACACCTTCGTCACCACCCTGCTTTATCTGATGGAGGCCGCGGCGCAGGCCGGCAAGGCGGTGTGGGTGCTGGATCGGCCGAACCCTGCCGGCCGCCCGATCGAGGGACTGACGCTGCGCGCGGGCTGGGAGAGTTTCGTCGGCGCCGGGCCGATGCCGATGCGCCATGGCCTGACGATGGGCGAGCTGGGGCAGTGGTTCCGCGCCCATTTCGGGCTCGATCTCGATTATCGCGTGATCGCCATGGAGGGCTATGCGCCGGAGGCCGCGCCGGGTTTCGGCTGGCCGGCGGAGCGCATCTGGGTCAATCCCAGCCCCAATGCGCCCAATCTCAACATGGCGCGCTGCTATGCCGGCACGGTCATGCTGGAGGGCACGACCCTCTCCGAAGGGCGCGGGACGACGCGACCGCTCGAGCTGTTCGGCGCGCCGGATATCGATGCGCGCGCGGTGATCGAAACGATGCGCGGCCTCGCGCCGCAATGGCTGGAGGGCTGCATCCTGCGCGATTTCTGGTTCGAGCCGACCTTCCACAAGCATGTGCAGACGCTCTGCGCCGGCGTGCAGATCCATGCCGAGGGGCCGGCATATGATCCCGCCGCGTTCAAGCCGTGGCGGGTGCAGGCGCTGGCCTTCAAGACGATCCGGCGGCTTTATCCGGACTATCCGCTGTGGCGCGATTTTCCGTATGAATATGAGCTTGGCAAGCTCGCCATCGACGTCATCAACGGCTCGCCCGCCTTGCGTGAATGGGTGGATGACCCAGCCGCGACGCCAGCCGATCTCGACGCGCTGACCCGTCCCGACGAAGCGGCATGGGCGCAGGAACGGGCAGCACATCTGCTCTATTGAGGCAGGAGCGGAATGGCGCCGATGCGCACGCGGCTAAGCATCTGCGCCCGAAAGAAGCGCTACCGGACCGAGGACGAGGCAAGGCTGGTCATGCAGGGCGCCGACATTGCGCTCCGTCCCTATCGCTGCGACCGGTGCCGCCAATATCATCTGACCAGCCGGACGAAGGGCAAGCGGATCGCCAGACCCGTCGATTGAGCGCGCCGCGACCGGTGGAGGCGCGCACCGGCACGAACGAGATGAGCATCGGCCAAGACCGCGCCCAGCCTGGTAAACCGCCCATGTGCCAGCCGCGCTGCTGGCTGGGATGGACCCGGCCCCGGTCCGGGCTCGAACGGATCCAGCCCGCTGCGGATGCGCGCAGATCGCGTCGCACCCGCACCGGTTCGGTCAGAGCCGTTTGTGCGTAGGGCATGCTCTCCCGCCGCCAGAGGCAGGCGGGAGAGGCGATGCGGTCCGTCAGATGCGTGCAAGCGCCGCGATCTGCGTTGGCCGGCTCAAATGCCGCGCTGCGGCGCGCGCCTTGAGCAGGTCCCACATGCCGCGATGCTGATCGAGCAACTGGGACGTGCCGAACTGGATGGCGCGGCTCTGCCGCTCCGGTTCGGGCAACTGGTCGAGCAGATCGAAGGTTTCCGTGCGGCTCGGCAAGGCGCTGCGTGGCGCCTCGATGCCCAGACGTGCCGCGCCGGCATCCAGCAAGGTCCGGATCGCCTGCCATTCGAGCACCAGCATGATCGCCGCGCCCAGCGCCGTGCCCCGGCGTTCCGACTGAGCGAGAATCTCGATGGCATGGCGCTGCTGCGCCATGATCGATACCGACTGGCGGTGGCCCGCTGTGCTCGGCAGCGGGCCGGCCATAGCCGAAAGCCGAGTGAGATATTGCCGTTCGATCACGAACGCATCGATGGCCTGAAGCAGCCATTGGCGTGCGACTGTCTCGACCGTGCGAGTGGCGGCCTGATCGACCAGACCCGGCGTCTGCCCATGCAGCAACGCCACAAGATGCACGAAATCGGCAAAGTCCACGAGGTCGCGCACGAATGCCTGACGGTCGCCATGGAGAGCGTCCGCGCAATAAGGATGCGCGGCGGAGCCATTCAGGTCGACCATGGTCGCAATGAGAGCGCCAAGGCTCAAATCTATCGACATGCAGGGCTGGTGTTTCATGTTTTGCCTCATTGAGAGACCCGCTTTGGATCAATGTGCCCCCACCCGGATGATGTAGCGGCGATGGAGTTAAAGACTCCTTGATAAAGCGCCACGGGTCACCGCATTTTAGGCATGGAAGGCAATTAAAATGCCATGATTTCAGATGGTTTGCGGTGATGGTGCATTCTGCGCGGCCTGTCCCGTCATGGGCACGGCTGGTCGTCGCCGTGGCCGCGATTACGGCCCGCGCCGGCCTGAACGGCCAGTGGAAACACCGTCCCGCTTGGCGGATGTCGACATAGTCGCACCGAAATGGAGAGAGATGGTGGCGATCCGTGGCCATGTCGCGGTCTGGAGAAGGTCCGCGGAAGAATCATGGCGGAGGCCGGGAAATTTCCCGGCGCCGGTCCCCCGCGCGACCGGAGATTGGATGAGGCGTGCGCTGGCATCGGTCCAGCGCATGTCGGCATCAAATCTCCGGTCGTCTGTTTCCGGAAGGGGGCGAGCCCTTATTGATCCAGGAAGCTGCGCATCTTGCGCGAGCGGGAAGGGTGCTTGAGCTTGCGCAGCGCCTTCGCCTCGATCTGGCGGATGCGCTCGCGGGTCACGCTGAACTGCTGGCCTACTTCCTCCAGCGTATGGTCGGTGTTCATGCCGATGCCGAAGCGCATGCGCAGCACGCGCTCCTCACGCGGGGTGAGGCTGGCGAGAACGCGGGTCACCGTCTCCTTGAGGTTGGCCTGAATGGCGGCATCCACCGGGATGATCGCGTTCTTGTCCTCGATGAAGTCGCCCAGATGGCTATCCTCCTCGTCGCCGATCGGCGTTTCGAGGCTGATCGGCTCCTTGGCGATCTTCATCACCTTGCGCACCTTTTCCAGCGGCATGGAGAGGCGCTCGGCCATCTCCTCGGGCGTCGGTTCGCGGCCCTGCTCGTGGAGGAACTGGCGGCTGGTGCGCACCAGCTTGTTGATCGTCTCGATCATGTGGACCGGGATGCGGATGGTCCGCGCCTGATCCGCGATCGAGCGGGTGATCGCCTGCCGGATCCACCAGGTCGCATAGGTCGAGAATTTATAGCCGCGGCGATACTCGAATTTATCCACCGCCTTCATGAGGCCGATATTGCCCTCCTGGATGAGGTCCAGGAACTGCAGGCCGCGATTGGTATATTTCTTGGCGATGGAGATGACGAGGCGCAGATTGGCCTCCACCATTTCCTTCTTGGCGATCCGCGCCTCGCGCTCGGCCTTCTGCACCATGTTCACGATGCGGCGGAACTCGGGCAGCGAGGTGCCGGTCGCCTGTGCGATTTCCGCCACTTCGCTGCGAATGCGCTCGACCGGCTCGGCCTCGGCCGCGGCGAAGGCCGCCCATTTCTTGTCGAGCTTGATCACGCGTTCCAGCCAGCCGTCATCCAGCTCCTGGCCGACATACTGGTCCAGAAAATCCTTGCGCGGCACCTTGTGGCGCTCGGCAAGGCGCAGCATCTGGCCACCCAGCGTCGTCAGCCGGCGGTTGAACGCATAAAGCTGATCGACGAGATATTCGATCTTCTGCTGGTGGAACTGGACGCTCTCGACCTCGGTCGTCAGCTCCTCGCGCAGCTTCTGGTAATTGGTCTCGCTCCGGGCCGGCAGTTCCTCACCATTGCCAAGGGCGATCAGCCGCGCCTGCTGCAGCTTGCCGAACTTGCCGTACAGTTCCGCGATGCGGGCGAACTTCAGCAGCGCGTCCGGCTTGAGCAGCTCTTCCATCGCGGCGAGCGAGAGGGTGTTGTCCTCATCATCCTCTTCTTCCTGGCGAGGCGTGCGGCGCTCCACCAGGGAATCGTCGCCATCGCCGTCCGCATCGGCTTCGTCCTTGACCTCATCCTCGTCCTTGAAGGACGGGCCGGCGGTCTTTTCGGAAATCTCGCCGTCGTCATCCTCGGCGTCTTCGGAGAGATTCTCCGGCGCGGGGTCCTTGGTCAGCATGGCGTCGAGATCGAGAATCTCGCGCAGCTGCATTTCGCCATTGTTGAGGGCCGCCGACCATTCAATGATGGCGTTGAAGGTGGTTGGGCTCTCGCACAGCCCCAGGATCATCGTGTCGCGGCCGGCCTCGATGCGCTTGGCGATGGCGATTTCGCCCTCGCGGCTGAGCAGCTCGACAGCGCCCATCTCGCGCAGATACATGCGCACCGGGTCGTCCGTGCGGTCGTTGGTCTCGCGCTTCTTCTCGGCGACATTGCCTTCGCCTTCGTCGGCCGGGCTGTCGATCGCCTCGACTTCGGGCTCTTCCTTCTCGTCGCCATCCTCGCTGGCTTCTTCATTCTCGACGATATTGACGCCCATGTCGTTGAGCGCGGACATCACATCCTCGATCTGCTCGGAGGACATCTGGTCCTGCGGCAGCGCGTTGTTCAACTCGTCATAGGTGATGTAGCCGCGCTTCTTCGCGCGGGCGATCAGCTTTTTGACCGACGCTTCGTTAAGGTCGAGCAGCGGTGCATCGCTGCCTTCGTCCGTCTGAGTCTCGCCCTGATTGCTCTTGCTCGCCATGAGTCGCCTTACTCCGTCCCGGACCATGAGGCGGCCCGGAAAATTGTTCCGTTCATTCCTGGGGTTGGGCCAGTTCAGCGACCCTCGACGCCAGATCCGTCTTCAGCTTGCGCAAGGACTGCTGCCGGGCATAGCCGGCTTCGTCCAGATGTTCCGCCATGGCTCTCGTTACCGCTGCCAGCTCGGCATCGATCCGAGGCATCGCCACGATCACCGCGATCGCCTCGGCCAGATCGCGCTGTGCGCGCTGTCGATCGGCCTCGATCCGGGTGAAAGTGAAATGCAAGGCATCAGCGCGGAGCAACCCTCTTGCCATATTATACAGATCACGCTCGGCCAATATGGTAAGAAGGGCTTCGGTTTCAACCGTTTCTTCGTGATCGCAGCTGCCGATGAGCGCATCCAGCAATCGGGCGAGTCGCATATCGCCCGGTTGCAGGCTGGAGAGCGCCTCGCGATGGACCATGATTTCGCTCGGAAAACGCAGCAAACCGGCCAGAACGGCGCGCAGCAGGAGCGTGTCGCCATCGCCTTCGCTGATTGCATGGGCTTCCGGGCCGGGCGGTGGGGGCGGGGGCATCCAGCGGCCATTCTTCATCGAGCCGCCACTGCCGCGCCGGGCCTGCCCGGCCGGGCCGCGCTCCTGCCGCCCGCGCGGCGCGAAGAACAATTCGTCGTAGCGCTCCTTGAACAGCCGGCCGTAAAGCGCGCGAATGTCATTGTCGGCGATGGTCGCGGTGAGCACGGACAGACGCTGCTTGAGCCCTGCGCGCTCCTCGGGCGTGGCGAGGGGAAGGGCGGCGAACTCGCTCTGCCAGAGCAGGTCGGCCAGCGGAATGGCGGTGGCGAGCACATCCTCGAATGCCTGCACGCCGGCCGTGCGGATCAGGTCGTCCGGGTCCTGCCCGGCGGGAAGCGCGGCGAAGGCGAGGCTGTGGCCGGGCTTGAGCAGCGGCAGGGCGCGATGGGCGGCGCGCAGGGCCGCGCGCTGGCCCGCCGAGTCGCCGTCGAAGCAGAGGATCGGCGTCTCCACCATCGTCCATAGTTTGGCGATCTGATGCTCGGTCAGCGCGGTGCCGAGCGGGGCCACGGCTTCCTCGATGCCGGCCTGCGCGATCATGATGGCGTCCATATAGCCCTCGACCACGATCACCCGATTGGCCTTGCGCGCGGCGGGGCCCGCCTTGTCGAGATTGTAGAGCGTGCGGCCCTTGTCGAAGAGCGGCGTCTCCGGCGAGTTCAGATATTTGGGCTCGCCCTGGCCCAATATCCGCCCGCCAAAGGCGATGACGCGGCCGCGCTGGTCGCGGATCGGGATCATCAGCCGGCCGCGGAAGCGGTCATAGCTTTCGCGCGCGGGCTTGCCTGCATCCTCCTCCGGCTGGATCAGCATGCCGGACTCGACCAGCATCGCCTCGGGGAACTCCTTGAGCGCCGCCTTGAGCTTGCCCCGGCTATCCGGCGCGAAGCCGAGGCCGAAGGCGCGGCGCGTCTTCTCGCTGATGCCGCGCTTGCTGATATAGCCGCGCGCCTCGGTGCCCTCCAGCCCTTCAAGTTGCGCGACAAACCACGCCTGCGCGCCCGTCGTGACATCATGCAACGAGCGGGCGGCCTCGGCCCGCCGCGCGGCATGTGGGTCGGGCGCGGGCATGTCCAGCCCGGCGGCCTCGGCCAGCTCCTTCACGGCTTCCATGAACGGCAGGCCGCGCTGGTCGGTCATCCAGCGGATGGCATCGCCATGCACGCCGCAGCCGAAGCAATGGTAGAAGCCCTTCTCGTCATTGATCGTGAAACTGGGCGTCTTCTCGTGATGGAAGGGGCAGCACGCCTTATATTCGCGGCCTGCCTTCAGGATTTTCACGGATTTGCCGATGAGCGCGGACAACGTCGTGCGCGCGCGCAACTCGTCGAGAAACTGGGGTGTGAGGCTCATGGGGCGCGCCCGTCATGGGGAATGCGCGCGCATGGTCGCTTGGCAAGGGGCTGGGCAGCGGGGAACCTGGCAAAGCGCGACAATCCGGACCAGCCCCCGCTCATCAATGCGTCCTTTCTGGCACGGGGCCATGTCTTGACGGCCAGCTCCGCGCTCACGGCTTGCTTCGGTATTCCGAGCGGCGCGGTCCATGCGAGGGGCACCGGGCGGCGGCGACTCGTGACGTCGCAAAATCCGCCGCTCCGGTGCCCGGCAATGCGTCGTGCGAGGCCGTTGGCATGGCCGGTATGACAGGCCCCGTCGGCACAGCGCAGAATAGACATCCAGATAGCCATGGCCATGCTTACCCGTTCGTGCCGAGCGAAGTCGAGACATGCAGGGCACGAGATGCTTCTCGATTTCGCCCGAACCGACCGGGCGGTCTGAAGGCGGGCGCCGGGGCTGTTAGCCTAGCGCGGCCTTCACCAGCCCGCTGGCCTTGCTCATGTCGAGCGTGGTGCCGTGGCGCTCCTTGAGCAGCGCCATCACGCGGCCCATATCCTTGATCGACGCGGCGCCGACCTCGGCCTTGATCGCCTCGATCGCGGCCTGCGTCTCCGCCTCGCTCATCTGCGCGGGCAGGAAGCTCTCGATCACGGCCAGCTCGCCATATTCCTGCGCGGCCAGCTCGGTGCGCCCGGCCTGCTCGAACAGGGCAATCGACTCGCGGCGCTGCTTCACCATCTTCTGGAGCACGTCGATGACGATCGCGTCGTCATCATCGGGCGCGTTGGTGGCCACGCGCAGCTCGATGTCGCGGTCCTTGAGCTTGGCGAGGATCAGGCGGATGGCAGCCAGGCGAGCCTTGTCACCGCCCTTCATCGAGGAGATCTGAGCAGCCTTGAGTGTGTCGCGAATCACCGCGCGGCCTCCATGTCTTTGAGCGGGAAAGGACGAGAGATAGCGCGTTTCACAAAAACATAATAGATTGACCGTGCGACGGTGACGACCTAGTGAACCGGCCGTTTAGCCTGCACGACGGCGCGGGCGATATCGTGAAAAAATGAAGGATCAGACAGCCATGGCGAACGCCAGATACCCCACTGTGCCCAAAGCAGCGACGGGGGTATTGGTTCTCGCGGATGGCACGGTCATCTTCGGCCGCGGTTTCGGCGCGGTGGGCGAGGCGGTGGGCGAGCTGTGCTTCCACACCGCGATGACCGGCTATCAGGAGATCATGACCGATCCGAGCTTTGCCGGGCAGATCATCAACTTCACCTTCCCGCATATCGGCAATGTCGGCACCAATGACGAGGATGTCGAGTCGACCGCCTCCCATGCGCTTGGCTGCGTGGTGCGCGAGGATGTGACCGCGCCCAGCAATTTCCGCAACACCAGGCCCTTCGATGCATGGCTGAAGGACCATGGGCGCATCGGCATTTCCGGGGTCGATACCCGCGCGCTCACCCGGCTGATGCGCACGGCGGGCGCGCCCAATGCGGTGATCGTGCATGATCCCGCGGGCAAGTTCGATCTGGCCGCGCTGCACGAGAAGGCGAAGAATGCGCCGGGGCTGGAGGGCGCGGACCTCGCCAGCGACGTGACCGGCGCGCAGCGGGAGTGGACGGGCGGCCTGTGGCATCTGGGCGCGGGCTATGAGCATGATGACGCGCAGGACGCGCCGCATGTCGTCGCCATCGATTATGGCGCCAAGGACAATATCTTCCGCCATCTGGTGAAGGCCGGCGCGCGCGTGACCGTGCTGCCCGCCACCGCCAGCTATGGCGAGATCATGGCGCAAAAGCCGGCGGGCGTGTTCCTCTCCAACGGCCCGGGCGACCCGGCCGCGACGGCGCGCTATGCCGTCCCGGTGATCCGCCAGCTGCTGGAGGCGAACCTGCCGATCTTCGGCATCTGCCTTGGCCACCAGCTGCTCGGCCTTGCCGCCGGCGCGACGACCAAGAAGATGCCGCAGGGCCATCGCGGCGCCAATCATCCGGTCAAGCGGCTGGAGCAGGGGCCGGATTACGGCAAGGTCGAGATCACCTCGATGAATCACGGCTTTGCGATTGAGACCGCGACGCTGCCGGCCAATGTGGTCGAGACCCATGTCAGCCTGTTCGATGGCTCCAATTGCGGCATCGCGTTTACCGACAAGCCGGTCTTCGCCGTGCAATATCACCCCGAGGCCTCGCCCGGCCCGCAGGACAGCTTCTATCTGTTCGAGCGCTTTGTGGAGGGGCTCAAATGAGCGTCAAGCTCCCGCAGGTCGATCCCGCCCGGCTGGAAGCGGAATGGGAGCAGGACAAGGAGGTCCTCGCCAATCTCGCCGCCAATGGCGACAAGGCGCATGTCCGCCGCCCGGTGGATGTGAGCTTCCTCGGCAATGACGCCGGGTTCGACCGGGTGATGGCGATCGCCAGCCAGTTCGGTTTCGTCGAGCTGGACCGCGAGCAGGATGAGGGGGGCGATCTCTATCTCTTCCTCGAATGCGAGCAGGCGGTCGACGAGGCATCCATCCGCGCGCTGACCAAGAAGTGCCTCCAGATCGAGATCCTCTGCGGCGTCGAATATGATGGCTGGGGCTGCGAAGCCGAGGCGGGGTCGGTGCATTGATTTTGGCTTGGTTGAATTTCAAGGGCGCGGAGGGCGGGCGTTGTTTTGGCAGTCCCGTCTGGTCGGCGCTGGCTGCCCGATGAGGCGACTTCGCCTTATTTGGTTGTTGCTTGGCGTATTCCTCGGCATCTTTTCTTCAATGGCCGCGAAATATCTGTTCTCCGTTAAGGCCTCTACAGTTGCCCTCGTATTGACCGAACCCGGCTTAGCTATGCTGAACCAGCCAGATGACGAGGAAATAAAGTTGGAGGAAGTTGCCGAGAAACTGCGGGATAGAGACAATCTGGACCACAGTTATGGCGTTAAGATGGCCTTGGCATGTGGTTTGGAAACGTTTGAATTTCGAATGCCGACCGATAGTTATGGTCAGGTTTGGATTCCGATTGAAGCAGGTAATGCTGACGGAATTCAGTGCTTGATAAAACGTGCGCAGAGCGAGCGCATAGAGTTTAGCTTTCAGGATTATATACTGTAATGCCCAAAAGAACTGACATCTCCTCGATCCTCATCATCGGCGCGGGTCCGATCATCATCGGCCAGGCGTGCGAGTTCGATTATTCGGGCACGCAGGCCTGCAAGGCGCTGAAGGAGGAGGGCTACCGGATCATTCTGGTCAACTCCAACCCGGCGACGATCATGACCGATCCGGAGATGGCCGACGCGACCTATATCGAGCCGATCACGCCCGAGATCGTTGCCAAGATCATCGAGAAGGAGCGGCCGGACGCGATCCTGCCGACCATGGGCGGGCAGACCGCGCTCAACACCGCGCTGGCGCTGTTCAATGATGGCACGCTGGAGAAATATGGCGTCCAGATGATCGGCGCGGATGCCGAGGCGATCGACAAGGCCGAGGACCGGATCAAGTTCCGCGATGCGATGGACCGGATCGGGCTGGAAAGCGCCCGCTCGCGGATCGCGCACACGATGGAGGAGGCGCTCGCCGCGCTGGAGTTTACCGGCCTGCCCTCGATCATCCGCCCCAGCTTCACCATGGGCGGCACCGGCGGCGGCATCGCCTATAACCGGGAGGAATTCGTCCAGATCGTGACCGGCGGTCTCGATGCCTCGCCGACCACCGAGGTGCTGATCGAGGAGTCGCTGCTCGGCTGGAAGGAATATGAGATGGAAGTGGTCCGCGACAGCGCGGACAATTGCATCATCATCTGCTCGATCGAGAATGTGGACCCGATGGGCGTCCACACCGGCGACTCGATCACCGTCGCGCCGGCGTTGACGCTGACCGACAAGGAATATCAGATCATGCGCAACGCGAGCATCGCGGTGCTGCGTGAGATCGGCGTGGAAACCGGCGGCTCCAACGTGCAGTTCGCGGTCAATCCCCGCGATGGCCGCCTGATCGTCATCGAGATGAACCCGCGCGTCTCGCGCAGCTCGGCGCTGGCCTCCAAGGCGACGGGCTTCCCGATCGCCAAGGTCGCCGCCAAGCTGGCGGTGGGCTATACGCTCGACGAGATCGTCAACGACATTACCGGCGTGACGCCCGCCAGCTTCGAGCCGACGATCGACTATGTCGTCACCAAGATTCCGCGCTTCGCCTTCGAGAAGTTCAAGGGCGCCGAGGCCCTGCTTGGCACCGCGATGAAGTCCGTGGGCGAGGTGATGGCGATCGGCCGCAACATCCATGAGTCCATGCAGAAGGCCCTGCGCGGGCTGGAAACCGGGCTGTCCGGCTTCAACCAGGTCGATCATCTGGTCGGCGCCAGCAAGGACGAGATTCTCGCTGCGCTCGGCCAGCCGACGCCGGACCGGCTGCTTGTCGCTGCGCAGGCGCTGCGCGAGGGGCTGAGCGTGGAGGAAATTCACGGCGTGTCGAAGTTCGACCCGTGGTTCCTCGACCGGCTGGCGGAAATCATCGCGGCCGAGCGCGAGGTGCTGGACAATGGTCTGCCGCGCGATGCGGAGGGCATGCGCCGCCTCAAGGCGATGGGCTTCTCGGACAAGCGGCTGGCCTGGCTGGCGCTGCAATCGGCCAATTTGCGGCCCAATATGGAGAGCGCGATCCGGCGCGGCTCCGGGGTAGTGCGCGAGGCCGTCGTCGCCATGACCGGCGGCGTCAATGAGGACGAGGTGCGCGCGCTGCGTCACAAGCTGGGCGTGCGCCCGGTGTTCAAGCGCATCGATACCTGCGCGGCCGAGTTCGAGGCGAAAACGCCGTATATGTATTCGACCTATGAGGCGCCCAGCTTCGGCGAGCCGGAGAATGAGGCGTTCCCGTCGGATCGCAAGAAGGTCGTCATTCTCGGCGGTGGGCCCAACCGCATCGGGCAGGGCATCGAGTTCGACTATTGCTGTTGCCATGCCTGCTTCGCGCTGGCGGATGCCGGCTATGAGACGATCATGGTCAACTGCAATCCGGAGACGGTCAGCACCGATTATGACACGTCCGACCGGCTCTATTTCGAGCCGCTGACGGCCGAGGACGTGCTGGAAATCCTGCATGTCGAGCAGAGCCGGGGGCAGCTGGTCGGCGTCATCGTCCAGTTTGGCGGCCAGACGCCGCTCAAGCTGGCGCAGGCGCTGGAGGATGCGGGCATTCCCATTCTCGGCACCTCGCCGGACGCGATCGATCTGGCCGAGGACCGCGAGCGTTTCGCCGCGCTCATCGAGAAGCTGGGTCTGCTCCAGCCGGCCAACGGCATCGCCCGCTCGCGCGAGGAGGCCATCGCGGTCGCCAACCGCATCGGCTATCCGGTGCTGATGCGGCCCAGCTATGTGCTGGGCGGCCGGGCGATGGAGATTGTCGAGGGGCAGGCGCAGCTGGAGGAATATATCACCACGGCGGTGCTGGTGTCCGGCGACTCGCCAGTGCTGATCGACAAATATCTGCGCGACGCGATCGAGGTGGATGTCGATGCGCTGTGTGACGGCGTGGATGTCGTCGTCGCCGGCGTGCTCCAGCATATCGAGGAGGCCGGCGTCCATTCCGGCGACAGTGCCTGCTCGCTGCCGCCTTACAGCCTGCCCGCCGATATCATTGCCGAAATCGATCGCCAGACGGACGTGCTGGCGCGCGCGCTCAGCGTGCGCGGGCTGATGAACATCCAGTTCGCGGTCAAGGATGGCGCGGTCTACCTGATCGAGGTCAATCCGCGTGCCTCGCGCACGGTGCCCTTCGTCGCAAAGGCGATCGGCACGCCCATCGCCAAGATCGCCTCGCGGGTGATGGCCGGCGAGATGCTGGCCGACCTGCCGAAGATCGACCGCAACGCCATTCGCCACATTGCGGTGAAGGAGGCGGTGTTCCCGTTCAATCGCTTCCCCGGCGTTGATCCGGTGCTCTCACCGGAAATGAAGTCCACTGGCGAAGTCATGGGAATCGACAGCAATTTTGCGACGGCCTTCGCCAAATCCCAGATCGGCGCCGGGCTGGCGCTGCCGCTGGAAGGGACGGCGTTCATGTCGGTCAAGGATAGCGACAAGGCCGCCATCCTGCCGGCTGCGCGCAAGCTGGTCGAGCTTGGTTTCCACATCATCGCCACGGGCGGCACGGCGCGGTTTCTCGCCGACAACGGGCTCGCGGTGGAGACGGTGAACAAGGTGGCGCAGGGCCGCCCGCACATTGTCGACCGGATTACCGATGGCGATGTGGCGCTGATCTTCAACACGACCGAGGGCTGGCAGTCGCTCAAGGACAGCCAGGCGATCCGCCTGAGCGCGCTGCGGCTCAAGGTTCCGAGCTTCACGACGGCCGCCGCGGGGCTCGCCACGGTGGACGCAATTGAGTCGTTGCGCGCGCGTCCCCTTGAAGTGAAATCGCTCCAATCCTATTATAAGGCGTCGCAAGACTGATCATCCGAACAGAAAAGTCAGTTTAGAGCCGACCGGAGGCTCCGGTTGGCAAAGGGAATATGCGCTTGAGGCGCGCCGATAAGGAATTGGGGAGTCAAGATGGCGACCGTTGAAAAGATGCCGATGCTCGCAGTTGGCTACAACATGCTGACCGAGCAACTGCGCGCGCTGAAAGCCGAGCGTCCGATCATTGTCGACGCGATCGAGGAAGCCCGCGCGCATGGCGATCTTTCGGAAAATGCCGAATATCATGCGGCGAAGGAGCGTCAGGGCCAGGTCGAGGCGTCGATCGCCGATATCGAGGACAAGCTGTCGCGCGCGCAGGTGATCGATCCGACCATGTTGTCGGGCGACAAGGTGGTGTTCGGCGCCACGGTCTCGCTGCTGGATGAGGATGATCAGCCGGTGCGTTACCAGATTGTCGGCCAGGCCGAGGCAGACGCCAAGGCGGGCCGGATCAGCTATTCCAGCCCGCTCGGCCGGGCGCTGATCGGCCGTCAGGTCGGCGAGGATGTCGAGGTGACCGTGCCGGCCGGCGACAAATTCTACCAGATCGAGAAGATCGAGTTCATCTGAACGCGGCACGCACGCGGGAAGGGTCGCACATGGCTATCACGCTGCCCCGGGGGCCGGCCACGAACATATTGGCCGGCATCACGCTGCTTGCGTTCCTGCCGGTGCAGTTGCTGGGCTATACCAACCAGGCGGCGTTGCTCGCCGGGTTCATTCCCGAGCGCGTCCATCTTCTCGATGCCCAGCATATCTCGCTGGCCGTGCCATGGCTGCCATTGTGGCTGACGCCGCTGAGCGCCACGCTGGTGCATGGCGGCTGGATGCATCTGGCCTTCAATCTGGTTCTGCTGATCTTCTGCGGCCGCCATGTCGAGCATCTGTTGGGGCAGGGGCGCATGCTGATCATCTATGGCGTGGGTGCCTATGCCGCCGCCGCGGGGCAATGGGCCGTGACGGATGGCGGCGCGTTCTTCGCCGCCGAGCATGCGGGAATGGTGCCGATGATCGGCGCGAGCGGCGCGATTTCCGCGCTGCTGGGCACCTATGCGCTGATTTACAGCCAGCGCGGGGTCAAGGCGATCGGGCCGATCCCCGAGCATGTCGTGCGCATCCTGTGGCTGGCGGCCGGGTGGACGGTGCTGCAATTGCTGATTGCGCTGGCCGGCGGGTTTGACAGTTTCTTCGGCGGCATCGCCATCGGCGCGCATATTGGTGGCTTCCTTGCCGGCCTGCTGCTCGCCCGGCCTCTGCTCGCCCGTCGCTTTCGCGGCGCACGCGGGGGCTGACGATCGCCGCGCCGCCGTCCGGCGCCATCTCGCAGTGTCGGTCGTCAAGCACCCGGAGGCCTCATCCAACGGAGAGGCTTTCTGCGGGGAGAGCTTTCTGCTGGAGGGGCGCGTTCATGACGGTGCGCCCGCCCTGCGATAATCCGGACGCGGCAAGCTCATGGCGTGCACGCGAGAGGGTCGGCGCCCGGCCGGCCGGCGCCAGGGGCGCCAGCCGGTGGAGGATCAGCCGACCTCGGGGTCTGTCGCCTGACCTGCCGGGTCGAGCAGGCGGTGAAGATGAACGATCACATAGCGCATTTCCGCATCATCCACGGTGCGCTGGGCAGCGGAGCGCCATGCGGATTCCGCGCTGGCATAATCGGGATAGACGCCGACCAGATCGACGGCGCTCGGGTCTTCGAAGACCAGCTTGCGCGGATCCTTGACACGACCGCCCATGACGAGGTGCAATAAGCTCAATGGAAACTCCTTGATTATGCCTTGTCTGCTGGAGTGTTTTCAGGTCGCCCCGGCGTCCGGGGCTCTGCAAAACGCGGCAGGCCGGGCATCGCTGCGCCGGCTCTGCATCCATCAAAAATCGGGTGCGATCTAGCAGCCTCGCGAGGCCGTGCCAAGTCATGCTGCGGGGGCGTCATCCGGCTCATCGGCTGCGTCCGGCGCCGGTGTGGGGAGCGCCGGCATTGCTGTGGTGGGCAGGGCGCGCTGCCGCCGGGCGCCGAGATGGTCGCCCACGGCGCTGGCGGCCTTGCCGGCGGCTTTCGTCAGCGCCACATTGCGGGTCTCCATCAGGCCCTGCCACAAGGCCTGTGCGGTCTCGCTGGCGACCGCCACTTTCAGCGCCTGTCCCGCGACCCGGCCGGCCTTGCCCGCCAGCGCGGTGCGGGGCAGGAAGATGCCGAGCACCGCACCGGCCGCGGCCGCCGCTGCCACGGCGGCGACAGGATGTTCATAGAAGAGCCGGTTCGTCTCGGCGGCTGCGCGAAAACCCTTCTCGCGCGTGTCCTCGATCACGGCCTCGCCCTTGCGGCGGGTCGCGGCAAGGGCCTTGCCGGCGGTCAGGCGGGCCTGATCGATGCCGGCGCGGGCGCGGGCAGCGATCTGCTTGTCGGTCGGGTCGGGAATGGGCTCAGTCATGGCTGGATTTCCAAAGGTTCCGATTCATCCAGATGAGTTGCGAGGCCCGCGCACCGAACAGGGCGAGATAGCGCGCCGGGGCCCAGAACATCAATGCCAGCCCGCCCAGCACGGCCGCTGCGGAGAGCAGCGGATGGCGACGGATTGACTGGCGCAGGGATTGTTTTGCGTCATGCGCCTTGCTGCTCGCGAGGTTCCGGGCATCGGCCTTGAGGCGGTCGGGCATGACGCGATCGCGCGTGCTCTGGAGCGCGACGGCGAAGCGCAGCCGGGCATCATCGGCGCGTTCGCGCGCGTCCGCGAGCCGCTGGTGCCGATCGCCACGGCTCATGGTGCCTCCTCTGCGAACAGATTGTTGAGGATGCGGCGCGCGGCCAGCGTGCAGATGAGCGCTGCCAGGAGGGACAGCCCGGCGACAATCAGGCTGGAGATCAGCAGGCCGACGAGCGGGATGAGCGCGATGATGGCGGAAACGATCAGCAGGGTGACGCCCATCACCAGGAAGATGAGCGCCAGCGCTGCCAGCATCACCCATTTGCGCAGCCCGTCGGCCACCACCGCGCCTTTGGCTCTGGCCCATGCGAATTCGGCCTCGGCCAGTTCCTTGCCGGCCGCAATCAGCCGCGTGACATTGCCGCGGATGGAGCCATCATCCGCTGATGACGGCCCATCGTTCGCCGTCGACGGCCCTGTTCTGGCCGCCTCGTCCCGATCCGCTTGTGAAATGCTCATTGCCCCGCGTCTGTCCGGCCGCTCCTCCTTCGTGCCTCAGGCGTCGTCCGACGAACTGCCGCGCATCATGCGCATCAGCACGAAGCCGACAATGGCGGCCGCGCCGATGGCCACGGCCGGGCTCTTGCGCACGAAGTCGCGCGCGTCGGCGGTGAGTTGATTAACATCCTTCTCGTCCAGCGACTTGGCGGCGCCGGCGACCGTCTCGGCTGCCTTGCGCGCATAATCGCCATATTGCGGGCCGAGTTTGGAATCGACCGTCTCGGCCGTCTCGGCGATGAGCTTGGAGAGGCCATGCAGCGCGTCGCCCGTCGTGTTCTTGGCGCTCGTCGCGGCATTGCATGCGGTCGCCTTGGCCTGCTCGGCATAGTCGCTGGCCTGCTCGCGCCAGTGGCTGGTCGCTGCCTCGACCTTGGCCGCCTCGCGCTTGCCCGCGCTGCTCGCTGCCTTGGCTGTCGACTTGACCGTTTTTGCTGCCTTGGCGGCGGTGGAGGAGGCTGCCTTGGTGGCGCGCTTGCGCTTGGGAGTTGCGGTGCTGCTCGTGTCAGACATGTTCGTTCCTTTCTGGCCCTCGCACTGGATATAGCAAGGCTGCCTCCCATTAACAGACCTGAATGCCGTTTGTTCCCGCCGGTGTGGCGGGGAGTCCATCTGCGGGTCGTGCATGGCATTGCCTTGGGGCGACGCGCTCGCTAAGCCGCGCCACGGATGATTGGCCAGCCTGCTGGGCCATAGAAGGGAAGGCATCGCATGACCGAGATTCTCGATATTCACGCCCGTCAGATACTGGACAGCCGCGGCAATCCCACGGTGGAGGTGGACGTGCTGCTGGAAGATGGCAGCTTCGGCCGTGCCGCCGTGCCCTCCGGCGCCTCGACCGGCGCCTATGAGGCGGTCGAGAAGCGCGATGGCGATAAGGGCGTCTATTTCGGCAAGGGTGTCCTTCAGGCTGTCGATGCGGTCAATGACGAGCTGGTCGACGTGGTCGTGGGCATGGATGCCGAGGATCAGGGCGATATCGACGCGGCGATGATTGCGCTCGACGGCACGGAGAACAAGTCGCGGCTCGGCGCCAACGCCATATTGGGGGCGTCGCTCGCGGTGGCCAAGGCAGCGGCCGATGCGCGCGGCATGCCGCTCTATCGCTATGTTGGCGGCGTTTCGGCGCATGTGCTGCCGGTGCCGATGATGAACATCATCAATGGCGGCGAGCATGCCGATAACCCGATCGATTTTCAGGAGTTCATGATCATGCCGGTGGGGGCCGAGAGCATCGCCCATGCCGTGCAGATCGGCTCGGAGATTTTCCACACCCTCAAGGCGCGGTTGAGCGCCAAGGGGCTGTCGACGGCCGTCGGCGATGAGGGTGGTTTCGCGCCCAATCTCGCGAGCACGACCGACGCGCTGGATTTCATCATGGGCTCCATCGAGGCGGCGGGCTATCGGCCGGGCGAGAATGTCGTGCTCGCGCTCGATTGCGCGGCCACGGAGTTCTACAAGGACGGTAGCTATGTCATCGCGGGCGAGGGCAAGACGCTTTCCTCGGGTGAAATGGCCGATTATCTCGCCGATCTCGTCGCGCGCTATCCGATCAAGTCGATCGAGGACGGCATGGCCGAGGATGATTTTGATGGCTGGAAGCTCCTGACCGACAAGATCGGCGGCCATTGCCAGATTGTCGGTGACGATCTGTTCGTCACCAATCCCGCGCGCCTTGCCATGGGCATCGAGAAGGGACTTGCCAATTCGCTGCTGGTCAAGGTCAACCAGATCGGCACGCTGACCGAGACGCTGGCCGCCGTGGAGATGGCGCATCGCGCGCGCTACACCGCCGTGATGTCGCACCGCTCGGGCGAGACGGAAGATACCACGATTGCCGATCTCGCCGTCGCCACCAATTGCGGGCAGATCAAGACCGGCAGCCTCGCGCGCTCCGACCGGCTCGCCAAGTATAACCAGCTCATCCGCATCGAGGAGGAACTGGGTGATCGCGCCCGCTATGCCGGGGCGGCGATCTTCCGCTGACACAGGCGCCGGGGCGGGTGGCGGTGCCGCCCGGACCCGGCGCGCATCGGTGCGGATAGCGTTGTTGATCGGCGGATTCGCTCTCGCGGACGCCATTTGTCGTGGCCGGTTCAAATAGCGCTTGCATTGGGCGCGCGGCCGTGATTCCAAGGGCCTATGGCGCAACTGGCGAAATTGAGATTTTTGCTCGGCTCGGCAATGATGCCGGCGGTTGCGCTCGTGTTGCTGCTCATCTTCATCGCCTATGCGATTGTCGGTCCCAATGGGATTCTCGCCTGGGGGGATTATAGCCGGCAGGTCAAACAGCGGCAGGCGGAGCTGAAGATGCTCAAGGCGCAGAAGAATGCGCTGGAAAATCGCGTGAAGCTCGTCGATCCGCGTCGGGTTGATCCGGATATGGCGGATGAACTGGTCCGCAAGGAACTGGGCGTGACCCATCCCGATGAGGTGATCGTTCCCCTCAAGTAACAGCGGGTCGGGGCGGGTGACGGTTTTTAGCCGCATTTGACGACATATTTAACCTATCTGGACATTGCTTCCCCGTGGCGCGGGGCTATAGCAACTGAACATTCCCTCGCGAAAAGGACTTAGGTCATTGGCGAAGTCACCATCGAGCCGGTCAAGCAAGGCTGCTTCAGCGCTCTCCGTTCCAGTTAGCCCCGATCATAATCGCGAGCGCCCCGGCGAGCCGCAGCCCTATGCGGCCACCCCGGAAGAGCTGCTCGAATTCTATCGGGAAATGCTGCTCATCCGTCGCTTCGAGGAGCGCGCGGGCCAGCTTTATGGTCTCGGCCTGATCGGCGGATTCTGTCATCTCTATATCGGCCAGGAAGCCGTGGCCGTGGGCATCCAGTCCGCGCTGGCGCCGGACAGGGACAGCGTCATCACCGGCTATCGCGACCATGGCCATATGCTGGCCTATGGGATCGATCCCAAGATCATCATGGCCGAGCTGACGGGCCGCGAGGCCGGCATTTCGCGCGGCAAGGGCGGCTCGATGCACATGTTCAGCGTGGAGCATAAATTCTACGGCGGCCACGGCATTGTCGGCGCGCAGGTCAGCCTCGGCACCGGGCTCGCCTTCAGCCATAAATATAATGACGATGGCGGGGTGTGCGTCGCCTATTTCGGCGATGGCGCGTCCAATCAGGGCCAGGTCTATGAGAGCTTCAACATGGCGGAGCTGTGGAAGCTCCCGATCATCTATGTGATCGAGAACAACCATTACGCCATGGGCACCTCGATCGGCCGTTCGTCGGCCGAGGATCAGCTGTATCGCCGCGGCGAGAGCTTCCGCATCCCCGGCATCCAGGTCGATGGCATGGACGTGCTCGCCGTGCGCGGCGCGACCGAGACGGCGCTCGACTATGTCCGCTCCGGCAAGGGGCCGATCATCCTCGAGATGATGACCTACCGTTATCGCGGCCACTCCATGTCCGACCCGGCGAAATATCGCACGCGCGAGGAAGTGCAGCATGTGCGCGATACGTCCGATCCGATCGAGCATCTCAAGGGGATTCTCATCGAGAAGGGCGTGGCGGAAGAGGAGCTGAAGGCGCTTGACGGGCAGATCCGCAAGATCGTCAGCGAAGCGGCCGACTTTGCCGAAAGCTCGCCGGAGCCGGCGATGAGCGAACTCTATACCGACGTTCTGGTGGAGCAATATTGATGGGCCTGGAAATCAAGATGCCCGCTCTCTCGCCAACCATGGAAGAGGGCACATTGGCCAAGTGGCTCGTCAAGGAAGGCGACACGGTCAAGTCCGGCGATATCATGGCCGAGATCGAGACCGACAAAGCGACGATGGAATTCGAGGCGGTCGATGAAGGCGTGATCGAGAAAATCCTCGTCGCCGAGGGCACCGATAATGTGAAGGTCGGCACGGCGATCGCCATGCTGGCGGTCGAGGGTGAGGAAGCCTCCACCCCGGCGCCGCAGGCCGAAGCGCCCAAGGCCGCCGCGCCCGTGGCTGCGGCAGCGGATGCGCCGGTGAAGGCGGAGACGGGTACCGGCAATCTGGCCAGCACGCGAGCGGCCTCCGTGGCCGATCCGGCGATCCCGGCGGGCACCGCGATGGTCAAGACGACCGTGCGTGAAGCGCTGCGCGACGCGATGGCGGAGGAAATGCGCCGCGATCCCAAGGTGTTCCTGATGGGCGAGGAAGTCGCCGAATATCAGGGGGCCTACAAGGTGACGCAGGGGCTGCTCGAGGAGTTCGGCGAGCGCCGCGTGATCGATACGCCGATCACCGAGCATGGCTTTGCCGGCCTCGGCACGGGCGCCGCGATGGGCGGCCTCAAGCCGATCGTCGAGTTCATGACCTTCAACTTCGCCATGCAGGCGATCGATCAGATCATCAACTCGGCCGCCAAGACCAACTATATGTCCGGTGGCCAGATGCGCTGCCCCATCGTGTTCCGTGGCCCCAATGGCGCGGCCAGCCGCGTCGGCGCGCAGCACAGCCAGAATTATGGGCCATGGTATGCTCATGTGCCCGGCCTCGTCGTCATCGCACCTTATGACTCGGCGGACGCCAAGGGCCTGCTCAAGGCGGCGATCCGCAGCCCGGACCCGGTCGTGTTCCTCGAGAACGAGCTGGTCTATGGCCGCAGCTTTGACGTGCCGCAGCTGGATGACTATGTGCTGCCGATCGGCAAGGCGCGGATCATGCGGGAAGGCAAGGATGTCACGCTGGTCAGCTATTCGATCGGCGTCGGCCTTGCGCTGGAAGCCGCCGAGACGCTGGCGGGCGAGGGCATCGACGCTGAAGTGATCGACCTGCGCACGCTGCGCCCGCTCGATACGCAGACGGTGCTGGCGAGCCTCGCCAAGACCAATCGCGTGGTGGTCGTCGAGGAAGGCTGGCCGACCTGCTCGATCGCGAGCGAGATTGCGGCGGTCTGCATGGAGCAGGGCTTTGACGATCTGGATGCGCCGGTGCTGCGCGTCACCAATGAGGATGTGCCGCTGCCCTATGCGGCCAATCTCGAAAAGGCGGCGCTGGTCGACGCGGCGCGCGTCGTCGCGGCGGTGAAGAAGGTCTGCTACCGCAGCTGAATGTCAGGGGATGGCCGGCGAGGGTGACGCTCGCCGGCTTTCCGGTCTGATCGCCGCTGCCGGAAAGCACGTGCGACATCTGATCGCATGAGCCTGCCGCCACCCTTCTCAGGGCGTTGGCTGGATGCAGGACGAAGGCGTCACGCTCTCGACATTATAGATGCCCTTTGTATCGGGCCCCTCATAGTCGCGCTGGTCCCGCACGGTCATGGCGGCGATATCGTGGATCATGGTGCTGCCCATGAACCTGCCGGCGATCAGCGGTTTATAATCATAGGCCACTTCGACGAACATCACGGCGGTGTCGTCGGGCGCGGTGACCTTCTGCCCTGTTGGCCCGATGTTGCTGAGCTGCGTGTCCCCGGCCTTGCCATATTGGGATAGCCAGGGCTTGTCGCCATAGCAGCGCTGCCAGCGGATATGGAACTTGCGGCTCGGGTTCGGGGAGGCAACCGCCTCGAAGCTGGAGAGGATGACCCGTCCGCGCGTCTTGAGGTCCAGCGTCCCGGCTTGCAGATTGGCGCCAAGGAACAGGTCGTTGATCTGCATCTCGCTGATCTGCGGGGCCGTGAGCAGACTGTTGGCGCCGATGCGTGAGGCATTGTCCGCCACATGGAGCGCAATCTGGCTGACCCGCATCCGGGTGATCGCGAAATTGGTCAGTTCCGCGCCTCCCAGAAACATGGTGAGGATGATCGGCGCGGTCAGCGCGAATTCCACGGCGGCCACGCCGCTGGCATGGCGGAGCAGGCGGCGGAGCGGAGCGAGGCGGCGCATCATGGCACGTCCGCTACGGGCGCGTCGGATCCGGGCGTGCCCGTGCCGCAATGGCGGATGGTCATCGGGCTGTATCGATCCTGATCGCCATAGGGCTGGCTGGCGAGCACGGTCGATGCGTTGAGGGTGGTCGTGCCGTTGCCGCCGATGAGCCTGTCGAGTGGGAACAGGCGCGGATAGCTGACCGTCACGGTGTAGACGATATTGTCGCGCGCCCCCGCCCGGTCGGCGGAATCCCCGCCGTCCCGGTCGAACCGGCCGTTATTATTGGCGTCTTCATAGGCTTCGCCATTGTTGCATTTGCCATCATGATAAAGGCTGGGGGAAGCGCTATCGGTGAACTTCTCCGCCTTGGCCGCGGCGGCTTCCGAAAAGGTGCGATAGAAGCGCCGGTTGAAGTTGATCTGCGCATTTTTGTTGAGCGGCAGAAGCTGCTCTCTCACCATCTCGTCGAGCAGGTCGCGCGGGGTGGAATCGGAGCCTGAGGCGCTCTCCAGCGTGCCGTCACGCGCGGCCTTTTGCACCGCGCCTTGCAGCACGCTTTGCATATAGAGCGTGTGGCTGATGTCGAACGCGCCGATCAGGAACAGGCAGAGCGTCGGCGCGATCAGCGCGAACTCGACCATGGTGACGCCATCCTCCGCGCGGAAAAGGCAGCGCCGGCGGACCGGGTGCGATGGGCGCTCCCGGCTCAATTGATGAGCCTCAACTCGGCGATTTCAGCAGCGATCTGCTTGAAACGGGCCATGAGCGCTTCCGAATTGCTTGCCGAATAATAATGGCCCGATGTGGCGCAGGCGCGCAGGCGGTCCTCATTGCCCTGATCCACCCCGCCGCCATAGGAAATCACCCACAGGGTGATGTTCATATTCTTGACCTTGGTGCACAGTGCGGAGAGCCGCGCCTTGACCAGTGAATTGGTCACGGTGACCGACGGGTCATAGCTGGTCTGCCGCCGGTCCCAGTAGCTGAGGCCGAACCCGGTATAATAGTCATGCGCTGTCTCGGCGTTGCCATCCGTCATGAAAATGAGGTGGCGCTGGATCGCACCGCCCTTGGGCGTTTCCTTATTCTCGTTGGCGAAGATGCCGGTCGGCGAGAGCAGCCGTGCGCCCCAGATCATGCCGCTGTCATGATAGGTGTTGCCGCCTGGCGTGAGCGAATCGATATAGCCCACCAGATCGCCCACCGTCTTATATTCGGCCAGCTTGCGGGCCGGCGTCGGGCAGGAATAGGTCACGAACTGGGATTGGGAGAGGTCGTCCGGCGTGGTCAGCGGGTTGTAAACGCGGGTCGCGTTGCGGCCGGAGATCGTATGACGTCCCCACACCGCGCCTTTCAGCATCGGTCCCCAGAAGCTGCCCGGTTTGGCGGTGCTGGGGATGAGATTGACGTCCATGTCGAGCGCGTCGGCCGGCACGGGGTCCCAGTCGTTAATGGGGTCCGCATTGTTCGTCTGGAAGGTGGCCTGTTCTTCGAGGCAGCCATCCCAGGCTACATTGACCATGGCGCGGATATAAAGCGTGGTGTCGGCGTTCGAGCCCGAGAGTTTGACCGTATCGCCCCTGGCTTGCCCGATCGGCAGCGAGACCGAACCGTTCCAGGACGAACCGCCCGCCTTCAGCGCGGCGACGGGCAGGGAAACCTTCTTGTAGGTCCAGTTCTGGATGACGTCGTCATATTGCGTCCAGATGATCGGCCTGGTGGCGCGTCCCCCGGACCGGTTCAGCGAATAGGTGCGGTCGGCGCTCTGCTGGAGACGGCAACTGCCGGATGTCCACACATATTTATACCCGGTGACGGTGTGGTCCTCGGCTTGCGTGTAGCTCAACGTCTGCTGCGAGGCGGGATGAACCGGTGGATTATTGGTGGTGCTCTGCACGGACGGATTCTTCAGCGAGGCGCTGTCCGCATAGTCCAGCATCCTGTTGCTGCCCGTGCCTATGATATTGAGCGCCTGGCACGTCGTGCTGTTGAGGCCTGAGGGGCGCTTCACATAGGATTTGCCGTTGATCGAGCTATTCGCACTGCCGGATGTGCTGATGTCGCTCCATCTCGAATAGCTGCTTTGATTGTCGAGATTTGTCGGCGCGTTTGACCAGTTCCCCCAGCCAGAGATGGCGCTTTCCGTTCCAAGCGTCCACGCCTGCACGGAGGCGACGTTCGCCTCGCGCGACTGATAGTCCCAGCTATCGGCCAGATATTCGTTGGGCAGCAATTTGCCGACATTGACGTTGACGGCATAGGGCACGAAGCCGAGGCGGATCTGCGCGGTGCCGGTGTAGCTGGTGCCTTGCGGGTCCGTGCTGCCGTTGCCGCCATCGCATTTCTCCGGCGTGGCCACCTTGATCAGCGCCTCATAGAAGCATTTGACGGCACTTTTGAGGCCTCTGATGCGGTCCCCCTGCATCGATCCGGTCACGTCCAGCACGAACATCACGTCGGTGTTCGGGATTTCCATCCTGGCGGTGCAGTTGACGTCCAGATTGCGCTCGGAGATGCCGAAGATGCGCATGAGCGTCATCGGCACGGCCACGCTGGCGGTGCCGGTGACGGTGCCTTCATTCTCGTTGAAGGTCCGCAGCATCGCGCCGGTGCCATAAGCGCCCTCGGCGAAATTGGCGTTGAACATCTCGGTGGCTTTGGCTTCGGCGCTGCCATTGTCGGTGCCGCTCGTCCAGGCATCGGTGGCCATCACTTTGCGGCCGGCGAGGACGCCGGCGTCACAGGCCTGTTGCAGCCGGGTCTTGGTGAGGTAGAGACGACTCATGTCGACGGCGCCGCCGATCATCCCGGCGAGCGGAATCAAGGCCGCGGCGACCAGCGCGATCGTGTTGCCGCGCGCATCGTGCCGCAGCCGCCTCAGGAAAGAATGGTCACCCCAAATGCGCTTCATGAAACGTCTCGCTGCCTCCGGCCCCCAGATCGGCGCATGCACGCCGAGCCATTGGTCCACATATCCGCAAGCCGTGGACAAACCGCTAAATGCGATGGTTGATGAACGGTGAAAGCGATGGTGAAGCAGGGGTTGTCCATGACTGAACTGGGGCCGTTGCAGCGGCTGCTGCTGGCTTATGCACCCGTCAGCGCGCGTGGCTGGCAGGGGCTGTGCTGGCTGCTCGATCAGCGGTTGGCGGCGGTTGCGCAGCGGGGCGGCGATCCGACGATCGCGGCGATCCGCATGGCCTGGTGGGATGAGGTTCTGGTTGCGGAAGACCATGCCAAGGGCGGCGGTGAGCCGCTGGTCGAGCAGTGGCGCGCCATCGCGCCAGCGGGTGCCGGCGCTGCGGCCGAGCGGCTGATCGACGGCTGGCGGCTGCTCCTCTCCCCGGAAGCGCTGAGCGAGCATGACCTGCGCGCTTATGGGCTGGCGCGCGGTGGTGGCCTGTTCGGGCTGATCGCGGGCGGGATGGACGAGGTGCTGGATGCCAGTGGCGCGGTCTGGGCGCTGTGGGATCTGGCAGGCCATGTCCGTGACGAGGATCTGGCGCGGCAGGCGCTGGCGGCGGCGCGCGCGCTGGCGGATGAAGCAGCCGCCATGTCGGGCAATCGGGTGCGGGATGCGCGACCGGGCGGCCGGGCGGGGCGGCCCCTTCGGCTCGCACATGCCGTAGCGCGGGTGGATGTGCTGGCCGGGACGGTCCCGCCTGCCGGTTTCTCGCTGCGCCAATATGGCCGGCTGCTGCGGGCATCGTGGCGGGACTGAGCTTTCTTTCCGGATCGGCTGCCGCTAGCTTCGCCTGAGGGGATGAAGGAGGCGGGAGCATGGGGCGCTTTCTGGCGGGATCGGTATCGGCCTTGCTACTCGTGGCGGCCGGGCTGTTCTGGTGGCAGGGGGGTGCGGCGGACAATGACCGCCCGCTCATTGCCCGTGGCGGCGTCAAGGCGCAGGCGCTACCCCTGCCCGATGAGGGCGATCCGGAGGCACGCGGCACGCCGCCGCCCACGGTGCCCGAGGCCACGGCGCGCACCCGCGAGCAGAAGCGCTTCGATCGTTATGACCGCAATCGCGATGGTGTCATCACCCGCGATGAGATGATGGCCAGCCGCGCCGCCGCGTTCCGCAAGCTGGACAAGGATGGCAACAATCTCCTCTCCTTCGAGGAGTGGGCGGCGAGCACGTCCGATCGGTTTGCCACGGCCGACAAGGATGGTGACGGCCGGCTGACTCGCGCCGAATTCGCCACCACCGCGCCCAAGCCCGCCGCGCCGGCAAAAAATGCCAAATGCGCATGTGAATGATCGGCTGATCCGCAGGGCAGGGCGCGCTTGGCGCAGCGGTCGGGATCGGGTTCGGGATCACAAGCCAGGCATGGCTGGCGACCGCCGCCCTTGTGAGCAGGGTTAAACATGTGAGCAGCGTTGAACGAGGGGCGGGCGGCCTGTCCGGGCGGCGCCGTCCTGCCCGGTTCCCTTGCGTTGCCGGCCGTCATGCTCGCTGGCGGTGGCGACCCGGCAAGGCGCCGTCAGGCATCCGCCTGGCCGCCATTTCATGCATCAGGCGCGCGCCCGGCCGGCGCCGCGCCCGCCACGCAGCCAGCTCGATCGTCGATCCGTTGGCGTGTCAGGCTGGCAGCGGGCTTCGCAGCGCGTCGCATTGCGCGCGCCATTGCGTCATCGCGGCGCGGGCCCGGTCCGTATAGGCCTGTTTGCGCTGCTTCTTGCGTACGCTCTCATCTTCGATCGGCGGGAACAGGCCGAAATTGACGTTCATCGGCTGATAGGTTTCCGCCTCGGCATCGCCGGTGATGTGGGCGTGGAGCGCCCCCAGCGCGGTTTCGCGCGGCGGGGCGGGCAGGCTCTGGCCGCGCAGTTGGGCGGCCGTCAGCAGGCCGGCGAGCATGCCGATCGCCGCGCTCTCGACATAGCCCTCGCAGCCGGTGATCTGCCCGGCGAAACGGATGTGCGGCAGCGTGCGCAGCCGCAATTCGCGGTCGAGCAGGTCCGGGCTGCGGATGAAGGTGTTGCGGTGGAGGCCGCCAAGCCGCGCAAACTCGGCCTTTTCGAGCCCCGGAATGGTGCGGAACAGCGCGACCTGCGCTTCATATTTGAGCTTGGTCTGGAAGCCGACCATGTTCCACAATGTGGCCAGCGCATTATCCTGCCGCAGCTGGACAACGGCATGGGGCCAGCGCCCGGTGCGCGGATTGTCCAGCCCCACCGGCTTCATCGGGCCATGGCGCAGCGTCTCGCGGCCGCGCTCGGCCATCACCTCGATGGGCATGCAGCCATCGAAATAGGGCGTGTCGGCTTCCCACTGCTTGAACTCGGTTTTGGGGCCGGCGAGCAGCCCGTCGATGAAGGCGTCATATTGCGCCTTGTCCATCGGGCAGTTGATATAGTCCTTGCCGTCGCCCTCGGCCGAGCCCTTGTCCCAGCGGCTGGCTTTCCACGCAATCTCCATATCGATGCTGTCGACATGGATGATCGGCGCGATGGCGTCGAAAAAGGCGAGCTGGTCGGCCCCGGTCGCGCCGGCAATGGCCTCGGCCAGCGGCGCGGCGGTGAGCGGCCCGGTCGCGACGATGGTCAGCCCCTCGCCGGGCAGCGTGTCGATCCGCTCGCGCACCAGCGTGATGAGCGGATGGCTGGTGATCGCGCGGGTCACTCCGGCGGCGAAGATGTCGCGGTCGACGGCCAGCGCGGATCCGGCGGGCACGCGCGTCTTGTCCGCCTCCGCCATCACCAGCGACCCGAGCGAGCGCATCTCCTGATGGAGCAGGCCGACGGCATTGCTGTTGGCATCATCCGAGCGGAAGCTGTTGGAGCAGACCATCTCGGCCAGCGCGTCGCTCTGGTGCGCGGCGGTCATGTCGCCGCCGCCGCGCATCTCGGAGAGGCGCACGGCGATGCCGGCATTGGCGAGCTGCCAGGCGGCCTCGCTGCCGGCCAGGCCGCCGCCGATGATGTGAACCTGATGCGTCATGTCGGGCCGTTCCTGCTCAAAAGCCCGCGGTGAAAATGTGGGCGCCGTCGCTCCCTAGCCGCAACCGGCTGCTGCGGGCAATCGCGCTGCGGGGGATGGTGCCGTAGACGTGCGGAAAGAGCGCGCCGCCGCGGGATGGTTCCCAGCGCACCATGTCCCCCAGTTCGACCAGATCGACCATGACGAGGTAGAGCGGATCGACATCGGCGAACCATTTGGCCGCCGTCTCGCGCACCTGCTCGCGGGTGGAGAGGTGGATATAGCCATCGGCCACGTCCACCGGGGCGCCGGTGAACACCCCCGATTCGCGCCACGCCTGCCATTCGTCCGGGCGCAACAGCTTGAAGGCGAATAAGTCTGTCATCGCGCGACGCTACGGCAACGCCCGTCGTGCGTCCAGCGCTTGCCTTGAGGGGGAGGCGTGGCGCAGGTTGCAGCATCAACGGCTGCCAATACCGGAAAGGACGTGAACGCCGCGATGACCGATGCCGTGCCTGATCTTGAGACGCTGACCAAAGGGCTTGTCTATCTGCTCGACGTCGAGCCGGCGGCGGCGCCGGGCGATTATGTCGGGCATCGCCGGCCGGGCGGCGTGGGCCGTGTGTTTGGCGGGCAGGTGGTCGGGCAGGCGCTGATGGCGGCGAGCAAGACGGTGGCGCAGGACCGCCCGGTCCATTCGCTGCACTGCTATTTTCTGAGGCCGGCCAGCGAGGATTATCCGATCGACTTCGAGGCGGCGGCGGATATGGACGGCCGGGCCTTCTCCAACCGCCGCGTGGTCGCCCGGCAGCAGGGGAAGGTGATCTTCAACATGGCCGCCTCCTTCCACCATGGCGAGCGCGGCCCGGCGCATGCGGCGGCGATGCCGCAGGTGCCACCGCCCGAGGCCTTGCGCGATCTGGGCAGCCTCTTCCGCGCCGGCGCGATCAGCGCGGGTCCCGCGCTGCGCCGGCTGGCGACCCGTCCCAGTCCGATCGAGATCAGGCCGGTCGGCACGGTTCAGTCCGGCCGCTTCGCAGAGGAGCGCAGTGCGGATGCGGCGTGCTGGATGCGGATCGGTGCCGGACTACTCGATGCGGGGCAGCCCATGCAGCGCGCGATGCTGGCCTTTGCGAGCGACCTGTTGCTGCTCTCCACCGCCTATCGGCCGCACGGTCTCCAGATCGCCGGTCCGGGTGTCGTCAGTGCGAGCATCGATCATAGCATGTGGTTCCACGGGGACGTGACCTGCGGCGAGTGGCTGCTCTACGCCACGGACAGTCCCTTTGCCGGCGGCGGGCGCGGCTTTGCGCGCGGCCATTTTTTCGACCGCGCCGGGCGGCTGATCGCCAGCGTGGCGCAGGAAGGGTTGATCAGGCTGCGCGACGAGGGGTGATCAAGCGCGCTGTTGACAAAGTCCGTATGTTCCTGAACTGTCATGCCCTCTAAAATGGGAGAGGGGGCTTCAATGCGTTCACTATATCTGGCGCTGCTGGTCGGCGCGATCGGGCTTGGCGGACCGGCCATGGCTCAGGATTTTGATCTGATGCAATTTGCCGATGCCGATCAGGACGGCAAGGTGTCCGAAGCGGAATATGCCAGTTTCCGGGAACAGGGCTGGACCTTCATTTCGCAAGGCGCGGAAACGGTGAAGGTCGCCGATCTCGATGATATGATGAAGGGCGCCATCGTGGGCGTGACGCCGGATGCGCAGGGGCAGATCAGCAAGGCGGCCTATCTCGCTGCCACCCCCGCGCTGTTCAAGGCAGCGGACAAGAACGGCGATGGTTCACTCGATGCACAGGAACTCAACGCGTCGATGATGCCAGCAGGCTGATCGACAGATGGCTCCGGCGGGATGCGCAGGCAGGCCGCCGGACCCACCCTTGGTCCATCCGGCCACGCGACGGGCGCGCGCCGGTGCTCCGCGGTTGACGATAGGCACCGGGGCCAGCAAAACCGGACCACCAGCGGTGACGGAGGTGCGATCCGGCCGCTTCGCTTTCGATTGCGGACATTTGCGGGCGCCCGGCGCGTGCGTGGTGCCAGCCCCGGCAGCCTGTCTTTCGTCCCCGGCCTGTTTTCCGCTGGTCAATATTGTCATGGACGTTGATCATGTTCAAAAGACAGGCAGTCAAAAGGAGAGAGATGGTGCCAGTTTCCGGTGATCGTGACGCGGTTCAGATCAACTATGTTGCGCGGACGCCGGAACGCCCGCGTTATTATGCCAATGATCATAGCCGGGATACGGTGGTGATCGAGCAACATGCCATGCCGCTGATCGACGGTCGCGCCCACGCGCTCGATCTGGACGGCGCGGGCTTTCAGATCGTGACCCATCGCTCCAGCGCCGGCGATTTGCGGGACCGGGCGAATGGCGCGGCCTATATGGCCGAGGTCGAGGCCTTGCTGCGCGATGTGACGGGGGCGGACGTGGTGGTGGTGACAGGCATGCCCATCCCGCGCTTTTCCGAGCGTTCGGGCAAGGCGGGTAGCAGTGATAACAGCTATCCGGCGCGTTTTGCGCATGTCGATATCAGCGATACCACGGGGGCGACCTTCTCGGCGCGCTCGCAGCCCGCTGAGGGCGATTATGTCCGCGCGGCGCATTATAACGTCTGGCGCGTGCTGTCGGATGCGCCGCAGGACGTGCCGCTCGCCCTGTGTGATGCGCGCAGCCTGATCGGTCATGAACTGATCCGCGCCGACGCCATTTTCGATAGTCCCGATGGCAATGAGTGGAGCTTTGAGGGCTATGTCGTCGGGCATGAGGCGGCGCATCGCTGGCACTGGTTTCCGGACATGGCGCGGGATGAAGCGATCATCTTCAAGACGCATGACAGTCGCGCGGACGTGGCGCCCTGCGTGCCGCACGTCGCCTTTGACGATCCTGCCGCGCCGGACGATGCGCCGCCCCGCATTTCCGTCGAGATCCGCGCGATCGCCTACTGGCGCGCCTGAGCGCGTCGGAGGTTGACCGGCTTGTGATGCGGGGCGCTAAACCCTATCATCGCCGGCCTGGGTCCGATCATCAGCTCTTAACTACCCCCAGTATAAAGACGAGCCGGAACGAGAAGGGTTGATATGGCGACGGACGTGGCGGAGATTGAGCAGCAGTTGGAGCGCCCTTCGGTTTTTCGATGGATCGCCGCCAATCCCGTCCTGGTCGTCGGCATGTTGTCGATCCTCGTGCCGACGATGATCTATGTCATCACCAAAAGCTGGACGACGGAGCAGGGGGCGCACGGGCCGATCGTGCTGGCCGCTGGGTTGTGGCTGTTGTGGCGCGAGTGGCGCGCTGTGCGGTCGCAGGCGCGGCCACCTCGCACCTCTATGGTGCTCGCCTTGTTCATCCCGCTGCTGATCCTCTATTTCGTGGCGCGGGTCAGCCAGATTGTCGAGCTTGAAGGGCCGCTCATGTATGGGCTCATTCTCGTCGTGCTGTTCAGCGTGGTGGGGGGGCGGATGATGGCGCTGCTGTGGTTCCCGCTCGCCTATCTGCTGTTCATCTTTCCACCGCCCGAGACGATCGTGGCGGTGACCACCAATCCGCTCAAGGTGGCGCTCTCGCAATGGGTGGCGGATCTGCTCCACTGGCTGGGCTATCCGATCGCGGCAGCCGGCGTCACCATTCAGATCGGCCAGTATCAGTTGCTCGTCGCGGATGCCTGCTCGGGGATCAACTCGCTGATCTCACTGGCGGCGATCGGGCTTTTTTATGTGTATCTGCTGCATCACGCCAATCTGAAATATGCGTTTATCCTGTTCCTGACGATCCTGCCGGTGGCGATTTTCGCCAATTTCGTGCGAATTCTGTTTCTGGTTTTGTTGACCTATTATGGGGGCGAGTCCGCGGCGCAGGGCTTTCTGCATGATTTTGCCGGCATGACGACCTTCTTCACCGCGCTGCTGACGATCTTCGCGATCGACAAGCTTCTGGGGAAATTGTTTCCGAAGCTCAGAAGGGGCAGCGGGGCGCGGGCAGATGTCACCTACGCGCGGTGACCGGGCGCGCGTCGGCATGACCCGTCAACAGGTCGCCCGTTTCCCTGTCTCAGAGGCATGATATGAGCCTGTCACCGCCCGAACGGCCGCGCATTGTCCTGGTCGCGCCAAATGTGTCCCGCCTCATGGGGGGAGAGGCCATCAAGTCCCTGCATATTTTCCAGGGGTATCGCGATCTTGGTTTCGACGTCCGGCAGGTCGCGCATGCCCGCGTCCGGGCTGAATTGTCGCGGGACATGCCCGAGCTGCCCGTCGATTATGTGGAGGATGGCCCGGTGCAGATCTGGCTGCACCGGCTGGGCCTGTCATGGCTCCTCGGGTTCGTGGGCAGCTGGCTGCTGACGCGCAGGGCCCGGCAGCTGGTCGATGAAACGGCGCCGTGGCTGGTGCATTTCACCGCGCCGATTTCGCCATCCTATCCATTCCTGCCGGTGAAAGGGGTGCCGGTGGTGATCGGTCCGCTGAATGGCAACCTGCTGCATCCGCCGGCCTTTCACGATCGGGAAAGCCGCGCCAAGCGGATCGGCGCGCTGCTGCTGCGGCCGGCGCAGCTGGCCAATCAATATCTGCTCGGCGGCAAGCGTGGCGCGACATTGTTCATTTCCGGCGGCCAGCGCACGGTGGCGGCACTGGAATTGGGTGGCTGCCGCCGCGATCAGATGGTCTTCACGCTGGATAGCGGCGTGCATGATGATCTGCGCCATGCACCGCGCCTCACCCATGCGGGCGTCAATCATCATTTCCTCTTCGTGGGTCGCCTCGTGCGCTACAAGGGGTGCGATCTCGCGATCAAGGCGCTCAAATTCGCGCCCGATGCCATTCTGGATATTGCCGGCGACGGCGAGCAGCGGGCGGCGCTGGAAGCGCTGGCTGTCGCGGAAGGCGTGGCTGATCGGGTGAACTTCCTCGGCTATATTCCCAGCGGACCGGCGCTGTTCGACCTGTGGCGGCGCGCGCGCGGCTTTGTTTTCCCGAGTCTGGCCGAAGCCAACGGGATCGTGATCCAGGAAGCGATGATGATCGGCCTGCCGGTCGTCGCGGTCAACTGGGGCGGCCCGGTGGAACTGCTCGATGCCCAGACCGGCATTCTGATCGAGCCGGACGACGAGCACAGCGTCGTGCAGGGGCTGGCGGCCGCCTTGCGGACACTGGCTGCGGACCCGGCGCTGGCCGAGCGCCTTTCGGTCGCGGCGCGGCTGGAGGCCGAGCATCGGGGGTTCGCCTGGAGCACGCTGCTTCAGAACTGGGCGGGCCTTTATGACGAGGTGCTGGCCAGGGCAGGCAGCGAACGGCGTTTCCAACCCTGGCTGGCCGCGCATGCGCCACCGAATGAAGCCCCTGCGGCCCCTGCGGCCGGATAAGCCCCGGCCCGGTCGGTTCAGGCGATCGGCAGGCGCCGGGGTTCATCGACGCCATAGAGGACGCGCAGCGCTTCCGGCGAGCTATGCCGGGTCAGGTCGCGGTAAAAGTCGACAAGGTCGGGGATCGCGTCATCGCCGGCATTGATCATGGATGCCCGGACGAGAATGCCGTCAGGATAAAATCCCTCGAGATTGCTTGCCAGCATGGCGAGGCGCTGCTGGCTCCAGCTGAGCGGAAAGCGCGTGTCGACGCGTGTCCAGTAGAGAATCTGCTCGTTCCGCATCTGGGCATTGGCGTCGACTCTGCGGGCCGGCACGGTGATGCGGTCGTTGATCTTCAGTGTGAAGGGCTCATTGTCATCGATCGAAAAGCCCGAGACCGCGTAGCACACCTCGGGCCGGTGGACCTGCACATCGTCCACCTGGATGCTGCTATAGGCCGCCAGGAACATGACGACCTGCCCCTTGTCGTTGCGATAGGAGCGGGTCAGGATATGTTCGTATAGCTTGTCCGCCAGTTCGCTTTCCGGCGGCATGATGAGTTCGCTGGTCGGCAGCACATGCCATGTGCCGAACTGGCGCGGAAACAGCGCCTCATACTGTTCGGCGGTCATGGACTGGAAGCGCCGTGCGGGCCGGCGTGCGAGCGACAGGCCGCTCACGGCAAGGAGTGCGCCGCCCATTACCAGATGGCGCCGTGAAACGGTCAGCCTCGATGAAGCCCTGGGCGCCGTCGATCCGGTCTCGGCATTCGTCTCGTCTTCCGTTGACACGATCGACTTTGCTCCTTCCAGCCGGGCGGGGGAATTTATCAGCAAAAGCCCCGCTGTAACACTGCCTGCCACCTCTAGCGGCAAATCCCTGCCAAGCTCTTAGCCGATCGTCTCGTCGGTGGCGAGCCATACTGCCGTCAGGGGGTGACCAGCGCCTGATAGACGAGCGGCCGGGTGGACCAGTTATAGCTGTTGGGCCCGGCTTTTTCCGAATTTTGGATGAGCCCGACGAACGTCACATGATTCTCGGTATCCGACCAGAACCATGTGCCGGCCGCGCCTTCCCAACTCATCGTGCCCTTGCCCTCGGTGCGCCCGGCGAGGCGTGGATCATTGACCGTCATCACGCCCATGCCCCAGCCAAGGCCCTTGTTGAACACCGGATAGGGATTGGGTCGGGCCAGCACCGCATCGGGCACGACATTGGTCTGCATCACCTCGATGGTTTGCGGCGCAAGAATGCGGGCGCTGCCCAGCGCGCCCTTATTGGCCAGCATTTCCGCAAAGCGCGCATAATCATCGACGGTCGAGACGAGGCCGCCGCCGCCGGATTCGATCTTGGGCGGGGTCTTATAATCGGGCGCGGGGCGGCCCATCAGCGCGGTGGTGGCCTGCAGCGCGCCATCCTTGTCATGCGCATAGAGCGAGGCGAAACGGCTATATTTCTCGGCCGGCACATAGAAGGCGGTGTCGACCATCCCGAGCGGCGCGAAGATCCGGGTGCGGAAGAAGTCGCTCAGCTTCATCCCGGAGAGCTTCTCGACGATATAGCCCTGAATATCGACCGCGATGCTATACTGCCAGCTCGTGCCCGGCTGGTAGAGCAAGGGCACCTGCGCGAGCCGCTGGACCATGCCGTGCAGGTCGTCCGCGCCCATCGGGTCCTGCGTGCGGAAGATGTCGCCGGCCGGGCCGGTGCCGCCATAGGAGAAGCCGGCGGTGTGGCTCATCAGCTCGCGCATGGTGGGCGGGCGCTGCATCGCCTCGAGGATCAGCTTGCCGTCCTTGTCCGTGCCCGCCGCGACCTTGAGGCTGGCGAATTCCGGAATGAATTTGGTGACCGGGTCGTCGAGCTGCCATTTGCCCTCTTCATACAGCGCCATCATGGCGACGGCGGTGACGACCTTGGTCATCGAATAGATGCGGAAGATGGTGTCGCGTGTCATCGGCCGGCCCGGCGCAGCCTCGCCATAGGCGTGGAAGGCGACGACCTTGCCATGGCGCGCCAGCAGCGTGACCATGCCGCCCACTTCGCGCGCGGCGACGGCCTGTGTCATGGCCGCGTCCAGTTTGGCGAGCCGCTCGGGGGAGAAGCCCTCGGCCTGCGCGCTGGCCGCGTTGGGGAGGGGGGTGACCTGCTGCGCGAGGGCGGATGTGGCCGGCAGCGCGATCGCTGCGGCGCAGGCGCCCGCGATCAAGGCTTGGCGCAAGGCTGGTATCATGATCCTCTCCCCTCATTCCCGGCCGTTGTGGCCTGCGCTGAAAGGAGGGGGTGTCGTTGGTCTTGTCAAGCGGGGTCAAGCAAGGTCAAGCGGGATCAGCAAGGCGCATGCAACCTTGCCATTTCCGCGTCGTCCAGTTAAAGGGCGCCGGTTCGCGGGCGGTGTTCCGCCTGTGCGAATGCCCTGACAATCCTGATATGCCCGCCTGATCGGGCATGGAGGATCGACGCTGGTTGGCGAGGTTTCGCCCACCGGCGCTTTTTCCGTTGTGGGGCAAGGCAAGGTTTTCCGCGGCTTCGGCCGTGTATGAGGTGTGGCATGTTCGACAGTCTGAGCGATCGGCTAGGCGGCGTATTCGACAAGCTCCGGGGGCGCGGCGCGCTCACCGAGGCGGACGTGCGCGCCGCGATGCGCGAGGTGCGAATCGCCCTGCTCGAAGCCGACGTGGCGCTGCCCGTGGTGCGCGAGTTCGTCGACAAGGCGACCGAGAAGGCGGTGGGCAGCGATGTCCTGCGCTCGATCACGCCGGGGCAGATGGTCGTCAAGATCGTCTCCGATACGCTCACCGAGACGCTGGGCGCCGAAACGAGCGACCTGCTGATCGACGTCACCCCGCCGGCCGTCCTCATGATGGTCGGCTTGCAGGGCTCCGGCAAGACGACGACGACGGCCAAGCTCGCCAAGCGCCTGAAGGAAAAAGATCGCAAGAAGGTGCTGATGGCGTCGCTCGACGTCAATCGCCCGGCCGCGCAGGAGCAGCTGGCGGTGCTCGGCACGCAGATCGACGTGGCGACGCTGCCCATCATTGCCGGCCAGCAGCCGGTCGAGATCGCCAGGCGCGCGATGCAGGCCGCGAAGCTGCAGGGCTTCGACGTGCTGATGCTCGATACCGCCGGCCGGCTCCATGTCGATCAGGCGCTGATGGACGAGATGAAGGCGGTGGCGCAGGTCGCCGATCCGGCCGAAATCCTGCTCGTCGTCGACAGCCTGACCGGGCAGGACGCGGTCAATGTCGCTCGGAGCTTTACCGAGCAGGTGCCGCTGACCGGCGTGGTGCTCACCCGCATGGACGGCGATGCGCGCGGCGGCGCGGCGCTCTCGATGCGCGCGGTGACCGGCCAGCCGATCAAATTTGCCGGCACGGGCGAGAAGCTTGACGCGCTGGAGCAATTCCACCCGGCGCGGGTCGCCCAGCGCATCCTCGGCATGGGCGACGTGGTCAGCCTTGTCGAGCGCGCCGCCGAGACGATCCAGCAGGAAGATGCCGACAAGCTCGCCAAGCGGATGGCGGCCGGCAAGTTCGATCTCAATGACCTGCGCGCGCAGCTCTCGCAGATGCAGCGCATGGGCGGCCTCGGCATGCTCGCGGGCATGATCCCCGGGATGAAGAAGGCGCAGTCGCAAATGCAGGCGGCGGGCGTGAACGACAAGACGCTCATCCACCTTGATGCGCTGATCGGCTCGATGACGGTCAAGGAGCGCGAGCGGCCGGAACTGCTCAACGCCAAGCGCAAGATCCGCGTGGCCAAGGGCGCCGGCTTGCAGGTGCAGGACGTCAACCGTCTCCTGAAGATGCACAAGGAGATGGAGTCCGCCATGAAGCGGATTCGCAAGATGGGCGGCCTCAAGGGGCTGGCCAAGATGTTCACCGGCGGTGGTGGCGGCGCTGGCCTTCTCGGCGGCGCCGGCGGCGGGGCTGCTGGTCCGGCCGGCGACCTGAGTGGCCTCAAGGGGCTGCCGGGCTTGCCGGACATGCCCTCGCTGCCGCCGGGCTTTCAGAATTTCCTCAAGAAATAATCATCAAACTTCAAACATTTAAAACGGAAGGTTCATACAGATGGCAACCAGCATTCGCCTGTCGCGCGGTGGCTCCAAGAAGCGCCCTTATTACAAGATCGTCGTGACCGACAGCCGCGCGCCGCGCGATGGCCGCTTCATCGAGCGCATCGGCAGCTACAATCCGCTGCTCGCCAAGGATGACGAGAAGCGCGTCGTGCTCAATGCCGAGCGTGCCAAGCATTGGGTGAGCGTCGGCGCGCAGCCGACCGATCGCGTGGCCCGCTTCCTCGATGCCGCTGGCGTTCTCGAGCGTGCAGCGCGCAGCAACCCGAACAAGGCCGAGCCCGGCAAGAAGGCCAAGGAGCGCGCCGAGGACAAGGCCGCCAAGCTGGCCGAGGCCGAGGAAGCCGCCAAGGCCCTGGCCGCCGCGCCTGCCGTCGAAGAAGCCGCTGCTGAGGAAGCACCGGCCGCAGACGCCCCTGCCGAGCAGGCCGAGGGCTGATTTGATGACGTCTCGACGGCGCTCGGCCGGGAAGGGCGGTTTGTCCGCATTCGGCCCGGGCGCCATCGGGGCGCGTCAGGAGCTTTGCTGCCATGGCGGATGACGATCGCCCCGTCACGCTCGCCGCCGTCATCGGCGCGCATGGCGTGACGGGTGAGGTGCGCCTCAAGCTGTTCGGGGATGGGCCCGAGAGCCTGAAGCGCTACAAGAGCCTGGATGCCGGTGGGCGGACGTTGACCCTCAAGTCCGTCCGCGCAGGTCCCAATGGCGCGGTCGCCCGCTTTGCCGAGCTGGCCGACCGCAACGCCGCCGAGGCGCTGCGCGGGACGGCGCTCACCGTGCCGCGCTCGGCCCTGCCGCCGCTGGGCGAGGGCGAATATTATCATATCGACATCATCGGCCTGCCTTGCGTCACGGCTGCGGGCGAGGCGGTCGGCACGATCGTCGCGGTCGAGAATTTCGGGGCTGGTGACGTTCTCGAGATCGGCAAGCCGGACGGCAAGCGCTTCATGGTGCCCATCCACGCCGCGGCGATCGAGGCGGCGCAGGCGGTGATTGATGCGGCCTTTGTGGAATAAGGCGGGGGCATGACCTTCGCTGCCCGGATCCTTACGCTCTATCCCGAGATGTTCCCCGGTCCGCTCGGCATCTCGCTGGCGGGCCGCGCCTTGGCGGAGGGCAAATGGGCGTGCGAGCCCGTGCAGATCCGCGATTTCGCGACGGACAGGCACAAGTCGGTTGATGATACGCCGGCCGGCGGCGGCGCGGGCATGGTGCTGCGCGCCGATGTGCTGGCGCGCTCGGTCGATGATGCGCTGGAGGCCCGGCCGGACCTGCCCGTGCTCGCCATGACTCCGCGCGGCCAGCCGGTCACGCAGGCCCGCGTGCGGGCGCTGGCGGGCGGACCGGGCGTCACCATCCTGTGCGGCCGGTTCGAGGGGTTTGACGAGCGGCTGTTCGACGGCCGGCCGATCGAGCAGGTGTCGATGGGGGATATCGTCCTGTCCGGCGGGGAAATCGGCGCGCTCATGCTGCTCGATGCTTGCATTCGGCTGCTGCCCGGCGTAATGGGCGCGGCCTATAGCGGGGTCGAGGAATCGTTTGAAAGCGGTCTCCTCGAATATCCGCAATATACCCGACCTGTTGAATGGGAAGGGCGTATGATCCCCGAAGTGTTGCGATCGGGGGATCATGCGAAGATCGCCGCCTGGCGGAAACAACAGGCGGAGAGCGATACACGGTTACGCAGGCCGGACCTCTGGGAGCGCTACAGGAGCGCTCGGGACTGACCTGCCTCTGGCGCGCGACGACAGACGAAGGAAGACAGGACCAATGAACCTGCTGCAAACGATCGAGGCGGAAAACATTGCCGCTCTCGCCAAGGATATTCCGGATTTCCGCCCCGGTGACACGCTGCGCGTCGGCGTGCGCGTCGTCGAAGGCGAGCGCACCCGCGTCCAGAATTTCGAGGGTGTGTGCATCGCCCGCTCGAACCGGGGCATGGGTAGCAACTTCACCGTGCGCAAGCTGAGCTTCGGCGAAGGCGTGGAGCGTGTGTTCCCGCTTTATTCGCCGAACATCGACAGCGTGACCGTCGTCCGCAAGGGCGTCGTGCGGCGCGCGAAGCTCTATTATCTGCGCGGCCGCACCGGCAAGCGCGCGCGCATCGCCGAGCGTCGCGATGTGCGTGAGCCCAAGGGCTGACCTGCGGGTTACCGAACGTTTCAGAACGTTTTGGAACGGTTACAAAGGGGCGCTGCGGCCAACGCAGCGCCCCTTTCCGCTTGCCCGGTAGATAAAGTCTCCTACAAGACGGGCAGATCATGAATGAAGGCGGAGAGCCATGCGTAAAGTCGGACCTTTTCTCATCGCAACCCTGTTGCTGGCAGCGTGCAGCCCGGCGCCCGAGAGCGGCGAAGGCGGTGTGGACGGGGATGTGCTCAGTGGCGCGGCCGACCCGGTTCAACTGCCGATGGATGAGTTCATGGGGCATGTCGTGCAATATTCGGCGGCCAATGTCTGGAAATGGCAGGGTTTTATCACGGACGCATCGGGCGAGCGGGATTTGTCCCCCAAGACCGATGAGGATTGGGAAGATGCGGAGAGCGCCAGCCTGACGCTCGCTGAAGTCACCAATATGCTGATGAGCTCGGATCGCCGGGTCGATGATCCGCGCTGGGATGCGGCGGTGGCCAAGGTGCGGGAAGTCGCGCTCAAGGAGGCCGCGGCGGCCGAGAAGAAGGATTATGACGCCTATTTCGCCGCTGGCGGTGAGCTGGATGGCGCCTGCGAGAGCTGCCACGTCCATTTCGCGCCCGGCTACACCGCGCCGCCGGAACTGAAGCTGGCGCCGCCGCCCGGCCAGCAGGCCCCCGCCAAGGCGAGCTGACGCCGCTCGCCTGATCGCCGGCGGCACAAGAGCGGATAGCGCAAGCGCGCCGATGGCATCGGGACGCTTGCGCCGTCAGGCATGGTGAAAGCCGTCGCCGCTGGCATCGCCGCCGCGATCGCCATGCGCCTTCGCCGGCATATCGGCGCATGGTCCTTTGCCTCGCCGCGCTAATCCGCTATCGGCCGGAGCTTGCAGTCATGCTGCCTGCGCGGAAGGAAACGCTCTTGGGATATCGTGTCGCCGTCATCGGTGCGACCGGCAATGTCGGTCGTGAAATACTCAACATTCTGGCCGAGCGGGAGTTCCCGGCGGACGAGATCGCGGCTGTCGCCAGCGCGCGCTCGACGGGTGACGAGCTGGAATATGGCGAGACCGGCCGGATGCTCAAGGTGAAGAATCTCGAGCATTTCGATTTTGCCGGCTGGGACATGGCGCTGTTTGCCGCCGGCTCCGCCGCGACGCGGGACTATGCGCCCAAGGCCGCGGCCGCCGGCTGCATCGTCATCGACAACAGCTCGCTCTACCGGATGGACCCGGACGTGCCGCTGATCGTGCCGGAGGTGAATCCGGATGCGATTGACGGCTATGTGAAGAAGAACATCATCGCCAATCCCAATTGCTCGACCGCGCAGATGGTCGTGGCGCTCAAGCCGCTGCATGATGCGGCGCGGATCAAGCGCGTGGTGGTGGCGACCTATCAGTCCGTCTCCGGCGCGGGCAAGGACGGCATGGACGAGCTGTTTGAGCAGAGCCGCAACATCTTCGTGGGCGATTCGGCCGATCCGGTGAAGTTCACCAAGCAGATCGCGTTCAACGTCATCCCGCATATCGATGAATTTCTGGATGACGGCTCCACCCGTGAAGAGTGGAAGATGGTGGTCGAGACCAAGAAGATACTCGGCGCCAGCATCAAGGTGACGGCGACGTGCGTGCGCGTGCCGGTGTTCGTCGGCCATAGCGAGGCGATCAACATCGAGTTTGAGGATGAGATTAGCGCGAAGGAAGCGCAGTCCATTCTGCGCGAGGCGCCGGGGATCATGCTCGTCGATAAGCGCGAGGATGGGGGCTATGTCACCCCGGTCGAATGCGTCGGCGATTATGCGACCTTCGTCAGCCGCGTGCGCGAGGATTCCACCGTGGAGAACGGCCTCTCGCTCTGGTGCGTCTCGGACAATCTGCGCAAGGGCGCGGCGCTCAACACGGTGCAGATCGCCGAACTGCTGGGCCGGCGCCACCTCAAGAAGGGTTAGGCCATGGGCGGGCGGGGCAGGGATGCTGCGCTGCCCGCCGGCCACCGGGACCCGCTCCGGCTCCCCCAGTTGATATGGCGTTGGTGCTACCTGGCGCCCGGCGGTGTGACCGCTGCGGCGGGCGGAAGCTAGAGCGTAGGACCGGTCCGCGCCGAAGCTGCCTGCGACCCTCCGGCGTCCCTGCTATTCCGTCATGGCCGGGAGCGGGGCACCGGTGGGCCGGGGGCGGGGCTTGCGCAGCAGGAAACAGGCCGGGATCGCGATCGCGCAGGCGATCGTCATCAGCATGAAGTCATCGAGGAAGGCAATCATCATCGCCTGTTGATTGACGATGCCGTCCACGGTCTGCAGCACCGCGCCGCCATAATCGCCCAGCCGGCTGAGCTGGGTCGGGTCCACCGGCAGGTTGTTGGGGGTGACATGCTGCGCAAGGTCGGCATGGCTCACCTGGGTGTTACGGGCGAGCAGGGCCATGACGATCGCGATGCCGATCGACGAGCCGATATTGCGCGTGAGGTTGAGCACGGCCGCGCCCTCCGTCCGTGATGAGGGTGGCAGCGTGCCAAAGGCCAGCACCTGCAACGGCACGAAGACGAAGCCGATGCCCATGCCCTGAATGACCCCGGAGGTGACGAAGGGATGCCAGCTCTGCTCCAGCGACCAGGTGGTCATCATCCACAGCGAGTAGGAGGCCAGCGCGAAGCCGAAGGCAACCAGCAGGCGCGGATCGACCTTGTCGACGATCCGCCCGGAAATGGCCATGGTCACCAGCACGCCGATCCCGCGTGAGGCGAGGATCTCGCCCGTATCGACCACCGAATAGCCATAGAGGCCCTGGAGCATCGGCGGCAGCAGCGCCATCGCCGCGAACATCACCATACCGATGATGAACATGAACACGGCTGCACTGACGAAGTTGCGGTCGGCGAACAGCTCCGGCGCGAAGAGCGGCTTGCGCGCGGTGATGAGATGGATGGTGAACATCCACAGGGCGCACAGCGCGAGGGCGCCTTCGATCCAGATTTCGGTCGAGGAGAACCAGTCGGCATTCTGGCCGCGGTCGAGCATGAGTTGCAGGGAGGCCAGGCCGAGCGCGAGGAGGGAGAAGCCGAACAGATCGAAGCTGCGGCGCCGCAAGGGCTTTTCGGGCAGAAACACGATCAGCCCGATCAGGCAGACCGCGCCCACCGGCACATTGACGTAGAAGCACCAGCGCCAGTCGAACCACTCGGTGAGGTAGCCGCCCAGGATCGGCCCCATGATCGGGCCGATCATGACGCCCATGCCATAGACGGACATCGCCTTGCCGTGTTGCGAGGGCTTGTTGATGTCCAGCATCAGGCTCTGCGCGAGCGGGCCGAGAAAGGCGCCGCCAATGCCCTGCAATGTGCGGAACAGCACCATTTCGGTGAGATTTTGCGCGATGCCGCACAGGATCGAGGCGATCACGAACATCGCGACGGAGGAAACGAACAGCCGCTTGGTGCCGACCCGGTCGGCCAGCCAGCCGGTGATCGGGATGGCGATGGCAGAGGCGAGGATATAGCTGGTCAACACCCAGCTGATCGTCTCCTGCGTGGCGCCGAGCGATGCCTGCATATGCGGCAGGGCGACGTTGGTGATCGTCGTGTCCAGCACCTGCATGACCATCGCGGCCATGATCGCGACCGTCAGCAGGCCCTTTTGCTTGACGTCCAGCTGGGCGCGGTCTTCATGCGGTTCCATGGCGGGCCGTCCCTACCGTGCCGGCTTGTCGTGGTTCCTGATGTCGACCGACACCTTGGCGCTCAGGCCCGCGATCATCATGCGGGCGGGCTTGTCGTCAATGGCGATGCGCACCGGCACGCGTTGGGTCACCTTCACCCAGTTGCCGTTGGCGTTCTGCGCGGGCAGCACGGAGAATTCCGAGCCGGTGCCAGCGCCGATGCTGTCGACATGGCCGTGGATCGTCAGGCCGGGATAGGCATCCAGCTTGATCGTCGCTGACTGGCCCGGCTTCATATGGTCGAGGTCGGTTTCCTTGAAATTGGCGGTTACCCAGCTGCGATCGCTGGCCACGATGCTGATGAGCGGCAGGCCCTGCACGGCCATCTGGCCCACTTGCAGCCGGTCGGCCTGGCTGGTGCGGCCGGGCACCGGTGCGCGCACCACCGTGCGTTCGAGGTTGAGCGCGGCATCCTGACGGGCGGCCTGCGCAGCGGCGAGGGTGGGGTTCACGCCGGGCACCTGCGCGCCGGTCGCCATGGCGGCCTGCGCCTTGGCGGCATCGGCCTGCGCCGTGCGCAGCCGGGTGCGGGCATTGTCCACCGCCTGCTGGGATTGCTCGATCCGCGCGCGGGTGGTGAAGCCGTCCTTCAGCAGCGCCTGCTGGCGCTTGAGGTCCTGCTCGGCATAATAGACATCCTCGCGCGCGCCGGTGATGTCGACGGAGGTCGCCTGAAAGTCCGTGTGCAGCTTGCCGACTTCCACCTGCGCATTGGCGATCTGCGCATTGGCCTGTTCCAGCGCGATCCGGTAAGGCTGCTGGTCGATGACGAACAGCACGTCGCCGGCCTTGACGAGCATGTTCTCGCGCACTTTCACCTCGGTGATCCGGCCGCCGACATCGCTGCTCACCGCGACGATATCCTGCTTCACATAGGCATTGTCCGTGGAGACGGAGCGGCCGCTGGTCATCCAGAAATAGGCGCCGACCGCGACGATGATCACCGGCACCGAGAACATCACCAGCCGATGGCGCAATTTCCCGCCGCGCGGTTCCCTCGCCGGCGGTTCAACCACCAGGGCCGGGCTGTCTGACGTTGCCGTCGGCTGCTTGAGGACAGGATCGGCCTCAGCCATGCTCATGGGCTCCTTGCAGGGCAGTCGGCGGGGCAGCAGCATCGTTCGGTGCTGCCTGCGCCGGGATATGGGTGAGGTTATTGCGGATCTGGGCGAGCAGGGCCAGCGCGCTCTCCCGGTCCGCCGTGGGGATGCCACGCAGCGAATCGTCGAGCACGGTCTGGCCGATCGCCTGCAATTTGCGCGCGATCGGTTCGGCCGCGGTCGTCAGATAGAGTTGCCAGGCACGCCGGTCCTGCGGATCGCGCCGGCGCTCGACCAGTTCGGCCTGCTCCAGCCTGTCGACCATGCGGCAGGTCGTGATCGGCTCCACGTCGAGCCGCTCGGCCAACATGCCCTGATTGATGCCGGGAACCCGCATGATCGCCACCAGCGCACGCATTTGCGGGCCGGTAATGCCGAAACTGCGGGTGCGTTCATCGAATCGTCGCCGGTAGAGGCGAGCGATGTCGTTGATAACAAAGGCAATATGGGTATTTTCCATCACCCAGTATATAATAAGGAGGCTTATTAAGAGCAAGCGTGAACTGTCACGCCGCCGAGGGGCGAATGCGGAATCAGTTCACCGGATGCGGCCCGATTGCCGCTTGCCTCCTCCCCGGTTTCGGGCCAGTCCGGCGGGCATGACAAGCGAAGCGACCATCGATTTTCTGCCCGGCCATGGCGGCGACCTGCTGGCGATCCACCGTCTGGGGGAGGGCAGGCCGGTGGTGCTGCTGCATGGCCTGTCGTCCAGCGCGACGATCAACTGGATGCGCTACGGCACCGCGCAACGCCTCGCCGACGCCGGTTTCGAGGCGATCATGATCGAGCAGCGAGTGCATGGCCGCAGCGCCGCGCCGCAGGACGCGGCGGCCTATCCGCCCGATGTCATGGCGCTGGATATGGAGGCGATCATCCCCGCGCTCGGGCTGGGGGCGTTCGATCTGGTGGGCTATTCGATGGGCGCGCGGCTGTCCACGGCGCTCGTGCTGCGCGGCATGCGGCCCCGGCGGCTGGTGCTCGGCGGCATGGGGCTGGAAGGGCTGACTAACTGGCGGCCGCGCCGGCAATTTTTTCTGGACGCGCTCGATCGCTTTGCCGTCGCGAAGGCGGGAGACGCCGATTATATGGCGATCCAGTTCATGAAGACAGTGAAGACAGACCCTGTCGCGCTCCGTCATTTGCTGCTCACCATGCCGGATATCACCCGCGAGGCGCTGGCTGGCATCACCATGCCGACGCTGATCCTGTGCGGCGCGGATGATCGGGACAATGGTTCGGCCGATGCGCTGGTTGCCGCGCTGCCCGATGCCCGGCGCGGCATCATTCCCGGCAATCATATGAGCTGTATCACCTTGCCGGAATTCGGGGAGGCGATCACCGATTATCTGGCGGCTTGACGCGGAGGCGCCCGGAGAGGCAGCCTGCCGGGCGAGCCGGTTATAGCGAGGAGCGCGCATCATGAGGCATCTGGTATCGCGTCTGGCCGTTACGGCGGCCCTGGCATTGGGCGCTGCCATCCCCGCGCTTGCGGCGCAAGCGCCGGCCGGCGAGTCGGCCGCCACGGCGGCGCAGGCCGATGCGTTCATTGTCGCGGCCGAGAAGGAACTGTTCGATTACTCGCTCGATGCTGCGCGTATCGCCTGGGTGAACGCCACCTACATCACCGAGGATACCGATGCCCTTGCCGCCAAGAGCGGCGCGGAAGGGACGGAAATGGCGGTCCGTCTCGCGCTCGCCGCCGCGAAATATCAGAACGTCCCCGGCCTCTCGCCGGACACGAAGCGCAAGCTGGATATCCTGCGTGCCAGCCTTGTGCTGCCCGCGCCGACCACGGCCGGCGCGGCGGCCGAACTGAGCGACATCGCGACGCGTCTTCAGTCCAGCTATGGCAAGGGGAAGGGCACGCTCGACGGCAAGGCGCTGAGCGGCAACGATATCGAGGCGCAGATGGGCACGCTCGGCCACACGCCGGCGGAATATCAGGAGATGTGGACCAGCTGGCATGATGGGGTCGGCAAGCCGATGAAGGCGGATTATGTCCGGCTGGTCGAGATCGCCAACCAGGGCGCGCGGGAACTGGGCTTTGCCGATACCGGGGCGATGTGGCGCTCGGGCTATGACATGGCGCCGGACGCGTTCGCGGCGCTCACCGAAAAGCTGTGGCAGGAAGTGAAGCCGCTCTACGATTCCCTGCATTGCTATGCGCGCACCAAGCTGAACGAAAAATATGGCGACGCAGTGCAGCCAATATCCGGCCCGATCCGCGCCGATCTGCTCGGGAATATGTGGGCGCAGGAATGGGGCAATATCTACCCCTCGTAGCGCCGGCCGGCGCGGGCGATCTGGGCTATGATATTGGCGATCTGCTCAAGGCCAGGGGCTATGTCGGCACGGTGCCGGGCGAGATGGACCCGGCCAGGCGCGGCGTATGGGAAACGCAGATGTTCAGGATCGGCGAGGGCTTTTTCTCCTCGCTCGGCTTTGCGCCGCTTCCCGAGACGTTCTGGCAACGCACCCAGTTCATCGCGCCGCGCGATCGCGAGGTGATCTGCCACGCCTCGGCCTGGGATGTCGACAATGTGGACGATCTGCGCATCAAGATGTGCACGAAGATCAACAGCGACGATTTCATCACCATCCACCATGAGCTGGGCCATAATTATTATCAGCGTGCCTATAACAAGCTGAGCTATCTCTATCTGAACGGCGCCAATGACGGCTTCCACGAGGCGATCGGTGACACCATCGCGCTATCGATTACCCCGCAATATCTGGTCGACATCAAGCTGCTCGATCCGGCCAGGGTGCCGAGCGCGGACAAGGATATCGGCCTGTTGCTGCGACAGGCGATGGACAAGGTGGCGTTCCTGCCCTTCGGTCTGCTTGTCGATCGCTGGCGCTGGGGCGTGTTTGATGGCTCGATCAAGCCGGCGGATTACAACAAGGCATGGACGGATATGCGCCTGCGCTATCAGGGCATCACCCCGCCGGGCGGTCCGCGTCCGGACGATGCGTTCGATCCGGGCGCGAAGTTCCATATTCCCGGCAACACGCCTTACACGCGCTATTTCCTCGCGCGGCTGCTCCAGTTCCAATTCTATGAGGCCGCGTGCAAGATCGCCGGCTGGAAGGGCCCGCTGCACCGCTGCTCCTTCTACGGTAACAAGGCTGTCGGCGAGAAGCTCAACGCGATGCTGGAAATGGGCGCCTCCAGGCCATGGCCTGATGCGCTGCAAGCCTTCACCGGCGCGCGCGAGATGAGTGGCAAGGCGTTGATCCGCTACTTCGCGCCGCTCAAGACATGGCTCGACCAGCAGAATAAGGGCAAGAGCTGTGGTTGGTGAGAGGACGGCCCGGCGCATGAACGACGGTGCTGGAAACCGGCGCAGGGGTCATAGGATGTCATCGCGGAGGGAGTTCATGTCATGCGACTTGCCATTGTTTCGCTGGTGGTCACGGCCATGTTGACACTGACACCGGGGCTGCGCGCGCAGACGGCGGCCTCCACGCCGCTCTCTTATGCGGGCAAGACGGTCCTCGTCACCGGCGCGACCGATGGTCTGGGGCGGGCGATCGCGCGGTCGCTCGCCGCGCAGGGCGCACATGTGATCGTCCACGGGCGCAGTGCCGAGCGCGGCGCCGCGCTGGTGGACGAGATCGCGCAAGCCGGAACAGGGTCGGCCTCATTCCTCACCGCCGATTTCGCCTCGCTTGAAGCGGTGCGGGGGTTCGCCGATCGCATCGCGCGGGACTATCCCGAAATCGCCTTGCTGGTGAACAATGCCGGCGTCGCCTATGCCAGTGACGAGCCGCGCCATAGCAGCGCGGACGGGCACGAGATGCAGTTCGCGGTGAATTATCTGGCCGGCTGGGTGCTGGTGAACCGGTTGCGGCCCAATCTGGCGGCAGCCGCGCCCGCGCGCATCGTGAATGTCTCGTCGATCGCGGGGAGCCCGATCGACTTTGACGATGTGATGCTGGAGAAACCCGGCGCGCATCGTCGCGGTTACGGCCAGAGCAAACTGGCGCAAATCTCCATGACGGTCGCGCTCGCGCCGGCTTTCGCGCAGCAAGGCATCACCATGATCGCCGTGCATCCTGCAACGATGATGGATACGGGCATGGTGCGGGATCTGCGGGCCACCGCGCGCACCAGCATTGACGAGGGGCGCGATCATCTGATGGCACTGATCACCGCGCCCACGCTGGAGGCGGGGGCCTATTATGTCGCCGGGGAACCGGCCCGGCCGGGCGATCCGCAGCCCTATGACGAGGCGGCGCGCGCGCGTCTGATGGCCTTGAGTGCCAGCCTCACGGGCGTTCCCCTCCAGTCAGCGCAGCCCTAGCGGAACGGCGGTTCGTTGAAGGCGCGCAGCTTGCGACTGTGCAGTCGGTCGCCCTGTTCGCGCAGGCGTTCGCAGGTGTCCAGACCGATGGCGAGATGGCCGGCAATCGCTTCCTCATAGAAGCGGTTGGCCTGATCGGGCAGTTTCAGCTCGCCATGGATCGGCTTGTCGGAGACGCAGAGCAAAGTCCCATAGGGCACGCGGAAGCGATAGCCCTGCGCGGCGATGGTCGCGCTCTCCATGTCCACGCCAACCGCGCGCGAGAGCGAGAAACGCAGCGCCGAATGGGCATAGCGCAGCTCCCAGTTGCGATCGTCCGTGGTGACGATGGTGCCGGTGCGCAGCCGGCGCTTGATGTCGCCGCCGGTCCCGTCCTCACCGCCGAGAATATGCGCGGCCGCCTCGGCCATCGCGACCTGCACTTCCGCAATGGCCGGCACGGGGATTTCCGGCGGCAGCATCGCGTCGAGCACATGGTCGTCGCGCAGATAGGCATGGGCGAGCACATAGTCGCCGATCCGCTGGCTGGGGCGCAGGCCGCCGCAATGGCCGATCATCAGCCACACTTCGGGGCGCAGCACGGCGAGATGGTCGCAGATCGTCTTGGCGTTGGATGGCCCCACGCCGATATTGACCAAAGTGATGCCGGTGCGGTCCGGCGCGGCGAGGTGATAGGCCGGCATCTGGTGCTGCCGCCACGCGCTGTCGGTGATCGCGCTTTCCGGATCGAGCGTGTCCGCCGTCACCTGCACGCCGCCCGCGCCGGAGAGCGCCGTGAAGCGCGTGCCCGGCCGCTTCAGTTCCGCACAGCCCCAGCGCACGAACTCGTCGACATAGCGATGATAGTTGGTGAACAGGATGTAGCGCTGCACATCCTCGGGTGGCGTGCCGGTATAATGGCGCAGGCGGGCGAGCGAGAAATCGGTGCGCAGCCCGTCGAACAGGGCAAGCGGCCGTGCCCCGCGCGGGCCGGGCAGGAACAGCCCGTCGGCTATCTCGTCGCCAATCTCGGCCAGCTCGGTGGAGGGGAAATAGCGCGCCAGCTCGATCGGCGGAATGGCGGCGAGGGCGCCGGCCGCCATCTTCTCCAGCACATAGGGGAAGGGGATCGGCTGGTCACTGCGGCCCACGGTGATGGTCACGTCATAGTCGCCGATCAGCAGATCGAGCTGCTCCTGCAGGTAGCGCGCGAACATGGCCGGCCGGGTGATCGTGGTCTCGTAGCGCCCGGTCTTGGTCAGCCGCGCGAAGGATCGGCGGCTGGGCTGGTCGGTCAGCGCCTGCCGATAGTCGATGGTGAGGCGTGGATAGCAGAAGGCCCCGTTGGTCGCGGTTTCGGGCGCGGGCAGGGTGCCATCGCGTGCATAGGCGAGCAGGGCATCGCGCAGGCGACCTGTCGCGGCCTCATATTCCGCGATAAGCTGGTCGACGATGTGGCGGCTGTCGGGAGTGGTCTGGCTCATGGCCTCTCATAGGCCGGCGAGAGGCACCGGGGAAGAACCATGGCGGAGGCCGGCCGGATGATCCGCCATGCCTCCGCCAGGCGCAAACTTAAAGCTGCTCGAGCAGATAGTCCGCGCTGGAGACGCGGAACTCGCCCGGCGCCTCGACATGGAGCTGCTCGACCACGCCGTCATTGACGAGCATCGAGAAACGCTGGCCACGCGTGCCGAGGCCGAACTTGCTGCCGTCCATCTCCAGCCCGACCGCCTTGGCGAACGCGCCATTGCCATCGGCGAGCATCGTCACCTTGCCGTCCGCATTGGCGGCCTTGCCCCAGGCGCCCATCACGAAGGGATCGTTGACGGCGGTGCAGGCGATCTCGTCAATGCCCTTGGCCTTCAGCGCGGCTTCCTTCTCGATATAGCCGGGCAGGTGCTTGGCCGAGCAGGTGGGCGTGAACGCGCCGGGAACCGAGAAAAGCGCGACCTTCTTCCCCGCGAAATATTCCGCGCTGGCGACCTGTTCCGGGCCGTTTTCGGTCATGACGGCGAAGGTGGTTGCGGGCAGCTTGTCGCCAACATTGATGGTCATTGCGGTCTCCTGATCAGGGTAGCGGCCCGGTGTCGGGCTCGCTGGGGAAGTCGTCGTTCGCTGGCTTGCTGTCAAGGGTGGTGGTGGCCGGCCCCGGCCGTCCGCGCGATCCTCACGGTGCATCGCCATTCACCGTCGGGCGCGGCTTTGTCACTGGACGCGGCGCGGGGGCCGGGCGCATCCTTGCCTTGATTCGCTGAGCAGGGCATCACAGGATCATGACCCAAACCGCTTCTGTCGCCTCGATGGCCGGGCATCTGCTGCTGGCGATGCCGGATATGCCGGACCCGCGCTTCCACCGCTCGACCATCCTGCTGTGCGTGCATGATCATGGCGGCGCGCTCGGTATCGCGCTGGGCGAGCCGATGGGCGGGATCAGCTTGCGCCATCTGCTCTCGTCCTTCGATCTGGAGGCGGATGAGGTGGCGGACCGCACCGTGCTCGCCGGCGGCCCGATGGAGCCGCAGCGCGGTTTCGTGCTGCACAGCCGCGACTGGCTCTCCGACGACAGCCATCTGGTGGGCGAGGATATCGCGCTCACCGGTTCGCTCGATGTGCTGAGTGCCATCGCGCAGGGCACCGGGCCGCGCGATTATCTGGTGGCGCTGGGCTATGCCGGCTGGGGTGCGGGGCAGCTGGAGCGGGAGCTGGGTGCGCCCGGCTGGTATGTCAGCCAGGCCAATCCGCGCCGGTTGTTCGATGTGAGCCCGCAGGCGCGCTGGGCGACCGCTTTCGCGCTGGAAGGGATCGATCCGGCCATGCTCGCGAGCAGCAGCGGTCACGCCTGACCGTTCGACACATAAAGAAATCTTTATATTTGCCCGTCGAGGCGCTGCTTGATAAGGCACGCGTGTAACGGCCGCTCATCCGGTCGTCCGGCGGGCATAACCGGCCCGCGCCCATTTGTGAGGAGACTTTTCGGTGGCTAACATCGCCCAGGATTATATCATCAAGGATCTGTCGCTTGCCGCGTTCGGCCGCAAGGAGATCGAGATCGCGGAAACCGAGATGCCCGGCCTGATGGCGCTGCGTGACGAATTCGGGGCATCCAAGCCGCTCAAGGGCGCGCGCATCACCGGCTCGCTGCACATGACCATCCAGACCGCCGTGCTGATCGAGACGCTGGTCGATCTGGGCGCGGAAATCCGCTGGGCCTCGTGCAACATCTTCTCGACGCAGGACCATGCCGCCGCCGCCATCGCAGCGCAGGGCATCCCGGTGTTCGCCGTGAAGGGCGAGACGCTGGAGGAATATTGGGACTATGTCGTGCGCATCTTCGACTGGGGCGACACGCCCTGCAACATGATCCTCGACGATGGCGGCGATGCGACCATGTTCGCCTTGTGGGGCGCACGGGTCGAGGCGGGTGAAGCGCTGTTCGAGCCGACCAATGAGGAAGAGCGCATCTTCTGCGCGACGCTGACGAAGTTCCTTGCCGAGCGGCCGGGCTACCTCACCAAGACCGTCGCGGCGATCAAGGGCGTTTCGGAAGAGACGACCACCGGCGTCCACCGCCTTTATGAACTGGCCAAGCAGGGCAAGCTTCCCTTCCCGGCGATCAACGTCAATGACAGCGTGACCAAGAGCAAGTTCGACAATCTCTATGGCTGCAAGGAATCGCTGGTCGACGCGATCCGTCGCGCGACGGACGTGATGCTGGCCGGCAAGGTCGCCGTGGTCGCCGGTTTTGGCGATGTCGGCAAGGGCTCGGCCGCCTCGCTGCGCAATGGCGGCGCGCGCGTGCTGGTGACCGAGGTCGACCCGATCTGCGCGCTGCAGGCGGCGATGGAAGGCTATGAAGTCGTCACCATGGAGGAGGCCGCGACGCGCGCGGACATCTTCGTGACCGCCACGGGCAATGCCGACGTCATCACGCTCGATCATATGCGCGCGATGAAGAATATGGCGATCGTCTGCAACATCGGCCATTTCGACAGCGAGATCCAGATCGCGGCGCTGGCCAACATGCAGTGGACCGAGATCAAGCCGCAGGTCGATGAAGTCCAGTTCCCCGATGGCAAGAAGATCATCGTGCTGGCGCAGGGCCGTCTGGTCAATCTGGGCTGCGCCACCGGCCACCCCAGCTTCGTCATGTCGTCCAGCTTCACCAATCAGGTGCTGGCGCAGATCGAGCTGTGGGCCAAGGGCGAGCAGTATCAGAACCAGGTCTATGTGCTGCCCAAGCATCTCGACGAGAAGGTTGCCGCGCTCCATCTCGACAAGCTGGGCGTCAAGCTCTCGAAACTGACCGACAAGCAGGCCAGCTATATCGGGGTGCCCGTCGAAGGCCCGTTCAAGCCGGATCATTACCGCTACTGAGGCAGGCATCCTTGCTTCAGCACGAAACGGCGGCGCGCAGGCGTCGCCGTTTTGCGTTGGGCGGGGCTGCCGGCGTGCCTGAAACGCACCCGTGCGAGATCGGGCGTTGTCTCCAGCGGGATAGCCACGTAATCCAGCGCGGTGACATCGCTCTCCCCCCTTGCCCTCAGCGCGATCGGCGCCATGCTGGCCATCTGGCTGGCGCTCACTGTCTGGGCGCTGGCCTCTGGCCTCGCGCTCCGAAGTGCGGCACGGCAGGCGCGCGGGCAGGCGGACCGCCTTGCCGATCTGCTCCAGTCCGCGCCGGCCATTCCGCTGCTGGTCCGGGTCGACGGCCGCATCGAGGCGCCCGATCGCCTCGCGAACTGGCTGGGGCGCACCACTGTCCCGGCCTTCCTCTCCGAGCTGGTCGCCGAGGAAGGTGGGCTGGAGCCGGTCCATGCCCGCGCGCTGGCCGCCGAGATCAAGGCGGCGCAGCGCGGCAGCCGGGCGTTCGTGCTGCCGGTGCGCGCACAGGGATCGAGCCGCACCTTGCTGGTGCGCGGCGACCCGGCGGGGGCGGACCTCGCTACCCCCGGCACCATCGTGCTGTGGCTGTTCGACGCGACCGAGAGCCAGTCGCAGATCGAGGAATTGCGCGGCCAGACGACGCGCTACCGCGAGGCGCTGGAGGCGCTCTCCGGCGTGATCGAGGCAGCGCCCATGCCGGTGTGGCACCGCACGCCGGACCAGCGCCTCAGCCTCGTCAACAGCGCCTATGTGCGCGCGGTCGATGGCCAGTCCGCGCAGCAGGTGATTGAGCAGGGCATCGAGCTGATCGAGGCGGTGGACGGTCTCTCCCCCGGCGATTCCGCCGCCCGCGCCGCCGATGCGCAGGCTCCCACGGCGCGGATGCTGCCAGTCACCGTCGATGGCGAGCGGCGGCTGATGCGGATTGTCGACGTGCCGTTGGGCGGCGTCGGCGTGGCCGGTTACGCCATCGACATGCAGGAACTGGAGGAGGCGCGGGCCGAACTGCGGCACCTCGTGCAGGCCAATCGCGACATGCTGGACCGGCTTTCGGCCGGCGTCGTCCAGTTCGGGGCGGACCAGCGGCTCAAATTCTGCAATCAGCCCTTCCTCAGCCTTTTCGGGCTGCGGCCGGATACCGGCGCGGTCGATACCGATTTCGACCGGGTGCTGGACGCCATGCGCGATGCCGGACTGGTCCCCGAGACCCCCGATTTCCCCGCCTGGCGGGCCGAGCGCCGGCAATGGTTTCAGTCGCCCACCGCGCAGGAGGAGAATTGGCGGCTGCGCGACGGCGTGCATCTGCGCGTCTATGCCCAGCCGCTGCCCGATGGCGGGCTGCTTCTCATCTTCGAGGATCGCACCGAGCATATGCAGCTCTCCAGCGCGCGCGACACGCTGCTGCGCGTGCGCACGGCGATGCTCGACAATCTGTTCGAGGCGATCGCGGTCTTTTCCTCCGATGGCCGGTTGCAGCTGTGGAACAGTCGCTTCCGCCAGATCTGGGGCGTGCAGGAAGCGCAGTTCGCCATGCATCCGCGTGTCGACGAACTGATGGCGGCCGTGGCCGACCGGCTCGCAAAGCCCCAGCAATCGGGTCTTGTCCACCAACTCATTCGAGCGGCTACAGTCGAGCGCCGGCAACGTGAAGGCCGCATCGCTTTTGCCGATGGGCGGCATTTCGAGTTTGCGGCGATTCCGCTCCCGGATGGCAATGCGCTGTTCGTGATGCTCGACACGTCCGACAGCCGCCGTATCGAGCAGGCGCTGCGCGACCGCAACGAGGCGCTGGAGGATGCTGATCGCGTCAAGACCGCCTTCGTTTCCAACATGAGTTATGAATTGCGCACGCCGCTCACGTCGATCGCCGGTTTTGCCGAGATGATGCAGGCGGGCTATGCTGGCGACCTGTCCTCGCAGGCGCGCGATTATATCGATGCGATCATCACCAGCACGACGCGGCTCGCCCGGCTGATCGACAATGTGCTGGACCTCACGCAGGGCGCGGCGGGCGGCCTGCCGATCGAGCGCAAGCCGGTCGAGGTCGAGGCGCTGTTGCAGGAGGTGGCGAGCCGGTTCGCGGCGCAGGCGGCGGTGCGCGAGATTGACGTCGCGCTGACCATATCCCCGCAGATCGGCACGGTGACGGGGGACGGGCGGCGTATCCGTCAGGCGATCGGGAATGTCGTGGATAATGCCGTGCGTTATGTCGGCACGGGCGGGCGCGTGCTCCTCCACGCCGAGGGGGTCGGCAGGATGGTGCGCATCACGGTCTCGGATGATGGTCCCGGCATCGACAGCAAGACGCAGGTGCGGCTGTTCGATGCCTTTGCGCGGTTCGGGCGTGATGGGGAAGGGCAGACTTCCGGCCTCGGACTCCCGCTGGTGCGCCAGCTCGTCGAGGCGCATGGCGGCAGCGTGAGCCTGCAGTCGGAGCCGGGACGCGGGACGATCGTGACGATCGACCTGCCGCGCGGGGACTGAGCGATGGCGACAACGATTTTGCGACCGGCAGATGGGACGGCGATGGAGCAGATTGGCCGGATGATCGCCGGCCAGCTTCGGCCGGGCGATGTCGTCATGCTGGAAGGCGGGCTGGGCGCGGGCAAGACGACGCTGGCGCGCGGCATCCTGCGCGGCCTCGGCTTCATCGGGGAGGCGCCGAGCCCGACCTTCGCCATCGTGCAGGGCTATGAACCGCCCGAAACGCGCCTGCCACTCGCTCATGTCGACCTCTACCGGCTGGAAGATGCCGGCGAAGTCGAGGAACTGGGGCTCGATGACTGGCTGGACGGGGGCGCACTGGTCATCGAATGGCCGGACCGGCTTGCCGGACTTTATGCCGATATCGCCCTGGTGATCCACATTGCCGTGGATGCGGATGGCGCGCGGACCTTGACAGTCGACGTGCCGGGGGCTTGGACAGAGCGATGGTCCCAGACATGATTCCGCCGGCCGGCGCGCCCGCTTTCCTTGCCGCTGCCGGATGGGCCGGCGCGCATATTCTGCCGCTCGCCGGCGATGCCTCGTTCCGCCGCTATTTCCGCGTGGTCGATGGCGCGCGCGGCGCGGTGCTGATGGATGCGCCGCCGCCGCATGAGGATCCGCGCCCGTTCATCGCTGTTGGCGAGTGGCTGTGCGGCCATGGCTTTGCGGCGCCGGGCATTCTCGCGCGCGATCTGGAGCAGGGGCTGGTGCTGCTGGAGGATTTTGGCGACGCACGGGTGCGCGAGCGGCTCGATGCCGTGCCCGACGAGGAGCAGGGCATTTATACCCGCGCCGTGTCGCTGCTTGCCGATCTTCACCGGCTTCCGGCGGCCGAATGCCTGCCGCCCTACGATCGCGCCGTCTATCAGCGCGAGGTGGCCCTGCTCACCGAATGGTTCTGCCCGGCGGCCGGGCTGACGGTCGACGAGGTGGGCTACATGGCGGCATGGGATGCGGTGCTGCCGATTGCCGAGCGTGATGCCGCGCCGGTCGTCACGGTGCTGCGCGATTATCATGCCGAGAATATCATGCTGCTGCCCGACGCGGGCCGCTCGCGCGGGCTGGGGCTGCTCGATTTTCAGGACGCACTTGCCGGTCATCCGGCCTATGATCTGGTCTCGCTGCTGCAGGATGCGCGCCGCGATGTGTCGCCCGCCGTGGAGACCGCGATGCTCGCCCATTATGAGGCAATAGCGCCCACCTCGGCGGATTTCCGCGCTGCCTATGCGGTGCTGGGCGCCCAGCGCAACGCCAAGATCATCGGCATTTTCACGCGCCTGTGCCAGCGCGACGGCAAGCCGCGCTATCTCGATTATCTGCCGCGCATGTGGGGGCTGCTGGAGCGCGATCTGGCCCATCCGGCACTGGAACCCGTGGCGCGCTGGTTCGCCGCCAACATCCCGGCCACAGCACGCGGCGTCCTGCGCATTGGCGATCGCGTGGCATGAGCTTGCGGCTGGAGACCGCGATGCTGATGGCCGCTGGTCTCGGCAAGCGCATGCGGCCGCTGACGGCGACGCGGCCCAAGCCGCTCATCATGGTCGCCGGCCAGCCGCTCATGGATCATGCGCTCGATCGGATCGAGGAAGCGGGTATCCGCCGCACGGTCGTCAATGTCCATTATCTCGCCGACGCCATCGAGGCGCATCTGCGCGCCCGGGCGCGGCGCACCGGCGCGGAATATATCATCTCGGACGAGCGCGACCAGTTGCTGGAGACGGGCGGCGGGCTGGTGAAGGCGTTGCCGTTGCTCGGCGACCAGCCGTTCCTGTGCGCGGCGAGTGACAATCTCTGGCTCAACGGCCCGTTCGATTCGATCCGCGAGATGGCGGCGCGCTGGGACCCGGCGATCATGGATGTGCTGCTGCTCATGATCCCGCATGCCTATGCGACGGGTCACAAGGGGCCGGGCGATTTCCATATGGACGGCATGGGGCGGGTGACGCGGCGCCGGCCTGGCCGGCTGGCGCCCTTCGTGTTCACCACGGTTCAGATCATCTCGCCCGCGCTCATCACCGATCCGCCGTCGGATCATTTCTCGACCAATATCTTCTGGGACCGGGCGATCGCGGCGGGGCGGGCCTATGGCGTGGTGCATCCCGGCCTGTGGTTCGATGTGGGTACGCCCGAGGCCATTCCGCTGGTCGAGGACGGTATCGCCTATGGCTGAGCGCCGGGGACCGGCCCTTTACACCATTCCCGCGCACCGGGCCTTTGCCGATGCGCTTGCGGCCGGCCTGCTCGCCCGGCACGGCCGCGCCGATGGTGGGTTGGCACTGGCCCGCGGCATCGTGCTGCTCCCCAACAACCGTGCAATCCGGGCTGTGCGTGACGCCTTTGTGCGCGCCTCCGGCAATGGCCTGTTGCTACCCCGGCTGGTGCCGGTGGGCGATGTCGATCTGGGCGAGACGCTGGGGAGCGCGCTGGTGCCGATGGGGAGCGATGCGGCGATCCCGCCCGCGATCCCGTCGGCCGAGCGGTTGATGATCCTCACTCGTCTCGTCGCCGGCGAGCGTGCGCGGCGTGGCGATCGGCTGGAGGTGGGCGAGGCCTATCGGCTGGCCACCGCGCTGGCGCAGACGCTCGACCAACTGCTTGTCGAGCGCAAGGGGCCGGCCGATTTGCAGGCGCTGGCGCCGGATGAACTGTCCGGCCACTGGCAGGTTGCCTTCGGCGAGTTCGCGCTGTTGATGGAATTGTGGCAGCGCGAACTGGCGGTGCGCGGCTGCATCGATATGGCGGAACGACGCAACCGGCTGCTGGAGCATGTCGCGGCCCGCTGGCGGGAGAGGCCGCCGGATCGCTTCGTGGTCGCGGCCGGCATCGTCACCAGCGCGCCGGCCGTCGCCGGGCTGCTCAAGACGGTAGCGGGGCTGCCGCAGGGCATGGTCGTGCTACCCGACCTCGATCTCAACCTGACGGCCGGGCAATGGGAGGCCATCGGCCCGGTCAAGCCGCCCGAGCCGGGGCAGGCGCTACCCCCGCCAGCCAATGAGGCGCATCCCCAATATGCGCTCAAGCTGCTGCTCGAGCGGATGGACGCGCACCGCGATGAAGTCGCGCTGTGGCGCTGGGGCAGCGAGCATGATGCCCGTGCGGCGCGCGGCCGGGCGATCAGCAATGCCATGTTGCCCCCCTTGCTCACCGGCGGTTGGCCGGATGTGCCCGCCGCCGAGCGCTCGCTCAAGGAGGTGCGCGCCATCGAGGCCGCCAACCCGGCCGAGGAAGCGCAGGCCATCGCCATCGCGCTGCGCGAGGCGGTCGAGACGCCGGAGCGCACTGCCGCGCTGGTGACGCCGGACCGCGCGCTCGCGACCCGCGTCTCGGCGCATCTGGCCCGCTGGGGCATCGCGGCGGACGACAGCGCCGGCCGTCCGCTGGTGCAGCTCCCGCCAGGCACATTATTGCTGGCGCTGGCACAGGCCGGGGCCGATGAGTTTGCGCCGGTCGCCTTGCTCGCCTTGCTCAAGCATCCGCTGGTGATGGCGGGCGAGGGGCGCCTGCCATGGCTGGAGGCGGTGCGCGGGCTGGACCTGCTGCTGCGCGGTCCCCGGCCGGGTGCGGGCCTTGCGGGCATTACCGCGATGCTGTCGCAGAGCGGCCGGCGGCAACAGACGCTGCGGGAGACGGTGCGGGCATGGTGGCCTGATGTCGCGGCGCTGCTGGCGCCGATCGAAGCCGCTTTCGCGCAGGCGCGGCCGCTGCCGGCGCTGTTCGCGGCAGTGCGGGAGGTCGCCTCCGTGCTCACCGGGGAGCGTGTGTGGGCGGGGCATCAGGGCCATGCGGCCGCGCGCTGTCTGGCGGATGCGGAAGTCGCGGCGGTGCATGGGCCGCCGCTCGCCGATCCGGCCGGGTTCGTCGGCATGCTCGGGCAGATCCTCGCCGCGCAGGCGGTGCGGCCGCCGCAGGGCGGGCATCCGCGCGTGCAGATATTGGGCCTGCTCGAAGCACGGCTCCAGCAGGCGGATCTGATGATCCTCGCCGGGCTGAACGAGGGCGTCTGGCCGGGCCTGCCGCTGCCGGACCCGTGGCTGGCGCCGCGCATCCGCCGCGCACTCGGCCTGCCGGGGCTGGATTATCGCATCGGCCTTGCCGCCCATGATTTCTCCAACGGCCTTGGCGCGCCGCAGGTGCTGCTCTCCCGCGCGCGCCGTGATGCTTCCGCGCCGACCATCGCCTCGCGCTTCTGGCTGCGATTGAAAGCGATGACCGGCGAGCGCTGGGTGGAAGATGGCCGGCCAATCACGCTGGCCAAGGCCATCGATCATCCGGCCGGGCCGGCCCCGGCCTATCCGCAGCCCGCGCCATGCCCGCCGGCCAGCGCGCGCCCGCGCGCCATCGCCGTCACCGATGTCGATCGCCTCCGCGCCGATCCCTATGCATTCTATGCTGCCCGCATATTGCGGCTCTCCACGCTGGAACCGGTCGATGCAGATCCGGGGCCGGCCTGGCGCGGCACCCGTGCGCATGACGTGCTGCAACGCTGGATGGAGGAAGGCAGCGGCGATCCGGTCAAGCTGGCGGCGCTGGCGCGGGCGATGATCGCCGACGCGGCGGCGCATCCGCTGCTCAAGGCGCTGTGGCAACCACGCCTGCTCGCCGCGCTCGACTGGGTCGCGGCGGAAGTGGCGACGCTGGGGGAGGCCGGGCGCGATATCCTGTTCGGTGAGCAATGGGGCAAGATCGAGCGCGGCGGCATCACGCTGGGCGGCAAGCCGGACCGGGTGGACCGGCTGGCGGATGGCTCGGTGGGCATCATCGATTATAAGAGCGGCGCGGTTGCCACGGTCAATCAGGTGAAGGCCGGCTTCTCGCTCCAGCTCGGCCTGCTCGGGTTGATCGCGCGCGAGGGCGGTTTCGGGCCGGTGCCCATAGGCACATCGGTCGGCGCCTTCGAATATTGGCGGCTGAACAAGGCGGCCAATGGCCAGTTCGGCAGCCGCAAGGCGGTGACGGACGCCAAGGGCAGCCGGGGCCGGATCGTGACCGGTGATTTCCTGCCGATCGTCGAGGGTTTTTTCGACGAGGCCGCCGCCCGCTGGCTGACCGGGGACGAGCCGTTTGCCGCCCGTCCGCATTCCGATGCGCCGGTCTTCACCGATTATGACCAGCTCATGCGCCTCGACGAATGGTTCGGGCGCGGTGGCCGGCCCGGAGGCGGACATGGCTGATCCCGGCGCGCTCAAGCCGCTCAAGGCCGAGCAGGCGGAGGCTTCGCACCCGCGCCAGCATGTCTGGCTGAGCGCCTCGGCGGGCACGGGCAAGACCCATGTGCTCTCCGCGCGGGTGCTGCGGCTGCTCCTCGCCGGCGTCGCGCCGGAGCGCATCCTGTGCCTCACCTTCACCAAGGCGGGCGCTGCGGAAATGGCCGAGCGGGTGCATAGCCGCCTGGCGCGCTGGGTGCAGGGCAAGGGGCCGGACGTCGCGGCCGACCTGATCGCGCTGGGCGAAGATCCCGGCCCGGAGTCGGTCGCGCGCGCGCGGTTGCTGTTTGCCCGCGTGCTCGATGCGACGGGCGGGGGCCTGCGCATCCAGACGATCCACAGTTTCTGCCAGTCGCTGCTTGCGGCCTTTCCGCTGGAAGCGGGGCTGGTGCCCGGCTTCGAACCGCTTGATGATCGCGGGCATGCCGAACTGTCCCGCCGCTCGCTGATTGCGATGATCGAGACGGCGGAGCGGGATGGCGACACGGCCGTGGGCGCGGCCTTGGAAATGCTGGCGCTGCGGCTCGGTGAGGCGGGGACGCTGGCCTATCTCGCCAGATGCGTGTCCGCCGCGCGCCTGCTCGACGCGCTGCCGGAGGATATCGAGAGTTTTCTCCTCAGCTTCCTCGGTCTGCCAGACGGCGATATCGAGGATGCACTGGCCGAGTGCTGCGCGGACAGCGCCTTTCCGCTCGGCGCGCTGCGGGCGGTGGCGGCGGCCAACCGCGCATGGGGAGCGGCGTCGGGCGTCGCCTGCGCAGATCTGGTCATGCGCTGGCTGGCGGCTGATGGGCCCGTGCGGGTGGCGCTGCTGGAGGATGTGCGGTCCGCGTTGCTGACTAGGGATGGTGAGGTCAAGAACCGCAATCGCGATAAGCTGCTGGCGGCCGAGCCTGACTATGTGGCGCTCGCCGCTCAGGCGGGCGAAGCGGCCGGCTCGCTGCTCGATCTGCGCCGGCAGGTGGCTTATGCCCGCACCGCCGCGCAGGGGCTGATCGCCGGCCGTGCCTATGCCCGCGCTTATGACCACGCCAAGCGGCAGGCCGGCGCGGTGGATTTCGATGATCTGATCGGCCGCACCAGTGCCTTGCTGACGCAGGCCGGCATGGCGGACTGGATCCGCTACAAGCTCGACCAGCGCGTCGACCATATCCTCGTCGACGAGGCGCAGGATACCAATGATGCCCAGTGGGACATCGTCTGGTCGATCGTCGCGGAGTTTCTGGAAGCGGAAGAGGATGATGCCGCCCGTGCGCTGCGCACGCTGTTCGTGGTGGGCGATACCAAGCAGGCGATTTTCGGCTTTCAGGGCACCAGTCCGGAGGCGTTCCTGAAAGCCCTGCGTTTCTTCCGTGAGGCGACCGAGCGGGTGGGGCATCCCTTTGCCGAGTTGCCTCTGTCGCTCAGCTTCCGGTCCATGCCTGCCGTGCTGGACGTGGTCGATGCGGTGCTGGATGAGGTCGGCCACAGGGCGCTGGGGCTGGATATTCCCTCCGCGCCGCACCGCAGTGCGCGGGAACATCCCGGCAAGGTGCTGCTGCTTCCGCCGACATCGTTGATCCTGCCGGAGGGTGACGAAGAAGCCGAACCGGAGGAAAGCCCGACCGAGGGCGACGAGGACTGGCTCGCCGATCATCAGCGCCGCCATGCCGAAAAGATCGCCTGGCTGATCAAGGGCTGGCTGGCTGAGCCCGTCTGGCTCCAGTCGCAGGGGCGCGCCGCGCGGCCGGGCGATATCCTCATCCTGCTGCGCAGCCGGGGGGCGCTGTCCCGCCTCATCGTCGCGCGGCTCTATGAGGCCGGCGTGCCGGTGGCGGGGGTCGACCGGCTGCGTCTGCAGGCGCCGCTGGCGGTGCAGGATCTGCTGGCGGCGGTCCGCTTCGCCGTGCAGCCGGAGGATGATCTCAATCTGGCCAATCTGCTGGTCTCGCCGCTGCTCGGCTGGAGTCAGGATGATCTGATGGCCCGCGCCCTGCGGCCGGAGGGGCGCTCGCTCTGGGCGCATCTGCGTGCAACCCTGCCGGCCGAGCGCCAGGCGCCGCTGCGCGCGCTGCTCGCCGCGGCCGATTTCACCACGCCCTATCGCTATCTGGAGGCGATCCTCTCCGGTCCCTTGGCCGGGCGGCGCAAGCTCATCGCCCGGCTGGGCGAGGAGGCGCGCGACGCCATTGACGAGCTGGTCAACGCCGCGCTCTCCTTCGAGGCGGACGATCACCCTTCGCTCCAGCGCTTCATCGACTGGTTCGACCGGGGCGATGCGGACATCAAGCGCGAGCTCAATGAGGCGGGCGACATGGTGCGGGTGATGACGGTCCATGGTGCCAAGGGACTGGAAGCGCCGATCGTGATCCTCGCGGACGCTGCGTTCGATCCCGGCGCCAAGCCACGCGCCGATGCGGTCACCCTACCCGTGCGCGAGGCGCTGACACTGCCGCTGGTCCGTCCGGGCAAGGGCGAGGCCGGCGCGCCGATCGAGCAGGCGATGGCAGCGGCGGACGCGGCGGAAATGGAGGAGCATTGGCGACTGCTCTATGTGGCGCTCACGCGCGCGCAGGAGCAGCTTGTCGTCACCGGCGCGCTGAGCAGCCGCGCCAAGGGTGTGCCGCCGGAAACGAGCTGGTATCAGGTGACCGAGCGGGCGATGCGGCGGCTGGCGGCTGATCCCATCGCGCTCGCGGAATGGGGCGAGGGATTGCAATGGCTCGGCCCGCCCATGCTTAAGGCGGTCAAGCCCGCGAGGGTCGAGGCGCAGGCTGCAACCGCGCAGCCGGATGCACTGCCCGACTGGCTTCATGCGCCTGCACCGGCTGAAGCGCGGCCACCCCGTCCGCTCGCGCCGTCGGCTGCGGTGGAGGATGACGTGCCGGATCCGCCGCCCGATGCAGCGATGCGACAGGCGGCCGAGCGGGGTCGGTTGCTCCATGCGTTGTTCGAGCGCTTGCCGGATCTGCCCCCGCGCGATCGCGCGGACGCGGCGGATCGCTGGCTGGCGGGTGTCGGTGGCCTTACTGAGGGGGCCGCGCGGCAGGCGCTGATCCGCCATGTGCTGGCCGTGCTGGATGATCCGGCTCACGCCATGCTGTTCGGGTCGCAGGCACTGGCCGAGGCACCGATCGCGGCGGTGGTGGATGGCCAGGTGATCGCTGGCACCGTCGACCGGCTCCTGGTGACTGAGGATCTCGTCCATCTCGTCGATTTCAAGACCGGCCGGCGCGTGCCCGCTGACGGGGAGGCGGTGCCCGCTGCCCATATCGCGCAGATGGCCGCCTATGCTGCGGCGCTGTCGGAGATTTTCCCCGGCTGCCCGCAACGCGTCAGCCTGCTCTATACGGCCGGCCCACGCCTCATCGACCTGCCGGCCGCATTGCTGGAGAGCCACAAGCCGCGCTTGGGTGCGCCGCAGGACATGTTGCCGATCCCCGGCCTTGAGACGGCCGCGCCAACGCCCTAAATAGCAACGACAATAAGGAGTGAGCGACCATGGCCACCAAGGCGATTTCCGACGCAAGTTTCGAGGCCGATGTGCTCTCGGCAGACAAGCCCGTGCTTGTCGATTTCTGGGCCGAGTGGTGCGGCCCCTGCAAGATGATCGGCCCGGCGCTGGAAGAGATTAGCGAAGAACTCGCCGGCAAGGTGACCATCGCCAAGATCAACATTGATGATCACCCGGATGCCCCGACCCGCTACGGCGTGCGCGGCATTCCCACGATGATCCTCTTCAAGAACGGCGCGCCTGCCGCCACCAAGGTCGGCGCGGCGCCCAAGAGCGCGCTCAAGAGCTGGCTCGAAGGCGAACTCTGACGGGTGCAGCCGGGCGTTGCAGAGCGCCCGGCTGGTCACCGAAAGCTGGAATACCGTTTCCGCGCTGTTGTCGGCGGATTTGCCGGATTAACCAATCCATCGTTCAGCACGCAAGGTCGCGATACGGTTTTTCACAAGCAAAGCGCCCTTGCGCCTATGCCTGCAGGCATAGGCTGCGCGGATGACCGTTCAGCCGTAGAGAATGGCCGCTGCTCGGTCCCACATGGCGGGCGAGGCCGCGGCGATCATGCCCTTGCGGTCATCGTCCACGCGATAGGGCGACCCATCCGGCCGGGCGACACGGCCGCCCGCTTCATTGAGGAACAGCGCGCCGGGGGCGTGATCCCATGGCAAGGTGCGCTCGAACAGGGCGAGATCGTTCACGCCCAGCACGACACGGGGATATTGCTCGGCCGCGCAACGCGGAATATCCGCCATTTGCAGCTTGCCCGCGGCGCGATCGATCAGGCCCTGCCGATCTTCCGGCCGCACGAACAACAGGGATAGCCCGGCCACGGGAAGCGGCGCGCCACTTTCCCGCGCGCGAACAGGCTCGCCGTTGATCGTCGCGCCCTTGCCGCGCGTGGCGTGGCACAGGCGATCGGTCAGCGGATCGAGCATCCAGCCTGCCAGCGTTTCGCCACCATCGACCAGCGCGATCATGAGGCCGAAGGGCGGCTTGCCGGCGGCGAAATTGCTGGTGCCGTCAATGGGGTCGATCAGCCAGTTGAGGCCGTGCCCGAGCTGATCGACCAGCGCCGGATTGGCCGCGCAGGCCTCCTCGCCGACAATGCCCGCCTCGGGCAGCAGCCGGGCGAGCCCCTCCTGCAAGCGCAGTTCGCTTTCGCGGTCCGCGATGGTGACCAGCTCGTCGGCGGCCTTCTCGATGATTTCGTCGGCCGCGAGGTTGCGATAACGTGGCATCACGACATCGGCGGCGACCTGCCGTATCAGCGCGGCGACGGGGGCGGTCAGGGCGTCCATCCGCTCAGCTCCGATAATCGGCATTGATGGCGATGTAGCCATGCGTCAGGTCGCAGGTCCACACCGTCGCGCGGCCGTCGCCAAGGCCAAGATCGGCGCCGATGTCGATCTCCTGCCCCTTGAGGTGCGCGGCGACCGGCGCTTCGTCATAGCCGTCCACCGCCAGCCCCTTGCGGGCGACTTCGGTCGCCCCGAAGCGAATGGAGAGCAGGTCGCGCTCGGCTGGTTCCCCCGCCTTGCCGACCGCCATGACGACACGGCCCCAATTGGCGTCCTCGCCCGCGATCGCCGTCTTGACCAGCGGTGAGTTGGCGATGGAGAGCGCCACCCGGCGGGCGCTCTCGTCACTGGTCGCGCCGGTCACGCTGATCTCGATGAACTTGCTCGCACCCTCGCCATCGCGCACCACCAGATGCGCCAGCTCCAGGCAGACCTGACGGATGGCCGCGGCAAGCGCGTCCGCGCCGGGATCATCCATGCTGGCGAGCGGCTTGTTCCCAGCCGTGCCGGTGGCGAAGGCAAGCACCGTGTCGCTGGTCGATGTGTCGCTATCGACGGTGATGCAGGAAAAGCTGTGAATATTGGCTTCGTTCAGCATCTGCTGGAGCAGCGCCGGGGCCACGGCGGCGTCCGTGAAGATATAGCCGAGCATCGTCGCCATATCCGGCGCGATCATGCCGGACCCCTTGATGATGCCGGTGATATTGACCGTGCGATCGCCGATCACCGCCTGTGCGACGGCCCCCTTGGGGAAGGTGTCCGTCGTCATGATCGTGGCGGCGGCGTCCTCCCATGTGCACGGCGCGGCCGTAAAGGCGGCATCCAGTCCGGCCTCCGCCTTGTCGACAGGCAGAGGCACGCCGATCACGCCGGTCGAGGAGACGAACACCAGCTCGGGCGCGCAATCAAGATGCGCGGCGGTGCGCGCGGCGATCGCGTCCACGGCGGCGCGGCCGCGGTGGCCGGTAAAGGCATTGCTGTTGCCGGCATTGACGACAAGCGCGCGGGCATGGCCCTGCGGCAGCGCACTGCGGCACCATTCGACTTCCGGCGAGGGGCATTGGCTCCGGGTGACCACGCCGGCAACGCTGGTGCCCGGCGCCAGTTCGATGAAGGTCAGGTCGCAGCGGCCCCAGTCCTTGTAGCCGGCACGCGCGATGCGTGGCGTCACGCCGCCGATAGCGGGCATGGCGGGGAAGGGGCGGGCGAGGGGCGAGCGATCAGTCATGGCGGCCGAATAGCGCATCGCCGGCCCGGCTCCAATGGCGTTGTTGTCAGCCCGTGCACGCAGATAACGATGATAATGGCATGGACGAACCGGGCATCGCATCCTATGTGATGCCGGTTCGGTATGTGGAGTGGACCGCGCTTGCAGTTGATGATCCTCTTGTCCGCGCTTCTCGCGTCGTTGACCGGCCTTGTGGCTGGCGAGCGACCGGTCGAGCGCGCGCCGGTGGAGCTGAGTGCGGTGGTCGCGGTCGCACAGAACGGCGTGGTGGCGAGGCAGGCCGGGTTGCGCCCGCAGAATCAGCCGCCGCGTCTTGGTCACGATCTGGGGCCATCCGTGTCGTCGGACTGGCAGGCGCCGGTTCGCAATGTTCACACATTACTCCTGCTCAAGCAGAGCTGGCTTAAATAGGCGCCAGCCGGGTCGCACGCGCGGCCTGCATTTCCCGTCGTGCGCCGATGGTGCGCGACTGATGCCGGGCTATCGGTCCGGCCGCCCTATCTCTCTTTTTCAGACAGGAAATCCGCCCATGTTCGGCGCGCTCGCCAAATCCATTTTCGGATCGTCCAACGATCGTTACGTGAAGTCCCTCCGCAAGGTCGTTGACCAGATTGCAGCTTTTGAGCCGACGATGGAAGCGATGAGCGACGAGGAACTGACTGGCCAGACCGGCAAGTTCCGCGCCCGTCTTGCCGAGGGAACCAAGCTTGATGATCTGCTGCCCGAGGCATTCGCGACCGTGCGGGAGGCCGCCAAGCGGGTGATCGGTCAGCGCCATTATGACGTGCAGATGATCGGCGGCATCGTCCTGCATCGCGGTGAGATCGCCGAGATGCGCACCGGCGAGGGCAAGACGCTGGTCGCCACGCTGGCCACCTATCTGAATGCGCTGGAAGGCAAGGGCGTCCACGTCGTCACGGTGAACGACTATCTCGCCAGTCGCGACTGCGAGTGGATGGGCCGCGTCTATCGCTTCCTCGGCCTCACCACCGGCGTCATCATCCCCAATCTGGATGAACAGGAACGCCGCGCGGCCTATGACGCGGACGTCACCTATGCGACGAATAACGAGCTGGGCTTCGACTATCTGCGCGACAATATGAAATATGAGCGCAGCCAGATGGTGCAGCGCCCGTTCAATTACGCGATCGTCGACGAGGTGGACTCGATCCTGATCGACGAGGCGCGCACGCCGCTCATCATTTCCGGCCCGACCGACGATAAATCGGAAATGTATCTGGCTGTCGACGCGCTGGTGAAGCAGCTGGCGCCGGAGGATTATGAAAAGGACGAGAAGCAGCGCAGCATCGTCCTTACCGAGGACGGCACCGAGAAGGTCGAGCGGATGCTCGAGAATGCCGGGCTGCTCCAGGGCGGCAATCTCTATGATTTCGAGAATACGCAGGTGGTTCATCATGTGAACCAAGCGCTGCGGGCGATCTTCATGTTCCGCCGCGATATCGATTATATCGTCAAGGACAACAAGGTCATCATCATCGACGAGTTCACCGGTCGCATGATGGATGGTCGGCGCTGGTCGGACGGGCTGCATCAGGCGGTCGAGGCCAAGGAAGGCGCGCAGATCGAGCCGGAGAACCAGACGCTCGCCTCGATCACGTTCCAGAATTATTTCCGCATGTATCCCAAGCTCTCCGGCATGACCGGCACGGCCTCCACCGAGGCGGCGGAATTTTTCGACATCTACAAGATGAACGTGGTGACGATCCCCACCAACCTGCCGATTCAGCGGCAGGATGAGGAGGATCTGTTCTACAAGAGCACCGAGGACAAGTTCCGCGGCATCGCGCAGACCATCCGCGATCATCAGGCAAAGGGGCAACCCGTGCTGGTCGGCACCGTCTCGATCGAGAAGTCGGAAATGCTTTCCGAATTTCTCAAGCAGGAGAAGGTGCCGCATAATGTGCTCAACGCCCGCTTCCACGAGCAGGAAGCCGGCATCGTGGCGCAGGCCGGCCGGCTTGGCGCGGTGACGATTGCCACGAATATGGCCGGGCGCGGCACCGATATTCAGCTGGGCGGCAATCTTGAAGCCCGCGTGGAGGCCGAACTGGCCGATCTGCCGGAAGGGCCCGAGCGGGAGGCCGCCATCGCGCGCATCCAGCGGGAAATTGTCGATGAGCGCGAGCAGGTGCTCAGCGTCGGCGGGCTGTTCGTGCTCGGCACGGAGCGCCATGAGAGCCGGCGCATCGACAACCAGCTGCGTGGTCGTTCGGGTCGTCAGGGCGATCCGGGCCTGTCGCGCTTCAACCTGAGCCTCGACGATGATCTGCTGCGCATCTTCGGTCCGGACACGCTGTTCGCGAAGATGATGCGCAGCAGCCTGGAGGATGGCGAGGCCTTGCCGCCCTCCAAGTGGATGTCCAAGGCGATCGAGACCGCGCAGCGCAAGGTCGAGCAGCGCAACTATGACGTGCGCAAGCAGGTCGTCGAATATGACGACGTGATGAACGATCAGCGCAAGGTCATCTACGAGCAGCGCGCCAACATCATGGATGCCGATGCCGTCACCGAGACGATGACGGACATGCGTCACGAGACCATCCATAATCTCATCGAAATGGCCTGCCCGCATGGGACTTATCCCGAGCAATGGGATATTGCCGGGCTCAAGGCGCAGATCGAGGATCTGCTGGGGCTCAAGCCGGATATTGACGGCTGGCTGGACGAAGAGAGCGTCGAGCCCGAGATGTTCGCCGAACGGCTCATCACGATGTCGGACGCCGTGCTCGCCGAGAAGATCGCGCCGCTCAGCGAGGAGAGCTGGGTGCAGATCGAGAAGAGCATTCTGCTCCAGAATCTCGATCATCACTGGAAGGAGCACCTCGCCACGCTCGATGCGCTGCGGCAGGTCGTCCATCTGCGCGCCTATGCCCAGAAGACGCCGCTCAACGAGTATAAGCAGGAAGCCTTTGCGCTGTTCCACCGCATGCTCAACAACATCCGCGAGGATGTGACCCGGACTGTCAGCAACTTGCAGTTCCAGATGCAGGACCCGGCACCGCCGCCGCTGCCGGAACTGCCCAGTTTCCTCACCAGTCATATCGACCCGTTCACGGGCGAGGACGACAGCGGGGATATCGATGCCGGCACGCGCGGTTTCATTACCACCACTATCCCGCGTCCGCCCGTCGGCGTGGCGATGGATCAGGACTATGCCGGGCAGGATATCAGCCGCAACGCACCTTGCCCGTGCGGTTCCGGCGAGAAATACAAGCATTGCCACGGGGCGCTGGTCTAGACCGCGCGATGATGTGAATGCCGGCGGCGGTCAACGGATCGCCGCCGGATTGTCGGTCGCCCGGGGGCCTATTCGCGCGCCAGCCAGACGAGGCCGATCAGGCTCACCATCCCCGCGGCTGACAGGTAGAGGCCAACGGACCCGATGCCGTGGCTGCTCACCAGATATTGCGCGATGATCGGAGCCAGCGCGCCGCCCAATATGCCGCCGACATTGAAGGCGAAGGACGAGCCGGAATAGCGCACGCGCGCCGGGAACAGGCTGGTCAGCCATTCGCCCAGCGGGCCATAGGCAAAGCCCATGATGAACAGCGCGATGGCGAGCACGATGAACAGCAGGCCGGGGTGCGCCGCATCGAAACCGATGCCGAACATGAAGCCGAGCGGAATCGTTGCTGCGCAGCCGGCCACGAGCACACGATGGGCGGAGGCCTTGTCCGACCACCAGCCAGCGATGATGATGCCGATCGCGAGCATGAAGATCGCGGCAAGCTGGATGGCGAGCACCTTCTCGCGCGGCATGGCCAGCGTCGCCGTGGCATAGCCCAGCGCGAAGGCGGTCGAGATATAGAAGAGCGCGAAGCAGGCGACGACAGCCAGCGTGCCGGCCATCGTCTGCCGCAAATGGCGCGACAGCAGTTCCACCATCGGCACGGCGGCCGGCGGCTTCTCGGCCAGTGCCGCGCGGAATTCGGGCGTTTCGCCCAGCTTCAGGCGCACCCACAGGCCGATGATCACGAGCAACGCGCTGGCGATGAACGGCAGGCGCCAGCCCCAGCTGACAAACTCCGCCTCGCTGAGCCACAGGCCGAGCAGCAGGAACAGGCCATTGGCGGCGATGAAGCCGAGCGGGGCGCCCAGTTGCGGCATCATGCCGAAGCGCGCGCGCCAGCCGGGCGGCGCATTCTCCACCGCAAGCAGGGCCGCGCCGCCCCATTCGCCGCCAAGGCCAAAGCCCTGACCGAAGCGCAGGATGCACAGCAGCAGCGGCGCCCACCAGCCGATCATCGCATAAGTCGGCAGGAAGGCGATGAGGAAGGTGGAGGCGCCCATCAGCATGAGCGAGGCGACGAGCGTGGACTTGCGCCCGATCCGGTCGCCATAATGGCCGAACACCGCCGCGCCCAGCGGGCGGGCGAGAAAGGCGAGGGCGAAGCTGGCATAAGCGGAGAGCAATTGCGCCGTCGCCGAGGAAGCGGGGAAGAAGAGCGGGCCGAAGACGAGGCTGGCTGCCGTCGCATAGACGTAGAAATCGTAGAATTCGATCGTCGTGCCGGCGAGGCTGGCGACGAGGACGCGGCGGTGGCGGACCATGGCGGCAAGCCCGCTTGTGGTTGCCGGCGCGCTGTGTGTTATCCCGCTCATCTTTCCCCCTGACCGCTTGTTCCCGCTCACGCGTTTTCACGCCGTTACTGGCGAATGGCGCCGAGCGCCAGTGGATCATGCGGTCGTGAAAAGCGGCTCTCGTCGATTTGCAGCCCCGCTCGGGAGGACGTTCAATCCGGGTCGTTCGGCAGAATTTCCGCTCGGCATGTTTCGGCGTCGCGGGCCATGAACCGAAAGATTGCGACCGCCGCAGCGAGACTGGTGCCGGTCGGCATCGCCGATCGATGCGGGGCTGTTGCGAGTTCCGGATGAGGGAAGAGCCCCGTGGTCCGAGGGCTTGCCGCAGCAGACTACTCCGTTGCCGCGATCCTAGGCGCGTCGCTGGTTGAGCACCTCATAGGCCATCACGGCCCCCGCGACCGAGGCGTTGAGGCTGTCGGCGCGGCCCATCATCGGGATTTTCACCAGCAGGTCGCAGGCTGTCTCATAGTCTGAGGGCAGGCCGCGCGCTTCATTGCCAATGAGCAGGAAGGTCGGTGCGTCGTAGCGCGGTTGCTGATAATCGGCATCGGTATTGAGGCTGGTGCCCACAAGCTGTCCCGGTCCCGTGCGCAGCCATGCGATGAAATCGGCCCAATCCGCCTGCACGACCGCCTGCGTGAACAGCGCTCCCATGGACGCCCGCACCGTCTCGACGGAGAAAGGATCGACGCAATCGTCCACGAGGATGACGCCGCCCGCGCCGACCGCATCGCCAATCCGCAGCAACGTGCCGAGATTGCCGGGGTCGCGCATGGCCTGCGCCACGAACCAGATCGGCGCGGCGGTGCGGTCGAGCGCGGGCAGCGGCGTCAGCTGATCGCGATAGACGCCGACGACGGCCTGCGCATTTTCCTTGCCCGAGATTTTGCTCAAGATGTCCGGGGGGGTGAGAATGACCTCGCCGCCGGCGGCGGTCACATCCTCCACAAGCGCCTGCGCCAGTGGATGGGGCGGTTCGCCCAGGGCGAGGAAGAGCATTTCGGGCAGGATGCCGCCCTCGCGCGCCTCGGTGAGAATGCGTAGCCCTTCGGCGAGGAACAGCCCTTCGCGCTTGCGTAGTTTTTTCTCGCGCAGGCTCCGCACGCGCTTGATCAGCGGATTGGAGAAGCCGGTTATTTCGCGGATCACAAGCGGCCTATTCCTCGCCGAAGCGATCCTCGATCAGCGCGGTGACGGCTTCCAGCGCGGCCAGCGCGTCATCGCCGCTGGCGGAAATGACGATTTCGTCCCCCATCGCCGCGCCCAGCATCATCAGCCCCATGATCGACGTGCCGACCACCTCATGCCCGTCCTTGCGCACCTTGATGGTGGCGGGCAGGCCCGTGGCCAGCGTGACGAACTTCGCGCTGGCCCGGGCGTGCAGGCCGCGCTTGTTGGAGATCCGGACGGTCCTGTGGGTGGCCGTGTCGCTCATGGCAGCTGGCTCAATTCATGTCCCCCAGCAGTTCCGAGGCAACGCTGATATATTTCTTGCCGGCTTCCCGGGCGGCGGCAACCGCTTGCGTCACGCTCATCGTGCGACGGGCGCTTTCCAGCCGAATCAGCATGGGCAGGTTGATCCCGGCGATCACTTCGACCCGGCCGGCATCGAGCAGCGAGATGGCGAGGTTGGAGGGCGTGCCCCCGAACAGGTCGGTCAACAGAATCACGCCTGAGCCGTCATTGACCCGCTCGACGGCGGCGGCAATGTCGGCGCGGCGCACTTCCATATCGTCATCAGGGCCGATGCCGACGGTCTCGATGGCGTCCTGCGGGCCTACGACATGTTCCATCGCTACCCGAAATTCGGTCGCCAGCCCGCCATGCGTCACCAGCACTAGTCCAATCATGATCTGTCAGCGTCCCGCCATTTGATTGTCATCCCCGCTCGCTATGACGCGGCTTTTCCTCAGCGTCCAGCAGTCCCGATTCCAGATCGCGGTGGGCAACCGTGGGCGAAAAGCCCGCGCTGCGCAAGCGCCGCGCGATTTCCTCGGCCGTGCAGACGGAACGATGCCGCCCGCCTGTGCAGCCGAACGCGATGGTGACATAGGCCTTGCCGTTTCGGGCGTAGCGCGGGAGCAGCGTGGTCAGCATGGTCGTGATCTGCCCCACGATCGTCTCGAACAGGGGGTCGGCCATGACATGCGCTCGCACCGGCGCATCGCGCCCGGTGAGCGGCCTCAGCGCTTCATCCCAATATGGGTTCTGCAGAAAACGCATGTCGAACAGAAAATCGGCATTGCGCGGCACCCCGCGTGAGAAGCCGAAGGAGAGCAGCGTCAGGGTCGATTCGAAATGGCCGCCAAAGCGCTGGCGGATCGCCTGCTGGAGGCCGTTGCTGGTCAGGTCGCTGCTGTCGATCATATGGTCCGCCGCGCGACGCAGCGGTTCGAGCAGTTCGCGTTCGCGCGCAATGCCATCGGCCGCCGGGCGATCGAGCGCGAGCGGGTGGCGCCGGCGGGTTTCGTCGTAGCGCAACTCCAGCACCGCATCCGCGCAGTCGAGGAAGAGGATGGCAATGGGCCGGTCCCCTCGGGCCCGCAACGTGGCGATGCTGGCAAGGATGGTATCAGCCGCAAAACCCCGCGTGCGGGCATCGATGCCGATAGCGATCGGGCGTTCGCTCGCATCATGACCGGCCGGCGCCGGGGCAGCGAGCAGCCGGTCGAGCAGCGCCAGCGGCAGATTGTCGACCGTCTCCCATCCGGCATCCTCCAGCGTGCGCAGGCTGGTCGACTTGCCCGCGCCGGACAGGCCGGTGACGATCAGGATAGGCTTGGGGCCGGGGCTGGGCGCGGGGGACTGGCTCATGGCGTGCCCTTCGCTTCGTCAAACCGTCGCAGGGCCAGCTCGGCCTTGATCGGGGCGGAGGGTTCTTTACCGGCGAGCGCCACGAGCGGAAGGGGGATGCCGGCCACCCGGATTGTCGGGATTGTCTCAGGCATACGTTGGGGGGCCTCGTCCAGTCTGATCGCCAGCGCCGCCGGCACCGCCTCGACATGGGGCATGTCGACAATCCCCAAGTGGCGGATTTCCATCCGGCCCGCAATGGTCGGCGGCGCGCCGAGCAGCAGTTGGCCGTCATGGCGGGTGGCAGTGGTATAATCGTCACTGATGAGGATCGCGCCGCGATCGATCAGGCGCAGCGCCAGGTCGGACTTGCCCGCGCCGCTCGGTCCCATGATGAGCACGCCGCGTCCGTCGATGGCGACACTGGTGGCATGGATGGTGTCGCTGGTCTCCTGGTTCATGGCTGGGCCGCCTCGTCATGCCCCGGTGTCGGCCGGGTGGCGCCGGGCAGGGTGACGACGAACCGCGCGCCGCTCCTGCCATCGGGCCGGTCCTCGACCGTGATGCTGCCATGGTGCCCCTCAAGGATGGTGCGGGCAATGGCGAGGCCGAGGCCGCTATGCTTGCCGAACCCGTCGCGCTCCGGCCGCACGCTGTGGAAGCGGCGGAAGATCGCCTCGCGCTCGCTCGCCGGCACGCCGGGGCCGTCATCCTGCGTGATGATCAGCGCCGTGTCGCCTTGCGTCTGCAGCATCACCCGCACCTGCCCGTCCTCCGGCGAGAAGGAGCGGGCATTGTCGATCAGATTCTCAACGACGCGCGCCAGTTTTTGCGGGTCGCCGCTGATGAAAAGCTGCCCGCGCGGCGGTCCGGCGTAGCTCAGCTTCACTGCCGGCCGGGTCTCCCGCGCCGCTTGTCCGCGCACGATGCGGCCGATCATCTGGCCAAGGTCGATCCGCTCGAACGGCGTGCGGGAGAGCTGGGCGTCGATGCGCGAGGCCTCGGCGATATCCGTCACCAGCCGGTCGAGCCGGCGGACGTCGTCCTGCGCGATGTCGAGCAGCTTGTCGCGCAGGGCCGGGTCCTTGATCCGCGCCATGCCCTCCAGCGCGGAACGCAGCGAGGCGATGGGGTTCTTGAGCTCATGGCTCACATCGGCGGCAAAGGCGTCGGTCGCGTCGATGCGCTGGCGCAGCGCCTGGCTCATGTCCGAGACGGCGCGAGCAAGCATGCCGATCTCGTCGCGGCGGTCGGGCAGGCGGGGCACGATCACCTCGCGGGCGCGGCCGAGGCGCACGCGCACGGCCGCGCCCGCCAGTCGTCGCAGCGGCAGCACGATGGTGCGGGCGAGGAACAGCGAGAGCAGGACGGAGGTGACGATTGCCGCGGCCAGCACCAGCGTGATGCGCAGCCGCTCGGCCCGCACGATCTCGGTGATGTCGCGGGCGTTGACTGTCGCCAGCAGCAAGTCGCCGCTACCGGCCAGCGGGCGGGCGGCGCTGAGGAACGGCGTGCGATCCGGCGCGAAGCGATAGACTGCGGCGGGCTGTCCGCTGCGTTGCGCCTGCTGCGCCTCGGGCCATGCCTCGCGCCGGTCGTCGCGCGGCTCGGTGAGGGTCGGCGGGCTGGAGGCGAAGGCGATCGTTTCCACCACCCGGTCCAGCACGCGGGCAATGCGGAGATGGATCGGGTCCTGCCGGGGGTCGCGCAGTTGATAGGTCGGCGGGGCGAGGGTGAAGCTGTCCGCAACCTTGTCTCCGTCCGGCGCGTAGATACGCAGCCGCAGCCCGGTGATGCCCGCCGTGCGCGCCAGCAGGCGGGCGCGGTCGTCCGGTGTACCGCTTTCCATCGCGCTCGTTTCCAGAGAGGTGGCGATCAGTGCGCTCTCGCGGGCGATGGAGACAAGCCGGCCGTCGATCAGCCGCGTGCGGTAGCTGTCCAGATAGAAGAAGCCGCCCGCCAGGATCGCGAGCGCGAAGATATTGACCGCCAGGATGCGGCGGGTGAGCGAGATGCGTGTGGCCCATTCGCCGCCCGCATGGCGCTCGTCATTCCTCGTTGAAGCGGTAGCCGGCGCCATAAAGCGTCTCGATCGCATTGAAATCCGGCGCGTTTTCGCGGAACTTGCGGCGCAGGCGCTTGATATGGCTGTCGATGGTGCGATCATCGACATAGATATCGTCCTGATAGGCCGCATCCATCAGCTGGTTGCGCGTCTTGACGATGCCGGGCCGCTGGGCGAGCGCTTCCAGGATCATGAACTCGGTGACGGTGAGCGCCACGTCGCTGCCATTCCACTGCACGCGGTGCCGCGCCGGGTCCATGAGCAGGCGGCCGCGGGCGAACGCTTCCGGTAGTGCTTCCGCCTCGCCATCCTCTTCCGGGGGGCGGCGGCTGAGGTCGGCTCGGCGCAGCAGCGCGCGGATTCGCGCAATCAGCAGACGCTGGGAGAAGGGCTTGGCGATATAATCATCCGCCCCCATGGCGAAGCCCAGCGCCTCGTCCAGCTCGTCCGTCTTGGAGGTGAGGAAGATGAACGGCAGGTCGTTCTTCTCGCGCAGGCGGCGCAGCAGTTCGATGCCGTCCAGATTGGGCATTTTGATGTCGCACACCACCAGATCGGGTGGATTGTCGCTCAGCGCCTTGAACGCGGCGTGGCCGTCCGAATAGAGGCGTGTGACAAAACCCTCAGCGATCAGGGCGATGCTGAGCGACGAGAGAATGTTGCGGTCGTCGTCGACCAAAGCGATCGATGCGCTCATCGTGCCTGCGCCCACTGAAGTGGTGGAAACGCACCGCCTAGACGAAGCGATCATGCTGCGCAACAAATGCTGCTCCTTCCGCCGCGCCGAACCGTGCCGGAACCGTCCCGTCACGTGACGTTTTCCGGCAGCTTGAGGTTTGACGGGTGCCGGCCAAGCGCTTAATGCGGCCGGATGGCAACCATCACGGCCCGGATGGTCAGCGGCTGACCAGCCGGTTGTTCCGGGCGCTGGACTTAGGAGACAAGAGTGCAGGCCCATCCTTCCTTTGGCTTGAAAGACCAGGGTATTGAGACGTCCGCCGACGTCGCATGGAATTTGTTGACAGCTCCGCTGGTCGAGGCGGCTCTGCGCAATGGCGAGGGATCGCTGGCGAAGGAAGGCCCGCTCGTGGTCGAGACCGGCATGCACACCGGCCGCGCCGCCAAGGACAAGTTCATCGTTCGGGATGCCACCACCGAGGAGACGATCGGCTGGGGCAAGGTGAACGTGGCGATGAGCCCGGCGCACTTCGCCACGCTCAAGGCGGATTTCCTCGCTGCACTTGGCGAGAAGAAGCAGCTTTATGTGGCCGATCTCTATGGTGGTTCGCAGCCCGAGCATCGCGTCAAGGTGCGCATCATCAACGAGCTGGCGTGGCATAATCTGTTCATCCGCACGTTGCTGGTGCGCCCGGAGCGGGACGAGCTGGCCGCCTTCGTGCCGGAATATACCATTATCGATCTGCCCAGCTTCCGCGCCGATCCCGCGCGCCATGGCTGCCGCAGCGAGACGGTGATCGCCGTCAATTTCACCGAGAAGCTGATCCTCATCGGCGGCACCGCCTATGCCGGCGAGATGAAGAAATCGGTGTTCGGCATCCTCAACTATCTGCTGCCGGTGAAGGGCATCATGCCGATGCACTGCTCGGCCAATATCGGCCCCAACGGCGATACCGCCGTGTTCTTCGGCCTCTCCGGCACCGGCAAGACGACGCTCTCGGCCGATGCCTCGCGCACGCTGATCGGCGACGATGAGCATGGCTGGTCGGATACCGCCGTGTTCAATTTCGAGGGCGGTTGCTATGCCAAGATGATCAACCTCTCGGCCGAGGCCGAGCCGGAAATCTATGAGGCCACCCGGCGTTTCGGCACGGTGCTCGAGAATGTGGTGATCGATCCGGTGACGCGCGAGCCGGATTTCGCGGATAACAGCCTCGCGGAAAACAGCCGTGGTTCCTATCCGATCGATTTCATCCCCAACGCGTCGAGCGACAATCTCGGCCCGGTGCCGCAGAATATCATCTTCCTGACGGCCGATGCCTATGGCGTGCTGCCGCCCATCTCGCGGCTCACGCCCGATGAGGCGATGTATCACTTCCTCTCCGGCTACACAGCGCGCGTCGCCGGGACGGAAATCGGCGTGACCGAGCCGAGCGCGACCTTCTCCACCTGTTTCGGTGCGCCGTTCATGCCGCGCAAGCCAAGTGTCTACGGCAATCTGCTCAAGGAGCGGATCGCCAAGGGCGGCGTGCGCTGCTGGCTGGTCAACACCGGCTGGACCGGCGGCAAATATGGCGTCGGTTCGCGCATGCCGATCCGGGTGACCCGCGCGCTGCTCAATGCTGCGCTCGACGGGAGTCTGAATGATGCGGAATTCCGCATCGACCCCAATTTCGGGTTCGAGGTGCCGGTCGCCGTGGCCGGTGTCGACAGTCAGATCCTCAACCCGCGTGAGACCTGGGCGGACAAGGCTGCCTTTGACGAGACCGCGCGGACGCTGGTGCGCCAGTTCGTCGAGAATTTCGCGCAGTTCGAGGATGATGTCGATGCATCCGTGCGAGACGTGATGGCGGGCGTTGCCGCCTGAGGCGGGGCACTCACATCAGTTTACTTTCTGGCCGGCGGCCATCCGTGATAGGATGGCCGCCGTTCGCTTTTTGGCGCGTTCGATCGTTAGTGAAGGGAAAGCAAGGCGATGAGTATGTTAGATGGCATTCTCGGCAATCTTGATGATATTGCAGCCAAGCTCGGCCTGCCCAGGGAACAGGTGCAGACTCTTGTTCAGGGCTTTCAGCAAAAGGTCGCGGGCGGCACGGATCATCTCTCCGCGCTGACTGAGGTGGCACAGGAAAATGGACTGTCGCTGGACAGCCTCCAGGGGCTTCTCGGCAATATCGGCGCAGCCGGTGAAAGCGCGGGCGAGGGTGCGGGCGGCCTGCTCGGCAAGCTGAGCGGCGCGCTCGACAAGGATGGCGACGGCAATCCGCTCAATGATCTGGCCGGCATGGCCAAGGGATTGTTCGGCAAGACCTGAACCGGTCAATACAGGCGCGACACTTCTTGTTGCGGCGTCGCGACGGGGCCGGTGTTGTGGGACACCGGCCTTTTTGCGTCGGTTTGGATGTGCGGACGCACAAGGCAAAGACAAGCGGGGCATGCTGCATCCCGTCGTGGGCTCGGCTCGCGCCATATCGCGCCAACGGCGATGGCACAGCGGGAGGAAAGGGGCTGGTCGCCGAAGTTCACAATGCGGTGGATCGCGCATTCTCGATCCGGCCTGCTGGGAAGGCCTGTTCGCGACGATGATCCATGGCACATCAACGGCCGTTCCGCAGCGGTTCCGGCCGGTTCACGTGGCATGCGGTCTAGGGCCATATATGACAGGTCGCGCGGCCGGCCTGCTTTCCCATCCCGTCAGTTCATAGCGGGACTTTCAGACGCTTCGCCGTGCGCGCGCCCCTCGCTCAAATCATCATGGCTGCGCCACAGTTGCGCCGCACCCAAACCGGTGGATGCAACCGGGCCGCCAATCAGTCCGGCATCACCGCGACGGTCAGCGTCGATCCTTCAATCGCCGTCACCACCATATGGGTGCCTACCGCCGCGTCCGGGCCGTGGGCGGACCATGTGCCATCGTCGATGCGAACACGCCCTTCGCCATGGCTGATGGCTTCCACCACCACGACATGGCGGCCGATCATCCGGGCAGAGCGATCGTTGAGCAGCCCGTCGACGGGATCGATCGGCCGTGCCAGATACCAGAGCCGCCCGCCGCTCACGGAGAGCGCGCTGAAGATGGCGAAGGCGAGCAACTGGAAGGAGTCGCCCAGCGGCACGACCAGCGTGAGGCCGGCGGTGAGGGCGGCGGCCAGCGACAGCCAGATGAGGAACACGCCCGGCAGCGTCAGCTCCGCAACGGCGAGGACGATCGCCAGGATACCCCAGATGATCGCCGGATGCGTGCCGCCCAGAAGGTCGCTGATCACGGCGTCTTCGTCCTGGGCAGGCCGCTGCCGGTGCGCGCCCCGGTGGCATCATCCCGGCCCAGTGCCTCCCGTGCCAGCGCGCCGATGCCGCCGATGGAGCCGATAAGCTGGGTGGCCTCGACCGGGAAGAGGATCGTCTTGGCATTGGGCGAGGTGGCGAACTGGCTCACGGCCTCGACATATTTCTGCGCGATGAAATAGTTGATGGCCTGCGCATTGCCGCCGGCGATGGCGTTGCTGACCAGCGTGGTCGCGGTGGCTTCGGCCTCTGCGGCGCGTTCGCGGGCCTCGGCTTCGCGGAACGCGGCCTCGCGGCGCCCCTCCGCCTCGAGGATCTGCGCTTGCTTGGCGCCTTCCGCGCGCAGGATCTCGGCGCTCTTGAACCCTTCGGCGTCCAGGATATTGGCGCGTTTCTCGCGCTCGGCCTTCATCTGCCGGCCCATGGCGTTGACGATATCCTGCGGTGGGCGGATGTCCTTGATCTCCACGCGGGTGATCTTCACGCCCCACGCATTGGTCGCATGATCGACCACGGAGAGCAGCCGGGCGTTGATTTCGTCGCGCTTCGAGAGCGTCTCGTCGAGATCCATCGAGCCCATCACGGTGCGCAGATTGGTGGTGGCCAGCTGCATCAGGGCAATGCTGAGCTGGCTCACCTCATAGGCGGCCTTGGCAGCATCGAGCACCTGGAAAAAGACGACGCCATCCACCGAGACCATCGCATTGTCCTTGGTGATGATCTCTTGGCTCGGTACGTCAATAACCTGCTCCATCATATTGATTTTGCGGCCAACCCGGTAGAAAAAGGCGGGGTAGAGATTGAAGCCGGGCGCGGCGACTTCGGTGAACCGGCCGAACCGCTCGATCGTGTAGCGATAGCCCTGCCGGACGATCTTCACACTGGCTGCCAGGTAACACACCACCAGGATCACGATAAAAAGCGCGAATGTAACGATGTCCATGGCCGATAGCCTCCTGCTTCCCCTCTCGTTACTATGTCCTCACAACGGGCCGTCGGGAAGCGGAATCGGCCATAAAGAGGAGAATAGTGCGCGATGAAGATGGGCCCGGACCGGCAAGACGACCAAATGCCCCTGCGGCTGGTGCGAACCATGTTGTTCGTTCCGGCTTCACGTCCCCGCGCAATCGAGAAGGCGCGCACGCTCGATTCCGATTTCATCATTCTCGATCTTGAGGATTCCGTGCTTCCGGAAGATCGCGACAATGCGCGGCAGGCGGCGGTGGAAGCCGTGAAGGCCGGGTTTGGCGGGCGGCCCTGCGCCATTCGCATCAATCCCGAGGGGCGGCGCGATCATGGCCTGGATATGGTGGCGGTGCGTGCTGCCGCGCCGCCTTATGTGATCGTGCCCAAGGTGGTCGACCTGCGGCAGGCGCACGATGTGCATCTCGTCACCCAGCGCCAGATCATCCCGATGATCGAGAGCCCCAACGGCCTCGTCAACGCCCAGCGCATTGCGGGCGAGCCGGGCGTCAAGGCGCTGCTCGTCGGCACCAATGATCTGCGTCGTGGTCTTGGCGTGCCGCCGGACGCGCCGCGCACCGCGATCTCCTGCGCGCTCCAGTCGATCGTTCTCGCTGCCCGGGCGGCGGGCGTCGCCGTGTTCGATGGTGTCTATAATCAGCTGGAGGACCCGGAAGGCCTGGCCCGCGAGTGCGAGGAGGGCCGGCAGATGGGCTTTGACGGCAAGTCGATCATCCACCCCAGCCACATTGATATCGCCAACGCCGCTTTCTCTCCCAGCGAGCCGGCCCTGCACAACGCCAAGGCGCTGGTCGAGGCCTATACCGGCGGCGCCCAGCGCTATGACGGCCGCATGATCGAGGCGATGCATGTCGAGGAAGCGAAAGGGCTGATCGAGCGGGCCGAGCGGCAACGGCAACTATAGCGGGATTGGTTCCGCTGCGCGCGCGAGCGTTGCGGTCGCTGGAGCCGTTCCCGCTGTGTTGGACATGCCGTGGGCGATCCGATCACGCCGCGTGCCTGCTTCAGGCCGGCGCTGGATGGCGCTGGATGGCGCTGGATGGCGCTGGGGATGGGGATGGCGACGGCGACGGCGACAGCGTCATTCATGCCGTGAAAGGCCGGTCCAGGCCGGGGGCGGCGTGGCCGCAGCCGCGCTATCGCAACCTTCTGCGAGGAAGATTGCGCACCCCCTAGCCCTTTCCGCCCGAAATGGTTACATGGGCCGCCACTGAGTCCCCGGCGGACCTCTCAACATCAGGTGGCAAATCCATGGATATTCGGCTCGGCCTTACTTTTGACGATGTGCTGTTGCAGCCCTGCGCATCCAGCGTGCTGCCCAGTCAGGCCGATGTCTCGACCCGGGTGAGCCGCGATATCACGCTCAACATCCCCATTCTCTCCTCCGCCATGGATACGGTGACGGAAGCGGACATGGCGATCGTCATGGCGCAGCTGGGCGGCATCGGCGTGCTGCATCGCAATCTCTCGATCGAGGAACAATGCGCCGCCGTCCGCGCGGTCAAGCGTTTCGAGAGCGGCATGGTGGTCAACCCCATCACGATGTTGCCGGGGCAGCCGCTGTCCGATGCGCGCGCGCTGATGGCGCATCACAAGATCAGTGGCATTCCCATCGTCGAGGCGTCGGGCAAGCTGGCCGGCATTCTCACCCATCGCGACGTGCGCTTTGCCGAGAATCCCGACCAGCCGGTGCGCGAGCTGATGACGCATGAGAATCTCGCCACCGTGCGGGTCGGCGTCACGCAGGAGGAGGCGCAGCGCCTGCTCCATCAGCGCCGCATCGAGAAGCTGCTGGTGGTGGATGACGCCTTCCGCTGCGTCGGCCTCATCACCGTCAAGGATATCGAGAAGGCGGTCACCTATCCGCAGGCGACCAAGGATGAGAGCGGCCGGCTGCGCGTCGCGGCAGCCACGACGGTGGGCGAGAAGGGCCTTGAGCGCACCGAAGCGCTGATCGACGCGGAATGCGACCTCATCGTCGTCGACACCGCCCATGGCCACTCGCAGATGGTGGCCGATACGGTAGCGCGCATCCGCAAGATGTCCAGCAAGGTGCAGCTTATCGCTGGCAACATCGCGACAGGCGAGGCGACCAAGGCGCTGATCGATGCGGGCGCGGACGGCGTGAAGGTCGGCATCGGGCCGGGTTCCATCTGCACCACGCGCGTGGTTGCCGGCGTTGGCGTGCCGCAGCTCACCGCCATCATGGATGCAGCCGAGGAAGCCGCCAAGCAGGGCGTGCCGGTGATCGCCGATGGCGGTATCCGCACCTCCGGCGATATCGCCAAGGCGCTGGCCGGGGGCGGCGCGGCGGTGATGATCGGCTCCATGCTGGCCGGCACGGAAGAGGCGCCGGGCGAGACCTTCCTGTATCAGGGGCGTGCCTATAAGAGCTATCGCGGCATGGGTTCGGTCGGCGCGATGGCGCGCGGCTCGGCGGATCGCTATTTCCAGCAGGATATCAAGGACCAGATGAAGCTGGTGCCGGAAGGTATTGAAGGGCAGGTCGCCTATAAGGGGCCGGTGAAGGATGTGATCCATCAGCTTGTCGGCGGCATCAAGGCGGCGATGGGCTATACCGGCAGTGCCACCATCAGGGATCTGCAAGCCAATGCCCGCTTCGTGCAGATCACCAATGCCGGGCTCTCGGAGAGCCATGTCCACAATGTCACCATCACCCGCGAGGCGCCCAATTATCCCACCCGTTAAGGTCTCGGCAGGCGACGGCGCCATGTCCGTCGCTATTTTCGCGCATGAGCAGATCAGGTGAGATGATATGACGCCCGCCGCCCGCGTTCAGGCCGCTATCGAATTGCTTGATCTGGTCATCATGGCTGCCCGCGATGACGGTGCGGCTGCCGATACGCTGATCGCCCGCTATTTTCGGGAGCGGCGCTATGCCGGCTCGAAAGACCGCCGCGCCGTGCGGGAACTGGTCTATCGCGCGATCCGGCGCCATGGTGACCGGCCGGAGAGCGGCCGTGCGGCGATGGTCGGCCTTGCCGGCGAGGATGATGCGCTGGCGGCGTTGTTTGACGGTTCGCCCCATGCGCCCGCGCCGATCCGTCCGGGCGAGCCCGCGGCGACCGCCTCGCTGCTTCCCGACTGGATCGCGCCGGAACTGGCGGCGCCGATTGATGCAGCGGAGCAGGTGGCATTGCTTGAGCGCGCGCCGCTGCATATTCGCGTGAACGGCCTTGCGGCGAGTCGAACTGATCTGCTGGCCCATTGGCCGGGCGCGCAGGCGCTTGCCTATACGCCGCATGGCATCGCTTTGCCGGCCGGCACGGATATTGCGGGCGACCCCCGGCTTCAGGCTGGCGAGGTCGAGGTGCAGGATGGCGGGAGTCAGTTGATCGGTCTGGCCTGCGCCGCGCGGCCGGGCATGACGGTGCTGGACCTGTGCGCCGGCGGTGGCGGCAAGACGCTGGCGCTGGCGGCCGATATGGCGGGGCAGGGCCGGCTCGTCGCGGCGGATACGGCGCGGGATCGGCTGGCGCGGCTCGTGCCGCGAGCCCGGCGCGCCGGTGCGGATGTCATGATCGAGACGGTCCTGCTCGATCCGCACAAGGAGGCCGAGCGGCTTGCCGCCCTGGCCGGGCGGTGTGATGTCGTGCTGATCGATGCGCCCTGTAGCGGGGCCGGCACGTGGCGGCGTAACCCGGAGGCGCGCTGGCGGCTCACGCCGGGGCGGCTGGAGCGAATCACCGCATTGCAGGCGCATTTGTTGCAGATCGCCGCACCGCTGGTGAAGCCCGGCGGGCGGCTGGTCTATGCCGTATGCTCATTGCTGGAGCGGGAAGGGCGCGGACAGATCGAGGCGTTCACGAGCGCCGACCCGCTCTGGCAGTCGGTGCCGGCCAGTGAGGCGGGGCGGCCCTGGGGGGCGGGCACGCTGCTCACCCCATATCATGATGGAACGGACGGCTTTTTCTTCGCAGCCCTCCAAAAAGCGTGCTAGCCTTTCGC
>DATMGL010000032.1:0-34552 GCA_035555575.1 Sphingobium sp.
CAGCCCGAGCACTCTTTCGGTGCGCGGATCGCCAGCTGAATCCCGGGCGGCGGCCATGATGTCTCCCAGTTTGACACGCCGCTTGGCCAGATCCCCGTAAGTGCCGGTCTCGCCGATCCGGTCCGCGAGCTTGTCAAAGAACAAGCCGGCATCGACATTGCCGCCCATCAGCGCTTCGACATCAGCCGTCGTCAGAACGAGCTGGATGCCGAGCAAGGCACCGAGCAGGTTATTGACGCTGTTGACCAGAGAGTTGGTCACGGTGAGGATGCCCGAGGTAGCTTCAATGCCTGCCTCGTCGATCCGCGCGGCACTGGCCGTCGCGGCGAGCGGGGGAATGGGATTGAGCGGCCCGAGCAGCTGACTGAGAAATTGCCGGCTCGGCGCGCTGGTGTGGAGACGCACGGCATTTTCCTGCCCGTTGCCGGGGCAGCGGGTCATACCCGGGTCGAAGCGATCTTCTGGTCTGAGGCTGATATCCGGACAATAGCGGCCGATCTGGATCGACTGGAGCACGGACGGATCACGGCCATTGCGGGCGAGATAGTTCCGCGCCCGGTTCAGACCGTCTCGCGGGTCCATTGCGGCGGCGAGCGCGGCAGCTTCCGTTGCAGCCCGCAAGTCGCGATTGCCAACATAATAGAGGCCGGCATCCAGCGCGAAGCCCGCCGTGCCGAGCAAGGTTGCGGTTAACGCGGCAACCATGGGGGCGACAACCGCCCGCTCGTCACGAGGGACCCGTCGCAGGCGCCGCCAGATCATCGCGCCCCTCCGATGGGATCCGTCGACGGCGCCAGCTTTTCGCCGATCGAGTCGAGATAGCGCTCGTGGATCGCATCCGCCTCCGCCGCCGAGAGGGAAGGGCGATCCGACGGCCGCGGCGCGGACTGCAACTGCCACTCGATCACGCGACGGGCCGGGCGGTTCTCCGCAGCCGGCTGCTTGACCGTTGCGGGCGCATCGGTTGTGGCGGCCATGAGGAAAAGCAGGATCATCAGCTATTGCCCTTTCCAGCGTGCGGTGCGGGGACGGCCGCGATGCCGGCGGCCTCGGCGGCGATCTGGCGGGACAGCAGCAACCGGGCTTGCGGATCGGCCATTCCGTCCAGCAGCGCGGCGGCCTGGGCGGGCTGATTGCCGAGGGTCAGCGCCAGCAGCAGATTGTTGCGGATCACCGTGTCGCCCGGCGCCAGATCCGCCGCGCTGCGCAGCGTCTCGATCGCAGCGGCACTCTGGCCGGCGCGCAACTGGGCATAGCCCAGCGCATTGCGTGGCAGGGCGTCCGTTGGATAGGCGCGCGTGGCGGCCTGATAAAAGGGGATGGCCTCGGCCCAGCGGCCGCGCGCGGCGTGGAGATGGCCGCGCACCAGACTCATGGACTGATCACGATCATCTGCCGGCAATCGCGCGACCATTTCCGCGCTGTCTATATCCCCCAGGTCAAGCAGGCTGTTGATTCTCAGCAACCGTGCGTCCGGATCGTCAGGATAGCGCAGGTCGAAATCATCGAGATAGGCCAGCGCGGCGCGGGCGCGCCCGTCCATCCGCGCCTGACTGATCAGCTGGAGGTACAGGCCGCGCGTGGAAGGGACCGCATCTGTCGCTGCGGCCGCGGCCGGCGCGACCAGACCGAGCAGCAAGGCTCCAGCCAGCATCGATCGCGTCAGGCGGATCATTGGCGCATCCCTTTCATGGTGTCGAACAAGGTGGTGATGGGCGGACCGCCCAACACGATGAACAGGGCGGGCATGAAGAAGACGATCATCAGCACGACCATGCGCACCGCGATCTTGCCCATCGCCTCCCGTGCGCGGGCGACGCGCCGCTGGGTGAATTCATCGATGAAATCGCGCAGGGCCGGCGTCATCTGGATGCCCTGATAAAGGCCCTGCCGGAACAGGGTGGCCAGCTCGTTCGCCCCAGTCACGCCGACCCGCGTGGCCCAGCGCTCCAGCGCCAGCTCATAGCTCATGCCCCGGTCAAGATCGTCGACCAGCAGCGCAATGAGGCGATAATGTTGCGGCGCAGCGCCATCATCCTGACCGGCGATGGACCGGAAACATTGTTCCAGCGACACGCCGCTTTCGAGGATCATCAGCATGACATCGAGCACGAAAGGGAATTCGGCCGTGATTTGCCGGGCGCGATGGTGGGCGAGCATGGTCAGCACCAGCTTGGCGCCGATGAACACGAGACCGCCACCAATCAGCAGGAGCAGGGGTTTGGCGAGGAAGCTCCCCCAGTGCAGCCGTGAGAAAAGCAGCAGCAGCAGGATCGCCGCTAATGTTGTTCCAAGCCGGATCCACACGAAACGGTGGCGCGCGCCGGTGCCCTCGAAGCCGGCGAGGCGCAGGCGATTCTCAATCTCGCTCCGGTCACGGCCGCGCGCATCGAGCATCATGGGCAGGCGCAGCAAACTGCGCTTCTCATGGGTCGCGCCCATCCCGCGGGCGGCCAGACGGGCGCTCAGGCGCGTATCCTCATACCAGATTCGCGCCGAGCTGGCCGCAACCAGCAGGCCCAGCGCGACCAGCCCGAAGCAGATGAGGGTGAGCACCGCCCCCATCAAAAGGTCAGCCTCATCATCCGGCGCATGACGACGATCCCGCCGATCTGCAGCACCAGCGCGATCAACGCGAGCCGGTGGCCGCGTGCATCGCCAATGAAGAAATCGAGATAGGCCGGGCTCATCGTGACCAGCAGTGCGATCGCCACCAGTGGCATGGCGATGAGGATGCGACCACTGACCTTGGCCTGGGAGGTCGCCGCCTCCAGCTCGCGTCGGATGCGCAGGCGCGCGCGCAGGACGTTGGCGAGATTGGCCAACACTGTCGTGATCGACCCGCCGAAGCGCAGATTGGTCCGGATCGCGGTGGCCAGCATCGCAACCTCGGCCACGCGCAGGCGCTCCGCCAGCAGTTGCATCGCATCACTGACCGGCGTGCCCAGCTCGAGCCGCCGCGCGACGGGCGCCATATAGCTGCGCACGATTGGCGGTGCTTCCTGCAGCGCGCGCTCCAACGCCTGCGGAAGCGAGCTGCCGACCATCTGCATCTGGCGCACGGCATCGATATAATGAGGCAGCGCCTCGATCAGCTGAGCGACCCGCCGCCGGGCCCGCTCGCTCACATAGATATAGCCGGCCAGCGGCGGCACCAGCAGCACAACGAGGCCGGCAACCGGGCCCTGTGTGATGATCATCACCAGTGCGATCAGCCCGATAGCGCCCGCGCTCCAGACGACGGTCTTGCGATCCAGCTCAATCTGCGCCTGCGCGAACAGCGGCGCAACACGGTCCGGAATGAAGACGAGCTTTTGCCGATGGGGCAGGGTGGTGGCACCGGGCGTGCGGCGCAGCAATCGCCGGTCGAGCTGCGCCATATCCCGATCGCGCGCGGTGACCACCGAGACGATCGCCAGCACCAGCACCAGCAGCGCCAGGATGATGAAGGCGATACCCCTCAGCATAGCCGCTCTTCCACCGTGCCGGCGCCGGCGCCGGCATAATTGCGCATGCGCCGGGCGAAATATGGGCGCGGGCTGAGCGTCCGAAATTCACCCAGGCCGGACATGGGCGGTTGCTCGTCAAAGGCGAACAGGTCGTTGAGCGAATAGCTTTCGCCCTCCACGCCGGTCACTTCAGTCACCGAGACCACGCGGCGGCTGCCATCGGCAAGGCGCTGGATATGCACGACAACATGGACGCTGTTGGCGATGAAGCGGCGGATTGCGCGGATATCATGTTGCAGGCCGCCAAAACCGAGCAGCATTTCGAGCCGGGCGAAGGCATCGCGCGGGGAGTTGCCATGCATCGTGGCCATCGAGCCATCATGGCCGGTCGACATGGCCTGCAGCATCTCGACAGCCTCGACGCCGCGGACCTCGCCCAGGATGATCCGGTCCGGCCGCATCCGCAGCGCATTGCGCAGCAGTTCGCGCGGGCCCACCTCGCGCTCGCCATCGGCGTTGGGCGGACGCGTCTCGAGCCGGACGACATGGTGCTGGCGCAGCTGCAGCTCGGCGGCGTCCTCGATGGTGATCAGCCGCTCGTTCTCGCCGATGAAGCTGGACAGCATGTTGAGCAGCGTCGACTTGCCCGCGCCAGTGCCGCCGCAGATCAGGATGTTGAGCCGCGCGCGCACCGCTTCGCCGAGATAGGCGGCCATTTCCGCACTCATCACCTTGCGGTCGACGAACGTGTCGATGCTGAACGCCTGGAGGTGGAACTTGCGGATGGACAGCAGCGGCCCGTCCAGCGCGATCGGCGGGATGACGATGTTGATGCGCGAACCGTCCGGCAGCCGTGCATCCACATAGGGCACGGCCTCATCGACCCGCCGGCCGATCGGCCCGACGATACGCTGGATGATGTTCATCAGATGCGCATCATCGCGAAAGCGCGTCTCGACCTTCTCCAGCAGGCCGGATCGCTCGACATAGACATTGTGCGGGCCGTTGACGATCACGTCATCAATCGCCGAATCGCGCAGCAGCGGCGCCAGCGGACCAAGACCGGTCACCTCATCCTCGACATCCTCGATGAGCAGCAACCGTTCGGCGCTGTTGAGCGCGAGCTGGCCCCGGCGACTGCGCACGGCGATGGCCTGTTCGATCTCGTCGCGCAGGGCCCGTGCGCCAAGAGACTCAACCGTGCTGCCCAGCGCTTCCAGCTGCTCGATGACCTGCTGGCAGATCTGCGCTTTCATGCCCTGATAGCTGTCGCTCATCCGCTGGGTGGCGGAGTGAGCAAGCGGGGCATTGCGCACATCGGGCTGCGGGGTGGCGCGGCCACTATCGTCGGTGAGCAGGCTCATGCGCCGCGCTCCAGCGTGCGCAGCAGAGCGCGGCGCAGCGTATCGACCTGTCCGCGCAAGCCGCCGGGCGGCGGCGTCGCCACACCGCAGATCCGGCGCACGGCCTGGAGATATGCGCCGCCATCAGCCTCCAGCGCGAGGGGGCGGCCGGCATTGAGCCCATTGCGCAACCGCACCATATCGACCGGAACGGCCACGCTGGCCGACACGCCGAGAGCCTCGGACATGCGCCGCCCGTCGAGCAACACGCCGGGCTGATGATCCCACATCAACAGCCGCATCCGCGCCATCATGCGAGCATCGGGTCCGATCTTGTCGAGCAGCCGCCGCATCGCTTCCAGATCGCGGATCGACTGGGTGCAGACCAGTTCGACCCGATCGGCCAGCGCGCACAAGTCGCGCAGCAGGCCGCCATGGCGCAAACTGCCCGCCGACATCACGACATCCCCGCTACACAGGCGCAGCAGGCGGACGAGCGCGGCAATATCATTGGGCGCAATGCCCACCGGTTCCGCGCCCGCGCCGCCGTCGAGCGTCAGCAGCTGCAAGCCACTGGGCTCATGGCGGGCCAGCGCACTGGCGAGCAGATTGCTGTCGAGCCGGTCGATATCCGCAATGCCGGACGCAACGCCGTAATTCACCTGCAGGTCGAGATAGGCCTCCGCCGCGCTGGTGGGCAGGGTGCAGTCGATCAACAGGCTGGATGGTCGGCCGGCCGCGCGGGTCAGCGCCATATCGGTCGCGAGCAGGGTCACGGCCTCGACATCCGGGCCGAGCAACAGCGTCAGATGCCCATCGCGTCCCTGCTCGACAAGTGCATTGTTGAGCAGCCGAGCCATCACCTCGGCGACCTCGGCGCCTTCGGCATCACGGCGGATGACATCATGCGCACCCGCCCGCACGGCGCTCAATATCTGCCCGCCATCCGTTTCATCGGAAGCGAGAATGAGCGGCCGACCGCCCGCGCTCTGTGCCACCGCGCCAATAGCCACCGCGAGCGAACGCTCGGGCGGAATCGCGCTGCGGTCGATCACGACCACGCCCGGCCCGTCGAGCATGTCCGGCTCGATCGCCTGCACCAGCGCGACCGAGATGCGGTCCCCCATCGCCTCGCTGATCCGCTGTGCGAGCATCCGGTCGACGGACAGGATCAAAATACCCGCCATCTCAGCGCCTCACCACGCCAAAGGGCGTTGCTTGCTGGTCCAGCCCGTCAAGGCCCGGCCGCCGGTCGCCCGGATCATCCAGCAGCGCGGCCCGGGTCGGCAATGGCGGCATGGTGCCCGCGTCGACAGGCGAGACGAGACGCGGCGTCGCCACAATGATCAACTCCTGCCGCTCCTTCTGGCTCTGTTGCCGCTTGAAGAAGGCGCCCAGGATGGGGATGTCGCCGAGCAGGGGCGTCTTGTCCTTGGTGAGCGTGCTGCTGCTGTAGCTCAGCCCGGCAATCACATAGCTCTGGCCGCTGCCCAGCTCGACGGTCGTCTCGGCCGAACGGCGGCGCAGGCCGGGTATGACATAGCCCTGCAGCTGGACGCCATTGGCATAATCCAGCTCGCTGACTTCCGGCGCGATCTTGAGAACGATATTATCCTTGGAGAGCACATAGGGCGTGACCCGCAAGCGCACGCCGAATTCCTTATATTCGATGGAAATTCCGCCGGTGGTGCCCCCCTGCGGCACCGGCACGGGGATCTCGCCACCGGCGAGGAAACTTGCCTGCTCGCCCGAGCGCACCAGCAACGTAGGCTGGGCCAGCAATTCCGACAGGCCATTGGAGGACAGGGCGCTCAGCACCGCGCCAATGCCGCGATTGGGCGCGGCGAGGAACAGCTTGAAGGCCTCCTGGATGGGCGCCGTGCCCGCGATCGACACGCCTGTCGGACCAAAGACATTCGTGCCCGGACTGCCCGGCGCCACCACCGCGCCTTGCAAATCGCCGCTCATCTTCGCAAAGTTGAGGCCCAGCGCCTTGAGCGTCGAGGATGAGACCGCAGCGAACTGCACATCCACGGCCACCACCTGTTCGCCGCTGACCACCGCATCATTGCGCACCGGCGCTGCGCCAGCGGCGACAAGCCGGGCGGCATCCGTCCGCGCGCGCAGGCTGCTGGCGGTGCCACTCAACGTCACGCCGGCATCGTCCACGGTCGCATCGAGTCCCGCAAACGCCGGATCGGCCGCGAGCTGCGCACTGGCCGCCGCTGGCCGCGCGATGACATGCAGCGCATGCCGGGCCATCAGCGTGCCGTCGATCCGATAGACATTGATCACCGCATCACCCGGCCCGACGCCCGTGACGCGGAGCGCACGCGCCCCCGGCGCGGCAATGGCGACCACATCCTCGCGGTCGACCTCGACCCGACCGATCGGATGAGGAAAGTTGAGCAGACTCTTGCTCTTCACATAGAGCGGCCAGGCGGCTTTTTCCGCGGCCGTCCCAACGCCCTGCGCAACGGCCGACGGGGACAGGGCCAGGATGGCGCAGGCAACAAGCAGGCCCGGCAGGCGGCCAGCGGCGGGGATCGATGGCATCACGGATTTTCCCCCGCATAAATGAGTTCGCTATGACCGCCCATCACCAGTTCGATCGCTTGCGGCTTCGCACGGGCGGCTCGCCGGGGCTGCGGCGCAACCGGTGCGGGCGCCGGAGCCGCGCGGACCGGCGGGGCCGCCGAACGGGTCTCGACGAGAGCCACTTCCTGCTGATCGGCGGGATTGCGCAGCGACAGATAAAGCGAGCCGGTCGCCTTCGCGAGCGACAGAGTGGAAACCTGCTCGGGGCTGAGCGCGAGCGTAACCGTGCGCGCCGGCGGAGCGGGCGGCGGAGCCGTCAGGTCCCCCTCGCCGCCGGTCGCGGGCCGGGTTCCGACCACAAGATCGCCGACCGCAAGAACCTGCACCATCTGCAACAGCGTGCCGGCCCGGCTCTGACCATCGCCCCGCCCCCCGCTCAGTGCGTCCGTGCCGGGATAGACCGCCTGCACGTCAACCCGGTCGCCGGGCTGAACCAGGCCGGCCACGGCAATTTCGGCCGTGGTGTCGATGCTGATCGCGCGCATGCCCACCGGCACGCGGATCGCCAGCTTGGTCGCCAGATCGAGGCCGGCGCGGGGGATCATCGCGCCCTTCGCCACATCCTGCGTCGCGACCTTGCCGACCACCTCGGTGACCATGGCCATGCCGGGGAAACGCGCCGGATCAGCCGGGGCATTGTGAATCATCGCTGCGGTGATCGTATCGCCCGTCGCAATCGCCTGCGCCGCCGTGGCCAGCACGGCGACTGGCGGTGCAGACCGGGGGGCAGCGGCAGCAGGCGCGGCCGCGCTGGCGACAGGGAGGGCCTCGCGCCGCAATTGGGCGATCCCCAATACCAGAAAGATCAATGCAGCGGACAAACCCGCCGCCATCGTGACCTTAGCTTTCAAACCAAGATGCATCCAACACCCCTTGCGTTTACGCAACATCACCCCAACCGGAGCGCAAGCGTCGCTCTCAGGACGCAAACAGTCGATGAGCCGTCTTTGCGTAGCAATTCGCTGCAAGGCTGGGCACTGAAGATAGAACCGCTCGAATCTTCCGCCTTTTTCATTGAAACAGCGCGGGCCGAAGCTATGTTATTAAGCGTTTCCAAGGGTTTTTTAGGCAGCAGACAGAACCGTTTTACGCTGCCCGGTATAGGTAACCTACAGTTAACTATGACAAAGTTCAGTTCGGTCGCGATCTTGTTTGGGCAAATCATGTGCCATGAACAGGAATGCCTCCGATTCCCGAAATGGCAATGGGGGTAAAGCTCTGCGGGCGACACTCACAATCCTGCTGATCGATAGTGACAGATCGGCATCCAGCGAACTGCGCGATTATTTGCGCTTCATCGGACATCAGGTGGTTTGCAGCGACGATTGTCGTGCGCTGCCTGGTGATGGAAATTTCGATCTGGCGCTGATCGACTTGCCGCGGGAGCAGGATGATAGTCGCCGGTTGATCGATCATATCGCCGCGGCCCGCGCCGCGCCGGTGGTCGCCTTCATGAGCGACGGCGCCATCGAGACGATCAACGCTGCCTGCGCGCAGGCCCGTGCGCACGGCTTGACGCTGGCCGGCGTGCTCTCCAAGCCGCTCCGCCCGCCGCATGTCGCAGCGCTTCTCGAACAACCGCACCATGGGGCCGCCGGCTCACCCCGTGCCGAGCCCAGAGGTGATAGTTCCCCCGGGGCACCGGCGGCCCATTATGTGTTTCAGTCCCGCCATGCCCTGCATGACGGGTCGGTGGTGGGCTATGATACGCTGTTGCGCATCCCCGGCGTTGATGCGATCGGCCCCTGGTTCGCCGCGCGTGATCATGACACGGCCTTCGACCTGACGCTGGCGGCCGCCCGCGCCGCGAGCGACCTGAGCCGGCACCTTCCCGACGGCCGGCAAAACGCGATCGTGGCCTTTCATTGCCCGCCGGCCATCTTTTGCGACGCCCGCTTCCTGCGGGAAATGACGCTACTTGCCCAGACAGCGGGGCATGTGCGCGACAGCATCGCCATCGGCCTTGCCACGCCGACCGGCAACCTGCGCTTCAACGACCTGCGGGATATTGCCTTTCGCTATGTGCTCGCCGGCTTCAGGCTGCACCTGACCGACTTCACGCTTGAAACGGACAATCTCCAGCAAATGACTTGCCTGCCGCTGAGCGAGGCAAAGCTTGATTGCCGTGTCTTTCTGCACGAATTGCGGATGAACGATCCGTTGTTGCTGCCGGAAATCCTTTCACTGTTGCGCCTGCGCGGTATTCGGTCGACGATTGCGCAGATCGAAACCGCCGAGAATGTCGAACTGGCAAGACGCGCCGGGGCGGATTGCGGGCAAGGCCGTTATTGGAGCCATCCCATCCAGCCCCTGCACGCCTCATCATGAAGCTTGAGCGACGAACATGGCCGCTGGATGGTGCGTGGACTTTCCCGCCCGTGCTGGCTGTCTCGCTCGTCCTGCTCACCTTCGCCGCGCAGGAGGCCGCCGCCTTTACGCCGTTGGCGGCGGCAGCGGCCGGGGCGCTGTTCGTATTCCGCAGCCGCATGTGGACGCTGCTGGCGCTGGCCGGCCTCGTGCTGGGCGCCGGGCTCAAGCCGGTGGCGACATGGTCTATCTATGCCGGAATGCCGGCGTTGCTCCTGGCCGGCTCGCTCTTCCTGTCGCCGCATGCGCTGTCCCTGCTCATCCGCGTGCCCCGCCCGGTCTGGCCGCTGTCCATCCTTATCGGGACAAGCTGCCTCGTCGCGGCGCTGCTCATCCCTGGCCCGGCGGCGGCGTTTCTGGTTATTCCGGTAGATCTGTGCGCGGCGCTGCTCGGCGCCGGACTGGCGCGCTATCTCGCCCTTGCCAATGCGCGCATCCTGACCTGGGGCGAGGATGGGCTGGAGGCGACCACACGCAATCTTCTGCTGGGCCGGATCACCAGCGGCATGCTGCATGATCTGGCGCAACCCCTCAATGTCATCTCCATGGCCAATGGCAATCTGGGCTATATCGTCGAGCATCTCGACATTGCCGACAAGCACCGCACCCAGCTGAATGAACGCATCCGGCGCATTGCCACCAATACGGAAAACACCGCTCATGTGCTGAGCCTGTTCCGCTGGTTCGGACGCGACGGCAATCCCGATCAGAGCCTGCCCAGCATTCGCACCGCGCTGGAAGGCGCCATCGCCGCCACCAAGTCGAATGTCCGGCATGCCGATGTGACGATCGACCTGCAAGGCGACGCGCTCGACTATCCGCTGGCCGGGCAGCATGGCGCCATCGAGATGATGGCCGTGGCCGCGCTGCTCAGTGCCTTTGCCGGGTTCATCCTGCCCGATCGATCCAAAATCGGCGGGGCGGTGCTGCTCACGGCCATGCTCACCAGCGCGGATATCGTCATCACCGTCCGGTGCACCGACCTGACTGGTCACCCGATCCGTTGTGACATGGACCCGGCCACGCTGTGGCTCGTCGAACAGGTGGCTCATGAACATGGTTGCGTCTTTCAGCGCATGTGGCGGCGGCAAGCGGCAATCTGCTATGTCATTCGCATCGCCCGCGACGAGAGCCTCTAGCCGGCCCTCTCGCCAGACGTCCCGGCATCCTCCTCCGGTGCGGCCGCGAGCGTGATTTCAAGGACGGCCCCGCCCCCTTCAGCCGGCCGCAGGGTGATCGCCCCGCCCGCCTTGGCGACAATCTGCCGGCTGATATAGAGGCCAAGGCCCGTGCCGCCGTCCTGCTTGGTCGTGAAAAAGGCATGGAAAGCGGATTCCGCGACGCTCGCGCCCAGGCCCATGCCATTGTCCGTGACGGTGCAGCATATCACGCCATCGACGGTTTCGACGGCCAATGCGATCGCTCCGGTCCCGTCCCATCCGGCGGCCCGCCGTGCATCGATACTGTCGCTGGCATTCTGGATCGCATTGACGAAGACCTGCTCCAGCTCGACCTGCGAGATGATCGCGCAATGTGGCCCCGCCACCATCGCCATGGTGACGTCGATCCCGCGATCCTCGAGCATCGGCGCAAGGAAGATATGCGCGTTGCGCAAGCCTTCGGCCACATCGATCCGGAACGGCTCGGCCTGATCGACCCTGCCATAGCGCGCGACATGATCAATGATGTCGCGCGCACGCCCGACCTGCTCGGAAATCCGGTCGATCCGCCCCGCAATCTGCGCCCGGTTGCGCTCGATCTGGTTCTTGGCAGCCAGCAGGCGCAGGCTCTCGGCAGCCACCGCGATGGTAAAAAGCGGCTGCTTCAATTCATGACCGATCGACGACGCCACACCGCCCAGATCGACCAGACGCGCCTGCTTGGCGAGAGTCTCCGCAAGACGCCGGGGCTGATTAAGCGCGACCATCACACCTGTTCCCCAGCTATATGACCCGCGCCTGTCACCCAGCGTGAGCAGCATGCTCTCGAAATCCGCCCCCGTTGCCGGCCGGAATTCGATCACTGTCTCGCTATTGTCGGCAACATCCTGAAACTGCGCGCAATCATTGGCGTGGACCTGCATCGTCAGGCGCTCGGGCGGCTCGGTCAGCCGCAAATTGGTATAACGCAACAGTCCGCTTTGCGGATCAAAGCTGATATCCTGAATGAGCCGGAGACCGATCGATCGATTGAGATCGGACACCGCATCAATCAGGCGGGTGCGCTCGGCCCGGATGGCGACGAACAAATTATGTTCCTCCACGAAATCGCCGACGGCGCCTTCCATTTCTGCAACCGACAGCGCGGGAGGCGCCATCAGCGCCGGCTTGCCATATTCCCGCAAGACCCAATGGGGCTGGTCATGATCCGCCTTCACCATATGCAGCAAAACGCTGCGGTAGAGCCAGAACAACACCATTCCCGCCAACAAGAACATGGCGCTGCCATGCGGGCCGGCCCAGTCGGATTGTTCTGCAAGGAGCAGCGCGGCGAACAGGAGAAGCAGCAGATTGGCCCCGGAGCGGACGACACGCGCCATTGCGCGGCGCGACTTGAACGCGACGAAGGGCGCGCGGGCCATCGGGACGACATGGGCGACCACCACATCGGCCATGGCCGCCGCCATCGCCGCGCCCAGCGCCGCGCGCAAAAGCGGCAGGACGAGCCCCCACGCCATGCCGCTGCCTGTGACGAGCCAGCCCAGCCCGGCCACCAGCACCAGGATCAAACCGGCCAGCACCGCGACTTCCGCCGCCATCATCTTGCGGCTGCGCACCAGCAATATGGCCAGGAAGACGCCCAGCATCATGATCGGCTGCCACACAGCGCCCTGCCAAACCACCGGCACTGTGAAGATCATCATGGCGGCGATCCCGGAGCGGGAATCCGCATATCGCGCCACCAGCAACGCGACGAAGAGGGGCAGCCAGCCATAGAGACCCGCACCCGGTAGCAATGGCGCGAGGAGAACGGGCAACGCCAGCACGGCGAGGAGAAACAGGCCGGTCAGCAGCCTGGACCCGTAACGCGGGGTGGCGGGCGGGTCGTTCATGACAGCGGGGCTCACCCGCCCCGCCCCGCCCGGCCGAGCAGGGACTGGACGAGCTGGATCAGGTCCGATGGGCGAACCGGCTTGGTCAGGAGCCGGCAATGCAGCGGAGCGATGGCATCCGATCGCATGGGATCGCCAGTCATGAAAATATAATGCAGCGCGCGGTGCGCCAGTCGCGCATGCGCCGCGACTCGCTCGATGATCTCCAGCCCGGATTCGCGATGGAGACGCACATCGCAAACGACCACGCCAATCGTCGGCGCCGCCTCCAGTGCGTCTATGGCCGTGGCGAGCGAATGGGCGCCGACCGCTGGCATCTCTGCCAAGCCGAGCAACACGACCAACTCCTCCACAATCTCGCAAACATCGTCAACGACCAAGACTAATGCAGCATCCTGACCCTGATCGATCAAGCGTCCTCCCCCCGCTTCACCGGTCTTTCCCGAAACCGGTCTCTGCCTCTCCCTCAAGCAGGTGCAACCTTCGCGCAAGCCACGCACTCAAGTCAAGTGCATGAAATCACTAGATTGATAAGAGCCTTCTCGCAAAGGGGGCAACAATGCTTTTCGTCAGCGCACGCCGTGCTACATGCGCCGGGCCGGAAACGGCTTCCACGCAAAGGGCGGGCCTGGCACCAGGCCGGCCCGGCGGTCAGAAGAGAATGGAATTTCATGACCCAAAGCCAATTGTCCGACATTCTTGTCGCCAGGCTGGCGCGTGATCATGGCGGGACGCGGCATCGCTGGCGCAGGCTGGTCGGCCCCGTGCGCCTCTACAGTCTCAAGACACATGCGCATTGCAACTGGGCCATGAACCCGACCGGGTCCCTGTCCGAAATCGCGACGATCGAGCAGCTGCTCGACGATCTGCGCATGAGCTACCCGATCCTCACGGCCGATCACTGAGAGCGCGCACGGCTAGCAGAGCGGGACGGGACGATAAGCAGTGCCGATCCGCCGGCTCGCCCCGCGTCGGCGTCGCAAGGTCATATGCACAAATCGCAGGGCCACAGCCTGTTCGCTGAAGCAATAGCGCCGCGTCTGGCCGCATGAGCCGATCCGGCCCCAGCGGGTTTCCACGATCCACCCGCCGAACAGGTCAGGCGTCACATGGATGCTGTAGGCGCGGGCGATGTTCCGCTCCGGCGCGATTGCGCGAAGGTGGATCGGACGGGGGAAAGGGACATGGTCCATCCGCCTTGCATAAAGGCGTGCGGAAGCCTCGTCTCATGACCTTTTTGATTCACTCGGGCGCGATCGATTCAACCACCCGATCGGGGCCGCTCAAGATCGGCCGAAAGATCGACCAAATTCCGCAAGACATTGCCAATAAATACGTATAAATCCAGTGTTTACAGCTACGAAAGATCGGCCAGATGTCGCTCATGGAAACTCCGGACTGGATCGAACCCGCGCGGATCGACGCACCGGAGGGCGACCTGCTCGATCTGGTCGCGGATCTGTCCGCCCGCGCCGCCTTGCTGGGGCAGGCGCTCCATCCCCGCACGGCCGCCAATCTGGCCCAGCTGGTGCGGATCATGAACACCTATTACAGCAATCTGATCGAAGGCCATAATACCCGCCCGCGCGATATCGAGCGAGCGCTGTCCGGCATCACCGATGCCGATGATGCGCGCCGCAATCTCCAGATCGAGGCCGCCGCCCATGTCCGGGTGCAGCAGGTAATCGATGATCGCGCCGCGCGCGGCCTGCTGGACGACCCGGCAAGGCAGGATTTCATCCAATGGCTGCACCGGGCTTTTTACGATGGCGCGGGCGACGCGATGCTGACGATCGGCGAAGGCGCCGGCGCGTTTCACATGACGCCCGGCTTCTGGCGTAGCGCGCCCGCCCATGACGTGTCGGTTGGCCGCCATATTCCGCCATCCTCCGCGCAGGTCGGCGATTTCATGGCCTATTTCGAGCGGCGGTTCGCCTTCGATCCCATTCCCGGGCATCTGTTGATGGGTGTCGGCGAAGGCCGGGCGAAACGCATTCTCGCGCTGGCGACGGCTCATCACCGCTTCAACTATATCCACCCCTTCCCGGATGGCAACGGCCGTGTCAGCCGGCTGATGAGCCACGCCATGGCGCACCGGGCCGGCATTGGTGCCCATGGCCTCTGGTCAATCTCGCGCGGCCTCGCCCGCGGCATCGCTCCCGGGCCGGAAGGCCGGCTCGAATATCGCCAGCATATGGCCTGGGCCGACGAACCACGTCAGGGCGATCGGGACGGACGCGGCCAATTGTCGCTCAAGGGACTGAATTTGTTCGCCATCTGGTTCCTGCGCGTGTGTCTCGACCAGGTCGATTTCATGACCGGCCTGTTCGACCTTGATACGCTGGCGGCGCGTCTGACCCGTTACGTCGCGCGCAGCGAAACGCTCGCCCCTGAAGCCGCCCGGCTGCTGCAGGAGGCGCTCATGCGCGGGGAATTCGCGCGCGGCGAAGCCTCACGCATCACGGGCCTGCCGGAAACCAGCGCGCGGCGGGTGCTGCGCGCGCTGACCGGCGAGGGCCTGCTCGCATCGGACACGGAAAAAGGCCCGGTATCGCTGCGCTTTCCAGCCCATGCGCTGGAAGCTCTGTTCCCCCGGCTTTATCCGGAGATGGGATAGCGCCCGCCCGCCGCTGCGCGACGATTGGGCCTTGCCCCCGGCACCCGCATCCGCAATTCTCTCGCCAGGCTCTGGGAGGGGACAGATCGTGGCATCAAGAGGCAGAATTTCATTGGCCGGGGTCGTTTTGTCCTCGCTTGTTCTCGCGATGCTGCCCGGCACCGCTGCGGCGGAGGAAAAGGCGACGGTCTCCTCGCCGGATTGGTCTGTCCCCCGCACGGCATGGGGCGATCCCGATTTGCGGGGCAAATGGCCGATCGATTATCTCGCCCAGACGCCGCGCCAGCGACCCGAGCAATTTGGCACAAGAGCCGAGCTGACCGACGAGGAATATGCCGCGGCGCTCAAAAGTGCCCAGACCCAGCAGAATCTCTATGCGCGAGAGGATAAGGCCGGCAAAATCGGTCTGGGCCACTGGAGCGAGCGCGGCCTGCCGCTGCGACAGACTTCACTGATTACCGAACCCGCCGATGGGCGCATGCCCCCCATGACCGCGGAAGGGGAAAAGCGCGCCGCCCGGATGAAGAGCAGCTGGACGGAGGAATATTGGGAATGGGTGGATGATTTCAACACATTCGACCGGTGCATCACGCGCGGGATGCCCTCCTCGATGCTGCCGGGGGTCTATAATAGCGGGATCGAGGTTTATCAGTCGCCCGGCTATGTCGCGATCCGGCTCGAAATGATCCACGAGACCCGCATCATCCCGCTGGATGGCCGCCCTGCCCCCGCTCCGGCCATTCAGGGCTGGCTTGGCTATTCGCGTGGCCATTGGGAGGGCAATACGCTGGTGATCGAGACGACGAATTTCGTGCCCGGCTCGCCCATCGGCAATATCGGCACCAACCCGCGCCCGGTGCCCAATAGCGATCAGCTGAAAATGACCGAACGGCTGACCCCGACTGGCCCCGATACGATCCGTTACGAGGCGTGGATCGAGGATCCAGTGGTTCTCACCGCCCCGTTCAAGCTGGATTTCCCGTGGCAGCGGAACAGTGACTATGAAATTTATGAATATGCCTGTCACGAAGGCAATGTGCAGCTGCGGGGCTTCATCACATCGACCAGCCCCCTTTTTGCCGCCGAGCGCGCCGCAAAGTGGCAGATGGAGGAGAAAAAACCGTGAGGACGGACCACCCCGGTCAGTAAGCGGGCGCGATATCCCGCACCACATCCTCTGCGCCTGCCAGTTTTATGCTAGACGCAATTCATGGCGAAGAAACGGCGATATCTCACGGCAACCATGCCTGACGGCTATGTCAAGACGATCGGGCCAACCACTCTGGCATTCACCCATTATTGGCGGGTCGTGGCGACCCTTGAAAATGGCAAGATTGAAGTGTTCTGGGGCCATGCCAAGTCATTGAGCGAAGCCAGGAAAAAGCGCACCGCCCTGGATGAGGGCGCCAGAATGCGCGGTTGGAAGAGCCATATGTTCGATATCGTCGAACTGGTGGAAACGCCGGCCTAGTCCGACTCCCTGAACCGCGCCGCCATGCGCGCGCTGGCGCCGCTTTTCGCGGCCAGCTTAGCCCCGTAGCGCATGACGGTTTTGGGGTCGCGCCAGCGATAGGCCTGCATGATCGCCGGCAGGCTTTCACCCGCCGCAAAATTATCCTGGGCAACCCCGACCCGGATCGAATGGCTGGATATGGCAGCAACCCAGCGCTCCAGTTCAGCCTCGCTCATGGGGCCAAGCAGCTTCTTGTCGAACGCCCGCCGCACAAGTCGCTTGTAGATCAGGGTGATGGTGCCGGGATGAAGCGCCCCCTCCCCCACCCCGCGGATCGAACCGTCAAAATGCGTGTCGACCCGGCGAAACAGCGGTCCACGATCGAGCCGGGCCTGAACACGCCAAGTCGCGATTGCCCGCATTGTCGTCGGCGAGAGATAGGCGAGTGCGCCCTGCCCTTCCTGATCCGTCTTGCTACGGCCGATTTCCAGCGTGCCGGCGCCATCCGCATCCGGCCCGTCAATCTCGTTCAAGCGGATCGCCGTCAGCTCCGAGCGGCGGCACCCGGTATCATAGGCGACCAGCAGCAGCGCCCGGTCCCGCGCACCCAGCAGGTCGCGCCGGGTGGCTTTGAGCAGTATTGCCAGCGAGACGCCGCTTGCGGGCGCGTCGAGATCACTGACATCGCCCTTGAACCGCAGCGCCCGCGCCTGACGCTGGCGTGTGCCCAGCAACTTGCGCGCCGCCTTATGTTCAAGCCGGACGAGTGGCGCCGCTGTGGGATCATCACGACCCGCCATGCGGTAGGCCCAGCCAATATTGACAAGATAGCGCGCGATCGTCGCCGCCGCACGCAGCGGCATATCAGCCGCCACCCGACTGCCATCCTGCCCCGAGAGCGCGCGGATATAGGCCGCCACCGCGTCGGGAGTCGCTGCGCCCGGCGCAAGGCGCAAGCGTCGGCACCAACCGTCCCACAATTTGAGGTCGGAGAGAAAGGCCCGCACCGTATTGGGCGACCAGGCGCGCACGGCTGCCGCGACGAGCTGCGGGTCGACAATCTCGCGACGGGGAGCAAGCGCGCTGACTTCCCCCACGACAGCCTCAAGCCGTGCGGGCAATGGAAGATCGATCCGAGAAAGCGCATGACCGGCCATAGCCCGACAGCATAGCGGACAATGACGACCTTTGATAGGATCGCGATAATCTTTCATTATCACGACCAAGCATCAGGGCATAGTTGACCAAGATATGCTCTCAGTTAAAAGGTGCCATGTCTTCTGCCCTGCCATCGCCACGCTTTGGCCCGACCTATTCGCCAGCGATGGTGCGCGTCATCGCCCATTGCATGGCCGCGATCTCTGCGCTTGATGCCCGGATTTCCGTCAGTCCGATGATGCCAGGTTGGCGAACTCGCGCATCCTGGAGCGGCTATACGGCAGCGCTGCAATGGCAAGGCTTCGAACTTGATGAAATCGATGTTTATTCATGGGGCTGTGGCCTCAAATTGCCCGGACGGCCGCTGCTGCACACAAGGCTTGATCCGTTCGGGGCGTTTGCCGCGTGGCAGGATATGCTTGCCACCGGCCCGGGTCCGGACTGGCGGGCGACATTGCCGCCAGCGATTGGCGAGGTCGTAGAGGCATCCGACCACCCTGCCCTCATCCGCGCACTGGATCTGGTCCGGCAGTGGGCGCGGGTCGATAGCACGGCCGCCGCCTGGCTCGGTGCCCCGATGATCCTGACGGGTCTGTCGCTCACCAGCACTCCCCTGCCCTGTCTGGTGGTAGGGGCGAAGGCGTTTCGATTGAAGCGAGCGCCTGATGAGGTCGACTGGATCAGGGCGATCAAGGCGCTGACTGGGGCCGCTCGGGCCGGGCTTGACCGGTTGGACGCGCTTGAACGTCACTATCGCCGTGGTGTGCATGTCTTGACGCAATCCTACCGTCCCGGGGCTTTACCGGAACTGCTGGCTCTGGTTCAGGTCCGGCCACTGCTATCGCCGCAATCCGTGGCGAATGCCCTTGGGCTCAGTGTAGCGGGGGCAAGCAAGTTGCTTGAGCGGGCGGTGGCCGCCAAGCTGATGGTGGAAATAGGCCAACGCAAGAGCTGGCGGAGATTTCTGCCGCCTGATCTGGCTATTCGGCTTGGACTAGCGGAGCCTCGCCGTGGCCGCCCTCCCCTTTCGCCCTTGGCCCTTCCGGGGAACCATGCGGTTGTTGCTGCGGTGGAAGCACTGGATCAGGTCATGGCGAAAATTAATCGCATGCTTGAGAGGCCGTCTTGAAGTTCCGGTTCTAATCGAGGGTTCTTTCGACGATTACCCACCGGTGACGGAGCGTCTTCATTCGAAAATTTCTCAAAGAGAATATATATCCGGTGGTTAGACAGGTTAGTTCTAATTTAGAAAAGTTAAGTGCGGGGGATGGCTGTGCGAATCACGGCTTTTCCAAGCCTTCCGGGCCTCGCGACGTTCCTGAAATGACGGCGATATGTTCCCGATGGAGCGAGGAAGGCGTTCCTGTTATGTCGAGCAACCGTTCCCGATAGAGCGAGGAACGTTCCTGTTATGTCGAAACATGGCCATGGCGGGGCCGTTACGCAACAAGATTGAATCAGTTTCCGTCGCGAGCTGTAGGAAGTCGTTCAAATTGTCGGCTGTGCAGTTTGATGGCCTGAACGTAGCCGACATATCCGGAACGCCCGGCCGATTCGGGTCACGGCGTGATGTCGATCGGGAACCGAGACCGCCCGGCCCCGGCCCCCGGCGCGTCATCGCAGTTCGTGTTTATGTTTGTCATGATAGCGCTTCACCCAGCCAATGAATGCGCGCTGCCAGTCCGCGGGCGTGCGAGCCTGATCGGCATCGACCCAGCGTTGAAAGTCGGCATGAAGGGCATAGAGATCCCAGCCCGGACATGTCTCGCGCAGGTGGTCGATTGTCGCATCGGTCATGAAGCCACGCGTGGCGGCGGTTGACAGCCCCACCAGCGTGCGCCGGATGAGCGCGGCGGCGTTGATTGTTTCGGCAGGCTCCGCGTCGCTGACGGCGGGCTTTCGTTTCCCCGGGGAAACGAGAACGGCACCGGCGTCTGACGGGACGGCAGCGGCCGGTGCGTCATCGCCATCGGGCTTGCCATCGATACGGCGCATCCGCAGCAACGGTTCCCCGCCCCGTCCCTGTTCGATAGCGAGCCGGTAGCCCGGCAGCGCATTCTTCTCGACGAGTTTGAGGATCTCGAACTTGAAACGGCGATACTCGCCTTCCGCGCCCGATTTCTCGAACAGCGTTGGCATGGCGATGGCAAAGCCGGCCTCCCCTGCCCCGCCCGCATGTTTGCGAGCAACTTTGTAAAGCCAGCGCTCGCGCCCGCCGGTGATTCCGAAATAGGCGCGGTCGATGGCCAGCACGCCACCCTTCATCATGACGCCTTCCCAGAACCAGTTGGACAGTTCGATGGTCATGCCGCGGGTGCGTTCGGTGCGCTCATCGACCAGCTGGTTCCAGCCATCCAGCCAGGAAAAGGTCGCCTCCCGGCGATTTTCCGCGCGGATATTGGTTTTGACAGTGGTGGAAACGAGGCGGTCGAGAGCCTGCCCAAGCAACTCATAAGCGCGCCCCGTGGTCGGGCGGCCAATCGCCCGCAACAGGTCATAGGGCATGATATTGAGCTTGCGCGGCACGTCGTTAATGCCCCGACGGGTCATGTCCGCAATCATGCTGGCGCAATAGATCAGGATATCCGCATCCCAGATCGTCGCCATGCCATAATTGGGATTGGCCGAGACATTGACCCACAGCTTGCCATCGGGGGAGCGATAATCGATCGGCTTCACCCGCCGCGATTTGGCGAGGCTGAAGAATGGCCGTTCCATGATCTCCCGCTGATCGCGCAGGTTGAGGTCCGCGATATAAGGCAGGAACAGTTCAAACTGTTCCGCCCCGGCGCGGCGATCCGGGCGGCTCATGCCGGCACCTGATGGGTTGGGCGAGGGCGGCTGCGCTGCAAACCGTCATGTTGGGAAAACGCGTTTCCCCGGGGAAACACCATCATGACGGTTCTCCTGGCGCGGGGCGATGGTTGGCTCTGCCCATCAGCGCTGCAGCCCCTTGCCCGTTCTTCCAAGATGCTCCAGCGCCGCGCGGACGGCGGCGATCATCTCCTCCTCGTCGGCGCCTGACCCGGCATGAAGGCGCAGCGTCACCCCCTGCCGATTGGCCGACTGAATGGTCAGCATGGCGCGACCATAGCGGCTCGAGGCCGTATAGCGTTGGTCGTCATCCCGCTGGGCACGCGGCGCATCGAGCAGGCGGCGCAGCACGTCGGGGGCGGGGAGGGGAGGGGAGCCTGTGCCGGCCCGCTCTTTCTGCTCGGCCGCGAGACGCCGGGCCTCCGCCGCGATCGCCTTGGCCGCGCTGGGCTCGCCCAATGCTTGCGCGAGCCCATAAGCCGGCTTGAGCTGGACATCGCCCGGCGCCGCGAAAGCCGCGATGATGCTGTCCGGAATGGCCGCAACGCGGATCATCTTGGAGAGCCAGCCCTTGGAGAGCTTCAGCCGCTCCGCCATGCGCGTCAGATGGCCGCCATAGTGGCTCGCCAGTGCGGCGGCATAGTTGCGGGCCCGCTCAAGATCGTTCACATCCTGGCGCGCGCGATTTTCAAGGTCGGCCAGGCGGAAGGCCGCTTCATCATCCAGCGCGGCGACCTGCGCGACGAACTGCATGTCGGGATAATTATTGCGTCGCAGCCAACTCACGGACCAATGCCGCCGCGTGCCGGCGATCACTTCATAGTCATGGTCGGGATCATCGTCCGTCCGGCGCACCACGGCGGGCACTTTCTGGCCGCCCTCGGCAATGATGGAGTCGATCAGTTCTGCGCAATTTTCTTCGGTCAAATGCGCATAAATTCGCGCATTTCCGGGCCATATACGCACGCGCGCGGGATCGAGCAGCAACTGCGTGACCTGTCGCACTTCACCTGTGGCGACGCGGGCCAGCGCCGATTCGCGGTTGAGCAATGTCGCCCCACGCGCGCGTTCTGCGCGCACGGGCGCTGGGCCGGCTTCCGGCGTGACAGGCATGTCGCCCTCGTCATCCGCCGCGAGCAAATCGGCCAGATATTCGGATTGTTTACGCGCCATGGATGGCCTCCCAGTCGATCCGCGAAATGGAACATATACGGAACATGTGCGAATAGGAAAGAGCTTCAGACAGCATTGACGATGACCTCCTCCGCCACCGGCGCCACGCGGCCCCAGCCCTGACGCACCAGCGCCTCGACCTGGGCCAGCGCCTCGTCGAGATTGGCGCGACAGCGTTTATGGGTGCGCGGCGTGCCGATCGGCTTTTCCAGTTCGTAGATGGTCATCATGCGCAGCGCGGCATGACTGATCTCGGCGCTTTCCAGAATAGGGACGGGGAGGAGGGCCGGGCCGAATGCCTGCTCCATGATCTGCCGCACCATGGAGTGGCTCGGATCATTGGCGTCGAATTTCGAGCAGAGCAGCCGCACAAAATGATAATTCACCTCGATGCCCGCCTCCACCAGCTGAGCCAGCACCTGATCCATCATCGAGAGGAACTGGACGGTCGAGCAGAAATCCGGTGTCGTCGCCGCCAGCGGCACGAGCAGCGCATTGGCGGCCTGCATCACCGCAAGGCTGATCGTCCCGAGGGCCGGCGGGGGGTCAAGCAGAACGATATCATAATCGCGCGCCAGGTCGGCCAGTCCCTTTTTCAGCTTGCGAAAGCGCGCGGCGAGCACCGCATGACCATCCGCGCCCGCGGCGGCCAGCTCATATTCCACGTCGAACAGCTCAAGGTTGGACGGGATCAGATCGACATTGGGCCACGCCGTGCGCTTCACCGCATAGAGAAGATCGGTCTGCGTCGGGTCGATCGAAAGGTAGGGATATAGCGTTTCGTCCCGCTGGATGTTGAAATGCGGGTTGAAGCCGAACAGGGTTGTCGTCGTCGCCTGGCTGTCGCAATCGACCACGAGAACGCGATAGCCATGCACCGCGAAATAATGGGCGAGATGGGTCGTCACCGTCGATTTGCCGACGCCGCCCTTGAAATTCTGCACCGCGATGATGGCCGGTTCATCCAGCGGCGCGCGCGCCGGGCTCGCGCCGAGCACGTCGCGCATGTGGAGCAGGTCGTCGAATGTGTAGCCGAGGCGCCGGCCGGTCTCGGAGGCTGGGGCAGGGGGCAGGCGGCCATCTTCCTCGGCCATGCGGATGCGGTTGGTGGAGCAGCCGAGCAATTGCGCAATTTCGGCGATGCCAAGGCGGACGTTGAGGGCTTTGCGACTGTCCGGCAAAAAGGCGCGGCGGCGCAGGCGTTCGATCATCCGCTCGCCAGCCTCAGCTAATTCGCCGATTTGCGTCGCGACTGAATTCATTTCTGACTCCCTCAAGTCAATTGAAGCATTATCTTAACATAATTTCAAAATATCATTCAGTCCAGCAGGATAGGGCGGGCGAGAATGGCGCTCGCAAGCGCTCTGAGCGGCGCAGAGCCATGCGCGGCCCGGGTCACGGGATGATGCAACCGGATCGGTTGTGGCTTTTGCGGGAGGATCGTCAGCTATCGTCCACCGCCGCAACCGATCCGGTTCTTGTTCGGGATGAAGCGGCGGCCAATTCGCTTATCCCTCATCCTCCGGAAGACGCATTTTTTCGCGTGTCAGGGCAGTGGGGGTCGTGGTGAGCGGACGTGTGGCGAGACAGCCGAAGGGGAGGGCGCGCGCTCTGGGCGCTGCTGCTCACTGGCTCTTGCTCAGTCTGCTGTTCGGGTTCGCTTGGCCGGCGATGGGGCAGGACCTGTCCGGTCGCGGGACCAACAGCCCGAACACCGCGCCGACGATCGATCGCGACCGGGCGGATCGCCTTGTGCCCAGCATTCCACAGCTCGCTGTCCCGGCCCCGGCCGCGCCGCCGCCTACGGTCGCCACCGCTCCGGCCGGCGAAATGGATATTCTCCTGACAGCTGTGCGCTATGATGGGGCAAGCCTGCCGACGGCATCGCTGGATGCGGTGGTCGCGCCCTGGCTGGGGCGGCCGCTGACACAGGATGTGCTTCAGGCCATCGCGAATGCCATCAGCCTGGCTTATGTGAAGAGCGACATTGCTTTTCATGCTGTCTCGATCCCCGCGCAGACGCCCACCGGTGGAGTGCTGACCGTCAAGGTCGTCGAAGGGCGAGTGACCGACTATACCCTGGTCAATGCCAGCCCGAGCACGCCGAAGCGTTTGATCCGGGCACATATGCGCCGGCTGATGCGCGATGCTCCCTTGCGGCGGAGCACGCTTGAGCGCACGCTGTCCTTGCTGCGCGATGTACCGGGGCAAACGGTTGATGCGGAAGTCCGCCAGCTCGATACGTCAGGCAATCTGGTGCTGGATCTGTCCGTCAAGCGCAAGCAGCTGCAGGGCGGACTGCTGATCGACAATAGCGGTGTCAGCAACGTCGTGGAAGGTGTCCAGGCGCAGCTGTCCGTTGCCATCAACGGCTTGGCTCGCGAGGGCGACAGTTTGCGCGTCGCGGGCTATCTGCCTTTCTACCCGGATCGTTATCAGTTTTATTCGGCCAGCTATGCGACGCCGCTGGGGAGCGACGGTCTCTCGCTCGGCGCCAGTCTGGCCACGGTGAGATCCCGCTCGACCGGGGATCAGATCAAGGGACAGGCGACACTGGCCGGGCTCACCATGGCCTATCCGTTAGTGCGGTCCTACAAGACCAATATTTCACTCAGTCTTTCGCTCGATGGTATCGATAGTAGCAATTACTATCTGGATACGAAATTTGGCGATTACAGATCGCGCGCTGTCCGATTAGGAGGCAGCGTTTCGAAAACGGATGGCGACAAGGGTTTCGCCGTCTCGGCCATTGTCAGTCAGGGCGTCGATCTGTTCAATGCCAAGGCCTTTGAAGGATTTTCGAGCAAGTCCTTCACAAAAGCCAATATTCAGGCTGTTGGCGTGATGACGGTGAAAAAGATCATGACCGTCAAAACCACGGTTCGCGGGCAATATTCCCGGGACAAGCTGCCGGTCACGGAGCGGATGTCGCTCGGCGGCCGTGATGCCGGCATGGCCTTCCCGGTGGGCGCGGTCACAGCGGAAAAGGCCGTGGCGGGCAGCATCGAGCTGGATTGGAAGCTGCCGACAGTGACCCCGCTGGTCAAAAACAGTTCACTGTTTGTTTACGTTGATGGCGCGCGTGGTCGCACCGTTGCACGTCCGGCCTATGCCTTGCCGGCCGAGACGGTGTCGCTCGCCTCGGTGGGGGGCGGCCTGCGCTTCGGCGTCGGCAAGGGCTGGACCGCCAGCACCGAGGTCGCGGTGCCCATTGAGCGGCCGAGCGCAGCCTACAGCAACAAGCCCCGCTTCTTCTTTGGCCTCGCCCGCGCCATTTGAATGATTGTTTTGCGTATACGCAAAAGACGCAACATCATCGGCGCCGACATGCGGAGACATCCTATCAATGCAAAATGTCTGGGAAGTGTGGACGTCGGCGTTGACCGATCAGGAATGCGATACGATCGTTGATCTGGCCGGGCGCTACCAGCCCCAGGCTGCCACGGTGGGTTTCGATGATGGCAAGCGCAGCGACAAAAGCTATCGCTCATCGATCATCCGCTGGCTCGACGTCACGGTCGAGAAAGCATTGGTCGATCGGCTGATGCAGTTCGTGCATCGTTCCAATCGCAGCAACTTCGGCGTTGAGATCGATGCGCCTTATGATCTCCAGTTCACGGAGTATCACGGCACGAGCCAGGGTAAATATGACTGGCATCAGGATGTGTGGCTGGAATCGCCGCGGCCGTTCGACCGAAAATTGTCGCTCGTCGTGCAAATGTCCGATCCCGGTGATTATCGCGGGGGGCAGTTTGAATTTTTCGGCCTTGAGTCGCCCGGCGATCGTTTTGCGCCGCGTGGCAGCTTGCTGATTTTTCCGTCCTTCCTGCAACATCGCGTGCTTCCTGTGACGGAAGGCGTGCGGCGCAGTCTCGTCTCGTGGGTCGAAGGGCCGCGCTGGCGCTAGATTGTCGCGACGCTCGCCGTCGGTATCACGGCAGCGGGGAAGCTGCCGTGCCCCCGATCAATATTCCGTATCTGTCCCGACATGCGCCTGCCAACGCCGATGTGGCGCGCTGAGCGGTCCCGTGCCGGCACCGGCGATGGAACCAGGAGCGCGCGCAAGGTGACTGTGGGGCAGGGCCGCGTAGCAGGTCGACTGCCCAGGGACGACGCGCATGGTGCAGGGGCCCAGGTCATACATCTCGAACGCCCGCGGATCACGCGATCCGGCGGTCGGGCAGGGGCCTTCTGGGTTCCACCTGTCGGACCTGTCGAAGCGGCAACCGACCCACGCGTTCTGCCACCAGTCCAGCTTGCAGATTCCCTTGGGACAACGCGCTGCACTGTTGGCGGCGGGCTTGTTGAAGCAAGGCGGCCTGCACGGTGACTGTCTCCAGCCCGGGCTCATCACGAGACGGGTGAAATCGGGGCGGATCGCTGCGTTGACGTTCGTCCGGCCTGAATCGATCGAGCGCCTCTCGTCACCCGGATAGAATAAACCGCTTTGGCGCTCAGTTGTGACCTGACGCGTTGCGCAGCGTTATCGGGTTTTGCCGGCCAGATCGCCATGAAATCCGCGCCTGGCCGATCTCTTGCGAAATTTCCGGGCGATCGAAGCGAGTTTGCGCATATCCCGCCGCCCGTCCCGAAACATGCTTTTTGCGTGTTCGGGCAGACAGGTGTGACCCGGTCGGATTGGTTTCTTCTCGGCATCGAAACGGCCAGCATCGGGCGTAGCCAAGGCACCGTTCTTGTGAACATGCGTCCAACAGGGAGTGTTTCGATGCCTCTTCATCATATTCGCCGCTTGCCCAAAATGCGCAGTCTGCTCTGCGCCACCGCTGTTCCGCTGCTTTGTCTGGGCCTTGCGGGCTGCGCCGATGGCGTGGGTTTTGACGTTGGTGCGGGGCGCGGCCCCAATGGCCCCAGCAGCCCGAGCGGTCCCTCCGACCCAAACGGTCCTTCCGGTCCGAGCGGCCCTACTGGCCCCAGCGGTCCCTCTGGTCCAAGTGGCCCTTCCGGTCCGAGTGGTCCTTCCGGCCCAGGCGGCCCCTCCGGTCCGAGCGGTCCCTCCGGCCCCGGTGGCCCGTCCGGTCCGAGCGGCCCTTCCGGCCCAGATGGCCCATCCGGCCCGAGCGGCCCTTCAGGCCCAAGTGGCCCATCCGGCCCGAGCGGCCCTTCAGGCCCAAGTGGCCCTTCCGGCCCGAGCGGTCCTTCCGGTCCAGATGGACCCTCCGGCCCAACCGGTCCTTCAGGCCCGACTGGCCCGACTGGCCCCACCGGATCGGTGGGCGGCATCTCTATCGGTGATACGCCTGTGACCGGGCCCTCCGGTTCGGGCACGTTGGTCGGGGTGAACGTGTTGCCTGGCAGCAACCCGTCTACGGGGAGCGTTGCGACCGTTGACGTGCTGACAGGCAATGGTGTGGTCGCGGATATATCTCTGCCGAAAACCACCGAAGCGTTGCAAGACGGACTTGGTGCGGTGGGATCGCTCGTGACCGCGGTGGCCGGACCGAATGTCGGCGGCGTGGTCAACGGCCTCACCGATGGCGTAGCACCGGTGGTGGCACCCGTCACAGCGGCTGTCGGTCAGGTGCTGACTCCGGTTCTCGGGGTCGTCAACGGGGCCTTGTCACCGGTGACGGACGGGCTGGTCAGCCAGACCGGGCCGCTGGCACCGGTCACATCGCTGGTGAACGGTGTGCTGGGCAACCTTGCCTCTGCCTTGCCGGGCACGCCGAATGGCGGCGCGGGTGGCGTGGGCGGTCCGCTGATCGATGCGAATCTTGCGGGTCATCAGACTGGTGCAAGCACCACCGGCACAATCCTGGGCCTGAATGTTCTGCCGGCCCCCGCCGGCACGACGGCGGCTCAGGGGCAGCTCGCAACCGTGGACCTTCTCTCGCAAGGCAAGGTTCTCGACGTCACGCTGCCAACCACCAAGGCGGGTGTCGAAGCCGGTCTTGCCCCGGTCGGTGCGCTGGCAGGGGCGATCGCCGGGCCGCAGGTCGGCGCGGCTGTCGGACAGGTCACGGGTGCGGCCGCACCGCTGGTTGCCGGGGTGACCTCCGTGGTCGGCCAGGTAACCAACCCGGTGCTGGGGGCAGTCAACGGCCTCGCATCGGGCCTGCCCGGCTCAGCTAATCCGCTGGCGCCAGTGACCGGTGCTGTCACGGGTCTTGTGGGTGGCGCGCTTGGCGGCGTGTCCGGCGGCGGGAATGGTCCGCTGGCTCCGGTAACCGGCCTGGTGACAGGCCTCGTCGGCGGCGCATCCGGCGGCGGAAGCGGCCCGCTTGCCCCGGTGACGGGGGCTGTCACTGGCCTCGTCGGCGGCGTGCTTGGTGGCACATCCGGCGGCGGAAGTGGTCCACTGGCACCGGTAACAGGCCTTGTCACAGGCCTGGTCGGCGGTGCCACAGGTGGCGGGAGTAGCGGGAGTGGCCCACTCGCGCCAGTGACCGGGGCCGTGTCAGGCGTGGTCAACGGCGTGCTGGGTGGTGCCACAGGTGGCGGGAGTGGCCCGCTGGCACCGGTAACAGGCTTGCTTGGGGGGTTGCTTGGCGGCCTCTGAGTAGGGAACCGGCCCAGTGACACTCCCACACACTGGGCCGGTTCAATTCAGGCAGGGCTCCTCGCTTCAGGCGAGGGGCTATGCTGCTTGGGGGAGGGCGCGCAGGCACATGCTCATGCCGCGTCGTGTGGGTCGGAAAGCCGGCTTGACCTCAAACCGATCATCATGATCGCGCAGATTGCTCCATTGGTCGGCCTGTCCGGCGGGAAATTCGGCGCGGAGATGGTCCGGTTCACCACCAGAAGGAATAGTTCAACTTGTCCATCATCCGCTTTGGAGCCGATCGGCTCATGCACGGCACCTTTGCCATTCTCGCGCCGGTCTTCGCCCTGATGGTCGCTCAGCCGGCGGCGGCCGCCTCTTACGGTTCCTATGCCGAGACGGCGGGGCAGGCGGCCGTTGGTGCCACGTTCGATAACGCCGCAGCCGCGCCGAGCGGTGATCGCGCGGCCATGCTCGCATCGATCGACCAGTTGCCGACGGCGGCCGACCGGGCCGACGCGCTGGGTCAGCTCTCGCCGCGCGCCTATGCGGTGTTGCCCCGCCTCGCCATCACCTCGATGGATTCCTATGATCAGGAAATTCGCGACTATCTGGCCGAGCGCCGCAGCATCGCCGCGGACGCACCGGCCGGCGTGCCCACCCATGGCGACCGCACGTTCAACATGATGCTCAGCGGTGGGCTCAAACAGGCCAGCTTCGATGCTGCGCCGGACCGTCCCGCAGCCAATATGGATGGCCGTTCGGTGCGCTTCGCGGTCGATGTTCGTCCGGTCGACAATCTGATCATCGGTGCCACGCTGGGGGTCGACAATCTCGATGCCAGCCTGGATCTCGCGCAGCATCCCCGGATCACGCTGCTGACCACCTATATCGGCCCCTATGCCAGCTTCAATAACGGCAAATTCTATCTGGACGTGACGGCCGGCTACAATCTGGCCGAGTATAAATTGCGTCGTCAGGTGCAATGGGCCGGTTTTGACGACAAGCTGAGCGGCAGCCTGGTCGAGGGCGATGGCTGGGCGGCTACGGGCGAGGCTGGCGCAATGATCCGCACCGGCGGACTGCGTATCCAGCCCTTTGCCGGGCTGCAATATCGCTATGCCGATATGGCCGGCTTCAGCGAAGCCGGCGGCCCGGCCGCGCTTGATGTCGCCCCGTTCAATACAAAGTCATTGCGCAGCAGTGTCGGCATGCGGCTCTCCGCCAATATGGCGGCAGGCAAATGGACCTTGCGTCCGACGGTGGAAGGGCGCTGGCAGCATGAACTGCGCAAGCGGACGGATAGCCGCATCGAGGCGCGCGCGGCCACCCGTGATCTGGAGATCTTCACTCTGCAGCCCGCTGGCTTCGCGCGGGATGTAGCCGAGGTCGGCGCGGGGCTGACGGCAACCTATAATCATCGCACCTCCGTGCGGTTGAGCTACCATGGAGAATATGCCTCCGATCGACATGTGAATGCGGCCAGACTGACGATCAGTCGGCGCTTCTAGCCGTGACACCGGCGGCTCCGGCGGTGACATGAGCCGCCGGTGTCGGGGCCGGAGGTCTGTGGACAGCCATGCGACCGATCCGAACCGAGTTTGGCTGGGCTTTGTCGCACAGGACAGGCTATGACTGGAACTTCGGTAAATCGACACTGCCGGGGCGACATGATGGCAAGTTTTGTACGGCAAATATTGACCAGCCTCACTTATGAACCGAGCGCGAGCGATATGGTGCCGGCGCGGGACGGCGAGGCGCTCAGCAAGCTGGAGCAGCGGCTGACGAGCTTTGTCGAGCAGGGGACGGGCACACGCGCGACCATCTCGATCCAGCCCGGCGATTGCATGGTGTGGGATGGCAACCCGCGCGATCAGCCCGGGCTGAACCCGGATAGTTGCCGCTCGCTTATCGATTCGATCGCGACGGAGGGTGGCAACCGCATTCCCGTGCTGGTGCGTCTCGCCAAACCGGAGGCGGAGGCGCCCTATGAGCTACTGGTCGGCAGTCGACGGCGCTTTGCCATCGACTGGCTCAACCATAACGGTCGCTCGGAGCTGCGGCTGAATGCGTTGGTCGTCGACCTTTCCGATGAGGAGGCCTTTCGTCTCGCCGATATCGAAAATCGCGAGCGCGCCGATATTACCGAGCTGGATCGGGCACGCAGCTACCAGAGCGCGGTCGATCGCTTCTATGGTGGCGTGCAGTCGCGCATGGCTGAATCGCTCAACCTGTCCAACAGTCAGCTCAGCCGGCTGCTCGGACTGGCGCAGTTGCCGGCGGAAGTCGTCGCAGCGTTTGCCACCAAGGAAGAATTGCGGGTGCGCCATTCCGAGGTGCTGACACCCCTGTTGCGCCGGGCCGATACGCGTGCATGCGTGATTGCGGAGGCCCTTGTCATTGGTGAGGAACAGCAGCGTCTGGCCCGGGAGGATGAGCGGATGCTTCCCGCAGCGACGGTGCTCCAGCGGCTGAAGGAGGCTGCCACGCCCTCGCGGCCGGCCGAGCTGAATGGCGAAGCGGTTATCATGGCTGCCGGCGCGGCCGTTGGCCGGGTGCGGACGAGCCGGACCGGCGAATTGCAAATCGACCTTACGGTGGCCGAGACAGCCGACGTCGAGGCGCTGCTGGCCTCGTTGCGCGAGGCGATACTGACCGGGCGGGCCAACCAGATGCAGCTGGTGGCCTGAAGCCGCCGATCAGACTGGCGGCTCAGAGCAGCTTTTGTTCAGCAAGATAGTCGAGCAACGTCTGCTCAATCTCTGGATGGATGCCCAGAAAGTTACGTCGCCTGTCATGTTCGTCTTCCCAGCGGAACAGAATATTGCCGCTGATCAGCCGATTGATGAGGCGAAGCGCAGTCGTTGTCGGTGCACCAGTCGCGATGCACGCGCTGGATACCGAGACGGTGCGGCCCTCGATCTTCGCGAGGAGCAGATCCAGCAGCAGCACCCAGGCGGGATCGCCGAACAGGGTGCCGCCGCCCAATTGGCGCCGTTTTGCTTCATTGCGCAGCAGGGCATGGATGAAGTCCGCCGTGACCGGGTCCTTGAGCGCGGCGGATGTGGCCGCCTGACCGGGCAGGGCCGGGGCGCGGGCCCCGGGTTTGTCGTCAATCAGTTGGGTGATGCGCTGCAACTCGGAACTGAGCGCAGAAATCTTGTCCATCAGGGCGATGCGCGGCGTCGGTGTATCGGCAAGACCGTTGGCGCGTTGCAGCGCCTTTTGCAGGACATCCCGGCTGACCGGCTTTTGCAGAAAATCAACCGCCGACGCGCGCATCGCATCGACCGCGAGATCCAGCGTGGCATGGCCGGTCGCCATGATGAACCGCAATTGCCGGCCACTTTGCGCGCCAAGGATGGAAAGCTGACTGATCAGTTCCAGCCCGTCGCAACCGGGCATGTCATAATCCACGATCACCAGCGAGATATCGGGTTGAGCGGCATACCGGATCGCGTCCTGCGGGGATGATGTGCCGACGGATCGCAGCCCTATCCCTTCCAGCATGAAGGCGCACTCGGCGAGCCAGTCCAGGTCGTCATCAACGATGAGAATCGTGGCCGGCTCGGCGGCCTGATCCAGATTGTCGCTTGTGACGTTGGCTTCGGTGGATGCCAGGGGCGGCAGGCTCAAAGCCTTCTTGAATCGGAATCCTAATGTGTTCATGGCGGGGCAGCTCCGCTTTTTAAAGGAAACACGTATCGTTGCGGAGACTAAAAAATATATCCGATCTGGACAAGTAATATCGATGCCGCGGCTATTGGAATAAATTCAGGCCGAATATTTGTATTTTTGCGTATACGTAAAAATACGGCACCTCCGGCCAACAAGGTTAACGAAATGGCAATCATTCCGATGCTGCCGGCCACTCCAAGCCACGTTGCCCCGGCGCCAAGTAACTTGATATGACCGCCAACAAGCAGCCGGACTTGCCAGCGTAATCGAATGGCCGTGATCGCCGCTGCCACGACAATCAGGCAACCCAGGCCGACCAGCCCTGCCTGGAGGGCCCCCGCCCATCCTCGGGTCACGCCCGCAAAGATGATGCCGCCACTCGCAATGACCAGATAGAGCATATCCGGCACGCCATAGCCTTCCCATGCGGCGATCACCACCGGCAGCAGCAACAGGATGAGAAGGGCAAGGCCGATCAGACCGATCGCGTTCATTCAATAGCCTCCGTTGGTGACCACGGCCGTGGCGGTGATCGTCGGGGAGGGCAGGGGGAGAAAGCCCGCAAACCGCATGATCGGACTATTCGCCATATTGTAGCTGACCTCTACCTTGAAGGTGCTGACCCCATCGGGGACGGTCGTGATGACCGGCCCGGCGCCGCCGGCCATCAGCAAGGATCCATAATTTTGCACCACGGCCTGCGCCCGCGCCCGGGCAAGGTTGGCGCGCTCGACACTGCCGAGTCCGGCGGTGGCCGCTCGGGCTCCCTCGGACGCGGCATGGCGCAGGCCCATATCTACCGAAAAATAGAAGGAATAGACGATGATGGCGAAAGCGATCATCAGGAGCGCCGGCGCGATGAGAATAAATTCCAGTGCTGCTATGCCCCGCTCGCAGGTCAGGCAGCGACGGAAAATCTGATCGAGCCGGCGCATTGGTCGGGTCACAAGATGGAATTGAACAGGGACGTGAACGCGGCTTGCAAATTCGTCTCGAACGCGCCTCCAATGGCAACGATCGCGCCGACCACGATTGACCCCAGCACGGCATATTCCACAGCGGCGAGGCCCTTCTCGTCACGCGCCAGACGACGAGCCAGGGCGTGGATATAGCGGGTCATCATAATCTTCATCCTCTTATCACTCCGTTGGGGAAGAGGTCGGGCGAACGGGAGTGGCGCGCGCCTGCCTTGTTTCAGGTCTTCAAATCAGCACGGGCACACCACAGCGCGCGCCGGTCACCCAGAGGCTGGTGTGGCCAAGCTGGATGCCGAGCGCGGCAAGCAGATTGTCGAGCAGCGGGTCGGCGGTATTGCCGACCAGCCCGGCGATCGGCGCGACAAGGCCGCCGAGCAGGGTCTGGCGCACGATCGCGATATTTTCCGAGCAGATGAGCGGCAGGCAGAGACCGAGAAGCTTCACCTGAAGGCCGTCCGCTCCGCTGAGCGAATCAATCAGTGAGTTCAGCAGCGGCCCGGCCGCAGCATTGTTGCCAATGGTGACTGGCGCACCGGGAGAGGCAGGTGTGCCCACGCGGCCCGGACCATCGGGGCCGAAGCTGACATCTTCGCTCCTGCCCAGCACCGGACTCGCGACGGCCCGCGCATCCACCGTGATGAGCCCCAGCACATTGACGAGCCGGACCTGTCCGATTTGTCCCTCACTGAGGGCCGGCATCGGACTCACCATCGCGTTGTTCGGGGGCGTGCCGATATAGGCATTGACCAGGCCCGAATAGCCGTGGAGCGTGACTTCCGTGTCGCGGGCCTGTTCGTCGGTATCAGCGCAGGAGATCTTTTGCAGATCCGCGCCACCCGCGCCGATGTCGATCAGGATGGGAACGCGGACATCAACCAGGGCACCGATCAGCCGAAGCAGGCCGAGCCCGATTTCAAGTTGCAGTCGCAGGGTGGAGGTGTTGACGCTGGTTTCCCCGGCCGGGCCGAAGGAGAAGCGCGGCCGCGCGGCCGGCCCATTGGCCATGCCGGTGAGCCGCACCACGCTGCCCGGAATGAGCAAGTCGACGGGCTTGGACAGATTGAGGCTTCCGGGCTGGCCCTGCACGGCAAACGCCCAGAGTTGATAGGCATTCATCCCCGCGCGCAAAGCAGGCTGCCCGTCACGCCCGCCAATCGGCATGTCCTCGAGCAAGCCAAGGCCGAACAGCCCGGACAAGGGAATTTCAGGGTTCTTGCCGACTTGTCCGGCGAGCAGCCCGAGCACTCTTTCGGTGCGCGGATCGCCAGCTGAATCCCGGGCGGCGGCCATGATGTCTCCCAGTTTGACACGCCGCTTGGCCAGATCCCCGTAAGTGCCGGTCTCGCCGATCCGGTCCGCGAGCTTGTCAAAGAA